>CAMWME010000025.1 GCA_947175325.1 uncultured Clostridia bacterium | reverse complement strand
CATCTTTTTCTCCGAATAATTGTTAGTTATTTAAAGAAAAAAAGAGGGGAGGAATAGAGGCTTTGCGGCAGAGAATAAGACTGATATACATGAAAACACCCGCGGGTTTATTCCGCGGGTGTTTTTTTAACAGATAACAGTAAGCATCAGCCACAGCGAGCCGAGCGCGGTGGCAAGCGTCGGTATTGCTACCGTAACGCCTATTTTCAAAAAATCTAAATATCCGAATTTAACGCCGTGCTTGTTTAAAATGTTGCTCCACATAATCCCCGCAAGCGCGCCGATAGGCGTAAACAACGCGCCTAAGTTGGAGCCGATTATCGTCGCAAACACCGCCGATATATCCGCGCCGCCCGTCGATTCTATTATTGACGAGAACAAAACGCTCATAGGAATATTGTTAATCAAGTTAGAGGCAAGGAAGGAGGAGGTGCCGTATTTCAAAATAGGAAGGTTGTCGCCGAACAACTCGCCGATAGCGGCGGTAACGCCTTGCTCGTTCAAAACTACTATAAGCACGAACATCGACAGTACGAATGGAATTAACGGGTATGGTGCACGCTTTAAACATCCCAATAAAGCCGAGGGCTTTTCCCGCCGTACGATGGCGATTACGCCCGATATTATGAACAAGCTTCCGACGGCGCAAAGTGACACGAGCCACATTTCAATATTGATATAGGAGCCTATTGCAAGCAACACGGTGCAGACGGCAAGGTGAACGATTCCAACCCAAAGCAAAAGCTTATCTTTTATAACTACCGTTTCCGCCTCGCCCTCGATAGGTGCGGCAAGTTTTTTGCGGAATAATAGGTACAAAGCAAGGAAGGCAACCGCGCCCGACAAAACCGTCGGAACGATGCTTATTTTTAAATAGTTTACGAAGTCAATTCCGCACGCCGTCGCAAGATATATATTAGTGGGGTTGCCTATAATAAGCGCCATACTCCAAGTGTTTGCGGCAACGAATTCTGCGGCGAGGTAGGGGGTGGGGTTTATCTTCGCGTTCTTCGCAAAGTAGCAAATGAACGGCGTGAACGACAGAATTATTACGTCGTTCGAGGTGAACATCGTCAGCACCGAAACGGTTAAGTACAGATACAAAAACAGCTTCGTCTGTCCCGTTTTGGCTTTTTTGAGTGCCACGCTTGCAAGGTAGCGGAAGAAGCCGAGCTCGTCAAGGAAAATGGACAGCACCGTCATTGATAGGAACAGTACGAGAATTTTTACGGGGTTTATGGCCGTATCCGAAATAAGGGCGTTTCCGACCGTAACGATATCCGCCTTACCGCAAGCAAGCAATATAATTGCGCCGACCAGCGTTATTATCCAATAGGTATCAATCGAAATTTTACCTAATTTTATTTTCGGGAAAAACAGTATACTGAGTATCATTAAGATACAAGTTATACCGCAAATAATTAATGATAGTATCATACGCGCAACTGAAATGTTACCAAAACGCCTTCGGTTTGTCAACTTTCGCCGAGCAATTTAAAAAACGCTGTGGTAAATAAATTTCCGTCTGCATATCTTAGAATAAAGCACTTGGTTAAGGTGCAAAGATATAAGGAGATTTGTATTATGGATAAAAACACCCCCACCACAGAACCCGTTGCTAAAGAACCCACGGCAGAAGAACTCTGCGGCTCAACTAACATTCTTGACACCGTACACCTCAAGAACCTCGTTGACGACCTCTCAAAGCTTTACGGTACCTCCGTATGCACCAAAGTAGCCAAGGACGCTAAGGTAGCGGCAGAAAAAAGACTCATCGAAGCTATTCGTGCCAACCTTAACCGCTATCAAGGTTAAGTAAATTAATTAAAGCGGGTGCGGGAATTTTCCCGCCCCGCTTTTTTTATGTCAGATTATTTTAAAAATCAATTTTAACAACTGTGATATCGTCTATTACTTTGAAGCGGGGGTGCTTATTGCAGTTAGGGTCGCTGAATGAAGCTGCAACTATTTTTGCAATTTCCGCATCAACACTTTCAATTTGTTTAAACATTTCCGTATGCGTTTTGTAAATTCCCAAATTTTCGAACGCTTGTGAAAAACCGTCGGAGTAGAGGTACAGCGTCTTTATGTTGTCTCTTTTTATTGAATAGGCTCTCTCGCAAATTTTTGCGTTCGGGGATAGGGCTATCGCAGAATATCCGTTTGGCTTGTTTATCAGCTTGCGGTGTTTGATAAGTAAATCGTTAATATATTTCCGCGCTTCCAAAAACGTAGTTCCGTGCTTGTGTGCAGCGGCAACCATTTCATTTAAAGCTATATTATCGAGCACTCGCAGTCTGTCATCATAAAACCGGAAATATTCGTCCTCATAGGTTACCGCCGTAACTTCGCAGTCCCCCAAAATACCTATATCTATCGTATCATTATTCCATTCTACCCAACAAGCACTAGCCGACGGAAGATAGTCTTCATCTTTAATTTCTATAGGCAAATTATGATACGCATCTTGGCACAGTTTCGATAGTCTGCTTTTGATATTGCCGCTGTGCCTTTTTATATTGTTTTTGAAGTAATCAACAAGCCAACGGGCTTCATTAAATTGTCCGCTTATTTTTAGGGGCGTTGCACCGTCTAAAACTATGCTGTAATTCCGTCCGTTAATAAATCTGTCTTCATTCCAGCGGTGAGATTTTCTTGTCCTACAATAAATTTTCATATGTCGTGTTTTCAGTTGCTTAATTATCCTTACCGTCTTGATTGTTATCTGTAGACGCTGCCATTTCTTTTGATTGCAACTTGTTTTTCAAAATCGTCAGAAGGTAGTGCAGTTGCAGTGAAATTTTAATTTCCTTTTCTTTTCCGGTTTTTTCGTCTATAGATTTAGGGAATAAATCTTCAAACTTTTCGCAAGTTAAAAGATTTTCTTGCGGTATGTACAATTGGCTGTGTACTTCGCCGTAATCTGTCATTGCGCCGTGCTGGACAAGCTCTTTCTTCGCAATTTCAAGTCCTATACTCAAAAATTTTTCTTTTAGCTGTTTTTCATTATAATCAAGATACGTTATACCGAAAAAGTCCGGTTTTCCGCCCCTATCTAAAATACGGATGTAACCGCATATTTCCGTTCTGTCCATATAGTTTTTCATGGTAAAGGGGTCTATTTTGTGCTTAGTCGTTTTACAAACGTGGCTTTCTTCAACGAGTTCGCGAACCATTCCGTAGGTGATGAAATTTCTGAAACTGCACGTGTATTTTCTCAACTCTTTACGGTATCTTTTAAGCTGCTTGTATTCCTTTTTATCTTTAATACCGTTTTCGTAATTCTTTTTCAATTTTTTTAAACTCTTCTTCAAATGACTTTCGCTAACGGTGTTTGTAGCCTTAATATTTTTAATTTCATTTTTAACTGCCGTTTTATATGCTGTCCAAGACTTCCACAGATTCAGCGGCTTGTAGCTCTTGCAAATATTTTCCAAAGTGTCTGCGTACGTTGATGTGTTGGTTTTCTTTTCAAGCTTTCGGCATTTTTTCAAATCGTCAAAGTCCGCTGAACCCGAACCGCTGGGAACAAAGCAGTCGTTGTTTACGTCGTTATTGTTGTCTTGCTTGTTTATAACCATTTTTCCGTCGCTCGTTATTGCAAGGGTTGTAACACCGATAATGTTTGCCGCGGGGCTTTGAGAGAGATTGTAAAGAGCCTTGCCGTTTACCGTCATATCCTTGCCGTAGTAGATGGAGGAGTGGTCATATTTAAAAAGTCTTTTGTAAATCATGTCGTTTGAAGTCATGTTGGAATAGTAGTCCGTTTTTTCAACTTCAATCATTCCGATATCTGCAAGTTTTAATTTGTCATTATGGTTTACCGTGGTGTGCTTGATAAAGTTGTCCGTATTCTCGGCGTTTTCGGGTGAAAGAACCTCTTTGGTAAACATATCGGTGCGAAGGCGTACAAGTTTACTGTTAAATATGTTTTTTCCGCTAGCTCTTTTTTGTTTCACCATTTGATACAGTGCCTCGCTTTGGTCGGAGCTTAGCGGTTGAATTTTCGGCGATACTCTCAAAAGTATGTCTTTTTGCCGATTATTGATTTTATCACCCTTTTTTGCGGGGAACGCTTCGGCAAGGGCAGCATCTACTTTTTTCGAGCATAAATAATGAGCCTTATTATATTCACACCATTCATAGCCGTTTTCTTCGAGCTGAGAATCGGGTGCTTTAATTATAGTTTCTTTTGTTTCCTCCTTATACGTAGGGTCTTCTAAAAATTGCCGGTTAAAGCTGTCGTTAACAAGCTTTGCAATCGAGCGCCACGACCCAATGACGGAAGAAACGAAAGAGATCGCGGATACGATAACGCTTCCTAAATCTTTTATAAAGTTGCCGCCTTGCGGAGTGAATTGACACAGCGCGCATAAATTGCATACAAAAGTAATCAACGACACGATTGCTACCGTGATAAAAGCTACGGCAGAGGTTATAAATCCCGACTGTGTTAATGTCGTCGTTTTATCTTTTAACGAATTTCCTTTCATTCCTTTTTTCATACTGCCCTCTTAAAACAAATAATCGGCTTCTTGGGAAACCGATTATTTGTTATCGTTAATTTATTAATTACTTTATTTCGTCAAAGCTTCTTGTACGGCAACGGCAACTGCAACGGTTGCGCCGACCATGGGGTTGTTGCCCATGCCGATTAAACCCATCATTTCAACGTGAGCGGGAACGGAGGAGGAGCCTGCGAACTGTGCGTCGGAGTGCATTCTACCCATCGTGTCCGTCATGCCGTAAGAGGAAGGGCCGGCCGCCATATTGTCGGGGTGCAATGTTCTGCCCGTGCCGCCGCCCGATGCAACGGAGAAGTACTTCACGCCGTTCTCGT
>CAMWME010000024.1 GCA_947175325.1 uncultured Clostridia bacterium | reverse complement strand
CATTTTCCCCCTTATCATATAGAGGCGGCGCAAACTCCGGTTTGCGTCGTTTCTGATTTTATAGAGATAAAAAGCAATGAAAGAATTAATTTTCTTTCATTGCTTTCTTATTACGGTTTTGCTATAATAAACTTAAGATAAACAGTAATTTATATGAGGGATATATTAAATGCAACCTAACGAAATACTTAAATATTGCCTTAATAATTTGCCCGATACGGTTTTAGTAAGTAGTTGGGGCGAAAGTGGAATTTTTTATAACCCTAATAACACGCTTAAACGCGGAATTTATGTTTTGACCGTCAAAGAGAAAGATGGCGACAACGATAAAAGTTCGGATTTGGATAGAGAAAATACTTACCGCGTTAATATAGGTGTTCGCAAAAGTACTTTTATAAATTTATTTGGCACTGTCCCCGCTCGTCCGTCAAAAGGCGGAATTGTGGATATGCCGTATGATTTTACGCAAACGGATAAAATACTGCCGCACCCCGTTTACGCTTGGATGAGTTGGGTTTGTGCGCTCAATCCGTCCGATACTACCTTTGAAAGATTAAAGCCGTTAATTCAAGAGGCTTATGAGTACGCAAAGGAAAAATATTCTAAAAGAAAGTAAGATAAATTTCAATTTAACGCTCTAAACATTAAAAGTATAGTCCGCTGACTTCGCTTGCGAAGTCAGCGGACTAATTTTCACATTACTCTGCACAATAGGCAAGCGACGATGGTTGAGGCGAGGGTGCCTATTAGGACGGCGGCGATGGGGACGAAAAGCTTTTTGGTTTTGGTTTTTGCAAAGTACACGGCGGATATGTAAAACACGGTTTCGGACGAGCCGAAGCACACGCACGCGCACCGCGTTATATAGCTATCCGCGCCGTATGCGGAGATTATCTCGTTAAGATACGCAATCGAGCCGCTTCCGGAAAAGGGCTTGATGAGTACGAGTTTGGTTAGTTCGGGCGGTATTCCCAAAAAGCCGAACACGGGCGACAAAAGCTTCGTTAGCGCGTCCGAAAGCCCCGATGCCTCAAACACCTCGCACATCATAAAAATGGCGGCAAGGCAAGGGATAAGCGAGAGGGTGAACTGCACCGCCTCGCCGACGCCCTTTGAAAACTCGTCGTAAATTTTTACTTTTTTGAATATCGCAAACCCGAAAACTGCGATAAACACTGCGGGAATAATATAGACCATTACGCCCTCTTTTTGCGCTTGCCTTTTAGTTTATGCGCCCCCACAAATATAAGGACTGCAACCACGGTGGAAATAACCGTGCACACGAGCGAGGGTAAAAATATATCGAACGCCGCGCCGCTTCCCGCCGCCGTGCGTAGGGCAATGACGGTAGAGGGGATAAGCTGAACGGAGGTTGCGTTTATAACGAAAAGGAGCTTTTGTGCAAACTCGTTATTATCCTTTTCAAGCTCGCCTATCGCCTTAACGGCGTAGGGGGTTGCAGCCCCGCCTATGCCTAATAGGTTGCAAGACAAGTTCATTGCTATATTTTCAAGCGCGCCCTCGTTTTCGGTTTTGAAAAGTCTGCGGGACAGCGGCTTTAAGCCCTTTGCGGCAACGCGTGAAAAACCGCTTTTTTCGGCAAGGCGACTTAGCCCCATCCATACCGCGTATATGCAAAACAGCGTTAGCGCGGTAGTAGCGGTTTTTTCGCCGCCCGCTAAAAGCGTGGATAAAAGCTTGTCCGGCGCGACTATCGTAATGACGAGCAAGGACAAGAGAAAAACCACCGTAAAAATCGCATTCATAGATTATTTTTATTTACTTTGGCTTAGTTTTATGTTAAAATTTTGGTTAAATAAAAGGTAAAGATATGAAAGAGAAATTCTATTTAACAACCG
This sequence comes from uncultured Clostridia bacterium, assembly GCA_947175325.1. Lineage (GTDB taxonomy): Bacteria > Bacillota > Clostridia > Christensenellales > Borkfalkiaceae > Coproplasma. The sequence goes on along the minus strand of CAMWME010000024.1, from coordinate 3,747 downwards.
CTATAACTTATACTTCGGGCAAGCCCCATATCGGCAACACCTACGAGGCGATTTTTTCGGACGCGATATGCCGCTTTAAGCGCGCGCAAGGGTACGACGTTTACTTTATGACGGGCACGGACGAGCACGGCTTGAAGGTAGAGCAAAAGGCTGCGGCCAAGGGCGTTACCCCCAAGCAGTTCGTGGACGAGATTGCGGCGGAAATCAAGCGCATTTGGGACTTGATGAACGTATCCTACGATAAGTTTATCCGCACCACCGACGACTACCACGTTGAGGCGGTTAAAAAGATTTTCACTAAACTTTATAAGCAAGGCGATATTTACAAGGGCGCGTACGAGGGCTTGTATTGCACCCCGTGCGAAAGCTTTTGGACGGAGAGCCAGCTTATAGACGGCAAGTGCCCCGACTGCGGTAGGGAAGTGAAGCCCGCGAAGGAAGAGGCGTATTTCTTCAAGATGGGCAAGTATGCGGACAAGCTTGTTAAGCATATCGTAACCCACCCCGAATTTATTCAACCCGTATCGCGCAAGAACGAGATGATGAACAACTTTATTCTTGCGGACGAGTTTATCGGCAAGAGCGACAAGGAGCTTTTAGCGGCTTGCGAGAAGGGCACTTTAAAGACGAAGCTTCAAGATTTGTGCGTTTCGCGCTCGACCTTCAAGTGGGGCGTGCCCGTAGAATTCGACGAAAAGCACGTGGTTTACGTTTGGCTTGACGCGCTTACTAACTATATCACGGGCGTTGGCTATAACCCCGAAGGTTCTTCGGACAAGTTCAAAAAATTATGGCCCGCTGACGTGCACGTTATAGGCAAAGATATCGTGCGCTTCCATACCATTTACTGGCCCATATTCTTGATGGCGTTGGGCGAGGAATTGCCCAAATCCGTTTTGGGACACCCGTGGCTACTTCAAGGCGGGGACAAGATGTCCAAGTCCAAGGGCAACGTTATGTACGCCGACGATATGGTGGATATTTTCGGTGTGGATGCGGTCAGATATTTCGTTCTGCACGAGATGCCCTACGCCGACGACGGTATTATCACTTGGGAGCTTATGTGCGAAAGGATAAACTCCGACCTTGCCAACGTTTTGGGCAACCTCGTTAAGCGCACCGTTTCGATGACGAACAAGTACTTCGACGGCGTTGCCAAAAAGACGGGCGCAACCGAAGAGGTTGACGAGGACTTTGAAAAGGTTATCCTTGGCACCTACGATAAGGTTGCCGCAAAGATGGCGGAATATAAGGTTGCGGACGCTTTGGACTGTTTGTGGTCTTTATTCCGCAGAGCCAACAAGTACATTGACGAAACCGTGCCTTGGCTGCTTGCAAGGGACGAGGGGAAGAAGGACAGACTTTCCGAGGTTATGTACAACTTGCTTAAATCCTTGGATACGGGCGCTAATATTTTGAAAGCGTTTATGCCCGCAACCGCCGATAAGATTTTAACCGAAATCGGCAAAAACGGCGACGGGTACAAGGTTACGGCTAATCCTTCGACCCTTTTCGAAAGGTTGAACTTCGAGGATATCAGACCTATAATTTCTAAGATAGAGGAAAAACAGAGAATGGAGGCGGCGCCCGTGGACGAGAATAAAAAGGAAGCGATTTCCATTGACGATTTCGCAAAAATCGAGATGCGCGTCGGCACCGTGGTTGAGTGCGAGGCGGTTAAAAAGAGCAAGCTTCTGCACGAAACGGTGAGCCTTGGCAACAAGCGCATTTCGGTGCTGTCGGGCATAGCCAAATTCTACACGGCGGAAGAAATGGTGGGCAAGCGCGTTATCGTGGTTTGCAACCTTCCCCCGCGTGAAATGAAGGGGCTTTTGAGCGAGGGCATGATTATCTGCGCCGAAGCGCCCGACGGAACGCTGTCGATAGTTTCGCCCGAAAAGGACGTGCCCGACGGGAGCCTTTTAGCGTGAGGTATATCGACGTACACTGCCATTTAGACGGAAGGCACTTCGACGACTTGGACGAGCTGTTTAAAAGGCTTAGCCGTTGCGGCGTTGAAAAGGTTATCACCTGCGGGGTGGATTTGCCCACTAGCATAGCCGTCAAAGAAATTGCCGAAAGGTATAATGGCTGTTATTTTACGGCAGGATTTCATCCGACCGAACTCCGCGATTATAAAGAGAGCGACCTTGAAAAAATTGCCGAGCTTGCCAGCCACCCTAAGTGCGTTGCAATAGGCGAGATAGGGCTTGACTATCACTATCCAGATACAAATAAGCCCTTGCAAAAGGAAGTTTTCGTTAAGCAGTTAAAGCTTGCAAACGAGCTCGGACTGCCCGTTGAAATTCACTCCCGCAACAGCGCGGAGGATATGTTTGAAATTTTGCGGGCGAACGCGGGGCTACTCAATAACGGGTTTTTACTGCACTGTTATTCGCACTCGGTAGAGCTTGCGGTCGAACTTAAAAAGGCGGGCGCGTATTTTTCCTTCGGCGGGACGAGCACCTATTCGGGCAGCAAAAAGGCGAGGAGATGCATAGCAACCTTGGGGCTTGATAGGCTTTTGACCGAAACGGACAGCCCGTATATGCCGCCCGTGTCAAAGCAAGGGCTGTTCCCGAACACCCCCGAAAGCATACCCGAAATTTTGCAAGGGTTTGCCGAACTTCACGGAATTGACGAAGAACTTTGCGCGGACAAGGTTTGGTCAAATGCACATACCTTGTTTAAAAAACTTAATTAAAACGTCAAAGCCCTTGCAGTGAGATTTGCAAGGGCTTCTTCATCATCGGTGTCGTAAAGGTGGTAAAACCGTTTACAAAATCAGTTTGGGTTGATATAATGTCTTTATACTTGTGAGGGCAAGCTAAATTATGGAAATGGATTTGAAAACCGTACTTTCCGAGTGCGGGTTCAGCTTTAAAAAGAAGTTCGGTCAGAACTTTATAACCGATAAAAATTTACTTTCTTCAATAGTTTTGTCCGCGGGCGTGTGCGCGGGCGATACCGTTTTGGAAATAGGTTGCGGTGCGGGTACTCTTACGCGCGCCATTGCCGAAAAGGCGAAAAAGGTTATCGCGTTCGAGGTGGATACCGCTTTAAAGCCCGTGCTCGAACGCACCCTTGCCGGTGTTGAGAATGCGGAAGTCGTATTCAAGGACTTCTTAAAAGTCAATCTTTCCGAACTCGAAAAAGAGATAGGCGGGTACTCGGTTGTTGCGAACTTGCCTTATTACGTAACTACGCCTTTAATTTGTAAACTTTTGGAAGAGGGCAAGGCTTGCAAAAGCTTAACCGTTATGGTGCAAGAGGAGGTTGCAGACCGTTTTTGCGCCAAGGAAAATACGCCCGAGTACGGCGCGATAACGGCGGTTATTGCGCTTAGGGCAAGGGCGGAAGTAGTAAAGCGGGTGTCAAGGAATATGTTCACGCCCCGCCCCAACGTGGACAGCGCGGTCGTAAAACTTACGATAGAGGACGGGCGCATACCCGTAAAAGACGGCGAGTTATATAAAAAGGTCGTGCACGCGGCGTTCGCTTCCCGCAGAAAAACGCTTGAAAACAATTTGGTTAATACCTTCAAGCTTTCAAGGGAGGTCGCGCAAAAGGTAATTTCGGACTGCGGAATAGACTTGAAGGCGAGGGGGGAAACCTTATCCCCCGAAAAGTTCGCCTCTCTCTCGGATAAAATTTCAGAAATATTGTAATGAACGCCGCCCGCGTGAAAGCGGGCGGCGTTCATTATATGCAACAGTAAAAAAATTTGTTCTAAGTGGTACATGCCCC
>CAMWME010000023.1 GCA_947175325.1 uncultured Clostridia bacterium | reverse complement strand
ACGAAAAACTTAATTTGATAAATTAAATTCCGTTGAAAGGGAGTAGTTACAAGGTCTACGGCAACAAACCCCGATTTTCAAAAAATCGTGCCGTCGCCCCTTAACTTTTAAGGAACAAGACTTTCGACTTAAAGCAATTTAAGTCGGGGGTCTTATATTTTTTCTCCGACATGATAAACATATTATAGAGGTATAAAAAATGAATTACGACCTTATTCTGGAAAGTACTGCGGCAACGTGGATTGTAAATATCGTTTTGCTGCTGCTCGGATTCGTGTTTTTGGTTAAGGGTGCAGACTTCTTCGTCGACGGTGCGTCGGGCATAGCGAAGAAGTTGAAGGTATCAACCTTTATAATAGGCGCAACCGTCGTTGCCCTCGGTACTTCGGCGCCCGAGCTTGCCGTAACCATAGTCGACGCTCTCGGTAGCACCGGTGAGCTCGTCATCGGGAACATTCTCGGTAGCAACGTCATGAATATTTTCCTCATACTGGGCATTTCCGCAGTAATCTGCAAACTCCCTGTAGAAAAGACCACGCGTTTTATAGATTTACCTTTTCTAATCTTTACGAGTGCACTTTTCGTTCTGTTCGGTGCGCTCGGTAATTCCTTTACTTGGTGGGAAGGTTTAATTCTCGTCATTTTATACGCCGGATTCATGGCATACAATATCGTGCTTGCAAAAAAGCAGTCCAAAGTCCTTTTGGAAGAAGCCACTGCAGTTGCAGTGCCCTTTGACGGAGAAAACGCCGCCGCAGACGCCACGCAGTTATCTTGGTGGGGTAAGACAAAGGCGAAATACGAAGAACTCAAAGATAAAGTTTGGTTCTTGATAATTATCACGGTAGTCGGCTTAATAATGGTCGTTGGCGGCGCAACGCTGGTAGTAAATTCTGCCAGAACGGTTTCCGTCAGCCTTATCGGTATTCCCACCGAAATCGTAGCACTTACCGTGGTTGCTTTCGGCACTTCCTTGCCCGAGCTTGTAACCTCGGTTTCAGCCGCGAAGAAAGGCGACGTAGGTATCGCCACCGGTAATATAATAGGCAGCAATATAGCAAACGTTCTTTTAATCGGCGGCGTAGGTGCGCTGTGCAAAGGAACGGACGGTTTGCCTTTTACCATGGAAGGCATCGTCAGCGGCGTGGTTGCGTTGTTTGCGGCAGTGTTAATATTTGCGTCGTGTTGGGGCAAAACCAAAAGCCTTGGCCGAATTGCGGGCATAATTATGCTTGTCTGCCTTGCAATTTATTACGTTTTCGTATTCTTGAATTTGTACGTTCTTCATATCTATTAAGTATAAAACTCCGCCTTTCCGTCAACAATAATGGTAAGGCAGTACATATAATAAAATATACCCTGCCGAAAGAGAGGTTATTTATGACAATTAAGCGCGGAGAACTGTACTATGCAGATTTGTCCCCCGTGGTTGGCAGTGAGCAGGGAGGAATAAGACCCGTTCTCGTGGTTCAGAACGACGTGGGCAATAAATACTCCCCCACGGTGATAGCCGCGGCGGTAACAAGCAAAATAAACAAGGCTAAACTACCCACCCATATTGAGTTACCCTCGTCCGCATACGGACTCGTAAGGGATTCGGTAATTCTACTTGAACAAATCCGAACCTTAGACAAGCGCCGTTTAAAGGAAAGGATAGGCGAGTTGAACGAACAAACGATGTCAAAGGTGGATAAAGCCATATTAATAAGTCTTGGATTTGCAAAATAAACGATACGCCGATTAGCTTCGGCGTATTTCTTTATATTTCCACATCATTTTCACACGTTCTTAATTGACTTTGCGGCAATTTTATAATATCATAGATTATATGACTAAAAGGAAGTTAAAGCCGCATTTCGGCAAATTAAGCATAATATTATTGGTTGTTATCGCCGTGCTTATTGCTGCGGATTTACTTACCAAACACTTTGAAGAAGCGTACGTCTGGACTTCGAACGGCCCCGTATTAGGCGGACTTATAGATATCAAAGGCACGCGCAACGCGGGCTGTGCTTTCAGCTTTTTGGACGATAACCCTCAAATAGGTCAACCCGTGCTTATCACGGTTACTGCTTTGCTACTGATAGTAATGGTATTCGGTTTTATCGTTATGCCCAACCGCTTCGTTCTATTAAAAGTTGCAATTTCTTTGGTAATTGCGGGTGCGATAGGCAATCTCGTTGACAGAATTGCGTTTTTCTACGTGCGCGACTGGTTCGGACTGTGGATGTTCGGCAACATCGCATATTGCAACTTTGCGGACTTTTGGATAGTTATTGGCGCGATTCTTGCCGCAATAGATATGCTGTTTATAAACGAGGTTGCAGTATTCCCGCTTACTAAAAAGGCAAAAGAATTTCAAGCCGCAAGGCGTGAAGAGGAAGAAAGGAAGAAGGCGGAAACCGCCGTATCGACCGGCGTTAGCGCCGAAGAACCCGTAGAGTTACAGCAAAACGAAGTAACCGAAATCAAAGACCAAACGGAAGACGAAAATAAATGAAAACCGAAAAATTGACAGCGCGGGATAACTTCACCCGCGCCGATATATTTTTAAGTGAAAATTTAGAAGGTTTCACCCGCTCGGCTGTTAAAAAACTGTTCGACGGCGGCGTGTTAATAAACGGCAAACAAGCCAAGCCTTCTTCGCCGATAGTGGCGGGCGACGAGGTAGAGGTAACCTTGCCCGACGCAGTGGAATACTCCGCTAAGCCCGAGGATATTCCCATTGATATCCTCTACGAGGACGCAGACATTGCGGTTGTCAACAAGCCGCAAGGTATGACGGTGCATATGGGCAACGGCAATTTCGAGGGCACACTCGTCAACGCACTATTATATAAGCTGGACAGTTTAAGCGGGATAAACGGCGTTATCCGCCCCGGCATAGTACACAGAATAGACAAAGACACTTCGGGGCTTTTGGTCGTTGCAAAGAACGATGCGGCGCATTTGAGCCTTTCGAAACAAATCGGAGAAAAGACTTGTAAAAGAACCTACCTTGCACTTTTGGAAGGCATACTTAAAGAGGATAACGGAACGGTTACTACCTACATAGGTCGCGACCCTAACGACAGAGTTAAAATGGCTGTCGTCCCGCCCGAAAAGGGTAAGCTTGCCATAACGGATTTTACCGTTTTAAAAAGGTTTAAAGAGGGGTTTACGCTCTGCCGTTTCGATTTAAGAACGGGCAGAACTCACCAGATACGCGTTCACGCAAAGCACTTTGCTCACCCCGTCGTAGGCGACCCCGTTTACGGAGTAAAAAAGCAGAAGTTTAACTTAAACGGCCAGCTTCTGCACGCTTGGAGGTTGCAGCTCGTTCACCCTAAAACGGGGGAGGAAATGTCCTTCGAAGCGCCCCTACCCGATTATTTCACTAACGTTTTAAATAAACTGCAAGAAATTTAATTAAATTTATTTTCATAGGCTTGCAAACTGTTATAAAAATTGTTATACTGTAAACGAATTAATTTTTAAGGAGTTTCTATTTATGGCAAAAAGACAAAAAAGAACCACCTCCGGCGGTACTTCTACTTGGGACATCGTTAAATTCTGTGCATACGTTGCAATGGTAATTGCGGCAGTTGCGGCAATGCTTGTGTTCGTATTCGGGCTTTTGGGTAAGTGCGGCGTTCACGTTGACTGGGCGGGCAGAGTTACCGGTATTTGCAGCATGATTGCACAAATCGCGCTTATCGTAGCCGTCGTTATTCCCGCTTATCACTTTATGCGTCCGAAAAGTGCGGTTGTAAGGGCTTTCTTCTGGGTAGCGGTAATCTTCCTCGTACTCGGACTTGTCGGCATCAACCTTGCTTTCTAAAAGTTAAAAAGAATAATTCCCCGCTTATAGCGGGGTTTTTTCTTTACAAATCAATTCAGTTCGTTTAAAATGTCTTTATTATGAGTAAACCTCTTATTGCAATCGTCGGCAGACCCAACGTTGGCAAAAGCACTTTTTTCAATAGGGTAGTCGGCAAAAAAATTTCAATAACGGAGGACAAGCCCGGCGTTACGCGCGACAGACTTTACGCTGACGGCGAGTGGCGGGGCAAAGCCTTCTCGATAGTAGATACCGGCGGCATAGAAATGCGGTCGGAAGATACTATGTGGCGAGAAATTAAGAAACAAGCTGAAGTCGCTATCGAAACTTCGCAAGTCATTCTGTTTTTCGTCGACGGCAGAGAGGGGCTAACGACCTCCGACTACGACGTAGCCGATATGCTCCGCCGCAGTAAAAAGCCCGTAATTTTAGTCGTCAACAAAATAGACGACTATTCCGAAGATAAAATTTTCGAGTTCTATTCCCTCGGCTTGGGCGAGCCTTACCCCGTATCCGCAGAACACGGTTCTGGGATAGGCGACGTTTTGGACGAAGCCGTAAGTTGGTTTGAAAAGGGCGTTACGGAAGAGGACGACAGTATAAAAATAGCCGTCGTAGGTAAACCCAACGCGGGCAAATCCAGCCTTGTTAATAGGCTTTTGGGCTTCGAGCGGACTATCGTTACGGATATTGCTGGCACCACGCGTGACGCAATCGACACAAAACTTACTTACAACGGCAAAAATTACACCGTAATAGACACGGCGGGTATCCGCAAAAAGAGTAGGGTAGAGGACGAGATAGAGTATTATTCTCAGCTCCGCGCTTACGACGCAGTGCGCCGTGCAGACGTGTGCCTTTTAGTCGTTGACAGCTCAGAAGGTTTAACCGAGCAAGACACGAAAATTATCGGATTCGTGCACGAGGAAGGCAAGCCTTCGGTCATCGTTATGAACAAGTGGGACCTTATCGAAAAGGACACCAACACCATAAACAAGTTCGACGCAAAACTGAAAGAAGATTTAAAGTTTATGGATTATTTCAAGTCGGTCTACATTTCGGCAAAGACGGGACAACGTGCCGAAAAGCTTTTCGCGCTTATTGACGAGGTCTACGACCATTCGCGTTTCCGCGTATCAACGGGTATTTTAAACGATTTAATTGCCGATACTGTTCGTGCCAATGAGCCGCCCAGCTACAACGGCAGAAGGCTTAAAGTTTATTTCTCGTCACAAGTTGCCGTGGCTCCGCCCACGTTCGTAATAAAAGTCAACTCAACCGAGCTTTTGCACTTTTCCTACGAAAGATTTTTGGAAAACGTTTTAAGGAAGAATTTTGATTTTTCGGGCACACCGATTAAAATTATACCTAGGGAGAATGGTGAAGACTAAAACGCATCATTCACATAAATTCCAAAAGGAGGTTAATAGATGACGGAAATCGCTTTTGCCGAGTGTTGGTATTGGCTGGTTCTCTGCGCGGTTATATGCTATTTTATCGGCTGTTTTAACTTTGCCGTTTTAATTTCGCACTTCAAAAAGAAAGATATCCGCGAAATAGGCAGCGGAAACCCGGGCTCAATGAATATGACCCGCACTTTCGGGCTTAAAGTCGGCATTATTAACTTCACTTGCGATGCTATAAAGGGCGGACTTCCCGCGCTTATCGGCTGGATAATTTTTAAAGATTACATCTTTGCGGGCACGGATATTCTCGTGTCGGACTTTATCAGATATTTCTGCGGGGTGTTCGTAATTATCGGGCATATCTTCCCCGTTACAATGAAGTTTAAAGGGGGCAAGGGAATTGCCTCAACCCTCGGACTTTTCCTTTTTGCACTGCCGTGTGAAAGGTGGTGGTTCGCCTTCATAGTTTTGGCATTCTTCGTTTGCCTTTTTGCCTATATCGCAATAACCGAGTGGGGCAGTATGGCGTCGCTTATCGGCGTGTCGGGGCTTACGATTTGGCAAGCCGCGCTGTTTATCGTCAGATACGAAAACGAAATCACAAGCCCTTGGGTAGTGGTTTTATTGCTTATCTTACTCGTTATAAACTTCTTAACTTGGTTCGCTCACCGCAAAAACATATTAAAGCTTCTTGCGGGTGAAGAACATCACACCTCGGTTATTAAGCATAAAAAATAAAAAATTAGG
>CAMWME010000022.1 GCA_947175325.1 uncultured Clostridia bacterium | reverse complement strand
GCCGCCACTTCGTTTTCGCGAACTGCGTTGGGCGTGTGACCGGTAGCTGCAACGTACGTATCTTTGAAGCTATCTCCGCAAGCACAAGTGTGCGTGGTGTACCCCCACTCCGTGCAAGTGGGGCTTGTTACCGTTTCTTTATAAGAGTGCGTGTGCTCGTCGGGCGATTTCGTTCTTAAAACCAAAAAGACTATTAATAAAATCACCGTAACACAAGCCAAAATTGATGCACAAGCTATTAAAACTTTACTTGCCGTAGACTGATTTTTCATAATACTTCCTTTAATTTTTGATTATTTATCTTATAAATTCTAAAAATTGGCGCAAAAAAAACAAAGCCATACCACTATAACTAAAGAAGAATGTGGGACGACTTTGTTACTTATTATTGGTGACCCTGCCGGGAATCGAACCCGGGATTGAGCCTTGAGAGGGCTCCGTCTTAACCGCTTGACCACAGGGCCTTATTAAGTTTTATTTGATTCCCTCGCCGGGAATCTGCCGAAGCCTTCGGCATAGCAGCACTGCGTTCGCGCGAACCCAGCGTTTTTTCAACTGCTAAATGATTATATCACATATATTTTTTGTTGGCAAGCGAAAAATTGACTATAACGCAAAAAAATGAAACGGCAGTCCCTTTTTAGGGGCTGCCGTTGTTTGGGATTAAGATTTAAGCTTCAAGGAAGTTGAGTACGAGATAAGGTGCCTTAAGATATTCGGGATGCTTAGCGTCGTCGCCATATTGATACGTCCAATTAGCGTCGTCTTTTCCGATACCTAAGTAGTATACCAAATCGTCTACGCCTCTTTCAATGTTTCTAATCGTGTAGAGGTTTACGTCGAAGTCACTGTTGTACTCTTCCATCGTTGCGATACAGTTGGTTACTTCGTTCAAAGCTATGGATGAACATCCGCCGACTATCAAGGAAGCCGATTTAAGCGCAACCGTTACTTCGACCTTTTCGGGGTAAGCGTACAATTTACCGATAGAGAGGCAGTTTGTGATTTTGAAGTTGCCTATTGCACCCGACTGGTAACCTATGATACCGCCGATACGGGGCGTGGTGTAGGTTGAGGAAACTTCGCTGTTAACGTAGCAACGCGTAATTTCAAGATAGTAGTTTATCGTAGGCTTAGCGTTGTCAAGTGCGCCGACGATACCGCCAACTTGCTCGTAACCCTTCAAGGTAGCTTCTACGTAGCAGTCGGAAACGTAAACGTTTACGTCTTCAACGGGTGAACCGGTAGACTGAATGAAGCCTATTATACCACCCGACCTTTTACCGGTAGAAGCAATAGTACTTTGAGTAAGCGAAACGTTGCTTATCTTTGTAGGAAGCGAGGATTCGAATACATGGCCGATAAGTCCGCCGACGCGCTGTCCGGCACTGCTTACGTTGATATTCGTCAAAGCAATATTGTGGAAGTAACCGCCGTAGCAAGTACCTACGATACCGACTTGCTGGGTGCCGCCGCTGATAGTTATATTATCAAACTTGATGTTCTTTATAGTACCGCCTTCGACCTTAGAGAACACACTTGCGGTACCGTTTTCACCCGAATCACCCTTTTTAACGTTTATGCCGGAAACGGTGTATCCGTTACCGTTTAAAAGTCCCGTGAACGACGATTTGCCCTTGTTTGCCAAAAGTGCATTATCTGCTGCCGTGAATGCGATATTATTCGATAAGCTGTATATCGTAGTGCTGGGATTTTCTTCGCCTATCTTCTCACCGCCCGCTATCTTAACGAAATCTGCCGCGGTGGAAATTCCAACGACTTGCACTTGCTTTTGATAAACTTTTGAAGTGATTTCGTCGTTGAGGTTTGCAAGCGCGTAGTAAACGTAGTAAGCGCCGCTGTTAGTGTTATCGAATTGATAGCTTATCGCATCAGACCTGAACGAGTAAGATTTTACGCCGGATAAGCTTTTAATGTTGTCCTTGGTCACGCTTAATTCGGTGGGCGAAGACAATGCGTAAATGATACCCGTAGCGTTGGTTAAGTTGCCCGAAATCATATAGCCGTCAAGGTTTACGTTCAAAGACGAATCCTCTCCCTCGCCCGTAGTCATGAAGTCAACGTTTGCGGTACGGCTTGAAACGTACATGGTATAGGTCATCTTAGCCGACTGAGTTTTGTCGCTTGCAAGAGTTACCGTAACGGTTACGGTGTAAACGCCGTCGTTAGAAGGCGTAAAGCCCTTTACCGCAACTGCCGCCGACGACTTGTCGGGAGCGTACGTGCAAGACGTGGTATAAGTGAATTGGTTGCTGCTGAGAAGCTTGCCGTTGTAGTCGATACCGTTTTCAACGAGTACGGTGGGCTCACGGAAGATATTGAATCTGTCAACGATGTACGAACCGCCGTCGTAAACGCAATCACCGGTCTGAGTCTTGACGTAGATAGTGCCTATCGAAGGAGTACCATGAATAACCGTGAGGTTGAAAGTCTTAGTGGCAGTAACTGCCGCATCGCCTTCCCCTACCGTCAAGGTTGCGGTAAGCGTAACCTTAGCGTCTTCTTCCAAAGGACGGTAAACCGCTATCGTGATATATTCGGAAGTGGAAATGGAATTCTCTACTTCAGTGCCGATTTTAAGAACGTTCGTATCCGAAGAAGACCAAGAAATTTTAACCTTGTTCATCTTCAAAGGAACTTCAAAGTCTTGATAAACTGCATCCGCTTCGGTGTTAATCGTAAGGGCTTCAACCGCTCTTTCTAGCCTAGCTTGATTTTCGCTGCTTGCCGCACCGTTGATTAAATCGCTACCGTAGAAGTGAACGTATTTATCCCACGAACCTTTGTTGAGGTGAGAACCGATTTGTTCAACGTTGATTTTAAATACGTCGGAATTCAATGCGTCAGATTTCAAATTATAGAACTGACCCATATTAATTGAATTGTCGTCGTTACGGAATCTTTTATGAACTCTGCTATCGCTTAAAGCTTTATCGTCAATAGAATGCTCGAAGCCTTGAGTATAATCGTAACCTTCTGAGTCGTAGCCTTTATAGTGGTAATCTTTTGCGTATAAATCGCCAAGTCCCGTGAGGTTATATTGATATTCGTAAGTGGTTACGACCTCATCGTCATTCCCCGTAACGTGAGTAGTAACGTCTATCGGAAGCTGGTCAAAAACGTTTTTGGCTGCCAAAGCGGGGCCTTGGCTGGTGAAGGTTACACCGCCTACGTTCTTGGAATCGGCGTCTAAACTTCCTTCAATATAGTTTGCTTTTGCGGAAGACGAGCCGTTGCTTAAAATACTGTTTATAACCGAACCGCGGTATCTGTCCGCACCGGTTGAAACGGAAATCTCACTGTTTACGGACAAAGTATTTTTTACGGTGTTATAGCTGTAAGTTTGACGCGACACGTCAATATTGTTGTGGGTGTCTTTGTTTTCAGCCTTTATAATCTGACCGAAAGTATCGCTGTTTTTATCGTCGTCGATTGCGGCGCCGTTGTCAACGCTGGTTACGCCGTCAATATTGAGATAGCCGGGGTTGGAGTTATCGGTAACACCGTGCATTCTGTTATAGAACGCAAGGCAGTTGTGCAGTTGAACGTCGCCCTCCATTACCGAGCCGCCGAGTTTGAACCCGTTGCCGTCGCCGTCACGCGTTTTGTAGGTATCGAGTTCGGCTTCTGCATAGTCGCGGTTGAACGTAGGCCATAACTCGTTCATTTGCCTCTGCGTATATTCAAGATAACCGTTTTCAAACGCCACGCAGTTGTAGATTATAACGCAACCGATGTTACCGGAGTCGGTCTTTGCATACAAGTCCCAACCGTCGTCCGAGTTGCGGTATGCGATACAGCCGTCGAACACGTTGCCGTAACCCACGGTAAGTTTTGCCGCGAAACCGTCGGCGTTTTCACCGTAAGTTTCGTTATCGTAGTTATTATGAGAGGTGCAGTTTTTAATGAGGTTGTAGCTGGGCCACTGTTCAAAGGAGTTTAAGCTTGAATTAGACCTACCGAGCTGTAAGCCCGTATCACGGTTGTTGTAGAATTCACTGTACTCAATCGTGTTGTGGCTGCCGCCGATATAAAGTCCGTTATCGCCCGCGCCGCAAATATCTATGCCGTACCAATAAATGTAGTCGCCAGTCAATTCAACGCCGCGCCCGGTGCTTGCGAAACCTTGTCTGCTAAAATCGAGTGTGCACAACGTTTCAGTACCGTTATAGCCGCTTTCCTCTTTCTCGTAAGCTGCGTTGATAATTCTTATATATTTGTTGTACTCACCTTTTACCCAAGTAGGAACCACGATACCCGAAGAGATGTTATAAGTACCGGGTTTAACGTAAACGGTATCACCGGGTTGCAACGTATCGTTTTCTCTAAGCAAAAGCGCCGCAAACTCAATGGGTTTATCCCAAGATAAGCCGTCGTTCGTATTCGAACCGTCGGGAGCAACGTAGTACTTTTTGCCGCTTGACTGGTTCGTAACCGGACCCAACGCGGTAGTGATAACGCTTGAGCTATGATTTTCGTCAGCGGAAATAAGTTTTTCGTTATTATCTACGGACGAGCTTTTTCCGTCCTTACAGCCGACGAAAGACATTGCCGATAACGCTGCGGTTGCAGATATCGCAAGCACGGCGGTTGCCGAAAGAAACTTCTTTAAATTACTCTTTTTCATTATTACGCCTCCTCCGGGAAGATTATTAAAATGTAGAACACGTTAATGCTTGAGTCAAACGTTAACTGGAAGTCTGCGGGGATTTCGCTGGAAAGTCCGGTAACGGTTACTGCGTGTGCAGAATAAGGATGGTCGTTATCGTTCGATAAAGCAGTAGGCACACCGCTGATATCAAGATAACCTTCAAGCTTGTTTATCTCTACGTAGTCGTTCTCGGTTTCGAGGTACATGCATCTGTCTTCGGGGCCGTTGGACTTAGCGTAAACGTAAATTTCACAGTTTCTGTCCAGCGTGAAGTTGATAAGCATACTCGACGCCGTACTTGCACCGCCCGAATTGAATACTTGATTGCAAGGATATTTGTCTTGACCGTCGATAACGATACCGGTAGGCAATTCAATGAGTGCAGACTTCTTGTCGGTAATCTTACCCTTATCGCCGCCGACGACTTCGAAAGCTATTGCAACGCCCGCATCACCCGCCGGTTTGCTGCCGTCATAAACTACCGTACCTATAGGGTCGTCTGATTTAGTGAATACGCTGGTATCACTGAAGTTCAGAATAGCCAAATCGGGGTTGCTCTGCTCACCCGTAAGTGTGTAGTGTACTTCTACTTCTTTAGGAGTGGTTGCGGGTGCTTCAAGAATCTTAGGCTCGGCGTAGGTAACCGTTACGGAGCCTCCGTTCCCCGAAATATTGGGGTTGATTCTGGGGATGGTTAAATAAGGGCTGGTTTTGTCGACGATTTCGGTATCGCCGCTGTTGAAAGTTACGGTGAACTTCCAAGTCGGGGTCATAGTCTCTCTAAGTCCCTTAACTTGCGTCGTCTTAACGGTTTCGTCGTTCGTGTTCAATTCGATTTTACTTGCGTTGTCAAATACGCTGATGAGAGTGAAGCCTTCGTAGGTGTAATCTTCCATCTCGTCGTACATAGACGCCACGATTTGATAGATGCCGCGGTTTGCCGCGCTCAAGTTGGTAACGGGAACGCCGTTTTTATAAACTCCGACGGTGTAGCTATCCTTGCTTAAAGCTGCGGAATTCATATCTACGTCGCCGTTTTTATCGGGTTTTCTTACTTCTATCCAATTTGCAGCACTGGTGAAGTCCGCCGTACGTCTACTAGGGGAAAGGTTGATCATGCTTTCTCTGCCGGATTTAAGCGTAACCACGAGTCCGCCGGACAGCATCTCAACGACGTTTACCTTATAAGACGCTTCGACCGTCGTACCCTCGTTTGAGTACGAAACGATTATGTCGTAGCTGCCTAAGGTATAAGCGTCGTAAGCGCTTGAATTTATCGTAACGTTTTCAATGCTTACAGCTTCCGTTTGACCGGACGAATAATTCGCGGTAACTTGAAGCCCCGTCGAACGGTACTCCTCACCGAGGCTGTAATCTACTTTGGCGTTCGAAGTGTCAAGCGTTAAAGACTGAAGCACGTTCTCGTCAGTCTTACAAGCGAGCGAGAAGCACAACGAAAATACCAAGCAAACAGCAGCAATGAAAGGTACGATGCGTTTGAATTTTCTCATAAATTCCTCCTACTATATATAGTGCGCTAATTTTTACGGAAAAGCCCATACTACGCAATTTAACAAATAAATATTATCACTTTGTGATATTTATGTCAAGGTGTTTTTAAATTTATTTTCTTTTTTTGATAGTTATTTACATTTTGTGCTTTTGAGATAAAAATAAAATCACCCGCAGAAAAACGGGTGAAATTTACAATAAAAAATCCGCCTGTGCCGTGATATGAAAAAGTGTTAACCCGCTTTCTCGCAGGTGGGTGCCACGCCTCGGGAAATCGCTCTTTCCGTAAAAAAAATACAGACCTTAACTATTCCCGCGGACGGCAGCTCCCTTTTTTACTTTGTGGATTACGAATTCTCCATACCACGAACACCGCAGACCTATAATAAAGTTTACTCACAAAAACTTCATTCTATTCTGCGAATAAAGTTTTTCGTGATTTTTAGCAGCTCTGCCGCTCTTTGCGCGATTTTTAAGGGCACACACATATATAATCGCGCAAATTCACACTGCTGAGGTGGCGCAGCCACAAATTGGGTGCGCTAACCAAAAAGCGTGGTTTTGGGTTGCGCCGTTTATTATTTAGTACATTATACATTGGATTCACAAAAAATGCAAGGGGAAAATTTTTACAGCGCAAATTTATTTATAAGCCGTTTTTAATTTGCTTGATTTTTGCTTTTAAAAGACTTAAAATTAAGTAAATCAATTTAAAGAGGAAAAATATGGAAGAAATTACGGGCATTATAAACTCCGACTTCGTAACCTATTCGGAATTTAAAAACAATATTGATAAAGTAGTTAAAATAAAGGGCGTTATTCACAATATCCGTGAAATGTCCGACTTTGCGTTTATTCTCGTAAGAACGGCGCGCGAGCTTATTCAGTGCGTTTATTCACCCGAGTTTTCGGAGTTTAGACTTAATGAAAATATAGTCGAGCAAGCTTCGGCAAAAATTACGGGCAAAGTAGTTAAAAGCGAAACGCGCGACGGCAGCGAAAGATACGAGTTGCAGATACACGATATAGAGGTTATCTCCTCCCCCGCCGCTATCCCGCCCGTCGTAATTTCTAAAAAGCAGATTAATTGCGACCTTTCGGTCAACCTTGACAACCGCCCCGTAACCTTGCGTAACCCCAAGGAACGCGCTATATTTAAAATTCAAGAAGGCATACAGCGCGGTTTCAGGGAGTATTTGCAGAGCCAAAACTTCACCGAAATCCACTCCCCCAAAATCAACTTTGCGGGTGCGGAAGGCGGCACGAACGTTTTCAAGCTCGATTACTTCGGCAAAACCGTTTATCTTGCACAGAGCCCTCAGCTTTACAAGCAAGCGTTGGTTCCCGTGTTCGAGAGAGTTTTCGAAATTGCGCCCGTGTTCCGTGCGGAGCACCACGACACTTCGAGACACTTGAATGAATACATTTCAATGGACCTTGAGATGGGCTTTATCGAGAGCTTTACCGACATAATGAATATGGAGACGGGTGCTCTTAAATATATAATGAACCTTTTAAAGACGGAATACGCTCCCGAGGTTGAGCTGTTGAAGGTTGATATCCCCGAAATCACCTCTATCCCTTGCGTGCGCTTTAAGGACGCGAAGGAGCTTTGCGTTAAAAAGCTGAAAAACATTACCGATATGAAGGACTTCGAGCCCGAGGAAGAAGCGTTTTTGGGCAAGTGGGCGAAACAGCAGTTTAATTCCGACTTCCTTTTCGTAACCCACTACCTTTCGAAAAAGCGCCCCTTCTACACGATGGACGACCCCGAGGACCCCGAAGTTACCCTCTCCTTCGACCTTTTGTTCAGAGGCTTGGAGATAACGAGCGGCGGACAGAGAATTCACGATTACAACGAGCAAGTTGCAAAAATGAAAAAAATGGGCATGAACCCCGACGAGTTCGAAACCTATCTTATGCTTCACAAGTACGGTGCACCCCCTCACGGCGGTTTAGGACTTGGACTTGAAAGGTTGACGATGCACCTTCTCGGCTTCAAGAACGTAAGAAACGCAACTATGTTCCCCAGAGATATAAACAGAGTTACACCGTAAACATTAAAGGAAAACATAAATGATTGATTTAACAAAATTAGACCGTGATAACTTAGAATTTGTTGAAGAATATACGCAGATATTTGCGGCTTGTGAAGAAGATTTGTTTGAATATAACGGTATTGATTTTGGTATCGATTACAAAGACGGCAAGATTTGGGTTTATGAAGATAAAGAAAACGGGCGGAATTTCTTGTTTAATACTCCCGAAGACTTTTTTGAAGTATTTTTATTAGACGGCGAAGAATTTTTACAGAAACTTGACGAAATAGCTACAAATTAATTAGTTTAATAA
>CAMWME010000021.1 GCA_947175325.1 uncultured Clostridia bacterium | reverse complement strand
CCGCTTTTTTATAATCTTGTTCTACGCCCTTGCCGTTACCGTAGCATATGCCTAAATTACATTGTGCGCCGCTATATTCTTGTTCGGCGGATTTTTGATACCAGTATGCCGCTTTTTTATAATCTTGTTCTACGCCCTCACCACGCTCATAGCATACGCCTAAATTATATTGAGCAATTGCGTGCCCTTGTTCAGCGGCTGTCGACCACCAGTATGCCGCTTGCTCGTCACTTTTTTCTACGCCGTAACCTTTGAAATACGCCCAAGCTAAATCGCACTGTTCTTGCGCGTCCTTAGGTTCGGAATTGTTGACGGAACTCTGCCCATAAAATTCGTTTGCTTTATTAGCTGTATTTTTCACGGGTTGCGCTTTAACGGGAACGGCCTTGGGCGGTTCTACTTTGGTCGTTTCTTCAACGGGTGCCGAGTAGCTCTCTTGAGTGGCAACCGGTTTAGCCTTTCGCCTTATGCTAAAAATATACTTTAACGGGCGGCGGGGATGCTTTACTTTCCTTATTATCGGTCCTTTATTATTAGCCTTGCGACGTTTCTTTTCTTGCTTTTCGCGGGCTCTTTGCTCTTTTTCTTCTTGGGTCATACCGTTACCTCTTAGGAAAGTCCCACTATATTTCCGTGTTCGTCTATATCTATGTGTTCTGCGCTGGGCACTTTGCCGAGTCCGGGCATAAGCATTATTTCGCCCGCGACCGCGACGATGAAGTTTGCGCCGCCTTTGTAGATTATATCCCTTACTTGGATTTTAAAGCCCGTGGGTGCGGCAAGCTTTTTCGCGTCGTCCGAAAGCGAGTACTGCGTTTTTGCGATAATCACGGGCAAGCCGTGAATACCCGCCTTTTCGATTTGCTCGATTTTTTTGAGCGCGGTTTCGGAAAACTCCGCGCCGTCGCCGCCGTAAATATTCTTGACTATATCCTCTACCTTTTTGCAAACGCCGTCGTTTAGGTCGTAGGAATAGTGAAGTTCGCTCTTTTTGTCGCACTCGGCAATGACGGCTTTGGCAAGCTCTTCGCCGCCTTGTCCGCCCTTTAAGAATACGTCGGTAAACACTGCCTTCGCGCCCGCCTCCGCACACGCGGAAAGCACGGCTTCGATTTCTGCCGGCGTGTCGGTTGCAAATCTGTTCATAGCTACAACGCAAGGTTTGTTGTATACGGTTTTGATATTTTCAACGTGCTTCAAAAGGTTGGGTAAGCCCGCCTTTAAAGCAGTTAAATTTTCTTCCGATAAAGTGGTCTTGTCAGCGCCGCCGTGAAGCTTTAAAGCCTTGACGGTTGCAACCACAACCACGCAGTCGGGTTGAATGCCCGCAACGCGGCACTTGGTATCAAGGAACTTTTCCGCACCGAGGTCTGCACCGAAGCCCGCCTCGGTAACGGTATAGTCCGCAAGGGTCATTGCGGTGTAGGTTGCGCGTACCGAGTTGCAGCCGTGCGCTATATTCGCAAACGGTCCGCCGTGAACTATTGCGGGAGTGCCTTCAAGGGTTTGCACGAGGTTGGGCTTTATGGCGTCCTTTAAAAGGGTGGTCATTGCGCCGTCGGCTTTCAATTCCTTTGCACGGACGAAACCGCCCTCCGCATTCACGCCAACCACAATGTTGCCTATTCTTTTCTTTAAATCGTTGAGGTCGGTTGCAAGACACAAAATTGCCATAACCTCCGATGCGGCGGTTATTTCAAAGCCCTCCGCCCTATCGTAGCTTACGCAACCCTTCATATTGCCCGCGGGGTTATGCAAAGTGATATCGCGGAGCGCCCTATCGTTCATATCCATACAGCGGCGGAAGTACACTTCCTTTATGCCCAAGGCGTTGCCGCGCAAGATATGGTTATCTATCATAGCGCAAAGAAGGTTGTTTGCCGCGGTAATTGCGTGCAAGTCGCCCGTGAAGTGCAAGTTTATATCCGCCATAGGCACTACTTGTGCATAGCCGCCGCCCGCCGCTCCGCCTTTTATGCCGAATACGGGACCCAGAGAAGGTTCCCTTAAAGCAAGGCAGACCTTCTTTTTAAGCCTTGACATACCGTCTGCAAGACCGATAGATACGGTAGTTTTGCCCTCTCCGCTTGCGGTGGGGTTGATAGCCGTAACCAAAATGAGCTTGGACTTGGGGCTTACTTTTTCAAGGTTAATTTTTGCCTTGTACTTGCCGTAAAGCTCTAAATCGCTCTCTTTAAGTTTAAGTTTTTTTGCAATTTTTCTTATATCTTGCAATTTGCAGCTTTCGGCAATTTCGATATCCGTCAACATATTTACCTCTTACCCGTTAATTGTAACACAATTAAATAAGCGTTGTAAATGAATTTTTTACTTAACGCAAAGAATTTCGTTTGCGTCTAAATCAAGAATAACGCAAAGGTTTGCAAGCGTATCGAGTGCGGGCATTTTATCACCCTTAATGTAATGTGAAATATTTGATTGTCTAATATTTAAGCGACGCGCTAATTCGCTTTGGCTAAGTCCGCTTTGCTTTATTGCCTCCGCCACTTTTGCCTTGATTAAATCAAGAGTTATCATTTTCTGCCTCCAAAAACAATTATATGCCTAATGGCGATAATTTGCTTGACTTATCGCTATTGGGCATAGTATAATTTTTTTATGAAAAATAAAATTACTAAAACCAAACAAGAATTTTGCTGGCATTTTGTGGACGTGTATTTGGAGTTGCTTTCACAGATTTACGCTATCCGCAAAGACGAAGTTTTCTTTGAAAAACTGTGTGATTTAAAAAATTATTTAGACGAAAAGCTATCGCTTGGCAACGAAGAAGAAATTGTTGATACTTACGTCGTAGTTTTACATCAGTCCGAAAACTAATTAACCCTATTTGCTTGACTTGAAGTCGCAATTAGCCTAAAATTATTTTATAATTTACGCACTAATCCAAGTGCGGTAAAGGAGTTTTATTTATGGCTGATAATAAGTTGACTATGGAAAAAATCGTAAACCTTTGCAAAAACCGCGGGTTCGTCTACCCCGGCAGCGATATTTACGGCGGGTTTGCGAATACTTGGGACTTCGGGCCCGTGGGCGTTGAATTGAAAAACAACGTTAAGCGCAGCTGGTGGAAACGCTTCGTACAAGAGAGCCCCTCCACTTACGGCGTTGACGCGGCGATACTTATGAACCCGCGCGTTTGGGAAGCAAGCGGGCACGTTGCAAGCTTCGGCGACCCCAAAATGGACTGCAAAAACTGCAAACAGCGTTTCCGCGCGGATACCTTAATCGAGCAACATTCGAAGGGTATGGTTGCCGCAGAGGCGATGACCAACGAGGAGATGGAAAAATACATTGAGGAGCACGACATTAAGTGCCCCCACTGCGGTGTGAGAAGCTGGACGCCTATCCGCAAGTTCAACCCTATGTTTATAACCTCCCGCGGGACTTTGGAGGCTGAGTCTGACAAGGTTTATCTAAGACCCGAAACTTGCCAAGGCGAGTACGTGAACTTTTTGAACGTGCAGAGAACGGCGCGCGCAAAGGTGCCGTTTGCCATTGCACAGATAGGTAAATCTTTCAGAAACGAGATTACCCCCGGCAACTTCCTTTTCAGAACGGTTGAGTTCGAACAGATGGAATTGCAGATGTTCTGCAAAGAAGATACTGCGATGGACTTCTACAACGGCTATAAGGAAAAGGCTTTGCAGTATATAACCGACCTCGGATTAAAAGCGGAGAATCTTAGATTCCACGACCACGACAAGCTGGCGCACTACGCTAAGGCGGCGTGTGATATTCAGTACAACTTCCCCATGGGCTGGCAAGAGCTGAACGGTATTCACCACCGCGGCACTTGGGATTTAAGTCGCCACCAAGAATATTCGGGCAAGGCTATGACCTATATCGACCCGTTCACGGGCGAGAAGTTCATACCGAACGTAATAGAATACTCTATCGGTGCGGACAGACTTACGCTTGCGCTTTTATGCGCGGCGTACGAGGAGCAAGCTTTGGAAGGCGGCGATACGCGCGTCGTGATGCACTTCCACCCCGCTATTGCGCCTTATAAGGTTGCGATACTTCCTTTACAGAAACAGCTTTCCGAAAAGGCGAAAGAGGTTTATGCAAAGCTTTCAAAGTACTTTATGTGCGACTACGACGAGGCGGGCTCAATCGGCAAGCGTTACCGCCGTCAAGACGAAATCGGCACGCCCTTCTGCGTAACGGTTGACTTTGACAGCTTAGAGGACGATACCGTTACCGTACGCGATAGAGACAGTATGGAACAAGTTAGGCTTAATATCGGTGAGCTTAAAGCGTATATCGAAAAGAGCTTGGAATTTTAATTAATAAGCGACAAATTGAAAAGCCGCCGCGCGGAATGCGCGGCGGCTTATTTTCGTTTTAAATTTAGCCGGGTATTATTTGCGATAGGAAGTCTTGTATGGAAGCAATTATGCCGTCCATTACGCCAGTGACAATAAGCACCACGATTACTAAGGCGATTGCAAGCAAGCCAAGAAGCTTTAATAAAAGCCAAAATCTTGCAAGGCTGCGCCTATTGATGTTGCCGCGGTTAAATGCGAAAACCAGCGTCAAAATAAAGCTTATACCGAAAAACGCGTTGAATAAAATATTCCAGCCGATTATGCTCCACATCGTAAGCGGGCGGTATTTTTCGGGAAGCTGAGATATTTCGTCCTTTTCAACTCTGTTCATAATTCACCTCTCAATTGTTCTCGTCCGTGTTCTCCGCGATATATTTGTCGAGCATGGACTTACCTTTCTTTATGCCGAACTTTAAAATTCTGTCTTTAAGCGTCTGTTTAGGCGCTTTTTCTTCTTCCTCTACGCTGCCTTCGAAGTTTAAATCCTTGCAAGGGTCAAAGGTTACGTAGCCGCACTCCGCGGCGTAAGAGAATACGTTTTTCAAAATTCCTTCAAGCACGGGTCTGTCTTCTTCGGTCGCTCTGTCAACGACGTTCAAAATTGCCGCGGGCTTAATTGAATTTATGTATCTTCTCCCGAGCGCGGGGATTAGGTAAGTATCAATCTGCGTGCCGATATTTTCAAAGTACTTTTTAGAAACCTTTTTAACGGCGCCGCTTTTTGCATTGCCCGAAACCGCAAGCTCGTACCATTCCAAAATGACTTTTGAAAAGCGGCATTTTGCTTTTACTGGGGACAAAAGCCAGCGCACCAACTTGCCCGTGCCGCCGAATAAAAGCGGCAGCAGCTGAACGATTACGGTTATTACCGAGAATACGATTATTAAGATATCGACGGCAACGCTTGCAGCGGCGGTATCGTCCGAACGCGACAAAACGATAGCCGTAATGGAAATTGCAATGGAAAGCAGCCTTACCAAAAGTTTTACGACGGTTAAAGTTCTTTTTACTTTGATAACGCCCTTAGTGCCCGCCTTACTGCCTAGAACCGATATGGTTATCAGTACCGCGAAAAGCACCACGTACGCCGCAAGCAGACAGTATAAAACTATCTGAAATTCCAGACCGAGCTTATTGGTGAGCCCCGTAAACAGCACGTACGCCGAGTACAAAAGCATAAACACGGTGCTAACCGTAAGGGTCAGAATATTCAGTCTGCGTGCAATGACGGCACGGTTAGAATATACGTTTTTTATAAAACAGCGGATATCGAAGATGTCCTTTGCAAGGGTAAAGGTTTCTTCCGCGGTTATGGTATGGCGGATATTTACTTGTTCTTCGGTTTGCTGTTCGTTTTGTTTTTTATCCATTTTAGACCTTTTTTATTCAAGTAAACTAATTATAACATATTTTCGTATTCATTGTAAAGCCCGTCAAGCTGTAATTTTATGGATTGAAGCTTTTCCAAAATTTCTTGTACCTTTTTGTAATCGGCGGCAACTGCGGGGTCGGCAAGCTCTGAATTCAAGCTTTCTTCTTCCTTTTCCAGTGCACAAATTTTTTGCTCGATTTGTTTTATAGCGGTCTTTTTGCGTTCTTCCTCCGCCCGTTCTTTTTTGGAACGGTAAGACGACTGCTTTTCTTCCTTTGCAATAATTTGCCGTTTTTCTTCCTCTTGCCGCTGAATTGTTTCGCGCTTGCGCTTTTTTTCTTCGGTAAAGAACGCGTAGTCGCCGTCGTATGCGGTAAGCTTGCCGTCCTCTATTTCAACGACCTTTCCCGCAATTGCGGAAATGAAATATCTGTCGTGCGAGACGAAAAGGATAGTGCCTTCGAAGTTTTGTAAAGCCTTTTCAAGGCTTTCACGCGCGGGCAAGTCAAGGTGGTTGGTCGGTTCGTCCAAAAGAAGGAAGTTGCCGTGCTCGCACTCCAAAATGCAAAGTGCAAGCTTGGCGCGCTCGCCGCCCGAAAGTGATTTGACGGGCTTAGTCATGTCTTCTTCAAACAGACCGCACCTTGCAAGGGCAGAGCGCACTTCGGTCTGCGTTAGTCCGACGTGCCTTTCCCACAGCTCGGATAAAACGGTATTTTCGCCGTTTAGGTTTGCGCCCTCTTGGTCGTAGAGTGCAAGCTTTACGAACCGCCCTATTTCGATTTGCGGGTTGCCGCCCTTGAAAATTTCTTTGATAAGCGTGGATTTGCCCGTGCCGTTTTCACCCGTAAGCGCGACCTTTTCACCGCGCCTTATTTGCAATTGCCCCCCACATATAAGCCGTTTACCGCATATTTCAAGGTTTAAACCGTTCAACGATAAAACGTTCTCGTAAGGGGAATTTTCAAAGGTGAATTTGTAGGTCGGGGCTTTTGGCGGGGTAAAGGGCTTTTCTAAAATTTCCATTTTTTCAAGCTGTTTTACTCTGCTTTGCGCCGATTTTGCCGTGGTTGCGCGGACGATATTTCTGTCAACGTAGTCTTGCAGCTTCGCCCGCTCCTCTTGCTGGGCTTCGTACTCCTTTAAAAGCCGAGCGTTGCGCTCCAACTTCAAAATCTTATATTTTGAATAATTGCCCGCAAAGGATAAAAGCTTTTTGTTTTCAATTTCCAAAATGCGCGTCGTAAGCCTATCCAAAAAGTATCTGTCGTGCGAAACGACCAAAATTGCGCCTTTGAAGGTGGAAAGATATTCTTCAAGCCAAAAAAGCGTTGAAATATCGAGGTGGTTCGTAGGTTCGTCCAAAATCAAAAGGTCGGGCTGTTCAAGTAAAAGCCTTGCAAGTTTTAGGCGGGTTTTCTCGCCGCCGGACATAGTGTCGACGATTTGGTTATATTTATCAATGAAACCCATACCGTTTAAAACGGTCTTGATTTTTACTTCGACGGAGTAGCAGTCGTGCGAGGAAATATACGCGTTCAAATTCTCGATTTGTGCCGAAACTGCGGCATATTCGGGGGTGTACGCGTCAAAAGCCGATAATTTGAGGGATAATTTTTCAAGCTTTTCAAGGGCTGAAAGCTCTTCTTTAAATACGCTTAAAGCCTCTTCATAGACGGTGTTACCGCTTAAATAGCCTCCGTTTTGTTCAAGGTAGCCTATGCGCGCGCCGTTCTTTTTTATGACCTTTCCGCCGTCGGGGTACAGCTCGCCCATAATCAGTTTTATAAGCGTAGTCTTCCCCTCGCCGTTGGAACCGATAAGCCCGACCCGCTCGCCCTCGTTTACGGCGAAGGAAACGTCCTCAAATATTAAATTGTCGCCGTAAGAAAATTTGGCGTTATCGACGGTTATAATCATTTTCTAAAAATCCCATTGGGGTATATAATTTTCACTTGCGCTTTCAAAGTCTTGCAAAAAGACGTTTTTAAGCCCGTATTCCTCCACCGCGGCAACTACTTTTTCATACTCTCTTTTAGTAATACGGCGGTTAAGCTCTTTAAATTTTTCTATGTCGCCGAAGGGCGTGTATTGACTCATAAGGCTAAAATACACGGTTTTGGGAAGGCTTGCGACGAATTTAACCACGTTTACGCTGTCGTACGCGGCAAGCGGAAGAATTAGATGACGGACGATACAGCCAGAAAGCATCTTGCCGTCCTCCCGCATTTTTAGCGGTTTTTGTGCCATAAACTTGACGGCGGGCAAAGCATAGTCAGCATAGTCTGCGCGCGCAGTATAGCGCTTGGAAAGCGCGTTATCCATAAATTTTAAGTCGGTAAGCCATATATCTACGAAGTTATCGGCAAGGCGTAAAGCCTCCTCAGTTTCGTAGCCGTGAGTATTGTAAACAATGGGGATTTTGGGGGGATAAATTTCAATTGCCCCCATAATATGCCTTAAATAATGGGTGGGATTGACTAAATTTATATTTTCCGCGCCCATATCTTCAAGGGCTTTAAAAACGTCGGCAAGCTCCCTTTCCGTTATCTCTTTTCCGCGTAAATTGCGGGATAGGTCATAGTTTTGGCAGAACGCGCATTTCAAAGAACACCCGCAGAAAAATATGCACCCGCTACCGTTTTTGAAAGAAATTGGCGGTTCTTCAAAAGGGTGAAGATAATACTTTGCAATTTTAATTCCCTTTACTCCGCACGCGCCGTTTGATTTATTCCTATCGACGCCGCAAGACACGGGGCACTGATTACAATTCATAATTTTATTATATAATAAAGGTGAATTAAATGCAAATCGTTTGACAACGGTGCGTGTAAACGGTATAATATTTTCAAACCTATAAAGAGTGTGCGAGGGAACGGCCCTACGACCACACAGCAACCTGCAAAGCAAGGTGCTAACGCCGAACCGATGGGGAAAATAGATATTGCACTCCTCTTCGGTTGAAGAGGAGTTTTTTTAACAATTTGGATAAATATAAACGCAGAGATGCGGTGCAATACAAGGCGGACGAGGAAAACTTGAAGGAGCTTACTGTGCGTAAGTGACTGAGAGTTGCCGCAGTTCAACGCAGTAGTGTGCCGTAGATATGCGTTTAACGGGAGTAATTATGAAGAAATATTTTACTAGTGAAAGCGTAACCGAGGGACACCCCGACAAGCTGTGCGACCAGATTTCCGACGCGTGCCTTGACGCGATTTTGGCAAAGGATACGAACGCGCATTGCGCCATAGAGTGCTGTGCCGCTTACGACAGACTTTTAATTATGGGTGAGGTTACCACCACTGCGGAAGTCGATTACGAAAAGATTGCAAGGGACACTATCGAAAAGATAGGTTATAAGCACGGCTCGTTTGCGTACGATAAGTGCAAGATTGACGTTGCCGTTCACCGCCAAAGTCCCGACATTGCTATGGGCGTTGATAGGACCGGCAGCGAGGACGTACGCGACAGCTTCGGCGCGGGCGACCAAGGCATGATGTTCGGCTATGCGTGCAGAGAAACCGAGGAGCTTATGCCCCTTCCCCTTGCGCTATCCCACAAGCTTGCTTTAAGGCTTACGGAAGTGCGAAAGTCCAACATATTGCCGTACCTACGCCCCGACGGCAAGACTCAAGTTACCGTTGAATACGACGGCAAAACGCCCGTGCGAGTTGATACCGTAGTCGTTTCCGCACAGCACAATTCAAAGGTTTCGCAAGAGCAATTAAAGGCAGATATTTTAAAGCACGTTATATCGATTATTCCCGAAAAGCTTTTGGATAAAAATACGAAATATTTTATTAACCCTACGGGCAGATTCGAAATCGGCGGACCCGAAGGCGACAGCGGGCTTACGGGCAGAAAGATTATAGTTGATACGTACGGCGGAAGATGCGCGCACGGCGGCGGAGCTTTTTCGGGCAAGGACCCGACTAAGGTTGACCGCTCGGCGGCGTACATGGCAAGATACGTTTGCAAGAATTTAGTTGCCGCGGGACTTTGCGACGAGGTTGAGCTGCAAGTTGCCTACGCTATCGGCGTTGCCAAACCCGTTTCGGTATTTATCGATACCTACGGCACGGGCAAGCTTGCGGACGGAGAAATTGCAGATATAGTCGTTAAAGAGTTTGACCTTCGCCCCTATTCCATTATCGAAACGCTTGGTTTGCGCGCACCTATCTATTCCGCGACGGCGGCGTACGGGCACTTCGGCAAGGACGGCTTGCCTTGGGAAAGGGTGAACAAAGCCGAAGATTTAAAGAAGTATTTGAAGTAAATATAAGTTAAAGCGGCGGGCGCAAAAATTGGGGCCGCCCGGTTTTTAATTTTTAATTTAAAAATAATTAGAAAAATAAAACGTGAAATGTCATTTTTAACCAAATTACACAATTTATTTT
>CAMWME010000020.1 GCA_947175325.1 uncultured Clostridia bacterium | reverse complement strand
ACACGAAGTCCTTGCTTGCCGTTTTGCTTGCGCCGTGAACGATATAGTTTATACCTAAATTTTCGGGCTTCAAGCCGCACGCGTCGCACACCGTATAATGAAGATGCTCTTGCGGTAATTTCGAAAACACCGCACGGGCTTTTTCTTCGTTGCGAACTAAGGCGTACACCTCGACGGGCTTTTTACCTTTATGCAAAATCAGTTTTTTGACAAGCGCTTGTCCTATTAAACCGCTTGCGCCCGTAACTAAAATTTTACTGCCCTCAAAGATTGACAAATCCATTAATCAGTCCTCGTCTTCATAGCCGTAAATTTGGGCGTTTTCCTTTGCGTCGAGAATTGCCCGCATAGTGTAAAAATCGTCGGGTGTGGTAATTTTGATATTTTCGTAAGGACCGTCAACCATATACAGCTCGTGGCCGTAGCTTTTCATTAAAGTGCACGAGTCGATTGAGTTGGTAACTCCGTCCTTCAAAGCTTTTTCGTGCACGGAAAGGATATCTTCAAGCCAGAAGCTTTGCGGTGCCTTCGCCACGCGGGAGTTTTCCCTTGACGGGACTTGCTCCACTTGTCCTTGCCCGTCTATGACCACGATAGTTTCTTTAACGATACCCGCGGTAATTGCCGAGCCGTGCTCCTTTACGCACTTGATATTTTCGGACAAAAGCTTGGTATTTATCAAGGGGCGAACGCCGTCGTGAATGAGTGCTATCGCCTTTCGTCCTTGGGCAACCTCTTTAGCCGCACAAAGTCCGTTGCATATGGAAAGCTGACCGGACTTGCCGCCCGCAACTACTTTTTTAACCTTTTCTATGCGGTATTTATAGAGTAAGTTTTCAAGGTGAGGTATCCACTCCTCTACGCACGCTATGACCACGGCGTCGATTTCTTCGTTTTTTTCGAAGTGTTCGAGGGTGTGGATTATAATGGGCTTGCCGTGCACCTTTAAAAATTGCTTGGGCGTTTCCTTGCTGTGCATACGGCTGCCTACGCCGCCCGCAAATATTACGCCTATATTCATAATTTTATCGTTTTTCATCGCACCGTTCCTCTGATAACGCTTTTACGGTATCGTTTTTCTTGGGTTTTCTTCCGAAAACGGAGAAGTATATTATTGCACACCAGCCTATTTCATAGACCAGCCCCATATGGAATCTTGCAAAAATTTGCTCTGCGATAGGGAAAAATACTATCGGATAAATTAACGCGCAGTAGATTATCCAAGCAAAGCCGTATTTAGCTTTTCTCATTTTGGTAAACAGCCACTCGAAAAACAACCCTATAACGAAGGGGAATATTATCACGCCGAGATAGCCGAAATCTTGCACGTAAGGCTTGAACGCCGAATAAACGTTGGAGCTGTAAACGTAGCCGTTTGCAGATTCGTAGGTTATGAAAGTATCGAAACGCGGGTATTTCGTGTAGTTAAAGTCCAACCCGAAAAGCTGTAAAATTTCGTTAACGGACTTAACGAAGGTTGACGAGGTAACGCTGCCGTAGGCGTATTCGCCGTGGAAGCCGTCCACCCAAAGATTAAAGTTGTACAAGCCCGAACCGCCGTATATACTGAGCGAGCGGAAAATATCCGATTTGTACTGCTTCAAACTTCCCATAAGGAAGAACAGCAAAACCATAACCAGCAAAAGGATTATAACTATTTGAATTATCTTTCCGTTTACGTTTTTCTTTTTGGAATTTTCGCGGAAAAACAGTACGAACAAGCTGATAGCGTACAACGCGTATCTGATAAAAATATTCCTATCCGAAGAAAATACTACGGCAACGAGGAAAACGACGACGGGGATAATTAGCTTAATTCTGCTGATTTTATCGGTTTTGGAATAGAGCCTTAAAAACAGTCTGTAAGTGTTCACGTAAGCTATTGCGGTTATCACTTCTTTAAGCTGATTTGCCAAAAAGCCCGGCGAGTAATTTTCGTTTACGATTTTTTCGTAAATGGCGCGGAGCTTACCGCTGAAAGAGGACGCATCCCCCGCTGCGTCGGAAAGCAGCTTGTAAATATATAACGCCGCGAATAAGACGGATATAATAATAAACAAGTTTGCGGGATATCTTTTTTTGTAATTATAGCCCTCGACACGGACTTTTAACAGACCGTTATCGGCTGCCGCGGGCAACGGGCGCAAGGCTTTAATTACCATACCGCCCGCACCGAAGGCAATGACGGCAGTAGTTACGTAGAGTACGAAGGTCCCGTTTATTGACACCTCCCAATTCTCGTAATTTAATAAGACTATGAAGTACGAAGCAAAGATGGCAAGGCATAACAAGAACCAAGGCGAAAGTAAATCCTTGTTTCCCAAAAAGTATGCAATTAAAATGAATGCAACGATAATTGCAAGAAATAAAATTGCCATTTGCCTTTTTTGACCTTAATACAGACCGAATAAAACCTTTAAATAAAAACCGAAACCGCTTTCGCCCGAATACGAGCATAAAAGCTTTTTGTTTTTAATTAGCTTTCTTTTGTACTTGTATTTATTCGCTTTCGCGCTGAACGTGATGAGCGGATACTTTTCCACCACTTCGGGGAAACAAGCGCACAGCTCGCGCGCAAGCCAACTTCTTCCGTTTCTCTTTTCGCGGTGGGTCAATTTTTTTAATTTGGCTTTTAATCTTTTTCCGAACCCCGCTTTGCTTGCGCCCACCACGTTGTTTTCGTGCTGTCTGTATTTTATGAAGGAGCGCTCGTCGTAAACTATACCCTCGTACAGTGAGGCGGTTGCGGCAAGCCACACGTCGTGTATTCTGTTGTGCAGAAGCTCGGGTAAGGGGCGGCGGGCTTCCTCGGTTAAAATTTTGTAAAAGCCGTTGGTTATGACCATAGTGCAACCCGCAAGCATATTCTCTTGCAAGATACTTTCGGGCGTTAAATGGATATTCTCGTCGGGCTTGTACCTTAGCCCCAGCGAGTTTCCCTCTTTATCCACGCACTCTTGGTTAGAGGCGTATAGAATGGCGCCCTTTTCTTCCAAAAGGCGAGCCGCCTCCGCGATTTTGTTCTCTTCCCAAATATCGTCTTGGTCGGCGAAAGCGTAATAATCGAACTCGTCGGGCACTGAATACAGCAAGTTCATAAAGCTGTTTCCTACGCCCACGTTTTCGGCAAAATCGAGGTGAATGTTGGAATGCTTTTCGGCATATTCACTTAAAATTTCTTTCGTGCCGTCCGAAGAACCGTCGTCGCGCACGAAAAGCTTAACCTCTACTTCCTTTTGCGCCAAGATACTGTCAAGCTGTTCGCGCAAAAATCTTTCGCCGTTATAGGTGCTCAGTAAAATTGCAACGGATTTCATTCTTCTTCCTTAAAAAACGCCGTAAAGGTGTGGTGCGAAACTTGTTTTTCTTCGGGGGGCAATTTCATATAATCGCCGTAAATGCTGGACATATAAGTATCGTAGTCCGCAATGGCTTTAAAGCTGCGGCCCTCGAACGGTAAATCAATATATTCCGTCCAGATAGTCTTGGGCAATATCTCTTTTTCTCTGTACGAGCCGCCCACGGCGCCCGCGAAATTCACGGAATTAAAATCAATTTTCTTATATTTTTTCTGTATTTTTTTAAACAGCCGAGCCTTGTTGACGAAACGGCTTAAAACGAAAAACGCAAAGCGGAAAGGCTCGTAATACCACGCGTGGGTCTTTGATTTGAAAAACTTTTTCCACTGCGCCGCAACGAGCAAATTGCGCTTGAACCGCGTTGAGTTGAACGCCTTTTTTGCCGCCTTGTAGGTATCGCCCAAACCGTCGATAGGGAACACGTCGATATTCACGCCGATACTGCTGCCGCCGACGATATTGTCGTCTTGAAGAACGGTATTAGGATTGTAAAGCTTGGCGGACGTATCAACGTAAGACTTGTCCGTTTCGAAGCTGCGTATTTTAAACGGGACGTCGTTGTTCAAGCAATACGAAATAAACGCGTCGTAATCGGGGCGGGGCATCATTACGTCAATATCGTCGTCCCAAGGGATAAAGCCCTTATGACGCACCGCGCCGAGAAGCGTTCCGCCGCCCAAGGAATAACGGAAATTTTCTTTATTGCAAATTTCGTCAACGGCAGTCAAAAGCTCGACTTCAAGCTCTTTCAACTGCTCTAAATTAATCTCTTTCATT
Source organism: uncultured Clostridia bacterium (assembly GCA_947175325.1). GTDB lineage: Bacteria > Bacillota > Clostridia > Christensenellales > Borkfalkiaceae > Coproplasma. Next base: position 9,843 of record CAMWME010000020.1, on the reverse strand, counting down.
TTTTAGTCCGGTTAACGTATTTTTCTTACGTAAATAGTTTTCTTCCAAAAACCGTAAAATAAATTTCTCAGCGTGCAGAAAAACGCCGAAACCGAGTTTTTACCCTCGCTCAGTTTATACAATTTATAGCAGTTTTTGGCAATTTTCATTTTACTGCTTTTGTGTGAAAGCGAATTTGACCGCACCCTATATTTTGCCAAAACTTCGGGTATGTAATAGCACTTGTGCTTTTTTACGACTTTAAGCCAAATGGCGTAATCGTTTTCGCCGTTTGCTATCTCGTCGGGGATTTGAACAACGCCCAATTCGGAAGTATCGTATATAGCTGTAAGGCAACCCAAATAGCAGTAACGGAACATTTTGCGCTTGCTTAAATCCCCGGGGCCCGTTACGCGGATATTCATTGGAGTTGAGTTTTCGTCGATATGCTCGTATGCGGTATAGCTGAATTTGTAGCCGTTCTCGGTCATAAAATTAAGCTGCTTTTCGAGTTTGTCGGGCGTCCATAAATCGTCGCTGTCCAAAAAAGCTATCCATTTACCCGTAGCCTCGCGCATGGCCCTATTGCGCGCAGCGGCGCAACCGCTGTTTTTCTCGTTTATAAAAAGCTTAATCCTCTCGTCCGCAGCTTGCAATTTTTTGATAACCTCAACCGAGTTATCCGTTGAGCAGTCGTCGACGATTAAAAGCTCCCAATTTTTATAGGTTTGGTTAATGACCGAATTGATAGTTTCTTCAATGAAGCTTCCGCAATTATAGTTGGGCATTATAACCGATACTTTTTCTTCCATCGTTACCTCTTTAACACTGCGCCGACGGTGCGGAACATGGTGCCTATGTCGCGCCAAAAACCGTACCTTTTTACCGACTGCAAGTTGTATTCCATTTTCTTGGGTAAAACCTCGTTGACGTACGTATCGTCAACGTTTTCCGCGTCCTTTAAAAGTTCGTCCTCGTCCTTAAACTTTATGCTTGCCTCGCTGGTTACGCCCGCGGGCAAAAGTAAAGTTGCAAGCATTTCGTCCGTGTATCTGTCAACGTACTTAGGCACTTCGGGGCGGGTACCGACGAAGGACATCGCGCCGCGCCAAACGTCGATAAGCTGGCTTACCTCGTCAAGCCTACACTTGCGGATAAACTTGCCGACGCGCGTAATTCTTGCGTCGCCGCCGACGGTAACTTGCGAGCCCATTTTATCCGCATTGTTGACCATCGTGCGGAACTTGAAAATACGGAAGGTTTTGCCGTACTGCGTAACCCGCACTTGTCTGAAAAACACGGGGCCGCGGGAATCTATTTTTATGGCGATTGCAAGAATGATAAACAGAAGGCTTAGTAAAATCAGCATTACGGAAGATACGAATATATCGAATACTCTTTTCCAAAACAGACTGAAATTCTTCTTCCTCAATTTTTCGTAATAAGGGCGCACTGCGTCGCACTGCAACCTCTCGGGCAGCTTTTCCCACTTTTTAACAAGCATTATAAATACTCTCTGACGATTTCCGTGAAATTCTTGATGATATACTCTACCTCTTCGTCCGTTAAACAAGTGTGCAACGGCAAGGTGATTTCGTTAGCAAAATTAGCGTATGCGTTGGGGTAATTTTTTATATCGAACCCGAGCTTTTTATACGCGGTGTGCATAGGCAACGGCTTGTAATGAACGTTGCAAGCGATGCCCGCCTCCGCCATTTTTATGATAATTTCGTTGCGCTGTTCAAGCGTAGCGCCCGGCACGCGGGTTATATAGAGGTGACCCGACGAAGAATAATCTTTGCCGTAATGATTTAAAACTTTGATACCCAAAGGCTTGAAAGCCGCGTCGTATTTTCCGATAATTTCCTTTCTGCGTTTGAGCATATCGGGGTAACGCTTGGTCTGTGCAAGCCCCATCGCGGCGGCAACGTCCGTCATATTGCACTTGTACCAAGTGCCGATAATATCGTACTCCCACGCGCCGAGCTTGGTTTTGGCAAGCGCGTCCTTTGATTGACCGTGAAGGGACAAAAGCTGAATTTGGTGATAAATTTCTTCGTTATCAATACCTTCGATATCGCGCCAAGTGAGTGCGCCGCCCTCCGCAGTAGTAAAGTTTTTAACGGCGTGGAAGGAAAATGCGGAAAAGTCCGCTATGCTTCCGACGGGTTTACCGTGCCAAGTTGCGCCGTAAGCGTGAGCCGTGTCCGCAAGAACGGCTATTCTGCCGATAGCCTTTTGAATGGCGTTTGCGGGCTTGAACAGCTTCTTTTTAGCGTTTACTATCTCGAAAATTTTATCGTAGTCGCAAGGAATGCCCGCCAAGTCGACGGGGATAACCGCCTTGGTCTTTTTGGTGATAGCCGCCTCCAACTTTTGATAGTCCATTTCGAGGCTGTCCTTCTGCGTGTCAACGAGAATAATTTTAGCCCCTACGTGTTCGATTACGGAAGCCGAAGCCGTGTAGGTATAGGCGGAAGTTATAACTTCGTCGCCCTCCCCTATTCCGAGCACGCGCAACGCCATTTCCGCGCAAGCCGTTTGGGAATTTAGGCATACGGCACGGTTTACGCCGCAAAATTCGGCAACCAGCCTTTCGAGTTCCTTGGTTTTGGGACCGGTGGTTATCCAGCCGGATTTTAATGCGCTTATTACCTCGTCTATTTCAAGCTGTGAAATATCGGGGGGTGAAAACTGTATTTTCATATTCTACCTTCTTCTCTTTTGTAATTTCGTTAAATTCCATTCCACTTGCGGTTATTTTTGAACCATTCCGTGTCCTTCAAAATCGTATTGCCGTTAGTACATTTAAGCTCCAACTCGTCGCCTTTGATAAAGAAACGGATATCGCCGTTCATTGAGGTGTTGCCGGTTTTTTTAATCGCCGTATAGTTTCCGTTTTCATCCTTAGGGGGGAAACCCGTTGCGAGCGTGGTTACGTAAATTTTATCGGTGTATACCCCTACCCTATCGAGCATTTCTTGCGTGGGGAATGTGTTTGCGTTTTCCTTCGTGTACTCGGGCTGACCGCAACAGCAGCAAACTGCTACGTATTTAGGCTGAATAACCTTCATAAGCTTTGCGGTTGAAGAAGTTCTGCTGCCGTGATGTCCCGCTTTGTAAACCTCTACCTTCGGTAGAATATCAAACGCTGACTTGCTGTTAGCGGGATTTGCATAGTAGTCCACCATTTTGCTTTCACCGTCGCCTTCCAAGTCGCCCGTGAAAAGATAGTGCTTGTTTCCGCTTGCAAGCTCTTGAGTTAAAAGCGTGACTACCGAATGGTTGTTTTCGTCGTTTTTGTCAAGGTTGTAGTAGTAATAGTTGTACAAAATATTGATTGAAACGGTATGGGCATCGTCAAGATAATATTGTCTTTTAGCCCCGTCCTTTTCTTCATAGCACTGACTTGCAGTATAGACCGTGGTACCTTTGCCCTTTAAGACGTTAACTGCGTTAAGATAGTTATTGTACATTTGGGTAGTCTTGTTGGAATAGTCGAATTTAATTAACGTGCCTATTTCGTACTCATAAAAAATACCCTTAGCTTCCGTCGTTCCGAGGAAGGCCGAAATATGGTCCGTATCACCGTGGGTGGTAATGACGTATTCCAAAGTGCCGTCCGTGCAGTAATCTTTCAGATAATTTTTTATCGTTTTAGCGCTTGACGCTTGCGAACCCGCGTCGATAAGCACTTCGGTATCGCCGCAATCTATGAGAATGCTGTCACCGGCTTGACCGTTGCCAAGCTCCAAGAAGTGGATTGAAAATTCCGTTGCGCCGTTCGCGTTGTAACCGCAGACGGTGCAGATATTGTCGCTGCCCAGCGCGTGATTGCCCGTTGCGGGGATAACTTCGATATCTTCGTGTTCGCATATATTGCAGCTGCGCGTTTTCTTTCCGTCTTCGCCGCAAGTGGCTTCTTTACTTACGACCCATTCCGTATAATCGTGCTCTCTCGGCGCAGAAATAACTTCACTTTCTTCCTCGCCGCAGACGGTGCAAGTATGCACCTTTTCTCCGTCCTCGCCGCACACGGCTTCGGTAACCGTAGACCATTCGCCGTAAATATGCTCGCCCGTTGCGGGAATAACTTCACTTTCTTTCTCACCGCAGTCAGTGCATTGGCGCGACTTTTTTCCGTCGTTGCCGCAATCGCCCTCTATATCAATTTTCCACTCGTCATAGGCGTGCGCGTGCGTTGCGGGGATAACTTCGGTTTCTTCCTCGCCGCAGACGGTGCAATAATGCTTTCTTACTCCGTCCTTGTTGCAAGTGGCGTCCGTCGTTTCCCACTCGGTGTAAGTATGCGCGCCCACGCCGAGATGTTTATGGTACAAATCGGGCTTTACAAAATAGAGCACCACCGCCGCGATAACGACGATAAGCAATATCGCAACGATAATGATAACCGCCACGGGATGCTTTTTTGCCGCCTTAACTGCCTTTTTAGCCTTAGTTTTGGTAATTTTTTTAGCCATAATTCCGCCTTATAAGTTTTTAAGCTGGTTTATGATTTTTTCACGCATTTCAACGTATTTGTTAAGCTTAGCCCGCTCGTCGTCGACGAGCTTTTTAGGTGCTTTGGAAATAAAGCCCGAATTATTAAGCTTGCCGTCCGCGCGTTGAATTTCGCCGTTTACCTTTTCAAGCTCGCCTTCTAAGCGGGCTTTTTCCTTTTCAAGGTCGACGAGCTCACCCATAGGAATGAATATCGTGCCGACGGAAAGAACCTTGGTTACCGTCTTATCGCCCGCCTCTTCGGGGGAAGATATGAAGTGAATTTCCTTTGCGCCCGCAAGCTTCAAGATACTGTCTTGATTTGCAGATATGAGCCGCTTGCTTTCGGTAACGATATAAAGACTGACCTTGCGCGAAGGCGGGCAGTCAAGCTCGGTCTTTGCCGCGCGCACCGCCGTTATAATCTCTTTTATCCCCTCGAACGAAGCCGCGTCCTTCTTGTACGCGCGCTTTGCGTTATAGCGGGGGAATTCCTTAGTCATAATAGTGCCTTCGGTGTTAGGAAGGTTACGGTAGATTTCGTCCGTTATGAACGGAATGAACGGGTGAAGAAGCTTCAACGCGTTTTCCAAAACGAAAACGAGAACGGACAACGCGCCGTCGCGCTTTGCCTCGTCGTCCGATTTTAACGCGGGTTTGACGAGCTCGATATACCAGTCGCAGAAGTCAGACCACATAAAGTCGTACATAATTTGGCAAGCAACGCCAAACTCGAACTTGTTCAAGGTGAGCGTTACGTCGCGTATAGCCGACTGCAAGCGGGAAATTATCCATTTATCCGCATGGGAAAGCTTGACTTCCTCTAAGGGCTTAACCTTTGCGCCCTCCGCGCTCATAATAACGAAACGGCTTGCGTTCCAGATTTTGTTCATAAAGTTGCGGCACGCCTCGACCTTTGCATCCGAATAGCGCGTATCGTTGCCGGGCGCAACGCCTTGCAGCAGCGAGAAGCGCAAGCTGTCCGCGCCGTATTTGTCGATAACTTCGAGGGGGTCGACGCCGTTGCCCAATGATTTGGACATCTTCCTACCCTTCTCGTCGCGGACGAGTCCGTGAATAAGCACGTCGCGGAAGGGAACCTTACGCATATGTTCAAGCCCCGAGAAAATCATTCTGGCAACCCAGAAGAAGATTATATCGTAGCCAGTAACCAAAACGTCGCCGGGGTAGAAATATTCGAGGTCGGAAGTGTCGTCGGGGAAGCCCAGCGTCGAGAAGGGCCACAGCGCCGACGAGAACCAAGTGTCGAGCACGTCCTCTTCTTGGTTTAAACGCTTACTGCCGCAGTCGGGGCAAGTCTTGGGGTCGTCCTTCACGCAGATTTCTTTGCCGCAGTCCTCGCAGTACCAAACGGGTATGCGGTGACCCCACCAAAGCTGACGGGAAATACACCAGTCCTTGACGTTCTCCATCCAGTTGTAATAAATTTTTGCGAACCTTTCGGGAACGAAGGTTACCTTCTTGTCCGTAACCGCGTCGATTGCGGGGCGGGCAAGCTTTTCCATTTTAACGAACCACTGCTTCGAAACGATAGGCTCAATCGTAGTGTTGCAACGGTAGCAGTGTCCCACGTTGTGGGTGTGCGGTTCGACCTTGACGAGTGCCCCGCTCGCCTTCAATTCTTCAACGAGCTTTTTTCTGCACTCGTATCTGTCAAGGCCCGCGTATTTGCCCGCGAGCTCGTTCATAGTGCCGTCGTCGTTCATAACGCGTACGACGGGCAAATTGTGCCGAAGTCCTACCTCAAAGTCGTTCGGGTCGTGCGCGGGCGTGATTTTTACGCAGCCCGTGCCCTTTTCCATATCCGCGTGTTCGTCGCCGACGATAGGAATTGCCTTACCGACTACGGGCAAAATTACGTTTTTACCGATAAGGTGCTTATAGCGTTTATCCTTGGGGTTGACCGCAACGGCGGTATCGCCGAACATAGTTTCGGGGCGGGTGGTTGCCACTTCGAGGCAGATATCTTCACCCTCTACGGGATAATTGATATGCCAGAAGCTGCCGTTTTCTTCCGCGTATTCCACTTCGACGTCCGAAATACCCGTCTTACAGCAAGGGCACCAGTTGATAATTCTGCTGCCCTTGTAAATGAGCTTTTTGTTGTAAAGGTTTACGAAAACCTCCCTTACGGCCTTGGAACACTTTTCGTCCATGGTGAAAGTAAGGCGCGACCAATCGCACGAGGAGCCGAGCTTTTTAAGCTGTTGAACTATCCTCGCGTTGTACTTATCCGTCCACTGCCAAACGCGCTGTAAAAAGCCCTCTCTGCCGAGGCTTTCCTTTGACAAACCCTCTTTTTTAACTTGCTCGACAACCTTAACCTCGGTTGCGATAGAGGCGTGGTCCGTGCCGGGAAGCCACAGCGCGCAATAGCCTTGCATACGCTTGAAGCGGACGATAGTGTCTTGCAAGGTTTCGTCCATGGCGTGGCCCATATGAAGCTGACCCGTGATATTGGGGGGCGGCATCATAACGGTGAAGGGGACTTTACTATCGTCCCTTACCGCCTTAAAGCAGTCGCCTTCCTCCCATTCTTTATACAGTCTGTCTTCGAATTCCTTCGGGTTATAAGTCTTTTCCATAATCAAATACGCACCTATGCTTTAATTATCTTTACTATTATAGAACATATTAGTTTAGTTGTCAAACGCAAACGCGCGGCGCATAGAATGTATTATCAAATTTTTAAGGAGTAGAATTTTCAAATTGAAAAAGAAATTTTTAAGCTGCATACTCGCAGCGTGCATATCTCTTGCGCTTCCGTTTGCCTTTACGGGTTGTAAAGGTAACGACAACGTAATCAAAATTAACGAAGTTACCCACTCGGTATTCTACGCACCCATGTATCTTGCGGACGCCTTGGGATACTTCGAAGACGAAGGTTACAAAATCGAACTTGAAAACGGCGGCGGCGCTAACAACACTATGGCGGCGGTGCTTTCGGGCGCGGCGGACATAGGCTTCTGCGGACCCGAAGCGGCAATTTACACCTACATAGGCGGCGACGAGGACGCGCCCAAGGTGTTCGGCCAAATGACCAACCGCGACGGAAGCTTCCTCGTAGGAAGAACGAACGAGCCAAACTTCGACTGGCACAGCCTTGACGGCAAGGACGTTTTGGCGGGCAGACCGGGCGGTGTTCCCATGATGACCTTCCAGTACGTAATGAAAGAGCTCGGCGTTAAGCCCAACTATATCACCAACATTGACTTCAACTTTATGACATCGTCCTTCCAAGGCGGTACTGCGGACTACTGCACCATGTTCGAGCCCGTAGCTTCCGACTACGAAAAAGCGGGCAGCGGCTACGTAGTAGGCTCCGTCGGTGCAATGGCGGGCGAAATCCCCTACACTTGCTATATCGCAAAACAGAGCTATATAGACGCCAACGGGGCTAAAATCGAAGCTTTGCTTCGCGCCGTAACCAAAGCCACCAAATACATCTACGAAAACGACACCTTGACGGTTGCGGAAAAAATCGTGGGATACTTCCCGAATACCAGCGTTGACAGCGTTAAAACCTCGCTTGACAGCTATAAAGGCATAGACAGCTGGGTTACGAATATGGCGATGAAGGAAAGCGGCTTCAACCGTCTGCAAGACATAATAGAAAGCGCCGGAGAGCTTTCCCAAAGGGTGAAATTCTCCGACTTGGTTTTAACCGAAACGGCAAACAAAATCTATACGGAAGTTTACGCTAAATAACGATGCTTGAATTTAAAAATATCTATTATACCTACCACACCAAAGAGGGCGAAACGACGGCTGTTAAGGACCTAAACTTCACCGTTGAAGACGGGCAGTTCGTGTCGGTTATCGGCCCCTCGGGTTGCGGCAAAACGACTATACTTTCGCTTGCGGCGGGGCTTTTAGCCCCGTCTGCGGGCGAGGTTGTCCGCGGCAACGGCGAGTGCGGTTATATGCTGCAGCGCGACGCCTTGTTCCCTTGGCGCACGGTCGAGCAGAATATCTTCCTCCCCTTGGAGGTTAAAAAGCGCAACACGCCCGAAAAGCGCGAACGCGCAATAGAGCTTGCCGTAAAGTACGGGCTTAAAGACTTTTTGAAGAAAACGCCGTCCCAGCTATCGGGCGGTATGCGGCAGAGGGTTGCGCTAATCAGAACCCTTTCGGCAGAACCCGAAATTCTTCTTCTTGACGAGCCGTTTTCCGCCCTTGACTATCAGACGAGGCTTGAAGTTTGCGACGACGTTCAGTCGATTATAAAGAGCGAAAAAAAGACTGCGCTGTTGGTCACGCACGACATTTCGGAGGCTATTGCGCTGTCGGATAAAGTCGTCGTTTTGTCCGCACGCCCCGCCACCGTGGTTGCCGAGCATATGATTAACTTCGGCGGCAACAATCCCAAATCGCGGCGTGAATGCGGGGAGTTTGCCTCCACCTTCGAGGTCCTCAGAAAAGAGCTCGGAATATAGCAAAATTTTCGATAGACCCCCATATATGCTTGAATTAACAAAGGAAACTTACTATGAAACACAACAAAGAAAAACCCAACTATTCACCCGAACACCTTGCGTACCTTAAAAAGGAAAAAAACAAAAAGCTGATAGTTCACTTATCGCGCGTGTTCGTCCTCGTCGCCGTTTTGGGCGTGTGGGAGCTGTTCGCGCAGTTAAAGGTAATCAACCCGTTTATCACGAGTTCGCCTTCGCGCGTGTGCACGACGTTAGCCAGCCTTTACACCGACGGCACGCTGTTTTACCATATCGGCATAACGCTTATGGAAACGATAGTCGGGTTCGTGCTTGCAGTCGTTTTAGGATACGCGGTTGCGGTTATTTTATGGGCAAGCGAAACGGTAAGAAAAGTTGCAGAACCTTACATAGTGGTTCTCAACTCTCTGCCCAAAATAGCCTTGGGACCGCTCATTATAATCTGGATAGGCACGGGCTACGACGCGATAATTTTTATGACCGTACTCGTTTCGATTATCGTTTGCATAATGAATATGCTTGCGGGCTTTATCGCGGTTGACAAAACTAAGCTTACGCTTATGAAGTCGATGGGCGCGGGGCGTATGACCACTTTAAGGAAGCTTATTATCCCCGCCTCCCTTCCCGCACTTATGAACACCTTGAAGGTTGCAGTAGGGCTTGCGTGGATTGGCTCGATTATGGGCGAATACATCGTTTCTAAGGCGGGCTTAGGGTATCTTATCGTCTACGGCGGGCAAGTATTTAAGCTTGACCTCGTTATGACGGCAACCTTTATACTTTGCCTTTTAGCCGGCGGAATGTACGGCATAATCGCATTAATCGAAAAAAAGGTCGTAAGATAAAAGTTACTATATCAAATGTAAAGCGGCGGCGCACGATACGTGCG
>CAMWME010000019.1 GCA_947175325.1 uncultured Clostridia bacterium | reverse complement strand
ACGATATACGCGCCAATACTTTTTACGATAACGATTCGATAACGGCCGTAAATATTCCCAAATGCGTAACGGCAATAGGCGTCTACGCATTCTATTCTTGCGACAGCCTTCAATTAGTATCGGGTTGCGCGGGTGTAGTAACAGTGGGAGGCAGCGCGTTTAAATGGTGCTCAAGCCTTCAAAGCGTTGCGCTTGGCAGCGCTGAGGAAATAGGCGACGGGGCGTTCAGTAACTGCATTGCGTTGACTTCCTTGGAGCTTCCGGAAACCTTGAAAAAAATCGGAAGCGGCGCATTCAACAACTGTGAAAAGCTGACTGCGTTGGAGCTGCCCGCAAGCTTAACCGAGATAGGCCGCGGCGCGTTTGCGGATTGCACTGCGGAGCTGACATACGCGGGCACGGTGGAAGAGTGGCAAGCGGTAACTTTGAGCAAGGACCCGTTTACGGATGTTACCGTAACTTGCACGGACGAAACTTGGACGGGTAAAATTTAAATTTTGGGTTTAACAGAAAAGCCCCGCGCTTGATAAGCGCGGGGCTTTTATTGTTTATTTTTTCAACATTGCCAAGTAGACCATTAACACCGTTACGTCGGCGGGGTTTACGCCCGAAATTCTTCCCGCTTGCCCCAAGGTGAGGGGGCGGACGCGTTCAAGCTTTTCACGCGCTTCAAGGCGTAAGCCTTGTATCTTGGAATAATCAATTTCGGGCGGCAGCTTCTTTTCTTCAAGCTTTTTCGCCTTTTCTATCTGCTGTCGGCTCTTGGAAATGTAGCCCTCGTATTTGAGCGTGGTTTCAGCCGTCTTTATAACTTCGGTTTTTACGCACTTTAAAATGCCGAAGTGCGCGCAAATATCTTCAACCTTGCCGCCGCGGCGGATAAGGTCGGCGTAGGTCGCGCCGTGCATATTGCCTAAAAGATTATACTTTTCACCGAACTTCACTGCGCTATCGTACTCGGCTTTGCCGTTTAATACGGATAAAACTTCTTCGTAAGTTTCCTTGCGCTTTGCAAACTTTTCCGCACGCTCTTGCGTCAAGAGGGCGGTGTTTTCTATCTTGGGGGTCAAGCGGAAGTCCGCCGTGTCTTGCCGTAAATTGAGGGCGTACTCCGCGCGAGAGGTCATCATTCTGTACGGCTCCTCGGTGCCCTTGGTGCACAAATCGTCGATTAAAACGCCGATATACGCCTCGTCTCTACCGAGTACAAGCGGAGGCTTGCCCGTGATTTTGAACGCTGCATTTATGCCCGCGATAAGCCCTTGCGCCGCCGCTTCTTCGTAGCCCGAAGTGCCGTTTATCTGCCCCGCCGTGTAAAGCCCTTCAACCTTTTTAAATTCAAGCGTGGGGTAAATGTCCAGCGTGTCTATGCAGTCGTACTCAATCGCGTAGGCGTAGCGCATAAATTCGCAGTTTTCAAGCCCTTCGACCGAGCGGTACATTTGCTTTTGTATATCGTGCGGCATCGAGGAGGACATACCTTGCACGTAAACCTCGTTGGTGTCCGCGCCCTCGGGTTCGAGGAAAATCTGGTGTCTGTCCTTGTCCGAAAAGCGCACGACCTTGGTTTCTATCGAGGGGCAGTATCTCGGCCCCGCCGAGGTTATGTCGCCGTTATATAGGGGCGAGCGGTCAAGATTATCAAGAATAATCTTGTGCGTGTTCGTGTTGGTATAAGTTATAAAACACTCGTGCGAGTTTGCGGGCGGGTCGTCGTGCAAGAAGGAGAACGCGGGAACTCCGTCCTCGCCGTTTTGGCGGGTGCAAGCGTTAAAATTTATCGTCCGTCCGTCAAGGCGGGCTGGAGTGCCCGTTTTAAATCTTCTTACGTTAAAGCCCAAATTTATAAGGTTTTCGGTCAGTGCGGTGGCGGGGGCAAAGCCCGAAGGTCCGCTCTTTTGGCGGTGTTCGCCCGTAACCGTTTCGGCGTTTAAATATACGCCCGTGGCAAGAATGACGGCTTTCGCCTTAAATATCCCGCCGTAGGTCGTTAAAACGCCGCATACCTTGCCGTTTTCCACCAAAACTTGCGCGCATTCGCCTTGAACGATATGCAAGTTTTGCGTGTTTTCAAGCGTGCGTTTCATCTCGCGGTGGTAGGCGTTTTTATCGCACTGACAACGAAGGGACTGAACGGCTTCGCCCTTGCCCTCGTTAAGCATTCTAATTTGCAAGGCGGTCTTGTCTGCGTTGACGCCCATTTCACCGCCCAAAGCGTCTATTTCGCGCACCAAGTGCCCTTTTGCCGTGCCGCCAATCGACGGATTGCACGCCATAAAAGCTATGCTGTCAAGATTGAGAGTAAGCATAGCCGTATTTAAACCGAGCCGTGCGGAGGCGAGTGCGGCTTCACAGCCCGCGTGCCCCGCGCCGACCACGATTATATCGAAATGTCCTTCTTCAAAAGTGTGCATAGTAATAGAATTATTGCCCGAATTTATTCGGGCAATCTCGTTATTTTTTGAGGATAATGTTTTTAATATCGTCGATGTCTTTTGCTATCTTGTCGTTCACGCGGCACATTTCGTCAACCTTGTCGCGGGAATATAAGACGGTCGTGTGGTCGCGCCCGCCCAGCTCTTTTCCTATGGAAACGAGGGGTAAGGACAAAAGCTCGCACATTAAATAGCAACAAATCTGTCGGGGAATAACGACTTCCTTTTTCTTGCTTTTGCCCAAAAGGTCTTGCTTCGTTATGTGATAGTAGCCCGTTACGCCCGAAATTATGCTTGCGGGGGTAATTTCTTCCTTACCGCTTTCGGATATAGCTTCGCTTAAAGCGCTTCTTGCAAGCGCGATACTAATCGGCTCTTCGTGGAGCTTAGAGGCGAATATAACTTTGGTAAGTCTGCCTTCAAGTGTTCTTACGTCGTCGCCCGAATCTTGCGCGAGGAAGGTTAAAACGTCCTCGGGCACGATGCACTTCTTTTCCAAAGCCTTGCGCTTTAATATCGCAATTTTCGTTTCGAAGTTGGGGGGAAGAATATCGAACAAAAGCCCGCCCGCGAACCTCGTTCTGAGTCTTTCTTCCAAAGCGTCCAGCTTTTGAGGGGGCTGGTCGGACGTGATAACAATCTGCTTGCCCTTTGAAACGAGCTCGTTAAAGGTGTGGAAGAATTCCTCTTGAACGGCTTTTTTGTTTTCGATTATCTGAATATCGTCGATAATAAGTACGTCCGCGTTGCGGTAGTACTGACGAAGCTTATTGCTCTTTTCGCGTGCGTCGGGACCGCGACCCGTGAACATAGTGTCGATAATTTCGTTTACGAACTGCTCACTCGTAACGTAAACTACTTTAAGCTCGGGCTTGTCCTCGATAATTCTGTTTGCAATTGCTTGAATTAAGTGGGTTTTGCCGAGGCCAGTGCCGCCGTATATGAACAAGGGGTTGTAGGTGCCCGCGGGGTCGTCCGCAACCGAACGCGCTGCCGCATACACGAACTCGTTATTCTTACCGACAACGAAACTGTCGAAGGTGAACTTCTTGTTTAAATTCGTGGGGGGTGCGTAGTTTTCCTCGGTGGGGGCGTTGAACGCATAGCCCTCGCTGCCCTCGACTTTAAGGCGGAAGTCGGAAATACCGACGTCGGCTTTTATAATCGCCTCACGCATTTTTTCGGCAAGCGTGCCCGAAATATACTTAGCAAAACTCTCGGTGGGGGTTTCAAGCACGATAAATCTGCCGTCGATATCGACGGGAACCAACTTTTCAATGTAAGTCGTGTAGTTGATGTAAGAGATAATCTCGTGCATCTTTTCTTTTATGGGGTTATAAATAAAGTCAAAGTTTGCTTTTTCTGCCATAACCTTACCGATTTTCCTTTGAATTTTTAGATAGTTTTGCTATAATATAATCGTGTATAAACAATTATACAACAAATCTATATTAAAATCAAAGTGTTTTGACCGAAAATGCGTATAAAAAATTTGAATTTGAAAAATTTCAGAAATTATACCGAAGAAAGCGTTGAGTTCACGGACGGGCTCAACGTGCTTTTCGGTAGAAACGCGCAAGGCAAAACCAACTGTGCGGAGGCTGTTTTTTACCTTTGCACGGGCGTATCCCCGAGGGCGAAGCGCGATAAACAGCTTATCCGCCAAGGCACAGAGAAAGCAGAGCTTTCTGCAACCGCCGAGGGCAGATACGGCAAAATAGAAATAAACGCAACTATAACCGAGAACGGCAGAGAGTTTTATTTGAACGGAAACAAGATAACGCGCAGTGCGGATATTTTGGGCAACCTTTTTTCGGTTTTCTTTTCCCCGCACGAGCTTAGGCTTATCCAAGACGGCCCCGACGAGAGAAGGCGGTTTTTGAACGTATCTATATCCCAGCTTTCCCGCCCGTATTATACGGCGCTTTCAAGGTACAATAAAATTTTGGAACAGCGAAACAACCTTTTAAAGCTGCGCGATTTGGACGCCGTTTACGACAGCTTGCCCGTGTGGGATGAACAACTGTGCAAGTATGCAGCCGTGGTTGCACGCAAGCGTGCGGACTATATCGAGATGCTTGCACCTCTTGCCGCAGAGGCGCACTCGTTTTTGACGGACGGCGCGGAAGAGCTTAAAATCTCGCCCGAAAAGAAATACAAGGGCAGTGAGGTCGAGCTTGAAAAACGGCTTTTCGACGAGCTGTCAAACAACTACGATAGGGATATCCGTTTGGGCTATACCGCGTCGGGCCCCCACCGCGACGATATTGATATCGAAATTAACGGCATTGACGCGAAGAACTTTGCCTCTCAAGGGCAGACGAGGACGGCGGCACTTTCCATAAAGCTTGCCGAAGTGGAAATTTTCAAAGAGCTTTCGGGCGAGTACCCCGTATTAATCCTTGACGACGTAATGAGCGAATTGGACCTTCCCCGCCGTAAAAAGCTCGTTGAGCGCACTTCGGGCTTGCAGACTATTTTGACTTGCACCCACGCCGAGCGCGTTCTGTACGGCAAAGAGGCAAATAAGATAAGAATAGAGGGGGGTGCGGTAAAGAGATGACGGCAGATATGCATATGCACACCGTGCACTCCGACGGTTTAATGACGCCCCAAGACGTAGTCGACTGTGCCGAGAACGCGGGGGTGGGACTTATCGCCGTAACCGACCACGACACGGTAAGTGCGTACGCCGAGGTTTCCCGCCTTGCAAAAAGCAAGGGGATAAAGACGGTAACGGGCATCGAGGTTTCGGCCTACGACAACCGTATTAAGATGCACACCTTGGGCTACGGAATAGATATCGAAAAGTTTGCGCCCTTTCAACAAAGGCTTTTCGAAAGCTCCTTCGAGCGCGCAAAGGATATAATTTTTAAGCTGAACAACATGGGCTTTGACATTACTATGGAGGAAGTGTTTGCGGAAAGAAATTCTTCCACCGTGCCCGTTCACGGTATGCACATTGCGCGGGTTATGGTTAAAAAGGGTTTCGTGGTAAGCTACGACAGATTTTTTAAAAAGTACCTTGCATACGGTAAGCCCGCGTTTTCGTGCATACAGCGCCCCACCTCAGAAGAGGCGTGTAGGGCAATTTGCGAGGCGGGCGGACTTGCCGTGCTTGCACACCCGGGCAGAATACAAATGGACGCCGCGGCTTTGAAAAATAAAATTAAAAGCCTTGTAGACTGCGGGCTCGGCGGTATAGAAGTTTATTACACTACGCATACTAAGGAGCAGACGGCATACTATGAAAATTTAGCCGAAACGCTGGGGCTTTTAAAGACGGGCGGTTCGGATACGCACGTTCTCGGCGGCAACCGAACTATCGGTCAGCCCCGCTTCGAACCGAGTGCGGAACTATTAAAGAGGCTCAATGTTTACTAAAAGAATTCTAAAATTAAACTTAACCCTACTTATGCTCGCCGTTCTGGCGGGCATAATTTTTTTCTCGTGCGGGTTTACCCTTTCGGTTCCTAAGGGGGTAGAGGTGAACGGGTTAGCCGTGGGCGGAATGGCGAGAAGTAACGCCGCCGTACTTATAAGAGAGAGTATTGAAAAAGACCTCAAAGAAAAGACCTTGGAGGTGCGTGCGGGGCGTAAGGTTTATACATTTACCTTCCCCGAAATTTACTATAAGGACAACGTGTACAGCCTACTTAAAAACGCTAAAAAGGGGGATAAGCTTACCGCCGAGGTGAGCTACTATTTATGCGGCTTAAATTCGATTGCCCCCCATATATGCTGCAACGAAAGCGTTTCCGTGGTCGAACCTTACGCAAAATTTTCCTCGTTTTCAACCCCGTTTGAGTACTTTGAAGGTAGCGACGGCAAGCGCGCGGACGAGAAGAAACTGATTGAAGATATCAAAAATTCGTTAAATGGAGGTTTTGAGCCCGTAATTTTGCATTTTAACGGCGAAAAACGCCAAAAAACTATGGCGGAGGTTAAAAAAGAAACTAGGCTTTTAAGCACCTTTACCACTTATTTCGACGGCTCGAATATGAACAGAACGAGCAATATCCGCCTTGCCGCGGGCAAGCTTAACGGCACCGTGTTGGAAAGCGGAAAAACCCTTTCGTTCAATGATATTGTGGGGGCAAGAGTGAAAGAGCGGGGTTTTTTGCCCGCAAAAATTATTGAAAAAGGCGAGTTCGTGGAAGGCGTAGGCGGGGGCGTTTGCCAAGTGAGCACCACCCTTTACAACGCCGCGCTTTTGTCGGGCTTGAAAATTGTGGAGTATCATCCGCACTCTCTGGCTGTTTCTTACGTGCCGCCCTCGCGCGACGCGATGGTCAGCGGAACTTATTTCGATTTGAAAATTTCAAACCCCTATAATACGCCCGTTTATATTCGTGCAAAGACGGTGAACGGAAGCGTAACCTTCAGTATTTACGGTTACGACGACGGAACGGATTATTCCCTTTCGTCCGAGGTTACGGGGGCTATTCCCGCGCCCGAAGAAAACTGCGACAGCCCCGAAAAGGCTAAGGCGGGCAAGGACGGGTTGACGAGCGAGGGCTACCTCACCGTAACGCGCGGCGGGCATAAAGATACGGTGCTTTTACGCAAGGACAAGTACAGCCCGATAACGCGCGTGGTTTATCCGGAAGAGGCTGCGGAAAACGGCGCAGAGGGCGAAGAAAACGGCGCAATTAACTTCGTTAATTAATTTGGTCAATTTAATTGTGTTTTTCAATTTATTGTGGTACAATATATGGTGAGTTTGAATAAAATCTTCGCGGAGTGAGTGATGATAAAAATTTTACTGGACGCTATGGGCGGCGATAACGCCCCCGCGGCAACCTGTCAAGGCGCGGCTTTGGCGCTTGAAAACGATAAAGAATTGTATCTTATCCTTACGGGAAGAAAGGCGGAAATCGAGGCCGAGCTTGCAAAATACAAATACGATAAAAACCGCATTGAAATAGTTGACTGTCCCGACGTTATAGGTATGAACGACAGCCCTACCGAGGCTGTTAAACGCAAAGAGTCGTCTTTGATGGCGGCTTATTGGATGCTTAAAAAAGAGGACGATATCTGCGCGCTGGTAACTGCCGGCTCGACGGGTGCGGCAATCGTCGGCGGACAGCTCATTTTGGGAAGAATAAGGGGAATTAAGCGTCCCGCACTCTGCCCCGCAATCCCCAACAGCCGCGGAGGGGTAACTCTTCTTTGCGACTGCGGAGCAAACGCAGAGTGCAAGCCAGTTATGCTTTGCCAGTTCGCCATTTTGGCTTCGGCTTACGCCGAGGCGGGATTCGGAATAAAAGAACCCAAAGTCGGGCTATTATCAAACGGAACTGAAGAACACAAGGGCGACCCCTTGCACCAAGAAACCTATTCGTACCTTTCCAAGATGGACGGCGTGAACTTCGTCGGCAACGTAGAGGGTAGGGACATTATGCTCTCCCCCGACTGCGACGTGGTGGTTGCCGACGGTTTTTCGGGCAATATCGCGCTTAAATCTATCGAAGGCTGCGGCAAGATGGTTTTAAGCGTTATGAAAAAGGAGCTTTCGTCCTCGCTTTCCTCGAAGATAGGCTACCTCTTTATCCGCAAGGCGATAAAGCGTATGCGGGCACAGCTTGACTTCGATAAGTTCGGCGGCGCGCTTTTACTCGGGCTTAAAAAGGTAGTGGTTAAAACGCACGGCTCTTCAAAGCCCGCGACGATAGCCGCGTCTATTGCGAACGCCGCATACATTTACAGAAACGAACTTATCCCCAAGGTTGAAAATAAGCTTGAAGGCGTTGACTTTAACGCGCTTATTCCGGAGGAAGCTTAGTGGACTTTTCGCGGATAGAAAAGAACTTAAATTACACTTTTAAAGATAAAAATTTATTGAAGCGTGCCTTAACGCTTGCCTCTGCCGACAATACGGACAACAACCAAACGCTTGAATTTTTCGGGGACGCGATACTCGAATTTATAGTTTCCGAAAGAATTTTCGACGAAAAGACGAGCGAAGGGCAGTTG
Organism: uncultured Clostridia bacterium; assembly: GCA_947175325.1. Taxonomy (GTDB): domain Bacteria; phylum Bacillota; class Clostridia; order Christensenellales; family Borkfalkiaceae; genus Coproplasma. The sequence goes on along the minus strand of CAMWME010000019.1, from coordinate 10,221 downwards.
ACCGAACGGCGCAAAGCGTTGGTATCTGACGGGGCGCTTACGCCCGTATCTAAAAAGCTTGGGCTTGACGAGGCGCTTATACGCGGCACGGGCGATAATAAGAACAAAAAGGCGATACCTTCCGCATACGAGGCGATGGTTGCGGCAATATATCTCGACGGCGGAATGGACGAGGCAAAACGGTTCGTAAACGAAACCTTGGACTTCACCGTGGGCGTTGTAAAGAACTATAAAGGCATTTTGCAAGAGCTGCTGCAAAAGCGTGGCGAAAGCTGCCCCGACTACGAGGCAGAAACGGCCGGAACTGCCCAAAGCCCCCGACATATAGCGAAGTTAAGGCTATTCGGGCAAGTTTTCGAGGGCGAGGCCGTAAGGCTTAAAGACGCCGAACAGAAAGCCGCAAAGAAGGCTTTGACATTCATTAAATCAGAAAACGAATAAAGGACAACTTTATTATGATAACATTTAAGCAAATTCAATTAGTAGGTTTTAAATCTTTCGCGGATAAGACTACGGTCAACCTCGGCGAAGGCGTAACTTGTATAGTCGGCCCCAACGGGTGCGGCAAGTCAAACGTCGCCGACGCTATCCGCTGGGTTCTCGGCGAACAGTCGGCAAAGATGATGCGTGGCTCGCAGATGCTTGACGTCATTTTCAGCGGAACCGAAGCAAGGCGCAAAATGTCAATGTGCGAGGTAACGCTTACCTTCGACAACACAAAGCGCATCTTCGATATCGACTGCGACGAAGTCGAAATGACGAGGCGGCTTTATCGCGACGGCGAAAGCGAGTACCTCTTGAACAAGCAGCCTTCGAGGATGAAAGTCCTTACGGGACTTTTACACGGCGCGGGCGCGGCGAAAGAAGGTTATTCCATTATCGGTCAGGGCCGTATCGAGCAGATTATGAACGCCAAGCCCGAGGACAGACGTTCTATCTTCGAGGAAGCTACGGGTATCGTAGTTTTCAAGGACAGAAAGGCCGACGCCGAGCGTAAATTAAACGCCGCAAAGGACAACCTTTTCGTGCACGCACAGCGTATGCAAGAGGTTGAAAGGCAGTTGAACCCGTTGAAGAAAGCGGCTGAAAACGCCATTAAATACCGCGAAATTTATTCAGAACTTCGCAAGCACGAAACGAATTTATACATATTCCGCCACGACGGCGCCGAAGGCGAAAAGCAGAAAATCAACGATAAAAAGAAGGGCATCGACGACAGAGTAGAGTACTTGGGCAAGCATATGGAAGAATTGCTTGCGGAGTACCACGAGTGCAGAAAGAGCCTTGACGAAGCCGACGTAACCTTGCAAGAGTTGAACGACAGAATTCGCCGTTACGAGGTCGGCATTGAGCACAAGAGCGGTGAAGCAAAGCTGTATACCGAGCGTGCAAAGTCCGTAAAAGCAAAGCTTGCCACCGCGCAAGAGGATATAACCTATTCGATGAAGAGAATAGAGGATATCGAGCGTGAAGTAAGAAAGGCGGAAGATTTAAGCGGCAAAAACGCGGCAAGAATAGAGGCGGTAAAAGTGCAGTCCGACGAGTTGCAGAAGCAATCGGACGAGCTGTCCAAGAAGATTTCCGACTACGAATATATGACCGGACAGCACCGCAAAAAGGTCTTGGATACCTTCAAGGACTTGTCAAAGCTACGCAAGAACATGGGTTCGTTGGAGGCGCAGAAAGACCTTATCAACGAGCGTATGCACGCGATAGAAGCGCGTATGTTGCGCGTGCGCGACCGCCGCGACAAATTGCGCGCCGAGTACGAAAAGAGTATTGAGCGCGGAAATTCCATAGCACAGTTTTTAGGCAACGAGGACGCGCTTTTGTCCGAAGCCGAGGCTAAGCTTGCCGCAAGCGAAGAAAAAATGCACATGCTCGTAAAGCAGATTTACGACACCGAGGCGCAGATTAGAAGCTTAACCGACAGCTTGACAACGGCCCGCGCCCTTCGCGACAGATTTGACGGATATATCTATTCGGTCAAAAAACTGATGAACGACGCAAAGAACGACCCCGAGCTTTCCGGCAAAATAAAGGGACTTATCGCCGATATAGTCGACTGCGACCAAGAATACGAAATCGCAATCGAAACGGCTTTCGGCGGCGCGATGCAGAACGTAGTAACGGCCACGCGCGACGATGCGAGGGAGCTTATCGAATACTTAAAGCGCACCCGCTCGGGTCAAGTAACCTTCTTGCCCATCGACGCGATGCGCCCCAGATACGAAAACGACCAAATTAAGGCGGCGGCGCACGACAAGGGCGCGATAGGGTTCGCGATAAACCTCGTTAGGTTCGATAAGCAGTTCGAAAGCGTAATACATAACCTTTTGGGCAATACCTTAATCGTTGACAACATTCAAAACGCAACGCAGATAGCAAGGCGTTATCCCCGCGCGTTCAAAATCGTTACCCTTGACGGCGATCAGATAGCGATGTCGGGTTCGATGACGGGCGGTTCCAAGCGTGAAGTTGCGGGCAACTTGCTTGCAAACGAGAGGCGCGTAAAAGAGCTTGAAGAAGGCGTTGAGGCTAAAAAAGGCTTCCTTCTCCGCGCCGAGGGCAAGAGGTCGGAATACGAAAATTCCAGAACGACCGCCCAAGACGAGCTGACCCTTTTAAGAAACAAGTTGCAAGACGCAAGGCTTGAGCTTGCAACCGTTACCGAAAAGCAGACCCTTTTGACGCAGTCGGTAACCTCGGCGGAAAGCGAATACGCAGCTTACAGCCAGTCGGTTGAAGAGCTGAGGCAAAGGCTTTTGGGGCTCGATACCGAGTACACCGATATAACGCAAGGCGAAAGCCATTTGACCCAGCAGACGAGCGAAGCGTCCGACAAGATGGACGACATGAGCGAGGAATTCAACAAGATGCGTAAAGAGCGCATCGAAAAGTTGGACAAGCTTAACAGCTTGCGCGTAGAAATCGCGTCTTTGGAAAGCGCGGTCAAATCCTCGGCGGAAACCGTTGCTCGCCTTGAAAACGAAAAGAAGAGCTTGCACGAGAAGATTGAAAAGACCAACGCGGACATTCCCGAAATCAAAAAGGAGATTGAGGCGTTGAACGCACAAGCCGAAAAGACGGCGCTCACCGAGGAAGAACAGCGCGTCGTAAACGACTTACGCAGACAGATTAACGAAGTTACGCAGTCCAAAAACGAACTTAACGAGCGCATCAAGAAAGGCGATATCGACAGACTCGAAAGCATTGAAGAGCGTGAAAAGTTAATTGAAAAGTCGCACAACCTCGACATGGCGCTTACCAAAATCGACAGCGATTTGGAATATTTGCGCCAGCGTATCGAGGAAGAATACGGCGAGGACTACGAGGGCTGCTTAAAGTACAAGGAAGAGGGCTACGACGTATCCACTTCGAACTCGCAAATTTCCAACTGCAAACGCCAGCTTACAATGCTCGGCGCAATCAACCACAACGCGGTTGAAGAGTACGACGAGCTGTCCGCCCACTACGAAAAGATGGTTGCGGACAAGGACGATTTGGAAAAGGCTATCTCCGACCTCAACACCGCGCTTGACGATATCCGCGCCGAAATGTTGAAGATATTCGACGAAGGCTTTAACATCATCAACGAGAACTTCAAACGCACGTTTAAAGAGCTGTTCGGCGGCGGCAAGGCAGAATTGCAGCTTGACTATACCGACTGCGACGACCCCCTCAACGCGGGCGTTGAAATCGTTGCTTGCCCTCCCGGCAAAAAGCTTTCGAAAATTTCCCTTCTTTCGGGCGGTGAGCGCGCGCTTACGGCAATCGCAATTCTGTTTGCAATTATCGGAATGCGCCCTATGCCGTTCTGCGTACTCGACGAAATCGAGGCGGCGTTGGACGAAGCGAACGTTGCAAGGTACGCAAAGTACTTGAAGAAGTTCGCTACCGACACGCAGTTCATAGTAATTACTCACCGTAAGCCCACCATGGAAAACGCGGATATTTTATTCGGTGTAACTATGGAGGAAAAGGGTGTTTCAAAGGTCGTTTCGGTTAAGATTTCCGAAGTTGCAGAAAGGCTTGGCGGCGACACCATAATGTAGTTAAACGGCACATATGTGGCACTCTACGGCGTTGCACTTGCGTTTTGCCTTGCTCATTTACGCAAAGTAAAATCGCGGCGGACAAAGCCGCGTGCGCCTTGTATAGCACCACATCTCTGCGTTTTAGACAGTGTAATTTGTAGGTTATAAAATGGGACTTTTTTCAAAATTTAAAAACGCACTTAAAAAGACGAGGGAGGGGCTTTCAAACGCCCTTTCGGGGTTGTTTTCCCGCAATAAAATCGGCAACGATTTTTACGACGGGCTTGAAGAAATTTTAATAGGTGCGGATATTTCCGTAACCACTGCGGAGGACATAGTTGACGAAATCCGCGCCGAGGCAAAGCACGACAAGATAAAGGACAAGGACTTCGTAACCGACCTATTGAAGGACGTTTTGGAAGAAAAGCTGACCGAGGCGGAAGTGCTGGATATTAAGTACCCCGCGGTGATAATGCTGGTCGGCGTGAACGGCGTAGGCAAAACTACCACCGTGGGCAAGCTTGCAAACTATTTTCTTTCCAAAGGAAAGACGGTTACGGTTGCGGCGGCGGATACCTTCCGTGCGGCGGCGGCGGACCAGCTTACGGTTTGGGCGGAGCGCGCCAAGGTTAGGATAGTCAAGCACGAGGAGGGCAGCGACCCTTCGGCAGTAGTTTTCGACGCGCTGACTTCGGCAAAGGCGAAGGGGACGGACGTAGTTATAATAGATACTGCGGGCAGATTGCACGTAAAAGCGCACCTTATGGAAGAGCTGAAAAAGATGAGCCGCGTGGTCACGCGTGAGTGCCCCAACGCAAACTTCTACAAAATGCTTATTTTGGACGCGACGACGGGCAACAACGCAATATCCCAAGCCGAGATTTTTAACGAGGCGGTTGACCTTGACGGAATAGTCTTAACCAAGCTTGACAGCTCGGCAAAAGGCGGTTTCGTTATATCCCTTTGCAGTGAATTGCAGATACCCGTGGTGTTCGCGGGCGTGGGTGAAAGAATGGAGGATTTGGAACTTTTCGACCCCGAGGACTTCATTGACGCGATTTTATAAAAACCCCGTTAATTAAGGCATATATTGGGGGCAATTAGTAAAAAAAGCTATAAAAAAGAGCGGTACGGCGCATAAAATAACGCCGTACCGCCTTTTTATTAAGTTTATAAATCGTCAACGTCCTGAATAGGCTTGCCGCCGTCTAAGGGCGAACCCGTGTAGCTGCCGCCCGGGTCGTAACAATCCTTAAACTTATTTGCAGTTCTTCGTGCTGTTTTTGCCACAACCCTTACCGCCGCAGTTCTTTACGCTTTTGCTTTCGGACTGCTTGCCGCAGTTCTTGCCGTTGGTCTTAGTGTTGTTTTCAGTAGTCTTTCTCATATTTTCTCCTTTTCAAACGGGATATGCAACTCGACGTAGCCTTGACTTGACTGACAAAGCGGGCACACGTTCCACGCCTTCGTTGAGGTGTGCATATAGCCGCACTCGCTGCAAATATAAAGTATAGGGGTTTCGTTACTGAACAAAACGCCTTTTTTGAACGCTTCGTGCAAGTACTTAAAAACCATTTCGTGCCTAACTTCAACTTGTGCAACAAGTTTAAAAAGATTGGCAATATCCTTAAAACCTTCTTCTTCCGCATCTTTTTGGAAAGCGGGGTAAATCACTTGATGTTCTTTTCTTTCGTCGTCAGCAGCAAGCTTTAAGCTTTCTGCAATATCGCCGCTGTGGAATGGATAACCCGCATTCAAATCAATGTTTTCAAGGTATTCGCCGCGCTTGTTAAGCTCCTCGAAGAACCTTCTTGCGTGTTCCGTTTCGTTTTTAGCAAGAACTTTTATGGTGTCCGCAAGCGTAAAGTATCCTTGCGCCGTAGCCGCTTGGGCAATAAGCTGATACCTCATTCCCGCTTGAGATTCACCGGCAAAACTTCTTGCTAAGTTTTGATAAGTTTTGGTTTGGTCAAATTGCATAAAATCCTCCGTGTACAATTATCTTGTGAAGAACGCGGGCAAATATGCGGGCAACGGCGTGCCATATTTTGGCTACGCCGTCATTGCGAACGTAGTGAAGCAATCCAGTAAAACGTGCTTATCTTCTGGATTGCCGCGGTCGCTAACGCTCCCTCGCAATGACGAGGGGCGGAATGACAAAAGGGGGTTGACACGGGCGCGCGGGCGGGTGTATTATATAATTATGAATAAGATTATCACCATTTCCCGCCAATTCGGCAGCGGCGGAAGAACCATAGGCAGACTTGCGGCGGAAAAGCTGGGCATTCCTTGCTACGACCACGAGCTTATCGAAGAGGTGGCAAAAAGCTGCGGCTTTGCAAAAGAGTATATAGAGGCGCACGGCGAGTACGCCGACCACCGCAGCTGGCTGGGCAAAGCCTTTAAATCGGCAAACCGGTTCGAGGGAATGAGCAACCAAGACAAGATTTGGGTTGAACAGCGCAAAATTATTTTAAAAATTGCCGAAGAGCCTTGCGTTATCGTGGGGCGGTGCGCCGACTACGTTTTAAGGGGGCGGGAGGACGTACTAAACGTATTTATCCACGCGGACGATAAATTCCGCGCCGAGCGTATAGTCAAACAGTACGGCGAAAAGCCCGACAAGCCCGAAAAAAGGTTAAAGGATAAGGACAAAAGAAGGGCGGCGTATTACAAGGACTATACCGAAACGGAATGGGGGGTTGCATCAAACTACCATTTGGCGCTTGACAGCGGCAAGTTAGGCATTGACGCTTGCGTTGACATACTTGTGAATATATATAAACAATAATATAAATAGAAAATCGCCCGCGACGGAAATCGTCGCGGGCGATTTTTAATTGACAAAACAAAAGTTTTGTGTTAAAATGGTTTCAGACAGTAAAACTGTCGGCAACAAGAGCAAGCCTATTAGGCGGTTAGCCTCACCGTGGGGAGAATGATGAGCATTCATTCTCACGAGGAGGTGATATTATGAAAGTGAATTTCATAAACTTGCTTTACATATTCGTTGAGCAAGGTCTTATCAACTCATTTAGGGTTACTAAGGATAAAATTTACATAATAATAAAAAAATAACCGCCCCGTTTAGCAGTCGTGTGGCGGCTATTTTTTAGTCAATACCGAGGCTAACCGTTTAAAGGTTACGCTCTTGTTGTTTTTATTTTATCACCCTAAAAAAATTTTGTCAACTGATTTATTGTAAAAAGCGTGGGGAGCAAATATTATGAATAAAGCCGAGGCGGGATGTGCGCCTCGGCTTTTTTTACGGAGAAAAAATGAAACAAAAAAAGTACACCTATTAATATAATTGATGTACTTTTGTATCTGTATAGTATCACGAAAAATGTGTTAAGTCAAGCATATGTGGGGGTTTTTTAATTTTTTTCTTTATCCTAATATATGCAAGATAATGAAAAATCTTCCAAAAACCCGCTAAAAAATACACCTAATATATTAATAGGTGTATTTTTCGTTGCGCTGAAAACAGCGAAAAAATGCCGTTATTTGCGGCATATATGGCACCCAACCGCAAAAAAATGAAATAATGTGGGTAAACGCGGCTGGGCGCCACCCCTAAGGGGTGAAAGGCTGGATTGCTTCGCTGCGCTCGCAATGACGGGGCGGGGAGTGTTCGGAAGGCGCAAAAAACAAAAAAATATTTTTACTTATTATTTTTAATAAACTTAGAGGAAACTGTCTATGAGGAAATTAAAAGTAAGCTTAATCTGCGTACTCGCGGCACTATTGTGCTGCGCTTTTGCCGCGTTTATCGGCATTTACGCATACAACAACGCGAACGGCGGGGTTGAAAACTCGGCGGAAATCACGCGCCCCGAGCATGAGGCTCAAATGGCGCGAGCTAACGAGGCATATTATTGTCCGGGTTTTGACAATACTGCGACTAATCAGCCTACCGGTGCCACATACAGCAACAGTTATACCTATGCCGGTGTTACTTACTATAGGACTATAACCGTACCGTACACGGGCTCTAAAATTACAACCTATATTCAGAGTCAGACATCGTCCTATGTCTATGGTTCTGGTGGTTGTTCGGTAACAGCTAAATCTGATTCAAACATAGTTGCCGCTGCTGGCTCGACTGAGATAACGGTACCGGCTGCGGCGGGAACCTATACGGTAACGTATACGAAGACTAGTGTTACATTTACACCCAACGGCGCGCCGAGCGGTACCAATGTTACGATAGACCCTTATTATAGGACCGGTGCGTCGACTACTTCCAAAACGGTTACTATGACCGTAATCGTAAAGGCGTCAACCTCCTATACCTATAAAGCGGGATTTGATAAAGATAAAACCGGCACTTCCGGTTTCTATTATGGTGCTGGCGCGTCTAGCCCTATGTACACCAGTGGCGGAACAACGTATTATACTGCAATATATATTTGGGCTGGCACAGCTAGAACGGTATATCTTACTTCCGAGTCTTGGAGCGGTCCCGTTTGGTCGTATACGGCTACCCGTCCTACCGGTGCCGCCGCTTCCACGATGACGGTTACCAAGAATAACTATATTAAGTTTTCGGCTGATGCGCCTGCTGGCACGTATACCGTTACGCTAGCGGCGGGCGCGTCTGGCGGCATAACTTACGGATACGTTAATAGCGGTAGCGTCACTTCAGACGGTGCAGCCGGACCTACTTGCAAGCTGACAATTGTTTTACAAGAAACCAGCTATGGATACACGTATGCTGCGGGATTTGATAATACGGCGGGCAAGAACCCTACCGGTTCAGTATACAGTCAAAACTATACTTATAATAGCAAAACCTATTATAAGACGATAACCGTACCTTATACCGGTTCTGATATTATTGTCTATGCAAATAGTGACTCTTCAACTGGTCCCGGCTGGGGTTGTACTGTAACGCCTACGGGTAAAGCAACTTTTCCGCGTGGCTCTACCGGCAAAATAACAATTCCCGCTTCGTCGGGGGCCGGTACTTACACTTTCCAAGTTCGCGCGGGAGCAGCACCTTCACCGGCTGCACCCAAATATTATGGTTACGTTTGCGGCGACAACGGCGGCGAGGATTTATCTTGTACATTGACCGTAATCGTCGGGATACCCGTATCGTCTTTGTCGATAACTGCGCCTTCTGCACAGACCTATACGGGCAAGGCGTTGACGCCGGCTCCGACGGTTAAAGACGGAACTACGACGCTGACTAAAGATACGGATTATACACTTTCCTATAAAAACAATACGAATGCGGGTACTGCAACCGTAACTATTACCGGTAAAGGAAAATATTACGGTTCGGTAGAAAAAAACTTCACGATTAATAAGGCAAACAACACGGTTAAAATTACCTCAACCGATACCTCGGTAGTATACGGCAGTACCATTACTATGACGGGTAGCGGTACGGGTACGCTTAAATGGTCATCGTCCGATACTACCATAGCAACCGTCAACGAATCTACGGGTGTAGTTACGCCCGTTAAGCAAGGTAAGGTTACCATAACCTTAACGGCAGAGGGCAACACTAACTATAAATCGGGCACCGCAACCAAAGAAATAACGGTACAGCGCAAGGCAATAGCAATACCTACCCTTGCAAAGGGTACGGGTGCGGCAAGCGGCGCAACGGTAAGCAACCAAAGCGCGACCACAACTTATACGGGCAGTGCACAGCACTTTACTATAAGCTCGACTACGAACATTACTTTCGGCACGCCGACGAGCGGTTCAACCCGCAGCAATGCGGACTTCTACGCAACCAATGCGGGAACTTATTCCGTTTCAATGAGTATTGACAGCAACAAGTATTGCTGGGGCTCGACGAACGGCGGCACGGACGTTGCAAACAAAAGCCTTACTATAACTATCGGTAAAGCAAACCAAGCCGCGCTGACCATAAGCGGAACGACGACGGTAGCGTACAACGGTACTACGACTCTTACGGCAAGCGGCGGTAGCGGTACGGGCGCGTACAGCTGGGCTACTTCGGACGCGACCGTTGCAACGATAGACACAAACGGTAAAGTAACGGGTAAAAAGCCCGGCACTGCTACCATAACGCTGACCAAGGCGGGCGATACTAACTACAATCAAGCTACTAAGACCGCTACGGTAACCGTAACCAAGGCAAATCAAGCTGCGCTGACCATAAGCGGAACGACGACGGTAGCGTACAACGGTACTACGACTCTTA
>CAMWME010000018.1 GCA_947175325.1 uncultured Clostridia bacterium | reverse complement strand
CCGGGGCGCGGGGCTTTAAAAGCCGCGCGCCTCAAAGATTATTGTTTGATTTGTGGTTTATGCGTTAACCGCAAAAGCAAGTAAGATACTTGATTAAACGGAACGTTTAAACCTTTTCGGAATAGCTTTCGCAGCAAGTGCAGTCCACTTGATTGCAAGTGCAGCCGACCTTAATGTGTTCAAGGGTGCAGTTGCAACCGCGGTGATTGTACTTACAAGTTGCTACGTCGCAAGCTATATCGTAATTTACGTTTTCCATAAAATAACCTCCGTTTTTATTTTGTGCCGAAAAGCGTTAAATATGCGTGCAAATCTTCCCCGCCCTTGACAAACCGCCTTAGCGGCGTTAAAATATATATAAAGAGGTGTTACGATGAAAGTTATACTACTGCAAGACGTAAAAGGACAAGGCAAAAAAAGCGAGGTTATCGACGTAAACGAAGGTTACGCCCGCAACTTCCTAATAAAGAAAGGGCTTGCCGAGGTTGCAACCGCAGTTAAATTGAACGATTTAAAACAAAAGAATTCTGCCGCAGAGTTCCACAAAGCGGAAGAGGTCAAAGCCACGAAAGAGCTTGCCAAAGAGATTAACGGCAAAAACTTCACCGTCAAAATAAAGGCGGGTCAAGCTGGCAAGGTTTTCGGCTCGGTAACGGGCGCGAACATTGCCGACGCGTTGAAGGCGGCGGGCTACGACGTCGATAAAAAGAAGGTAGTTCTTCCCACACCCATAAAAACCTTGGGCGTGTACGATATCGACTTAAAGCTTTTGGAAGGCATTTCCGCAAAAATAAAAGTAACGGTCGAAGCGGAATAAAGTGCATTAATAACTAAACACGTATCAAACAAAAAAGCGGTTGGCATTTTTGCCAACCGCTTTTAAATTACTTGATTAAACGGAACGTTTATCTGCCGTGGAAACCGCCACCGCCGTGCCCGCCGCCTACGTGTCCGCCGCCGCCACCGCCGCCAAATCCGCCGAAGCCCGACGAACCCGAGGAGGAGGGACGGGAAGCCATATTCGACTTCATCGTCGCAAACGATATGTGCATAATTCTGTTAAACACGTAGTAATTGAGCAGCGTATCCGCGGTGGAGCAAGTAGCCCATTGAGGAGGCTGTATAGTTATATCCTTGAACTTTTCTTCCCACTTATCCGACACGCCCAAAACTTGCGCGTACGGCAAAATGTGGTAGAAGAATTCGGGGTCTTCTTCGAGCATCGTTTCAAGCTTTTCCTTTTCAACCAGCTCGATAAAGTTTTTAAAGCCAACGATTTCGTTAAGCTGTTCGGTGTATGCTTTCGTTCTGTTTATCAAAGTAACAGATGTGCCCACCGTTGCACAGACGATTACGCAAAGCAAAATCTTCGGGATAACGCCGAGAATGAACGAGGGAACGAAAATGGCGTAAACCAAAGTTATTAGCGCGCTTATGCCTAACACGGCGCAAAGGAAGCCTATCTTCGTACCTTTTTTCGATTTGTATTTGGTGCTCACCATGCCCATACAGAAAATATTTACGAAGATAAGGGGAACTATTGCGATAAACGGCGCCCATATCGTGAAGCGCAAAGACACTTGCAACAAGCCGAGAAGTAGAGGCGCAATCCCAAGCATCAATCCGGCAACAATCGAAATTATCCACGAAATTATGATGCTTTTACGGTCGTAAAGGTCTTTGTTTTGGCTGCCCACCATGCGGGAAACCTTGTCAATCGTAATATAAAATCTGTTCCTTAAAAAGCTGGGCTTTACCACGTCAAGCCCGCCGAACAGCTCGGCAAAAAGTATCTGCTCGTAATCGGGCGTGCCTTGCGGCAACGCTTTTACTATGCGAATTAAAGAGGGGTCGCGCTGGTCGTCGAAGTTTATCTTCAAATAGCCTTTATCCGCCCAGTGGAAAATCATCGAGGTAATATCTTCGGAATCGACCTTTCCGTCTATTAGCATACCCATTAAAAGGGGGCTCATTTTATTCGGAGCGTCAAAGTTAACGTAGGGGGTAAGCCCGCCTTTATTGAAGAATAAAACCTTTAATATAATCACCAATACGAGTATAATGCCCGCCGCAATAACGAACCAGTAAGGGGTAAAATCGAAGTAGGTCGTAAGCGCACCTTCTTCAAATTCAAGGTCAAAGGTAACGCCTTCGTTGTATGCAAGAGGCTTATTTGCAAGCGTTAAAACCGTTCTGCCGTCGGCGTTCGTATCCTCTAAAAATTTTTCTTCGTCATTAGCTAAAACTCTACCGACGTAGCATTTTCCGCTTTTATAACCGTGGGGAAGAATAAGCGTAACGTTTGCACTTTTAATATCGCATTCTCTGTCCCTGTCAACGCCTATTGCGTTCAGACTAAGATAATTTTCGCCCTCCGGCGCTTTCGTAAGACAGTAGTCGTAAGTTATTTGATAGGTGTGGGTTTCGTTCGTCTTGTTGCTGTAATCGCCTATATCGACCGTAACGTAAGGGTTAGCAGCGTCGTCGCTTACCGAATCCACGTCGTAATATACGCTGTGCTCAGCCCCGTTTATAAGCTCCGTAACCTTAACTTTTTTAACCATTTCGCCCGCGTTCACGGGTATGCTTTTAACGAAGCCCGTGCTCTCTCTGCCCGTGAACTTTATTTTAAGCTTTTCGGTAACGCTTATTTCGCGGTTGCTTTTAATATCGTAGGTTACGTCGTAGCTTTCAAAATAAAACGAGTATTTATCGTTGTCAGTATACGCGCTTGCAAGCTTTGCACCGCCGAAGCCCGCCGCTATGCACACCACGGATAAAAGTAAAATTAAAAGCGCAATAAAATAAGGTTGTAATTTTAACTTTTTCATATTATCCCTTTTATAAAGTAACGGCGCAAACGCGCCGTTACTGAAATTATATTACAGATTAAAACTGAACTTTTACGTTCTGTCTTTCTTCGGGGTTTTCAATCGCAAAGTATTCGCGCTGCTCAAGCTTCATCATCTTTGCAATGATAAGGGAGGGGAAGCCTTTAATTTTTTTGTTAAGTTCCCTCACGCAAGCGTTGTAATACTTTCTTGCATTAACAAGCTCGTTTTCGATAACCCTTAACTGGTTTTGCAAATCGAGGAAGTTGGTGTTTGCTTTCAGTTCGGGGTAGTTTTCGGTAATCCTTCTAAACCCTTGCAAAACGGTGGTCAGCTCTTTGTCCGCCGCAATCTTTTCGCTTACGGTGGTTGCGCTCATCGCCTTCGAACGCGCCTCGGTTACCCTTGCAAAGGTTTCGCTTTCGTGCTTTGCATAGCCCTTAACCGTTTCGACGAGGTTGGGGATAAGGTCGTATCTCTTTTTAAGATACACGTCGATTCCCGAAAACGCGTCGTCGCTGTTCGCGCCCAAACCTACGAATTTATTGTAGGTTGCTATTGCCCATATCACGATGATAAGTACGACGGCAACCGCGGCAACTATGCCGATTATGCCGCCAGTAGAGAGTAATAACTTCATTTTTTTACCTCACTTAAAATTTTTTATTTCAGCCAAAGCGTTCTTTAAAAACGCCTCCGCCGTGGAGTCTTTTTTAATTGCCTCTAAGGCTTCGTCAAAGGAGAACCATTTAACGTCCTCGATTTCCTTTTCGTCGATTACGGGCACACCGTCCTCCGCCATAGTAAGATAGCCGAGCATCAAAACGTTCTTCGGCTCGTGATAGCGTGAGCCCATATATTTGAACTTAACCGTGTCCAGCTTGGTTTCTTCTTTGAATTCGCGCGTTACCGCCTTTTCGGCCGTTTCGCCCTTTTTGATATAGCCCGCAAAAAGAATGTAACCCTCGTGCCCGATGTGCTTTGCAAGCAGTATTTTATCCTTTTGTCTGTTAGTAACGACCATGCTTACGGCAGTAGGGAACTGAGCAAATCTGAACTGCCCGCAAGCCTTGCAATAGGGCACCAGCCCTTCGCCGGTTGCAAACATAAGCGTCAATTTTTCGCCGCACTCCGTGCAAAACATTATTTCCCTCCTTATCCGTTCACGGTTTCTTGCCGTGGACGAAAAAATAACCTTATCAAGTAGATATATATTATATACTATTATTTAAAGCTTTTCAAGAGGTTCACGCAAATTTAACAAATTTATTGACTTTAAATTGCTTATAATATATAATAGTATAAGTAAATTTTTAACAAATTTTCACCTTAGGTTTAGTATGAATTACGAAAGGTCAAAACTCTATTTAAAAGAGCGCGGTCAAGAGCATCTTTTAAATTATTATAACGAGCTGACGGAAGAAGAGCAAGCGGTGCTTTTAAAGGATATTGAAGACACCAACTTTTCCGTTTTAAAAAGGCTCGATAAATCCACGAAAAAAACCGGTAAAATTTCGCCAGTTAGCGCGGTTACCGTTCAAGATATACAAAGGCGTAGGCTTCAGTTTGAAAGCGTAGGTCTTAACTTCCTTCGCGAGGGCAAGGTTGCCGCAGTTTTACTTGCGGGCGGGCAAGGCTCGCGCCTCGGATACGAGGGCCCCAAGGGTACCTTCGATATGGGCGTAACGCGTAAATTGTCAATTTTCGAATTGCAAATGAATAACCTTATTTCCGTGGCCGAAAAAGCGGGAAGGCATATTCACTTGTTCGTTATGACCAGCGTTCAGAACAACGACGAAACTGTAAAATTTTTCGAAGAGAACAACTACTTCGGTTACCCGCACGATTTAATCCATTTCTTTATCCAAGACGTCGCGCCCACTTGCGACTTTGACGGCAAGGTTTTCCTTGATAAAAAGAACCGCGTATCGCTTGCGCCCAACGGCAACGGCGGTTGGTACTCGTCGCTTGTGAACAGCGGACTTGCAAGGGTAATGGAGCGCGAAAATATCGAGTGGCTTAACGTTTACGGCGTTGATAACGTTTTGCAGAAAATGTGCGACCCCGCGTTCATCGGCGCAACCGTTTTAAAGCAGTGCCGTTGCGGAGCGAAGGTCGTTTCCAAAATAAGCGCGGAAGAAAAGGTCGGCGTTATTTGCTGCGAAGACGGCAAGCCGACGGTTTTAGAATATTTCGAAATGCCCGAACGCCTTAAAACAAAGACGAGGAAGGGCGAGCTCGTTTACCGCTTCGGCGTAACCTTAAACTATCTCTTCAACGTAAACGATTTAAACCTTACTCTTTCAGGAAGGCTTCCTTATCACCTTGCGGAAAAGGCAATACCCCACGTCGAGAACGGCGAAAGGATTATCCCCCAACAGCCTTGCGGCTACAAGCTTGAAACACTGGTCGTTGATATGATAAAGCTTATGGGCAGCTGCCTTGCTTACGAGGTCGAAAGGGATAAGGAGTTTGCACCCGTAAAGAATTTGACGGGTGTAGACAGCGTCGAAACCGCCCGTGAACTACTCATAAAAAACGGTATCAAGTTATAATTAAAGGAAATATATGAAAAAGATTTTTGCTTTTATTGCGGCGTCGTGCCTATCCGCCACCGTGCTTTTGTGCGGCTGTTCACTTCCGTTCGGGGGCTCGAACGGCAGAGACGGTGTCGACGGTAAAAACGCCTCGGCTTACGATTATTACGAGCTTGCCAAAACTATTCCAGGCAACGAGAATATGACGATTGACGAGTTTTTAAGAGAATATCTTAACTATTCTTCGGAAGAGCTTGAAGAAGCGTTCGGCTTGCAAGCAAGCATAAACCGTTCTCTGCGTTCGGCAGTTTCTATTGCCGCACAGTTCAGCGACGGCGGCACTTCGCTCGGCTCGGGCGTCATCGTCGATTTGGATAAAGAAAGGGGCGACGCTTACGTCATAACCAACTGTCACGTAATTTACAACGACGGCGGTTACAGCTCGAATTATCCCAAGAACGTTTATCTGTATCTCTACGGCCAAGATTCCGACTACAACGACGATAATAACAGATTCAGCGCTACCCTCGTAGGCTCTTCCATAACTTACGATATCGCGCTTTTAAAGGTAACGGGAAGCGAGCTTTTGAAAAAAAGTGCGGCGGAAGCGGCAAAGTTTGTCTCCGAAGAAGATATCTATTTGGGCGAGGACGTTTACGCAATAGGCAATGCGGAAGGTCAAGGTATGTCGGCAGTCCGCGGCATAGTAACCAAGGATAGGGAGTTAGTTCCCCTCAACATCTCGGACAGATATGCGGGCTATGACAGATATACCAGATACTATAACGTAATCCGCACGGACGCAGCCGTAAACGAGGGCAACTCGGGCGGCGCGCTGTTTAACCGCAAGGGTGAAATAGTAGGCATCATAAACTCCAAGTCGGGCGACGAGGAGGATAACCAAGGCTTTACTATCGACGATATTGACGGAATGAGCTACGCCCTCCCCGCAAGCGCGGTAAAAAGACTTTACCCGCTAATGAAGGAAAACGGCACTAACGGCAATTTAAGCCGCGCGCATTTCGTGGTCGAGGACGACTTCAACAAAGCCGACGCAAGCAGCCTCAGCTCTCAAAATAAAATTCAAGTTGAGTCAAAGGCAAGCGCATCTACTTGGGATTCCGAAAACGACCGCCTCGTTATCAACGAAAAGATAAGCGTTATAAGGGACTGCTACGGCTTAAAAGCGGGCGACTTGATAACGCATATTAAAATCACGAACGGCGAAACGGTGGTAGAGGATATGGACGTAACCCGTATGTACAATCTTAACGACACCTTGCTTTCGGCTCGTCAAGGGCATACGGTGGTAATCACCGTTTACCGCGGCAACGAAAAAATCGACGTAACCGCGCAAATGTCCTTCTCAACTTTCGATTAAAATAAAGACGAAGATTCTACTAACGGTTGAGAAAAAATTATTGAAGTCATAAACGAATTTTAGTAAAATATAGGTATACACTACAATAAGTGTACAAGCTTTTATTTATTGAACTTTTTGGAGACACTTATGAAAAAAATTTTAGTAACTCTTTTAGCCCTTATAGCGTGTGTTTGTACGGTCTTCGGACTGACGGCTTGCGGAGGCGGCAGTGAAGGCGGCGAAAGCAGCGGCACCGGCGGTGGAAACGGCGGCGGTAGCGGTACCATTGCAACACCCCCTCCTACGGCGGCAGAGATAGTTGCGGCACGCAAAAGCGCCGTTGACGAAAAGGTGCAAGGCTACGATTTCGACCTTACCTTTACGGGCAACTTCAGCGTACTCGGATTAGGCACCGCGCTTAGCGGAACGTACGACGGCTCTTACCGTTACGACGGCAACAGCGACAACGTAACCTTTAAGCGGACAACCAGTGGCGCCCTTTTGGTAGATTCTACTTGCTACGTATTCACTGCGGGCGACAGCCGCATTAAGGCGACGATGGACGGCAAAACCAACGCAGTCAAAAAACTCTCGGTTGAACTGCCCGAGGACCAAGATATAACGATGGTCAATTTACCTATCGTATCTATCGTCAACAACGTAAAAGAAAACAATATCAGCAATATAACCGAGCTTAAAAATTCTACATACGCATATTCTTGCAAATTAGCTACGGGCGACAGCAACGTCTTATATAAGGCGTTGGGCAAGGTATTCGAAAAGCTTGGAACGGGCGTTTCCTTTAAGGGCATCACCTTGGCGGAAAACACGAGCACCCTCAAATTCAATTTGAAGGACGGCAAGCTCAACGATTTCAACCTCGGCTTTAAGTTCCAAATTGACGTAAAGGCAGTAAAAGTAGTTTTAAGCGTTGAATATTCTCAGAAGGGAAGCTTAACTACAATATCTTTACCCAGCACCAGCGGTTTATTATATACAACGTCGGACGTGCAGAAGGAAGTAACCGCTATCAACGCGGCTATCGACGATTTGAAGGACGACCCCGTATATTCCCTTGATTTAACGGCTAAAAACGAGTTTGACCCCGGATGGAATAAAAACGCCATCGTAGACAGCTACACTGCAAGAATGTATAAAAACACTGTTGACGACGTGGCGTGGTTTAACCATTCCTATTATTACAAAGCGCACAGCGAAACTGCGGGCAAGGAAACTTATAAGTACACCCTCGGCAACGTGAACGGAACGGATGAAGACAACCAAGGTTCTTGGCTCATTTCCCGTAAATCTTCAAACATGCAAACGAAGGTTGGAAACGTTACCGCGGACACGCAGTTTGACTTTTTAACTTCGATGGTTAAGCAGAGCGCAAGCGAAATCGACTGCATTAAAAAGCAGACAAGCGGAACGACCACTACTTATACCGTAAACCTCGGCAAATCCGCAACGCAAAGCGTTCAGCAAAAAATTATCAATATGATTAACACGAACGCGTATGAAGACGTAATCGAAGTAAACAACTACTTCAATACGGAAAATATCGTAAAAGACGCAATTATTAAAATCGTGTTGACCAGCGGAAAGATTTCTTCGATTACTTGCGAAACCGAGCTTTGCTACAACCCCATTGCCGGCGACTGGACGGAGTATAACATAACTCTGAATAACAACATTGAGTTGAAAGTGAACCAGAATCTGGATAAGGCGCAAAAATATGCTCCTCCTACAAAGGTCAAAGGAAATGCAATAGGCTGGGGCAAGAACTTGAACGACAGCGAATATTACATATTATAAGATTTAATCAAAAAAGCCCTCGGCGGTTTCGCCGAGGGCTTTTTATTTTATCAATTATCAATAGAAGAAATGTCGTAAGGGGTAACTTGGTAAACGTAGTAGTTGAGCCAGTTTATGTAGAAAAGATTAGCGGTGGAGGTCCAGTTCATTTTAACCTCCGTCAAGTCCTTGTCCGCAAAATAGTTCACGGGCGGTTTAATGTCAAGCCCAGCGGCAATATCGCGTTCGTACTCTTTTTTAAGCGTGTATCTGTCGTATTCCATATGCCCCGTTACGAACACTTGGCGGTTGTCTATACTCTTTATTACCGACGCGCCCGCTTTCTTGGAATATGCAAGAATTTTCAACCCGCTTATATTTAAAATATCCTTCGCGTAAATAATCGTGTGGCGGGAGTGCGGCATATGGAACTCGTCCGATATTCCCCGCATAAGCGGCTCGGCAACGCCGTCCCTTATGCGTTGATGTGCAAATATGCCGAAGCACTTTTCCTTTAAGGCGTGCTTTTTTATGCCGTAAAAATGGTAAAGCGCGGCTTGCGCCCCCCAGCAAATAAAGATGGTGGAGGTAACGTTACTTTTAGTCCAGTCGAAAATTTCTTCAAGCTCCTTCCAGTACGCAACCTTTTCAAACGCCATATTTTCAAGGGGCGCACCAGTAATTATCATACCGTCGAACTTTCTGTCCTTAACCTCGTCAAAGGTCTTATAGAACTTGTCCAAATGGCTCTTATCCACGTGCGTTGCGTTGTAGGTGGAGGTTTTAATAAGCGTAATATTAACTTGCAACGGCGAGTTGGAAAGAAGTCTCATAAACTGCGTTTCCGTCGTTTCCTTCGTCGGCATAAGGTTTAAAATAGCTATCTCGATAGGGCGGATATTCTGTGCAACCGCCCTTTCCTTATCCATAACGAATATTCTCTCGCCGGTAAGTATTTTATATGCTGGTATGTCTTTGTCGATAACAATAGGCATTTTAAAACCTCAAAAAAATTCTAAAAATAACTTGCGGCGCAAGCAAAGCCACGCTTTTGCGCCAGCGCACCCAATTTGTGGCTTGCCACCTCAGCGGTGTGAATTTGCGCGATTATATATGTGTGTGCTCTTAAAAATCGCGCAAAGGGCGGCAGAGCCGCCAAAAATCACGAAATGTTTTGCGCGCAGAATAGCACGAAACATTTGTGAACAGTTATACTTTCTCCAATGCTTGCTCTAAGTCGGCGATTATATCGTCGGCGTTTTCTATTCCGACGGAAAGCCTTACAAGGTTGTGCGGTACGCCCGCCGCCTTCAAATCTTCTTCGGAAAGCTGTCTGTGAGTAGTGGACGCGGGGTGCAAAACGCAGCTTCTTACGTCTGCGACGTGCGTTTCTTGGGTGATAAGCTGTAACGCTTCCATAAACTTTGCACACTCCGCGGCAGTGCCTTTAATACCGAAGCTCATCATGCCACCTTGTCCTTTGGGCATATACTTCATAGCAAGCTTATGGTATTTGTTGTCGGGAAGCGAGGGGTGGTTTATCCATTCAATTTTAGGGTGCTTTTTAAGATAAGCGGCAACCTTCTTCGCGTTCTCGCTGTGCCTTTCCATTCTGAGGGCAAGCGTGTCGCTGCCTATGTATGATATAAATCCGTTCTGCGGGCTCATAATTGCGCCGAAGTCGCGCATCATCTGCGCGCGGCACTTCGTTCCGAATGCAACGGGCAAATCTGCGTAAACGAGTCCGTGATAACTCTCGTCGGGTTCGTTAAAGGAAGGGTAGCGTTTGTTTCCCTTAAATTCGAAGTTACCCAAATCAACTATAACGCCGCCCAAAGCCGCCGCGTGTCCGTCAAGATACTTCGAGGAGGAATGTATTACGAGGTGTGCGCCCCATTCCTTGGGACGGCAAAGTATAGGCGTTGCAAGCGTGTTGTCAACCGCAAACAAAACGCCGTACTTGTTTGCAATCTTCGCAATCTTTTCAAAGTCCAAAACGACGATGGCGGGGTTTGCAACCGTCTCTGTGAAAATCATTTTGGTTTTATCGTCAATCAGCTTTTCAATCTCGGAAGCGGGAGCGTCGGGGTCGAAAAATCTGCACTCAATGCCAAGCTTGGGAAGTGTGGTGGAAAACAAGTTGTAGGTTCCGCCGTACACTGCGGACGACGAAAGAATGTTATCGCCCGAGCCCGCAACCGTAAAAACTGCAAGCGAGGTCGCGGACATACCCGAAGCGCAGCCTATGCCGCAAACGCCGCCTTCAAGCGCGGCAACCTTGCCTTCGAACGCCGCAACCGTGGGGTTGGCAAGACGGGAGTAGAAGTACCCGTCGCTCTTCAAATCGAAAAGGTCAGCCATTTCTTGCGTCTTGGGGTAGAAGTAAGTGGTGGACTGTGAAATGGGCGGTATTCTCGCCTCGCCCGATTTGGGCGAATAGCCTGCTTGTACGCAAAGTGTGTCTAATTTATAGTTTTTCATAATAACCTCGTAAGTTTATCTATACTGTTTGATTTCTCTATCTAACGCGCGTTTTTGGTCGCGTTCTGCTATCGTGCGCTTTTTGTCGTAGTTCTGCTTGCCCTTGCAAAGCGCAATTTCAACTTTTACGAGCGCACCCGAAAAGTACAGTTGAATGGGCACGATGGTGTAACCCTTTTCGTTCACCTTGCCCGCAAGCCGCGCGATTTCCGACTTGTGCATCAGCAGCTTTCTGTCGCGCTTACTGTCTTTGGAATTAAATGCGCCCGCCTTGTCGTAAACGGGTATATGCAGATTTTTAAGGGTCAACTCTCCGCCGCGAAGAAGACAAAAGCTGTCCTTCAAATTGCAGTTGCCTTGCCTTAGCTGCTTAACTTCCGCACCTTCCAAAACTATTCCCGCCTCAAATTTCTCCAAAACGAAATACTCGTAAAGGGCGTACTTGTTGTAAGCAATCTGCTTCATAAATTCATTATACCTTCATTAGGGTCAAATAGCAAATTTTTTAAACTATAAGTTTAAACAGAACCTTCATTCTGCCAAGGTCGCAGTCCGCAACCTTAACCTTCACCTTGCCGCCAAGCTTAAAAGTATACTTAGCGCCCGCCAAAGTGAACTTGTCTTCATAGTATTTATAGCTGTCTTTGGGCAAATCCTCCAATGGGATAAGCCCCTCAACCGTGTTGTCAAGCTCGGCAAAAATCCCGAACGAGGTAACGCCCGAAATAACGGCGTCGTATTCCTCGCCCAAGCGCTCAGCCATAAAGTACAGCTTGTACAAATCGTCAACCTTCCTTTCGCACTCGTCGGCAACGCGTTCCCGTGCAGAGCAGTCCACGCCTGCGTCGTGAGCAAAGCTTTTAAGCTTATCGAACTTTTTCCCTTCCAAAACCGCCTTTAACGCGCGGTGCACGAACAAATCGGGATAGCGGCGAATGGGTGAAGTAAAGTGGCAGTAGCACTCCGAAGCCAGCCCGAAGTGCCCCTTGTTTTCCTCCGAATATCTCGCCTTTTGCATCGACCGAAGCATAACCTTATTCACCACCGAAAAGAAGGGCTTGTCGTCAACGGTTTTCAAAATCTTCTGAAAGTCAATAGGCTCCAAATCCTCGCAGTCGCATTTAACCTTAACCCCCAAATCCTTCAAAAACGCAAAAAACGTGTTTGCCTTTTCTGGCGCGGGCTGTTCGTGTATGCGGTAAAGGCAAGGTGCGCCTCGTCTTTCCAAAAACTCCGCAACCGCCTCGTTTGCGGAAATCATAAACTGCTCGATTATTCGCTGTGAAATAGTGCGCTCTGCGGGCGGTATTACGATTTCGCCCTCGCCGTTCACGTAAATATGCGCCTCTTTCACGTCAAGGTTGACCGAGCCTAGCCGCTCGCGCCGGCTTTCCATTGCAAGGCACAAAGACTGCATATCCTCTGCAACTTCAACCAAATCGGGGTACTTGCCGCATGCGGACTTGTCTCCGTCCAACAGTGCGGTAATTTCCGTGTAGGCGGTGCGGTGGCGGCTTCTTATAACGCTTTTGCAAATCTTGTAATCCAGCCGCTCGCCCTCGGGCGTAAAGGTCATAATACAGCTCATCGCGTATCTGTCCTCGCCCTCGTTTAAGGAACACGCCCCGTTTGAAAGCTCCTTCGGCAACATAGGCAAAACGCGGTCGGGGAAGTAAACGCTCGTACCGCGCCCGTACGCATCGTTATCCAGCGCCGTCCCGGGCTTTACGTAGTGGCTTACGTCGGCAATATGCACGCCAAGAACGAAGTTCTTGCCTTTGCGCTCCAAGGATACGCCGTCGTCGATATCGCGCGTATCCTCGCCGTCGATAGTGATAATCAGTTTATCTCTGAAGTCTTCTCGCACGCCCAAAGCTATATTTTCTTTGGCAACCTCGCGCGCTTCTTCAAGCACGGCTTCGGGGAATTCTTCTTCCAAATCGTAGGCGCGGATAATGGAAATTTCTTCGGCCTCAAGCTCGCCGCCCTCGCCCAAAATTTCAACTATTTCCCCGCCCGGGGCTTTGTTTTGGGGGTAGGAGGTTATCTTGCACACAACCTTGTCGTTGTTTCTTGCGCCCGCCGAATGGGTAAGGGGCACGAAGATTTCGGGCTGTTTAGGGTTGTCGGGGTAAACGCAAGCGTTGTTTCCCTTCCGTGCGAAAGTACCGATAACGGTTTCACTTCCGCGCTCTAAAATCCTTAAAATATAAGCCTCGTCCTCGGTGCCTTTAACGTGTGCCGCAAGCACCTTATCGCCGTGGTAAGCTCCGTTTACCGAGTGGCGGGGCACGAAAAAGTCATGCCCGTAGGTTTCGTCGTCGGGAATAATAAAGACGTAGCTTTTCCCGCTACCTTGTACGGTGCCCGTAAATTTTTTATCTTTTTGGTTTTTTAAAATTTCGCGTTTATATTTCATATGTATTAAAATAGGCGGCTTGAATAAGCCGCCTTCGTAATTTCTTTAAGATTTAGATTGTCAATATCTGTACGATATACGCAACCACTGAAAGAACGCCGATAACACCCAAAACAATCCAGCTCCATTTTTTCAGCTTGCTTTCAATGGAACGGCCTCTGTTTTTGCCGTAGAAGGTTTCGCTTGAAGCGGTTATGCCTTGAATACCGTCGGAATTGCTCTTTTGGAATAATACGAGTAAAATTGCAAGAAGTGCAGCAAGGAATATTACTACGAGGCAGATTATCATCACCGTCCAATAAACGGCAAGCTCGGTCTCGTTCATTATTTTATCTGCCAACAAATTAACTAACATATATAACCTCTTAATAAGTTTGCTAAAAAATTATAACACATTGCATAACGATTTTCAATTAAAAACGCGCCCAAAATTAAATTTTTTTATTCCGAATTTTCGTCAATACGTGGAATTTCGTCAGTTTCCGCGCTTTCGACCGCAGCTTCGGGTTTTGGCTTTCTTTCCCCGAATTTGTTTATAACGAATATCCCAAGGCACACCAAGGCAAGCGCGGGCAAGGTAAACCAGCTCAAACTTTTGTCCGTTTCGTAAGGGTTTAAAAGCGAGAACACCGCGCCGAAAATAGGGTTGGTGCTTTTGAACACTGCAACCTTAGAAACGGGGTTATACCTTAAAAGTACGCCTTGCAAGGTGAACGCGCACGCCGACAAAAAGGCAAGATATATCAGCATAAACGCCGCGCCCACGTCAATATGCGGAATAGTCCCTCCAAAGCTTAAACCTATTATTACGAGTATAATTCCGCCAATGAAAAACTGGTACCCGCAAAGCGCAGTCGTGTCCTCGTGCTTTGAAAATATCTTTACAAGCCCCGAAGAAATCGCCGCAGAAAGCCCCGAAAAGATAACGAAGCCCTCGCCGAGTATCGAAAACGAAAAGGTGAAGTCCCCGCCGATATTAATTAAAATGACCCCGCCAAAACCTAAAACGCACCCCAAAAGCTTAATTAAGTTGAACTTTTCGGTGCGGAATAAAAAGCACGCTGCAATAATTGTGAAGAACACGCCCAAGCCGTTCAAAACCGAAGCCTTAACGCCCGCCGTGTTTGCAAGCCCGATATAGAAAAAGGTGTATTGAAGTACCGTCTGAAATAGGCTAACAAGCCCCACGCGCCATAAATTTTTAGCTTTGGGTAAAAGGAATTTGCGCTTTATTATACTTCCGAAGGCAATTACGAATACTCCCGCAAGCGTAAATCTCGTGCCGGCAAAAAGCATTAAAGAGGGTACGCTTTCGGTGTCTACCTCAAAAAGCTTATAACCTATTTTAACGCACGGGAAAGCACTGCCCCAAAGTAGGCAGCAAATAATTGCACATATGCACACTATATAGGTTTTTGAAAAGAATCTCTCTTTATCTTTAATAAGCACCATACCATTATATTTCAAATCAAAAAATATGGCAAATAAAAACGCGGCGGACAAAAGTCCGCCGCGCCTTAAATTCACAATATTGTAGCCTTCCCCGTGGTGGGGAAGGTGTCCCAAAGGGACGGATGAGGGGTTATTTAATAAGCGATTTGCCCGTCATTTCTTTGGGAACGGGTAAGCCCATAACCGTCAAAAGCGTGGGCGCAAGGTCTGCAAGCACGCCGTCCGTGCGGAGCGTTGCGTTCTTGTATTCGTTGCTGACTAATACAACGGGTACGGGGTTGGTGGTGTGCGCCGTGAAGGGTGCGCCCTCTTCGGTAAGAAGCTTGTCGGCGTTGCCGTGGTCGGCAGTAAGCAGTGCGCTGCCGCCCATTGCAAGAATTTTATCCGTAACTTTCTTTACGCACTCGTCAACCGTGCCAACCGCTTTGACCGCCGCGGGGATAATTCCCGTATGTCCTACCATATCGCAGTTTGCAAAGTTCAAAATTATTACGTCAAACTTGCCGCTGTCAAGCTCCTCTAAAACCTTGTCGGTTACAAGGTACGCGCTCATTTCGGGCTGTAAATCGTAGGTAGCAACCTTGGGCGAGGGGATAAGGTCGCGCTGTTCGCCCTCGTTCGGCGTTTCAACGCCGCCGTTAAAGAAGAAGGTTACGTGCGCGTACTTTTCGGTTTCGGCAATTCTAAGCTGTTTCTTGCCGAGCTTAGCAAGGTATTCACCCAAAGTGTTGTCCAAGCTCGTCTTGGGGAAGGCAATTTCAAGCCCCTTAAATTCGCTGTCGTAAACGGTAAAGCAAACGTAGGTGGGGGCAAGGTAACCCGTCTTTCTCTCAAACGCCGTGCCCTTGGGTACCACGAACTCCTTTTGAGAAATCGCGCGGGTAATCTGCCTTGCACGGTCGGGGCGGAAGTTAAAGCAAATTACGCTGTCGCCCTTTTCGATAAGCCCAACGGGCTTTCCGTTTTCGTAAATTTTGGTGGGCTTAATAAACTCGTCGGTTACGCCCTCTTTGTAGCTTTCTTCAACCGCCGCCGCGGGGTCGGTCGCTTGAATGCCCGTGCCGAGGGTAAGCATGTCGTAGGCAAGCTCTATTCTGTCCCAGTTGTTGTCACGGTCCATTGCGTAATATCTGCCGCATACGTCGGCGATTTTACCAACGCCTATTTTATTGATTTCGGCTTGCAAGCCGCGTATAAAATCCGCGCCCGAAGTGGGGGAAACGTCTCTGCCGTCCATAAAGCAGTGAACGTAAACCTCTTTAAGCCCGCGCAGCTTCGCCATTTTCAAAAGCGCGTAAATGTGCGTTACGTGGCTGTGAACGCCGCCGTCGGATAAAAGCCCGTAAAGGTGCAGCTTCTTGCCGCCGTTTTTCGCGTTATCCATCGCCTTTATAAGCGCGGGGTTTTCGAAGAAGTCGCCGTCTTGTATCGCCTTCGTAATCTTGGTTAAATCTTGATAGACTATTCTGCCCGCACCCATGTTAAGGTGCCCGACCTCGCTGTTGCCCATCTGCCCGTCGGGAAGCCCAACGCACATTCCGCTTGCGCCTAGCGTTGCGGAGGGGTAATCCTTAATAAGCTTTGCAACGTTCTTACTGCCGTTAAGGTAAATCGCATTGCCGTCGCCGTCGGGCGCAAGCCCGTAGCCGTCCATAATAATTATCGCATAAGGTTTCTTTGCCATTTATATACGCCTCAAAAAATTTTTCTTTAATTATATATTAATTAAATTTTTTTAGCAAGCGGAATGCTAAACGATATTGTAATTACGCGTCGCTTAAACCTAAAATATAATTTGCGGAAAGGTCTAACTCTTTACATAGCTTTGCAAAGGTGTCAAGCTTGGGCAATTTTTTCGTAGTGATATACTGCGTAATCATTTCTGGCGAAACACCGACCTTTTTCGCTATTTCGATTTTCGTAAGCTTGCAAGCGGTAAGTTCTTCAATCAATCTTTGTTTAATTAATTTTTCCATATTACGTTTAATGCCTTTTTTCTACAAATTTATAACTATTGGTTAGTTTTTGCTTGACAACTAACTGTCGGTTAGCATATAATATAGAAAATTTAACAAAGGAGAAGAATATGAGAGAAACAAAAACGGTGCAAGTATATCCTAGCGACGCTATCGTAAACTCTACTATCAACGAGTATGAAAGCTTCGGCTGGGAGGTTGTAGGAAACCAGCGTTGCCAAGAATACAACGGACAAACGCACGGAATTGACGGCAGTACCACGAATCATTATTCCACGTTCAATAAAATTACTTTTTCGCGTGAAAAAGATTCGCCGTGGTATAACGACGTAACGCAGTTCGAAAAAGAGTACCACGTATTAAACGATACGATTGAAACCTATAAGGCTTACAGACCAGTTCAAAGGAAACCTAGTCCCGAAGGCTCAATGGGTGTTTTACTGGGTATATTTCTGTATATGTTGTGGATAGTTCCCGGCATAATTTATACTATTGCGCGTGCTTGCGTAAGAGCGAAATATAAAAAACAGTATCAGAAGGCGCTTGCGGATTACGTGAACGTTTACCCCGCAAAGATTGAAGAATTGCACAAGAGAGCTATTGAATTGCGCCGTCTTGCAGAAAACCGCATTTCGGGAAAAGCTTAACTAAATTTTGCCACACGCTGAGCGTGTGGTTTTTCATACATCGGTTAATATAAAAAATCCGCCCCGCGCAAAATTGCGCGGGGCGGAATAAATTCATTCCGTAAGTCCAAGTAAATAATCAACGCTTTCGTTAAAATACTTTGATAGAGTTATAAGTGCGGAAGCGGTAGGCTCTGCTTTTTCAAGCTCCCAACGCGCAATAGAGGACTGACTTATGCCCGTCTCCCGTGCAAGCGTCATCTGGCTGAACCCTTTTTCTTCCCGCAATTCCTTTAACCGTTTTGCAAAATTCATATAAATATTATATGCAATTTAAGTCGAATATGACTTGACAACCCGTATGTGACTTGTTATAATGTTTTTAAGTTAAGTCAAATTTGACTTGAATAATTAAATAAGCAAAGTACGAAGGAGAAGAAATTATGAAAGAGTATAAGACGATGCGTGTTGACCCAAGCGAAGAGGTTGACACTATTGAAGCCCTTGCCGTTTTTGGCTGGAAGCTGGAAGAGTCAAAAGAGATTTACAACGAAAGTGATGAAATCGTTGGCGTAAACGTAGATACCAAGGTAAAAACCTACGGGGACGGATTTATCGGCGGTTTTATGGCGGGCTGGAACGGAGACGAAGGTAAAGTCCAACAGCAAGTTACTTACGAAACGAGGAAAAACGTAACTCACTACGTTTCGATGCGTTTTTCGCGTGAGACGTCCTCAAAAAATTATGTAAGGCTGAAAGAGCTTGAATTAGAGTACTATCAAGGCGCGGGTTGCAAAAGCTACTTCCCTATACCAAGGAAACCGGTTGCGCTTACCGTTATTGCCTCGATTGCACTTGCAATAATTATCATTTCGTTATGCACGCTTTTCGTTGGCGCACAAGCTGAAATTTGGGAAATAGTCGTATGCGTCGTAGTACCCGTCGTGTTTATACCGCTGTTAATAGTATTTTGGATGAGATATTCCAAAAAGAATAAAATTGCGGTTGAAGAAAACAGAAAGATTTCAGAGTATAACGCCGAAAGAGAACAAGCCTTTGCCAAGCGCACACAAGAAATCGTTGATGAATGCGTTCGTTTAAACGAAGAAAACGACAAATAAATTAAAAGCGCGGCGGACTTTTGTCCGCCGCGCTTATATTATATGTGATTTAAAA
>CAMWME010000017.1 GCA_947175325.1 uncultured Clostridia bacterium | reverse complement strand
CAAAAGGTTGCAGAGGGCCAGCCCGACGGCTTTACTAAAACTCAAAATGTTAATTGTGAAGAAGTAACGGTAACTTTAATAAAGAATTAAAATAAAGCCCCGCGGCGAACGCCGCGGGGCTTTTAAAATATTTTAGCCGTAATTTTTACGGTTGCAAAGTTTTTGATATAAATTTATATTACAATATAATTATGGAACAAGAGAGAATATGTAAAAACTGCAAATTTTTTAAGATGCATTACGTTTATGTGGGTACATCATTTCAGCGATTGGGGCGGGGGCATTGTATGAATGATGAAATATCGTGGAAAGTAAGAAAGCATAATATGTCATCTGATTACTGTTGTGATAGGTGGGAGAGCAACGAAGACAAAAAAGAAGATAGAAAAGAAAGAATTGAAACCGTACTTAAAAGTATGCGTACCACTTTAATTCATATTGAAAATATTTTAAAAGAAGATTTGAATACCGATTAAACCGCAAAATTCGACATTATTTTGTACAAGCGTTCATAATTTATTTTATGAACGTTTTTGATTTGAAGATGGGTGAAGTTGCAAAAATAAAAAGGATTGACCTTGACGGTAGCGCGCTTGAAAGGCTTAATGCGTTGGGGGTAAAGGCGGGGGAGCAAGTCGAAGTTTTAAGCTATTCGCTTTTTAAGTCCAGCGTGCTCGTATCTTGCAACGCGGTGCGGCTTGGCATTCGTAAGCCGCTTGCTTTGAAGATTGAGGTGACAAAATGAAGGCGGCGGTATTAAAAAAGATATTGCCGCGCCGAAAGGAAAAGACGAAAGCAACTAAAAAGGTGGTGCTTGCGGGCAACCCCAACGCGGGCAAGACGACCCTTTTTAACGCGCTTACAAAAAGCAACTTACGCACGGGCAACTTCCACGGCGTAACCACTTCCCCCGCACGCAAGACGAGGGGCAATATAACCTATGCGGACGTGCCGGGGATGTACGCCTTCCGACCGTACTCAATGGAGGAGCAGTCGGCAATAGACGAGGTGAAGTCTGCCGATTTGGTTATAAACGTGGTGGACGCGCTCACTCTTGAAAACAGCCTAAATTTAACCCGCCACATAATCGTAAGCGGAGTTAAAACGGTTGTATATATCACCAAGTCCGCACATTTAAAGCGGAGGGGCGGCAAGGTGGACACGGAGAAGTTATCCGCCCACCTCGGCGTGCCCGTTTACGACTGCCCGCCTAAAAAGCTTAAAAAGCTAATAGAGGGCGGTTTCGATTTTAACGTAAAGAAGAACCCCGCAATTCCGCTTTACGAGTCGTACTCGGGCGGGAATTTAAGGGTATCGAAATTCGATAAGCTGTTTTACAACCGCTTTTTCTCGCTGGCGTTCTTTATCGCGGCAATCCTTTTAATGTTCTTTTTAGCCTTTCACCCGATTATGCCGGGGGTGCTTTTAAGGGATTTGGTCGAGGATTTAATCTGCGTAAAACTCTCCGACGCGATAACTTGCCACATGCAAAACCCGATAATAATTTCCCTTTTGTCCGAGGGCATTTTAGGCGGCGCGGGCGGGGTTTTATCGTTCATTCCTCAGCTAATAATTTTGTATCTTTTCTTAACGGTTTTGGACGAAAGCGGCATAACCTCCGCACTCGCCTTTGCTACCGACGGGCTGTTTGAAAAAGTAAGGCTTTCGGGTAGGGCGGCGTTCTCTTTGACCTCGGGCTTCGGCTGTACTTCCGCCGCAATTTTAACCACGCGCGGGTATTCCACCAAAAGCGCGCAAAAGCGCACCGTCGCAATTCTGCCCTTCGTTCCGTGCGGCGCAAAGCTGCCCGTATTTTTAACTTTTTTATCGCCGCTGTTTGAAAACCCCTTCCCCGTGATAACCGCTTTTTACTTTGCGGGCGTTGCGGTGGCTTTACTGTGCTCACTACTTATGAAGGGCGGCAAGGAAGATTTACTTTCAGAAGTTACCCCCGTGAGCGTGCCCCAGCTTAAAGCCGTGGCAATTAAGTTGTATTTTTACATAAAAGGGTTTATAATGAAGGTGGCGGGCGTGGTAATGCTTTTCTGCGTTATCTCGTGGCTACTTTCGCACTTCTCTTTCTCGTTTTGCTACGTGGAAACGGCGGAGGAGAGTATGCTTTGCAATATAAGCAAGGTCGTTCTGCCCGTCTTTTACCCTATGGGCGTAACCGACTGGCGGGTAGCCTACGCAATCCTCGGCGGGTTCGCCGCCAAGGAAAACATCGCCGCAACCGTCGCGCTTTTAATGCCTCTCGGCACGGGGCTGACCCTTTCGGCGACCCTCGCGGTGTGCACCTTTATACTTTTAAGCCCCGCTTGCATCTCGGCGTTTTCCGCGTCGTGCAAAGAGGTCGGGCTTAAATTCTCGTTAAAGTGCGTCGCGTTTCAGTTCCTTTTGGCGTTTTTGGGCGCGTATATAATTCACCTAATATTTATCTGGATATGAAAAAGTTCACCGTTTCAACCCCCGCAAGCTTAAAAGAGTTTACCGACTCGACTTACCCGCAAGGCTCGTTTTGTCTTGCCGCGCTTTTGCGTGAAAAGGATATTAAGGTCAACGGCGTGCGCGTGAGCCAAAGCGTGCCGTTGAAGGCGGGGGACGAGGTAACTTATTACACCACACCCAAGCAAGAAAGCCTCGTAAGCCATAATAAGGTTTACGAGGACGAGAATATCTTGATTGCGGACAAGCTTGACGGCGTTGAAACCTCCGCGCTCTTATGCGAGCTGCAAGCGGGCGGCGAATACTACGCCGTGCACCGCCTCGACAGAAACACCAAAGGGCTTATAGCTTTTGCAAAGAATAAGGGGGCTGAGGACGAGCTTTTGTCCGCCTTTAAGGAAAGGCGGGTTGAAAAGACCTACCTTGCCCGCTGTAAAAACAACTTCAAAACGGATAAAGCGGTTTTAACGGCGTATCTTAAAAAGGACTCGAAAAACTCCACCGTACAAGTCTTTGATAAGGAAGTTAAAGGTTCGTTAAAAATAATAACCGAGTACCGCGTTTTGGAAAAACAAGGCGATACCGCTTTGGTAGAGGTTACCTTGCACACGGGCAAAACCCACCAAATCCGCGCGCACACGGCGCATATCGGTTGCCCCGTTTTGGGCGATGAGAAGTACGGCGATAGTGCGCTAAACAAAAAGTACGGCGCAAAAAGGCAGTGCTTAGTTTCGTATAGGCTTAGCTTTAAGCTTTCGGGCGGGCTTGAATATTTGAACAAAAAAGAATTTTTATCGGGCCTTAAGCCCTAAATTTTGCCTTTGCGCGTTTCTTCGGCGCGCGGCGGGGTTATAAATAAATACGAATAAAGGAAAAAGGATATGCAACAAGTAAAACTTTTGTCGGCAGAAAAAGAGCTTATATTTTCGCTTTCGGGCGAGATTGACGCGGCAACCAGCGAGGATTTTTACGCGCAAGTCAACGCCGCTTACGAACACGATAAAAAGGATATTATTTTCGACTGTGCCGCGTTGACCTTCATTGACAGCACCACGATTGGCACCTTCGTTAAAATCTACAAAAAGCTGAAAGCCGACGGGAATAAAACGGTTTTGGAAAACGTTCGTCCCAACGTGAAAAAGCTTTTTGAAATCTGCTCGTTAAATACTCTTATGGAGATTCGTTAATGAAAGACTTTACGGTTAAATTTCATCTTGCGGACAGCGAGTATATGACGGCGCTTCGCCTCGTCTGCGGCGCGGTGTGCAGTGCACACGGGCTTAATTTGGACGAGCTTGAGGACTTCAAGGTTTGCGTAACCGAAAGCGCGATTATCTTAAAGAACTGCGGCTTTGAAGAAGTTATTGCAACCTTTGCGGGCGGCGAAGAGGTAGTCTGCACCGTGTACGGCGAGGGCGGCACGCCCAAAGAAGGGGAGAACGAGCTTTCGCTTGCCCTCGTTTCCGCGCTCGTTAAAGAGTGCGACATAGTTCGCCGCGGCGATATAATCGAAAGAGTAACTTTGAAAATATGATGGACGAAAGCGAGGCAAACGAGCTGTTCCGTCAATATAGGCTTACTCACGATATAAAGCTTAGGAACAGACTCGTTGAAAATTACCTTAATATTGCCGAAATTCTTGCAAAGAAGTTTTCGGGCAGAGGCGTGGAGTACGACGACCTTTTACAAGTCGCGTCCGAAGCGCTTATTGCGGGGGTTGAAAAATTCGACCCCGATTTAGGCAACCGCTTTACAACCTACGTTACGCCCACCATCACGGGTATGATTAAAAACTACTTCCGCGACTATTCGCGTTCGGTACGCTTACCCCGTAGGGTATACACCGTTGCGGCAAGGGTGCGCGAGGTGCAGAACGATTATTACAAAACTACCGGCAATCAGCCGACGATTGCGTACCTTGCGGAAAAGCTGGGGTATTCCGAAGAGCTTATTATCGAGGCTTTGGAGTGCCGTGCGCCCGTAAGCTTGGATACGCGCGTCAACGCAGAGGACGGAGAGAAGGACGCCGCGCTTTACGACGCTATCCCCGCCGACACCGACAATTTCGAAGCGTTTGAGGACGCGGAGGCGTTAAAGACAGAGATACGAAAGCTTGACCCCACCGAGCAGCAAGTTATAACTTTGAGGTACATACAAGGGAAATCGCAAGCGGAAGTAGGCAAAATTTTGGGCGTATCCCAAATGTTCGTTTCCCGTGCGGAGAGAAAAATCGTTGAAAAGTTGAAGGACGCGCTTATCTTATGATTACTTTCAAGGTTGACGATTTAAAGGAAATGTCTGCCCGCCTTAAAGCTCTTGCCGAGGATTTACGCACGTTTGGCGTTGCGGAAGAGGATATCTTTGCAAGCAGACTCGTATCCAGCGAGCTTATCTCAAACGTGATTATTCACGGCGGAGAGGGGGCGGAGCTTAAATGCGAGATTGCGGGCGATAAAATCTGCATAAGCGTTTTATCGCCCAGCTTTAACGGCGTAAACCTTACGCCGCCCAAACCCGACGTGCTTGCCGAAAGCGGAAGGGGAATGTATATAGTAAGGAGTATCTGCCTCGGCGAAATCGAAAGGGACGACGAGGGAGTTAAAGTGTTTATAAAGCTTCACTGATTTTTTGATAATTAAAAGCCCCGACGGCAAACCGTCGGGGCTTTGTGTTTGATTTGTGATTAAGTTCATTAACAGCTAACGCAATTAAGATACTTGATGCAACTGAAAGTTGCTTACATAATGTTGCCGTATTCGTACATCTTGTTGAACAAGCCGTCGGACACGATGGTTCTGAGCCTTGCAAAGTAGATGAATACGTTGTTGAAGAATCTGTCGTTTTTGCCGCCTACGATATATTCGGGAATGTAACCGATATTGCCGTTTTGGCGTTCAAGGAATACTCTTGAGAACTCGATTTTCTGGTCGGTAGAAAGAGTATTGATAAACTCGTCGGTAGGTCCGTTGTAGATAACGGGGTTGTAAACTTCGGCGGGTTCTTCTGCGACGGGCTCTTCTTCCTTAGCGAATACGGGAGGAGTGTATACGTAAGGCTTTTCTTCTTCAACGGGAGCGGGCTGCGCTGCGGGTTGAGCTGCGGGTTGCCCGTTTGCAACGGCACCGGTAGCTCTGTTCATTTCAGCCGCAACGGCTTGCTGAATCTTCTTTCTCTTCTTGTCAAATCTTACAAGCCTTATAATGTTAAGGATAAGTGCGATAAGTGCAAGCACTGCAATTACGAGGCTCATAAGTCCGGTCGTTGCAGTTTCGATAAAGAAGGGAAGTGCAATTACGATTCCCGCAGCAACGAACTCAAGCGTGTATCTTATAATGTTGCTTACGAGCATATAACGCTTGGTCGTTTTGCCAAGGCCCATTGCATCGAGCAAGAAGTTGATAAGCACTAAAAGTGAAAGGATAAGCGTGCAAAGGAACAGCGTTTGCTGAATTACTTCCATACCTTCCATTGCCACGGTAAGGGTGGAGGGGGTGCCGCAGAAAAGCATAAGCACGGGAAGTATACCTACGACGGAACTGAACTTATCGGAGTTGTAAAGTTTGCCGTCGAAGAGTCCGTTGGTCTTTCCGATTAATTCGGAGAGGGGTGCGTCAAGGGCGGTAATAATTTTACCCAAGTCGTACACGACGAGCATAAGCGCAAGCGTGGACAGAAGAAGTAAAATGAATTTGAATACGCCGCTGCCCTTCTTGTAGAAGATGCTTTGGATAACCAGCATAAGGAAGGTGCCGCCGAACGCGCCGAGGAGAGGATAGCTCCACTGATAATTCTCTTGCGTGTTAAGTTCGGGAAGCGTGAAGTTCGAAAGCTGAACGAATACGAAGAAGGATACGAAAAGGAACGCAACTACTTCTATAAAGCTTGCAGCGCTAAGTGCGGTGTTCTTTTTCGACTTCTTGCTGAATGCGCTTACTATTGCGGGTATCAAAGCGATAATTCCCGCAAGCACTACGAGTGCGTAAAGCACGGTGAACAGCGCGCCTAAATCGTAGCCGCCCTCGATAACGCCGTTAAGCGTAATGGGCAAAGAGTAGGTAAATTTGCTTCCTACGTCGCCGATTAAATCCGCAACAGCTTGAACCGGAATTGCGGCTTTAAGTGCCTGGGGTAACTGGAACGCCCATATTGCGTCTTGTCCGCTAAGGGATGAATCGGGACCCCACGGCAAAAACAAGCCCAACAATAAAGCGATAAGCGCGATGATATAGGTTACCAGCGCAACTACTTTGTTGGGACGTTTATTTGAATCTTTCTTGTTTCCCATAATCGTATATCTCCGTATTATGAATTGTAAGTACCGCCGAAAACGGCGAAAAAAACCTTTTAAGTTTGTCTTATGTCTTTTACATTTTATACCAAACTGAAACGCTTGTCAACAATATAACCCCTCTTTTTCACTTATAAAATGTTAAAAATGCGTGCGCGCCCGCACGGGGATTTTAGGTGAAAAGTGCGTTAAACGGGGCATATTGCGGGGGCAACGCCTTTTTTATTGACTTTGTAAAAGGAAAAAATACCTACAAAATAAGTGTGTGCAATTTCGTATAAAAAACCCTAAAAAGCCTCCGTTAAATTCATAGTTTTTGAAAAATTATTGCAAAATTGGCAAAAATTTGATATAGTATAGTTACGGAGTTAAAATTATGAGCGTAAATTTTGATGGCGACGGCGTGGAAAATGAAGCCGTAAATTTCAAAAGAGTGCCGGATATGCTTGAAATAAACAGATTTTTCGACGGCGAAACGGGCAAAAACGTGAACTACCGCGAGGTGGTTGCGGCGCTTCCCAAATCCGTCAGAGAAATGCTTACTTCGGGCTTCGAGATGAAAAACTTTGCAAAAATTTTCGAGGACCAAAGTATGATGCAAACGGTGGAGGCGTACCTCGCTTCGGGAATGAATATCTCGGAAACGGCGCGCAGACTTTATATGCACCGCAATACTCTAATGTACAGACTTAATAGTATCCGAAAAAACACGGGGCTTGATTTAAGCAAGTTTGCCGACGCAGTCACCTTCGAATTACTTCGCTATCTTTATATTATAAAATAAAAAGGAATGAAAAGCCATATGAAGAAAACTGTTTTCAAAACGGTTATAACCCTTATCGCCGCTGCGGTTATCGCACTTACCGTAATCTTTTCGGGGTGCTTTTTGTTCGGCACGACCGACACGAAGAAGTGGATTTTAAATACCATAAAAACAAATTATTACTACTACGACGAAATGGACAAGGACGGGCTTGAGGACTTGACCATCGAAGAAATCGTCAGCCGTCTCGACATTTATTCGGAGTACTACACGCCCGAAGAATTGCAAGCGCTTATAAAGGACAACTCGGGCGAAAAGGCGGGCATAGGTTTTTCATATACCTTTTTAAAGGCGGGCGACAGCTCTCTCTATCCCGACGGCGGCTGCCTTCTCGCTTTGGTCGTCGGCAACTCCCCCGCAGAGGCGTCGGGACTTAGGACTGGCTACCTTCTTACGGGCGGCAGCTACAACGGCCGCACGGCAAGCTTTGATACCGAGGACGCGCTCGGCAATTTCGTCGACCCCATTCCCGCGAACGTCCCTTTCACTTTGACGGCGTACACGGGTAAAGAGGTTAAAGACTTCACCGTTTCCAAAAAAGAGTACAACGCAAGCTATATGTTTATGGCAACCAATTCCTCGGCGTGGACGCCCGCCTTCACCGGCGACGGTAAAGTGGAGGGGCTTACGGAAGTGGCGGACAGAAAGATAGAGTATCTTCCAGAGGGCACGGCGTATATAAGTATGTCGCAGTTCTTCGGCACGGCGGCGGACGAGTTCGGCTATTTAATAAGACAGTTCAACGCAGACCACTGCACTTCGCTCATACTCGACCTCCGCGACAACGGCGGCGGCTACGTAGACGTTATGCAAGATATGGCGGGATATTTCACCTCGTCGCTCGGCGATGAAACTTACGTTGCAATGACTGCGCGTTACAGAAGCGGCAAGGTGGAAACCTACAACTGCAAAAGCTACGAAACGGGGAGCTGGCTCGTGCCGAAGGACACCACGGTGTACGTGCTTGCAAACTCGGGCACGGCAAGCGCGTCCGAGGCGC
Organism: uncultured Clostridia bacterium; assembly: GCA_947175325.1. GTDB lineage: Bacteria > Bacillota > Clostridia > Christensenellales > Borkfalkiaceae > Coproplasma. The sequence goes on along the minus strand of CAMWME010000017.1, from coordinate 11,109 downwards.
TTATCGGCGTACTCGTAAGCTACGGCTTTTTGAAGTATGAAAATATTTTCCTTTCGGATTTCAGCTCGGAATTTTTAACTTGGGCGGACGGCGTTTACGGCACGAAGAGAAGCTACGGTAAGGGGATAATGCAAACGACCTTTACCAACTACTTCACGGGTGAGGCGTTAAAGCTTACCACGGCGCAAATTTATTGGCCGAACGGCAACTGTATCCACGGCGTCGGTGTTACGGAAGCCGACGGTTGCAGAACGGTGCAAGCCGACTGGCTGGTAACGTCCGACGACTCGGAGCTGCAAAGAATAGTGGAAATGATAAAAGGATAAATAAAAGCCGTGCGGCACTTGCCGCACGGCTTTTCGTTTAAATAGGATGTTTAAGGGACTTGATACGACGGGCGGAGAATATCACGCACACCAAAAACCCGTCGTCGGTTCGGGTTACTTCCAAGGAGGGGTTGCCCTCGCACTCGAAGTATTCCTCGTTGACGCGCTGCATATCCTTTAAAAACAAACCCCGCTCGAAGTCGGACATATCGTCCCTATCCAAAAGTATAGAAGTAGATTTCATAGTTTCGCCCTCATCTTTCTTTTAATTACTCCGTTAATTCCGCCGTAGCCCTTCAAAACGTTGCAAAACCCTTCGCGCTTTCCCGTTATGGTTTCCGCCGCCGCCTTAAACGCCTTCATAGTCGGTTGTTTCCAAGTTCCGGCGGATAGGGTCAAGTCCTCGGGGATAACGGCTTTCAGCGGCAAGTGCAAAAGGCTTGCAATTTCGTGCGCCGTCATAACCTCGCCGTTTAAAATCTGCCCGCCGTTTATTTTGTTGACTATAAGCCCTATATCCTTGACCCCGCCGTCGTACAGCGCCGAGCGGCAACAGTCCGCACTCTTAACGGAGGGGGTGAACGGCTCGGTAACGATAAGCGCACTGTCGCAGACCTCGGGCGCAATCTTGTCGAGAAGGATATAATCGAACAGCCCGTCAACGTCGTTCACGGCTTGCGCCGCAACGGATAGGTCGGTCACGCCCATAGAGGGCATAAAGCAGAGGTTGCTGTTTAAGGGGTGAAAGGTCAGCGTCTGCTTTGCTCGGCACGCGCCCTTTTCGTAATCGCCCAAGGTGTAAACTTGTAAATCCCGGCATTCGCCGATTATCGCCGCACTGCCAGTGCGGAAGTCGCCGTCGGCAATAAGCGTGCGCTCGCCCATCTTCGCAAGCGCAACCCCAAGCCCGACGGCGCAAGTGGTAACGCCGGTTCCGCCTTTAAAACTCGTTAAAAATATTTTCTTAGCCATACGCCGATTATATAATGAGTAAAAGTAAAAAGAGGGTCGTAATTTGTAATTAATAATGTTTTGCAGACGATTTTATAAAAACACATATATACGGCACTCTACTGCGTTGCACTTGCGTTTTGCCTTGCTCATTTACGCACAGTAAACTCGCGGCGGTCAAAGCCGCGTGCGCCTTGTATAGCACCGCATCTCTGCGTTTTTGACTGGCTTAACTCTGCACGGGTATATCCGTCCGCCCGCGGGCATAGTTTATTTTATGAAACTTTTAGAGCAGATTATGGAAGAGCTGGGCGGGGATACTTTAAAATCCTTTTCGGTCGTGCCGTCGTTCGGCGGGTACTTCCGCAGTATCAAAAGCATTGCAGAGTATTCCTCTGAAAGAATAGTTCTTCTGCAAAGAAAAACCTCTATAATTTTAGAGGGCGAAAAGCTTGAAGTGGGCAAGTACTTCGAGGAAGATATTTTCATAAAGGGCAATATAAGGGCAATAACGGTTGAATAACAGAGCGAAAATTTCTATAATATTCACGGCGGAGGGCGCGTTAAGGAAGCTCAAAAAGGCTAAAATCGCCGTTTTTAACTGCAAAAAAGAGGGTGCCGCGTTCATATTCGAGGTTAAAGATAAAGATACCCAAAAAGTTTTTGCAATTTTTGACAAGCCGTGCTATAATGTAACGGTAATTAAAAAAAGCCGAAAAAACAGACTTCTGTCCTTTTTGTCGGTCCGTGCGGGACTGGTTGCGGGGGCGGCGGCTTTTATCACCGCTTGCGTAGCGGCAAATTCCTTCGTTTTAAAAATCGAAGTCAGCGGAAGCGGCAGCTACCTTGAACCCGAAGTCCGCAAAATCGTTTACGACGAGGGGGCAAAGGAATTCAAGCCTTTTTCCGCGTTCAACTACTCGGTTGCAACCGGCAGAATACTTGCCTTGCCGCAAGTTACCTTCTGCAATATTGAAAAGCGCGGAAGCGTGCTTATCGTCGACGTGCAAGTGGACGAGGAGCACTACGCCGCGGTAGACCCAAAACCTTTGTTAAGCGACTGTAACGGCGTTGTAAGAAATATCGTTGCGGTGTGCGGCACGGCGGCTGTGGAAGTGGGGTACGGCGTTAAAAAGGGCGATACGCTCATCTACGCGCACACGCTTGCGGGCGAGGAAGAAATACCTTGCCTTGCCGCGGGCTTTGCCGAAATAGAGTGTACGGGCCACGCCGAATACTTCGCCGAGGCGGATAACGATGTAAGCCTTAAAGAGGCGTACTCGTCAATTCTCATAGAACAAGAAAATATTTTAACCCGCACCCATACGGTAAGCCCCACGGACGGCGGAGTACTATATCTTATAGATTACAGTTATTTGCACAAAATAAGTATCAACCTAAGTTAAAATGGAAAAGAGTATAAGAAAAATAAGTGCGGGCAACGCCGATATACTTCAAAGATTCGTGGGGACGTTTGACGAGAACGTCAGTTTGATTATGCGCGAAACGGGCGCTGTAATCCGCGTTGACGGCGTACAAATCGTAATAAGCGGCGCGGAGAGCGGCGTAAATACTGCCACGGACGCGGTCGAAAGCTTGATAGAGCTTGCCGCAAAGGGTGAAGCCGTTGACAAGGGTAGGGTTGTGTACTGCCTCGAACTTGCGCGCGAGGGTAGGGCAAAGGATATTTGCAAGCTGTCCTCGGGCACCGTCGCGGTTACCTTCCGCGGAAAACAGATTAAGTGTAAAACCGTAGGGCAGAAAACTTACGTAGACTGTATTAAAAAGGACGCTATAACTTTCGGCATCGGCCCCGCCGGCACGGGTAAAACCTACCTTGCGGTGTGCCTTGCCGTCCAAGCATATAAGCAAAAGCAAGCGGACAAGATTATTCTTACCCGCCCCGCCGTGGAAGCGGGCGAAAAGCTCGGCTTTCTCCCCGGCGATTTGCAGACTAAGGTCGACCCTTATTTAAGACCTTTGTACGACGCTTTGGAAGAAATGCTCGGCTCCGAAACCTATTTAAAGCTTATGGAGCGCGGCACTATCGAGGTTGCGCCCTTGGCGTATATGCGCGGCAGAACGCTTTCGAACGCTTTTATAATTTTGGACGAAGCGCAGAACACCACGCGCGAACAAATGAAAATGTTTTTGACCCGTTTAGGCGACAATTCGAAGATGGTCGTAACGGGCGATATAACCCAAATAGACTTGCCCGACGGAAAGAAGAGCGGGCTTGAACACGCGGTTTCCGTGCTGAAAGAGGTGGACGGAATATCCGTCGTTCGACTTTCGGATAAAGACGTCGTCCGTAACCCCCTCGTAATGAGGATAGTAAAGGCTTACGACGCGGACGACAAGAGGAGGAAGAAAATTGACTAAGAGCAAGCTTAGCAATAAAGAGATTGCACTGAGTATTCTGATTTTTATAGTTTGTCAGATTTTACTTCTTGTAGCTTTGTTTATAATGTTGGTCATAAATACCAACGGCAACGTTATTCCGTTTATTATCGGTAACGTCAATAACGTAATAACCGTCGCGGTTGCGTCGGTAATACTTACCTTTATAGTATATATCTACTTTTTCATGGAGAACAAGGTTATCCTTGCAAGCTACGGGAAGATTTTTGAAATTTTCTTGCTTTTGTACTTTGCGCTCATTGCAACGGACGTCATAGGCTATTACGTCGGCTCGTCGGCGCGCCCTTTGTTGTTCTTCCCGCTTATCATGACTATGCTTTTTAAGCATAGAAACGCGATTTTCCTTACGTTCATTTACGGCTTGCAAGTATTCATATTTAACCGTTTCTTAAACAGTGATATGGCTATCGGCGTAAGCGAGTTTCTCGGCTCACACGCTATCGGCACCATAGACGGCTTTTCGGGCCTCTTGGTAATGATATGCGGCGGTATCTTGGGTATTTTCCTTTTGAGGGGAATTAAGACGAGAATGGGCACCGTGGTGGTTGCGCTGGTGCTGTTTATTCCTACCGTAATAATCAACATCGTAATGCAGCTTTCCAACATAGTGGAACAAGACCTTTTCAGACTCGTCGAGCTTGCAATATTCAGTATGCTTGACTGCATCTTCTCGGTTTTGTTGTTCCTCTTAATTCTGCCTATAATAGAGGTTATATTCTCAGAACTTACCCCGTTTAGACTTAGGGAGCTTACCTCCGACAACGCAAAGCTTATCAAGAAAATGAAACAGCAAGCGCTTGGTACTTACAACCACTGCGTGGTTGTGGCTCAGCTTGCCGAAGCTTGTGCAAGCGCCATTGACGAGGACCCCGAGCTTGCCCGTGCCGCGGCGTACTACCACGACATAGGTAAACTTAAAAACCCCGAAATGTTCGCCGAAAACCAAAGCGAGTACGACCTTCACAAAGAGCTTACCCCCGAGCTTTCGGTTGACATTATCCGTTCGCACGCAAGGGAGGGCGCAAAGCTTATAAGAAAGAACAAGCTGCCCGAATTCTTCGCGGACATAGCAATTCAGCACCACGGCACTTTGCCCATCAAGTATTTCTACGCAAAGGCTTTAAAAATGAGCGACGGCGAACTCAACGTCGGCAACTATTCGTATGCGGGACCTACCCCCACGAGCAAGATTGCGGCAATCATTATGATAGCCGACGCTTCGGAGGCGGCGGCGCGTTCCCTTTCGGACCGTTCCGCAGACAAGGTTGCCTCGCTCGTCGGCTCGATAGTTGAAGAGCGTATGAACCTTGAACAGTTCGTTGACTGCAACATCACCTTGCGCGAGCTCAACGTGGTAACGCAAACGGTTATCAACCAGCTTGCGGGCGTGTACCATTCAAGGGTAAAGTATCCTAAATTAGTACTTTCGAAAAATAAGTAATATGTTAAAAATTTATTGTGAAGAACAGAATTTTTCCGCGTTAGCGGGTGCGTTCGACGGCGAGGTTGTTTCGGATATTGACCTTGCCGCCGAAGTCGTTCTCGTAGACGAGGAAGAAATTCAAAGACTCAACCGTGAAATGCGCGAAGTGGACGCGGTAACCGACGTTTTAAGCTTCCCCGCGCTTGACGGAATCAAGGGCAAAAAACTGCAAAAAAAAGCCTTCCCCGCCGATATCGACGAGGAGGGCAACCTTTTTTTGGGCAGTATCGCCATATGTACTAAGCGCGCCAAAGAACAAGCGGAGGAGTACGGCCACGGCTACGAGCGCGAGCTTAACTACCTTTTGACGCACGGGCTTTTCCACCTTTTGGGCTACGACCATATGACGGATTCGGACAAGGCGGAAATGCGCGAGCGTGAAGAGCGCGTTATGCAAAAATTAGGGTTATCAAGGGATTAATATGCGAAGCGGATTTATAGGAGTTATCGGCAGAGCCAACGCGGGCAAAAGCACGCTTATAAACGTAATGGTGGGCGAAAAGGTTGCAATAGTTTCGCCCAAGCCGCAGACTACGCGCAACTCTATTTTGGGCGTTTTAACGCGGGATGAGTATCAGCTCGTTTTCGTCGATACCCCGGGTATTTACAAGAGTGCGAACCGCCTCACCGATATGATGATGAAGGCGACCGACGACACCGCAAAGGACGTCGATTTTATCCTCTTCGTTCACGACGGACACGCGGGTATAACCGAAAACGATATTTCTTTGATAAAGAAATATTCCTCGGGCAAAATCCCCATGGCGATAGCTTACACCAAGATAGATATTATGCCCAAGGAAAACATTGCAAAGGACGCGCAAATTCTTTCCGAAAACGGAATAGAATGCGACGTTTTCCCCGTTTCCGCGCGCAAGTATCAGAATATCAAAAAGCTTGAAAATTACCTCGCAGAAAAGATGCCCGAGGGCGAAAAGGTTATCGCCGAGGACATAGTTTCGGACAAGAGCGAAAAGTTCATGGTTGCCGAAATTATGCGCGAGAAAATTCTTTTAAAATTCGACGAAGAAATCCCGCACGGCGTGGGCATAGTCATTAACGAGTTCAAGCGCAAAGAAAACGGCACTTACGAAGTAAACCTCGATATCGTCTGCGAAAAGCCCAACCACAAAGCCATACTTATCGGCAAGCAAGGTAGGGCTATTAAGGAAGTTTCTTCCTTTGCCCGCGAGGGTATGGAGAAATTCCTCGGCGAAAAAGTTTTCTTAACGACCTACGTTCGCGTGGAAGAGGACTGGCGCAATAGACCCGGGTTAATCAAAGATATCTTCGTTGAGTAATTATTCTTTTCCGTCTAATTGTTTGTAAAGCATATAATAGCTTACGTTGCCCGTCTTTTCAAACATTTTCCAAGCAAGTTCAGCAGCGTCTTTATCTCTTTTCATATAGCACCTCTTAATAAAAGGTTGTGCTAAACAGTAAAAAATATTTATGGAAATTAAGACTAACGCGCTTATGCTACGCGCGGTTGATTACAACGAAAACGACAAAATTTTAACTTTGCTTTCCGCCGAATACGGTAAAATTTCGGCGGGGATAAAGGGCGTAAAAAAGCCCAACGCAAAGTTGAAGTTTGCCGCCCAGCCCTTTTGCTTTGCGGAATACATTTTGGCAAAGCGGGGGGACAAGTTCACCGTAATCAACTGTTCGGAGTGCGAAAGCTTTTACGACCTACGCACCGACATAAACAAGTTTTACGCCGCAAGCGCGGTTATCGAGGCGGTGAACGCCCTCACCTACGAAGGGGACGAGTGCGCCGAAATATTTTCGGAGTGCGTAAGAACTCTTTCCGACATGTGTGCATATGACGAGAAGTTGCCGCTTATTAAATTTTTAACCTTCGCTTTGCGGAAGTCTGGCTACGGAATTGCGCTTGATAACTGCACGGAGTGCGGCGCGGATTTAGTCAAAGCCGAAAAGCTTCGCTTCGATATGGACGCGGGCGCGTTCACTTGCTACGGCTGCGGCAGCGGCATTGGGGCAAGCCAAGTAACCTACAACGTTTTAAGAAAGCTTGACGGCAAACCGTACGAAAAAGACTTTATAACGGACGACGGCGAAAAGCGCGCGTTAAGGCTACTTCGCGAATACTTCGCCTACAAAACGGACAACCAATTAAAAAGCTTATCCGAATATATCAGATTAATATAGTTAAGCGGTGCAAAATTGCGCCGCTTTTACTTATATTTTTTACATTTATTGGCAAAACACTTGCTTAATCGGTATTTTTATATTAAAATATAAAATTGAAAAAATTATTTATAAATTTTGGAGGAATTTTAAATGGCAAAGAAGTATTGCTATCTCTTCACAGAGGGAGATGCAACGATGCGCGAACTGTTGGGCGGCAAAGGTGCGAACCTTGCCGAAATGACCAAAATCGGTCTTCCCGTACCCCAGGGCTTCACTATTTCAACCGAAGCTTGCACACAGTATTACAAAGACGGACGCAAGATTAACGACGGTATTCAGAAAGAAATCCTTTCTTATATCGACAAAATGGAGCAAATCTGCGGCAAGAAGTTCGGCGATAAAGAAAATCCTTTGCTCGTTTCGGTGCGCTCGGGCGCACGCGCTTCCATGCCCGGTATGATGGACACCATCTTAAACCTCGGCTTGAACGAAGACGTAGTAAACACCATTGCGGAAAAATCGAACAACCCCCGTTGGGCTTGGGACTGCTACAGAAGATTTATTCAGATGTTCTCCGACGTAGTTATGGAAGTCGGCAAGAAGTACTTTGAAAAGCTCATCGACGAAATGAAAGAGAAGAAGGGAGTAACCCAAGACGTAGAGCTTGACGCAAACGACCTTAAAGAGCTTGCTTACCAGTTCAAGGCCGAGTACAAAAACCAGCTTGGCAAGGACTTCCCCGACGACCCCAAGGAACAGCTTTTCGAGGCTGTCAAAGCCGTATTCCGTTCGTGGGACAACCCCCGTGCGAACATCTACCGTATGGACCACGACATCCCTTACAGCTGGGGTACTGCCGTAAACGTACAGATGATGGCGTTCGGCAACATGGGCGACAACTGCGGTACCGGCGTTGCATTCACGCGTAACCCCGCAACGGGCGTTAAGGGACTTATGGGTGAGTTCCTTACCAACGCACAAGGCGAGGACGTAGTTGCGGGCGTTCGTACACCTATGCCCATCGCGCAAATGGCTAAGGTATTCCCCGACGTGTACAAGCAGTTCCTTAAAGTTTGCGAAATTCTTGAAAACCATTACCGCGATATGCAGGATATGGAATTCACCGTTGAAAACGAAAAGCTTTATATGTTGCAGACCCGTAACGGTAAGCGTACCGCGGCGGCTGCAATCAAGATTGCTTGCGACCTCATTGACGAGGGTATGATTTCCGAAGAAGAAGCGCTTATGCAAATCGACGCAAAATCGCTTGATATGCTTTTGCACCCTCAGTTCGACGCTAAGGCTTTGAAGGACGCTGACAAGAACAACGTAGTAGGTAAGGGTATTGCGGCTTCCCCCGGCGCGGCTGCGGGTACTATCGTGTTCACCGCTGAGGACGCAGTTATCCAAGGCAAGGAAGGCAAGAAGGTTATCCTCGTTCGCCTTGAAACCTCACCCGAAGATATTGAAGGTATGAAGTACGCGCAAGGCATTTTGACCGTTCGCGGCGGACAAACCTCTCACGCGGCAGTAGTTGCACGCGGCATGGGAACTTGCTGCGTATCGGGCTGCGGCGATATAAAGATGGACGAGGAGAACAAACAGTTCACCCTCGCCGGCAAAGTATTCAAGGAAGGCGACGGACTTTCCCTTGACGGTTCCACCGGTAACATTTACGACTGCGTAATTCCCACCGTACCCGCAAGCGTTAAGTCGGGCTACTTTGGCAGAATTATGGAGCTTGCAGACAAATACAAGGCTTTGGGCGTAAGAACCAACGCTGATACCCCCGCAGACGCTAAGCAAGCTGCTGCGTTCGGCGCACAAGGTATCGGCCTCTGCCGTACCGAGCACATGTTCTTCGACCCCGAAAGAATAGGCGCGTTCCGTGAAATGATTTGCGCCGACACCGTAGAAGAGAGAGAGGCTGCACTCGCTAAAATCGAGCCTATGCAGAGAAAGGACTTCGAAGGACTTATGACTGCGCTTAAAGGCCAGCCCGTAACTATCCGTTTCCTTGACCCGCCCCTTCACGAGTTCGTTCCTACCGACGAGGAGGACATCAAGGCGCTTGCAGACGCACAAGGCAAAACCGTTGCTCAGATTAAGCAGATTATTTCCGACTTGCACGAGTTCAACCCCATGATGGGACACCGCGGCTGCCGTCTTACGGTAACCTATCCCGAAATCGCAGTTATGCAGACCAAGGCGGTTATTAAAGCGGCTATCAACGTTCAGAAGAAACACCCCGACTGGAACGTAGTTCCCGAAATTATGATTCCTTTGACCGGTGAAGTTAAAGAGCTTAAATTCGTCAAGGACGTAGTCGTTAAGACCGCTGACGAGCTCGTCGCTAACTCGGGTATCGACCTTCACTACGAAGTCGGCACCATGATTGAAATTCCCCGTGCGGCGCTTACCGCAGACGATATCGCAAAAGAGGCTGATTTCTTCTGCTTCGGTACCAACGACTTAACGCAGATGACCTTCGGCTTCAGCCGTGACGACGCGGGCAAGTTCTTGCCTTCGTACTACGCAAACAAGATTTACGAAAGCGACCCGTTCGCCCGTCTCGATACGACCGGCGTAGGCAAGCTTATGGATATGGCTGTTAAGCTCGGCAAAAAGAGCAACAAGGAATTGCACGTAGGTATCTGCGGCGAACACGGCGGCGACCCTTCGTCAATCGAGTTCTGCCACCAGATTGGTCTTAACTACGTTTCTTGCTCGCCCTACCGCGTACCCATCGCAAGGCTCGCAGCTGCACAAGCAAATATTAAGAACCCCCGCAAGTAATTGCGGAAATGAAAAGGAAGGCTTGACCTTCCTTTTCTAATAATACTCATTATTAAAAAATTAAAATAATAAAAATTAATAAGGAGATACGGTTATGAAAAAATTCGTTTCGGTTTTACTCACACTCGTTTCGGTAATCTGTATAGCGTTAGCATTCGTCGGATGCGGAAACGACCAGACGGAAGAAGAAGTAAAAGGCAGAATTTACAGATTAAATTATGCTTATAAGGATAGGGGTTGGCTTGACGAAAACGATTTAAAAAGCGTTGCTTGCCGCCAGTACGACTGTTACGAGATGCAAGAAAATCCTTACGCCGGACTGTATAAGCAGAAAACCGAAATCAGCGCCAAAGAGGAAAAAGATTTTAAAAAAGGATATTGCGATTATTATAACCACAACAATCCCAGAGAAGAAGCGGAGCCGTTAAAGCCGTCCGATATAGAAATCACTAATTATTACGGAACGTATGAAAATAACGTCGTAGCGGAGATTAAGTTCAGTGAAGGGAGCGTGATTGCCGAAGATAAATTGCGAATAGGCGGAGTAGATTTTATTCGGGATTACAACCGTGATATTTACGTATTCCACTACGTCGAGGACTGGTCGGCACCCAAACGGTGAGCGGGAGCTTATACGATATGAGCAAGGCTTATGAAGAAGGCTTGCTTGACGAAAACGATTTAAAGAGCATTGCGTGTTTCTGCTACGACCGTAACGGCAAAGAAAATCCGTATAGCGGTACGTACGTGCAGCCCGAGCAAAAATTAAGCAAAGACCAGAGAGGGGAACTCAAAAAGGCGTATCTGTTGCAAATATCCAAGCAGCCGAAAGCCGATTTGGAATACGTTGATATTTACAAATATTTCGGCACGTATAACGGCTGTATAGTAGTCGGAATGGATAGTGATGACTGCTGGATTGGGACCGTTCCGGTTACGGAAATCGGCGGAGTAACGAACGTCGGTTGGGGCGGCATT
>CAMWME010000016.1 GCA_947175325.1 uncultured Clostridia bacterium | reverse complement strand
CAGAAATTACGAATTCTTATAAAGATTAGCTACATTTTTAACGAGCAACTTATAAGTCCTTTTATGACTTTCGTTTATTCTTGACTATGCAGTTGTAAACCTTCATTCTCTTGCGGAAAAGCGGAGTTTGAAAGTGTTTGAAGCGCGGATTAGCCGTGCGGAGAGCGGGCGGTTTAGTGCAGTAAGCCGCAAAAAACGTATATTATCAGCGAAAGCTGTTATATAACCATTCCGGTGACGATGGCGGTGAGGATCCACCTGTTCCCATACCGAACACAGAAGTTAAGCTCACTTGCGTCGGAAGTACTTGCCTTTTAAGGCTGGGAGATATGATAGTTGCCGGATTTCAATTAAAAGAGAAGCGATTGCGCGAGCGGTTGCTTCTTTTTTATTTGTCGTAGGGATTATTTGGAATTAAAATTAGTTACAAAAAAAGAAAGATTTTTTCATTTTTCTCTTGTCAAAAGGTAAAAAAGATTATATAATTACAGTATAATGAAACAAAGCGCGTTTTTTTGCGCCGCGGATAATTTCATATCCGCGGCAGAGGGAAGTACTTCCCTCTTAAAAACAATTAACTGCTTTGTTAAAGGTAAGGAGAAAAAAATGAAAAACAAAAAACTTCTTAAAGCTATTGCCGCAACTATAGTATGCTCGTCAATGGCGTTAACTGCTTTCAGCTTTGCGGCTTGCGACGGCAACAACGAAGGAGAAGGCGGCGAGGGCGGCGGCGCACATCAACACAGATACACTTGGGTAGACGACGAAAACTACGTTACTCACCATAGACATTGCACCGTTGACGGTTGCGACGACCCCGATAAGGCGCCCGAGGACCACACTTGGTCGGGCGAGGAGTGCACCAAGTGCCACGCCATTCAGATGAAGGAAGAGGACAGAGCGATTGTTCCCGAATACAAGGGTGCAGCTGACGGCCCCGTTGCCGGTGAGCAGAAGTTCACTTCGCGTTTCTTGGCTGACAATGAAAAGACCGAGGCGCTCGCGGAAGACTACGATAACGGCGTGGTTTCAATACCCGCTAAAACCGTTATTCGCGGCACCGGCGATAAGTCGGGCAAATACAAAACCTCCGTACAGAACGGCACCATTTCGATTAAAGTTCCCGTTGCGGGCAAGCTTACGATTTACTATTCCAGCGGTTCAAGCGGCGGCGGTGCGAAGTATACGCTTTCAATGCCCGGCGGCTCGGATACGCAGACTATCACTGCCGGTACTAACGAGCTTCAGACTTTGGAAGTTGACGTCGTTCCCGGAACGTACATATTCTCTAAGGCAAACGGTACGGTAAACACTTACGAAATCGTGTTGGAATACAGCAACGTTTCTTCGCCTATAAAGGAAATAGCAATTTCCAATCCCGGTACGACCGACTACCTCGTAACCCAAAAGGTAGACTGCACGGGCGTTACCATAATTGCAAAGGACGAAGCGGGCGCAACCTATCCCGTAAACCTTGAAAACTGCAAATTCGATACCGTTAAGTACATTCCCGGTAGGTCGGGCGAGTACGAAATCGGCGTAACCTATTACCTCAGCAGCAACCTTGACAGCGCAAAGAAAGAGTTCTCGGCTACCTATAAAGTAAAAGTTTATATGGTAGACTCTATCGAGCTCAGCACGATTGGCTTAGTTTCCAACAAGCAAGTTACCGTACAGCAAGCGTATTTGCCTAACGAGACCTTCAAAAAAGACAACCTCAACGTTATCGCAACGTGCAATTTGGGCGGTAACACCATTCAGCAAAAGCTTAAAAAAGATTGGTATAGCGTTTCCACGCCTACGCTCACCGCAGAGGGCACGCAGACCGTTACCGTTTCGGTTGATAACAAATACACCACGGGCAACAAAACCGTAAGCGCGTCCTACGAGGTTGCGGTTAAGGCAAAGAAAGACGTAGTTGAAAACAAGGTTGAAATCACCGTTGGCGCGACGGGCGAGTTCAAAACCCTTACGCAAGCCGTACAATACCTTAAAGCTTGCAACTACGAAGCTTCCGTAAACAAGGTAATCAAGCTTCAAGCGGGCACCTATACCGAAAAGGTATGGCTTGACGTTCCCAACGTAACGCTTATCGGCTTGGGCGACGATATCGACGATACCGTCATCAGCTATTCGCTTGTTGAAGGCGACATTGATGACGTCACCGGCGTGGTATGGGGGCTTAGCTGTGCAACCCTTCACGTTACGGGCAATAACTTTAAAGCATACAATTTAGCTATCCGCAACGACTTCGACTATATTAACAATTCGGGCAATTATTCGGGTTCGCAAGCGGCTCAAGGCGTTGCACTCACGATAGAGGGCGACGGCAACGTGCTTTACAACTGCCACCTTTACGGCAACCAAGATACGCTTTATATGAAGAGCGGTAGAACGTACTTCAAAGACTCGCAAATCGACGGCAATATCGACTTCATATTCGGCGGCGAAAAGGGACTTGCATACTTTGAAGAATGCGACATAGTTGCTATCGACAGAGAACAAAAGGAAAAAGAGGACCCTCAAAACGGTTACGTAACCGCACCTCAGCACAAAGAAGCAACCAAGCCCGACTACGGCTATATCTTCTATAAATGTAACGTGACCGACGACGGCAACGTCAATGCGGGCGCGATGGCACTCGGCAGACCTTGGGGTCCTAACGCTACCGTTGCATACATAGAGTGCGAATTCTCTGCGGCATACTCAAAAGAAGCAAGCGACGGCTCGCACAAAATTCACCGTTGGAACGATATGAGCGGCAACTTGCCCGAGAATGCAGACTATAAAGAGTACGGCTCAACGGGCGCCGGCGCAATAACCGAAACCGTAAAGGGCGGTACGGTTATCGATGCTACGGCAGCGGCAAGCTTTACCAAAGCAAATATCTTCGGCACCTCCAACGGCAAGTCCGGCTACACCGTAGAATTCAAATGCGACGACGAATACGCAAACCTCAGAATTCTTGCCGGTCTTGACCAAGGTCAAATAGTCGAAAATCCCGTTGAAACATACAGATTTGACGAAGTTGAAAAGAATTCAAGCGAAACGGTTCAAGACCATTTTGCAGGCAAACTCGAATGGGAGGGCTCCGGTTCGTGGAACGGCAACTCCATTTACGTAAGCAATAATACGATTATAAAAGTTGCTAAACCCGGTAAAGTTTCTATCGACTGGTATAGCGGTTACGGCACGAACGCCGATGCGGAAATTTCCTACGACGCAGAAGGCAAGGCGACTATAAAAGTTATCACTGCGGGCAGATATATCGTCAGCATCACCGTAAACGGAGAAGATATTCCCGCACAGAGCGTAGACCGCACCTTATCCGTTTACGTTCTTGACGGTGAAAATGAACCCGTCTTGTTATCTACGATTACTAAACCCGACGGCAACTGCATAACCGAGGCGAATTTAGTTTCTCTTATTACTGCCGACAATTATCCCGGTAAACTTCTCGACAAGGTTTATTTAAGCGATAAGACCACGGAATACGATTACTCGGCTATCACCGCCGATACCGATTTGTATATCACGCTTAAAGATTCCAGCAAAGTTTGGCAAGTTGGCGAAAATATCAATTTAGAGGTTTCTGCGGCACCCGCCATTGCAGGCGTAACTATTACCGGACAGACTAATCCCAACGGTAATTCGTTACAAGTGAATGAGAATGCGGAGATTAGGATTAGCGCGGCACAAGGAACTACGGCGAACATCAACTGGTTTGCGTATGCTAATGCTAATGACAGCAACGCGACAGTCAGCTATGACACGACGACCGGAGAAATCGTAATTAAGATTAAAGGGTCGGCAGATGGTGCGCCTAACGGAAGTATCTATATCGTTTCAATAGATATCGTTGCGGCAGCATAACTTAACGTAACACAAAAGCGGCGGAGCAAAAGCTCCGCCGCTTTAATTTATTTTAATCACTCCATTTGTGTTTTTTCAAGGTTCTGTCTTTTATATCGTCGTAATACTCGAAGTACTTTTCGCGTATTTCGTCCGCTGTCATATTTTCGTCGATAAGCCCAAGCATCTCGTCTATTTCTTCGGGCGAAAAGTCGGCTGGGTTAAACTCCCCGTCCAACGCTTGTGCAAGCTTCATTAAATCCCAGTTAGTAGCTTTCATCGTTTACCTTAATTTAAGCCCCGCTCACGGCGGGGCTTTTAGTTTGATTTGTGTTTACTTGGTTTTAAGATACGCGGTTAAGCGGAACGCTTACATTACGACTTTGTTAAGCTGTTCGAACAAATCCTTAACTTCCTTGGGGAAGCGGTCGTCGGTTATAAGCACGTCAATGTCCTCGATATGCGCGAAGGTGTAGGGGTTTATCTTGCCTATCTTCGAGCTGTCAAGCATCATGTAAACTTGGCGCGCCTTTTTGAAAACGTCCTTAAGTAGGTCGCTTTCTATCTGAGAGTTACAAGAGAATCCGTTCTCGGGCGTGAACGCCGTTGCGGAAACTATCGCAATCTCGAAGTTGGTTGCGTCAAAGTACGCCCTTGCAGCGGGGGAGGAGGTGGAAAGGTTATCCTTCATAAGCTGTCCGCCCACGACGGTTATCGCCACGTTCTTTTTCTGTGCAAGCTCCATAGCAACCGCAATACCGTTGGTGAAAACGTTGCATTTTAAGTCGGGCATTTCCTTTGCAAGGTACATCGCCGTCGTGCCGCCGTCAAGGAACACGCAAGAGCCCTCGTCAATAAGTGCCGCCGCTTTTTGTGCAATAACGATTTTCGCGTCGGTGTTTATGGTCGTCTTTTTGGTGTACGCCTCGCCCGAAACCTTTTGAACTTCCTTTACGGACATAGCGCCGCCGCGTATGCGGATAATGCGCCCGTCCTCTTCAAGCTGGAAAAGGTCGCGACGAAGTGTCATCTGCGAAACGTTGGGGAAAACTTCTTCAAGCTGCTCCAACGTCATTTTACCGCGTTTATCCAATATTTCGGCAATATCTTCAATTCTTTCACGCTTCATAAGTTCTCTCCTTAAAATGTTAATTTAACAAAATCTTTTGATAATTACAATTACTTTGTCAATATTATTGTAATCTATTAACAAAATATTGTCAACAGATTGCACAACTTTTTCAAAAGCTAATTTTAAATGTTAATTATTTGCACAATAAATGGCTTGATTTTAAATATGAAAACTACTATAATTTAAAGTGCCTTAATTTCCGGATTTTGCGTAAAATGTAAAGACGCGGAAATTACTATGTTTTTTAAGAAATTAAGGCTTGATATAGCGGCGGCGAAACGCAACGACCCCGCCGCACGCAATAATTTAGAGATACTTTTAACCTACTCGGGCGTTCACGCCCTAAGCTGGCACAGGCTTGCAAACGGGCTTTATAAAATCCACTTAAAGCTACCCGCCCGAATGGTTTCGCAGTTTGCAAGGTTTTTAACGGGGATTGAAATTCACCCCGCAGCAGAGATAGCCGCCGGCGTGTTCATTGACCACGGCGCGGGGGTAGTAATCGGCGAAACCGCAAAGGTGGGCGCGGGCACCGTTTTGTACCACGGCGCAACCTTGGGCGGCACGGGCAAAGAGAAGGGCAAGCGCCACCCAACGGTCGGCGAAAACTGCGTTATCTCGGCGGGCGCTAAAATTCTCGGCAATATCACAGTAGGCGACTACGCAAAGATAGGCGCGGGCGCAGTGGTGCTGACGGATATACCTCCGCACGCAACCGCCGTAGGAGTGCCCGCAAAAGTAGTTAAAATAAGTAAGGAGTAACTTATGCGTATTTACAATACTTTAACCCGAAGAAAAGAGGATTTCATTCCCCTTGAAGAAGGCAAAGTTAAAATGTACGCTTGCGGCATCACCGTTTCGGGTGAGGCGCACGTCGGGCACGGCTATCAAGCGCTCATCTACGACGTAATGCGTAAGTACCTTGAAAAGTGCGGCTATAACGTAACTTACGCCCGCAACTATACCGACGTAGACGATAAGATTATCGCCCGCTCCAAGGAAACGGGCATACCCGCCGATATCTACGCCGCAGAAATGATTAAAAAGATTGACAAGGTTATGGCGGAGTTCGAGGTGGACGACCCCACGCTTTGGCTCAAAGCCACCGAAAATATAGATAACATCATTACTTTTATTACCCGCCTTATCGAGGGCGGACACGCCTACCCCGCACCGAACGGTGACGTGTATTTCTCGGTTGCAAGCTTCAAACGCTACGGGTGCCTATCCAACCGCTCGGTTGAAGATATGCTTGACGGCGTGCGCGTAGAGAACGACGAGAATAAGCGCGAGCCCGCTGACTTCGCTTTATGGAAGGCGGCAAAGGAGGGGGAAATCTGTTGGGCTTCCCCTTGGGGCAAGGGCAGACCGGGCTGGCATATCGAGTGCTCGGTTATGAACTATAAAGCCTTCGGCGAACAGATTGATATCCACGGCGGCGGCAGAGATTTGATTTTCCCCCACCACGAGAACGAAATCGCCCAAACCGAAAGCTTAACGGGCAAGCAGTTTGCAAAATTCTGGACGCATAACGGGCTTATAAAAGTCAACGGACAGAAGATGTCAAAGTCCCTCGGCAACAGCTTGCTTTTAGAGGACTTGCTCAAAAAGTACACCAACGAGGCGATAAAGTTCGCGCTACTTTCAAACAATTACCGCAACGATATAAATATCACGGACGACCTTTTCCCCGAAGCTGAAAAGCACCTCGCCGAGTTCTACGCGGTAATAAAGGCGGTGGAAGATAAGTTCGGCAAGGGCGGTAAAGGCAACGCCGAAATCGACGATAAGTTCAACGCCGATATGGACGAGGACTTCAACACCGCGCTTGCGCTGTCCGAGCTGTACGGGCTGTTTAAAACGGTTTCCTCAAAGCTTGCAAAGGGCGACGGTAGCTGCGCCGAAGACGTTTGGCAGATAAGGAAGACTTATTCGCTTTTGGGGCTTTTCAAAAAGGACGCTGCCGCTTATCTTGCGGAAGTTGCGGCGAAGAACCCCGTGGAAATTCCCGACGAGGTAAAGGCGCTTGCCGAACAGCGTTGGCAAGCAAAACTTGCCCGCGACTGGGGCACGGCAGATAAATTGCGCGGAGAAATCGACGCACTCGGTTATATAATTAAGGACAGTAAAGAAGGATATACTATAATTAAAAAGTAAGGCAGATTATGAAAAATTTAACTTCGGAAACTTTAAGACAGCTTTATCTGAAATTTTTTGCGGACAAGGGTCATAAAATAATACCCTCGGCGTCCCTCATTCCCGAAAACGACCCCACGGTATTATTCACCACCGCGGGCATGCACCCGTTGGTGCCTTACCTTTTGGGCGAAAAGCACCCCGAAGGCAAGCGCCTCACCGACGTGCAAAAATGCGTTCGTACGGGCGACATTGACGAGGTAGGCGACAGCTCGCACTGTACCTTCTTCGAGATGATGGGCAACTGGTCCTTGGGCGACTACTTCAAGGAGGAAATGATTCCTTGGTCGTTCGAGTTTTTAACTTCGCCCAAGTACCTCGGCATACCCGTCAAGGATATTGCGGTAACTTGCTTTGCGGGCGATAACGACTGCCCCAAGGACGAGGACAGCGCAAAGATTTGGCAAAAGTGCGGTATCCTTCCCGAAAACATTTACTTCTTGCCCAAGTCGGGCAACTGGTGGGGCCCCGCCGGTACGACCGGCCCTTGCGGTCCCGATACCGAGATGCACATTATCCGCAACCACGCGGCGGCGGACAAGCTTAACGCTTACCAGTTCGACGACGCGCCCTCGGGCACCTTCCTTGAAATCTGGAACGACGTGTTTATGCAGTACAACAAAACTGCGGACGGCAAGTACGAGCCGCTCAAACAGCGCAATGTCGATACGGGCATGGGCTTGGAGCGCACGCTTTGCATCTTAAACGGCAAGTCAAGCGTTTACGAAACGGACATTTTCGAGGGCGCTATTGCTAAAATTGATGAACTCACTTCGCACACCTATAACGAAAGCGAGGAAGTCACCCGCGCCTTCCGCGTAGTTTTGGACCACGTAAGAACGGCAACCTTTATGATTGGCGATACGAAGGGCATAGTTCCCTCCAACACCGACCAAGGCTATATTTTAAGAAGAATTATCCGCCGTGCGGTTCGTTTCGGAAGAAATATCGGGCTTCCCCAAGGCGCGCTTAAAGAGGTTTCCGCAACCTTCGTTAAAAAGTACGCGGAGGTTTACCCCGAACTTAAAGCTAACTCCGCGCATATATATGAGGAGTTGGAAAAGGAAGAAACCAAGTTCTCCAAAACCCTTCAACAAGGCATTAAGGAATTTGAAAAGGTCGTTGCGGCCCTTCCCGCGGGCGGAACCATTGACGGCGTAACGGCTTTCCACCTTTACGATACCTACGGCTTCCCCGTTGAAATCACGGGCGAAATGGCGCGTGAAAAGGGCTTAACCGTCGACGTAAAGGGCTACGAGGCGGCTTATGCAGAGCATCAAGCGAAATCACGCGCGGGCAGCGAGCAGAAGTTCGCGTGCGGACTTGCAGACCACAAGGAAGAAACCACGAACCTTCACACGGCAACGCACCTTTTGCACGCCGCACTTAAGAAGGTTTGCTCGCCCGACATAGAGCAAAAGGGCAGTAACATTACCGAAGAAAGACTTCGCTTCGACTTCAACTTTGCGCGCAAGCTTACCCCCGAAGAGGTGGCAGAGGTAGAGCGGCTTATAAACGAACAAATCGCCCTCGATATTCCCGTGGTGATGAAAGAGATGTCGCTTGAAGAGGCGAAGGCTCAAGGCTTTACGGGGCTTTTCGAAAGCAAGTACGGTGAAAGGGTTAAAACCTATTCCATCGGCGAATTTTCAAAGGAAATCTGCGGCGGCCCTCACGCCGAGCATACGGGGCTTTTGGGCACCTTCAAAATTGCAAAGCAAGAGAACGTTTCTGCGGGCGTAAAGCGTATTAAAGCAATTCTCGTTAAATAAAAATCTTAAAAGGGGGCGGATATGTCCGATAAGGAAATCCGCGACGGGGAAGTCGCGGAAACCGAATTAGAACAACTTAATACCGAAGCCGCCTCCGAAGATACGGCGGAGGAAGTCAATCCCGCCTCCGAAGCCGAAGAGGTTACGGCAGATTTAAACGGCGACGGCACAGTGGACGAGGACGAGTCCGAAATCGACGAGGCGCTGAAAAGTCTTGACACCAAGACGATAGAGCCCCCTAAAAAGCACAAGTTCGGCTGGCTGGGCTACGTATTCTTATGCGGCGTTATTGCCGTGGGTATTTGGCTTATATTCAAAATAGTCGGCGACGCGGGCGATACCAAAAGCCTTGGCGACGCGCTTGCGGGCGGTAATTGGATATTCGGTTTAATTGCCGTCGGCGTGCTCCTCGTAATAATGGTTTCGGAATGGATGAAATATTCCGTTATCATGAAAACCACTACGGGCAAGTTCCATTTGCGTTCAAGCCTCAAAGTGGGGTTACTCGGCAAGTTCTACGACAACGTAACCCCGTTTGCAGTCGGCGGTCAGCCTATGCAGATTTACTATCTGCACAAAAAGGGCTTTTCGGGCGGCGTTTCAAGCGCGGTAATACTCATAAAGTACTTTGCTCAAATGTTCAGCTATACCATCGTCAGTCTTTTGATAATGGCTTGCAACACGGCTGTTCTGGGCAGAATCGACCCCACTTGGCAAACTATAATCACCGTCGGCGCGTGGATAGGCTTGGTGGTGAACATGTTCTTGCCCCTCATGATTATTGCGTTTGCAATCGTTCCTAAGTTTGCGCGCGGGCTTGCATCGCTGGTCGTAGGCTTGGGCGCGAAAATCAAAATAGTCAAGGACAAAGGGGCAACTATGGCTAAGGCGGAAAAGGTGGTATCCGACTTCCGCGCGGGCTTCAAGATAATGTCAAGGAAGCCCTTGAACTTTATAATTCTGCTGTTTTTGTGCCTACTTGAAGTTATACTTACTTTCTCTCTGCCGTACTTCGTTATGCGCGCGTATTCCGCGCTTCCTTCGGACGGCGGGTTCGAGCTGTATATGATCGTAATCGCGCTCAACGTTTACTGCACGCAAGCCGTTGCGGTAATCCCCACCCCCGGCAACTCGGGCGCGATAGAGGGCGTACTCGTAAGCGCGTACGTGGCAATTGCGGCAACCTCACTTTCGTGGGCGCTGTTCACTTGGCGTTTCGCGGTTTATTATATCTATATAGTAATAGGAATGGGACTCGTAATTTTCGAGCTTATCCGCAAAATCTACCGCGCAAGAAAGGCGAGGAAGGGTGCGCTTAATCCGCCCTTAGAAAATACCGAAGAGTCAAACCAAACTGAAATAACGGAAAACGGTGATGAAGAAGCTTAAAGTTTTAGACGGAATGGATTCCTATTTGCCTCACGTTGACGGCGTTATAAACTGTATGCACAACTACTGCTTAAACGGTCACGAAAAGGCAGATATTACGGCCCTTGCCCCCGCATACAGAAAGTACGTGGATAATCAGCCTTACGAGATTATCCGTTGCAGAAGTATCTACTTCCCCGTGCTTGCGCTGCAATACGGTAGGGCGACCAAGGACAAGAAGTTCTATAAAAAGGTAATGGAAAAGCAATACGATATCGTGCACGTCCATTCGCCTTTCAATATGGCAAAGTTTATGTTGAAGGTTGCAAAAAAGCAAGGCATACCCGCCACGGCGACCTTCCACACCAATATGCGCCCCATATTCAGACAAGCCGTCGGCTCCAAACTGATTGCCGAAAAAATGGTCAAGATATTGGGCAAAACCTACAACCAATACGACGAGGTTTTCGTCTGCTCGCCCCTCGTGGAGGAGCAGTGCCGTTCGTTCGGCTATACGGGTAAAATCTCGTATCTTCCTTTCGGCACGGACTTCCCCCGCTGTGAAAACAAAGAGGATCTGCGCGCGCAAGCAAACGCGCAATTCGGCTTAAAGGAGGACGAGCTCGTCTTTATCTACGTCGGCAGAATAGAAAAGCTGAAAAAGATAGATTTGATTTTGGACAGCCTAAAAGTCCTTAAAGACAACGGGCTTAAATTCCGCTTCTATGCCGTAGGCAAGGGTTCGGACTTGGACAAGATGAAAAAGTACAAGCACAAGCTCGGCTTCACGGACGAGGAGGTAACCTTCACGGGCTTTATCGCAAGGGAGCTTTTCCCGCTTTTGTACGCCCGCGGCGATTTGCTTATTTTCCCGTCCCTTTACGATAACTTCGGTTTGGTAAAGGTGGAGGCGGCGGCGTTTTCTACCCCGGGCGTATTCACCGAAGGCTCGTGCGCGGGCTACGGCGTAACCCACGGCGTAAACGGCTATCTTGCCAAGGACGATAAAAACGCGTTTGCGGAAGTTATAGCGGAGGCCGTAAAGGACCGCGCCGCACTGAAAGAGGCGGGCGAGAACGCTTCAAGGGATTTGTATATTTCTTGGGAAGAGTGCACCAACCTTTACCTCGAAAGGCTTGAAAGCATAGCAAACGAGTATAAATCAAAGCATTCCGTGGGCAAGGAATAAAACCCCGTTTTTTAGCTGAAAACCGCAAAAATTTGGCAAAATTTTCCACTTTTCGCGCCCGCTTAAAAATAATTTAAAATTTGCAAAAAACTTTATAAACGCGATACAAAACAGCTTGACAGAAATTTTATAAAATAATAAAATAATCTTACATTCTCAAAAGAAGTTAACGGCTATTACAGCTAATTGATATAAGGAGCAGACAATGAAAACCTTTATGGCTAAGGCGGAGACAGTTGAAAGAAAATGGTACGTCGTCGATGCAACGGGGCTTCCCTTGGGCAGACTCGCATCCAAAGTCGCTGCAATTCTTCGCGGCAAAAATAAGCCTACGTTTACGCCCAACGTTGACACGGGCGATTTCGTCATCGTATTAAACAGCGACAAGGTAGTCCTTACCGGCAAAAAGCTTGACGATAAATTTTACAGATACCACACCGGCTATATCGGCGGTCTTAAAGAAATTTCTTATAAGAAGATGCTTGCCGAAAAAAGCGACCTTGCAGTATACGAAGCTGTTAAGGGTATGTTGCCTAAGAACTCTCTCGGCAGAGATATGATTAAGAAGCTGAGAGTTTATAAGGGCGGCGAACATAACCACGCAGCGCAGAAGCCCGAAGAGCTTAAATTATTTTAAGGGGAGATAGGATATGGCAAAGGCTAATTTAAAGAAAAAACTCCAATACTGGGGAACCGGCAGAAGAAAGAAGGCAATTGCCCGCGTTCGTCTTATTCCCGCAGGTAGTGGTAACATAGAAATCAACGACAGAACCTTCGAGGATTATTTCCCTCAATCGGTTTTGCAGTACGTAGTAAAACAGCCCCTTACGCTTTTGGGCGTAGAAGGCAAGTACGACGTTTTGGTTAACGTTTACGGCGGTGGTTACACCGGTCAAGCAAACGCTATCCGTTTGGGCGTAGCCCGCGCTCTGTTGCAAGCAGAACCCGACTGCCGCCCCGCTTTGAAGAAGGAAGGCTTCTTAACCCGCGACCCTCGCGTCAAGGAAAGAAAGAAGTACGGCTTGAAGAAAGCGCGTCGTGCACCTCAGTTCTCAAAGAGATAAAAACAAAAAATCAAGGCGTCCAAGCGGACGCCTTATTTTTTTGTTTAAGTGAAAAAACCGCTCGCGGATAGCGGGCGGTTTTTAAATTGTTTAATTTATGCGTTTTTGAAGATTTCCAATAATTTGCCCGCGCCTAAAATAAGCCAGCAGTCGCCGTTAACGTTTCCGGTTTCAACAGCCTTATCGTAAACGGAAGTATCCTTGGAACCGTCGTCCTTAGTAACCGTCAAAGAATCTTTAAGCTTGTTTGCCGAGGGGTACTTAACGTAAGTAGCTACGGGAACTTTACCGGTTACCTTATCGTAAACCAAGTAAATCTCGTAAGAAGAAGCGTCCTTCGCTTCCTCGTCGCTTAAGCCCGCGCTCTTCAAATCTTCCTCGCTTGCAGAGTGCGATTCAACGGTGTAGCCCTCGTTTTCGTACGCCTTCTTAATGCTGCCCGCCTTGCTGCAGCCCGTAAGGGTAAACGCAAGTATGATGGTAAGCAAAGCCATGCTTAACCCGCAAAGAAATTTTTTCATATTTTACCTCCAAAATATTTTTATACTTAAAGTTTAATACTTTTACAAACCTTTGTCAATAGCGGTTTTTAAGTATTTTGCGCGCAGAAAATTTATATTTGATATTGCTTTTTTATATTTTCCGTATTATAATAAATTTGTCTACGGCGCAAAGCCGCAATTTTAAAAGTTTAAGGGGAATAAAATGAAAAACGTAATCGTAGGGCAGTCGGGCGGTCCGACTTCCGTCATAAACTCGTCGCTTTTAGGCGTATATAAAACCGCAAAGGATAGGGGTGCGGACATAGTCTACGGAATGGTCCACGGCATAAAAGGACTTTTGGATAGGGACATAGTCGACCTTTCAATCCGCCTTAAAACCGAGTTGGATATGGACCTTTTGAAGAGGACTCCGTCCTCGTTCTTGGGCAGCTGCCGTTATAAACTGCCCGATATTAAGGGTAACGAGAAAACCTACGACAAGATTTTCGCGATACTTAAAGAGCTTGAAATTTACGCGTTCTTCTACATAGGCGGCAACGACAGTATGGACACCATAATGCGCCTTACCGACTACGCTAAAATTATCAAATCGCCTATAAAGTTTATCGGCGTACCCAAGACCATCGACAACGACTTGGCAATAACCGACCACACGCCGGGCTTCGGCAGTGCGGCAAAATATATCGCGGCAACCACTAAGGAAATTATCCGCGACGGCTTGGTTTACGATTACCCCGTCGTATCCGTAATCGAAGTTATGGGTAGAAACGCGGGCTGGCTTACCGCCGCAACCGCGCTTGCAAAGGGCGAGGACTGCGAAGGCGTTGACCTTATCTATCTTCCCGAAGTTACCTTTGACGTTGACAAATTCGTCAAGGACGTGGGCAACCTTTTGAAGGAAGAGCGTTCGGTAGTTATCGCCGTATCCGAGGGCGTAAAAATTGCCGACGGCAGATACGTCTGCGAGCTTGCCGACCACGTCGACTACGTGGACGCATTCGGACATAAACAGCTTGCCGGCACGGCAAGATACCTCGCGGGCAAGATTGCTGAAAACTACGGCGTAAAGACGAGGGCAATCGAGCTTTCTTCCTTACAGCGTTGCGCGGCTCACATTCAAGCGCGTATCGACGTAACCGAAGCGTTCAACTGCGGCGGCGCGGGCGTTAAAGCTGCGTTCGAGGGTAAGAGCGGAGAGGTCATCACCTTAAAGCGCGTATCCGAAGACCCGTACATGTGCATAACCGAGGAGGCGGACGTTCACCTCATTGCAAACGTCGAAAAGAAGGTTCCCCGCGAATGGATAAACGAGGACGGCACCAACGTTACGCGCGACCTCGTTCACTACATAATGCCCTTAATTCAAGCGGAAATAACTCCGTTGTGGATAAACGGACTTCCCAGACACATTAGACTTCACACTAAATCAACTATAAAGAAGTAGGCTGAAAATAAAAATAATTGCCGACGCTTTCCGCGTCGGCAATTATTTTTTATTGCGGATGCGGTTTGCAATTTCCTCGTGGCGGGCGATAACGTCCGCCATAGGGTTTCTTTCGTACGGGGTCGGCGGAGGTGAAGGGG
Source organism: uncultured Clostridia bacterium (assembly GCA_947175325.1). Taxonomy (GTDB): domain Bacteria; phylum Bacillota; class Clostridia; order Christensenellales; family Borkfalkiaceae; genus Coproplasma. The sequence continues at coordinate 8,282 of CAMWME010000016.1, read as the reverse complement.
GTGCGGGCGGCTGTTGCGGTTGTTGCGGCGCGGGCGCGGCAACCTCTTTTTCCGCTTGGTTATTTGCGGTAAGAGTTTGAAAGGCTTTTAAAAAATCCAAAAGCGCGAATTTTTCCAAATTTATTTCTCCTTTTTTTAAAATTAAGGCGTTTTTTATTGATTAAAAACTTTTGTTGATATATAATTGACTATGACTAAAATTATCTTTTGTACATATTTCCGAAACTTTGGAGTTTTAATATGAGTAAACGTTTTACTAAAATTATATGCGCGATGACGGCCTCAACTTTCATACTGGGTGCAGTAGCCGTTGCGGGTTGTAGCGATTATTACAGCTCGGCAAAGCTTGACGGCGACTATTCGGGCGCGGTTACTTCCAACGGCGGCTTCGCAGTCGAAAAGGGCAACTACGTCTACTATATCAACGGCGTTGAAAGCAGTACGGCGTTAAACGATTTCGGCAAACCCGTCAAAGGCGCAATCTACCGCGTTTCCAAAAGCGACCTTGCAAATAAGGATTATTCCAAAGTGGATAGGGTAGTACCCAGCATCGCTTATTCTTCAAACTACAACGCGGGCATCTTTATCTACGGCGACAGAATTTACTACGGAACTCCTTCAACCGCAAAGAACTCCGAAGGCGTAGTACAGAACAGCTACCTCGATATGAAGAGCAGTAAGCTCGACGGCACCGAAACCTTGAAGGAAGCTTACGTTTCTTTCCCTTCCGCTTCGTACGAGTACCGTTTCGTTGAAGAGGGGGATACCGTTTATCTTCTCTACGTTGCCTCCGACGAAAAGCTTTACGACGAATCAACGGGCGTAACCAACCTTCACAGCTACAACACCAAGACGGGCACGGATACCCTTCTTGCGTACAACGTGGGCGCGGTTACCTTCGACAGCGTTGACAAGACAAATCCCCGCGTGTACTACACGATGAGCGTGTATAACTACGCCGGTACTTCTAATACGACTTACGGCTATAATCAGCTTTACACCGTAACGGCAAGCGCAACCGTGGACAAGTTCGCGGGCAAGCTTAATTCCGAAACGGTAACCGGCTGGAACGATAACGAGGACGAGGGCACGGTTGACAGATATATCAACTGCGGCGATTTGGTGCTTGACGGCATCAGCGGATTAGACTCGAAAACCCCGTTCAACTTCGAGCCCGACAACAACACGGCAAACGATTTAAGCTACACCTACACCGTAAGGCAGTACGCAAAAGATACCGTTTACTACACGCGCACGACCAAGCTTAACAGCAACGCGTACCTTTTCTCTTTGGCAGATTTGAAGGGCGAAGAAAAGCCCGCACCCATAGCCAATAACCCCAAAACCGAAGACGCCATTTTAACCGACGGCTCCGCTGCGGGCAATTACAAGTTCGTTTTGGGTAAGGACGATAAACCCGCAGTTCTCTGTGCAGAGAGCACGGGCGGAATAACCATCAACTACTTCGAGGACGGCAAGCTCGCCGGCGACGCTTCCGACCTTCCCACGGTTGACGGAAAAGACAACGATTATTACCCCGTAGTCAAAGACGATACGGCAACTATTTTACACGTTGACACCGACAAAAATTACGTCTATTACTCCGTTTCGTCAAGCGGCGGCTATACGATTAACCGCGTAAACTACGCCGGAACCCCCGCCGATTATAACGACGCAAACCTTTCCGCGGGCACGAACGAGGACTTTGACGCAGTTCAAATTCTCGATTTAAGGGCAAGCTCAAGCTGGTATATGCCCGAGTTTATAAGCGGCTATATCTTCTTTGCAAGCATGACCACCAATATGACTAACTATAATTATATTATGGTATTCGACTTGCACAAGGACGGCTCCGCTTTAATGGACAACGCCGATATCCGCGACTTGAACGAAAAGTACGAGGGTATTGAAAAGACCATTAGCGAAGATTACGGCGATACCGACAAATACCCCGCAAAGAATTACGCAAACGTTCAGAATGCGTTAAGATACGCTTTCCACAACGGTGATTCGGCTTATCTTAAAGATTACGCCGCAGAACTGAACGACGCGCTCGAAGACGGCAAAGACCCCGTTTATTCCGACCAAACTTTGGCTGAATACGATAACTTCGTAAAGGCCGAGGGCGTTTGGGCAGAATACAAAAAAGATACCAAAACCGTCAACGGCAAAACCGTTTACGCTAACAACCACGATTATTACTACTCGCTTTTGGGCGAGATGTCCGAAGAGGATATCAAAGCTTACGGCGAAGGGTTAAAGGTTTCTTACCTCGTTGCGAAGGCCGAAGAAGAGCCCGAACCCACTTGGTACGAAGGGCTTAAAACCGTTGAAAAGGTATTCTTCATAATCGGTATGTGCCTTATCGGCGCTTTGGTTATCGGAGGCGGCGCTTGGCTTACGGTATATCTCGTACGCCGCAAGAAGAAGCATCCCGAACAAGGCAGAAAGAGAATTAAGGTTGACACCACCGACGACAAGAGCGTTGACGTGTACGACTATAACGAATAATTAAATATTGATATAAATTGATTTGTCCCCGAGGAATTTCCCTTGGGGACAAATTTTTCGTTAAAACACAAAAAAAACATAAAAAAAAGAATAAAAAAACAGTTTACAAAAAAGATAAATATTAATATAATGTTAGCACTTAATATAGTAGATAACGTTGGGCTTGCCCGATACGGAGATATTTATGGTAAAATACGTTAAATGTCCGAGATGTGAACTCAATTATATTGACGAGGAAAAGCAAGAGTACTGCGACGTGTGCATTGCAGAGATGAAGGGCAACAAGCTTCAGTTTGCAGACCTTGAAGACGAAGACTTCGAAGAGGTTGACGCAGAGCTTGAACAGACCGAGCTTTGCCCCGTTTGCGGAATAAACCGTATCCGCCTCGGCGAAAAGATGTGCGACGCTTGCAAAGGTCAAGAAGAGTACGAGGACGAGGAAGACGTTGACATCGACAGCGACGAGGAGTGGAAGAACTACCTTGAAGAAGACGACGGCGATTTGACCGTCGACGAAGATTTGCAAGAAGAAATCGAGGAAGAATTCGCCGAGGAAGAGGAAGAATTCAACGACGAGGAAGATTTCTTCGATGACGATGACGTTGACTCTTTGTCGGATTTGGAAGACGACGAGTATGACGAGGATGATGAAGACGAAGACGACGACGAAGATTTTTAATTGAGCTGAATTTCAAACCGCTCCTTATGGGGCGGTTTTATTTTGTCAAGCGGAACGCTTGGCATATTTTTCTAAATTTTGGCAAAAATATTAATATGATAAAAGTAAACACCACAATCAATTCAATTAAAGATACCATTAAAAATTTAAGCGGTAAAGCCGTTACCGTCAAGCTGAATTTGGGTCGCAATAAGTTCGTAACCTTCCCCGCGGTAGTAAACGGAATTTATCCCTCGCTTTTCACCGTAAGCCCCAACGATAAAAACTTCTTGGGCAAAACCGCGTATTCGTATTCCGAAATATTATGCGGCAGAGTAAAGGTACAAGAAAAAATTTAATAGTCATAACCTTAAAGTCACGCGCATAAAATACCTTGTAAACGTAACGGATACGGAGGCATTTTTATGGCAATCAACGCACAGAATCAGACGGGAACTTACACGCGCAAGGTAGCGGATTTATCCACCCAGACGGTGGTTGAAATCAAATTCGGGCAAGACGCGGGCGAAGTGGTGGCGGTATATCCGCAAATCTCTTTGACCTCTTGCGAGGTTTCTTCGGGCAGACTTAACTACGGCGGAAGAATAATCGCAACCTTGGTTTACGCCGACGCGGACGGCAAGCTTTGCCGCGTGCAGAAGGGCGCGGAGTTCACTCATTTTATAGACGACGACAGGCTTGCACCCGCACAGCGCGGCGATTGCGCTTTGAAGTGCGAGCGTTGGCAAGTCAAGCGCGAGGGCTCGTCCTACGCGGTGGCTATAGTCGTCGGCGCGGAGGTTGCCGTTTACGACAGCGCAATGCGAAGCTACACCACTTCGGTTGACGGCGCAATCTGCAAAACGGACAGTGCAAGGCTGTACTCCTTCGTAAGCTTTTCGGGCGAGAGCGAGGTGGACGACGATTTCGACTGCGTTGCAACCGATATTTTAGTACCCTCGGCGCAAGCGTTGGTTTTGGACTGCTCGGTCCGTGCCGGTGTGGTTGAAGTTAGCGGTGAAATTTATTTATCCCTTCTTGCCGTGCGCGACAACGCCCCCGTGTGCCTTGACAGAGTTATTCCCTTCAAGTGCGAGCTTGCGTGCGACGAAGCGCTGTTTTCTCAACGCGCTTTCTGCCGTGCGGAAATTAAGGCGGTAAACGTGAACTGCAAGGTCAACGAAGAGCGCGGCAAGTGCGACGTTGACGTAAGCGCAACCCTCGGCTTTACCGGGCATTTCTACGAGGAAGAGGAAGTTACCTTCGTTGCGGACGCCTTCTCCAAAGACTGCGAGTTGGGCTTGAACTTCGCCACCGAGGAAACCCTTCTCGATACCGATTTTAAAGTTTATTCCGAGCGCGTAAGCGGGCTTTGCGCGACCAAGGCAAAGCTTGACTACACTTGCGCGTTCCTTGCGGCAACCTTGCCGGGCGTTGAGTTTGCAAGAACGGCAAACGGCGTTGAAGGCAGCGTATCCGCAACCCTTTTATACGAACAAGCGGGCGAGGTGCATTCGACCGAAGTTAATCTTCCTTTCAGCGTCCAGCTTAACGGGTTATCTGCAAACTGCCGCGATATTTCGGTTGCGGTTTGCGGTATGAGTTTAAGACAGCGTGCCGAGGGCGAGTGTGAGGGCGAAGCCGTGCTTAAAATAACGGGCGCGGACGGCGAAGTGAGAACGGCGAGATACCTTACCGAAGTCACCGAGCAAGGCGAAAAGGAAGTGCCGAACTGTGCAATAAGCGTGTACATACCCGCCGCGGGCGACGGACTTTGGGAAACGGCAAAGCGTCTTTCCGAAGCGCCCGAAATTATTGAAAAATCAAATCCCGAGCTCACCTTCCCGCTTACGGGCAAAGAGAGGATTTTGATTTACAGACCTAAGGTTTAAGCGTTCCGTTTAATCAAGTATCTTAATTGCGTTAGCATTAAAACAACTAAACGCACATCAAACTGTAACCGCTCGCGGAATAATCCGCGGGCGGCTTTAAAATTAATTGATAACTGCGTATTAGTGTGTTATAATACCTCTATGGGCGTTCGCGTAAAGGCATATGCAAAACTGAATTTAACGCTTGCAGTTACGGGCGCCGAAAACGGTTATCACAATTTAGACAGCCTCGTTTGCACGGTTGACCTATTCGACCTTATCAAGCTGAAAAAACGCAAGGACGATTTGATTACCGTCGAGATGCACGGTCAAGGCACGGAAACGCTTGCCTACGAGGACAACAACGCCGTCAAAGCCGCCGAGGCTTATATAAAGACTTTCGGCACGGGCGGGGCGGATATTAAGATATTTAAAAATATTCCCGTCGGCGCGGGTATGGGCGGCTCGTCCGCCGATATCTCGGGCGTGCTTAAAGGTATGGCTATGCTGTACGGCAAGGGCGGGGCGGCTCAGCTTAAAGAGCTTGCAGACGAACTCGGCAGCGATACGGGCTATTTACTTACGGGCAACTATGCAAGGCTTACGGGCAGAGGCGAAAAGGTCGAACGGCTTAAAAGCAATTTGCGGCTTAACTTTTTATTGTTGCTGCCAAAGAGCGGGGTTTCAACCGCGCAGTGCTACCGTCTTTACGACGATTTACCGAAAGAGTATAAGTCAAGTCAACCCGCAGTTGACGCGCTTTTAAAGGGCGATATTGAAGGGCTTGGGCAAGGACTTTTTAACGCGCTTTACGCGCCCGCCGTAAAACTGAACGGCGAAGTTGAAACCGCCTTTAAAGAGCTTGAAAGCTTCGCGCCGTTGGGCGTGAATATGACGGGTTCGGGAAGCGGCGTTTACGCGCTTTTCGATTCGCCCGAGATGTGCGCCTATGCAAAGAGCCGTTACACGGGCAAGTGCCGATGCATTCAATTAAGGAGTATAGTATGGCAGAAGAAAGATTGATAGACGACGATAAAGACAGAAAGTATAAAATAATAAAGAACGCGGACGGCGAGGACGAGCTGGTTATAGACGATACCCCCGACGAGGCAGAGCCCGAGGATGAGTTGGGCTTCGAAGTGCCCGAGCTCGATTCGGACGACGAAGAGGCGGCGGTTATGACGCCCGAACAGCTTGCCGCGCGCGAAAAACAACGCGAGGAAGAGGAAGCGGCAAGAAAGGGTAAGCTTAAAACGATTGCCGAACGCGCCCTATCTTTTCTTGACGAAAAGAAGTACGAGGAGGCGGGCTACGCTTTGGCGGAAGCCGACGAGCTTGGCGACGACGGCGAGATTTACGCGTTGAAGCTTCGCACCGTCACGCGCGATTTTACCGACTTTACTAATACCGAGGACGGAGCCGAGGCGGCAAACGGAGTTAAAAATTTTACCGCAAAGGAAACGGTCGCAAATCTTGCCTACGCCCTTCCTTCGCTTAAAGCCAAGGCGGAGGAGCTTAAAGCCGAGGCAGAGGCGCTTGATAAGGAAAACGAAGAAAAGAAGAGCGAAAGGCGGGTCGTGTTTAAAAAGAAACGCAACAATTCCTTAATCTTTTTTGCGGCAACGGCGGTGCCCCTTATCGTGTTTGCGGCGCTTGCAATTTACTACGGCACGCACCTTACGGCGGTCAAGGGCGGGGCGAACATTCCCTTGTTTATCGCCTTCGTTTCTATTGCGGGCGTGTTGTTTATCGGGGCGGTAATTGCGGCGAAGTTCCTTTGGAAGAATTCGAACAACTTAAAGCTTAACGAGAAAAATTCCGCAACCAAGCTTGGGCGCAAGCTTGAAGAAAAAAAGGCGGAGCTTAGCCTTGTGGAAAGCATTTCGGAGATTTTTGTAAAAAATGATATATCTTGATAACGCGGCGTCAACTAAGCTTGACGAGGAAGTATTAACAAAAATGATGCCGTACTTAACAGAACAATACGGCAACGCGCAGTCCCAACACGCGGCGGGGCGGGCAAGTGCAAACGCAATCACGGCGGCACGCGACAAAATAGCTTCGCTGGTAGGCTGTAGACCAGATGAGGTTTTCTTCGTTTCGGGCGGCACGGAGGCGGGCAACACCGCCTTAAAGGGCGTGTGCGCGCTACATAAAAAAGGGCATTTGATTTTGTCCTCTATTGAGCACGCTTCCCTTTCGGAAAGCGCTTCGGATATGCAAAAGCTCGGGTTTGACGTAACCTTCGTTCAGCCCGAAAGCGACGGCGCAGTGCTTGCCGAAAATATCGCAAAGGCGATGCGCGAGGATACCATTTTCTGCGCGGTTATGGCGGCGAACAACGAAACGGGCGTCATTCAGCCCGTTGAGGAAATAGGCAAAATCTGCCGTGAGAAGGGAGTATTCTTTTACACCGACTGCGTGCAGACGGCGGCTTATTTGCCTTTGCCCGCAAATTGCGCGGACGCAATGGGCTTTTCCTCACACAAGTTCTACGGACCCAAGGGCGCGGGCGCACTTATTTTAAGAAAGAGAAGCGACGTTTTGCGCTTGATTTCGGGCGGTATGCAAGAGATGGGTTTCCGCGGCGGCACCGTGAACACGGCTGGGATAGTCGGCACGGCGGCGGCGTACGAAAAGGCGTGCGTAAACCGTGACAAGGTCAACGCGCACATTAAGGGCTTGCGCGATAAATTCGTTAACCGCGTGCTTACCGAAATCGAGGGTACGAGGCTTAACGGGGACATAAATAAAATGATACCGTCCATTGCAAATATATCCTTCGACGGGTGCGGCGGCGAGAATATTTTGTTCCTTTTGGACTTAAAGGGAATTTGCGTTTCAACGGGCGCGGCGTGCGCGGCGGGGGCGGTTTCGCCTTCGGATACGCTTATAACTATGGGCTGCGGAATTAGCGAGGCGAAGTCCTCCGTTAGGTTTTCTTTCGGCAAACACAACACCGAAGAGGAAGTTGATTTAGTGTTCGATGCGCTCAAATTTGCCGTAGAAAAGATAAGAAATAACTGAAAATAAGGTCGAAAAAGCTGTTTTTTGTGAGAAAATAACAAAAATTGTTTTATAAATTTAATTTATAAAGTCTAAAAAAATTTTTTTAATAGAGTTTTACATTTTAAATTTTTTGTATATAATGGAATTGTAAACGATAAGTTTACTTTAATTTGCTCATCATTTTCCCCCTTATCATATAGAGGCGGCGCAAACTCCGGTTTGCGTCGTTTCTG
>CAMWME010000015.1 GCA_947175325.1 uncultured Clostridia bacterium | reverse complement strand
CCTTTTATTTTGTAAATTTGACAGCTTTTAAACGTTATGTTATACTTAACTTTAATGACTGATTTTCAAGCTCTTAAAAATTTAATCAACCCTAAAAAAGAACCTACCAAAGATTATTTTTTAGATTTGCTTGACGCCGATAAACAGATCGCTTACGAGGGGGCGCACGTTCGGGCGGTCATGACTATGCTTCGCGTTTTGTTTCTTGCAAAGCTCAAAGCAAAGCTTTCTGCTGCGCGTGAGGAGAAGGAAAGCCTTACGCACCAAGAAGGTTATAACGCCGAGTCTTACCGCCGCGTGTTGGAACTTAACGCCGAAATTGCAAGGCTTAAGGCGAAGATGCAAGAGTACAAGCCGTTTTTTGAGGAACCGTATTTTGCCCGTATGGATTTAACGGACGACAAAGAGGGGTACAACAGCTATTATATCGGCAAGCACGGCAACGAAAAGCTTGAAATTTTAGACTGGCGTGCACCGTTGGCGCAAAAATACTACCAAAAAAGCCGCACGACCTTTTCCATAAACGAGTACGACTATAAACTTATTTTACGCCGCGCCATAAAGACGGGCAACGGCAAAGTCCTCGATTTTAAAAACGAGTATCTTTCCCTTTCGGATTACCTTACGAAAGAAGAAATAGGCGGGAGGGACGAGGAGCTTATTTTCGACCCCTTCTTAAAGGATATTTTAAAGGGCAGAAAGGAAAAGAACGAGATAACCGACATAATTCAAACCATTCAAGAAAAGCAGTTTGAAATCATCACCTTGCCCGAAAACGACGAGTTCGTTCTTCAAGGCGTTGCGGGCAGCGGCAAAACGATGATACTTCTGCACCGCCTTTCTTACATTATGTACAACAACGAAAGCGTGCGCCCCACCGACGTAATGGTGGTAACGCCCTCCGATTCGTTCAACGCCTTTATTGACGAGCTGTCCGCCGTTTTGGAGCTTGAAAAGGTAAAAACCAGCACGATAGACGGCTATTTTTTAAAGCTTTTAAAGAGCGTCGGCGCAGATTTAAAAGGCAAAATCGACTTTAACCAAGAAGTAAATATAGATTATTTAAAGTATATTTATTCGCCCGCGTTCGAGGCGGATTTGGATAAAAAGCTTAATAAAGTGTTCGACGGGGTCTACGGGCTTTTCGCTTCGGACGACTGCAAAGAGGTGTCCGAAGAGGTTTCCTTATCTTGCAGCGAGCAAATCGAGGAGTACGAAAAAATCAAGAATGCGTCGGTGAGGATACGCCGCTGCGTTTTGGGTGAGATAAAGGAAAAGAAGGACGGGGGGCTGTACTATACCAAGCAGTTCCGCTATATGTTCAACTGCGTGTTGGACGTGCAAGAGTTTTTGTATTTAGTCAAAACCGACGACAGAATGAAGGGCTACGCCTACTTTTACAAGCAGTTCCTTTCGTTCTATAAATCCATTAAATTTATCCGCAGATACTCGCAAAAAATCTGCCTTACCGCCCTTGAAGATTTAAAATCGCTTGAAGGCACAGTGGACAAAGAAATTGCCGATTTAAAGCGCTATAAGATAAAAACGGCGGAGGGGGAACAGCTTACTTACTCCGACGGAATTTTAAAGCGCGAACAGCTGAAAAACGAGATTGGTGCCGTAATATGTGCCGTTGAACGCATTTTGAACGGCTTTTCAACCACGCACGATTTCGCCGACGTGCTCCGAAGTGAAAGCTATTTGGTGGCAATAGGCAAGTGTGAAAACACCGTCGACGTTTTACGGTTTTTCTATAAAGAAACGGTCAAAAAAGCCAAAACGAAGTACGGGGTTGAAGCAAAGCCCTTATTAAAAAGCGACTTGTTTGCACTTTGTTTTATCTTGGTTAAGCTCGGTTTTAACCTCTCGCCTAAGTACTCTTTCGTGTTCGTGGACGAGGCACAAGATATTTCGCCCGCGGAATACAAGGTGTTAAAGGCGGTAAACGACCGTGCGGTATTCAATATTTTCGGGGACTTAAAGCAAAATATCACTCTCTTCCGCGGCATAAAGGACTGGTCGGAGCTCGGTTTTAAAACTTACAGTCTAAACTTAAACTACCGCAACACGACGCAAATCGTGGACTACGTTTCAAAAAAACTCGGCATAGAGATGCACTCTATAGGCTTCGACGCGCAAGAGATAGAGGTTATTCCCGCCCGCTCGGTTACGGCTTGGCTTTCGGGCAAAAACGGGCTTAAAGCGGTCATATGTGGGGGGCAATCAATTGAAAAGTACTCAAGGAAGAGCTATAACCGCATAAGAGATACGGGAAAATTATCCAAAACGAAGATAAACGTTATGACGGTGTACGAAAGCAAAGGGCTTGAATTTACCGCAGTTGCCGTTGCCGACGGCGATATGACCGAAAACGAAAAGTATATTGCTTACACCCGCGCGTTAAAAGAGCTTGCAATTATAAAGGATTAACTCGTTTAATTGAAAATGAAAGGGCAATAATTATAAAAGCCGCTTGCCACTTTTTACCAAAGGTGGTATAATGTAGAAAACTGACTAAACGACACGAAAAAATGCGGAAAGTGAGGCATATATGGCTACCAAACCTAAAAAACCCGTAGACGTTTTTGAAATCGAAGGCGAAATATTAAACTCCGTAAGCTACGCAACCTACTACTCAAGGCTGCCGCTTTTTACGTCCTTTAAAATTTTCAACCGCGACACCGAGAACGCGGCCGACGTTACGGTCAAGGTAGTCGGCTCTACTCCGCTTATAATTCCTACGGAAATGCATATCGAGGAAATTCCGCACGAAAGCAGTGTGGAGGTTATTCCGCAGAACGTGCTTAACCCCAAGTACCTTGCCGAAATAGAAAAACCCGAGGTTTGTACCGTTCAAGTCGAGCTTACTTGCGAAAAAGAGCTCGTTTGCTCGATTAGTGCCGAGGTGCAAGCCCTTCCCATAGACTGCTGGTGCGGACTTACCGGCAACGCAGAAACGCTTGCTTCCTTCGTTCGCCCCAAAATTGCGGACTGCCAAAAGATTTTGGCAGAGGCGGGCTTACAGCTTAAAACTTGGGGCTATTCTTCTGAATTTTCGGGCTACTCCGGTACGGACAAGAACGGTGTAAGAAACGCCGTTGCTTCCGTCTTTTCGGCTATCCGCCGCTTAAATATCGACAGAAAAGACGGCGACGATCTATCGGGCGTTACCTTCGTGGGTGATTCTACCGAGGTCATTAAAAACAAATTTGCAACCCCGTTAGAGCTTGCCTTATTTGCCGCAAGCTGCTTCGAGGCAACCAAGCTGAATCCCGTCGTGATTATCGGTAAATCAAGCATATGTGCGGGTGTATGGCTGTACGAAAGCTGTTTTTCCTCTGCTACGGAGGACGATATGCAGCTACTTGAAAAGTATATTACCGAGGGCGTAAACAACCTTACGCTTTTCGATATCGAAGATTTATTCGCGCACAGAAACGCAAGCTACACCACGAGTGAAGCGCACGCCCGCGAAAGACTGCAAAAGGGCGAAATGGAAATTTGCCTCGATATAAAGCGTTGCAGAATAGGCGGACTTTTCCCTATGCCGTTGAAAGTAAAGACGGCGAACGGGTACGAGCTTTTAGCCGACAAGCAGTTATCTTTTGACGAAAAGCCGGCGGAATTTATCGACGCGGGTAAATACGAATACGACAAAACCGTTTCCAAAGAGGCGAATTGGCAACGCCGACTTTTGGATTTATCCTTAAAGAATAACCTTTTGAATTTCCGATACACGCGCGACAGCTTGCACCTTCTCTGCGCCGACCTACCGTCTTTCTGCGAAAAAATCGACCAAAAGGGCAAATTTACTCTGCTTTCAAACACTACGCCCATTCCGAACGCCGTTTACTTCGGTGAGAATAAGACCGTTAAAAATATGGCGGAGCTTATCCAGATAGAGATGAAGGGCGGAAAAATCCGTGCCGTTGCCTCGCCCGACTCTCTGACCGAAACGGCGACCACCCTTATAAGAAAATCACGCGCGGCGGAGGAAGAAACGGGCGCAAAGACTTTGTATCTTGCTTTCGGCTTTTTAAAGTGGAAAAACGACGGAGATAGGGAGGACAAGTACGCTCCCATAGCCCTATTGCCCGTAACCTTAAAGAGAATGAAAACCCAAGGCGTTGCGCTTGAAGCGGGCGAAGAATACGAGGTGAACACCACCTTGTTGGAATTCTTAAAACAAAGCTTCGGCATAGATATCCGCGGGGTAGAGGGTAAGGGGCTTAGCCCTAAGGAAATTATTGCGGTTTTCCGCGCGAAAACGGCTAATATGAAGGGGTGGATGGTCTACGACGACGTTTACCTTTCGCAGTTTACCTTTGCCAGATACGCCATGTGGGCGGACGTAAAAAACAATATTAAAAGCCTTGGTAAAAACCCGCTAATCGCTTCCCTTATGACGAACACGAACAAGCTTGGCGAAAACAAGCTTGCGGGCGTTTCGGAGGACGATGCCGACCCGTGCGCCATTTTAACGCCGCTGCCTTGCGACAGCGCGCAGTATTCCGCCGTTGCGGAGTCCGCAAAGGGAACGACCTTCGTTCTGCACGGCCCTCCAGGAACGGGCAAGAGTCAGACGATAACGAACATAATCGCGAACGCCGTGGATAAGGGCAAGCGAGTTTTGTTCGTTGCCGAAAAGCAAGCCGCGCTGCAAGTGGTTAAAAAGCGACTTTGCGATATCGGCATCGGCGATTTCTGCCTTGAACTTCATTCTGGCAAAACCACCGACAAAGCCGAAATTATAAGAAATATTGAAACGACTTTACTTTTAAAGTCCGAAGCGGACGCCGACAAATTTTCCGATGCGGGTTCGAGAATAAAGGAAACGCGCGATACGTTGCGCGCGCCTTTGGACGCACTGCATAAGAAAAGACGGCTGGGGCTTAGCGTGTACGAGGGGATAGTTTATTACCTTCAAAACAAGTCCGCGCCCGAGCTTATGAACATCGAAACCACCTTCTACGACTCGCTAACGAAGCAGAAGCTGGAAGACTATGAAAATATGCTGTTGGCGGCGCAAGCGGCGGCCAAAGAATGCGGCGGAGTTTACCGTTCGCCCTTCACCGAAGTAAGGCTTACCGAGTGCGACGAAAATACAAAACGTGCCGTAGTATGTGCCGCCGAAGTGCTTTTGGCGGAGATAAAACACCTTAAAAATTACCTCGGACTTTTCCTTGATACCTTCAAGCAAAAGACGAGTAAGTTCACCCGCGTAAAGCTTGAAAATCTTCTGCAAATTGCGGGCACCTTAAAGGACGGAACGCTTAAACAATTCTTCGAGTGCGATGAAGAAGCGTTCTATAAATTCTACAACGCAAATTTGCGGTACGACAGCGAGTGCAAGCACTGGTTCAAGCACTTCAAGGTTTTGCCCGATATAGGAAAGTTTGCGGACGAAATCGAAAAAGAGCTTGACAACTGGGGTGAAAACTACCGTTCTTCCCGCACGCTTTTAAACGTAATCAAAAGAATTAACCGCTGTGCACCTCAACCCGTCAAGGAAAAGGATGAGCTGGAATGGATTAAGCGCGCCTTGGAAATCGAAAAGGCAAGGGGAATGATTTTATCCAATACGAACCTTTCCCAAAGCTTCACTGGTTTTAGCGGAATAAACGAGAAGAAGAGGGAGGAGTTTTTATCCCCCTTGTACGGGCTTCACCGCCTTTGCGCGCAGACCTTTATGGACTACAACGCCGACGTTTTCAACAGCGTTTGCTGCGCCGCGGCAAGCGGAATTTTAAAGCCGCTTATCTCGGGACTTATTGCGGCGGCAACCTCGTTCACCAAGAGCGCGGATACCTTTATGAAGCTGATTAAAGCCGACAAGTCCGATTACGCCGATACGGACATTTTCGAAATCTACACCGCAAAGTGCACTTCGCTTATAGACAATATAGATATGCTGCCCGCGTGGTGTATGTACAAAGCAACCGCCAAAAAGCTTAACGACAGCGGGCTTTCGTTTATGACCGACGCTATGGAAAGCGGAAAAATTTCGGGCAAGCAGATTTTGTCCTCATTCCGCAAAAACATATATAGAAACTTTATTCAAACCAACATTCCCGCGGACGAGTGCCTTTCGGCATTCTCGGCAAACGTCTTGGACGAAAGCGCGGCAAACTATTCAAGGCTGTTGGAGGAATTCACAGCACTCACCCGCGAAAAAATTCGCGCGGATTTAATAGCCCGCCTTCCCGCACAAGAGACGGAGGGCCCGCTTGCTTTGGAGGTTATGTCCTTCCAGCGCCAGACGAAGGGCAGTCTGCGTTCCCTCAATTTGAGGAACTTGTTCGCGGACGTGCCCGAGCTTTTAAAAGTGGTTGCGCCTTGTATGCTGATGAGCCCCGGCTCGGTTTCACAGTATCTTCCCGCCGACCCCGAGCTTTTCGATATAGTTATTTTCGACGAGGCGTCGCAAATTCCCACTTGCGAGGCGGTGCCCTCGCTTGCAAGGGCTAAAAGCGCGATTATCGTCGGCGACCACAAACAGATGCCCCCGACCTCGTTCTTTATGGGCACGGGTCAAGACGACGACCACCCCGAGGCGGAGGATTTGGAAAGCGTCCTCGAGGACTGCTTAGCTTTGGGCATACCAGAAAAGCACTTAATTTGGCACTACCGCTCCAAGCACGAAAGCTTGATTGCGTTCTCCAACGCAACCTATTATTCGAGCAAGCTTTGCACTTTCCCCTCGCCCGACGCGCTGGACAGCCGCGTTAAATTGCAGTATATCGAAAACGGAGTTTACGAGCGCGGCGGCACCAAATGCAACCGCGAAGAGGCGGAGGCACTCGTTAAGGAAGTTATACGGCGCTTAAAAGACGAAAAGCTGCGCCGTTCGAGTATGGGCATAGTAACCTTCTCGACCCCTCAGCAAGTCTACGTGGAAAAACTTTTAAGCAAGGCGCTTGCAAAGAACGGGCTTGAAGAGGCGGCGTACGAGCGCGAGGAACCGCTGTTTATTAAAAACCTTGAAAACGTGCAAGGCGACGAAAGGGACGTAATATTGTTTTCCGTCTGCTACGGGCCCGACAGAATGGGCAGACTGTCCCTAAACTTCGGACCTTTAAACCAGTTCGGCGGCTGGCGTAGG
The DNA here is from genome assembly GCA_947175325.1 of uncultured Clostridia bacterium. Taxonomy (GTDB): domain Bacteria; phylum Bacillota; class Clostridia; order Christensenellales; family Borkfalkiaceae; genus Coproplasma. Next base: position 23,499 of record CAMWME010000015.1, on the reverse strand, counting down.
CTCAACGTTGCCGTGTCCCGTGCAAGGGAAGAAATGCTCGTGTTCTCGTCAATGCGCTACTCGATGATAGATTTGGCGCGCACGACCTCCCGCGGGGTTGCGGGGCTTAAAGCCTTTTTGGAGTTCGCCGAAAAGGGCAGAACGAGTATCTCGGTAAAGAGTGAAGATATAAACATCAACAAGCAAGGCATAGGCAAGTTTATCGCCGAGGAGCTTTCAAACTACGGCTACGACTGCCGCTGCAACGTGGGCGTGTCCGATTTCAAAATCGACGTGGGCGTTTTAGACCCCAAAAACAAACACAACTTTATTTTGGGAATTTTGTGCGACGGCACGAAGCAGTTCTCGGTAAAGGACCGCGCCGTGATGCAAGTACAGACCTTAAAGCGCAATAACTGGAACGTTTACAGACTTTACTCTATCAACTTCTTCAACAACCCCAAGCGCGAGATTAAAAAGATAAAAGAGCTTTTAGACAAGCTCACCGACGACGGCAAGCCCACCTCGATTAACTTCAAAAAGCCCTACCGCGCCGCCAAGCTCGATATAAAGGAAGTAGACCCCGCCTATATTTTAAGCGGCGAAAACGACGCCGAGGTTATGCGCGTTATAAAAGCGGTGGTTACGGCGGAAGAGCCTATCTCAACGCAGTTTTTAATGAAGCGCACCTTGTCCGCCTTCGGAATTTCCAAATACGGCGTAAAGCTTGAATCGAAATTGCGTGCACTTATCGACAAGTGTGCATTCGAAAGCTGTGAGCTGCTCGGCACCGTCTACTACTTCAAAGCAGATAAATTTGCAGCCTTCGATAGGTACAGAGTAGAGGAGGGGACTTCGCTCCGCTCGACTGACGTGGACTACACCCCTTACGACGTAATCTCTTTGGTAAAGGGAATACTTTTAAACCGCGTAAGCGTTTACTCGGACGAGCTTATTCCTGCAGTGTTAAAGGAGCTTAAAGTTCCCCGCTCGTCGGATAAACTTACCGCCTTCGTTTCGGGCTGTATCGACGAGGCCGTAACCCAAGGCTTGTTCATAAGAAGTATCTCGGACAAAATATCGTTAGCATAAAATAAAGCCGCCGCGACGAACCGTCGCGGCGGCGTTTTATTTAAATGAACCCGAACAAGTCGTTGGGTGTAATATCAAACCTTTTGCAAAGATAAACTATTTTTTCGTAATCAAGCTGAATTTTGCCCGTTTCGTATTCACTGTAATCGGACTGATATTTATGCAATTCTTCGGCAATTTGTCGTTGAGTAACGCCCTTTGCTATTCTGGCAAGTTTTAAATTTTCCCCTACAATTTTTGCGATTTCCATAACGTTCACCTCAAAATCAATATAGGAAAAATTTCTATAAAACTATTGACTTATAGGAAAAATTCCTATATAATCCAGTATGTACAAATGATAAGGAGAATATCTATGGAAAACGTTCAAGGAATGAATTTTGCATTGGGTGAGAAAAGTGAGTCTTGCTTTACCGGTGGAGCAATAAAACACGCATTACGTGGCTTGGCTGTGGCGTTTGGCAGTATATTCAGTTTGTTTATTGCGTATCCGTTTTTGATATGTTGGTATTATCGTTGGGCGAATTCACACACCTATATAAACGGTAGACGATTAGCTTTTGACGGAAAAGGTTCTAAGCTTTTCTTAAAGTTTTTATTAATATTATTTCTAAGCCTTATAACTGCGGGTATTTACTTTTTAATCGACGGAAGAATAAGAATTATTACTTGGATTACCGAGCATACACATTTTGAAGGTACTACTTCCGAAGAAAAAGAAAAATCTTGTTTTACCGGCAAGTGGTATCAATTTTTGGGCGTCGAGTTGTTTACGGGTTTTATCACTTTGATAACTCTGTTTTTGGGCTTTGCTTGGGCGCATTGCCGCCAAAAGCGTTGGCTTGCCGAGCATACGCGAATAGACGGGTATTATATATTCTTTGACGGAGAGGCATTTGATTATTTAGAAAAATACGTAAAATGGACGTTTATTTCAGTTATAACTCTCGGTATCGGCGATGTTTGGGTAGCAGCTGATTACGTTAAGTGGAAGATTGCTCATACTTATGCCGAACCCGATGACAGACTGCGTGAATACGCTTGTGTTTACAAAAAAATCGTAAATGTTGACGGTAAAGACTGTTTAAAAACATTTTGCAAAGACTGTGATAAAGAAATAACCTCTTTGAAGTGTCTTGATTGCGGTAAGCCCGTAAAAATAAGAATGGGCATATTTACTCTTTGGGGAGCGCATATGACTGACTTCCCCAAGAAAGAGCAACAAGAAAATTGAATATACTAAACGCCCCGCGCTTGAATGCGCGGGGCGTTTTTCAATAAATTCCTTAAATTAAATATCAAGAACGTCGTTCATATCGTACTTACCGGCGGGCTTGCCTAAAAGCCACTTTGCGGCGCGTATCGCACCCACTGCAAACACCCGCTTGGAGCGCGCCGAGTGGGAGAGGGTTATAACCTCGTCCTCGCCCGCGAACAAAACCTCGTGCTCGCCCACGATAGTTCCGCCGCGCACCGCGTGAATACCTATTTCGTTCCCGCGTTTGCCGACGATGCCTTCACGCCCGTTTATATAGGGCTTGCCGTCATCGAATGCCGAGTTCGCACTTTCGGCAAGCATAAGCGCCGTGCCCGACGGTGCGTCAACCTTTTGGTTGTGGTGCTTTTCGATAATCTCGATATCGAAACCCTCGCCCAGCGTTTGGGCGGCTTTTTTAACGAGCTTTACTAAAAGATTAATTCCGAGCGAGAAGTTGCCCGTCTTGAAAACCGCAATCTTTTTCGCCGTTTCGTCAATAAGCTTCAAATCATCCGCAGAATATCCCGTTGAGGCAAGCACTACGGGGCAGCCGTTTTTAACCGCCCATAAAAGCTCGCTTTTTAAAACGACGGGGGAGGAGAAGTCAATAACTACGTCAACCTTTTCTTTGACTTTGTCAAAGGAAGGATACACGGGCACGCTTTGCCCGCCGCAGTTTATATCCACGCCGCAAACTATATTAAGCTCTTTATCGCCTTTTAAAAGCTCAACGAGGTTTGCACCCATTTTGCCGTTTATGCCGCAAATCAAACAATTCATTTTTTCAGTCCGACCCTTAAAATTTCTTTAAGTAAAATCTCTTTGTTTTTGTCTTCAAGCTCGGTCAAGGGCGAGCGGGGCACGCCCGCGTTAAAGCCTATCATATTGTAAGCCGCCTTGACGGGGATGGGGTTCACCTCCAAGAAGCACGCGTCCTCCAAGGGGAGGAGGTAGTCTTGAACGGCGTTCGCCTCGTCAAGCTTGTTTTCTTTAACTAAGTTGTACATTTTCTTTACGAGTGCGGGGGCGATATTAGAGGTAACCGATATAAGTCCCGCGCCGCCGACCGCAAGCATAGGAAGATTTAAAAAGTCCTCGCCCGAGTACAAATCCATTTTGCCGCGGATGCGCCTTATGGTTTCGCACACTTGCGCCATATTTCCGCTTGCTTCCTTTATGCCCGCCATATTGGGAATATCGGCAAGCTTTTCAACAGTTTCGGGTAAAATGTTCACCGCCGTGCGCGAGGGTACGTTGTAAGCAATAACGGGAATTTTCACCGCGTCGCAAATCGCCTTGTAATATTCGTACAAGCCCTTTTGCGTGCATTTGTTGTAGTAGGGGGTAACGGCAAGCACGCCGTCCGCGCCTAACTTTTCGGCTTGAACGGATTGCTTTACGGCTTTAGCCGTATCGTTGCTGCCCGTGCCGATTATAATCTTAATTCTTCCGGCAGCCTTTTTAACGGCGTATTTTATAGTTTCAACCTTTTCGTCCTCGGTCATAGTTGCGGGCTCGCCCGTGGTGCCGAGCACAACCAAGCCGTCCGCGCCGCCTTCGATTTGATACTCAATCATCTTGCCGAACTCGTCAAAGTTCACGCCGTCCTCGGTGAACGGGGTTATCATTGCCGTAATTATTCCGTTGCAAAAACCAACCATATTAATTCTCCCGAATTTTCGTTTGTATTATTTTAATCAAAAACCTTATTTTGCGTTAATCGAAATATCCTTTTGCGGCTAAAAGCTCGGCTAAAAGTACCGCTCCGCCCGCCGCACCGCGAAGGGTGTTGTGAGAAAAGCCTATAAACTTGTAGTCGTAAACGTTGTCCGCTCTGAGCCGTCCCGCGCAAACCGCCATACCGCCTTCAAGATTTCTGTCAAGATAGGGCTGGGGGCGGTTATCCTCTTCGAAGTAGTGCAAGAACTGCTTTGGCGCGGAGGGGAGGGCAAGCTTTTGCGGTTCGCCTGAATAATCTTTCCACGCCTTTAAAATCTCTTCCTTAGTAGGCTTTTTATCGAACTTAACGAAGCAAGCCGCCGTGTGTCCGTCCGAAACGGGCACCCTTAAACACTGCGCCGTAATCTTGGGTGAGGTGGCGGGCACAATCTTGCCGCCCTTGACGCTGCCCCAAATTTTAAGGGGCTCAACCTCGCTTTTTTCTTCCTCGCCGCCGATATAGGGGATAACGTTGTCGCAAATTTCTGGCATGGTTTCAAAGGTTTTGCCCGCGCCCGAAATGGCTTGATAGGTGCAAACCGCAACCTCTTTCACGCCGAACTTTGCAAGCGGGTGTAAAAGGGGAACGTAGGACTGCAACGAGCAGTTCGATTTAACCGCGATAAACCCGCGCTTAGTACCCAAACGCTTTCTCTGCGCCGAAATAACTTCAAGGTGGTCTGCGTTGATTTCGGGGATAATCATGGGCACGTCGTCCGTAAAGCGGTGTGCCGAATTGTTTGAAACGATAGGGCACTCTAATTTAGCGTAGGAATATTCAAGCTCTTTCAGCTCGTCCTTTTTCATATTCACCGCGCAGAAACAGAAATCTACCTCTTTTGCAATCTTTTCCTTGTCCGCGGTCGCGTCGTAAACGACCATATCCGCATATTTTTCGGGCATGGGGGAGGAGAGGTGCCACCTCTTCAAAGCGTCCTTGTATTTTTTGCCCGCAGAGTTTGCGGAGGCGGCAAGGCACTTTACCTCAAACCAGGGGTGGTTTGCAAGCAAAAGTAAAAACCTTTGTCCGACCATTCCCGTTGCGCCAATGATACCCACAGAATACTTTTTCATAAAATCACCTATAAAACAAAAGACAGTGCGTTGCACTGCCCGTAAAAATCGAATCGGCATTAGCGCAACACTTCAAGTGACAGTCGCAAGGGTATTAACCCGTACGCCCGACGCGGTTTAAAGGGTAGCCGCATCTCGGCGGAGGCGCCCTTTCAACGCGGCGTTAATAGCGGAATTGCCTTTTCAACTCCTTTGCCGCGGCTAATTATGCCCGTCCGCTCCTCTAAATGCAAAAAAATTTTAACACAAAAAAGGCGCAAAGTAAAGTTATTTGAACGGTAAAAAATTATTTGTTTATATTCTGAACGCGTTTAAAACTGTTTGACACCCCTTAAATAATAGTGTAAAATAGCAAAGTACAACTAAAATTATAATATCGGAAGATTGAAATATGAATTCGCAAAAATCCTTAAAAATAAAATTCTTATTTATTGCCGTGCTTGCGCTCAGCTTTATAATTGCCGTCGGCGCGTTCCTCGGCATAACGCTTGCCCGTGCGGACCGTTCGGTTACCATAAGCGGCACGAGCACGTTCATTACCGCGAACAAGGCGGAGGTTTGGGCGCACCGTGAAGGCGACGAGGAAAACCCCGTTGACCACACTATGTTCGTTTTCAACGATAATAAGGACGCAGTAAATTACAGAAAGAACCTTGCCTTCAAGTGGATAGAAAACTCCGCAAAGCAAGCGGAAGCACCTAAGACCGAGGAAGGTAAGGAAGAGGCAACCGAAACCGCGAAGCCCGATATCAGCTTTGATAAGCAATACGGCTGGTTCAATTTGGAAATCGGCTTCGGCGACCCTACGAACAACGCAGAATACGAGGTTGAGTACAAGTATTTCGTAATCACCTTCGAAAGCCAACAGTATTACCAAACCAAGGACGGCAAGAGCACGAACTATATCGTATTTGCTCCCGCCGAGGATAAAAATTTAAACGTTTATATCACCCACAAGGAAACCGAGGACGAGGATTTAAACGCAGTTTTGGATAAGATTGCAGACTTGACGTCTATCGGCACGGTTAAAGCAGACCAGCATATCACCATCAACTTTACCGCAGATTACGACGGCAATGAAGAGAGTTTGACGAATTTGGAAGGCGGCGACTACCTCGTAAAAATTTCCGACGAGGACAACCACTGCTACGGCAAGTTTGAAAACGTAGGCAAGACCTACGCAAAATATTCTTCGTCTACGACCACCCCCGTAACCCCGCTTTCTTTCGAGGCGGTGTTCGAGAAGGAGGACGAGAACGAAACCGAGGCTCACGGCCGTGCGTTTATGACCCTTTACTACCTCAACAACCAAAGCTTTAAATTGAAGGACACGAGAGCGGTAGAGCAGCACCGCGCGGGCGGTACGGTAAACGACGATACGCCCCCCGTGCTTTGCCTCGACAAATCCGTTCCTTTCATTAAATACAACGGCGAAATCACCTTCGATTATACCGTAATCGACGTGCTTACTTCTTCGCCCAGCCTTACGACCTCGTACTACATGCTTACCGATAAGGACGCAAACCCCGACACTGGCAAAGCACCCGTATATAACGAGGACGGCGGAGATTACAAAAAGGTTACCGATTCGGACAACCAGTATATCTTCCCCCACGCAAAGCACTATCTTCCCAAAACTTCCGACTACGGCAAGAAAATCGCCGACAAAACCTTTGAAGTAAAGGCGGCGGTAAAGGTAGTTTTAAAGCTTACCGACACCACCTCAACGGGCGGACAAACGACGTACGTTCTTTTGGACTGGTTCGTTGACGACGGCTATCTTCTTACGGTAAACGGCGAAAAATACATTGCGGTTACCGAAGATAAGCAAGGCGCAACCTACGCTTACACCGATACCGCGGCAAAGACCAGCAACCCCGATATGACGGGCGACAACGCAAATACCGAATGGAAGAAAATCGTTGACGATTATCAGAAAAAGGTTACCGAAGCCGCAAAGGACTTGAAGGCGGGCAGCAAGAACTATTTCTATCTTCCCTCTGCAGAAGACTTGTTTACGGATAACGCAACCCCTTACGAGGACTTGGAATTTTCAATTTACTATAACAACGGTTCTCAGCAGCAGTCGACCGGTAAGAAGGCAAACGCGCTTTCAATAAACCTTACCAAATCGGGTAAATACGTATTCACCGTTTACGCAAAGGATGCGGCGGGCAATTCAATGTACTACTTCGACGGCGAAGAAGAAACGGAATTGGAAACGAGCGATATCTGGAATATGTACAACCAGAAAAAAGATTCCGACTACGAGGGTATGAAGAAATATCTGCCTTGGTTCGAGTTCACCGTTGAGGCGTCCGAAATTTCCATTGAGGACCCCGACGAACAGTCCACTGCGTACGTTGGCAGCAGCTTCACCCCCGACAGCTTTGAAATCAACGGCGTATCCGTAAAAACCGAGTACAACCTTTACGAGTTCCACAACGACGATTATGCAAAGGACCACGGCGGCGTGGCAATGAAGTACGAAGACTTTGCCAAGAACGTTGAAACGCTTTTAAAGGACAGCAGACAGTACTTCACCAGAATAAGACCCACGAACGACCTTAAAGAGGGCACTGCCGATTACGAAGCGTTTAACGACTACGGTTGGAACGGAAGCTCGCTTTCCTTCACCCCGCAGACCGCAAATGCGTTCTACGTAATCAAGTGCGAGGCAAGAAGCTCTGAAATCGCCGAACCCGAAACCAGCTATATGACCATAGCGGCGGCAACCAAGGTTGAACCTTTAAAGGGTGAAGATACTTGGGTACAAGACAACGTAACGTCCATTATACTTTTATGTATCGCGGGCGCGTCGCTTATCGGTATAATCTTGCTCCTCGTAATCAAACCCAAGAACAAGGTCGATATCGACGAAGTTATCGAAGCACCTAAAAAGAAAACCAAGAAAAACTAATCAAACTTGAATTAAGCCGCGGCGCAAAATTGCGCCGCGGCTTTTTTCGCAAAAAGTTTGAAAAGTAGTTGACATTTTAGAATGTGCGTATTATTATGTTATTATCATATGAATACACATTCATATAAATGCATATAATAATAAAGAGGTTACGTATATGGATAATGAAATAAAGGAAGAGGAATTGCACGGCGCGCGCGTTAAAACCGCACTTGCGGATATGCCTAACGACGAGCAAATTGCCGAAATGGGCGCAAGGTTCAAGACCCTTTCCGAGCCTTCCCGCCTTAAAATTCTTTTGGCGCTTGCCGCGGGCGAGCTGTGCGTTGAGCATATCACCGAGGCAGTGGGGGGGAACCAAAGCGCGGTTTCCCATCAGCTTAAAACGCTTAAAGACAATAAAATCGTCAAGTGCCGTAGGGCGGGGAAGAAAATTCTTTACTCGGTAGCGGACGCGCACGTTATGATAATGATAGAGGTCGCAAAGGAGCACTTGAACTGCAATGATTAATTTTAAAATAGAGGGGCTGGACTGCGCCAACTGTGCACGCGAGCTTGAAGAAGAAATATTAAAAGTTTCGGGCGTAAAGGAAGCTACCGTCGACTTTATGGCGCAAAAGGTGTACGTAGAGTGCGACGATAAAACGCTTGAAAAAGTAAAGGACGTTTGCAACCACTTCGAAGAAGTAAAGGTTGTGGAGGAGCCGGTAGTCGCACCCGCAGAAATATTCGTCGGCGAAAAGCTCAATATAACGGGGCTGTGCTGTGCCAACTGCGCCCGCGAATTGGAAGAAGATTTAAACAAGCTTGACGGCGTTACGGCAATGGTCGACTTTATGAAAACGTGCGTTATCTTAAACGCGACCTCGCCCGAGTCGCGCGAAAAGGCAATTTATACGATAACTCATTTCGAGGACGTAAAAATCGTATCCGATAAGCCCGAAAAGAAGAGCGTGTTTAAGGAACACTTAAAGGACATTATCCTCATTTTGGTCGGCGTCGTGCTGTTCATTCCCGCGCTTGTACTCGATTTGACGGGCACGGCAAAAAGCAGTTTAGCGGTTGAAATAGTAACCTACGTTCTCTACGGGCTTTCTTACTTGACGGTAGGGCACCCCGTGCTTTGGAACACAGTTAAAAATATCGCAAAGGGCAAAATCTTTGACGAAAACTTTTTAATGACGGTTGCGTCTATCGGCGCAATTTTACTCGGAATTTTCGCGGGCGACGGCTTCGTCGAGGGCGTTGCGGTAATGCTTTTGTATCAGCTCGGCGAGCTTTTGCAAGGCATCGCAGTCGGCTCGTCGCGCAATTCCATTTCAACTTTAATGGACCTTAAAAGCGAAACCGCAACCTTGGTAGAAAACGGCGCACAGCGCGTAGTTCCCCCCGAGGAGCTTAAAGTCGGCAACACCATTCTCATAAAGGCGGGCGAAAAGGTGCCCGTTGACTGCCGCGTTATAAAGGGCGAAAGCGCGCTGGATATGAAAAGCCTCAACGGCGAGCCCTTGCCCCGCGAAGTGAAGGCGGGGGACGAAATCCTTTCGGGCAGTATAAATATCTCGGGCGTAATCGAAGCCGAGGTTTTGCGCGAATACAAGAACTCTGCCGTGGCTAAAATTTTAGAGCTTGTGGAAAACTCTACCGCAAAAAAATCCAAGCCCGAAAAATTCATAACCAAATTTGCAAAGTACTACACGCCCATAGTGTGCTTAATCGCCGCCATCGTCGCGGGCATAGTTCCCACCATAATCTGCGCGGTAAACGCAAGCTTTGTATGGGATACCTACCGCGATTGGATTTACAACGCGTTAAGCTTCCTCGTCATCTCGTGCCCGTGTGCTTTGGTTATCTCGGTTCCCCTTTCGTACTTCGGCGGAATAGGCAGATGCGCCAAGTTCGGCATACTCGTTAAAGGCTCGACTTGCCTTGACCAGCTCGCGCTTTCTTCGGTTGCCGCGTTCGATAAGACGGGCACTTTGACCGAAGGCGTGTTCGAAGTCGTGAACTTCACTGACGAAAAGACCTTACAGCTTGCCGCCGCTGCGGAAAAATTTTCTTCCCACCCCGTGGCAGCCGCGTTCAAAAATATTTCAACCGAGCTTGAAGTACAAAGCGCGGAGGAGGTAGCGGGCAAGGGCGTCAAGTGCCTTTTGGGCGGTGAAACGCTTTTGGTCGGCAATAATAAACTTCTTAAAGAAAACGGCGTTGACTTTGAAGAAAAAGTCAGCCTTTCAACGGTAATTTACGTAGCTTTGGCGGGCAAGTTCGTGGGCTTTGCGGAAATAGACGATAAGGTCAAGGACGGCGCAAAGGAGGCTTTGGCAGAGCTTAAAAAGGCGGGTGTTAGTCACCTTGAAATGCTCACGGGCGACAAGACGGGCCGCGCGGAGGTTATCGCAAAAACGCTCGCTTTGGACGGATATAAAGCCGAGCTTTTGCCCGACGAAAAACTTCAACGCGCAGTAGAGCTTAAATCGAACGGCAAGCTAATCTACGTTGGCGACGGCATAAACGACGCGCCCGTAATGACGGCGGCGGACTGCGCCGTATCTATGGGCAAGGTCGGCTCGGACGCGGCTATCGAGGCAAGCGATATCGTTCTCGTATCCGACAACCTGCGCCTTCTTCCCAAGGGCAGAAGAATTGCCAAAGGCACGCGTAGGCTGGTTATAGAAAATATCGTCGGCTCGCTTATAGTCAAGGTTGCTATTATGTCTTTAAGCGTTGCCCTTCCCGCGTTCCCCTTAATTGCGGCAATCGCCGCCGACGTGGGCGTTATGCTTATCGCGGTTTTGAACGCGCTACGCACGAATTTATTAAAGTAACGCAAAGCCGCCGCTTTCCCAAGCGGCGGCTTTTTTTAATATTCTACTTAAATTCGACTACATTCTATTGATAAAACCTTTAAAAAAATATAAAATAAAATCGTAAAGGAGAACGGTTATGAATAACTTCGGCGATTTTTTATATACCTTGCGTAAGGAAAAGGGTATGACGCAAGCGGAGCTTGCACAAGCACTCGGCGTAACAAATAAAGCGGTATCAAAGTGGGAAACGGGCGAGGCTATGCCCGAAACGGCGCAGCTAATTCCCATATCGAGGATATTCGGCGTAACCGTTGACGAACTTTTGGCGGGCAAACGCGCCGAAGGGGCTTCGGATAACGACCGCCCCGAAAGTAAAGAGGACTACGACCCCGACGATATAAAAAACAATATCTTCACGCGCGGAAAAGACGAGGAGCCGAAAACGCTTTCGGAAAAGATTTGCGGCTGTGTCTGCGGCGCGATAATGCTTGCGGGTATAATGGCGTATCTTTTGCTGGGTACGCTCGCGGGGCTGTGGAACCCGTACTGGGTAATCATTCCCGTATGCGCGCTGACTTGCGGAATAATAGGTTGTATTACCGATATGTGTAACCCCGTAAAACGCGCTAAAAAACTGAGCCGAGGTGAAAACCCTTACACGGGCGGGGCGTGCGGAATAATAGTTCTTACTTGCATAATTACCTATCTGCTCGTTTCCGTGTTCACGGGGCTGTGGCACCCGCTTTGGGTAATCGTCGTGGGCGGGGCTCTCGCTTGCGCCGTCGTGGGCGGGTTAGGCGATATCTTCACTCACAAAAAATAATTTATAAGGCGTTGCTTGAAAAAGCGGCGCCTTTATGCTATAATGCTTTTGCTATGTTAGAAAAATACGTTAACGCCGCAAAGCGCGCGCAAAAAGCCGACCTCGTTTTAAAAAACGCAACCTTCGTTGACGTTTTCACGGGCAAAATACGAAATGGCGATATCGCCGTCGTTGGCGAAAAAATCGTCGGCACGGGCGAGTATGAAGGCGTAAAAGAAATTGACTGCACGGGGTTGACCGTACTTCCGTCGTACATTGACGGACACGTGCATATCGAAAGCTCGCAACTATCCCCCGAGGAGTTCGCCTCGCTGATAGTTCCGCGCGGCACTACGACCATAATTGCCGACCCGCACGAGATAACCAACGTGTGCGGAATTGCGGGCTGCGAGTATATTTCAAAAGCCTCTAAAAACCTTCCCTTGGACGTAAAATTGCAGCTTCCGTCTTGCGTGCCCGCAACGCCGTTTGAAACGAGCGGGGCAACTCTCAACGGTAAGGATATTGAAAAACAAATAAAGAACGATTCGTTCTTCGGCTTGGGCGAGTTTATGAACTACCCGGGCGTGATAAATTCAGACCCCGACGTTTTGCGTAAGTTGGAAGCCGCCCACGCCGCGGGCAAAGTTATTGACGGGCACGCGCCCGACGTTAGCGGTTACGACCTTAACGCATACCTTTCCTGTGGCATAGCCACAGACCACGAGTGCGGCACGGGCGAAGAAATCGACGAAAAAATTTCAAAGGGTACGTATATTCATATCCGGCACGGTTCTTCAACCCAAAACCTCGGCAACGCAAAATTCATAACCAAAGAAAATATGCGCCGCTTTATCCTCTGCACGGACGACAGACACGCCGCCGACCTCAAAGAGAAGGGGCATATTGACGACGCGTTAAGAAAGTTAGTTGCAAACGGACTTGACCCTATAACGGCTGTAACTTGCGCCACGCTTAATTGCGCGGAGTGCTATGGCTTGAAGTGGAGGGGTGCCATCGCGCCGTTCTACCTTGCCGACCTCGTAGTCGTGGACGACCTTAAAAACTTTAACGCAAAGTTCGTAATAAAGGGCGGCAAGCTCGTCGCAAAGGACGGCAAGCCCCTTTTCGATACCTCTAAAAGATACTTGCCCGAAAGCGTTTTAAACACCGTTCACATAAAGAAAATGACGGCGCAAGACTTCGTTTTAACCTTAAAAGGCAAAAGGGCGAAGGCTATGACCATACAGCCCGGCTCGGTTATTACGGGCTGTGAAATCGTCGAGGTCGAAAGCAAGAACGGCGACGCGCAAGTCGCGGGAACCGACCTTTTGAAAATGGTCGTCGTAGAGCGCCACAAAATGACGGGCAATATCGGCAAAGGGCTTTTAAAGGGCTACGGCTTTAAGGGCGGCGCAATGGGCATAACTATCGCGCACGACTCGCACAACATAATTCTTCTCGGTGACGATAACGAAAGTATGGCAAAAGCCGCAAACCGTTTAAAAGAGATAGGCGGAGGTATGGTAATAGTAGACAAAGCAACGGGGGAGGTGCACTCGCTTACCCTCGATATTGCGGGGCTTATGTCCTCACGCGATGCCGAAAGCTTACAACGCGACAGCCGCGCACTTATAGAGCGCGCCCACGCAATGGGCGTAAAGCGCGAGTACGAGGCGTTTATGTCCCTTGCGTTTACCTCGCTTGCCGTTATCCCCAAGCTTAAGCTTTTGGACACGGGTCTTTTCGACGTAGAAAAATTCGAGTTCACGGATATTAATGTTTAATCGTCTTTTAAAATAAATGCAATATCTTCAAGCCTTTTGTGCATTTCAAAAATTACTCTGATAACACTCTCACGCTGTTCGGCAAGTTGCTGTTCTTGCGGTGCCCAAAATTCACAAGAAAGACATTTTAAAATATTTTTCCTTGAAGTTAGCTTGGCTATATTGCCGTTGGAGCAATGCCCGTCATCACAAATCTTTGCAAGTTTTCCGTTAGTGCTTTTGTAATAGTGCTGGCAAAAATAATAGCAATTCTGACAATATTTCTGTTGTTCCATGAAAAAATTATACTACCAACATATTGGTTAGTCAAGCATATTTACCAAAATTTTGGTAAAATGTCTTTATGAAATTAAATTACAGTGAAGCACTTAAAGACCAAAGAGTAAACGCTGGGTTAAGTCAAAAAGAATTATCAAAAGCAACTGGCATTCCGCAACAAACTATAAGTTGGAGTGAAACAAATCAAGGGGTGCCTAGCATTGATTTTTGCGTACAGCTTGCAGATTTTTACGGTATATCCGTTGACGAACTTATAGGACACGAAATTAAAAAATAGAATTAAGCCCGACGGCGTATACCGTCGGGCTTGTGCGTTGTGTGGGCTGCTTGTCTAAAACACAGAGAAGCAAGCAAGACAAGGCAAGTGCCGTTACGACCGCAGAGAGTGTACTTTTCGTACACGAACAAGGCGTAGCGGCACTTAACGCAGTATTGCACCGCTTATATGCGTTTTAAGGTTTTATTATTTGTTTATAAATAATAAGGCTTATTTTTGATTTACATATTTTCCAAAATATAGTAAAATGAAAAAAGATATTAAATTTTAAGGTATTATCTATATGGGACTTATCAAATTCATTCTCGGCGCGGACAGCCGCAGCGCGTTAAAAAAGCTTAACAAACTTGCAAACAAGGTTGAAGCGTTAGATTCAAAATACGCCGCAATGGACGACAAGGAGCTTAAAGGTCAAACTCAGGTTTTAAAGGATAGGCTCGCAAAGGGCGAAACGCTTGACGACATTATGTTCGACGCGTTCGCCGCCTTCCGCGAGGCAAGCTGGCGTGTGTTAAAGATGAAGCACTTCCACGTGCAAATCGTCGGCGGTATCTGCTTGCACCAAGGCCGTATCGCAGAAATGAAAACCGGTGAAGGTAAAACCCTCGTTTCAACCCTTCCCGCATACCTCAACGCATTGACGGGCAAAGGCGTGCATATCGTTACCGTCAACGACTACCTTGCAAAGCGTGACGCGGAGTGGATGGGCAAGGTTCATAAATTTATGGGCTTGACCGTAGGCGTAGTCGTGCCCGGTATGGACGACGGCGAAAAGAAAAAGGCGTACAATTGCGACGTTATCTACGCGACGAATAACGAGCTCGGTTTCGACTACCTCCGCGACAACTTGAAAACTTCAATCCCCGCAATGGTTCAGCGCGAGCTTAACTATTGCATCATCGACGAGGTTGACTCCATTTTAATCGACGAGGCGAGAACTCCCCTTATCATTTCGGGTAGGGGCGGAGAAAGCTCAAAGCTGTACGAGGACGTTGACAGATTCGTAAGAAACTTGCACGGCGGCTTTGACGACGACAAGAAGGACGCAGAAAAGAAGATACCTTCAAGGAAGAAGAAGGAGCTTTCCGCCGAAGAGAAGGCGGCTCAAGAAGAGCTTCAACGCGTGCTTGACGAAATGGAAAACTGGGACTATATCGTCGACAGAAAGGACAAGTCCGTAACCATTACCGAAAAGGGCGCGGAGAAGGCGGAGCGTTTCTTCGGCATAAAGAATTTGGGCGATATCGAAAACGCCGACTTAAACCACCACATTCAGCAAGGCTTGAAGGCGCACGAGCTGTTCCATAACGGCGAAGAATATATCGTTTCGCCCGACGGTGAAATCCTTATCGTAGACGAGTTCACGGGTCGTGTATTAAACGGCAGAAGATATTCCGACGGACTTCACCAAGCAATCGAGGCAAAGGAAAAGGTTAAGGTAAAGGAAGAAAACAAGACCCACGCAACCGTAACCTTCCAGAATTATTTCCGCCTTTACAATAAACTCGCGGGCATGACCGGTACCGCTATGACCGAAGAGGACGAATTCAGAACTATTTACTCACTTGACGTAGTTCCCATTCCCACCAACCGCCCCGTGCAGAGAATTGACCTTGCCGATATGATTTATTCCACGGTAGAGGGCAAAAAGAGGGCGATAGTCAACGAAGTAGTTGAACGCCACGCAAAGGGACAACCCATTCTTATAGGTACCGTAACGGTTGAAAAGTCGGAAGAAATTTCAAGGCTTCTTCGCCGCAACGGAATTAAGCACAATATCTTAAACGCAAAGAACCACGAGCGCGAGGCTGAAATAGTAGCCCAAGCCGGCAGACTTAACGCGGTAACCATCGCGACCAACATGGCGGGCCGTGGTACCGATATTTTGCTCGGCGGTAACCCCGAGTATCTTGCTAAAAAGCGTATGCGCGAGGAAGGCTACGACCACGACATGATAGAGGTTGCAATCTCCTATGCGGACAGAGAGTTCACCGAGGAAGAGCAAGTTGCGCGTAACCGCTACGCCGAGCTCTATGCAAACTATAAAAAGGAAACGGACGCGGAAAAGCAAGAGGTTATTGCTGCGGGCGGCTTGTGCATTTTGGGCACCGAGCGCCACGAATCCCGCCGTATTGATAACCAGCTTAGAGGCCGTTCCGGCCGTCAAGGTGACCCCGGCGCGTCGGTATTCTTCATTTCGCTTGAAGACGACCTTGCAAAAAGGTTCGGCGGCGAAAGAATGAAACAGCTTTACAACGTCTTTAAAATCGACGAAGACCAGTGCTTGCAGTCAAAGATGCTTTCCAGAAGCGTTGAGAACGCACAGCGCGCAATCGAGGGCAGAAACTTCGGTATAAGAAAGCACACCCTTCAGTACGACGAGGTTATGAACGAACAGCGTAAAACCATTTACGGCGAAAGGTTGAACGTTTTGAAGGGCTCCGACGTGCACGAGCAAATGCTTAAATATATCCCCGACTACGTTGAAAAGGTAGTGGGCGAGGCGGTCAACACCGACGAGATGCCCGAAAAGTGGGACGAGGTTGCTTTGAACGAAGCGCTTCAACAAAAGGTTTACCCCGACGAGTGCACCTACGTGGTTACGCGTGAAAATCTCGAAAAGTGGGATTACGAGCGCGCTATAAACAAAATCTCTAAGGAAGTTATCAAGGCTTACGAGCAGAAGATAGTAAACATTTCCGAAATGACGGAAGGTCAAGTCGACTATCACCAAGTTGAGCGCAACGAGCTTCTTCGCAGCGTTGACAAGAACTGGATTGACCACATTGACGCAATGGACCAGTTGAGAAAGGGTATCGGCCTCCGCGGTTACGCACAGCAAGACCCCGTCATTGCCTACAAGCAAGAGGGCTACGAGATGTTCGAGGAAATGATAGACCGCGTTCAAACGACTACCATTTCAAGACTTTTAAAGGGTAGAATAGTACGCGTGCAGAACGGACAGCCCGTTCCCATGCCTAGACCCCAGCCCCGCCCCAACCCTAACGGCGGAATTGCACCCATGAACCCTTCCGTTGCGGCAGCGGCACAAGAAATGATGCAGCAGAAATTAAAGGAAAAAGCAGAGGCTGAAAAGGCGAACGCTACGGGACCCGTCATCGGCGACGCACCCGAGCCCCCCAAGGATTTAATGGCAAATATCGAGGGCAAGCAACAGCCCAAGGTTGCCGGCAAAAATGCATCAATCGGCAGAAACGACCCTTGCCCTTGCGGTTCGGGAAAGAAATATAAAGACTGCTGCTATTGGAAAGATAATAAGTAAATTGCCGAGGGTAGAATGAGAAAGCTCACCGTTCGCAGAAGAAATGCGGCTATATGCCATTCACGCAAAATAAAAATTTACGTTGAAGACCCTACGGGCGATACGACTATAGCCGGATTTAAATGCAGACTTTTGGGTGAAGTAGAAAACGGAAGTAGAGCTACTTTTGAAATCCCTTGCGAAAGAGTTAGAATTTTTGCAATTTTCGGGAAATTAAATAAAAATTATCGTAACGATTATTTTATTGTACCCGAAGGTGAAGAGGATTATTTGGTTTTGGGGTATTGCAAATATGACAAGGAGGCGGGAAAAGCTTTTCGTTTTGAAGGTGTAACCGACGACGAAGTTCTTGCAAACCGACAAAAATGCGCGGAACGGGGTAGACAAGTTTTTATGGCATCCTTGATTGTACCCTTGTGTGTGTTAATCCTCATCATTGGCGCAATTGGGATAACTATTGCATTATTAACTTGATTAAACGGAACGTTTATGTTTAAAGCAGATGACTATCGTCTAAAACTTAAAGCTCTTGCCGAAACACTTGCGGAGGCAAAGTACGCGCTAGATATCGACAATTTGGGCGCGCGCCTTGCCGAGCTTAAAGAGGAGCAAGAAAAGCCCGAGGTTTGGCAAGACCTTGAAAAGTCCAAAAAAATCGGGCGCGAAATTTCTTCGGTTGAAGGCAAAATGTCCTCATACAAAAAAGGAGAGGACGCGCTTGCCGACGCCTCGGCTTTTATCGACTTAATCGAGGAGGCGGACGACGAAAGCCTTATACCCGAATTAGAGGGTATGATTTCAGCCGCCGAAGAGGACATTGAAAATATGCGTATCCGCGCACTGCTCCGCGGCAAGTACGACGCCAACAACGCCATATTAAACTTGCACTCGGGCGCGGGCGGCACCGAGGCTTGCGACTGGACGCAGATGCTTTACAGAATGTACTGCCGCTACTGCGAAAAGCAAGGCTTTAAGGTAACCGAGCTTGACTTTGAAGACGGCGACGAGGCGGGTTTAAAATCCGTTTCGTTCAAGGTTGACGGCGAAAACGCCTACGGATTTTTAAAGGCGGAAAAGGGCGTTCACCGCTTGGTAAGAATTTCCCCGTTCGACAGTAACAAACGCCGCCATACCTCGTTTGCTTCCTTGGAAGTTATGCCCGAGGTCGACGACGACAACTCGGTTGAAATACGCGACGAGGATATCCGTATCGACGTTTACCGCTCGTCGGGCGCTGGCGGTCAGAAAGTAAACAAAACCGAAACCGCAATAAGAATTACGCACTTCCCCACGGGTATAGTGGTAACTTGCCAAAATGAAAGAAGCCAGCTTCAAAACAAGGCAATGGCGTTTGAATACCTTCGCGCAAAGCTCGTTGAAAGGCAGATTGCCGAACGCGAGGCGGCGGACGCCGAGATCAAGGGCGAAATCAAAAAAATCGAGTGGGGCAGCCAAATCCGCTCTTACGTTTTCTGCCCATACACCCTCGTTAAAGACCACCGCACGGGCTTTGAGAACACCAACGTTCAAGCGGTTATGGACGGAGATATACAAGGCTTTATTATTGACTATTTGAAAAAGACAGTATAATATTTTTACTTACGCGCGCACTGTGTGCGCGCGTTCATTAATAATTTATGTACGATATATCTAAATTTAAAATTAAAGATAACCCGATTATTTTAGGGCTGGAATCGAGTTGCGACGAAACGGCGGCGGCTGTTATTAAGGGCAGAAAGCTTTTATCCAGCCAAATCATTTCATCGGCAACTGAGCAAGCCAAGTTCGGCGGGGTAGTGCCCGAAATCGCTTCCCGCGCACATACCGAGGCGGTGGACGAGGTCGTGCGCCGTGCCTTGGACGAGGCGGGCGTTTCGCTTAAAGATATTGACGCTGTTGCAGTAACCTACGGCGCGGGGCTGCTCGGCGCATTGCTGGTCGGGCTGTCGTTCGCAAAATCGCTTGCGTATACTTTGAACGTTCCGCTTATCGCGGTCAACCACATTCGCGGGCATATGGCGGCGGCGTACCTCGTTGACGAAGAATTAAAACCGCCCTTCGTAACCTTACTTGCAAGCGGCGGACACACGGCAATTTTGCATACGAAAACTTATACCGATTTTGAAATTTTGGGCGGCACCTCGGACGACGCGGCGGGCGAAGCCTTCGATAAGGTTGCGCGCGTTTTGGGGCTTTCTTACCCCGGCGGCGTCAACGTAGAACGGCTTGCAAAGGACGGGCAAAACACCGTATCTTTGCCTAAGTGCCAAGTCAAGAATACGCAAGCCTTGCAATTTTCTTACAGCGGTTTAAAGACTGCGGTTATCAACTACTGCCACAACAAAGAGCAGAAGGGCGAGGCGGTTGATAAAGAAAACGTCGCTTGTTCCTTCCAACATTCCGCGGTTGACCCGCTCGTTAAAAAGACGGTGGAGTGCGCCAAAGCGCGCGGCATAAAAACCGTTACTGCGGGCGGCGGTGTTATCGCAAACGGCTACCTTCGCGCAACGCTTGAAGAGGAGTGCAACAAGGCGGGCTTAAAGCTCGTTTTGCCCGAAAAGAAGTACTGCACCGACAACGCGGCAATGATTGCCGCCGAAGGGCTTATCCAGTACCAAGCGGGCAACTTCGCCTCACTTGATATAAACGCCCGCGCCCAAATCCCGTTGAAATAAAATATTTCAAAAATTTACTTTACTTTTTTTTAATTTACAAATATAATTGAATTACAATTAAATTCAAAGGCGACGATAAAGGACAACGCCGTGCGGACAGAGTTTTTAAGAGAGCTTTCGGTTGGTGTAAGAAAGTAAACTCCCCGCGCAGGATATCACCTTTTAGCCCGCATTGCGAAAAGTGTCACTTATGGCAACAAGTAGTTTTGCGCGGATTTGTAACCCGTTACAAGTTACAACAAATGTCAGTTTGTTTTGGTGGTATATAAAAACGCTTTTTTTAAGGTGTCCGAACAAAGCCTCGGATACCTTTTTTTATAAGGAGATACTATGTATAGGAAAGTTGATACCTCTTTAAATTTTATCGAGCGCGAAAAGGAAGTTATCAAGTTTTGGAAGGATAACGGAATTTTCGAAGAAACCGTTTCCCAAAACGAGGGCGGGGAGGAGTTTTCCTTCTACGACGGCCCCCCCACGGCTAACGGCAAGCCCCACGTCGGGCACATTTTAACGCGCGTAATGAAGGACTTAATCCCGCGCTATCAGACTATGAAGGGCAAGCACGTTTTAAGAAAGGCGGGCTGGGATACTCACGGACTTCCGGTAGAGCTTGAAGTTGAAAAGCTTTTGGGCCTTGACGGCAAACAGCAGATTGAAAGTTACGGCATAGAACCCTTTATAAAGAAGTGCAAGGAATCCGTTTGGAAGTACAAAGGCGAGTGGGAGAAGATGTCCGACCGCGTGGGTTACTGGGTGGATATGGACAACCCCTACGTCACCTACGACGATAATTATATCGAGTCCGAGTGGTGGGCTTTAAAAGAGATGCACAAGAAGGGGCTACTCTATAAGGGACACAAAATCGTGCCCTATTGCCCGAGGTGCGGAACTGCGCTTTCCTCGCACGAGGTGGCGCAAGGATATAAATTGGTTAAAGAGAACTCCGCAGTTGCCCGCTTTAAGGTAAAGGGCGCAACTAACCGCTATATCTTGGCGTGGACGACTACGCCTTGGACTTTGCCTTCAAACGTAGCCCTCTGTATGAACCCCGACGAGCCTTACGTCGAAATCGAGGCGGACGGCACGCACTACATTTTGGCGGAAGCGCTCGTTTCCAAATTCTTCGAAGAGTATAAAGTAGTAGATAAAAAGCTCGGCAAACAGTGGGAGAGGCTCGAATACGAACCGCTGTTCTCCGAAACCACCGAAGAGATAAAGCGCATATCCCCCGCAAGCGCGCCCGCAAAGGCACACTACGTCGTATGCGACACTTACGTAACTATGGGCGACGGCACGGGCGTCGTACACATTGCGCCCGCGTTCGGCGAGGATGACTACAAGGTCGGCAAAAAGTACGGCTTGCCCGTAGTTCAGCTCGTAAACGAAAGAGGCTGCTTCGACGAAAGGTTTATATCCTTAAACGGCACCTTTGCAAAGAAAGCCGACAAAGCTATCTTGGATAGGCTTGAAAACGAGGGACTGTTATTTAAAGTCATTCCCTTCGAGCACGACTACCCGCACTGCTGGCGTTGCGACACGCCCCTTCTGTACTACGCAAAGTCGAGCTGGTTTATACAAGTTACCAAAGTTAAAAACGATATAATCAAATCCAACCGCTCTGTCAACTGGATGCCCGACAACATCAAAGAGGGCAGAATGGGCAACTTCCTTGAAAACGTCATCGACTGGGGCTTGTCCCGCGACAGATACTGGGGAACGCCCTTGCCCGTTTGGGTCTGCCCCGACTGCGGCGAGATAGAGGTTATAGGCTCCAAAAAAGAACTCAAAGAAAAGTGCGGTCTGCCTTTGGATAAGGATATTGAGCTGCACCGCCCGTACCTCGACGACTTAACTTGCAAATGCCCCAAGTGCGGCGGCAAAATGAAACGCACGCACGAGGTCATCGACTGCTGGTTCGACAGTGGCTCAATGCCGTTTGCACAGTATCACTACCCGTTCGAAAACAAAAACTTGTTTGAAGAAACTTTCCCCGCCGACTTCATATCGGAGGCGGTGGACCAAACTCGCGGCTGGTTCTATACCTTGCTCGTTATAAACACCATTCTTTTCGGCAAAGCGCCGTTTAAGAACTGCATAGTTTTGGGGCACGTCAACGACAAGAACGGCATAAAAATGTCCAAGCATAAGGGCAACGTTGTTGACCCGTGGTCGGTTTTGGATAAGCAAGGCGCGGACGCGGTAAGGTGGTATTTCTACTCGTCGAGCGCGCCTTGGCTTCCTTCAAGGTTCTCGGAAGAAACGGTATCCGAGGCTCAGCGCAAGTACATCGGCACGCTTTGGAACACCTACGCGTTCTTCACGCTGTACGCCGAAATCGACAAATACGACCCGTCAAAATACGACTTAAAGAAGTGCAAGCTTTCCTTAATGGATAAGTGGATACTTTCCAAACTCAACTCGCTTGTAGAGCTTATCGACAAGTCGCTCGCTAGCTACGAAATTTGCGAAAGCTCGCGCGCGTTGCAAGATTTTTCGGACGTGCTGTCAAACTGGTACGTGCGCCGTTGCCGCGATAGGTACTGGGGCGCTGATATGACGGACGACAAGGCGGCGGCTTATACCACGCTGTACACCGTTTTGGTTACGCTAGCAAAGCTCACCGCGCCGTACACGCCGTTTATCGCCGAAATGATGTACCAAAACTTGGTTCCCGAGTTTTACAAAAACGCGCCTAAGTCCGTACACCTTTGCACGTTCCCGAAAGCCGATAAAAAGTATATCGACAAGTCGCTTGAAGACGGAATGGACGAGGTTTACGATATAGTAATTTTGGGCAGAGCGGCGCGCAACGCGGGCAACTTAAAGAACCGCCAGCCCCTTTCCGAAATGTACGTCGTAACCGACAAAAAAGTAGTTTTGTCCGAAGAGGAAAAATCTATCGTTTTGGAAGAGTTGAACGTAAAAGCCTTTAAAGTTTCGGACAACGCCGAAAAATTCCTCAACTATAAGTTAAAACCCCAGCTTAAAACGCTCGGTCCTAAGTACGGCAAAAAGCTCGGCGCAATCTCTGCCTTCTTGGCAACTTGCAACGCAAAGGAAGTAGTCAACGCAGTTAAGAACGGCGGTACTTACGAAATCGCGGGTGAGGACGTCGTCTTGACGCAAGAGGACTTGCAGATATTCCCCGAAAGCGCGAACGGCTTCGTTGCGGCGGAGGATAAGGGCATAACCGTTGCCCTCAATTCCGCACTTACCGAAGAACTGATTTTCGAGGGGATTGAGCGCGAGCTCGTTTCCAAAATTCAGAATATGCGTAAAGAGGCGGGCTTTGAGGTAACCGACAGAATAGAGGTTTACTACAAGGCTTCGGGCAAGGCACTTAAAGTTTTGCAAAAGGCGGCTTTCGCCCCCGACGTCCTCGCGCAAAAGGTTGCAGAGGGCCAGCCCGACGGCTTTACTAAAACTCAAAATGTTAATGGTGAAGAAGTAACGTTAACTTTAATAAAGAAGTAAAACAAAGCCCCGCGGCGCACGCCGCGGGGCTTTTAAAATATTTTAGCCGGAAGTTTTACGGTTGCAAAGT
>CAMWME010000014.1 GCA_947175325.1 uncultured Clostridia bacterium | reverse complement strand
TCGGTTACGGGCTTACCTAGCGGCGTTACGGCAACTTATTCGAACAACTCAAAAACGAATGCGGACACGTATACGGCAAGCGCAACTTTAAGTTACGACACTACAAACTACAATAAGCCTACTATTGCAAATTTGAGTTGGACTATAAACCCCGCTAGCATAACGGGTGGAGTGATAACGCTTGGCACGACGTCTTTTATTTATGACGGAAGCGCAAAAATGCCCTCGATAACGAAAGTAGTAACAACCGGCAATCTCAATCCTTCAAGTTCCGACTATACGGTAAGTTATTCGGGCAACATTAATGCAGGTACGGCAACCGTTACTATAACGGGCAAAGGTAACTATACGGGCACCGCAAGCACGACCTTTACCGTGGAAAAAGCTCCTATCACTAATGCAACGGTTACTTTGGATATAAATTCTTTTACTTACGACGGTAATGCAAAGGAGCCGAACGTATTAAGCGTTGTTATGGATAAAACGCTTTCAAGTTCAACTGACTATACCGTAAGCTATTCTAATAACGTTAATGCGGGCCCTAATGCAACCGTTACGATTACGGCAACGAGCACCTCAGCCAATTACACGGGCACTGCAACTAAAACCTTCACCATAGATAAAGCCACGCCCACGGTAACTGCAAGCGTGGTAGACGGTACTTATTACATAGGCCGCGAGCTTTCAACGGTGGGTATCGAATGCGATAATCCCGACGGCGAAATTGCGTGGACTACGGGCAGCACGGTTTTGGCGGCAAGCGGTACCTACGGCTGGACTTTCGTTCCCGCCGACACTGCAAACTGGAACGACGTAACGGGCAACCTTCCCGTAACGGCGGTAGCTGAGCTGGATAGCCTAAGCGTAGTAGGTATAGGCACCTATACGGCGTACGACAGCTTTACGACGAGCGGGCTTACTATAACCGCGCACTACCTCGGCGGGGTTGCGGACGCCACGGTTGCAGCCGACGACTGCACCATAACGGTTCCTTATACGGACGGCAATACTTACTTTATCGTCGCTAACAGCGGTAGTGAAGTAGCGTTTGAATACGCTGAAAACGGAATAACCGTAAACACGGAAGTTGAAATCACCGTAATCAAGGCGGATTACGATTTATCTAGCGTCCGTATGGACGATAAAACCGAGCCTTACAACGGTCAAGAAAAGAGTATAACCGTAGCCGGCACTTTGCCCACGGGCTTAAACGGCGGCAAAAGCGGTCTTGAAGTTTTGCACTACATCTACAACCTTTCCGAGGCAACGGGTAGAACTAACGTCGGCGAATACGAAGTCGTGGCAGTGCTTAACAACCTTGACCCCGACAACTACAACACGCCCGAGTTAAAGGCAACCCTTACCATAAATAAGGCAACGCCTACGGTAACTGTAAGCGTGGCTACGGGCACCTATTTCGTCGGAGACGTTTTAAGCAATATCGGCATCACCGTTGCCGAAAGCGACGCTAAGGGCAGCGTATCGTGGACGGACGGCACCGTAACGCTTACCGACGGCGGCAGTTACAAATGGACTTTCGTTCCCGACGACACGGCAAACTACAACAACGCGACGGGCTTTGCAAGCGTAAAAGTAAGCTTCAAGGTCGTTTCAATCCGCGTTTACAACGCAATCACGAACTATTCCGCGTACGACACCTTCGATACTACGGGAATGGTGGTAGAGGCTACCTACGCGTCGGGCAAGACGCCTACGGCGGTTGAGGGCTGGACCTTCTCATACCCCGGTAGCACAAATTACTTCCTCGTAGCAGACGACGGCAAGTCGATGACAATTTACTACACCGAGGGCGGCAACGACGTTACTACTACGGTAGAAATACACGTAGTAAAGAAGACGGTGGATATGTCCGAAGTGGAAATGGAAAATAAAGAAGTAACCTACAACGGCTCTTCTTGGTCGATAACTGCGGAAAACCTTCCTAACGGCGTAGAGGTAGACCACTACACCTACAACGGCGAAACGCTTACGGAAGTTACCGACTCTGACGCATACACGGTTGTGGCTGTGTTCAAGGTAACGGATACCGCAAACGTGGCGGTACCCGCAGACAAGACTGCACAACTTATTATCAACCGCGCGGAAGCGGAGTTCGATACTACCGACCTTCAAACGGTTTACACTTACCGCGGCGAAACCATAACCATAATAAGCGGCGTAGAAGTAACCAACGGCGAGCAGACGGTCAATTATTCTGATAACGAATTCAAATACGTTTCGGATAGCGGCAATCTCGTCGTAAGCGTTGAACAGAGCACGAACTACAACGCAAAGACTCTTGAAATAGAAATCACGATAGAGAAGGCGGAGTTAAGCCTTACTTGGAACGGCGAAGAGGGCCCTTACGACGGAACCGTACACAGCGCGGTACTCGAAGTTGCGGGTGCAGTCGGCGAGGATATCGGCGTTATCACTACCGAAAACTTCGGCGCGCTTATCACCGTAAACTACGCGGGCCCCGACGCCGAGCGCAAGAACGTGGGCGTATATACTCCCAGCGTAGACGCGTTCCCCGAAGCTTCGCCCTACGATAACTATTCGTTCGTAATCACGAACCCCGGTTATACCTTCGCGATAACGGACGGTGTGTTGAATATAACTTTCATCTCGGATAGCGTTCCCTACGACGGCGAAAATCACGAGCTGTTTGCAAACGGCGTTCCCGACGAGATGCAAGTAACTTATTACTACAAAAACACTACCGACTTGTTTACGGGCGTAACGGACGTTCACTACGAAGGCGGCGAAGTTGCGGGCTATGAAATAACCGCAAAATTCACGTGCAGTACGGGCAACTATACTGCACCCGCCGACATGTACGCAACGCTTACTATAACGCCCAGAGAGATAGCCTCTGACGAAGTCAGCGGTATCGAGGCTACTTATACATATAAGGGCTCGTCATGGACGCCCGCACCCGTGGTTGCTTTACAGCTCGTTGACGGCGGGAATACGATAACCCTCGACAAGGGCGAAGACTACACCGTAAATTATTCCACGACCGCCTACGACGCGGGCACGGAAGTTACGGTCAAGGTCAAAGGCAGCGGCAACTACGGCGGCGAGATAGAAATTCCTTTCACCATCGTAAAGGCGTTGCTCGGCTTGGAGTGGAACGAGGGCGACTACGTCTATAACGGCGCGGGTCAAGGCGTAACGGCAACGCTTACGGGCGTAGCCGAAGTGGATAAAGACACGGTAACGCTTGCACACGCTTACGAAGGCGTAGGCGATACGCACTACTCGGGTACGGATTTACCCGTTAACGCGGGCGACTACCTCGTAACGGTTTCCTTGGGCGAGTTGGCAAACTACGAAACATTCTCGTCAAGAAGCCGCAACTTCAAAATAAAGAAGGCGGACGTATCCGTTGCCGTAGAGTGGGAAGAGTACAACGAAGGCGTTGACGAACTGTACGAAGGCAGCAGCGTGCCTACGCTCAACTTAAACGGTACGCCTCATCTCGGCGATATCGAAGTAACGGGTACGCTTGCTTGTCAGCATACCGCGCTTATCTTCGGCGAGAACGAGTACATTTGGATATTCACGCCCCAAGATACGGAAAACTTCAACACCGTTTACGTGAAGAAGATATTGAATGCAATCAGCGCAAAGATATCGGCAATACACGTCGGCTGGCGCGACGGCACGATGCCTTCTATCTACGTAAGTACAACTTTGGAGCAAATCCGCGAGTATCTTGAAATCACGTGCGACTTAACTGGTAGAACGGATACCATTACGCTTGACAAGTCCGCAGAATACACTATTTCGGGTAACTGGGAGAACAGCGGCGATTCGCCTAAATTCGGTAACACCACTTATGTACTTACGGTGCGCTATAACGGCAAGGTTGACACAATCGACGCTTACTATATCGCCCTCGATTATTCGCTGAAAGTGGATAAGGTTGAAAACTTCAAGACCGAATATAAGGGCTTGGACGAATTCGACAGAGCAAGTATAAAGGTAACGGCAGTCCGCAACGACGGCGTTGAAGAAGTAGTCACGGATTACACGATAGGCTATTTATCGGGCGATGCGTTATGGGTAGGCGATACATATATCACCGTAATCTACGACGCGAACGGCACCCTTGAAAAGCCCATCAAGCGCGAAGTCAACGGAATACGCGTAATCCCTAAGGATTACGATTTAAGCGGAATTTACTTCCCCGAAAGCAGTAGTGCGGAATACGACGGCACGAGCAAGGCGTACGCGATAACGGGCACGTTTGCAGACGGCGAAGTATCTTACACCTATGCAAAGCGCAATTCTTCGGGCGTGTTCGAGTCTTGCACGGCTGACGATTTAACCGACGTCGGCACCTACCGCATAACGGTAAGATTTACGCTTAAAGGCGAGGCGAACGAGGCCAACTACAACAAAATCGCAGCCATCTCTTCCGAACTGAATATCACGCCCGCGGATTGCGGCGAGATAATCGGCTTAGTAGACGTTACGGTTGACTATAACGACGGTAACTCCTTGGCGGAAGCGGTACGCATAAAAGAGTTGCCCGTCGGGGTAACCGGCGTTCAATACGGCTATGCACTGAACGGTAAAACGGTATCCGAGGACGAAGTAGTCAATGCCGGCGACTACGTTGTAACGGTAAGCTTCGAGGTAGACGCAAACCACAACGCTATAATGCCCCGTACGGTGAAGCTTATTATAAACAAGATTGAACCTAGCGTAAGCCGACCCGTGGTAAGCGGCAGCCTATCGTCGGGAACTAAGCTCAGTGATTTGTTCTTCGACGAATTGGAAAACGGCGTAAAGGGCACGTTTACTTGGGATAACGCCGAGCAAGTGCTTAAAGAGGGTATGAACAGATGTGCATACACCTTCACGCCCGACGATACCGCTAACTACAAGGTGGTAAAGGGGTATCTGGACCTCACGATAACGGGTTCTGCCGCTCCGGCGGAAGGTAACGGCGGTACGAACTCCGTCGGCTTATCCCCCGTTGTAATTGCGATAATGTCCGTGGTAACCGTTTTGATACTCATAATCGCAATAGCGGCTTTGAAAATAGCGGTATCCAGTCGTAAGGCGTTCGGAAGCGACGCCGACGGTTTCTACGACGACGTATCGCCCGATGATATGAAGTAACTCAGCCTAATGGCAATCCCGATATATCGGGTAGTCATACCGTAACCCGAAGGCGATTCGGGCATGTGAAATGAAATAATGTGGTTCTTATTTAGTTTTAACTTCCGCAATATGACTTTCGGGTTACGGATAATTTTGCTAAAATTTTAGCCCCCTTGTAAAAAAGCAAGAGGGCAATTTGCATATTGACTTGTAATAAATTGAGTGTTAAAATAAAGTTATGAAAAAATTTATTGCGGCAATTCTTGCCTTATCAATGTCGGCAACCCTCGTATGCGGCTGTAATTTCGGCGGCGGTACGGAAAACGGCGAAGGCGACGGCGGAAACGAAATTATTCAACCCGAACCCAAACCCGAGCCCAAGCCCGAAGACAAATTAACCGCTCATTTAAAAGCCAACCTTTCGGCGGACGGCTACGTTAGGGATAACATAGGCGACTTTTCCGTGTATGAAAATACCGAGGCGTACCGCAAGGTAACCACCGCGGAAGAGCTTTTAGAGGCCATAGTCGACGCTAAGTGCCACTACACCAACGTGTGGGACGAGGAAACAAGCACCTATACGCAAGTTCCCGCGGACGGCTACACGGAAGATAACTTTAAAGGCACGGTTCGCGTAATCGAAATCGCAAACGATTTAAACCTCGGCTACGAGGTTTTAAGCGACGCAGCGAAGGCAAGCGGAGTGGTGGAGGACTTTTCAAGAAAGACTATGTCCAAACACTTTACCGATTACAATTCCGAAATGGTCAAGGAAAACGGCATTTCACAGATAAAAGTAGAAAACACTTCCGACCTTTTAATCTATTCCAAAAACGGCGTAAAGCTTACGCACTGCGGTTTTAAACTTACGAGCGATAACAACGTCGTTTTCAGAAACCTCGTAATGGACGAAATTTGGCAGTGGGAGGATTCCCCGTCGTCCTCGACCTCGGCTATCGGCGACTACGACTTCCACGGCTGGGCGTACTTCAAAATCGCGTTCTGCGGCTATATTTGGATAGACCACTGCACCTTCGGCAAATCCTACGACGGTCAGATTGATATTTCAAACCCCGAATACACGGCAAACGCGGGCGTTGCGTTCCGCGCACCTTACGGTGCGGACGGCACTTCATCCGTGCATATTTCTTGGTGCAACTTCAACGCGGGCAGCGACGACGAGGACGGCTACCTCTACAAAATGATGCAAGAGATAGAGGAAGACTATCAAAACGGCAACTACACCGCCCTCTATTACAAAGCGTTAAGGGACGGCGGCATAACCCCCGAAGAAATTCTGTACGGTATAGCAATTCCTCAAAAGAAGGGCTTTTTGTGCGGCGACAGCGGCGACGAATACGCTTACAATTTGAAATTGCAAGTTTCGTTTGCAAACTGCACGTTCAAGAATTTGGAGGACAGAATCCCCAAGCTTCGCGGCGGCAACGCGTATATGTACAACTGCGTCGTTGACAGCTCGCAGTATTTTGCATACCGCACGCAACTAAGAAGCAAAAATGCGGCGGGCTTGGTTTCGGCAGTAAAAAGCAACTGGAAGTGCGGGCTGGTTTCGCAAGGCATAGTCTGCGGCAACGGCGGCAGCGTCAAGGCGGAAAACTGCATTTTCAGAGGTATAGAAAACCTCTTGAAAAACAACGACAGCAACTCGGCGGATTTGGTAAACGGCGGCTATCAAATAGTAAACTGCAGCTATCAAAAATACGCTAACGATACGCCTTATATAGGCTCCTCGTCGGATAAGTACCCTAACTTTTCAAACAGCTCGTCGAGCATTTTAACACCCGAGTTCTTCTCTTGGCACACCGAGGACGGCGAACAGCCGTTTACTCCGTCGGTTACCAAGCTTAAAGATTTGGAAGAATACCTTGCAAACGTCGACTACGGCGCGGGCGCAAAATCGGAAATTTCACTTTCACTTTTAAAAAGTAAATACTAAAGTATTTAACGGCGGGACCGCACGGCCCCGCCGCTTTTTTAGTTACAGCAGTTACAACAGCAGTCGCAGTCGCAAGACTGGCAACAGAAAACTCTTGTAGTAATTATAGTGGGAGAGGGCTCCCTAATAACCGTAGTAACGGGGTTACTGTCGGTTATAATCGGTGTCTCGCCCGAGTAGTCTGTTACACTCGATATATTAATTATAGTTTTCATATCTGTTCACCGTTACGTCAAATTCCACCGTAACCGCTTCGCCTACGGCAAGGTCGGGAAGGGGGAAGCCCGTTTGCGGGTTATAAGCGGGGTAAGCAACGCCGTCTATTTCAACACTGCCCGCAACGAAGGTCGTTCCCGCGGGTATAGGGTCGGTAAACACGAGGTCGCTCTTTAACAGCGAGCCGGTGTTCGTAATAACCGAAGTGTAGTGCAAGGTATCGCCCTTAACGGCGTAAGCCTTGTCAACGCTCTTCACGTTCGTAATTCTGTTCGAAATAATCTGCACGGTAACGGTGTTCGTGTTTTCGGTAAAGGTTAGGATTTGTCTCGTCTGGTCGTTTACCGAGTAAGTCAGCGTAGCATAGTCCGTTACGGTCGACTGCGTTAAGGGGTTGTTTGCTTGAATGGTGTAAGTTACCGTAACCGCTTGACCTACGGCAAGGTCGGGGAGGGGGAAGCCCGCTACGGGGTCGTAAGTGGGCTGCGCCACGCCGTTCACGGTTACGCTGCCCGCAACGTAAGTTGCGCCGGGCGACATATTGTCTTTTAGCGAAAGACTGATAAGCGGCGTCTGTGAGTTATTGGTTATAACTACGGTATGCACGGAGGTTTCGCCCTCTTGCATAAATGTCTTGTCGCCGCTCTTAATTTTGGGAACGGAATAGGTCAAAATTTCCGTGTTTACGATATTGCTGTCCAAGTTCGCGGCAATCGTCTGCCCGTCGGGCAAAACGTAGTTGAAGGCAATATTCGATTGGTTGGGTATTATCATATAAAAATTCTCCTTAGTTTACTCGTACTTGAAATACTACGGTTACGCTTGCTTGCGGGGTCAAGTTCGCGGCAAAAAATCCCGTTTCGGGGTTATACGCGGGGAAGCTTACGCCGTTTACCGTTACCGAGCCGTCAATAAAAGTCGTGCCCGCGGGTATTTCGTCCTTGAAAATAACCTCGGTTACGGGCACGCTTCCCGTGTTGGTTATAACCGAAGTATAGGTCAAAATATCGCCCTTTACGGCGTAAGCCTTGTCAACGCTTTTAACTATCGTCATACTGCGCGATATTATATATACCGCAACGGGATTAGAGTTTGAAAAGCTCGTTGCGGGGTATCCCGCAAAGGGGAAAAATTCGTAGTCCGCCCTTGCAATATTGAATACGGGGTTCACTGCGGGCAAGCTGTTTACCGTAACTTTGAAAGTTACGGTAACCGTCTGGTCGGGCGCTATCGTAGGAATAACTACGGGCAGCGCTCCGGCATAGGGCACGCCGTCGACCGTTACCGAGTTTGCAACCAAGCTGGTTTCGGGCGGCAACATATCGGTTATCGTGGTATTCAGTGCGTCCACGGTGCCAGTGTTTTGTATGGCGAGGGTGTAGGTGATTTCTTCACCCACTTCCGCAAAAGTCTTGTCGGCCGATTTCGTAATTACAAGGTTTGCGCCCTTGCTGTCAATTAAAAGTGCAAGCGCGTTCGGCACGTAAAGGTCGCCGTCGCTCGTAAAGCGGATAACCGCGCTCGACTGGTTTGCCGCAAGCTTGTTTGATACGTCCACGGCGGTTATATCCCAGCCTTGACGGCACGCCGAAGTGTTCGTCCCCGCCGCGGCGTTCGCGTTGCGGGTACCAAAGGTACCCGTCGTGTCAAGAGTTCCGTTTGCGTTATTTATCTGAGAAGCAAAAAAGTTGTTCTGCGGGTTGTTCGGCCCCGAAAGATTCGTAAGGGTGGCAACGCTTTGCCCGAACAGCATCTGGTCGCCAGTCAGCACGGCGTCGCCTTCTTGTGCGGAAACGAATATTTTACCCGTTATGGGCAAAACTTCGGGTGTTAAGAAGTTAGAAACGGTTATGGTCGTACTGCCCGTATTCGGCGAAACTACGGTGCCGCCGCAATAAACGGTCATATTTCTTAAAGGCAAGCCCGCGTTTTCGTAAACTACCGCAAGCGTCCAACCCGCGTGGTTGGTGTCGGCAGTTCGGCTGTCAATGGCCTCGATAAGCGCGGGTACGCCTTGAACGGAGTAGGTCCCCGCAAGCGCGGCTTGCACCAAAGCGGTTACGTTCGCCGTCCTCACGTAAAAACCTACCGTAATGTCGTCGGCGGGAATATTGAAGCTTTGCGCCGTTACGGGGTCGGGCGCAACCGTAAACGCGCCGAGAGGGGTAGTAAAGGTTACGCTGTTATTCGTCAGCGCGGAAATATTGTTCACGGACGAGCGGAACAACCCGCCCCAAACGAGCTCCGCATATAAAACGGTAGAGCCGGCGGGCAAATTCAGCACCGCGCGGGAGCCGTTTTGCGTATAGTCAAGCGTAGTCCCCGCGGGGAAGGTTCCCACTTGCAAGGCGGGGTTAAGGCTTGTAAACGCGCCTATCGAGCCCTCCGTGCCGGGGGCGTTTTGGTTTGAAGCTTTGCTTAAACCAAGCGTATTGCCCGTAAAAACGATACCGCCTTTTTTTACGTCGGAATATCGTTGAATGAAAGGCATAATAATCTCCTTTTGTAAAAAAATACTACATATCCGCCCGTGCCGTAAGCAAGGGTGAATATGTAGCAAATAAAAAAATCGTCTTATACATTATACGGCGTTTACACCTAAAAGGTGCCGGCGGACGACAGCGCGCACTGCAATATAAGTAATAAATCGACAATTTAACTATATAATATTGACAAACAAAAAAGGCTTATGTTACAATATTACAAGTTATGAAAAATTATTTCATTAATTCGTAAAGGGTGTAAAGAGGTGTTAAATGGATAAGGGCAAGATAATCGAAAGTATGACTTTGCGCCAAAAGGCGGACTTTTTGACGGGTAAAGACTTCTGGCAAACGCTCGACTTTCCGGAACTTGGCGTGCCGTCGATATTTTTATCCGACGGGCCTCACGGACTTCGGCGCCAAGCGGCTAAGGCGGACCACCTCGGCTTAAACGCAAGTATCCCCGCAACCTGCTTCCCCACGGCTGCAACTATGGCAAACTCGTGGAACGAAGAGCTGGGCGAAGAAATGGGCAAAGCACTCGGCACCGAGGCGGCGTCTTTAAGCGTCAACGTCTTATTAGGCCCAGGCACTTGTATGAAGCGCAACCCCCGTTGCGGCAGAAACTTCGAGTACTTTTCCGAGGACCCGTACCTTGCGGGTAAAATGGCGGCGGCGTATATAAGGGGCATACAAGCAAACGGCACCTCGGCGTGCGTAAAGCACTTTGCGGGCAACAACCAAGAAGAGCGCAGAATGGTTACCGACAGCGTAATGGACGAACGCACCTTGCGCGAGATATATTTAACAGCTTTCGAAATAGCCGTAAAAGAGGGCAAAACCA
This sequence comes from uncultured Clostridia bacterium, assembly GCA_947175325.1. Lineage (GTDB taxonomy): Bacteria > Bacillota > Clostridia > Christensenellales > Borkfalkiaceae > Coproplasma. The sequence continues at coordinate 22,183 of CAMWME010000014.1, read as the reverse complement.
ATGCGATAATGTCCTCGTACAACGAAGTCAACGGCAAATTCGCCGACGAAAACGAGCATCTTATCCGCGATATTTTGCGCGGAGAGTGGGGCTTCGACGGCGTGGTAATCTCCGACTGGGCGGGCACCAACAACAAGGTTGCCTCCACGAAGGCTGGCAGTGATTTGGAAATGCCGTCTTGCAGATACGGCGCGGACGATATAGTCAAAGCGGTTGAAAGCGGAGAGCTCGATATTAAATTCGTTGACGAAAGCGTAGAAAGAATTTTAACGCTTATCGAAAAGACCTCCGAAGGCGAAAAGGGCAAGCCGTTCGATACGGAAGCGCACCATAATTTAGCGCAGAAATGTGCGGAAGAAAGCATCGTACTTTTGAAAAACGACGGAATTCTTCCCTTGAATAACGAAGTTGAAGTTGCAATTATCGGCGACTTTGCGGATAAACCCAGATACCAAGGCGCGGGCTCGTCGGTGGTCAACCCCACGAAGCTTACCTCGCTTTTGGACGAAAAAGATAATTTGAATTTCATCGGCTACGAAAAGGGCTTCGACAGATACGGCAAGGATAAACCCAAGCTTATAAGAAAAGCCGTCAAGCTTGCAAAACGAGCGGACGTGGTAGTTCTTTGCTTAGGCTTGGACGAAGTCAGCGAGGCGGAGGGTTTGGATAGGGAGCATATCAAAATCCCTCAAAACCAAATCGAGCTGTTTAGGCAAGTCCGCGTATTCAGTAAAAAACTCGTGCTCGTGCTGTCTTGCGGCAGTGCTATCGAAACGAACTGGTGCCGCAGCTCCAACGCAATAGTGTACGGCTGTCTTTCGGGTCAAGCGGGCGCAAAGTCGGTAATGGACGTAATTACCGGTAAAGTCAACCCCAGCGGTAAGCTTGCCGAAACCTTCCCCGTAAAATACGATGACTGCTCAACGGCAAACTACTTCCCGGGCAAGCAAATGACGGTGGAGTACCGCGAGGGCTTGTATATAGGCTACCGTTATTACGACACGGCAAAAGTCCCCGTTGCGTACCCGTTCGGTTACGGACTTTCTTACACGAAATTCGAATACTCCGATATCTCGGTAACCGAAAAGGGCGTTACCTTTAAAATCACCAACGCGGGCAGCTACGACGGCGCGGAGATAGCGCAGCTTTATATCGGCAAAAAGGGCGGCAAAATCTTCCGTCCCGCAAAGGAGCTTAAAGGCTTTAAAAAGGTATTTATAAAGTCGGGCGAAAGCGTAAAAGTTACCATTTCCTTCGACGATAAAACTTTCCGCTACTTCAACGTAAACACGAACAAGTGGGAAGTAGAGGGGGGCGAGTATCAGTTCTATATCGGCGCAAGCATAGCGGATATTAAGCTCGAAGCAAGTATTTCAAAACAAGCCACCACTGAAGACTGCCCCTACGACAAGGCGCAACTGCCCTCGTATTACAACGGCAACATAAAGGCAGTATCGGACGCGGAATTCAAAACGCTGCTCGGCAGAGATATCCCCAAATCGGGCTATAACTTCTACAAGAAAAACCGAATGGTTATCCACGAAAACTGCACCGTTGCAGACCTCAGATATTCCAAGCGTTGGGTCGGCAGAGCGTTCGCGGGCGTCATAAGGTTTGCAATAGCGTTTTTGAAAAAGACGGGCAACAGAACGACCGCAAACACTTTGGTAATGGGCGTACTGCATCAGCCCGTAAGGGGGCTTGCCAAGTTCGGCGGTATGAGCCGTAGGCAAATGGAAGCTTTGCTTTTAATTTTCAACGGTCATTTCTTTAAAGGCTTAGGCAGATTTTTTTCAAAGGAAAAAGTAAAAAAGGGAGAAAAGTAAAATGAGTGAAGAAGTAAAAGAGTACACGGCAGAGGACATTCAAAGCCAAATCAAACCGTTATCGGGTAACGCCTTCGTAAGGTTTTTCCAAAAAATCCTTCGTTGGTGGCTGGGCGTATGGTACGGCTTCTGCGATAAAAAACCCAAGTTTTCCGCGCTCGTCTACAAGGTATTTTTCTTCGTAGTATTCTCGATGGGCGTAACCATTTGGCAGTTCATAATTATGGCTGTCGTGCCCTTGTTCTTGCCCAAGACGGGTCCCGTGGGCTGGCCTATGATACCCATCGGCGCGGCGGGCGGAAACGAATTTATTATTTTCGGCGACCAAGACGGCTGGGCAACCTTTATCTGCTTTGAAATCGCAGTATTCACGGCGCAGTGCATAAACTTCCCGCTGCAAAGAAATATCACTTACCGCTCTCACGGCAACCCTTGGTTCCAAGCAATGTGGTACTTTATCGGCTGGGTGCTCGTATCGGTAGCAACCAACGCACTTTGGGGCGTGTGCAACGCGTTCTTACTTCACTGGGGCAGCCCCGACATCGTTAACGGACTACTTAAAACCGTTTTAACGGGCGGCGTTTCAATGGTAATTTTCTTCTTTATCTTTATGGTTATCTTCCCCGATAACAACAAGATGGCAAAGAAGGCAAGGGCAAAGTACGAAAAATTAGTTGCGGCTAACGCACCCGCGGAAAAGGTTGCAAAGGCCGAAGCCAAAATGAACCTTTGGGAAGACAAGGCGTTAAAGAACAACGCCGAAAAGGAATACGCAAAAGCGAAATCGCAAGTAAACGCAAAGGCGATGACCTATTTTGCAATCGTCAAAGCTTCGGAAAACCCTAAGCTTAAAGAAGAGGAAAAGGCGGCTTATCCCGAAAAAATCCAAAAGGCTTTCGATAACGCGGTCGAGGCAATAAAGATTAAAAACGAAAAGGAAGAGGCGTTTAACGCATTAAACGACACCAAAGAAGAAAAATAATAATATGTTTACGGGACTTCATTTTGCATGGATTGCCATATGTGCAGTCATAATAGGCGGAATGCTTACTTGGTCGCTGCTTCAAAAATGGAAATATAAAACCGCGCTTTGGGTGGCGGTCGGTTATTCCGTTTTAAGCGAGCTCGTAAAAGTTTTTTCGCGCATAAAGGAATACGACGCACTTAAATGGAAGGGCGGGCTCGGCGGCTTTATCGACGTATCCGCGCTCCCGTTGCATCTTTGCTCTATCCTTATATTCATAGTGTTTGCGCTTGCGCTTACCAAAAACGAAAAAGTAAAATCCGCGCTTTTAAGCTTCTACGTGCCCGTTGCGCTTTGCGGCGGAATACTTGCCATTTTAATCCCCAACGACGGCGTTTTCTTCGTTGGTTCAAATGTAAAAAATACTATTAAGGTATGGCAAGGCTTCATTTACCACTCGGGCATCGTGTGGTTCTCACTGTACTTAATAATCACCAAGCAAGTCGATTTAAAATTAAAGGCGTATATAAGAAACGTAATAATCTTGCTTGCACTCGTAATTATAATGCTATGGGTCAACGGCGCGCTGCAAGTATATTCGAGAAACGGAATGTACGATATCAATTTCTTCTTCCTCGTACACCCGCCGATAGACGGCTTGCCGATACTGAATTTAAAACACGGCTACGGCGCGTACCTTGCAACTATAATCGCGATAGGCGCGTTTGCAATAACCGCGGTGCATATAGGACCGATAATAAAAGAAGCTATCCAAAAGCGCAAAAAATTACGAGAAATTTCAAACGAATAATTAAAAAGCCGTCTGCCAACCGCAGACGGCTTTTTTGCACGGGATACGCCGTTTTTCGATATTATAATATCAATAAGCAATTTGGGCGGTTTTTGCTTGCTATTGTATAAAAATTATGATATTATGAAAAAAATATGTAATTTATAATGTATTTTTTCTATAATTATACATTTTTTGAATAAAATGGAAAAATATATGAGCGAAAGTTTTGAAAAATTAAAACACAAACATTTATTGGAAGCCGTAATTAAAAGCGTTATTTGCGGCGTATCGTGCGGGCTGTTTGCGGTCGGCGTGGTTTTGCTTGCGCTTAAACTCAGCGGCGTAGACCTTCATTTCGGCTTTTATATTCTTATCGGCGCAGCGGTTGCCGCGGGCTCGGGAACGGGTTTGTTCTTCGTCTTTCGCCCCACGGACGTCAAGTCCGCGAAAAGAATTGATAAAGAGTACGGCTTGAACGAAAAGGTTCAAACGATGGTAGAGTTTGCCGACCAAGAGGGGGACATTTTAGTCTTACAGCGTGAAGCCACGGGTGAAATTTTAAATAACCTTCCCAAGCGTCAACTCACTGCAAAAAGCTTATGGCAGTACTTCGTTACCACGCGCTTATGGCAGTGCGTGGCTTGCGCGGTGCTTGCCGTTGCGATTATCGTTCCCGCACTTGCAATTCCGCCTCTTACGAGGGACGACGGCTCGGGCACGGCTTCGGGCAACACCGGCGCAACGGAAAGGGGACCCGAATTTTGGGAGTACAGCCTCGAACAGCAAGCGGCGATAGCGGACCTTATTCTCGATTTAAGAAATTGCTCCCTTGACGATGCAACCATAAAACCCGCGTTTATTCAAATCGTTGAGGATATGGATAAAACCCTTAAATCAGTTGATACCCAAACCCGCATGAAGCAGTGCATTTATGCAACGGTTCAGATGTTAGACGGCGTAACCGACACCGCAAACACTTACCAAAAAATTTGCGAACACTTGAAAGCGTACGACGAGGAACTTGCCACGGCTATCCCTAACGCGGTTGCTGTTTACAAATCCTCATACGCTCAGCTTACTAATTTCAGATTTATAAAAGCGCTCGAATACGAGTTGGGCGATATGATAGCCGAAGTTCTTGAAGAAGTAGTTTTGGCTTCGTGTACCCCGCTGCACCTTGAAAGCAATAGCGATAACGGCGCAAAGCTCAACGCGTTTGTCGGCGGGCTTACGGCTTCACTCACCGCTTCCGGCGTTAACGAGGACGACGCGCTGTACGGTTGCGTAAACGATTTAAGGGTAAGCCTTCGCAATACCTACAATTTGGTTGGCAAGGGCTACGGCATAAGCACCCTTAACACGCAAATCGACGGGGCTTTCGATACTTTTAAAAACGGACTCGTAACCATTTTAAAAGAACAAAGCTATAACCGCATAATGGACGTTTTCACAAGAAGAAAACTCTCCGATATCTTCGGCGTACCGCTTGGCGAATTACCCGTACTCAGCGATGCTAACGAAGGTACAAGCGGCGGCAACACCCCCGGCACAGACCCCGGCGGCAACACCCCCGGCGGTCCCGGCGACCCTAACGGCGGTTACGGCAGCGGCGAAATTATCTTCGGAAGTAACGATAAAATTTTCGACCCCGACACGGGCGAGTACGTAGAGTACGGTAAATTATTAAACGAGTATTATCAAAGATTTTTCGACAGAATATTGAACGGCGACTTCGAGTACGTCAGCGAATATTTCAACATTCTTTTCGGCGGAATTGATAATTCAAATAAGGATTAAATTTTTAGGACGGTCAAAATGGAAAGTTTGGAAAAAGTAAAACAATTCAGCAAATCAATAACGACTATCAAAGACGAGTTAAAAAAGGACGTCGTCGGTCAAGAAGATATAGTCGATAACGTAATCATCGCGATAATCGCGGGCGGCAACGTGCTTTTGGAAGGCGTCCCCGGCGTAGGTAAAACGCGTCTCGTCCGTTCGCTGGGAAGGGTTTTAAGCTTGCCCTTCTCGCGTATACAGTTCACGCCCGACCTTATGCCTTCGGACGTAACGGGTACCAACGTAATCGAAAAGGACGAAAAGGGCAAGATGAACACGGTGTTCCAGCGCGGACCCATATTCGCAAACCTCGTTCTTGCGGACGAAATCAACCGTGCAACGCCCAAAACTCAGTCGGCGATGCTTGAAGTCATGCAAGAGCACAAGGTTACGGTTGCAAAACAAACTTATAAAATCGAAGAGCCTTTCTTCGTACTTGCAACCCAAAACCCCATAGAGCAAGACGGTACTTACCCTCTGCCCGAAGCGCAGATGGATAGGTTCATGTTCAAGCTCGTCGTAAAATTCCCCACGGTCAAGGAGCTTGCGGGCATAGTCAATATGACGCAGATTACTTTGGACGAAACGGCTAACGCGGTTATCGACGGCAAAACCATTTTGGAAATGCGCGAGCTTGCAAAGACCGTTCCCGTAATCGACGACGTGTTAACTTACGCGGTAAACCTCGTATCGAACACTCACCCCGAGCTTCCCGACTGCCCGCCTACGGCTAAAAAGTATATTAAGTACGGCGCATCGCCCCGTGCGGCGCAAGCGCTTATAACGGCGGCAAAGGTGCGCGCGCTTATGTGCGGCAACTATAACGTCTCGTACGAGGATATCCAAACCCTCGCATACCCCGTTTTAAGGCATAGGGTAAAAATCAATTATAACGCGGTAAACGACAAGCTTACCGTAGACGACGTAATAGCTATGTTGATAGACGATACGCCCAAAGCAAAGGCGTAAAGTTTCTCACCCGCAAACGCGGAAAATAACCATTTAAGTAATTGTAATGAGCGGATTAGTAATAAACGAGGAGTTTTTGCAACAAGTTGAAATGTTGCAGATGCTCATTGAAAACAACGTTGCGGGGCAGTTCGGCGGAAACCACCAAAGTAAAACCTTCGGTTCTTCGTGCGAATTTGCCGACTACCGCGACTATATTCCGGGCGACGATATAACCAAAATCGACTGGAACGCATACGCCCGTTTTGAAAAGCTTTACTTAAAGCTTTATCTTGACGAGCGCCAAATGCACACCAGAATTTATATCGACGGCAGCCGTTCGATGGCACACGGCAAGGGTAAGAAGGACGTTCAGGCGCTTAAAACCGCCGCGGCTCTTGCCTATCTTTCCATACACGAAATGGATAAAGTTTCAATTTACGTAATTCACGAGAACGGTTTGGAAGAAGTTATTTCGGGTATGCTCGGCAAGGAAGCCTATATCAATTCCATAGGCAAACTTAACGATATCGTTTTCGAAGGCGACAGCCGCATAAGCGAAGCAATATTGCAGTCGACCGTAGGCTACGGCGACGGTATGTCAATTATAATTTCCGATTTCCTCACGGATAACGACTACGAGGAGGCGGTGAACTACCTCGTTGGTAAAAAACGCGACGTCTTTTGCTTGCAGATTTTATCCAAAGAGGAGCTTAATCCCAAGGCTCGCGGCAAGCTTCATTATTTCGATTCCGAGGACGGCAACAAATTTTACCGCAAAAATATCAACCGTGAAATTATTGCCGCTTACAAAAAAGCTCTTGAATACGTTACGGGCAAGGTGCGCGATTTGTGTTTAAGTCGCGGGGCGAATTATCTTCTCGCTTCCGCGGAAGATTCTATTAACGAAGTCTTCTTTAAAAATATGCTAACGGTGGGGGTTTTAAAATGAGTTTCCTGTATCCTTTGGGGTTGCTGGGTCTTATCGGCATCCCCATTCTTATAGCAATATACATAATTAAAAACAAGTACACCGAGCAAGTTATTTCATCAACCTATATCTGGACTCTGTCGGAAAGGTTTCTAAAAAAGCGTTTGCCCATAAACAAACTCGTGGGTATTATCAGCCTTATTCTGCAAATAATCGCTGTGCTTTTAATCTCGGTTGCAGTGGCTCACCCCGTGTTCTTTATAAACGGTGCGGCAAACGACTATTGCTTCGTCATAGACGGCTCGGGCAGTATGAATATAACTTGCGGTGAAACCACCCGCTTCGAGGCGGCTAAGGAAGAAATCCGCACTATTATAAAAGATTCCGAAAACGGAAGCGCGTTTTCCCTCGTTTTCGTCGGTGAAAATACCGACCTCGTTTTCAAGGACGTGGACGATAAAGACCGCGCTTTAAGGCTTTTGAACGCCGTTGAACAAGGGTACAGCGCTGGCGAGTATACCGACGCTATCGGTGTGGCTCAAGGCATTTTCAACGAAAACCCTTCGACGCTTACCTATCTTTTTACAGACAGAGAGGTTGACAACCCCGAAAACGTCACCGTAATAAACGTGGCGGATAAGCAAGTCAACTACGCGGTTTCTTCAACCGAATATACCTTTGACAAAATCGGCAAAAAGCTTACCGTAAACGGCAGCGTAATTTCTTACGAAAGCAGTGCGCTTTTAAACGTTGAGGTGTACATTGACGGCGCGTCAACTCCCGCCGAAACGCTTGAAATAGAAGCCGACAAAGGGGAGGAAAAGCCCTTTACGGTTGAGCGCGTTACATCGTCATTCAGCACGGCAAGGATAGTAATTACCAATACCGACGCTTTACCCCTCGATAACGAAGCGGTAATTTACAACGCGGATTACGAAAATTCTTATAAAGTTCTGTTCGTCAGCGATTCCCCGTTCTTTATTCACGCGTCGCTTTTATCCATAGGCAAAGCCGACGTGCGCCACGTCTATACCAACAAATACGAATCGCGTGAATGGGTAGGCAACGGTTGGGAGGATAAGGATATAGATTTGTATATCTTCGACGACTTTACCCCCAAGGAATTGCCCAACGCCGCAGTGTGGTTCTTCAACCCCACGGGCAGCGTCGCAAAAAGCGGCTTTACCGCGCAAGAAAGGGAGCAGCCCTTCGACGAAAAGGTGGAGATGGCTTACAACACCTATTCAAGCACCACCCTCGTAGAAACTTTGTTAAAAGACGTAAACAAAAAAGACGTTATTTCGGTTATAAATTACAAAGAGTGCAGTTTCTACCGCGGCTTTACGACTTTGCTTTCGCACAACGGATTCCCGCTTTTGTTTGCGGGCGTCAACGAAAACGGCAACCGCCAAGTCGTATTTGCCTTCGACTTGGAAGACACCAATATGCCCCTTCAAATGAACTTTGACGTTCTTATGAAGAACTTGCTCGAATACACGTTCCCCACGGTCGTTGAAACCACTTCGGGCTTCTGCGGCGATACTATGCGCGTAAACGTAATAGCAAACTGCGACAGTATCCGCGTGGTTGCGCCCATTTCAGGCCGCGTAAGCTACCTCAACACCTCGGGCACGGTCGGTGAGTTCGTGCTTACAGAAGTGGGCACCTATACGGTCGTTCTCACTATGAACGACAAAACCAACAGATATTTCAATATTTTTTCCGCCCTTCCCGAAGAAGAAAGAAGCCCCGTCAACGAGGCTGTTTCGTTCAGTCTTTCGGGCGAGGCAAGCGATGAAAGGCGTGACGGCATTTACGACGATTTATTGGCAGTGTTTATCGTGCTGTCATTGGTTTTCCTTGCAGATTGGATGGTGTATTGTTATGAACAGTATCAGCTTAGGTAATCTTTGCGGTTTACAATTTAATAATGCGTATATGCTGTTTATAGCTATACCTTTGCTGGTCATTTTAACGGTGCCTTTCTTTATCGCAGTTAGAAAAGACAACCGCAACGGGCACAATATCGCATCGGGCGTACTGCACGTTTTGCTGGCGATACTTATTGCGTTTGCGGCGGCGGGTACCAGCTTCGTGCATATAATGACGGAAACGGAGGTGTACGTCGTTGCAGACGTATCGTACTCGGCTAATAAAAACCTCGATACGATTGATAACTATATTGAAAATATAGAAAGCACCTTGCCCTCCGGCGCAAAGCTCGGCGTAATCTGCTTCGGTAAAGATTATAAGCTCACCACCAAGCTCGGCAAAAAGGTAAGCTCGGTAAAGGAAGCGGGCGTCGACGATACCGAAACCAACATTTCTTCGGCTTTGGAATACGCGGGCTCACTGTTTAACGACGACGTGATAAAGCGTGTCGTGGTAATTACCGACGGTAGGCAGACTTACAACACGAGCTCTGGCGAGCTTCAACGCGCCGTTTCCAACTTGCACGCACAAGACGTGCGCGTCGACGCGATATTCCTTGACGACACTATTTCACCCGATGCAAAGGAAGTGCAGATTTCGGGCGTGCAGTTTACGAACGTTACTTATCAAGGCAAGGCTGAAGAGGTCAACGTGCTCGTGCAGACGAGTTACAGCACCAAAGCGCAAGTAGCTTTAAGCCTTAACGGCGAAGTTTTAAGAACCAGCTATTTTGATTTATCGGTAGGCGTCAACCCCATCTATTTCGATTTGGAAACGGATGCGGCGGGCGTATTCGAGTACGAAGTTACCGTTACTGCGGACGAGGACGAAATCGAAGTAAATAATAAATACCGCTTCGTTCAGACGGTTTCGGACGATTTCGACGTGCTCGTTATTTCCACCAAATGGCAAGAAACGACTTCCATAATAGAAAGCTACGGCGAAGGCGTGGCGGTGGAGGTCTACGACGGCGACGCGACGGTTGCGGACAACGAAAAAAACAAATATATTTCGTCTATCGGTGAGGCGGGTTATAGCGTAGTCATTCATACCAACAACCTTTACGCGCCTTACACGGTTGAAGACTTGTGCAAATACGACGAAATCGTTCTTGACGGCATCGACTTGACTACAATTCACGGCGGCAAAGACATGCACGAAATGTTTTTAAACAGCTTGAACACCGTCGTATCCACATTCGGCAAAAGCCTTTTGACTTTCGGCAATATGAGCGTACAAGATAAAACCGAAGGCGAACTTCAACGGCTTGACGATATGTTGCCCGTGCGCTTCGGCGACGCAACTTCGGAAGGCAAGCTGTATACGCTCGTTTTCGATATCTCTTACAGTATGCACATGTGGTCGCGCCTTAGCTTAGCAAGGCAGTCCGCGATACAGCTCGTGAACACGCTCTCGGAAAAAGATTCTGTTTGCGTAGTGTTCTTTGCCGGCGATATAGAGGTAAAGCTTGCCCCCACGAAGATGGATAATAAAGAGAAAATAATATCCACCCTCACCAATATCGACGTGCAGAACGGTACGCTTGCGGGCGTTGCGCTTGAAAAAGCGATGAATACCATAATTAATCTTGACGTATATACCGAAAGGCACGTAATACTTATAACCGACGGTATAACCTATAAAGGCACCGTAGGCGGCAGCGACCGCGACGACGTTCAAGTTGCTAAGGACTCGGCTGAAAAAATGCGCGCTTACGGAATTTATACGACCGTAATAAGCGTCGGCGGAGACGACGGAACGGTCAACAGAGAATGGTGCGACGAGGTTGCCCGCCTCGGCGGAAGCAAACACTACCGCATAGTTACCGAGGCGCAAATTGCGGGCGTCGTGCTTGAAGACATTGCAAAGGACTTGGGCGATTCTGTAATTAAGCAGAGGAAGTGGATAGAGGTAAGCAAGCCCCTTGACCCCGTTCTTACGGATTTGGAGCTCGGCGGCACCACAAACTACGTGCCCGAGTACGTAGTAAGCAAAAGCAAAACCAGCGCAACTACGGTTTTAAAGCTCAGTCACGACGTAGGTAATATCAAAATAGACGTTCCCTTGTATGCGTACTGGAATTACGGCAACGGCAGAGTTTCAAGCTATACGGGTAACTTTGCCGAGATAAAAAGCTACGGCGGAGCCGAATCGGGATACAACAAGCCGTTCTTCAACAACCTCGTTACTTCGGCAACCCCTACGGGAAAGAATAACTATCCTTTCGTGCTTTCAACTTCGGTTGACGGCAAGACCGCAAGGATAGAAATTGCACCCGCGGAAGTGCATCCTACGGCACCCGCGCAAGCTACCGTAACCGCCCCCGACGGCACGGTAACGACCGAAAAGTTCAGCTTCAACTATACTAATTACTATTACGAACTGGCTATGCCCGACCTCGGCAATTATTCCGTTCGGATAGATTATACTTACGGCGGAAAGACCTATACTGCCGAAACGGTACTCAGCCTTTCTTACGCGCCCGAATACGACGCGTTTGACGTGTACGACGCGTCCGTGCTTTACAAAATGCTCGGCGGCGAAGGCACGGTCTGCGAGGATGGCAATTTCGCCGTAGAAATCGACGAAAACGAAATTGCAACCTACGTGCTGCCTTTAACCTTGCCGTTCCTTATCGTGTGCGTAGTGCTGTTCGTCGTTGACATTATTATAAGAAAATTAAAGTGGAACGATATCGTAAGTCTTTTCAGCAAAGCAAGCGGTAAAGGAGGGAAGAAGTGAAAAAATTTCTGATAGCTTTATTGGCGTTTACTCTCGCCGTTTTTGCTTGCGGATGCGGCACCGTTTCGGGCGGTAAGACTAAAAAACCCGGCGGTTCCAACGGCGGCAACACCAACGTAGACGATACCTTGTTTACCGTAACGCTCAACTACGAAGGCTCCGCCTTTATCCCCGAAGAAGGTATTACGGCGCGCTGGACGGCTATGGACGGCTCCAACTTCATTATGGACGTACCTTTTGACGAAAACGGCGTTGCAACGGCGGAGGGGCTTGACGGCGACTATCGCGTAACCCTCGTTACGCCGCCTCGCGGATATATGTATAACCCCAACGCATACACTGCAACCAACTACCGCAAAAGTGTTACCATTAGGCTTATTAAACTGTTAAACGCAGCGGGCGAAGGAACAGACTGGTACGGCAACGTAAAGTCCTTTACGCAAATCGGTGCGTACGCGATTAACTTTACCCGTGCGGGTCAAGAAATCCGCTGCAAGTTCAGCCCTCCCGACAGCGGTACGTTCGTAATAGAATCTATCGCGGATATAACCGCAAACGAAATTAACCCCCGTATCGACATTTACGGTAACAGCGCCGTGTGGACGCCCGAAGAACCTTACGAGTCCTTGAACGACGGCAGCGATTATTCGTCGATATACACCAAAAATTTCAAGTACACTTACGACAACCCTTCGGGCCGTAACGGTCTAATCGCCTTCGTAGTTAAGTGCGACAGCCGAATTGATTATCCCGTAACGGTTTACTTAATAATAGACCCTAACGGCGCGTCCTCGTCTTTAAGGGGTATGTCAATGGTCGTTCCCACGCAGACGGTGAACGACGACGGCTCGGTGAAACAATCACCCGAAGGTCACGGTACTTACGTCAACTTCGGGCTTGACGACGACGGCGGACTTCTCGACGGCGAGCGCGTATACCTCGACACCGTTGACGGTTACTATCACGTAAGTACTGAAGACGGAGACTCAAGCGATACTATTCTTTATTTCACCCTTTCAAACAGAGTCGTTGACTTCAACGATATTGAACACGTAACTTACACTCTTTACAACGTCAACGTAAAGGACGAAAACGGCAATTACAAGATAGACCCCGTCTCGGGCAGTTACGTCACTGCGGACTTTAACTATCTGTTCTTTTTGCTCGGCTATGAAGGCGTGTTGACGGCGGTGGGGGAGAGCCCCGAAAGCGTCTTGCCGGAAGATTTGAAAAATCACGAAGCCCTCAAAGACAAGGTGTCGTATTTCGATACCAAAAATTCGGGAGGAAAAATAGCCGTAACGCCCGAACTTAAAGAGTTTTTGCAACGGTTCAGCGCAAGCCGCCATATCTTCAACGACGGGGCGGGAGATGCCGAGCACATGGGCTATCTTTCGTCCGATAAAAACCAGTGGCTCGTCTTCTGCGGTTATTATAAATAAGTTTTATTTATACAGGGTATAATCCCGCACTTTGGATTAAGTGCGGGATTTTCATATTTATGCAAAATTTGTGCATAAAATTGTAAAATTTAACAAATTTTATTCAAATTAGAATAATATATTGAATTATTATACTGTATTTAGTTGACAGTACATATAATGAGGTGGTATCATAAAAATAATTAATTTGTATAAATTTTTTAAGGAGTATATATATATGAAAGCAATGAAAAAGCTGATGATTGTAGCAGCTACGCTTACTTTGAGCTCGGCAGCTTTCTACGCCGCGGCTTGCGGTACGGACGAAGCGCACGAGCACGATTATAAGTGGACTACTACGACGTCGGCAACGTGTGAAACTGACGGCCTTGAAACGGGCGTATGCGAATGCGGCGATACGCAAACGAGACCTATCAGCGCACTGGGACACTCTTACGGCGACTGGTTCGTCAATGCGCCCTCGCGTGAGCAGAAGGGCAAAGCCGTTCGCATTTGTGCAACGGACGCCGAACACAAACAGGAAGTTTCGCTTCCCGAGCTCCCCGCGTCGGGCAACGGTGCTTATAAATCCGTAACCCCCGTAAGCGGCTCGGATTATGCGTACACTTACGTTTACGATGCAAACGGAGATGACGTTTTCTTCACGGGATATTCGTTCGATAAAAATTCCGTTTCCGCGGCTGTTTCGGTTGCGGCGGAATCCAACTCCAACGCAATTAATAGTAAAGCACAGCACTACACGAAGAACTACGGCACGGGTAAAACGAGCAACGCCTCCGTTAACCTTGAATTCGGCGACGGTTACGTACATATAATCGACAACACGCAAATTCAAGAAATGTGGTATGAAAAACAGCCCGACGGCTCGTCTTTCAACGCGTTAAAATTCGTCGACCGCTACGGTAATCAAGCGATTAAGTTAGACGAGCGCAGCGACGCTTTGCAGCTGTACGACGGTTACAGCTACGGCTTCGTTTGGGTTTACAGTAACCACTACGATTACGGCGTCGGCAATTTCATTAATTATTATTATTTGCAAGCACAGAACAACGCCAACGGCGACTTTACCGAAAGCTATAAAGAAGTGAACGGTAAAACCGTTTACAGCTTCAGCTACGGCGTGTTCGACGAAACTTACGGTCAACACCTCAACGTTTTGTCGTTCGAGTTTACTCTTGCAAGCAACGGCGTAGTCGAAAGCCTTACCGCTAAAAACGATACTTACATCAATTCGCCCGAAACCACGGGCACGACTGCAGACGGTGACCCCGTAACCTATCCCGCGGAAACCAACTTCACGCAAGATGAAAACGGACACTGGAACCTTATAAGCAACCCCGTCATCGCGGAAACGGAAAGCTGGACTATTACCCAGAAAACCGCGCTTGAAGCGGATGAAACTTTACCCGAAACGCCTTATCACTATAAGGATATGGTTGCAACGTCCTACGACCTTATGAGGGTAACCGTTACGGAAAGACAAGACGGCACCGTTCAAATTCAAAACCTCGGACTTTTGGGCGACGAGTATGACCTCAATGCTACGACGGCGGTTAGCGTTCAACTTCAAAACGTTGCGCCCTCAACTGCTAACTTCTACGTGGACGACGTTAAAATTTACTGGCGCACGGTTGACGAAGACGGCAAGAACGTCGATACGCTTTTACAGCCTAGTTACGCCGGCAACGGTAGTGACTGGCACATTCAAGCTTCGTTCGACCCCGTTTTAAACGTACTCGTAATCAACCCCTACGTTGCGGGCGACCATACCATAGTTATTAAGACTGCAAACGTTGAAAAAATCGTAACCTTGCACGTTCCTTACAATGACCCTACGGGGCTTACTTGCAGCGTATACGATTACGACGTTGAATTGGATACTCCCAGATGGGATACTCTGAATAATTATTTCAGAATTTATGCGGGCGAAGCACTCAACTTCACTTCGACGGTAGACCATCCCGCATATCAAGATGCGTCCTATACCGCAACCGTTACGGGCCCTTCGGACGTAACCCTCGGTACGGACATGATTCTCGGTACGGAAGTAAGCGTATTCAAGGCTGACGTAACCGGACTTTATACCGTTACTTTAACTTCGACCAAGAGCGGTTCAAGCTCATCCTTCAAGGTAAGGGTAGTGGCTGCTCCCGACGAAGCAAAACTTCTTTCGGGCGTTTATCACGGCGTAGACGATAACAAGAACGACGTAAGCGTAACCTTCGATACCGAAGGCAAGACGGCAAGCATCAAGATAGGTGAAAACGGCAGCGTATACTCGGCAAATCTCGGCTATATTTACACGCCGGCAACTTCCGACTCGGCGCCTATACTCGTCGTTGCTAACGACCCTACTTCCGATTACGAGTTTACGTTTGAAATTACTTCGGGTTACGAAGTATTGCTCAACTACGTAGACGACTTCGGTGAAAACAACAGAGTTTATATCTCCAACGCAGTAAAGAACTTAATAACCGGCACGTATACGGTAACGCCTAACCACAATAAGCATACCGCAAACGTAAGCGCACTTTACGCGGTATCGTCAAACGTTTCGTTCTACTACTCGTTTAACGGCGTAATTGCTACTGACGACACGGGCGCTGTCAAATCTCAAAACAGACTTACGATTGAGCTTGAAGAGGGCGACGTCATAGAAATCTGGACTTCGAACGCTAAGGGCGGTTCTTACGAACTTACGGTTTATAACCCCGTAACGGACGTTGAGATTGTAGAACCCGCTTCAAAAGAAATCTTCGTCGGCGGCAAAAAGCTTTCACTCGAAACGTTATTCACCGGTCAAGATTCGGATAAAGAACCTTCCTTCAAGACGGTAACTTGGACTTCAAGCGACACCAGCATTGCAACGGTAGACAGCACGGGCCTCGTAACCGGAAAGGCGGCGGGCACCGTTACTATAACGGCAACCTCAACCGATAACCCCAACGCAACCGCTACTATCGAGCTTACCGTAACTTATATCAACGCTACCTCGGTTACTTTGAATAAGACCGAAGCCGAAATGAAGGTCGGCGGCGATACGCTTGAGCTTGAAGCAACGGTGGGTGCGGCAAACGCTTCCAATAAGAACGTTATCTGGACTTCTTCGGACGAAAGCATTGCAACCGTAAGCGGGACCGTAAACGCACAAGGCAAGTTAATCGGCGTTGTAACCGTTAACTCTAACGTTTCGGCGACTACTACCGTAACCATTACGGCAATGTCGGTAGATTCAACCGATGAAAACCCCGTACTTGCAACTTGCACGATTACCGTTAAATATATCGCTCCTACAAGCGTTACGCTTAACAAGACGACAGCGGATATGGTAGTAGGCGGCTCAACGCTTGCACTCACCGCAACGGTAGGTCCCGAGGACACTTCCAATAAGAAAGTTACTTGGACTTCCTCTGATGCGAGCATCGCAACGGTAAGTGCAAACGGCGTGGTAACGGTTAACGCTGACCTCACTGCAGATACTACCGTAACCATTACGGCAGCTTCCGCGGCGGACGGAACGGTTAAAGCAACGTGCGTAATCACGGTTAAGTATAACTCGGTTACCAGCGTTTCGTTAAATACGTCAACCGCAACGCTTAAGGTTGGCGCTTCAACGACTTTGACGGCAACCGTGACGGGCGCAGACGGTGCGGCTGCTTCTAACGGCAAAGTAACGTGGACTTCGTCCAACCCCGAAGTGGTTTCAGTTAACGAAGACGGCGCTGTAGCGGTCAATGCGGATTACAGAACTAACGGAACGCAAGTTACCATAACTGCAACTTCCGTAGCTGATAACACCAAAACCGCAACTTGCGTAATTACCGTAAGCTACGTGCCCGTTGCTACCTTCGAGCTTAATAGCACTACCGATACCGAATATACCTTAGACATAGGTGCAAGCCAAAACGTAGGACTTAACGTCAAGGATGCGTCCAACACGAACAATTACACGATAAAGGGTATTACGTGGACGTCCGATAACGAAAAGGTAACCGTAACTTCCACCAACAATACGTCGGCAACCATCGCGGTAAGCGACGAATTAAGGGAATCAATCGTTGCACATATAACGGCAACCTCGGCAGATAACCCCGAGAAAACGGTAACCATTACCGTAACCGTTAACTACGTTGCGGTAACCGGCATAACGCTTGACAAGACCACTGCGGAAATGACGGTGGGCGGCGATAATCTCACGCTTAGTGCAACGCTCAGTCCCGACGCTCCTTCCGTAACGCAAGTTACTTGGTCGTCTTCGGATAGCTCCGTTGCAACGGTAGACGCTACCGGCGTAGTAAGAGTCAAGAGCGGCGTAAACGAGACCAAGACCGTAACAATAAGAGCAACTGCGGTTGACAATTCCGATATTTACGCCGAGTGCGAAATCACCGTTATCTACGTTCCCGTAACCTCAGTTACGGTCGAAAGCGAAAGCATAGCTTTGAAAGTAGGTGCAAAGAGACCCGACGAAGTCTACGGTGAAGGTGCGTCGGCTAAGGCAAGCGTATTGCCCGAAAATGCAAGCATTAAAAAGCTTACCTATTCGTCAAGCGATACTTCGGTTGCAACGGTAGACGAAAACGGCGTCATCACTGCGTTAAAGGAAGGCACTGCAACTATTACGGTAACCTCCGCGGCAGATAGCACGTTGAAGAAAACCATTACGGTAACCGTATCTGCGGCAACCGTATCCGAAGGCACGAACAACCTCAGCTTGGCTAGCGCTTCTACCGTGGTTTACGTGTTCACGGGCAAACCCAATACGCCTTACACGTTTACGCTTAATAAGAGTGCTTGGGGCTATAAAGTCTGCAAGGACGAATACGTATATAGCGCTACGAATGTGTTATCCGGAACTACCGACGCAAACGGCAAGTTCAATGTTGCGGTATGCGTGCCTTATGAAGACGGTATTTGTTCAGTCGTGCTCACCATAGCTGAAACCGTTGCCAAAGAAGACGGTACGGCGGACTTCCCTTATACGGTGGCCCTCGGTAAAACTTACTCTTATAAAAACGTAGGTTGCTATGGCGGACTTGCGGGTAAACTGGTAATAGAGGAAGAAGGCGACTACTTGTTAAGCGGTAGCAGCATATTGTTGAAGATAGGAACCGGAGAATTCGGCTCTTACTGGTCGGGCGGTTGTACTATATACGAAGATTGCGAAGACGTCTACGCAGGCGGTACGATTCATCTTACAGCCGGTACCTATAACGTTGCAATTTTAGGCGTTGACCCCAGCGGCTGGGGCGACCCTACTAACGTAACCTTCACCCTTACCAAAGCGTAATTTAACAGTACTACAACGTAAAATCGGGGGCGTCTCGCCCCCGATTTATATTTATTTGCAACAAAAAAAGGCGGCTTTTAAAACCCGCCTTTTTTGTATTAATATGTTTACATATTAAATTTTTTATGATATACTTTACGTAAAATATAACGGTTTGAAAAGAAAATTTTTACGCAAGATGAAGGAAGAAGATAAAAATCTACACAAAATAAAATTTAATAGCTTAATAAAAGAAATAGCTAAGGGTAAACAAGCCGCTTTTGATGCTTTTTATTCTGCATACGGTAGGTATGTTTATTCGGTAACTGTTTCCGTAACTAAATCTTCTTGTCTTGCCGACGAGGTAGTTGACGACGTTTTATTCAAAATTTGGCAAAACGCTTCAAAACTGAAGAAAATAGAAAATCCTCTCGGTTGGCTATACATAGTTACGACTAACTGTGCTAAAGATAGGCTAAAAGCGGAAAAGGCATTCAGTGAAATTTTCGATATCCCGCAAGATGATAAAAATATTGAAGATTTTATAACTAAAGAAACTTTTCTTTCGGATATTTCACCGCTTAGTGAGGAAGAGCAGCTAATATTAATTTTATATCATATTCAAGGCTTGACCTTCAAAATGATTGCTAAAGAGCTTAAAAAACCAATGAGCACGGTTACGTCAATATATTATCGTGCAAAAGAAAAATTGAAACAAACGGTAAAAATATTTTAAATTTTTCGTAAAAATCACCCAGTTCAATAGTCTAATAGGTAGAAAATTGAACGAGGTGAACTTATGAAAAAAAAGATTTTAATTTGTTTGGTCGCTGTTTTCAGCTTAGTTGCTGCAAACTTTTGCATGGGCTTTAAGCTCGTTTCGTCTGACGAAACAAAATACTGCGGTTCGGGCGGATTTACAGAGCAAAGCGAAACTATTTATTATTCAAGAAAAGAAACTACAACTTACAGCATAAAAGGCGACGTGCCTAACTATGACCGACTTAAAGATTCAAGTTGCGCTAACGTTGCGGGAACGATTCTTATCGGTTATTACGATAGGTTGTGTGAAGAATTAGTGCCAAACTATAAAACTTACGGCCAACTTGGTTCCGCTATTAAGTATAGGTCTGCAAGTCTGGAAATTCAAGCAGTAATGGAAGAATTACATACTTTGATGGGCACTGACGTCGGCGCTGCCGGTACTACTTACGACGGGTTTCATAAAGGTATGAAGTCGTACGTAAATAATCACGGTTATTCTTATTCAACGGAAGACTTGGGGAATTTAAATTTTAACAAATATAAATCGGCCGTCGAAAACAATAAGCCGGTGGCGGTATTTCTCGAAAACTATTCGTATGCAGTATCGTGGAAGGATAGCGGTGCTAGCGAAGTGATTAACAGCCATTACAGTACGGCGGCGCACGTGGTTGTAGGTTGCGGGTATAAAGTAGATACTTATTATAATGCAAACGGTCAAGTTATAGCTACGAGAACTTATCTTAAAGTAGCATCCGGTTGGTTTGAATACGGTATTACATATTTATGTTTGGATGGTAAAAGTTCATTAGATAGGGCTAATGCGATAATCATCCAATGAGGTAAAAATGGAAGATAAAGACATAGAACAATATCTAAAGGAACGTGCGGACGAAGTCAAGGTCAAAGACTTTTCCGAACGCTGGGAAAAGCTCAAAGGAAGAATAGAAGCGGCGCAAGAAGTTGAATTAAAGGAAACTGCTTCCGAAACGGTTTTGGCAACCTCGTCAAACGGGAACGTGTCAAGCAATGCTGTAAGGAAAAAATTAATAATTTCTTTAAGCGCGGTCTTTCTTGCTATTGCTTTATGCTTAGCGATTGTCTTACCGATAACGTTAAAGAAAAATGACGTCCGTCATTATTTAAGTTTTAAAGATTTATCGTCAAGCGAGGCGCTTACGGCAGATGAGTTTTATGACCAAATCGAAGAAACCGATTTGAACATAGTTGATATTCAAAAATTTGAAGCAAGTAGTTACGGATTATATTATACAGACGAAAATAAAGTGGTTGGCGGTAGGTTTGACATTTTTGATGAAGATGAGGGGATACTTGCGTCAATAGTTTTTTATGACATAATCGTAATTTCGTCATTCGAAATCGGAGAAGATTTTAAATCTTGCGATGTAAACGGTTTTTATATAGAGTATAAAACCGAACCGGACGATGATGAACTCTATTCAACGAGGGCAAAAGCTGTCGGTACTAAAATAAGTTATGAATTTGATTGTTTGTCAGCCGACGAAAATATAGAAACTTTCTTTAATAAATTTTTCGGTTAATCTACAATAAAAAAGGAACTCAGCAGTAAATGCTGGGTTCTTTTTTTATTTTTTTAATTTTCGCGTAAAAAATATAAACTTGTTTCGTCATATTAAATGAAAAAACTACAAAATTCTTTCAAACAGCCAAGTAGTTTTTAATTATTTATACGTTTTATTAAATTTGAATACGGGACAAATTATAGCTTGTTTCTGTAATTAAATTTTTTAAGGACTTGCTTTTTGCGGTTTGTGGTAACTTCTGTATAGATTTGTGTGGTAGCAACACTTGCGTGCCCAAGTATTTCTTGAACGGAGCGCAAATCCGCGCCGTTTGCAAGCAAATTTGTGGCGAACGTATGCCGCAAATAATGCGGAGTCGATTTTTTGTTTATTTGTGCTTTTTCTGCATATTTTTTGTAAATATCTTCTATGCCGTGTATTGAAAGTTGATGCCCGTATCGGTTTACAAAAAGATAATTGTTATCTGATTTTTTACGCTCTTTTATAAGGCATTTAAGCCTTTCCCAAGTGATGGGAGAGGAGATGTAAATTAATCTTTGCTTTCTTCCCTTGCCGTGGATTAAAAGCGTTCTTTCGCTAGAAATAATATCATCTAAAGTGATTGCTGCCGCTTCACCAATGCGGATACCTGTACATATAAGCAAGTCTATTAAAGCAGCATCGCGTATGTACTCTTTTTGAGCAAACAAAGATAGAGTAGTGCAGTCAATATTAAAACATTTGAGAATTTTCTCAATTTCGGTAATTGAAAGAGTTTTTGGCAGTTTTTGTTCTTGTTTAAACTTAAATTTAAGTTTCCTAAATGGCGAACAATTGATAATTTCGTTATTAAGAAGATAGTCGTAAAAATTCTTAAGAGTAATAATTTTTCTTCTTATAGACGCGTCTTTCAATTTTGTATTAATGTAGGAAATATACGCGCAGATATCTGGTTGCAGCACGTTTTTTTCGTACTCGAAAAACTGCTTTAAATCACTTGAATATGCTAATAAAGTCTTAGAGGACAAGTTCTTTGTTGCTTTTAAGTAGTTGATAAAATTTGATAAATAATTCATAAATTCTCCATATTTTTGCTTTTACTAACGATGATTATATCAAAATATGGAAAAATTTTAATAAAATAACTAACAATTATTCGGAGAAAAAGATGTGTACAATTGATTTAGATAAATG
>CAMWME010000013.1 GCA_947175325.1 uncultured Clostridia bacterium | reverse complement strand
CATAAAACGGTAGAAGCGCTCGGTCATAACTACGAGGACGGTGTTTGCTCCGTTTGCGGTGACGAGGAAGAGCCTCAAACTACCGACGACGTTCAATTCACGCCTTCGCAAGACGGCAATTCCTATATCGTCAGCGGCGTGAACGGCAACCCCACGGCTATAAATATTCCCGCCACCTATAACGGTAAACCCGTAACTTCAATCGCCGAAAAAGCATTTAATGAATGCGAAAATTTAGAAAGCGTAAACATTCCTAACAGTGTAACTTCTATCGGGAATGGTGCGTTTCGCGGTTGTTTCAGTTTAAAAAGCGTAACAGTTCCGGATAGTGTAACGACCATTGGCGAATCTGCGTTCTATTGGTGTGAAAGTTTAAATAACATAACCATTCCTAACAGCGTTAAATCAATAGGTCTTGGTGCGTTTGCTTACTGCAGCAGTTTACCAAGCATAAACATCCCGGACGGTGTAACCGCCATCTATATGCATACGTTCAATGGATGTAGCAGTTTAACGAGTGTAGTAATTCCGAACAGCGTAACAATTATCGCCGACCACGCGTTCCAAAATTGTACCAAATTAAAAAGTGTAATCATTCCGGACAGTGTATCTACTATCGAAGACTCTGCGTTTATAGGTTGCAGTGGTTTGAAAAGTATTACCATTGGTAAAGGTGTAACTATTATCGGACACAGTGCGTTCCAAAAATGCACCTCACTTGAAACTGTATATTGGAACGCAATCGAATGCGAGTGTGGCTGGCTTGAAGGAACCACTTTATATGGTTTATTCAATGAGTGCAGTAATTTTACTACGTTAGTTATAGGCGACGGTGTAGAAGGTATTCCCGAATACGCTTTCTACAAATGCGGCAGTTTGGAAACCGTAGTTATATCTGCCAGCGTAGAATACATTGACACGGACGCGTTCTATAATTGCAGCGGAATAAACGCAGTATATTACCTTGGAACTGATGACGATAGGTACGGAATATCAATAACCGGAAGAAATACAGACCTTACATGGGCGCAATGGTATTTCTATTCCGAAGAGGAGCCCACAGACCCCGATTATGATTGGTGGCACTATGACGAAAACGGCAAAATAGTCGTTTGGTAAGCAAGAAAAAAACGGCACTTTAAGTGCCGTTTTTTCATTTAATTATCGGTATTGACAACTAATATTTAATATTATATAATATTAAAAAAGTGTCTTTTAGGGGTAAAATTGTGAAGACGAAGGGCAAGGTTTTTTCGGCTTTAAGTACGGGGCTGTGCGCGTTATTTCTTCTCTGCGCGTGCAATAATCAAGTGCAGCTTGAATGGCGATTGACCGACGTCGGCGTCGGTGTAAGCGGGCACACCCAAGCGCAAGCGGCTTATATTGCCGGCGACTATACGAAAATAAGTACTTATGCAAATGGCACGAAAGAGTTAAGCCGCCCTCAGTCCGTAAATTTCTCTTGGTCGGCAGAAGATAACGGTGCCGCCGTGTCGGCTGAAAGTTATACCGTTGAGCTGTCGCTTTCCTACGATTTTACCGAAAGTATCAAGTACGAAACGGATAAAACACAGATAGATATTTACAACCTTTTGTTGGATTCAACTTATTTTTGGCGCGTTACGGCAAACCTTTCGGGCGGCAAAAAAAGCGTTTCGTCGACCTCGATGTTCACTACTTCGGCAGCCGCGCCCCGCAACTTATATATTGACGGAATAACCAACGCGCGTGATTTGGGCGGTTGGAAAACCTCAACTGGCAGCGTAAAGCAAGGTATGATATACCGCTGCGGCAGACTTAACGAAAGCAAGCGCGAGGACGTAAAGGTAGAGATAACCGACAAAGGTATCCGCGAAATGAAGGAAGTCCTCGGCGTTAAAACCGAAGTTGATTTGCGTACCAACGAGTATGAAAGAGGAGGTATAACTTCAAGTCCCCTCGGCGGCGGCGTAGAATACGTAAATATTCCTATGGAAGGAGCAATGGGGGAAGACTGTATCACCAACGAAAAGTTCCACCCCGCAATAAAGCAGTTTTTCACGCTGCTTGCAAACGAAAGTAACTATCCTATCGCTTTCCACTGCGATATAGGAACGGACAGAACCGGCTTCTTCGCCTTCCTTATCAACGGCTTAGTAGGGGTGGACGAAAATGACTTGTACCGCGATTATCTGTTTTCAAACTTCGGCAAAATTGACACTCCAAGAGTTCTAAGCAATATCGACGGTTACGTTAACACCATAAAGAACAGCGAAGGCTCAACTTTAAGCGAAAAAATTGAATACTGTCTTATAAATACGGTTGGCGTAGATAAGGCTGAAATCGACGCAGTCCGCGCAATAATGACGGCTTAAACTATATAATAGAGAAAAGGCGTCCCCCGCAAAAGGGGGACGCTCTTTTATTTGTTTTTAAGCCCATTCGGTGTTGAGCCAAGCTATACGGTCGGTAAACCACTTTTTCAAAGTTTTACAGTTGTTTATCCAAGTCGTTTCCGCCACGGACTGAGACGTGCCTTTCCACATCGCAAAGTTTTTACCCATAGCAACTCTGTTCGCCGCGTAAACGTCGTCGTTCATTTGCTTGTTCAAGAATGAGGTAATCTGGGGCGACAACTGCTTCCAACGCGTCTTTACTGCACTTCTGAAAGCGGGTATCTGATACAACGAAATATAAAGCTCGCTCCTCGTGTGTTCGGGGCTGCTCGTGGTGTCGGGTTTTGCTATATAAAGCCCTTGCGCCGTTCTGTCGCCTCTGCCGTTTCCGTCGTCTGCGTTCGTTGACGCGTCGAAGTCCCAAGGGGGACCCGCATACAGCTTGCCGTCGGGTTTTTTGTAGAGGTAGAAGGAGCTGTAACCCGTATCCATATTCTTAAACAGCTCGTGCAAGATATACATATCAATAAACGAGTTAGCGTCGGCAAGTTCTTTAAAGGTATCGTAATTTCCCGCAAGCGCCGCTTTATATACTTTAGTTACGTAATCTTTTATATACGCAACTTGCTCCATATAATCGCCCATGCTTACGCCCTCTGCCTCGTAATCTTCGGGGTCGGGCGATTTAACGGTGAAGGGATATTTAAGTCCCTCAACACGGAAATAATTAATACCTTCTCTTAAATTGACTTCGCCCTTGTCGGCGTTTTCCACGTCACCGTATGCGTCGTATTCAACTAAGAAGCCGTTGTGCTCGGGTTCGGTAGTGTATTCCGATTCGATATCAACTCTGCCGGAGCCGACGCGCACGTGCTCGCACAGAAGATATACGCCGCGGTACTCGCCGTTAACGTACAAATCAAGCCAATAAGCGCAAGTGGAGTATTCTATATCACTGAACACTTCGCCCGCCATATTGTACGCAAGATAATTGCGGTACATAGTAACGTCGTCAAAATTTGCACAAGCTATAACTACCCAATGCTTGTTTGCCGCTCTGCCGAACAGCGACTGCTTTTTATCAAACTTAATTTTATATCCCTTTTTATCGCCGCTGTCCGTCCAAGACCCGTTTCCGCGCCCTCTGAATCCGGCAGCTATCGAATGTAAAAGATGTGCGTCATCAGTAGTGTTGGTAACGCTAACTTTACTTTCAACGTAATCTTTGCGGTTTACAGCACTCAAAGGATAGCCGTTATTCAAATCTATGAACATAGCGGGTAGGTTTGTCAGCGTTTCCCATTCTGCGGTAAGCGTTATATCCTTATCCGACATAACGTCAAAATTAAACTTTTCGCCGTTCAGTTTCCAGTATTTTACGTATTCGCCCGGTTTGTTTACCGCGGGTGCGGTAATGGGTGCGCCCGCAACCTCAACTATGGGTGCAACGGTTAAGCCTTTTGTTCCGGCAAAAGTAATAGTATAAGCTTTCGCCCAGCTTGCCGTAAGTGTAAGGTCCTTTTCGGGCATCGTTTGAGAGGTGAAGGGTACGCCGTCAACCGTCCAACCCGTTAATTTAAAGCCTTGACGCAAAACGTCATCGGGTAGCTCCAACGCATCGCCCGCCGCGTAGTACGCGCCGTCAACCTTTTCGGCATCGTCTCCCGTTACGAACGAAAGCCAATAAAGCTTTAACCATTTTGCGGTAAGCGTTATATCCTTATCTGGCATCTTATCGAATACGAATTGCTGTCCGTTCAATTCCCAGTACTCGAAGCGGTAGCCTTCGCGTTCGGGGTCTGCGGGGGGATAAATTCTGCTTCCCGCTTTCGCAGTAAAAGAATTAACAGTCAACCCTTCAACGCCCGTTTCGTAAGTAATTGTTACGTTTCCGCCGGTCGTTTCGTTACAAGCTGAAAGCAGAGGCGTACACGCAAAAACGAGCGCAAGCAACACTGCAAAAAATACGGTTTTCAGCTTTCTATATCTCATTTAGATAAACTCCTTAAAAATTACGCTTTTATTCATAGTATCATTTAAAATCGCTTAATGTCAACAGCGGTTGTTAAATTTGTTAAAAATTTCTTATTTTATAACATAAAATAGTATATAAAAAATGGTAAATCGTACCAAATTACGAAAATATCTAACACTGTCTGTTGACAAAGCAATATTAAAGTGAGATAATGTAAAAGGATATTTATATATTAATGAAAAAGGGGATATATCCCCTTTGCGTTTGTAAACAAACGCAATACGCACTATACAGCCATTCAACGGGGGAAACAAAGTGAAAAAACTCAAATGTGCACTTGCGGCAATATTAATAGGTTTAACGTCGTGCCTATTCGGCGCGTGCAGTAGCGAGGAGGAGCAACCCTCCGCTACGGTAACGCAGAACACGCAAACCTTTATAACCATCGTTTCGGAAATTCAAGAACCGATAACGGTTGAAGACGGTTTAAAAATAGAGGTCGCGTTGCTCGTTTACGAGAAGCTTAACGAGGCGGAAAAAAGCAATAATGACGTTTCGGCTTCCAAAACCATTCTTGACGGACTTAAATCCAAGTACGACGTCGTTAAAGCCGAAGCCGACAAACAAGCGGAAATCGCACGGGAAAATAAGCTCGTTGCAGACTTCGTCGCCGCCGTAAACGAATTGTCTTTGAATAAGCTTAAGCTTGAAGACGAGGAAACGGTTGCCGCGTTAATTGAAAAGCACGGTCAGCTTAAAGACGAAAGCAAATCTAAAAGCGAAGTTTACGCGGCTTACTCAAAGCTTCTTGATGCGGAAGACAAGATAGAAGAGCTTAAAGCGGCTGCCCGCCAAGAAGTTATCAAAGCCACCGCGAACAAGTTCATAAACTCGGTTGAAGAATTGCTTAAAGCAATTGAAGAAGCGGACGCCGAAAATAAGAATCAAGTCATTCTCGATGCGGGCGACACTATTGAAGATTTGTATTACGATTACGACGAGTTTGAAGACGAAGTTATAGATTACGAGGGTGTAGCCGAGGCTAAGGTAAAGCTTGACGAATTGAATGAAGAATACGTCGCTTTGAAAGATGCAAAGGACGTTGAGGACTTCTTAAAGCTTATTGAAGAACTTTCGCCCGTGGGGGAGAAAGTAACCCTTCAAAGCGAGGATACTATAGCCAAAGCGGAAAAAATTTACGAAAAAATGTCCGACGAAGCTAAGGCGGCGGAAGGCGTTGCCGAATATTACGTAGTTTTACAGCAAGCAAGGGCAAAATACGACGAACTGTTTGCGGCGGCGGAAGCAATAAGGATACAACAGTTTATTGAGGCGGCAAACAACGTCCGCACCAATATCGAGGACGTAGATATTTTATGGTATGACGAGTTGGATGCGGCAAGTCGGGCGTATTATGCGCTTGCGTATGAGTCGCATAGCCTACCCGAAGTACAGCAAGCGTACGAGCGTTGGAACGCGGCGCAAAAGGCGTTCAACCAAAAAGGTTATAAACAAATACCTATGTCAGAACCCACTTTGGTATACTCCGGCGACGTACCGCCCCATATCGTTTTGCAGAACCATGCAAACATGTTGAATAGCGTAGTTGAACTTTACGATTTATCGTCTTATACGGAAATTTCCACGTACGCGAAGGTTTGGCTTTACGTTTACGTTGACGGAAATTATATCGCCCGCGGTGAAGTGGATACTGCAAAGTTTATCGAAAGCGGGCACATAATCCCCGGAAGCGAAGTCGTGAAAGTATTAAAAGAACTTTCGGCTGAACATACCGAGATTAAAAGCGGTGCAAATTTCAGCTTTTCAATGAACTTCGAGGACAGAGAAAACAAATATATACCTTCGAATAAAACCAAGGTATCCGAAAGCAAAGTATACAACTGGTAAGAGGACAAAATGGCAAAAACGAAGAAACGCCCTTTATCGCCCGAAGAAAAGCTTTTAAGGGGCTATCAAAGAAAACTGACGGTCGAGGCGATTATAAAATCGCTCGTGCTGGCGCTTATTGCGGGCTTTATGCTTTGCATACTCGTCAGCATAATCTCGTTCGCAACCAAGTTCAACGCGCTGTGGATATCGCTAGGCGTGTGGGCGGCGGCAACTGCGGGCTTATCCGTGTTGTTCTATTTCAAAATATTCCGCACCACGCTCGATAAAACGGCTTCCCGCGTGGACGGAATGGGACTTGACGAGCGCGTAATCACGATGATTGAATTCGCCGGCAGCGATAACGTCATTGCGAAGGCGCAGCGTCGGGACACTGCGGAAATTTTGCAGAGCGTTACACCCAAGCATATGAAGTTTGCAAAGACGAAAATCTTTATCGTCCTTGCGTCGTGTCTTGCGGCGATAGCGGTTGCGGCAGTCCCTATGATGGTCGTTTCCACCGTTCAAGCGGTTGCTTACGAAAAGGAGCAAGCCGAAGCGGCGGCAAAGGGCGAAGAAGAACCCGAGCTTAGCGAAGAGGACAAAATCATAAAGCAAATGCTTGAAGACCTCCGCCAAGAAATCGCGGATGCAAAAATTCAAAAGCCTTTGCGCGATAAGCTCAACGGTATGGTTGACGACTTGGAGAAAAGCCTAAAATCCACGGACAGTAAGGAAGTTAAAATCGCAAAAATTTCCGAAACGGCGCAAAAGATACACAAAATTTTGCAGAACGATATACCTTACCAACTGCAACAACACGACACCACGACGGAACTCGGCAAGGCTTTGGATACGGGCGATATCAAAAAAATCGAAGCCGCCTTCGAAAAAATGTACGACTCCATACACGTTTTGGCTAGCGAGCAAAAATACGACCAGCTTAAACAGACGGCTGAGGATATTTTGCAGTCAATAGACGATGCCGAAGCCGTGGACGAAGACCTTAAAGACGCGCTTGAAAAGCTCGCAAAAGCCTTCCTTGCGGCAATTCCGCCTCCCCCCGAACAAGGCGGTGAAGAGCCGAAGTCTGACGACGAGGTTGACCAAGCGGTACAAGACGCCATACAAGAGGCTTTGGGTTCCATAAAGGATAATAAGGACGATATAGACCAGCTTGATAAAGATATTCAAGGCACTATAAGCGACGCTTTGGAAAGCCTCGGTCAAGAGACCCCCGACCCCGAAGAGGAAGAAAAGAAGGACGAAGAAACGGGGGATACCGACGTCAGTCCTTCCAACCCGAATATTGACGGCGAACTCGTGTACGATTCCGTTATCGACGGCAAGACGGAATACGATAAAGTCTACGGCAAGTACGAGCGTGAGGCGCTTGAACAGCTTTTGGCAAGCGGAAATCTTACGGACGAAGAACGGCAGATTATAGAAAATTATATTGGTCTTTTAAAACCGACCGAGGGAGATAACAATGGTTAAGGAAAAAGATTTGCAGCAATTCAGCGAACAGTGCAAAAAAATATACGAACAAATCGGGCGCGACGTAATCGGGCAGAAAGAGGTAGTAGAATACACCGTCATTGCAATGATAGCGGGCGGCAACGTGCTTTTGGAGGGCGTGCCCGGTGTAGGCAAGACGAGGCTCGTTCGTACGCTCGGGCGGGTTTTCGACCTTCCGTTTTCCCGTATTCAGTTCACCCCCGACCTCATGCCCGCAGACGTTACGGGTACCAACATAATCGTCAAGGACGAAAAGGGCAACTCGCAGTTCAACTTCCAAAAGGGCCCCATTTTCAGCAACATTATTCTTGCGGACGAAATCAACCGTGCAACGCCTAAAACTCAGTCTGCACTTTTGGAAGCAATGCAAGAGCATAAGGTTACTGTCATGGGCGTATCGCGAAAATTGGAAGAGCCTTTCTTCGTGCTTGCAACCCAAAACCCTATCGAGCAAGACGGTACTTACCCCTTGCCCGAAGCGCAGATGGATAGGTTTATGTTCAAGCTTTTGGTAACCTATCCCAACCTTGAAGAGCTCGGGCAAATCGTAGGCATGACGCAAATTACTATGGACGAAACTGCGGACGCGGCTTGCAATGCGGAGCAGCTTTTGAATATGCGTGCAACCGCAAAGGAAATCCCCGTTGCTTCGGAGGTTATGACTTATGCGCTTAAGCTTACCCTTGCAACCCAACCCGAAAGCGAGCACGCCGCAAAGATAACTAAAAAGTATATCCGCTGCGGAGCCTCGCCCCGTGCCGCGCAAGCAATTATTTCTGCGGCAAAGGTGCGCGCGCTTATGAACGGTCGCTATAACGTTTCTTATAACGATTTGAACTCGCTGGCGTGCCCCGTACTCCGCCACAGAATTAAACTCTCGTTCGAGGCGGTTACGGACAACGTTTCGGCAGACGATATAATAAACGAAATCATACGCGAACTCAATACCGGCTCGGAGCCTATAAAGGTCGCGCATAAAGAAAAGGCAGAAGAAAAAATCGAACCCACGGAAAAGGTAGAGGACGGAGAAGGTGAAAAGCCCGCAAAGCGCGGCTTGTTCGGCGGTAAGAAAAAATAATGGGCGCAAAGGTCATAGACGGCAAATTCCTAAATAGGCTCGAAGCGGCGGCGCTTTACGTCCGCAACAATATGCAGGGCTATTTCGGCGGAAACCATCAAACGCACTTTCACGGTTCAACGGTGGAGTTCGCCGATTACCGTGAATACGTGTTGGGTGACGATATCCGCCGTATCGACTGGAATTTATACAGCCGTTTTGAAAAACATTATATAAAACTGTTCGTCGACGAGCGTCAAATGCACGTTCAGACCTTTCTCGACTGTTCCGCTTCGATGCAGAAGGCCGACGAGAATAAAGCTCTGTACGCCATGCGTATTGCCGCCGCAATAGGCTACCTTTCGGTAAGGAATATGGACAGAACCTCCATAAGGCTTATAAAGGGGGACGTTGCGGAAGATTTGTGCGGAACGATTACGGGCAAAAATTCCTTTTTCCGCGGCATAGGTAAGTTTGACGATTTACAGTTCAAGGGCAGTACGGATTTGGAAAAAGCCATAATCAACTGTCCCAGTCCCGGCTCGAATAACGGGCTTACCGTCATTATTTCGGACTTTATGACCGAAAGCAACTGGAAGAAGGCGGTGGACTATCTTTTGTTCCAAAAAAGACAAGTTATGCTTATACAAGTTCTTTCGCCCGAGGAAGTTGACCCCGAATACAACGGCAGAATACGCCTCGTTGATTTGGAAGCGAGCGAACCCATGGACGACAGACATATGAAAATGAAAATAACGAAAAGCCACATTAAAGCTTATAAAGAAGCTTTAAAAGACTTTATAGACGATATTAAACGTTTCTGTTCCTCGCGTGAGGTGGATTTCATATCCGTAACTTGCGACGAGCCCATTGAAAAACTGTTGTTTGAAAGGATGTATTTAACGGGTACCATCAGATGAAATTTGCGCTTCCTTTGGGTTTGCTGGGTCTGCTTGCGATAGCCGCACTCATACTCATCTATATCCTAAAACCAAAATATCAGGACAAGAAAGTTTCCAGCACTTACGTATGGAAACTGTCCTTGCGTTACCAAAAGCGTAAAGTGCCTTTGCAGTGGCTGAAAAGCTCACTGCTTTTAATCGTGCAAATTCTCATCATAATAATCATAGCTTTTATGATGGCTCAGCCCCTCGTAGTTCTTGCAACTAAAACGGGCGAAAAAATCGTCGTGCTCGAAGCGTCGGCTTCAATGCTTGCCGAAGACGGCGGCAAAAGCCGTTTCAATCGCGCCGTAAGCGAGATAAGTGTGCTCGCCGAAAAAACGACTGCGGAAGAAGACAAGTTCACGGTAATTTTAGCGGACGACGAACCCGATTTCATCATACGCCGCTCCAATTCCGCAAGCTTTATAAAGCAAAAGCTTTCGGAAGCGAAATGCTCGCTCGGCGGCTCAAACCTTGAAGGGGCTATGAGCTTGGCTCAAGGCGTGCTTAGGGAAAACCCCCAAGCCGAGGTTTATCTTTACACCGACTGCGACTATGCCGACGCGGGCAAAGTCAAAGTAGTGAATATGGCGCGTTCGGAGTGGAACGTAGCCGTACTCGATTTTTCGGCAAAGAAAGAGAAGGGCTATTACGTCTTTACCGCCGAAGTTGCAAGCTACGGCAAAGAGACTGAAATAGCCGTAAACCTTAATATTGACGGTAAATCTCAGCTTCCCAAGCTCGCCCAGTGTGAAAAGGACGGCACCGTTAAGCTCGTTTGGGACACCCTTAAAATAGCCGAATACGAAAGTGCAGACGTCCATCTCGTGGCGGAGGACAGCTTCGTCTACGATAACGAGTTTTATATTTATAACGGCAACACGGAAAAATTCAAAGTCCAGCTTGAAAGCAATAACCCGGGCTTTTTAAACAGTGCCTTGCACTCCGTTGCAAGGTGCCAGGTCGATTTGGTATCGGAAAATTCACCCGCCAAGACCAGCGGTTACGATTTGTACGTTTACGACGGCACGGTTCCCGACGAGGTTCCGACTGACGGTGCGGTTTGGCTTATCAACCCGCCGCGTGACCAACAATCACTTCCTCCCGAAAAATGGGGCATCTCTTTTGCCAGCGCACAGCGCACGGGAGAATTTCAGCTTGCCGCAGACAACGTAAACGGCGAAACCTACAAACAGATTATGAAGGGAGTGTCCGTAGCTTCGATGCAAGCAACGCAGTATTCCCGCGTGCAAAGATACGGTTACGACGGTATGGCAAGCTACGAAAGCATACTTAAATGCAACGGCGAACCCGTTTTGCTTGCTAAAAACGATAACGGCTTAAAAACCGTAGTTTTTGCATTCGATTTGCACTATTCAACGCTTCCCGTATTGCTTATCGACTTCCCGTTGCTCATAAACAACCTTTGCAATTATTCGATGGCGAACACGGTTGACAATACCTTGTACTCGGTGGGGGACACCGTAACGGTGAACGCAAAACCTGACGCCGAGAAATTGACGGTAAGCGCAAAATATGCTTCCGGCGAAGACGAAACAACCGAATATACTGAAGAAAAGACGGTTCCTTTAAACATTGAAAAGGTTGGCGTTTATACGGTTACTCAAACTCTTAAAACGGGTAGGGAAGTTACCGACAGCTTCTACGTGCGCGTATCCAAAAACGAAAGCATGTTCAACGTAACGGGCTCAACGCTAGTAAATCCTATAGTTATAGGCAACGGCACCGATACGACTATTCAAAACGACACGATGGATATATACGTATATCTTGCGGCGGCGCTTCTTGCGTTCGTCTGTGTGGAATGGGGGTTACAGTATCGTGAGCAGTATTAATACTCTTTGCGCCCTCAGCGTTCATTTCAAGCTTCCTTGGCTTTTATTCTTGCTAATTCCCGCATACGCGCTGATGCTGTGGCCCTATTTCAGACTTTCAAAGCAACACAGAAGAACCACGAGCCGCGTAGTATCGTTGGTGCTACATTCGGTAATCATTTTGCTTTGCGTGTTTATGATTTGCGGAATGAGCTTCGAGCACACGATAGTTTCCATAAAAAACGACGTAATTATTTTGGTTGACGCGTCCGACAGCAATAAGGCTTCCGAAGACGATATGAACGAGTTTATTCAAAACGTCGTAGAAGAAAGCGAGGACGGTTACCGTCTTGGTATAATCACGTTTGCAAACGGGCAAGTGTACGCCGCGGAGCTCAATTCCAACGGAGAGCAAGCCTATAAAAATTATATTGCTTGTACCGACAAGCCCGAAGGCAACGCGTCGGATATAGCTTCCGCGCTTTTGTTCGCGCGTGAAAAACTTGCAGACCGTTCTTCGGGGCGTATCATAATACTTTCCGACGGTTTGGAAACCGACGGCAGTGCGCTTGCCGCCGTAAAAACTCTTGCGGACGAAGGGACGAGAGTGGACGCTGTATGCTTCTCACCCAAAGGCTACAAAAGCGAAGTGCAGATAAATTCGGTCGAAGTCCCGCAAACCATGGCAGTAGGTACCACCGAGTCTATTATGGTTACGCTTGAAAGCGTTACCGAAGGCTCGGCGCAAATAACGGCGCATATCGCGCTGTACGATAACGATGTGCTTTACTCCGAACGCGAAGTGCCGCTTAGCGGAGGTACGGACGTCGTCCCTATTGATTACGCTTTAATGAACCCTACTTTCCACAAGTTCAAAGTGGTCATAACAGCGGACGGCGATACTATTTCGGAAAATAACGTATACTATTCTTATCTCAACATACAAGCTTCCCATAAATTGTTACTCGTCGAAGGCTCGGCAGACGCCGCAAAGAATATAGAAGACCTTATGAAAAACGATTACGATTTAGACAGAATAAGCGTAACCGATTTGCCCGCAACTTACGAAGAACTGTGCCGTTACAGCGAGGTAGTGTTTGCAAACGTTGCAAACGCAGACCTTCCCGTAGGCTACGGCGATATCCTCACCGAGTACGTTGAAACTTTCGGCGGCGGCTTCTATACGGTAGGCGGCGATAAAGCCTATCAAGAGAACGATATGAGGGACTCTAAGTACCAAGACCTTCTGCCCGTCGAAGCCTCTACCGGAAGAAAATCGTTGGGGCTTTTGCTCGTAATCGACCGTTCAAGCAGTATGAAAGAGAATAACCGTCTTAAACTTGCAAAAGACGCGGCAAAGGCCAGCGTTAGCATGTTGGAAGACGAGGATTATATCGGCATCATAACTTTTGACGAAGACCCCGACGCTACTATTACGAACAATCAGCTGTTCTCTATGTCGCGCAAGGATACGGTTCTCGACCGCATAGACAAAATTGAACTCGGCTACGGCACGCATTATACCAAGGCGTTAACTAAGGCAAACGATTTGTTTACGGGATTTAACGAAACCGATTTAAAGCATATAATCTTCCTCAGCGACGGTGACCCGCAGAGAGATAACGAGGCCGACTATTTAAGAATAATCGACACCATGGCGAAATCGGATATAACCTTGTCGACTATCGCGCTGGGTGCTTCCGTGTCCACCGAAACGGCAGAAAAAATGGCTACGACGGGCAAGGGGCGCTTCTATGCAGTAACTAACGAAACGAGGCTTATGGAAGCGATGGTTGAAGAAACCAAGGCGGCTTCAAGCCAATACGAAAACGAAAAGCAGACCGAGCTTGAAATAAAAAGTCCTTTTTCGGCGGCAGTTTCGGGTATTACCGAGAGTGACCTTCCCAAACTCCGCGGATATTACGGCACGAGACTGAAAAACGACGCAATCTTGATTTTGGGTCATAATACCGACCCCATTTATGCAGAGTGGGCGCGCGGTAAAGGCAGAGTCGGCAGCTTTATGTGCGATTTAAACGGTACCTGGTCGAAAGACTTTTTATCAAGTTCGAGCGGAAAAAAATTTATAGTCAATTCTATAAGCAGTCTGCTTCCGAAAACGGTTGACCAAACCTATGCGGAAATAAGGGCTGAAATAGTCAACGATAACTTTGCGGCGGAGCTGCGCGTTTATACCGATGCAAAAGAAGGGGAAAAGGTAACCGCTCAGTTAATTTCACCCGACAAAACCACTTCAACGGTAACGCTTGAAAAGCAAACGGGCAGCGTCTATGCGGGCGTGTTCAATATGCACGATAGCGGAATTTACGAAATACGCATAACCAAAACGAACGGCACCGAAACTACTGAAATTTCAGCTTATACTGCGTTTTCCTATTCTAAGGAATATTCGGCTTTCGCCAACGATACCGAGTGCTTTCAATTCCTTGAAAGCTTAAGCGCAAACGGCAACGGCACTATGCTGTTCTCCGCGGAAAATCTTTTCGGCAAGCAAAACGAGGTAGTAAGAAGCACCTTCAACCCGCAGCTTACTTTCCTAATTATCAGTATAGTATTGTTCCTTTTAGATATCGTCGTACGTAAATTCAAAATCAAATGGCCGCACGAAATTATCCGTGAACGCCGCGCCAAGACAGGGGGTAACGAAACATGAAAAAACCGCTTAAAATTTTAGCCGCGATTATGTCTATTTTGCTTATTCCGGCTATATTCGCCGCTTGCTCGTCAGACGAGCCGGCGTCAGACCCCGTTTTCACACTCGATAAAACCAGTGTGGAGCTCACAGTCGGCGGCAACGCGGAAGTTTTAAATCTTACCATAGCAAACGTGGAAGAAACCCCCGTGTGGGCTTCTTCGAATTCTTCGGTTGCAACGGTAAGCGTGGATAAAAACGCCGCAAACAGAGCAACGGTAAAGGCTGTTGATACGGGTGCGGCGGTTATCACCGCCACGGCGGGCGACAGAGTTGCCATTTGCGCCGTTACGGTAAAACCCGGTCAGTATATCAACCTTGACAAAACTAATATAAGCATGCTTGCGGGTACCACGACCACTATTACTGCGGAAACCAACGTTACCACCAAACTAACTTATTCTTCAAATAACGAATCGGTTGCAACCGTTAACGATAGCGGACTTATAACGGCTCACTCGGGCGGCATTGCAAGAATTACCGTATCCGGAGGTAACGCGTCGGCAACTTGCACCGTAACCGTAACCGAGCCTTACGTAACCCTCAATAAAGATTTGGTGTTGCTTACCTTGGAGGAAGGGAACGATAGCTTCCAGCTTGAAGCCGATTCCAACTTCGACGTTGAATGGTCGTCAAGTGACGAATCCGTTGCAACCGTCAGCGAAGACGGACTTGTTACGGCCCGTGCCTTGGGTGAAGCAATTATAACGGCAACGACGGATACTGCTCCTACGTCAAGCGCAGACTGCCGCGTAAAGGTAAAGGGAGAAAAGCTCGATATAACCGTATATAAAGACGGTGAAGAAGTAAAAGATACGCTTACGTTGCAACCAAAAGATTCACTTCAACTTACGGCAACGGTTACACCCGAACAATCGGGCGACGACGCAAAAGTTCTTTGGTCTGTAAAATCGGGCGATAATATCGTATCGGTTAGCGAAGACGGATTAGTAACCTCTCTCGGCGAAATTTACGGTGAGGCGGTTATACTTGCAACCAGCGTAAAAGACCCCGATTACACCGCGGAATGCCGAATAAACGTGCCCAATCCCCGCGCCAACTGGATTGAAATTCACGACAAAGCTTCACTTGAAGCGGCGCTTAAATCGGGCAACGAAGGTAAAAGCATGTACCTTACGGGCGATATCGACCTCGACGGTGAACCGCTGAAAAGTACTATGGGCAAATTCACTGGCACTTTCGACGGCATGGGTTACGAGATAATGAACTTTACTTGTAACGGGCTTTTCGCCGGTATCGACAGAACGGGCGTAGTCAAAGACCTTGCCATCACTTGTACTACCGGACGCAGTGCCGAATACTTCGGGCTTTTCGGCGAGTTCGTTTTGGGCAAACTTGAAAACTGCCGCTTTGATATAACAGTAAACGATAACAATATGGCGGCTGTTGCCCATCATATTGACGGCGGCAGCTCGGTCAGCAACGTAATTTTACTCGTAAGCAATCCTTCAAATAAACAAAATATCTATGCGGGTTGCTTCCTCAATAATGCGTGGAAAGATTCTTACTGTGCAGTTTTAGAGGGCAACGTTGCACAAGTGTTCGGCCCCGCACAAAAGACTGAAGCCGAGCTTAAACAAACGTCGCTTTACGCGGGCTGGGACGAAACGGTTTGGCAAATCGAAGACGGCGAAATCCCCGTATTGAAGAACGGTGGAAACATCGGTGAAATTAGGGTTACCCTTGATAAGCAAGAGGCAACCGTTGACAAGGGTGAATTCATTGACCTTATCGCAACGGTAAAACCTATTAAACTTCCCGCAGCGGATAGGGCTGTAATTTGGGAATCCTCAAACGAAAGCGTTGCAACCGTTGACGAAAACGGCTCGGTAACTACGCACAACGCGGGCACGGTTACGATAACCGCAACCTCAGTAAAGGACAGCACCAAATATGCAAGCTGTACGATAACTGTAGTGTTGCCGGATACTAACCCCGACCCCGTACTTGAAATTACCAATAAATCAATAGCTTCCGAAGGCTTGAAGATAGGTAATGCTTTAACCTTCACGGTCAGAAAGAATAGGGACGACGGAACGGTCGCTTGGACTTCTTCGGATAGCTCCGTTGCAACAGTCGCAAACGGAAAGGTAACGGCAATAAGCGAAGGCGAAGTAACCGTTACCGCAACCTTTACAACCGACAACGGCAAAACCGCAACCGACAGCGTAACTCTTACCGTGTACGGTGACGGACATATCGAGCTTGGACTTTCGGCTCGTTCGGTAAGCGTCGGCGGAACTTATCAGATAGATTATAAGGCTTTGGGCGGAAGCGTAAGCTGGACTTCAAGCAATACCTCCGTTGCAACCGTTAACGCAAGCGGCGTCGTAAGCGGCGTAGCGGTAGGTAAAACCGTCATTACCGCAAAGGTAGGCGAGAAGACCGCAACGATGGTAATCCACGTCTACGAAAAGGCGGCGGGAGCAACCGAAGTTTCAACGCCCGAACAGTTTAAATCTATCGGCAACGGCACTTACTATATCGTAAACGATATAGACCTTGGCGGCGAAACGGTAAACACGTTTAACGATTTTGCAAAAATAAACGGTTTGGGTTATAAAGTAAGCAACTTCAAAACGCCTAAACTTTTCACACAGCTCCAAGGCTACGTAAAAAATATAGAAATTTCTTGCGTATTGAACGGCACCGGCAACTTTGACGGCTTGTTCGGTACGTGGATAGGCGCGGTGGACGGCACGGTTGAAAACTGTATCTTCGATATAACCTTCTCGGGCAGTGCAAACCAATGCGCTTTGGTACACCATAACAACAACGGCACGATGAGAAACGTAATCGTAAAAGTTTCTTGTGAGGCTGACGTTAGCGGTCAAAAATTCCCCGCTTGGTTCGAAAGCCCCAATAACGGCACGGTTGAAAACGTATTCTTGTTAAAGGGTAACGGCTCGTATTCCGCAACCAACGGCGCAACGGAAAAGACAGAAGCTCAGCTTAAATCGGCGGCAACCTTTGACGAAAGCTGGGAAGAGGGTTGGGTAATTATTGACGGTCAAATGCCCGTGCTTAAAGGCGCGCTCGTAACCGAGCCTTTAAAGATTAAGCTTGATAAAACTTCCGGTGAGCTTTTCGTAGGCGAAACGTTAACACTTACCGCAACGGTAACCCCTACCGAACTCACCGTAGAAGAGCGCGCAATTAAGTGGGTTTCCGAAGACTCCACGCTTGCAGCCGTTGCAAACGGAGTAGTTACCGCGAAGAAGGCGGGCACCGTTACCATAAAAGCAGTTTCGTTAAAAGACGAAACCGTCGTTGCAACTTGCACCGTAACGGTAAAGGCAATTGAAATTTCCATCAATGCCGAAGACAAAATTTCAGAGCTTAAAATTAACGCAACCAAACAACTTAACGCAACAGTAAACTGCGGCGACGTTACTTGGGAAACTTCTAGTAGCAGCGTTGCAACCGTTTCAAACGGACTGGTAACGGCAGTCGGCGCGGGCACGGTAACCATCACAGCCCGCTCGGTAAACGACAATACCAAGTACGACAGTATCACTATCCAAGTAAAGGCAACCATCGTAATTACGGTTGAACTTTCCGATACTACGCTTACACTTGATAGGGACGCTACGGCAACTCTTACGGCAACCGTGGGCAACTCTGATAGCGGCGTAACGTGGGCTTCGTCCAATACAAGCGTTGCAACCGTTGACCAAAACGGTAAAGTTACCACCCACGGCGTGAACGGAACTGCGAATATAACCGCAACCTCCAACGACGACGGCGGCAGCGGCACCTATGCGACGGCAACTTGTAAAGTAACCGTAACGTACGTTCCCGTAGTAATCACTCTCAAAGCCGAAAGCTTTAGCGTATTCACCGGCAACTCGCTCAGTGCTTCGGATATTGCAACGGCAAGCAAGGGTGAACTTACCTTGTCGGTAGTAAGCGGTAACGGAGTTTCCATCGAAAACGGCAAAATTATCGCAACGGGCGACGGCACTGCAACTGTACGCGTAACCTCATCCGTTTCTTACACCGACGTAACAGCAGTTTACAAAGACGTAACGGTAAACGCAATCGAAGCAAAAGTCGAAATGAGCATTGACGCAACAAAAGCGTCGCTTAAAGTTGGCGAAGCTTCGGCTGCACGCATACTACACGTAACTTTGGACAATATGCCCGCAAGCCCTACAGCCGCAGATATCGTATGGAATTCAAGCAATACGGCGGTCGTTAGCGGAATTACTGCCGGCTACGACGCGGACGGCGGCTACACGGGTAGTCTTAACGTTGCCGGCGAGGGTAAAGCAGTTATTACCGCAACCTATACCTTGGACGGCGTTGATTACAAAGTGACTTGTGAAGTAAACGCCTTCACCGCAACCGGTGCTTGGACTGCTGTTTACGATTTGACTACTTTCAAGAACGTTTGGAGTAGCGGTGGCGGCAACTATTATTTGGCGCACGACCTCGATTTGAACGGTGCGGTTGTAAACAAGCAGAGGGATGACTATCACGCAGTATTTAACGGACACGGATATACGGTAAGCAACTTCGTAACGAACGCGTTGATTATGTACAATCTGGATAACAGCGCAATCGAAAACGTTAAATTCGTCTGCACTTTGGATAATAACGACGTGGCATACGGTATACTCGGGCATCACACCATCGGCGGGGTAATTAGAAACTGCTATTTCGACGTTACTTTCGGCGAACATTGCAACGGCACGTCTCCCGCATTGGCTAACCATATAGCGGGCGGTACGATAGAAAACGTTTTAGTCGTTACGCATAATCCCAACAATAAGGGCGGTACGTTTGCATCTTTCGCGGGCGCTGACGGCGGTGCTTTCCCGACGTTGCTTTCTTACCGTGCGGACAGCAGTGTAATTGCATCTCCCAAGGGTACGGATATAACCGAAGCTCAAATTACTTCGGCGGCAACCTTTGACGGTTGGACTGCGTGGGTAGCAGTGGACGGCGAATATCCTCGCCTTGCAAGCGACTGGGAAGATTAAAAGTAAAAAGACGGTGAATTCAATTCACCGTCTTTTCATTTATCTCCAAAATTTAGCACTTTGGCGAAATATGAAAATACTTGACTGTATAAGTACTTTCTATTATAATAATATAGTATAGAAAAACGGGAGGTAAAAAAGTGAAAGCACAGAAAATCCGCTTATATTACGGAATATTTTTAAGCGTATTCACGGCAGTTCTCGGCGCCGCCTTTATCGCAGTTGCAATCAGCATTCTCAGCGACGGCAATTGGGCGCAAGGCGCTTATTCAAGAGATATCGTTGCCGAACGCCTTTTCCCCGTTTCGATACCGTTCTATATCTGGATAGCGGCGATAATTGCGGGCTTCGTTTTATCGCTCGTTTATCCTTATAAGGATAAAGCCGTTAAAATTCCCCAAGAGGGGGCAACGTTAAGGCGTTTAAAAGCCCGTATCCCCGAAGGCAGTGGAGAGGCTTACGACGGTGAAATGAAGCGCGTGCGCGACGAAAACCGCAACCGCCTTATCGTATATATCGTCTGCGCCGCAATTTGCTTTGCGTGCGCCGTGGCAAGTGCAATTTATCTGTTGCAACCCGCAAACTTCAAGGGCTTGGCGGCAAACGACGCAATGTTTAAAATGATGCTTTGGGTTCTGCCTTGCGTAGTCGTTGCGCTTTTAAGCTGCGTTTTTGCAACCGTATTCGAAAAGTACAGCCAACTTTGTGAAATAAGCGCAATCAAGCGCCTTATTTCGTCGTATAAAGGTAACCCCGTAATAAAAGCCGATATAAAGCCCAACAAGGTTTTAGCGGCCTTAAAAAAGTTTTTCTCTAACAAATACACCTTGCTCGGCATAAGGTCGGGCGTAGCGGCTATCGCCGTAACGTTTATTATCCTCGGTATTTTCAACGAAGGCGCACACGACGTTTTAATCAAAGCGATTAATATTTGTACCGAATGTATAGGTCTTGGTTAAAATGAAGACAAAATTTAAGAATTTTTTCATAAAAATTAAAGATTGGTTCGTGCGGCACAAGCCAAGTAAAAGGCGGCTTATCCAAGTTTACGCCGCGCTGCTGTATAACGCCAACATAAAGGGCTTCGTAACGGGTAGCATTTATAACGCTAAAAACGGTACTAAGTACGCATGCGTACCGGGGTTGAACTGTTATTCTTGCCCGGGTGCTACGGGCGCGTGCCCGTTGGGGGCGTTACAAAACGCGTTGCAAGCGTCGGACACCAAAGCCCCGTACTACGTTTTAGGCATACTTGCACTGTTTGCAATAATATTTGCAAGAACCATTTGCGGCTTCTTGTGTCCGGTAGGTTTGGGGCAAGAGCTTCTGTATAAAATAAAAACCCCGAAGATAAAGAAGAGTAGGGTTTCAAGAGCATTCTCGTATTTAAAATACGTTTTGTTGGTTGCGCTGGTTATCATTATTCCGATAATGTTACAGTCGCCCACGTTCTGTAAATACATATGCCCCGCGGGAACCTTCGGCGGCGCGATAGGGCTATTAATCAACCCCAATAACGCCACTGGGGGCAGTAACTACTTTGCACAGCTCGGCACGCTTTTCACTTGGAAATTCTGCTTAATGGTTGCAATAATCGTTATGTCAGTGTTCTGTTTCCGCTTCTTCTGTAGGTTCTTGTGCCCGCTCGGTGCAATATACGGCTTCTTCAACAAGTTTGCGCTGCTTGGCGTAAAACTGGATAAATCTAAATGTACTGACTGCGGACTGTGCGTAAGCCACTGTAAAATGGATATCAAGCACGTCGGCGACCACGAATGTATCAACTGCGGCGAATGTATTTCGGTATGTCCCACGCAAGCGATTAGCTGGAAAGGCTCCAAAATCTTCCTTCACTCCAATGCAATAGAAAAAGAAGAGGAAGCGCAACCCACTTTAAACTCTATTTTAGAGAAGGGCACCACGGCTCAGCTTTCGGAGGAAGCGGAAGTTACTTCCGTCAACTCGATAGCGGCAATGGCAGTGGCGGTAGAAGAACCGCAAACGGTAGAGCAAGTACCTACTTCCGAAAACGATTTAAATACGGCTTCAAAGCCCATTGAAAGCCCCGCGGTGGCAAGACTCAAGCGGCGCAACAAATGGCTTGAAATTGCGGCTTGGGCGCTTGCAACGGTACTTTTAATTTCAGCGTTAGTTTACTACAATTTCTTTGCACCTTACGAGGAGCGTATTTCGTTAGACGAGTGTCCTCAGTTCTCCGCTCAGCTTTATAACACGGAAGAGGAAAAGACCTTCAACCTTTCCGATTACGAGGGCAAGGTAGTGGTTATAAACTTCTGGGCAACGTGGTGCAATCCTTGCGTAGGAGAAATACCTTACTTTGAACAGCTGCAACAAAATTACAGTGAAGACATCGTCGTTATAGCTTTGCATAGCACGGCTATTACGGTGGACGGTGGAACAAACGGCGTTCAAAAGTTTCTTAACGATAAAGGTTGGAATGAATATCAAATGCTTTTCGCACAAGATACGGAAACCTTAGCAACGGTAATTAGCCAAGAGGAAGTAGACGGCGAGGTCGTTGAAATTTCAAGACAGACCGAACTTTATAAGGCGTTGAGCGGTGGTAACACTTTACCTCATACGGCTATCATAGATAAGGAAGGTAAAATAGCTTATATTCGTCCCGGTTCCGTAACTTACGATTCGCTCGAAGAAGAAATGCTTAAAGTT
This sequence comes from uncultured Clostridia bacterium, assembly GCA_947175325.1. Classification (GTDB taxonomy): domain Bacteria; phylum Bacillota; class Clostridia; order Christensenellales; family Borkfalkiaceae; genus Coproplasma. The sequence goes on along the minus strand of CAMWME010000013.1, from coordinate 18,666 downwards.
TTAAATAATTAAAAAACGCGGCTGAATTTCAGCCGCGTTTTTTATTTTGTTGTTTTGTGTTTTTATGCCTCGGTCTTTACCTCAATCTTTAACGTAACAGATTCTAAACCGTCTTCGTTATAAACGGTTACTTTATAAGTGCCTGCGGGAAGAGTAAATTCACTGGGACTGTTGACAAATATGCTCGCAAAGGCGCTGTAATCGGCGTTTTCAATGCTAACGAACGTATTAGCCGTACCAATGAAATTCGTTTCCTCAGTAAGAACAAGGCTGTAATATGCTTCGGAGCCGTTGAATTCGGTTATGGTTATTTCTTCTCCTACCGTTAATTCGGGATAGTCGGGGTCATCGGGTATAATGGGTAAGTTGGGGCCGGGGCCTTCGCCGCCTTCAGTCCAAGAAACTTTAACCGGACCATTGTTATAGAAGCTTACGTAATACGTTCCAGCCGTAAGGGTGTAAGCACCGTTGGTAGCTTCCAAGGCGTTATCCATAGAAGCTGCGCCGTTCTCTAAGAAAGTATTAATAATAATATCCGCTTCTGCAATCTCAGTATCAAAAAGATAAGCACCGTCTTCTTCTATCGTCAAAGTGTAAGTTACAGCTGTAAAGAAATCTGCACCGGAAATAGTTACGCTTTTGTCAAGCGTTAAAGCAGGAAGGTCAGATGTATCGCCACCGTCAACGTGCTCGGCAAAGTAAAGCGTTACAACGCCCGCATCGCCTTCTGCAGTGCTAACTTCAATCGTTTCGGGAACGAGCTTATCACCGTCGGTTTCGGGTGCATTAAGGGTGAAGGCTTCATTGTAATAAATCTCTTCCCCGTACACTACGTAGAAGTTGTTTCCGGTAACGTCTAACGCTGCCGCAGCTCTGCTGTTAACGGTATCGTTGGTTATATAAACGGTTCCCTCTGCTGCAAGAGAAATAACGTATTGTGAACCGATAACTGCGGGTAAGGGTTTATCTTCGGTACCGTCAGCTTCATGTGCTGCCAAGCCTACGGTGAATAAAAGCTCGGGTTCTTCGGTTTCAACAAAGCTGAAGGTCAATTCGTCGTTGGGGTTAAGATAAAGGTTAACCTCGTTATTATCGTTCGTAAGATTAAAGCCCGTTCCGGAAAGCAAGAATGCGTTAGTATAAGAAGTTACCTTGTACCAACCCGCGCTTTCGATATTTGCTTTTACTGTAAGCGTATCGGTGATAGCGTCAAGTTTAACGATATTGGTTCCTTCGGAAAGCTTATCCGTAATAGAAACGACTGCAAGCTTAACGGTTACTTTAGCAGATTTCGTAATATCAACGCGTGCGCCGGTGCCTTCTGCATAAGGGGTTCCGTTTGCGTCAACGTACGAATAATATGCGTAAGTATCGGGAATGCTCAAAACGTGAACTTCGAAATTGTTTCCGTCAGTCTTAGCAATATCAATGGTTGCAACGCCTTGCGCGTCCGTCGCTTTCGGCAATTTGCAGTTTGCGGTGTTCGCAGTGCCGTCGTCGCTTACAGTACAAATCTGTACGGATACGCCAACAGCGGGTGTGCCGTCGTCAAGCAATACGGTTACACTTACGGAAGTGGGGAGGGTGGTTTCGCCGCCGTCGCCGCCTTCTGAACCGCCGGTGCAAGCTGCCGCGAAAATTCCGAGGCAAACCGTCATGCAAATGACTAAGCAAGCAGTTATAAGACTCTTTAAGTATTTACTCATAGTAATACCTCCAAAAAATTTTTTAAATTTAATAAATTTATTTTAACATTAGTTTATGCAATTTGCAAACGATTTTAAACGGATAATGTAAAAAAATGCAGTTATATTTGCATAAAATAGTGATAATTGTATATTTATGAATATTAATTGTATAATATAAATCCGCCCGCGCAAATGCGCGGGCGGATTTGCCGTTTTAGTAAGTTAGCTTTTATGCATAATATCCGCAACCCAAAAGCCAAGGTTGTGCGGGGGCAATCGTACTGCCGGTAATATTGCTGTGATGCTGGTTCATATACCGTTCAAGGAACAGCTTCAACTCGTCGTTAACTTGATAAACGCCGTCGCTGTTTACAAAGCCTTCGTGTTCAACTCCGTCGGAGTCCTTGTAGCCGGCATACTTTTCAATGAAGCCGGTGTAGTTCCACGTCGTATCTAAAGTTGTCAAATCTTCGTAAACCGTAAGATTGGTATTTTGTCTATGAGGTGTAGGCTTGCTGTCTTCACCGCTTTCTTCACCGAAATACTCAATGTTTGCAAACGAGTATACTTGGCTGCGAATAGTTTTGGTTATAGCCACAACCAACGCTTTTTCTTCGCCGTTTACGTTAACGTACCAATTCCCGTCATCCTTTCTGTAAGGCTCTAATGAACCGTCCGTAGGCATCCAAGTAAATGTGCCTTCTTGGTCGGCGTACTTCGTATCAACGTGCGCCTCAGCGGTATTCTTTGTAACCTCGATTTCTTTGTCGGCGTCGCCCGTTCTTTCGATTTTAACGTCTATCGTAACGGGGTAGTTGATAATCTCGTCCTTTATAATAATGTGGTATTGGAAGGTATTGCCGACGTAGCTGACGGTTAAGTTTTTGGTATGAACGAAGTTCCGTCCGTCTTTTGCGCCGTTGTCGTTGCCGGCGTATCCCTCGTAAGGTGCGGGCAAATCGCTGTTAGCGTCTTCCATAGGGTAACCGTTGACGTACTCAACTATCATAACGTCGTAAGTGTCGGAAAGGGAGGTGATTTCGTACTTGCCCGCTCCGATGCCAGCACTGGTAATGAAGTTAAGATATGCAGTGTTATAGTCGTTAAAGTATAAAGTGTAAGTGTCTGCCTTGGTAGCAGTGGTCACTATAGGCTCGGGCACGGGCAAGCAGACGAGAACCTCAACCGTGCCGGCTTTGCGGGCTGCTGACTTAACCGAGAAGATAAGAGTTTCGCCATCGTTAATTCGCATATTTTGAACGTTATTGCCGTCGTTTTCCTTGCTCGAAATCGTCAAGCTGTCGTCAACGTAGGTCAAATCGTTGCTGTAGAATTGAATTACGTAATCGTTACCTTTCTTCGAGCCTATCGTGTAGGAGCCCGTCTTAGGTGCGTGTATCTTAAAGAAAACTTCTTCTTTAGCTGCAAATTCTGCTGTGTAGACGTAGCAGTCGCCGGTTTTATCAAACCTTTTAGTACTTAAATAATAATCGTTAAGCGCCTCGTCCCAAACTGCAACGCCGTCTTCGTCAAGTTTGTGTGCCTTATCAAAATTGATATCTTTTAATACTACGGCAGTTACGGTTACGGGCCATGCGGCAACGGTGGTGGTTGCTTTTTTATAGCCGTAGCCTTCGGGCATATTTTCAAGCACTATATCGTATTTTCCGCGAACTATAGTGGAGGTAACGGCAGCTCCGTTTTCGTTTGTCACTGCAGTTGCAACGGTATTCGTTCCGTTCATAAGCTTAACGGTAACACCCGGAATAGGGTCTTCGTTGAAATACTCTAAGTTCACAGTGTAGGGGGTGGGGGCGTCAAGCTCCAAGCTTACGGTATAACGCGCTCTGTCAGCGGAGGTTTTAACCGAAGTATTGTCAAAAGCGTAGCCCTCGGGGTAGTCGTATATCTGAATAAAGTATTCTCCGGGTACGTAGTAATTTATCTGTGCAATACCGTCTTCGTTAAGGTTCGACGTAGCGCTGGGGTCAACCAAGTTCCCTTCGGCGTCAACCAATTCAACGTATACCTTGCCGTGGGGGTCAGAGCTGTCGGTACCTTTAACTTTTGACCCGTCGGGATAGAGCACCGTTATGATATAGCCGTCCTTTGCGGGGTCACCGTAATCCACGGTGTTATCGGGTTCCTTGCACGCCGCAATCAAGCCGCAATCCAAGCTTAGGCAAAAGGTCGCAAGCAGAACGATAAGTAATTTAAATTTCGTTTTCATTTTTTACCTCTGATATTTTAAAAGATTTCCCCCGTACCGTGAAGTACGGGGGACTTCAGTTACTGTAATTTCAATATATAGCTAGGGTTGTTCTCGTTTATAACCAAACGGAAGCAGCACGCCTTAAGCCATTCGTTTTGGTTGTCGAAACCCGCGAACTTAGTGTGGTATAGTTGAAGTATACTGTACAACTCTTTGTTAACGGGTAACAGTCCGTATTCCTCGTCCGTAACTTCTTTGCCCTCTTTCGATTTTTCAAGGTAGTACCTCATAGTGTCGGTATAGTCGGCAATGGGGTAATCCTTCAATACTTCTTTCAACGTATCGGGAATATTTTCCTCTTTGCCGTACCGTTTTACAAGGTCTAAAGCAATATCGTACGTTGTGCCGTTATCGTCGGTATAAGTTTTCTTTGCAATATCGAAAGTAAATTGCGAAGACTTAAAGTCGTCGTTAAGAACTTGCTCTATCGTGTAGTCGAACATCAGCGATAACTGCGTGAAGTCAACGAATATCATTCCGCCGCCGTTGCCGTCGTACCAAACCGGTTGTACGCCGATATCGCCGCCGTAGTCGTAGGTATGAGTATCGTCGAAAGTAGGTTCGCAGTAGATGGGGAGTAAGAGTTTGTAGCTTTGCAAGTCTACAGTATAACCGTCAACGGCTGCTTGATGAATATAGCTGAATTCTTCACCCAAATAATCAATTCTGAACGCGAAGTCGCCCGTCGTTTCAAATACGCGGAAGTAAACGCTAATGTAATAGGTTTTGCCCGCTTCTAAATAGTGAACGATTTTGAAACTTTTCGGAATATCGTTTCTCTCGTATCTGTCGGGGCCGCTTGACGCAATAGGATTCGCGTACGCGGTTGAAAGATTTAAGTTGCCGTCATAAAAGTCAGCGTCGGTTGCTTCATCGTCTATTACGTCATCGTCGTCGTTGTAATAATAGCAGTCAATTCCGTTGAAGCTGTAAACGCCCGATTTAGTGGGAGTGAACGCATACAAAAGTCCGCGAGGATTCGTTACTTTGTCGACGCTAACTTTGTTAATGTTAGGGTTCAAATCGTAATTGCCTTCGTCCTTCAGTTTCGTTCCTTCAACGTCAACGAAGTGTCCCGTTTCGGTATCGAGCATATATTGCCCTGTTCCTTTTTCAACTTCTATGAAGTTTTCTTGACCGGTAGTTTCATTCGCTTTGAATGCGGAGAAGTAAGCCAAGCCCTTAATGGGGTCGGAAAGTTCTTGCTGAACACCGTACTGCTTGTAATATACGCAGAACTGCAACCAGCCGTCTTTACTGTAATAGGGAGCACCCTTAGGTATATTATCCTTATAAAGTGCGGAAATAGTTGCTTGTATGTCCGCATTTATCGGTATAAGGCCCGGATAATCCGAGTTGGTTGAGTAGGAAAGGTATGACCTAAACGTATCCGTGTAATCTTCGTCGTCGATATACATAGCGCCGTTTAAAGCAATCTCTGAATTCATTAACGTGTATAAGCTTTCAGAGTTTTTGCTGAAGTAAGGGGTAGAGTGGGTTACGTCCAACAAAAGATAAGGGTCGTTTTTCGTTGCCTTATCTTCGGTTCCGATATGATAGTAACCGTCTTCTGCAACGTAAACGTTCTCAATGTTTTCAAATTGCTTAGTCTTGTTGTTGTAGTTTCTCGTTGCAAGATAAGGAATTTCATACGTTTCTTTCCTTGCAATAAGTTTTTCATTCATTTCCTCAACGGTAACTATTCTTAGGTTCTTTATATAAACCTTATCTTCAAGATTATTTAACGCGGCAGTGGAGCGGTAATAGGTAAATTCTATTTCGTGTCTGCCCGCTTCAAGTGCGGCGTAGGAATATCCCGTCTGCCAATCTTGAACGCCCGAGGTCATCGAAAGCTGACGTCCGGTGCCTTCGCGTGAGTCTACCGAAACGTAGAAGTAGTCGCTTCCTTGCATAGTAGAAAGCTTATAGTCAAACGCCAAAACTTCGTCTTTTTCAAGGTCTATCTGCGCGTAGATGGTTGCCATCGTACCTTGATATCCGCTGTTGGTGGGGTAAATTGCCGTTTGGTCGGCAGTCAAATCCCAAGGCCAGCCGTAGCTGCTGTTAGAAGTATCTACGCTGAAAAGTATGTTTTTGCCGGTATTGTTTATTTTAGGGCTAACCTTGGCCGTAAGCTCCGTTGAATCGGGTATACTTACGTGGTCGCCAGGTAATTCGGGTTTGAATGCTACGCCGGGGTCTTCGCCCTTATCTACGTTTTGCGAGTAATCGTCGCTTATATATTTTTCAAACCAAGTTTCCCAGAACGCTTGCGACTCGTTTTTGCCTAACAGCACTTCGCACAAAATGCCGTATCTGTCAATCATAATCGAAGTGGGGTATCCCGATACGAAATTCTTGAAATATCTGCCTATTAACGACCCGTCGTCATAGCACATAAGGTAAGGCACCTTATCGCTTTGTACAAGGTTTTTTACGCCCGGCTCGGTTTCTCCGGACAGACCCGACGAAATGGGGTCGATATCGTTAATGCCGATTACTTGCAAGTCGTTGGCATACTTCTTGTAAGCGTCGCGCAAATAAGGGTATTCGTCCTTGCAGTTCGAGCAACCGATATAGAAGAAGTTTATAAGCACGGCTTTTTTGCCCTCGTCGAAGAACTCCGAAAGCTTTGCCTCTCTTTGCTTGGGTTCGCTGCCGTCGGGGTTGTACGTGAAATAAGTTTCCTTAAAGTCGTACAAAACGTCGCCCGTCTGATACAAGTTAGCCGGCGTACCATCGGTAATTATGTGAGAATCCAAGTTGATGCGGGTCTCTTTGTCAGAGCTTTTTACCTCATAGTTGTTTTTAACGATAAAACCTACGGGCACGTCCGAAAGCTTAACCTCGTATTTTGCATCGCTGCTAAGATTATAGGTAACTTTACCTTCTTCGTCCGTCTTAGTAGCACTGACGCTTGAACCGTCCTTCAAAAGTTCAACGGTAACGTTAGGAAGCGCCATTCCGCCCATAGAAGCTACGTAAACCGCGTTGGTACCTTCGCCGGCGGGTTTGTCGTCTTCGTTGCAAGCCGCAAGCGGCAAAATCAACGCCGCCGACAGCAAAGCCACTAAAGCCGCCGAAAGGAGGGATTTCAGTCTTTTCATTTATAACACCTCTTAAAGTATTGTCTTTTCGGGCACCGCCCGAGTTAAATCTAAAATTAGAATTGTTTTTATTATATATTATTATAATAGTGTAAGTCAACTAAAAAATGTATTAAAAATGTATTAAACAGTGATAATATATATGAAAACTGCGTGAATTTTTTTATTTTTATAAATTTATGCAATTTTATGAATAAAATCACGGAATAATTTCACTAAAATTTAACAGCATTTCAATTGACTTTTTCGGCAATTTTTCAGTATAATATCTTGTAAAAATGCAGTGAAAATTTAAGCGGATAGGAGTGTGCATGATAAAGACTTTATTGAAGAGCGTAAGGGAATATAAGCTTCCGTCAATCCTCTGCCCGATCGTTATGGTCGGCGAGGCCGCCATGGAAATAATGATTCCTTATATTATGACTTTTATTATCGGAGAGCTGGAATCCTTATCGGGCGATGCAAGCTACGCGATTGACGTTACGAAAATTATCCTCTATTTCGTAGCAATGGTAGTATGTGCATTATTTGCACTTTTCTGCGGAGTAGTAGGCGGTAAGCTTTCCGCAAAGGCAAGCTGCGGCTTTGCACATAATTTAAGGGAGGATATGTACAATAATATTCAAACTTATTCGTTCGCAAATATAGACAACTTCTCAACCTCAAGCCTTATTACCAGAATTACCACCGACGTTACAAACGTGCAGAACGCTTATCAGATGTGCATAAGAATGCTGGTGCGTGCGCCCATTCTTTTCGTTGCGTCGATTGTTATGACGTGTCTTATTGAGTGGAAGATGGCGCTAATTTTCGTCGGCGGCGCAATAGTTCTCGGACTGATAGTGTTCGTTTGTATGTTTAAGGTTATCCCGCACTTTAAAACTATGTTTAAAAAGTACGATAATCTCAATTCCGTCGTGCAAGAAGATTTAACGGCCATCCGCGTGGTTAAATCTTACGTGAGGGAAGACAAAGAAATCGAAAAAATGAAATACGCCACCGAAGAGGTGTATAAATACTCTGTAAAAGCCGAAAAAATTCTGACGTTTATGATGCCTTGTGTAAGCATCGTCATGTATGCGGTAATAATCATAATTTGGTCGCTTGGCTCAAATATGGTTTTGGGCACCGTTGTCGGCAACGTATCCGCAAAAGATTTGCAGACCTTGAATATTTACGCCATGCAAATTCTTTCGGGAGTTATGATGGTTGCAATGTGCTTGAATTTCATTTCACTGTCAAGGGGCAGTATGGAAAGAATTTGCGAGGTCTTGAACGAAAAAACGACTTTGCCTAAGCCCGAAGCCCCCGTTTACGAAGTAAAAGACGGTTCTATCGAGTTTGAAAACGTAGATTTTGCATATTCGCAAAAAGCAGACGTAAGCGTGCTTTCCAACTTGAATTTTACCATAAATTCGGGTGAAACGGTTGGAATAATCGGTGCAACGGGTTCGGGCAAAACTTCCCTCGTTTCCCTTATTCCAAGACTTTACGACACGACGCAAGGCACGGTTAAAGTGGGCGGGGTTGACGTAAAAAATTACGATATGAACACCCTCCGCAATAAAGTTGCAATGGTTTTGCAAAAGAACGTCTTATTCTCGGGCACGGTAGCGGAAAACCTTCGCTGGGGTGACGAGAACGCCACCGACGAGGATTTGCGCTTTGCCGCAAGGCAAGCATGCGCCGAAGAATTTATCGACGCGCTCCCCGGCGGTTATAATTACGATTTGGGCCAAGGCGGCGTAAACGTTTCGGGCGGGCAGAAGCAGAGACTGTGTATCGCCCGCGCCCTTCTTAAAAAGCCCAACGTAATCATCTTCGATGATTCAACCTCGGCAGTCGATACCAAAACCGACGCGCAGATAAGGGACGCGCTCAGAAAGTACGCGCCCGATATTACGAAAATAATAATCGCCCAGCGCATTGCTTCCGTTGAAGATGCGGATAAAATTATTGTTTTGGACGACGGTGAAATTTCGGGAATCGGTACGCATAGCGAGCTTATGAAAACGAATGAAATTTACCGTGAAGTTTACGAGTCGCAAGTGAAAGGAGGTGAAGAATAATGGCAAGAGCAATGTCATCTCCGCACGGCGGTATGAGGGGCGACGGCAAGCGCGCAAAAGCCCCTATGAAAACCTTGAAAAGACTTTTATCTTACGCATTTTCGCGTTATAAGATTGCAATGGCGTTCGTCGTATTGTTCGTACTTTTGTCGGCGGGAGCAACGGCAATCGGCGCGGCGTTCTTCGCCCCTACCGTAAACGAACTAATTATTACTCCCGAAAATCCCGTAATTGATATGGACATCATTTATACGAATATAATCGTTATGGCGTGCGTATACGTTGCGGGTGGGCTTTCTTCCTTTGCGTACAACAGAATAATGATGTTTATCGCACAAGGCACTATTAAGAAAATGCGTGACGAAATGTTTACAAAGATGCAGCGTTTGCCTTTGAAATACTTCGATACGCACACGCACGGCGATACGATGAGTCTTTACACCAACGACGTCGACACCATGCGTCAGCTTTTGTCGCAGACGATACCGCAGTTGATATCCTCGTTTCTTACGTTCCTATTCGTATTCGTACTGATGATAGTATTCAGCTTTACGCTTACGGTGGTCATTCTCTGCGTGTTCGTGGTGATGATGTTTACGATAAAGAGCATAGGCTCGAAGTCGGCTAAATACTATTCTAAAAACCAAACTGCGTTGGGTAAGCTCAACGGCTACGTTGAAGAAATGACTGAAGGTCAAAAGGTTATTAAAGTTTTCTGTCACGAGCAAAAAGCGCGTGAAGAGTTCAAAAAGCTCAACGACGAGTTGAACGAGGCTGGAAAGCAAGCTAACGCTAACGCGTTTATTTTGGGGCCCGTAAGCAACAATTTGGGTTACCTTCAATACGTCTTGGTCGCGGTCGTCGGGTTCATTTTGGTCATCACAGGCAATCAAGCTTGGCTTTTGTCGGGCTATCTCAGTGCAAAAGGACTTGCGGGAACTGCCGCTTGTGCCGGCATGCTCGTTTCCTTCCTTGCCTTTTCAAGACAGTTCAATATGCCCATTCAACAAGTTACCCAGCAGTTTAACGCAATAGTTATGGCGCTTGCGGGTGCAGAGCGAATTTTCGAAATGGTCGATACCGAACCCGAAGACGAGGGCGGTGACGTAACGATAACCTACGGCGAAATGGAAGAAGGTAAATGGGCGTGGAAGAAACCCAATCCCAACGGCACCTTCGATTATATTCCCCTTAAAGGCGATATAAAGTTCGAAAACGTAGTTTTCGGCTACACCGAAGAAAAGGTAATTTTAAAGAATATCAGCCTCTACGCAAAGCCCGGTCAAAAAATAGCCTTCGTAGGTTCTACCGGTGCGGGCAAGACTACGATAACCAACCTTATCAACCGTTTCTACGACATTCAGTCGGGCTCTATAACCTACGACGGGCTTGATATTAAGTCAATAAAGAAAGACGATTTAAGAAAGAGCTTGGGCGTAGTATTGCAAGATACGCACCTCTTTACGGGCACCGTTATGGAAAATATCCGTTACGGCAGACTTGACGCTACCGACGAAGAGTGCATCAACGCCGCACGCCTTGCCAACGCGCACTCGTTTATAAAGCACTTGCCCGAAAAGTACGACACTATGATTACGGGCGACGGCGCAAACCTTTCGCAAGGTCAAAGGCAGCTTTTGGCAATAGCCCGCGCTATGGTTTCTGAATGCCCCGTACTCATTCTTGACGAAGCAACTTCGTCCATTGATACCAGAACGGAAAAGCTTATCGAGCAAGGTATGGATAAACTTATGGAAGGCAGAACGGTTTTCGTAATCGCGCACAGACTTTCCACCGTCCGCAACAGCCACGCAATTATGGTTTTGGAGCAAGGCGAAATTATCGAGCGCGGCAATCACGAGCAGTTAATTGCCCAAAAGGGTAAGTATTATCAGCTCTACACCGGCGCCTTCGAATTAGATTAATAAAAATTAACAAAGCCGCCGCAGAAACTGCGGCGGCTTTTTCGTTGCCTAAAATTTAATAAAAATAGGGACAAACAGTAAAACATAGTACAAACTGTCGAAATCATATGTTATAAAACCGAGATTAAGAGGTATAGCGTATGTTTTTCGATTTGTTAAGTCTTTTGTTCGATAAAATTTTCTTCTTCACGGGAATGGTGCAAGATAAGGGTACTTTCCCCAAACCGCTTTCCCCCGAAGACGAGAAAAAGTATCTTGCTCTCGTCCGTCAAGGCGATAACGAGGCAAGGGAAATACTAATCCGCCACAATATGCGCCTCGTTGCCCACGTCGTAAAAAAATACGTCGGCGCGGCTGAAACCGACGATTTGCTTTCCGTCGGCTCGATAGGACTTATAAAAGCTATCAACACCTATCAAGAAGGCAAGGGCACCCAGCTTGCAACCTACACCGCTCGGTGTATAGAAAACGAAATTCTAATGCTTCTGCGTTCGGGCAAAAAGCACAAGAACAACGTATCCTTAACCGACCCCGTCGGCACCGACAAGGACGGTAACGAGCTTACCTTAATTGACCTTTTGTCCGAAAAAGAGGACAGCGTTTTCGCTCAAGTCGAGAAAAACATTCAGCGTGAAAAATTCGTTGCTATCTTAAAAAAGTTTCTTTCCGAGCGCGAATTTACCATTCTTTCAATGCGCTACGGGCTTGAAGACGGTGCGGCGCTTCCCCAGCGTGAGGTCGCGCAAAAGCTCGGTATTTCCCGCTCGTACATATCGCGGATAGAAAAACGCGCCATAGAGAAAGCGCGCGAACACTTGACTAAGGACGATTTTTATTAATTAAGCGTAAATAATTGCAAAATCTTCTCGGCTTTGCTATAATTTTAAAAAGCTAGGAGAATATTATGCAAATTTACGAAGAATTAAAAGAGCGCGGTCTTATTGCTCAGATGACGGACGAAGAAGAAATAAAGGACTTAATAAATAACGGCGGCGCAAGATTTTATATCGGTTTCGACCCTACGGCTGACAGCCTTCACGTCGGACACTTTATGACGCTCTGCCTTATGAAAAGGCTGCAAATGGCGGGCAACAAGCCCGTGGTTTTGCTCGGCGGCGGCACGGGCTATATCGGCGACCCCACGGGCAGAACGGATATGCGCTCTATGCTCACTCCCGAAACTATTCAGCACAACTGCGACTGCTTTAAAAAGCAGATGGAAAGGTTTATCGAGTTCGGCGAGGATAAAGCCATTATCGTAAACAACGCGGATTGGCTTCTCGATTTGAACTATATCGAGCTTCTGCGTGAAGTGGGCGCTTGCTTCACCGTAAACAATATGCTTCGCGCCGAGTGCTATAAACAGCGTATGGAGAAGGGGCTTTCCTTCCTTGAATTCAACTATATGATTATGCAAGCGTACGACTTCTGGCACCTCAGCGAAAAGTACGGCTGCAATATGCAGTTCGGCGGCGACGACCAGTGGAGCAATATGCTTGCCGGAACGGAGCTTATCCGCAAAAAATCGGGCAAGGATGCGTACGCTATGACCATAACCCTTCTTTTGAACAGCGAAGGCAAGAAGATGGGCAAAACGGCAAAGGGCGCAGTCTGGCTCGACGAGAATAAGACAAGCCCTTACGACTTCTATCAGTACTGGCGCAACGTCGACGATAACGATGTAATGAAGTGCATAAAAATGCTCACCTTCATTCCCGTAGAACAAATCCGCGAGATGGAAGGGTGGGATGCAAGTCGCATTAACCAAAAGAAAGAAGTTCTCGCCTACGAGCTTACCAAACTCGTTCACGGCGAAGAAAAGGCTTTAAAGGCTCAGTCAATGGCAAAGGCGGCGTTCGGCGGCGGTGGTGAACTTCCCGAAAAGACCGTCAGCGTTGAAACGCCTACTATAATTCCCGTTCTCGTTGCTGCCGGTATTTGCACGAGCAACGGCGAGGCGCGCAGACTCATTCAGCAAGGCGGTGTATCGTTAAACGACGATAAAGTAACCGATATCAACGCGCCCGTAAAGAGCGGTGATATTATCCATAAGGGTAAAAAAGTTCACGTAAAAATCAACTTAAAATAACGATAGACCCGCACATATGCCTTAAATAACGCAATTATGCTTGAAAAATACCTATCCGTTGCGGGCGAAACGCAGACGGAAAAAATTATTGAAAAATCTAAGTTTATAACAACCTCACGCCATGTTGAAAGCGAGGAAGAAGCAAAAGAATTTATTGCGGAAGTTTCAAAAAAATATTCTGACGCAACTCATAATTGCTATGCGTATATAAGCGATAAGCTGAGCAATTTCCTTCGCTTTTCGGATGACGGCGAGCCTCAAGGCACGGCTGGTATGCCGATTTTGGAAGTTATAAAGTCCAAACGCCTTGCAGAAGTGACAGTGGTGGTTACCCGTTATTTCGGCGGAATAAAACTCGGTGCGGGCGGGCTTCTTCGCGCGTATTCGGGCTGTGCGGCAGAAAACCTCGACGCGGCGCAAAAGGTGCTTTACGAAACTTGTTCGGAGCTTAAAATTACCGTTGACTATGCGTCAGTCGATACGGCTCTGCGCTATTTCAATGAAACTGACGCAGACTTAATAGGAACCGATTATTTAAACGAAGTTATCTTTACCGTTGCAGTAAAAAAGGCGGAGGAAGACGGTTTTATCTCAGCACTTATAAACAGACTGAACGGAAAAGTTAAAACGGAAAAATTGAGGGAATATTTCTTCCCGTTCAAAATTTAAAAAGCGCAGCTTTTAAAGCTGCGCTTTTTATTTATAAATTATAGTTTTTTCAAATCTCGGTTTCCTTAGATATTGCCTTAAAATTCGGCTTTTTTTAACCGCCAACGCCTTTTGCGGACAGTTAGAAACACACTTTAAACACCTAATACATTTGGTGGAAATTTTGCCGTTTTCAATAGCTCCCGTAGGACATAGACCCCCACATATGCCGCAACTAACGCAATTTTCAGTCTTTTTTATGCTAATTATCATTCTGCTCCGCGCAGAAGGCAAAAGCCCCGCAAAAGGGGTCTTTTTCAGTTTTGGAATTTTTATGGGAGTAGGCGCAAGCATTTTGCAAATTATTTCTTCCGGCACGAATACTGTATCGCCCGTTTCGCAGTATGTATGTTTGGCCGGCAGATAAGCTCCCGCAATAACGTCGCCTTTAATAAGTTTAGCAGCTTCGTACAATGCGTTTCCACAGTGCTCTCTGCCATAGGTTGCAATAAGCGTTACGTGCTTCGCGTTAAGCGCTTTAAAAAAGCTTTTCATAGGCGTAGGGTAGCTTTGGCAGTGTATCGGGAATACGATTGCAACGCTTTCAAATATCATCCCTTCCGCGTTGCCGGTTTCGTATAAATCATAGCCGAGCCTTTTCGCCAAATCCTCGGCAACGGCTTTGCTTTGCCCCGAACATGAAAAGTAAATTACTGCGTTCATTTCTTCAAAAATTCCTTCATAATTTTGCATTCGGGCACTTCTTCAAGTGAAAAACCAAGCGTATTCTCAATTTCGTAAATCGCTTGTTCGCGTGTAATATTTTTATCACGGCTTGCTAAAGCAATTTCAATGGCGCTAAACGGTATCATAGTGCTTTTCATATGGTAGAACCTTGAAAATTGCGAAAATTCCTTGCATTTTTCAATTTTACAGCTTGTATGTAAGCCCTTACCCATATCCTCCGGCGCAACCCAACCGCATTCTTCTATTATAAGTTTTTTGATTTTAGTCCAATCGTATTTGCCTCCGCTTATCTCATCGAAGTCAATCTGAACGAAGGCGGGAATATTTCCCGTCCAAGAGGATTTTCTTACGCTGTTTTTAAGCGGTTTTAACGTTTTCGGTACTTCGTGGATTGCCAAAGTAACGTTTTCCACCAATTCGTTTTTATATCCGAAAAGTTTTACAATCTTTTTCGTGCCGAACGCAAGCTGTTTTACAGTTGTAAGAGTATGAAATTGTCCTCGCCGTAAGGGTGGGTGAAAAGTTAAAACTCTACCCAGATTGACGGCAAAATTAAGAAATTTGTTGTCAGCGAATTTATATGCAATTTTCGGCGCCATATTATTATAAAACAGCCCCGTCATCTGTGCCGGTTCGTTCCCCGCAATAAAGTAGGGCACTTTTTCCGCTACCAAGGTCGGGTAAAACAGCACGTATGCAAGCGAGGGGCAAGCACAAGTGTTTTCGTTTAGCCCGTAAAGCTTAGCGTAAATTTTCCTCAAATCTTCTTTATTGACGTAACGGGTTAAAAATTCTACGTTTTCAAACGTTTTTTGTGCGTTTTCTATGCTTTTTAACGCACTTTCAGAGGCGTAAGGAATAATCCACGTAAGCGCCAGCACGCGAAGGTGCAGTACCTTTGCAAGATAGTATAAAAGGTAAGTGGAATCCTTTCCGCCCGTGTAAAACACCGCAACGTCAAAGCGCGACTTTTTCGAGTGCGGAATTTTATCTACAATCGGTACAACGCTTTTGAAATTCCTCGTAATATGCTCGCTTGCACATATGGCGCAAAGTCCGTCCTCGGTAAATTCAATCCCCGGAATTATAAAATCGTTGGCGCAGCATCGTGTGCAAAATTGCGCTTCCGCAAGTGTTAGGGGCGTTTTTTTCGGTTCACGCGGCAAAACCGCACCCGAAGCGATAATCTTTTTCAATTCGGCTTGTTCGTTTTTAGATAATTCTTTGGGCAAGGTAGAGATAATTTTTTTCTGCTTCCCCGTCAGTTTTATGGTATTTCGGTTCAGATTCTCGCCTAACCGTATCCCGTAATAAACAAGGCTTTTTCCGTTGCATTTCCAGCGATTTTGAAGATAGTACATAATAAAATTATATCTCTCTCAACGCTGTGTGTCAACTGCGGTAATTGACAAAAACTGCGGTGGGTGATAAAATAGTTTTATGGCAGAAATTACCTCTATCGAACCTCAAAAAAAGGATGCAAAACGCTGTAACGTGTACGTTGACGGAAGATTTTATTGCGGAATTAAGCTTGAAGTAGCCGTAAAATACCACCTTAAAGCCGGTATGCAGATTGAAAAGTCAATGCTTGACGAAATTCAGCTTGAAACCGAAAAGAGCCAAGCCCTCGACAAGGCTATGACTCACCTTTCCGCAACGATGAAAACGAAAAAGCAAATGATGGATTTTCTTGCAAAAAAAGGCTATACGGAGGCAGTTCAAGCATACGTTTTGGAGCGGCTTGAATATTACAAATTCGTTGACGATTACGCTTATTGCCGCGCCTACGTAAATAGCGTTGAGGGTAAAGGCAAACGCGCTTTGGAAGCAGACCTTATTAAGCGTGGTGCCGAGAGAAGTGCCATTGAAGAGGTTTTGGACGAAGTGGAAGAGGACGACGGCGAGGCACTGAAAATTTTAGAAAAATATATGCGCGGGAAGGAGTTTTCAAAAGAAAATTTTTACAAGGGCTTTAAATATTTAATATCTAAAGGATTCGGCTACGATACGGCAAAATCCGCGCTTTCCAAGTTAGGGGGCGGCGATGAAGATTATTGAACTTGACGAAGTCGGCTCAACAAACGAGTACTGTAAAACCATCGACAGCGGTGAAGATTTATGCGTTTTTGCTAAGCACCAGACGGCGGGTAAGGGCACTAAGGGCAGAAGTTTTATCTCTCTTAACGGCGGCTTATACGTTTCGGTTATGCGACATTACGATAATTTATCAGCCGAAAATGCTTTTAAAATTATGGTGAACGGTTGCGTTGCGGTATGCAAAACGCTTGAAAATTTTGGCATTTCACCCGTTATACGCTGGGCTAACGACGTTCTCGTAGAAGGCAAAAAAATCTGCGGTACACTTATAGAAAACACCTTTTCAAACGGTAAAATTATTAGGTCGATAGTAGGAATAGGTATCAACGTAAACAATGAAATTTCTTCCGAAATCAAACATATCGCCACATCAATGAAAAAAGTATTGGGCAAAAGTTTGAATCTGCAAGAAGTAAAAACCACGTTCGTTTCATACCTTAACTGCGACTTTTCAATTGAAGATTATAAGCGGTATATTAATTGGTTCGGTCAGTCCGTAACTTTAAAAACCGAAGGGGAAGAGCGGGTTGTAACTGCTATTAATATAACTGAAAACGGTAGACTTTTAGTCGATTGGTGCGGGAATATGCTTGAAATAAGCTCTGCGGAGGTATCTTTAAGACTGTAATGGAAAGGGTGTTAACAAACGCGCAAATGCGCCTTGCGGATGCTTTTACAATAGAAGAAAAGGGTGCATCTTCCGCTGAATTGATGCACGCTGCTGGCGTTGCAATAGCCGACGAGGTCGAAAATATCGCAAAAGTTTTAAAAACCGACGAAATTTTGGTCGTTTGCGGCACCGGCAATAACGGCGGCGACGGTTACGTGTGTGCAGAGGTGTTAAGAAAGCGCGGTTTTAACGTTGCGGTTTACGCTTCGGAGGGCAAATTATCAGCCGGCTGCCAAAGAGAAAAACTTGCCTATAAAGGTCGTTATTTGAGGCATATGTGGGGGGCAATCGTAGTTGATTGCATTTTCGGTACCGGTTTAGACAGAAATGTTACGGGTGAAATTTATTCGCTTATAGAGGAAATAAATTCTTACGGCGCATTCGTGATTTCTGCGGATATTCCCAGCGGACTTTCCGGCGATAGCGGCAAAGCTATGGGAATTTCCGTTCAAGCAAATAAAACCGTTGCGATTGCTAAATACAAGCTCGGTCATTTTTTAAACGACGGTCTTGACCTCTGTGGTGAAGTTGTTAAAAAAAATATAGGCATCTCCGTGCCGCAAAATATTTTAGACGGTTGTGCGTTAATTTACGCCGAAGCAGATTTGGCTGAATTTTTCAAAACGCGCAAACGCAATTCCCATAAAGGAACTTACGGCACGGCAAATTTAATAGCGGGTTCAAAAAAATATATAGGCGCGGCGGCACTAAGTTTGCAGTCGGCGTTGACGTCGGGTTGCGGCATTGTCAAACTGACTACGGCGGAAGAAGTAAAACTTGCCCTTGCCGCAAAATACCCGCAAGCGATTTATTCGGAGGAGGTCGACCTTAACGCAAACGCCATTGCCGTTGGCATGGGGTGTGGTGCGACGCCCGAGCTGTACGATACTATAAAATTCCTTTTAAAGGAATATTCGGGAACCATTCTCATTGATGCGGACGGCTTGAACGCTCTTTCAAAGTACGGTGTCGAAATTCTAAAAGATAAAAAGTGCACAGTGGTTTTGACACCTCACTTGAAGGAGTTTTCCCGCCTTACCAAGCTAAGCGTTGAAGAAATCACGAATAACCCCGTATCGCATGCCAAGTCTTTTGCGAAGGAGTACGGCATAACCCTCGTCTTGAAGTCTGCGACTACCGTTATAACGGACGGAGAAAAGGTTGCCCTTAACGTGCGTGGAAGTACCGCTCTTTCCAAGGGAGGTAGCGGCGATATTCTTTCGGGATTTTTATGCGGCACACTTGCGCGCGGGCTTAATCCGTTTGACGCGTCGGTCTGCGCGACTTCCGTTTTGGGTCTATCAGCGGAAATTTCTTCGGCGGAGAAAACAGATTTTTGCACAACGGCATACGA
>CAMWME010000012.1 GCA_947175325.1 uncultured Clostridia bacterium | reverse complement strand
GTTTAATAAAAACAAATGCGGCGCGGGCAAATTGCCCGCGCCGCTTCTATTTATCTTATGAAATTCGTTCTGGCTTTGGGGATTAGGACGGGTTTTTCAAGCTCCGTTCCTTTGGTGCTTTGTAAAAGCTTTAAAAGCCAAGCCATATTGCTGCCGATTGCGCGCATTATAGATACGCCCTCTTCGTCCTTTAAAACGTCCTCCGCCTTGCTGCCGTGAACCATATTCCAATAGGTTGACGGCACTTGTATCATATCGTTTATGCCTATGTACTTATTCAACGCGTCGTAGGAAGCCGTAGTGCCGGCACGCCTTGCCGAAACCACGCTTGCCGCGGGCTTTAACTTCATATAACCGCCGTATGCGTAGAAAAGCCTATCCATAGCCGCAACCATGGCGCCGTTGGGCGACGCATAGTGAACGGGCGCACCGAACACGTAGCCGTCGGCGGACTTAGCCTTTTCGCCGATTGCGTTCAACGGGTCGTCGTTAAATACGCAGCCGTTGCCCTTCATACAGCCGCCGCAGCCTATACACCCCCTCACGGGTCCGTTGCCAAGCCAAACTATTTCACTTTCGATACCTTGCTTTGTAAGTTCGTCCGCAACTATGCTGAGTGCCGCATTCGTGCAACCGTTTTTGTTGGGACTGCCGTTCAGTAATAAAACCTTCATATTATCTCCTTTAAAGAAAACCCGCCGGAATATTCTTCCGACGGGTTCACTTTTTCCCCTATTATTAACAGCTTTTCCGCCGTTTGAATAGTTCCCCCTCGTGAGAGAGGAACTATATCTTATCGCGATAGTCGGAATTTGTCAACACTTATTTTGAATTTTTGTGCAACTTGCACTAAATATTAGCCTTTATACAGTATTCTGTGGCAGTTGTCGCACTCCACTACTTCGCCCGAAGAAATCCTTTCTTTGCCCGCAAGGGAAAGCTCGCTTCCGCACTTGGAGCATCTTCCGCCCTTCTCGGCGCAAAGTATCGGGAAAATTCTTTCACTGCGCTTTATTTCGTACTTTTTCATGACCTCGGGCTGAATATCCTTTTTGAGAGCGTCAAGCTCCTTCTTGACGGAGAGTGCCTCGCCTTGTAAGCTTTCTTTCAGCTTTTTGTAGGATTCGGAAGACTCGGTGTACTGCTTTTGCATATCTATGGTCTTCTTCTTCATCTGCTGATATTCTTCTTCCGCATCCTTTACCGTCTTGGTGAGGGAAGCGATTTCAGCTTTAATGGATTTCAATTTTTCGGATATTTGGGTAACGTTTTTCTTATAGAAAGCAATGTTTGCACCGCCGTCGACCATCTCGTCGATATGGTCGAAGTCCGAAAGAGTTTCGGCAATTTCCTGATACTTTTTGTTAAGCTCGGCAACGAGAGCGGAAAGCTCCACCGCCTTTGCGTCCAACGCATCAAGTTTTTCGGGCGCCTTAGTCAAGAACGACTTTGCTTGAACGTAGTTCTTTCTTTCTTCCGAATTACCCAAGTCGCGTTCGAGCTTTAAAAGCTTTTCGTCCGTTTCTTGATACTTTAAAAGTTTTTCTACTTGCGTCATAAATATGCTCCTTAGGACTTAAAGCAAGTTTGCGTCGGTGAAATACTCCGACTTTACTTTAAGCCCGCCTTTGATTTTACTATAAATTTTTTCAAAGCCGTAATTTTCAGACGCGTAGTGCGTGAGAACTATTACCGCTATTCCCCTTTGAGTAAGGGCTAAAATTTCGTGGTGCTTCATATCCGCGGATACGAATACGTCGGCTCCGCCATTTGCCGCAAAACTAATATTTTGCTCGTCGCAGCCCGCGCCGCAAAACGAGGCTACGCGGTTGACCTTTTTATCTTCTTCACCATAGGTGAAAAGCATTTGAGCGGAAAATTCTTTTTTGACTTTTTGAACGAAGTTTTTAAAAGTCGTAGGCGCAACGGAATAAACTCTGCCGTAGCCCCCGTTTGAAAGAGGCGCAGAGAGTTCCGCCTTATCACCGCCCAAACCTTTGCAAAGGAAATAATCTATGCCTTGGGGCGCGGCGTCGAAGTTGAGGTGCATTGAAATTACGGAAATTCCGCACTTCATACACTCGGCAAGCGCTTGGGCTTGAGGGTTCGCCGTTAAATCGAATTTGGAAATTCCACCGAAGATTGCGGGGTGATGGGTTACTATCAGATTATAACCGAGGCCCTTTGCCTTTTCAACCGCCTTATTCGTAAGGTCGAGCGTGAACAGCGTGCCCGTAACTTCACAGCCGCAGTTTATTATAATTCCGCTGTTGTCGTACATTCTGTATTTGCCGCAAAACTCGTCGGATAAACTTACGGGCGCGACTTCTTTTTCCAAAAGCGCAAAAATATCTTCAACCTTCATTCAGCACACCCTCTATAAAGCGGATTTCTTCTTCTATCTTTAAGCGCGTTTCGCTCTTTAATTCTCTTTCGAGATACGCGCGTTTTTTGGTAAGCTCGGATTTAATATATTTCTTGGTGGTTTCGCCCGATAAGTTCAAGCCGAATTCAAGCTGACTTTCGGCGTAATTGTTTGACTTGCCGCATCTTTGTCCCTTTATTACGAAGTAGAACTTGCCGCCGCTTTCAAAGGGCTCGTCCACCGTAATTTGCGCGCCGTTTTTTAAAAGGTATTCCCTAACGGCGCGGATATTTTTCATGGGCTGCAAAACGAAGTTTTGGGGGATAAAAGAATTTTTAAAAATACTTACGATTTCTTCCCCGCCCATACCGGCAATTAAAACTTGCTCGGTATCTTCGTTTATACCCTCTAAACCGTTACAGCAAACTGATTTTACGGTGCCGGCCTGTATGTAGCCCTTAAGAAGGGTTTCGGCTTTTTGTAAACACTTTGCGCTTATATCCGAGATAACCGCTGCTGTGCACAAGCCGTTTTTAAGCATATAGCGCGTGCAATAGCCGTGGTCGCAACCGACGTCCGCAAATGTCGTGCATTTATCAAGGTATGAGCAAAGCTTTTCTATTCTGTCCATTAGGTATCAAGGAAATCTTTTAAGTGCTTAGAACGCGAAGGGTGGCGAAGCTTTCTTAAAGCCTTTGCCTCTATCTGTCTTATTCTTTCACGGGTTACGTTGAACTCTTTACCCACCTCTTCCAAGGTGCGGGGTCTGCCGTCGTCAACGCCGTAGCGAAGCCTTAAAACCTTTTCTTCACGCGGGGTCAAGCTGTTTAAAACGCCCAAAAGCGTTTCTTTAAGCATGGTCGTGGATACGCTGTCCGACGGGGTTGCCGTGGTTACGTCCTCGATAAAGTCGCCGAGGTGGCTGTCCTCCTCCTCGCCGATAGGCGTTTCCAAAGAAACGGGGTCTTGCGCGATTTTCTGAATTTCGCAAACGCGTTCTTCACTGATGCCCATTTCCTTTGCGATTTCCGCGGGGGTCGGCTCTCTGCCGAGCTTCTGCAATAAAATTCTGGAAACGCGGGTTAATTTGTTTATGGTTTCGACCATATGCACGGGAATACGGATTGTTCTTGCTTGGTCGGCAATCGCCCTTGTGATGGCTTGCCTTATCCACCAAGTTGCATAGGTTGAGAATTTGAAGCCTTTTTGATAGTCGAACTTTTCAACCGCTTTCATAAGCCCCAAATTGCCTTCTTGAATTAAGTCGAGGAAAAGCATTCCGCGGCCGACGTATCTTTTTGCGATGGATACGACGAGCCTCAAATTGGCTTCCGAAAGCTGGCGCTTTGCCTCCTCGTCGCCTTCCTCTTGCATTCTGCGGGCGAGCTCTATCTCGTCGTCGGAGGAAAGAAGGGAAACTCTGCCGATATCTTTAAGATACATCTTTACGGGGTCGTCAAGACCGATGTCGGACAAGGCTTGTTCGTAAAGCTCTTTGTCGCGCTCGGCTTCGTCGATAATCTGTATGCCCGCCTCCGCAATAGACTTGTATACGAAGTCCATTTGCGCGGGAGTGGTTTCATACTTTTCCATTATGTCGCAAAGCGTGTTGGTCGTAATCGAGCCTTTTGCGCCGTAAGTATCTATAATGTGTTTTAAAATTTCGCCTAATTTTTGTTCGGATAAATTCATTCTAACTCTCCGCTTTTAATTTTTTTCTGTTGGTTTATAAGTCTTTGCAGTTTGAACGTAAGGTCTTTACGCTTTTCTTCGTCCATCTCTTTGGCAATTTGCGCGTTAACGCGGTTGATTTCCGCCTTAATATCAGCCTCTTTCAAAGTTTTGACGCAGTCTTTGAAATATTTCGCCGCGCCGCCGCCTTCAAGCGCGTTGCCGTCGCAATAGTCCAAAATTCTCGTAAGCTCTATAAACTCTTCCGTGCCCTCGTCGAAAAACTCGAACAGCTCGGCGGGTTGAATACGTTCTTCCAAAAACTGTTTGGAAAAAATATATTTTGCAATGATATCGTGTACGCCGTTAAGGAAGTGAATTTTCGAGATGTCCTCTCCCTTTGAAATTTTTGCCCCGAAAAGGAACGCCGCAATGACGAACCGCGAAGCTCTATCTTGCATTGAAGAATTATCTTTCCGCTCTACCGGTTTGGGCGCGGGGGTTTCGACTTTGGGAACGGAGCGCAAATCACGGTTTAAGCTTTCGTAGGATATGCCCGTTTTTTCACTTAAAGATTTTAATAAATCTTCTTGCTCTGCCGCGCTGTCGGAGGTCCTTACGATTTTCATTGCCTCTTGCAAAAACCTTCTTTTATCGTCGGTTTTAGTTAGGTCGAACCCGCGTCCGACCGACGCAAGCTTATAGTCGATAAGTGGCATTGCGCTGTCAAGACAGCGTTGGTACCCTTCTGCGCCGCGCTGCTTTATCATATCGTCGGGGTCAAGCCCGTCGGTAAGCGGCACTACTTTTACGTTGAGCCCGTTGCTTTTAAGAATATCCAGCCCGCGCATATTGGCTTTTTGACCCGCCGTGTCGCCGTCGTAGCTTATAAGCACGTTGTCCGTGTACCTTTTTAAAAGGCGGGCTTGGTCTTGCGTGAGGGAGGTTCCCATACTTGCGACCACGTTTTTAAAGCCGGCTTGGTACAGAGAAATGGTGTCCATGTACCCTTCGACGATAATAACCTCGTTTATAGTTTGCTCTTTCTTTAACTTTTTTAAAAGGTTTATGTTGTAAAGGGCTTTGCTTTTATTGAAAACCAAGGTTTCTTTGGTGTTCTTGTATTTTCCGAAGTCAGTCTTTTTAAGCACTCTGCCGCCAAAGGCGATAACCTCGTCCATGGCGTTTATTATGGGGTAAATAAGTCTGCCGCCTTGGGCGTCCAAAAGTTTGCCGTCCGCTTCGTTAATGGCGCCGCTGTCTATCATATCTTGTCTATCGAAACCCTTAGATAAAAGGTATTTAGGCAAATCGTAGAAATTGAGACTTGCGCCAAGCCCGAATTTTCTAACTATGTTAGAAGGAATTTGGCGTTTTAATATGTACGCGATGTGTTCGTCGGCTTTGCCGGAGTTTAAGTTGTTTAAGTAAAAGTGGGCGCACTCGTTTAAAATTTTGAGTATTGCGTCCTTTTTGCGCTTTAATTCAACCGTCTGCTGGCTGTCGAAGCCCGTTTGAGGTACTTGCATGTTTGCGCGTTCGGCAAGGAGTTTTACCGCGTCCATGAACTCGATGTTCTCCATATTCTGCACGAACTTTATCACGTCGCCCGATTCGCCGCAACCGAAGCAGTGATAATACTGGTCGGCTTCGTTCAGTGCAAACGACGGTGTTTTTTCGTGGTGAAACGGGCAGCAAGCCCAATAGTTTCCGCCGCGGCGCTCTAAGCTGACGTAGTTTCCGGCAACTTCAATTATATTCAGTTTTTCTTTCAAAGTTGTCAAAAACTCTTTTAATTCGCCAGCCATAAACGTAAAGTTCCGTTTAATCAAGTATCTTAAATGCGTTGCCGTTGACGGGCTTAATCGCAAATCAAACTTAGGATTTAATTATTCTCGTCGATAAAAGTCCAGCCCTTGGGCACGAAAATTTTGTTGAAGGTGTAGACGGCGTATCTGTCCGTCATCGAGGAAAGATAGTCGCAAACGACTTGCTCTTTACCGAACTTATCCAAAAATTTAATATAGCTTGCCGGAAGCTTATCGGGATTTTTTACGAAATAGTCGTAAGTTTCGGTAAGCATTCTTTCCGCCTTGTCTTCCTCGCCTTTTGCAGTCGGCGAATGGTAAACGTTAGCAAACATAAACTCTCTGAGCCGTTCGCTCGCTTCCTCCACGTCGCTTTCCATTTCAACGAAGTTTTTACCGGAGGAATTGCGGTAAATAGACGAAATTGCGGTGTCAATTCTCGCGCTGGGGGATTTGCCCAGTACGGCAATTATATCCTTAGGCACGTCGTCAACCTTCAAAAGCCCCGCACGAATCGCATCGTCCAAATCGTGGTTAATGTAAGCCACTCTGTCGGCAAGAGAAACGCACTTGCCTTCCAAGGTCGCGGGCTTGCCGCTCTTGGGGTGATTTAAAATACCGTCCCTTACTTCCTTCGTAAGGTTCAAGCCCCTACCGTCCTTTTCAAGAACTTCAACAACCCTAACCGACTGCTCGTTGTGCTTAAAGCCGCCCGGAACGAGCTTGTCCAAAATTCTTTCGCCGCTGTGTCCGAAAGGGGTGTGCCCAAGGTCGTGCCCCAGCGCGATTGCTTCCGCCAAGTCCTCGTTCAAGGCAAGCGTGCGGGCAATGCTGCGTGCTATTTGAGCAACGTCCAACGTGTGGGTTAAACGGGTTATATAGTGGTCACCTTCGGGTGAAAAAAAGACTTGCGTCTTATTCTTTAATCTTCTGAACGCTTTGCAGTAAATTATTCTGTCCCTATCGCGCTGAAACTCCGTTCGCATAACGCAAGGCTCTTCCTTTCTGTCGCGACCAAGTGTGTTTTTCGATTTACACGCATAGGGCGATAAAAACGCGTCTTCTATGGCGTACGTTCTTTCTTTTATGTGTTGCATACGTATCCCCCGTTAAAGTAATACGAAAATTTTTTCAAAATTACTTTTTTTTGTAAAAAAATATGTTTCGGACGTTTTTACTTGCCGAAGCCGCCGCCGACAGAGAGAACTTCGCCCGTAACGTAACTGCTTTCCGCTAGGAAAACGCAAGCCTCTGCAACGTCTGCGGGGGTGCCTATTCTTTCCATGGGAATGGAAGCGATAAGCTCCTCCATTTCCTCACCGGACAAATGAGAGTTCATCTCGGTATCTATAACGCCCGGAGAAACGCAATTCACGCGGACCAAAGAAGGCGCAAGCTCTTTTGCAAGCGCTTGCGTAAACGCGATGACCGCGCCCTTAGATGCGGAATAAGCCACCTCGCAGCTTGCGCCGACTTCGCCCCAGATAGAGGCGACGTTGACGATGGCGCCGCCGCCCGCGAATACCATTTTGTCAACCACTTCGCGGCTGCAAAGGTAAGTGCCTTTGACGTTTACGTCAAAAACTCTGTTCCAGTCGTTCAGAGTCGTATCTTGAATAACTTTTATAAGAGAAATACCCGCGTTGTTTACAAGCACGTCAAGCCTTTCGTAAATGGAGAAAAACTCTTTAAACATGGCCTTAACTTGCGCTTCGTCCGAAACGTCCGCACGGAGCAGCACGGGGCAGTAGCCAAGCATATTAAACTCTTCTTGCGTAGCAAGTGCCGCCATTTCGTCGTGCGCGTAGTTTAAAACCACCTCGTAGCCGCGCTCTAAAAACGCGAGCGCAATGGCCTTGCCTATTCCCTTCGTTCCGCCCGTAACAAGCGCAGTTTTCATTTTATAAACTCCGTAATTATCTTTGCAATTTCTTCGGGGGTAAGTCCGTCAGTATCGACGGTGAAGTCCGCCGCTTGTTCGTATATGGGCGTGCGAACGGATAAAAGGCTTTTAAGCCTTTCTTCCCTTTCACCCTTTAAAAGGGGGCGTGTACCGTCCCCTTCCGTTCTTCTTATCAGTTCGGTAATCGAAGTGCGTAAAAAAATTATCTTGCCGCTTTTTTTCAAAGCGAGCACGTTTTCTTTGCGTAAAGGACACCCGCCACCCGTTGAAATGACTGCGCTTGCATTCTTTGCAACTTCTTTGACAGCCTCGCTTTCAATGTTGCGGAAATATTCTTCCCCGAACTTTTCAAAAATTTTATTTATTTCGCCGTGCCTTTCAACTATGAGCGAGTCGGTGTCAAGCACCTTAAGCCCCAAGCCTTTTGCCAAAGCGGCGGCAACGGTGGTCTTCCCGCTTGCGGGCATACCGATTAAAACTATATTCATAGCTTGAAACTTTCGCCCGCCAAAATATAGCTGTTTTTACCGAAACCGCAGATAACGCCCTTGCACACTTCGGACAAAACGGAATTGTGCCTAAAATCTTCGCGGGCGTGCACGTTAGACAAGTGCACTTCCACTACGGGGATTTTTATTGCCGCGATGGCGTCGCGTATGGCGTAGCTGTAATGCGTGAATGCGCCGGCGTTTAAAATTATACCGTCGCAGTCGGCTTGTTGCAGTTTGGTGCAGATATCGCCCTCCAAATTGCTTTGATAAAACTCGCACTTGTCGTTTTTGAAGTGCGCGGCAATATCTTTATTGATTTCTTCCAAAGTTGCCGTGCCGTATACACCCTTTTCACGAACGCCCGTCATATTAAGGTTGACGCCGTTGATAAACAGAAGTTTCATTTTACCACCTCGTTAAATTCCGTAAATAATTTTTTTGCTTGCGCCTCGTCGGGGGTTAAGCCGAAGAAGATACAGTCTGCGTAATACGCTTGATAGAAAAGCATAGCTTTTCCGTTGACAATTTTTTTGTTTTGCCTTTCTGCAAGACGGAGAAACTCGCTCTTTTCGGGAACGTATATAAGGTCAACCGCCACCTCGCAAAGGCTTAAAAGTTTTTCGCCGACGGGGGAAACGCCTTCGGTCTTGTGCATTCCCACGCCCGTTGCGTTGATTATTAAGTAATAGGGCTCGTCCGCAATTCCATCCAAGGCGTGAACGCCTTTAAACTCTTGCTCCAAAGATTTAGCGTTTTCGGTATTCTTATCGTACACGGAAACTTGAGCGCCAGCGTCTAAAAGCTTTTTTGCAACGCTTCTGCCCGCGCCGCCCGCGCCCAAAAGAAGAACTTTTTTGCCGCAAGCGTCAACGCCGTTATTTTTAAGCATAAGCATAAATCCGAGCCCGTCGGTATTGTCGCCGGTAAGGGTAGTGCAGTTTACGGTGTTTACCGCGCCGAAAATTTTTGCGTCGCCTTCAATATTTTTAAGGTGCGGAATGACTGCCAATTTATAGGGAATTGTTACGTTGACCCCGTCATATGCCGCAATTAACGCATCTATCTTGCCCTCGAACTCGCTTTCGGGAATAGAGATTTTATCGTATTCTACCGCTAAGTTTAAACGGCTTGCAATGAAGTTGTGAATTTGCGGACTTGTGGATTTGGACACGTCCTTGCCAATAACCGCAAGCTTCTTCTTAGTCATTTTAACCCCTTAAATCGTCGGAAATTTGCTTTAAATATTTAGCGTATTCGTCTTTTTTAATCTTAATTTCCGCGCTTTCACCCTCGCATTTTGGAACGATTATAGAGATAAGCTCGGTATCGTTCTTTTTATCGTGAAGGGCAAGCTCGGCGGCCTTCTCGATACCGTCGAAAGAGGGCACCTTTTTCAATACTTTAAGTATCAGTTTTTCAATACTTTTTGCGTATTGCCCCCCACATATGCCTAAGTTTCGAGCTATTTGGAGCTCGTAGTACATACCAGTTAAAACGTACTCTCCGTGGGAAAGTTTGCCGTATAAAAGCTCTAAGGCGTGCCCCGTGGTGTGCCCCAAATTCAATGTCTTTCTCAGCCCCGTCGTTTCCTTCTCGTCCTCGGTAACGACGTTAGCCTTATGCGCGATGTTGTAATAAATTATATCTTCAAGGAACTCAAGCTTTGTAAGCTTTCTTTCGTTTGCTTTAAGCTTTTTGAATATTTCCGAATTCAGTGCGCCGTGTTTGATTATTTCGCCCAGCCCGCACCTTATCTCCCTCTTGGGTAAAGTAGACAAGAAACGGGGGTCGGCAATTACTTCTTGGGGCTGATAGAAAATGCCTATGACGTTTTTTACGTTGCACATATCGACTGCGGTTTTACCGCCGACCGAGCTATCCACTTGCGCCAAAAGCGTGGTGGGAATTTGCACGAGGTGAACTCCGCGCATATAGAGTGCGGCGGCAAGCCCCGCGATATCGCCCACAACTCCGCCGCCGAAGGCGATTACGAGGCAATTTCTACGCATGCCGCATTCAAGCATTTTCTGCAAAATTGCAAGAAGGGTACGGGTATTTTTGCTCTTTTCCCCCGCTTTGAATACGAATTTAGGTGCATTTTCACCGAAAGTCGAATTTAAAAGGTCGGCGTACAACTTGTCAACCGTGCTGTCGGTAATAATAAATAATTGTCTGTTTTTAAGTTCGGGGGCGTATTTATCGAACGCGCCCGCACCGCAGTGAATTACGCTTTCAACCGTTGCGGTCTTTATGGTTATATCTTGCATATTTTACCTCAATGCGCGGTATCTTTCCAGCACTTCGCCCATATTGTCGCCGCCGAGTCTTTGGGAAACCACGTCCGCAAGAGCAAACGCAACGACGCTTTCCAATATGATTTCCGCCGCGCAGACTGCCGCAACGTCGCTTCTTTCGCCCGCAGCTTTTGTGGGTTGATTATTTGAAATATCGACGGTATTCAGCCCTTTCATGAGCGTGGGAATGGGCTTCATCGCCGCACGGAGAACTATTTCTTCGCCGTTGGACATTCCGCCCTCTATACCGCCCGCATTGTTGGTTTTGCGGAAGTAGCTGCCGTCATAATAAATTTCGTCGTGAACCTTGCTGCCTTCGAGTTTAGCCGCTTCAAAACCAAGCCCTACTTCAACGCCCTTTATGGCTTGTACGCTCATAATTGCGCCGCATAAAATTGCGTCAAGCTTGGTTGAATACTGCATACAGCTACCGAAGCCGCTCTTTAAACCCTTGACGCGAATTTCGATAATTCCGCCCGCGGTGTCTCCGTCTGCTTTAAGCTTATCAAGAAGTTTTTCGGCTTCACGCTCCTTTTCGCTGTCAAGCATAAAAAGCGAGTGAGTTTTTGCCTTGGAAAGCCGTTCAAACGCATATATATGGGGGTCTACGATATTTCCGACTGATTTTACGTAGCCCGAAATTTCCACACCCAAAGCCTTTAAATATTGCCTTGCAATGCTTCCGCCGACGACTCTTGCGGCGGTTTCACGCGCGCTTGCGCGCTCTAAAATATTGCGCGCGTCGGTCTGGTCGTACTTTAAAACGCCCGTTAAATCGGCGTGCCCGGGACGAACCTTCGTTAGCCTTCTTTGCTGTATATCGCAACCCTCGGGGGCGATAACTTCACGCCAGTTTTCGTAGTCCTTGTTTTGTACTGCAAAAGAAAGCGGGCTGCCGAGTGTGAGAAGATTTCTGACACCGCTTATAATTTCGACGGTGTCCTTTTCAATCTTCTGCCTACCCCCTCTGCCGTAGCCGCTTTGGCGAAGCACTAAATAATGATTGATTTCTTCAACGTCTATTTTTAAGTTGGAAGGCAATCCCTCGATAATTCCTATAAGGGCTTTGCCGTGCGATTCTCCCGCAGTAGTTAACTTCATTTTTTCTCCTTTGAAATTTCGTAGCTTCCGTCCTTGACGGTGAAAGTAACCGTGCCTAGCTCGTCCGTTCTGAAAAGGCTGTCACCTACGGTGTTCTGTGCGTTGGAAAGCGCCTCCAAAGTGGGAAGGCCCCTTCCGTTTTCCCCAACCGAGATTATTGCCGATTCGGGTTTAATAAAATCGAGAAACGGCGCGTAGGCACCTTCCTCGGAGCCGTGGTCGGACATCTTTACTACTTTACAGTTAGTAATATCTATCTTGCGCCCACCGAAATCCAGACCGGTTGCAAGGTAATAACTCATAATCTTAGTTTGGACGGCTTGTCCGACGTTACTTAAAAACAGAAAGTTTACTCCGCCGTATTCAAGCCAAATTACGGCTGAAGCGTTTTTGATATTTTTAGCCGTGGGGTCTTTGAGAAGCTCGTCGTATTCTCCACCGCCAAAAGCGTGTGAATCGGGCGATAGAAAACAAAAGAAATAATCTGCGCCCTCAACGCCCACACCGTACTCGCAATAAGACGGCTCGCGGCTGCGCTTTTGCAACTCGTCGCAAAACGATTTATAGCCTTCGGAAGTATAAACCAACGGGCAGTACGGCGCAAAAATTTTGTCAACCTTTTTATATTTTAAAATTTCCGCAAGCCCGCCGCAACCGTCGTTTTCGACCGACGAACATATAAGGTAATCTATTTTATCAATTCTGCGGCGGTTTAACTCTTTAAAAATTTTAAGATTGTGTGAGTAGGTTCCGTCACCGCCGTCAATCAAAAGCACTTTACCGTCGGGCAGTTCTACTATCGTACAGTCGCCGTTGCCCACGTCCACGAAATTTACGCGCATTTGCCCGACTTCGTTTGACGATTTGGAAACGAAGTGCGACGAAAGATATTTAACGGGAGTGAAAGCGTTGACGATTAGTATTGAAATTGCGGCAAGAAGCGCTAACCCCGCCATTACGATAGCAATAATTTTACTACGCGATAATTTACGCTTTTTCATTTGCGGCATTAATTAATTGAAAAATTCGGAATAGATGGCGCGGATACATTTTTCGTAGTCTTCGTTTTGCACGCCGACTATAATGTTCAGCTCGCTTGACCCTTGGTCTATCATTTTTATGTTGATATTTGCGTTAGCGATTGCGTTGAAAAGCCTTGCGGAAGTACCGACTGACGAGGACATTCCGTGCCCAACCGTTGCAATTAAAGCTATATCTTCAATTACGCGGATAATATCGGGCGCAACCGCCGCTTTGATTTTTTCTATTATTACTTCAAGCTTTTCCTTAGAAAGCCTACCGCTTTCAACGACGATAGACATAGTATCTATGCCCGAAGGAATATGCTCGATGGGGATATTTTCTTCAACGAATACGCCCAAAACCTTGCAGATAAAGCCGACTTCGGCGTTCATATGCGATTTTTCAATGAAAAGTACGGTGAAATTCTTTTTGCCGGCAACGCCCGTTACTAAGCTTCCGCTTGGCGTATAGCGCGTGCTGGGAAGAATCGAAGTGCCCGCGTCTTGAGGGCTGAAGGTATTTTTAATCTGTATGGGGATATTTGCCTTACGCAGAGGAAAAATACTGTCGCTATGTAAAACGTTTGCGCCCATATAGCTGAGCTCGCGCAGTTCCTTATAGGATATGGTTTTGATTTTTACGGGGCTATCAACTATGCGCGGATCGCACGCAAGGAAGCCCGAAACGTCCGTCCAGTTCTCGTAAACGGTGGCGTTCACCGCACGGGCAACTATGGAGCCCGAAATATCCGAACCGCCGCGGGTAAAGGTTTTAACCTTGCCGTCTGCACCCCTTCCGTAGAAACCCGGAATTACGGCACGTTCCGCACCCGAAACGGCAAAAGATATGGCTTTATACGATTTTTCACCGTCTAAACTACCGTCTTCGTTGAAGAAAATGACGTCCTTGGCGTCAATAAACTCGGCGTCCAAAACTTCCGCAACTATGCGCGCGCAAAGGTATTCCCCGCGTGAAGCGGTGAAATCTTCACTCTTTTCCCGCTCTATCATAGCCTCGGTTTCGTCTAAAAGCGCGTCGATATCAAACGGAATATTCAGCTCTTTAACGAGCGACACGTAGCGCGCGCGAACGGCGGTAAAGCTTTTTTTGCAAGTGCCGCTTTTTTGAAGCTCTGCATAAGAGGCATACAAAAGGTCGGTAACCTTGGTATCGCCCGAGTATCTTTTACCGGGGGCGGAAACTACCACGTATTTGCGCTCTGCATCGCTTTCTATTATTTTTTTAACTCCGTTTATGACGTTGCCGTCCGCCATAGACGTACCGCCGAATTTACAAACCTTAACTGACATAAGTCTTCCTTAAATTATCGCCTTTGCTTCAACGTAATAACGCTTTTCGTAGCCCTCGCCCATAGAAAAAGTCTTTTTAGGCAAGTTGCCGTTTTTCTTTATCAGGCTGAATAAATCGTTTTTACCGATAGCGGGAAGCAACACGCCTACACCGCCGTTTTCGGTAAATTTAATCAAATCTTCTTCGCCGTGAATGTAGTCTACTTCACCGCCGTTTTCGGCAAGAAAAGCCGAAATATACTTATCAAGCTCTTTTATCCCTTCGGGGGTATTTCCGTTAAAGGGAATTTGCGATTTTACACCCTTCACTACAATATACGCATTTCCGCTGCCCGAAGTTTGCATATTTTTCAAAAACGCATCGCATTTATCGGTTTTGATGAGCCTATGAATAGGCTCGAACTTCAACGCTTTATCGTAGACGTTGACCGCCTCCACAAGCGCAAACCTTGCGGGATGGTTCCCTTTTTCCTTTTCGCTTAAAGTGTTTTTTAAATTATCCCAACACTTTTTCGCCGTGGCAAGGGAATGGTTCCCGTCCCCGACCGCGAATAATAGGTCTTCGCTTCCGATCAATAGCGAATAGAAAGCGGTTTTCACTTCCTCGGAATTGTCGATATAAGTGCCCTTAATATGTCCGCCGCCGCACATTAAATCAAAGTCGTACAGAACTTTTCCGCGGGTTACGGCGTTTAAAACCGAGTTTTTTTCGTCGTTATACAAAAGCATAACGTGCGGAAGCTCCAAGGGGGCGTTTTTTCTTATTTCAACTCTGGGAGGAATTCTTTCTTGAATGGTTGCCTCGGTTGAGCGGATAAGGGTTTTTGCACCCTTTTCGTAAGAGTAATCTTCCAAATCGACGGCAAGGATTATGCCCGTTCGCGTACCCGAAGGCGTGGTGCGTTCAACGAGAATAAACCCGCCCGATACCTTTTTAAAAATGCCGCCCGAAAGGTACTCGCGCATGGTTTCGTTGATGCGCGCGATACGCTTTTCGGGCTCGTTATTGAGATAAATCTCGGGAAATATTAAGTTATAAGCCGAGGGTTTACCCGCCGCAATTCTTTCAACCTTTTGCCAATACGGTAAATCGGAGGTGTATTGGTCGCAAGCGTTAACAGCCCACGCACACAAATCTACGCCGTCTGCCGGTAAAAGGATATCGGGAATTTTTATTGCGCTCATAGAACCCTCACACGTTTAAAACCAACACTGCGAACACGGCAAGCGCGACGGCAAGGATTTTGATGGGAATATGTTTGGTGAATAATCCTACAAGGAAATTTGTGAACTTTTTCATAATTTGCCCTCCGCCGTAAGGTCTGACCAGTAGTATTCGGAAAGTGCGTTTTTAATGTCCGCCGCGTCGGCGTATTTCTTTCTTATAACTCCGTTTTTAGCGATAGAGATAATACCCGTTTCTTCGGATACGACTATTGCCGTTACGCTTGCAACCGACGTTACGCCAAGCGCTGCACGGTGGCGGCTGCCCATATCCTTGGGAAGTTTTTCACTCTGTGCAAGGGGCAAGAAACAACCAGCCGCATAGATTTTGGTTCCCTCTATTACCATAGCGCCGTCGTGCAAGGGAGCTTTGGGATAGAAAACAGCCTCTATCATTTGCGCGGTTATGTCGGCGTTTACTACCGTGCCGCTTTCGATAATACCTTCGGGAAGATTTTCGTTGGAAAGAACGATAAGTGCGCCTATGTCTTTTTTGGACATATTCTGTACGGCGCGCACCGTTTCTTCGATGATAAGCTCCACACCGGTTACTGTAATGTTATCTTGCTTCTTGCTCTTTTTGATATTTGAGTCAAGCAAGGTACGCTTAATTTCCGTATGGAACATAGTGAAAATCAACAGCGCTATCATTAAGATAACTATGAGAAGAAGCTCTTGCGAGAATTTGTCGGTGAGTGCGAAAGCCAAGCCGCTTACGATAACGGCAACCGTTACTACGGCGATAAACTTACCGCCCTTGTTAACCTTTAAAATTTTAAAAACGTAATAAAAGACTGCGGCTATCAAAAGAAACTGCAGTACGTAGCCCACCCAATTTCCGGCGGAGCTGTTAAAAAAAGCTTGAAACCGGTCCCCAATACTTTGAGGTTGCTCATTTAGTAAATTATTTCCCATATCAATCACCGAACGAAAAATTTAGTGCTATGTTTAACTATATTATATAATTTATATTTCAAAAAATAAAGCGTTTACGCCTAACTAATTTTATCCAATACCAAAAAATATTGCATTTTCTACCGTTTGTAGGGCACTTTGAGGGGTCAAACGCCCGCACTTCATATCCGAGATTGCCGAATAAATATATCCGACCCATTCCTCTAACCGGGTCTGTCCTATCCTTTCGGCTTGTTCACGGCTCTTTTTTACGGCAAATTCTTTCATTTTTAAAAGCTTGGAAAGCTCTGCATTGCTCTCGCCCGACGAGATTACGGTTAGTAGGTTTTTGAAGTAATTGAAAAGCCCGTTTAAAAGGAAAACCTCGTCACCCGCCTTCTTTTGAAGTTCGTCCGCAACCTCGCAAAACTTGGTAAAATTACGGCTTGCGGCGGCGTTAGTCAACTCGTAAATTCTGTAATCGGCGTCTTTAAAAACAAGCTCGTCAACCTCTTCACGGGTTAACGTTCCCTCTTGTTTATAGTCGATAAGCTTCTGAACTTCAACCGCAACACGCGCCATATTGTAAAGGCAGTATTCGGCGATTCGCTCTGAGCACGACGTGGAAGTGTTTACGCCCGCGCGCCTAAGCGTGATATAGACCCACTTCGAAACGGTTTCGGGGTCGGCCTTGCCGCAGTTGACGAAGGTTACCGCATGCTTGCGCTTTAAGTCAACGCCCTTCTTCGCACCCGTGTTGACGATAATGAGAATTGCCGACGGAGGAAAATTTTCGAAAAGATTTTTTAAATAATTTTCGTACTCGTTTTCGGTAGGGTAAAATTCGCTTACCTTTACTACGCGCTTTTCCGCCATAAACGGATAATTTTTAACAGCAGAAACGAGAGCGGAAATTCCGCTTCCCTTTAAGGTTTCGCCGTCGAATGACGTAAAGTTGAGTTCGGGCATTTCCAAAAAAGCAGATTTAATCTGCTCCTCGCCCTTCATTCGGAAGTAGGCGTCGTCTCCCTCTAAAAGATAGATAGACTTCGCACCTTCCGTAATGCTTTGTTTAAGCTCGGTATACTCCATTTGTTAATCCTTGTTGAACATTGACAAAAACTCTTTCATTGCAAACGAAAGGGTTACGTGCTTTGCAATTGCAACGCCTATCCCGCGAACGGGCAGCGTGGGGGTAGTTTTCAGTTCGAAAAGCTCTCCGTTTTCAAACTCCGCCGTGCAGTACTCACGGGGAATACAGCCTACGCCCATTCCCTTTGCTACGAGTTTTTTCATTAAATCCCAGTTGGCGACCTCGACGTCCGGTGTAAAATGCACGCCCAAAATTTCTTCGGACGACGCAAGCGCGCGGCGAGCAACGGTGTTCGCTTCAATCATCATAAGCGGATAATCGTGTAAACGCTTTAAAGGAATTTCTTCCAGCTGAAGCTCTGCGTATTTTTTGCCCGCAACGAACACGTCCGAAAGGTGCGTGACCGTGCCGTAAAACCTTACGTCCTCGTCTTCTAAGGGAAGGTTTATAAAGGCAATATCGCACCGCCCTTCTTTAAGCTGGTTGACCGTGTTCGGTGAAGTGGAAGAAATAAGTTCGAATTTAACCGCGGGGTACTTCTCGTTAAACTGAGCAAGCTTATCGGATAAAACGTAAAAGAAAATAGAATCGGTAGCGCCTATCCTTATAGTGCCGGTTGCCGTAGTTTTAAGCTCTGTAAGCTTATTCTCGGCACCCTCTAAAAGCTCAAGCGCTTCTTCAACCTGATTATAAATAAGCTTGCCGCCGCCGGCGGAAAGCTCCATGCCCTTATGTGTGCGGTTGAAAAGCGAAACGCCGAGCTGACCTTCAAGCTGTTTTATGGCTTGCGATACGGCGGGCTGAGATATAAAAAGCTCTTGTGCGGCTTTTGTTAAAGAGCCGCATTTAGCTACCGTATAAAATACTTTGTAAAGTTCCAAATTTACCATAGTCTTACCTAACTCCTAAACAGTCTCGGCGGCAGTAAGGACAGTGCAGCCGCCTCGGTCACCGCAAACGCCCCTTATGCGTTTGCTCATCTCAACCTTGCAAAACAGCGCACTGTGCTGTTTTGAGAAATCAAGGTTTCGTCCCCATATATGCTTGAAATAACGCATATTTACGCAATTATTTTCCAACGCAGAATTTTGCAAAAACGGTTGAAATAATTTCTTCATTTGCGGTTTCGCCGGTGATTTCTCCAAGCGCGTCCCACGCCTCTTTTAAGTCCACTGCAATTAAATCCAATGTAAGAATTTCAAGGTTTACCGTTGCGGATTTTAAGGCTTCCGCCGCCCTTATCAGTGCAGTGTAATGCCTTTCTTCAACTATATAAGCTTTATCCAAAGCGGTGTCGCCAACGGACTTTTCTGCAATAAGTTTTTTAAGATTTTCTATACCGTCGCCAGTCTTTGCAGACACGGCGATATCGTAATCGCCGACGGGTTTTTTCAAGTCGGATTTATTGAATACCTTTATAACTTCGCCGTTAGTTTCTTCGGGAAGTTCAACTCCTTCCCCTTCACTGACAGAAAGAATTATATCGGCTGAGTTTATTATTTTTCTTGCACGCTCTATGCCTATGCTTTCCACGTTACCGGCGCGCTCGCGTATGCCGGCGGTATCAATAAGGTTGTATTTTACTCCGTCTATCTCGATAGCCCCTTCAACGGCGTCACGCGTGGTGCCTTCTTCTGCCGAAACGATAGCCTTTTCATACCCCAACAGCGCGTTCAATAGTGAGCTTTTACCCGTATTGGGTTTGCCGCAAAGCGCTACGGTTACACCCTCTTTAATCTTTTTACCGCACTTGTAGCTTGCAACGAGCCCGTCTACTTCGGCTTTCAAGGCGGCAACCTTCGCGGCTATTCTTTTTAAATCGAGCCCGCCTTCGTCTTCCTCGGGGTAATCAATTTCAACGGCAACCTCCGCCAAAACGTCTTTTAACGAGTTTTGAAGGGTCTTAACCTCGTTAGAAAGCTTTTCGCCGTAAAGCATACTTCCCGCACGCAAGAGAGCCAAGCTTTCGGCGTTAATCATATCCGCCATACCCTCAGCCGAGGCAAGGGTAAGTTTGCCGTTTAAAAAGGCGCGTTTAGTGAACTCACCCCTCTCCGCAAGGCGCGCGCCGAGGGATATGCACTTTTTTAAAATGCCCCTTGCAATTTGCACGCCGCCGTGGCAGTGAAGCTCGATTACGTCCTCGCCCGTGAAGGTTTTTGGCGCTTTGAAATACACCAAAAAGCCGTAGTCGGTGAACCCGTCGCCCTCTATATGTCCGGCGTACATATAATTCGGCTTGAAATCCTTTTTAGGCGTAAAAATTTTATTAGCGATTTCAAGGCAATTTTTGCCGCTTATTCTGATTATTGCAACGCCGCCCGTGCCGGGCGCGGTAGCAATTGCCGCAATACTTTCTTGCATAAAACCTCAAAGTATAACTTAAACTTATACACTCTTGATAAAAGTATAACACCCGAACGTAAAAATGTAAAGAAAAAGAGTACTTTTGAAGTACTCTTTTTAATAGATTAATTAATTTTCAAACGGGTCGTTATCTTTATCGCTTCCGCCGAACTCCGAGAACGGGTCGTCAGCCGTACCGCTTTTTGACGAGTCGGTGCCACCACCGTTATAGTTGTATTCTTCGTAAGGGCTTTTTGAATAGGGGTTTTGGTTGTAGGGGTTTTGGTCGAAGTTTTGCTGCCTACGGTACTGCTGGTACATTCTGTACTGTCTTTCTTGCTCTTGACGGATATATTCGCGGTAGTTCATTCCTCTGTTGTTTCTGAGTATGAAGATTAAAATGCCTTGAATGGGGAACAGAATGCTCGTAATCGTGAAAAGCATATATCGTCTTGCGGCAAAGGTCTGGAAGAACGCCGAAAGCGTAAACACTTGCATAACGAGGAACGCAAGGTCCATAAAACTTAAAATGTATTTGTCAAGAATTTCGAAACACCAAACAGCCCAAAGAAGTTCGGGGTATGCTTTAATATTTGTTGAAAGGGTTTCAACTGTCCAGCTAAGTCCGTAGCTGTTAGTTACGGGTTCGTATCCGATCAGATTGTAAGACTTCAAATACATCCACGCTATATCGTTTACGACGTAACCGACAACGAGCAAAACCTCTAAAATCGCAGCAACGAGAGCAAAGATTCTCGTATCAACGGATTTGAACGTTCTGTTCTTCTGCCCGCAAACGCCGATGTAATATGTGTTAAGAAAAGGTACGAAAGCCATCCATCTGTTTTTGTATCCTTCGCGGCCGGCTATAATGAACAGCCCCACCGCTTGAAATACGAAAACGATTAAAAAGCACAGCCCGCCGACTATATACTTAACGTACCAAGTATCGGTGTTGACGAAATAATGAGCAATGTTTGCGTAATCGAAAAAATCCATAATCCACCTATTGGGTTATAAAATTATATATGTGTTAAATGTTAAAATTAAAATCAGTTTGTGAAAAGCTTGTTAAAAAATTCACTTAAAAAGCTGAATACCGTACTCAACTTTTTCAAGCGTCAAGCCCTTTGCGGGCATAGTTCTGCCAACTGCTTCCCTATCGCCTTCACTGAGGGAGCGGGCTATTTCTTCCTCTGATAAACTGCCTTCTGCAAAGTTAATCATAGTGCCCGCAATGGTACGCACCATATTGTATAAAAACCCGCCGCCGCAGACGTGAATTTCAACGTCGGTGGACAAGTCGTTTTTCTTTGTAACGACGTCAACCGAGTAAACTTCGCGCACGGTAGTTTTGACTTGCGAACCGCTTTTACAGTACGCCTTAAAATCGTGCTTTCCGACGAAAGACCCCGATATATGTTGGAGTTTCGCTATATCTACGGGATTTTTTACCCATACGGAAAATCTGTCTTTTAAAGGGTTTCTTCGGTCCGCCAAGTAGAATTTGTAGCAATAAGTTTTTCTTTTTGCACTGCGGTTTGCGTCGAAGTTTTCGGGTGCGGCAGCGGACTCTAAAACCGAAATATCTGCGGGAAGAAAACGGTTTAAAACGTCCGCAATTTTCTCTGCGGGGATAGTAGTTTCCGCATCGAAGTGGCACACTTGCCCCGCCGCGTGAACGCCGCTGTCCGTCCTACCGCTTGCGGTAACCGTGGTTCTAACGCCGAAAACTTTTTCACACGCTTCTTCAAGCTTTTCTTGAACGGTTATTGAATTTTTTTGTATCTGCCAGCCGCCGTAATCCGTTCCGTCGTAGGCAAGAAGTATCACGTATCTCATTAGCTTAATTTTATATACTCGTAGAACTGCGGAAGGATATCCGCGCAATAAATATTGAAAAGCACTACGCCCGCAATGAGCGCGGCTAAGGTCAAAAAGGCAACTAAATCACGCCAGCCGAGCTTTAAATTTTTGTATTTTGTTCTGTTTTTAGAGCTTGAATAGCACCTTGCGTCCATTGCGTCGCCAAGCTCGTCCGCGCGCCTAAACGCGCTTATGAGCAGCGGGATTAAGATGGGCACTATCGCTTTAATTCTTTTGAAAATATTGCCGCTTTCGAAGTCTGCCCCCCTCGCCTTTTGGGCGGAAATGATGCGGTTGGTTTCGTCAATCAACGTGGGAATAAACCGCAAGGCGATTGACATTATCAGCGCAAGCTCGTGTACGGGGAATTTTATATATTTTAAGGGTTTTAAAAGGCTTTCAATGCCATCGGTAAGCGCCACGGGCGTGGTCGTTAAGGTGAGAACGGACGAAGCCATAACAAGGAAGAACAGCCTTAAAATGAAAAATACGGTAAAAATTATTCCCTCTCGGGTGATTTTTATTATCCACCACTCGGCGTAGACTATTTCTCCGCCGTGGAAAAACAGATTCAAAACCGCCGTAAATACGAGAATAACTAAAATTCCCTTTACTGAACGCAAAACTCTGCCGAAAGGAACTCGCGCCGCCGCTATTGCTATGCAGATAATGAGCGCAACGGCAAGCAACGAATAGAAATTGTTTGCGACGAACAGCAAAACTATAAACGCGATAAGCCCAAGTAGCTTTATTCGCGGGTCAAGCTTGTGAACGAAGGACTGCGTGGGGTAAAATTGCCCGAAGGTTACGTCGTTAAGCATCGACTTCACCTCCGTTCACGGATTTGCCGCGAGAATAAACTTCTATAACCTTTTCCGAAAAGTCGGAAACGGTGCAGTCACTGTCGATAATTATTCCGTTTTTTGCAAGCCCTTGGGCAATTTTTGCGGTTAGGGGAATATCAAGCCCCAACGCTTTAAGCTCGTCCGCGCGCTTAAAAAGTTTGTAAGGCGCGTCGCAAGCGAAAACTTGTCCTTCGGCAATTACGCACGCTTTGGTGCAGTTGTCGGCAACCTCGTCCATATCGTGGGAAACGATAATTACGGTTTTGCACCACTCGCGGTGGAGCTTGTGCAAAAGCTCCATAATTTCGTTTTTGCCCTTGGGGTCAAGTCCAGCGGCGGGCTCGTCCAAAATTAAAATCTGCGGTTTGGTTACGATAACGCCGGCGATTGCAACGCGGCGCTTCTGTCCGCCAGACAAATCGAAGGGGGATTTGTCCTTTACTTCTTCGTAGTTAAGCCCGACGATTTCTATACTTTGCTTTACGGCTTCTTCAATTTCCTCTTTGGAAATTCCTTTTTTAAAATTTTTAAGGCCGAAGGCAACGTCCGCAAAAACGGATTCCGCAAAAAGCTGATATTCGGGATACTGAAAGACCATACCGACGCTTGCCCGCAGTGCTTTAAAGTCGCATTTTTTACTGCCTAAATCGAATTGCCCCACGGATATATGCGAAATAACGGGGGTAGGCTGACCTTTTTTAGCCTTGGGTTTTCTATATCTTTTCTGCGCTTGAGGGAGTTTTATAAGTGCGTTAAGGTGCTGAATTAGCGTTGATTTGCCGCTGCCGGTGTGTCCGATTATTCCGAAAAACTCGCCTTCGTCGATATGAAGGTTAACTCCCTTTAATGCCTTAGTTGCAAACGGCGATTTTTTGGAATAAGTGAAAGTTAAGTCCTTGACGTCTACATCCCATTCGTGGGTACTTTCAACGGATTTTTCTTCACAATTTGACGATTGCCCCACATATATGCCGCAACTAACGAAGTTTTTGTTGATTTCTTCGGCAAGCTCTTCGGGGCGTAAAACGTTCTTAATTTCCATACCCGCTTTGCGAAGATTTTCGGAAATAACGCTCGTTCGGGGTAAGGATAAATTGAAAGTTTCAAGCGTTTCGCCGCTTGTGAAAATTTCTTCGGGAGTGCCCTCTAAGGCGATTTCGCCCTTGTTCATAACGATAGTTCTGTCGGCAAGCAACGCTTCTTCCATAAAGTGGGTGATGAGTATAATCGTCATCCCCTCTTCTTTGTTAAGCTTTTTGACTACCTCTATAACTTCGCGTCTGCCCTTGGGGTCAAGCATTGCGGTGGACTCGTCCAAAATTAAAACGTCGGGTTTTATGGCGAGTACGCCCGCAACGGCGATTCTTTGCTTTTGCCCGCCCGAAAGTCTTGCTGGGGTAGAAGTGCGGAACTCCTCCATTCCCACGGCTTTCAACGCCCAGCCTATGCGGTTGCCTATTTCCTCCCTTTCAACGCCTATGTTTTCGGGGCCGAAAGCTACGTCGTCCTCAACGATGGAGGCAACCATTTGATTATCGGGGTTTTGGAAAACTACGCCTACGTGCTTTCTGATTTCGACTGCGTTTTTGCCTTCGGCAATGTCCATACCGAGTACCGTGATTTTGCCTTCGTCCGCATCCAAAAGACCGTTCAAAAGGCGGGCAAGAGTAGACTTGCCGCTGCCGTTATGCCCGATTACGGATAAAAACTCACCCCGCTTCAATTTTAAAGACACGCCGTTTACTGCGTAAACGCCGCTGTCGGGGTAAGAAAATTTTACGTTTTCACACTCGATAATGTAATCTTTACACATACAGTCGATTTCTTTTAAATAAATTCACGGTAAATTATACCAAATAAACTTGCTTTGCACAACAAAATAGTGTGAAAATCAGTAAAAATTTTTCTATTCAAAGTCTTTGCCGATATTGACAAGCCCGATTTTGTGTTATATAATAATGTAAGTGTGGTTTTACCACACTCGACACTAAAAATAATTATTTATAAAACGGAGGTTTTTTGATGAAAAAGTTGACTATCGACGGTAATACCGCCGCAAGCCACGTTGCGTACGCCTTTTCGGAAGTAGCCGCAATTTACCCCATCACCCCCTCTTCCCCTATGGCGGAAGTTGCGGACGAATGGGCAACGGCGGGCAGAACCAACATGTGGGGTCAGAAGGTAAGAATTGCAGAAATGCAATCTGAAGGTGGCGCTGCGGGCGCAGTTCACGGTTCGCTTTGCGCGGGCGCGTTGACGACGACCTACACCGCTTCGCAGGGACTTTTATTAATGATTCCCAACATGTACAAGATTTCGGGCGAGTTGATGCCTATGGTAATGCACGTTTCGGCGCGCGCACTTGCGGCACACTCCTTGAACATTTTCGGCGACCACGCCGACGTTATGGCTTGCCGCCAGACGGGTTTTGCAATGCTTTGCGACGGCTCCGTACAAGAGGTTATGGACTTAGCGCTCGTTGCACACCTTTCAACTTTGAAATCCAAAGTTCCCTTTATTAACTTCTTCGACGGCTTCAGAACGAGCCACGAGGTTGCTAAAATCGACGTTTGGGACGACACTGACGACTACAAGGAAATCAGAGATATTTGCGACGAGGTAGGCATTGCCGCTGACGTTGCGGACTTCAAGTCCCGCGCGTTGAACCCCGAGCACCCCATTCAGAAAGGTACTGCACAGAACGGCGATACCTACTTCCAGAACAGAGAAACGGCGAACAGCTACTACGAAGCTACCCCCGCTATCGTTCAGAAGATGATGGACGTAGTTTCTGCACACTGCGGAAGAAAATATCACCTTTTCGACTACGTTGGTGCTAAAGACGCTGAACAAGTTATCGTTTGTATGGGTTCGGCTTGCGAAACCATTGAAGAATCAATTAACAA
This sequence comes from uncultured Clostridia bacterium, assembly GCA_947175325.1. Classification (GTDB taxonomy): domain Bacteria; phylum Bacillota; class Clostridia; order Christensenellales; family Borkfalkiaceae; genus Coproplasma. Next base: position 19,299 of record CAMWME010000012.1, on the reverse strand, counting down.
GCTTAACACGATGGGGCACAAGTACGGACTTATCAAGGTTCGTCTTTACAGACCTTTCGTTGCAAGCGCGTTCGTAAAGGCTATTCCCAAGACCGCTACAAAGATTGCAGTTCTTGACAGAACGAAGGAACCCGGTTCCCTTGGCGAGCCTTTGTACCTTGACGTATGCTCCGCACTTTTGGAAAAGGGCGTTGAGGGCGTTAAGGTCGTAGGCGGCAGATACGGCTTAGGCTCGAAAGAGTTCACCCCTTCGATGGTGCTTGCAGTTTACAAGAACTTAGAGAAGGACAAGCCGAAGAACCACTTCACCATCGGTATTTACGAGGACGTAACGAACTCCTCCTTGAACTTCTCGGAGAAGTTTGACGCCGCACCCGCGGGCTCGACGAGCTGCAAGTTCTACGGCCTCGGCTCCGACGGTACGGTTGGCGCGAACAAGAACTCGATTAAGATTATCGGCGACCATACGGAAAAACACGCGCAAGCGTACTTCTTCTACGATTCGAAGAAATCGGGCGGTATCACCGTTTCACACCTCCGTTTCGGCGACACTCCCATTCAGTCCGAATACTTAATCGACAGCGCGGACTTCGTACAGTGCTCCAACCCCTCTTACGTAACTCGTTACGATATGACGGGCGACATTAAAGAAGGCGGCACCTTCCTTATCAACACCAACGCAACTACGGTTGAAGCTTTGGAAGACTTCCTTCCCGCAAAGGTTAAGCAAGATATTGCGAAAAAGCACATCAACCTTTACGTTATCGACGCTATCAAGATTGCCGGCGAGCTTGGACTTAAGGGCAGAACCAACACCATTTTACAGTCCGCGTTCTTCCGCGTTAATCCCCAGATTATGCCTTACGAGCAAGCTATCGACTATATGAAGTACATGGCTAAGAAATCGTTCGGCAGAAAGGGCGACGCTGTCGTTCAAATGAACTACAACGCAATAGATTCCGCAGCGGGCGACAACCTTATTAAAATAGAAGTTCCCGCGGCTTGGGCGAAAGCTAAGACGGGCGCTGAAATGGTTAAGGGTGCCGATAACAAGTACTATCAAGAAATTATCAAGCCTATCCTTTACCTTGAAGGCGACAAGCTTAAGTCTTCGCAGTTCAATGCAGACGGACACGTTCCTACGGGCACGACCAAGTACGAAAAGCGCGGCGTTGCCGTTCTCGTTCCCGAAATTATAATTGACAAGTGCATACAGTGCGGCACCTGCTCGTTCGTATGCCCTCACGCATGCTTAAGACCCGCACTTATTGCCGACGGTTCCGAAAAGCCCGCAACGCTTGTAGGCAAGGCGGCTATCGGCTTACCCGGCTACGAGTACAAGATGCAAGTTTCACCCCTTGACTGTATGGGTTGCGGCGTGTGCGCTACCGTATGTCCCGTTAAGGACGGCGGCGCAATTAAGATGATTCCCCTTGCAGAATCCCTTGAAAAGGGCGAAGCTGAAAACTGGGAATACACCGTTGAGCTTCCCGAAGCTGACACCTCCAAGTTCAAGAAAGAAACCGTTAAGGGTTGCCAATTCGCTACACCTCTCTTTGAGTTCTCCGGCGCGTGCGCGGGCTGCGGCGAGACCCCTTACGTTAAGGTTATCACCCAGCTCTTCGGCGAGGATATGGTAGTTGCGAACGCAACGGGTTGCTCGTCGATTTACGGCGGTTCTTCACCTACTTGCCCTTACACCACTAACAAGAAAGGACACGGACCCGCTTGGGCTAACTCCCTCTTCGAAGATAACGCAGAATTCGGCTACGGCATGAACCTTGCTTACTCTGCAAGAAGAAACGCAATAAAAGAAAAGGTTGCAAAACTCGCTGAGCTTTGGGGCGGCGAAGGCAAGAAGCTTTGCCAGAATTACCTTAAAGCATTCGACAACAGAGAACCTTCAAAGAAGGCTTCCGCAGAGCTCGTTGCGGCACTTGAACAGTGCAACGACTGCGGCTGCGAGGCTGACGTGCTCGTTAAAGAAATCCTTGCCGATAAAGACTGCCTTGCTAAGAAGTCCATTTGGATTTTCGGCGGCGACGGCTGGGCTTACGATATCGGTTACGGCGGTTTGGACCACGTGCTTGCAAGCGGTGAGGACGTAAACGTACTCGTTCTCGATACCGAAGTTTACTCCAACACCGGCGGTCAAGCTTCCAAGTCAACCAACATCGGCGCAGTTGCTAAGTTCGCTTCCGCGGGCAAGAGAATTAAGAAGAAGGATTTGGGCATGATTGCTAAGTCCTACGGATACGTTTACGTTGCACAAGTTGCGATGGGCTCTAACCCCGCTCAACTTCTTAAGGCTTTGGCCGAGGCTGAAGCTTACCACGGGCCTTCGCTTATTATCGCGTATGCACCTTGCATCAACCACGGTATCAATATGACGAAGAGCCAGCTTGAACAGAAGGCGGCAGTTGACTGCGGCTACTGGCAGCTTTACAGATACAACCCCAACGGCGAAGTATTCACGCTTGACAGTAAAGACCCTACGGGTGATTACCAAGCGTTCCTTGCGGGCGAAACCAGATACGCTTCACTCGTTAAGACCCAAGGCGAGGAAGTTGCGAAAGACTTATTCCAGAGAACGGAAGAATCCGCTAAGGCAAGGCTTGAAGGCTACAAGAAGCTTGCCGGCAAAGAATAAGGCAGCGGGCCGCTGCGGGCGGGTATCTTAATTGCCTTACCGCATACAGACTAATCACATATCAAACGTAATATAAAAGCGTTTGCCGCGTTAAGGCGTAAAAAATCCCCCGCGAATAATCGCGGGGGATATATTTTATTCAATTTAATTTAAAAAGTCGGAAATAACTTTCATTACTTCTTCGTCCTCTTCAGTGGCGGCTTTGAAGTCGAAGCCGTCGAAAAATCTGTACTTTTCGCCCTCGCTCATCTTGGGGGAATTGATAAGCGCGGTTTGAAGCTCGGCAAGCTTTTCCTCTGCGGCAACCGTATTGTACGGGTTATGTGCCTTGCCCTCGGCAAGGTGCTTAGTTATATTCCCGCCGTTCGCCTCGTAGTAGGCCGCAACGGACTTACCGACCACCTCGTCTTTATCGCCTTGAATAAGCAGCGTAGGCACGCCGTTTGCGCTTGCACACTTAGCCGCGTTGGTGTTACCCTTCCCTTTAAACTTAAAGCAATAAGTAATCGTAACGAAGTATGAGATAAACGCCGCGATAGGCTTGGGCATTATTTTTGCGAGGTACTGCCAAATGACGTTAGAAGGCACCGACGGCGCGCTTATTGCAACCACTTTATCAACCTTTCTTTCGGCGGAGGCGCAAAGCGCGGAATACCCGCCCCAGCTGTGCCCCACGAGATACAGCGGCTTGTCTTTAAGCCTTTCGTCGGTGCGGGCAAAGTCTATGACGCGTATGGTGGACAGCGCGCCCGAATACATGCCCCTAATATTTTTGCCGTCGGATAGGTTGCAACCGTAGTTGTCGACTGCAAGAACGGTGTATCCGCAGTTGCAGAAATAGGCAATTTCCGTGGTGTATGCGATATGCCCGGGTCCCATTCCGTGACAGAAAACTATAAGCTTGCCGTTGTCTTGCACGCTTGCGCTTGTGTAAATATAACCTCTAAGCGCCCCGCCCTCGCCTTCAACCGTTACGGGCTGGGTTGTAAGGTTAAAATCTTCTGCCGTGAAATACTTTAAAAGCGGGTTTTTATCTCCGCGCTTACCGAAGGCAATTCCGTTACAGACGGAAGCGAGGATAAAAAACAAGAGGTCGATAAAAACTACGACCGACAACACTATTATTATAATTAAAATTCCGGTATCCATAAATATTTAAAGGGCGGGCGTTTTGAAAACGCCCGCCCTATCCTTTTAATTTTATACTATATATTTATCATCAAGCGCGGGAGCGTCGTCCATTTCCTTCTTCTGACCTTCGTAACCCTTCTTGCCGAGGAGCGCGAAAGTAGCCTTTTTGCCGTTTTCAACGCCGGGTTGGTTAAAGGTATCAATGTTGAGAAGTGCGCCCGCATAAGCCGTCTGCAATTCCATAAGGAACATAAGCTGACCGAGGGTGAACGCGTTTACTTCGGGAAGGTTGATGGTGTAATTCATTCTGCCCGCACGCATAAGCGCGTACGCCGTAGCCTTGTTTTCTGCTTGGATAAGCTCTTGCATGGTGTGTCCGCCGAGGAAGCCTACGTCGGGGATATCTTCACAGCCGTGTGCGATGGGCATTTCACAGCCGTAGTTAGTTACGGAAATAAATGTTATAACCTTATCGTAAGGCCCTTCGATATAGAGCTGAACTTGCGAGTGCTGGTCGGTAACGCCGAGGGATTTAACGGGCGTAGTACCCGCGTTTACGGTCTTACCGTCGTAGTCCACTGCTTTGCCGAGGGATTCCGCCCAAAGCTGGCAATACCAGTCGGACATAAGCTTTAAGTTATCCGAGTAAGGCATCATAACGTGAATGTTTTTGCCTTGCTTCATAGTTACGTATTGAAGTACTGCACAAGCAAGAGCGGGGTTTTTAGCAACCGAAGGCTTTGAGCAAAGCCCGTCCATATACGCCGCGCCCGCAAGCATACCTTTGATATCTATGCCGAGCACTGCCGCGGGAAGAAGTCCGACGGGGCACAGCTCGGAAAATCTTCCGCCGACGCCGTCGGGAAGAACGTATTTTTTAAACTTTCCGCCGTATTTTTGGTCGATTTTGATGAGGTTGCCGCGGCTTTCGTCCGTGGTGAAAATCATATGGTCGGCAAGGTTAAGACCCTTCTTTTCCAAAATGTCCGCAATAATTAAGAATTGCGTCATCGTTTCGGAAGTTGCACCCGACTTCGAGATAACGTTAAAGCAAGTTTCTTCGGGAACGATTACGTCCAGCAAAGCTTGCATTCTGACGGGGTCGACGTTGTCCTCTACGTAGAACTTAGGGCCGCCGCGCTTCTTGGGGGGAAGCTCGTTATAGTGAAGGTGCTTCAACGCGTTAAACACCATTATGGGACCGAGCGCGCTGCCGCCGATGCCGAGAACGACGAAGTACTTAAACTTCTTTCTAACTTGCTTTGCGGTTGCAAGAATGTCTGCGACGATAGCGTCCTGATTATAGGGAAGCTCCGTCCAGCCCATGTACAGCTCGTCCTTGCCGCGGTTAGACATAACGTAATCGAACGCCTTTTCAGCCTTGTCCTTTACCCCTTTGATTTCCGAATCGGTTATACCTTTTTCGCCGAGGGATTTTGCCATCATGTAGTTATAGTCCACGGTTACGCGCATACTGTTGCGCCATTCTTTGGTTTTATATGCCATCTTTTCCTCCAAAAAAATTAACTTTTACAAGTTTTTCCACGATAAAAATTATACCTCAACAAGTCAAGATAGTCAATAGCGATTTCAATTTTTTTACGCGATTTTTAAATAATATGCCGCGCACAGTTGCCAAAACTTTTGTTTGTGTGGTACAATACCTTTATGCGTGAGGACTTTACCGCCGACCAAATTGAGGCTTGCAAGTTAATAGAAGATTGGTTTTTGCACTCTACGAGGCAAGCTTTCGTGTTGGCGGGATATGCGGGCACGGGCAAAACCACCCTTTTAAAGTACGTCGTAACCGAAGTTTTGGGGTTGGTGCCCGAGGACACCGCCGCCTTCGTTACGCCTACGGGCAAGGCGGCAACCGTGCTTATCCGCTCGGGAATACACGCCACCACTATTCACAAGCTAATTTATACTTCGCTCGTTCAAGAAACCGAAATCGAGCTGAACGGCAAAAAAATTACCGTTGAAAAGCTGATTTTCAAGCGGCGTGAAAGTATTGAAAAGCGTATAAAGCTAATCGTTTTGGACGAGGCCTCGATGGTTTCAGACGAGGTGTTGTACGATTTAATAGAGTTCGGCGTAAAAATTCTTATATGCGGGGACAACGCGCAGCTGCCGCCCGTCGAGGGGTTGAACGGTTTTCTTTCCGCGCCCGATTACACTTTAAAAACTATAGTAAGGCAGAACCTCGGCAACCCCATTATTATGCTTTCAGAAATGGCGCGCGAGGGGAAATACATACCGTTCGGCAGATACGGCAACAGCGTTTTGGTTATGAGCAAGCGGCTGTTTACGGGTGAAAAGCGCAAGACTTGCCTTTTTAAAGCCGACCAAATTATTTGCGGCACGAACAAGACGCGGGCACAGATTAACGACGAAATCCGAGCGTTAAAGGGCTTTTCGGGCTTGCCGCAGAGCGGTGAAAAGCTTATTTGCACGCAGAACAACTGGGAAACTTTTATTGACCGTGAGATGCGGTTCAATATGGTAAACGGGATTATCGGAACGGTTATCGAGCCGTTTTACGACCAAGACAAGCAGATTGGGTTTATACAGTTTAAGCCAGACTTTCTTGACGAGAACTGCCCCGAGGCTTTGCCAATAGATACGGGAATTTTTACCGAAGGCTACTACCGCTACAAGCGCGGCGACTACTTTGAAAAGTTTGACGAGGAAGGCGAAGTAACCGGTGCATTCACGCTGAACAGATTCGAATACGGCTACTGCATTTCTTGCCACAAGGCGCAAGGAAGCGAGTTTGACAACGCCGTCGTATTCGACGAAAGCTTTTGCTTTAAAGAGGACAAAAGCCGCTGGCTGTACACCGCGATAACCCGCGCAAAAAAGAATTTGGTTTTATTGAGGTAAAATTAATAGGCGCCCCGTTTCAGCGAAACGGGGCGCCCACTTTTATTGAACGTTATAATTTGTGGTAAATTTAGCGGTGCTGTATTGGTTTAAAGGTTCCTTATAATTCCATTTGGCTTCAAAGTATTGCGCCCTTTCCTCACCGAACGCGCAGTTTATAACGAGGTTTGAATTTGCCCCGACGAACGCGCCCGTGCTTATCTGGCGAACGTCGCCCAAATTTATCGTGGTAACGTTTAAATTAAGGGTAAGCTTGGGCAAGTTATAAACAGTGCCGATAATAGATATAGTGTTTACTTGTGCATATTCGAAATCGACTGCAAGAATATTCCTTCCGTTAATATCCGCAGGAATTACCGCTTCGGTTGCCGTGGAAGAAGTTTTGTAAATTAAGTTAAAACCTTTCAAGTCGTTGTTTTGCCATACTTCGCGTACCAAGTAAGTATTTGAAGCTTCCTTTACCTCGTCGCACAATGACTTTAAGTCCGGGTCAGTATGGAAATAAAGCTCTATCCCGCTGCTGCTTCCGCTATAAGTTACCGTATAGTCTGCGCCCGAGAAAGTCGACTTATAATAATCACATTCCACCTTGCCCAAATAGTTATACTCGGAATCCCTTAAATAATAGGTATCGAGCCTCAATCCTCGGCAAACGTCTTCGCTGGTTAAAATATCGCCTTCGAGGCACGTGAACTTCGTACCCACTTCTTGCCTGTAAATATTGCTTGTTACAGCGTATCTGGCAATTTCCAAATGCCTAAGCCCGTAAATGCAAAGGTTATAATCCTTATATCCGCCGCCGGCTAACGTCAAACGCATATATATCGTAGTTGCGCCCGCGGGGAAATTCATATAATTCCAATCGAACGAGCTTATTGCGTTTTGGCTACCTACTCTGTCCTCAGCCGTTCTGTAATAAGCCGCCTTGTTGCCCGCAGCAAGCTTAACTTGTTTTGTAAGGTTGACTTTAACGTTTTCGTTCTTTTCGTTTAAAGGCACTTCGTAGAGATAATACTCGCCGCTTTCACCTTGCTTTGCTTCGGAACAAAAACCGCTCAAAGTCAAGTTTTCGTCCGCATAGCCCAGCCTTTCTAATTCGTAAACGCCGTTGCGCTTCAATACTCTGAACTCGTCGGCTTGCTCGGTCATGGGGACCTCTTGCTCTATCTTTTCGCCCTCTATCGTTTCGGTGTAAATTTCGTAGTGAACGAATCGTGCAAATGTTCTGCCCGTGGGGAAGTAAATTTTATCACCATAGTCGTCCATGCCGCCCAAATCGTCAAGCTTGGCGCTTCCTTGCTTTTTGGGGAAGGTGTAGACCGCGGGCTCGTCACTGTCGGTCGTCGTGATAATAAGCTCGTACTTCGTGGCGTTTTTCAGCTTCGTCCACGAAAGCGTGCCGTCTGCAGACAGCCTAACCTTGCTCTGTGCATCATTCGAAAGACTGGTATCGTTGGGGTCGGGTTCGCCGCAGTTTTCACAATAACCGCCGTCGTAGTCGTGCCCTAACGCGGGGCCCGTTTGATAGCTTTCGTGAATATATCCGCAGTTCGGACAAAAGTCCTCGTAAAAGCCCGCCTCAGTGCAAGTCGGGTTTTTGTATCTAATCTCGTGAATGTGCCTATGGCAGCCCGCAAACGCGAACGCACACAATGCAATTACCGAAAGTAAAAAGATTGCCAAAAGTTTTCTGTTGTGTTGCATATTTGCCTCCAAAAAAATTTTTGCGGGCAAAAAATAAGAGCGCCCTTTAAAGAGCGCCCGCATAAGTACCCTTTAAAGTTTGCTCGATAATTTAACAGCTTTCCGGAACTTTTGGCAACTCGTTCACAACAACGGAATGCTGAAAATAAGGATACAACTATGCCGTACCCATTCCATTATTGACGAACGCGAAAAATGTTATTACTTCCCACTATTAAATTATCGAGCATAAAGAGTATAACACGGTTTTTTAAAAATATCAAGCATAAATAAAAAACTCCCGCATCACTTTTAAAATGATACGGGATTATTTTTAAAAATCAGCTTCTGCGGCGGTGAGAATTGCGCGGGCAACGTCGGCGGCGTTTTTGCTGCCTATTACGCTTGCGCCCATATCTATTGCGCTTGACATTTCCAAAACGGTTGCCACACCTTCCGCTTTAATAGTGCACTTATCTTTGACGGCGGATTTAATCTCGTTAATCCTCTCTATCTCGTTCCCGCCCGAAAGTGCGCTTGAACTCGTTTTCAAGGAATTGACGCCGCAGTCGGCGGCAAGGTTGCAAACGCGCAAAATTTGTTCGTGGGATAAAAGGTTGCTCTCCAAATCTATTCTCAGAGATTTATGCTTTACCGCCCTTCTCAGTTTTTTGAATTCCTTTTTCACGTATGAAAAATTGCCGTCGCGGATATGCGCCACGGGGGCGGTAACCTCTACCTCGTCCGCGCCGTCGTTCAACGCACGCTTGACGGCTTTAACCTTTATAGCGGTTGCATCGCCGCCGTGGGGCGAGCTTATGCACGCAACCAGCCCGCACTTTCTTTCCGCGCCGAGAAATACCGAGCAGTTTTTAACGAAGCACGGAAGCACGCACACCGCGCCAAGCTCCAAGGAGTTTGCGTCGGCGCAAGCGCCTTTGAGAGCGTTAATCCCCGCCTTTACGGTTGCCAAATCGTATTCAAGTTTCTTTATCTGCGAGCGTGCCGCCTCGGCGTTTATCTTGCGCCTAAACTGTGAATAGAGAAGTTTTTCGCTCTGTGATATCTGTGAAGTTGCGGTCGTGTTCTCTGTTTCGTCCATATTCTTTTCCTTAATTCTTCATAAACGGATAAAATTTTACAATTTACTTTCGCCTACGGCGGATAAAATGTAACTATGTTTATGGGGATTTTGTATTTGTTTTTGACCTTTCTTTTCTGTTTTATTCTGGTTGCAGTTATAAAACTTGCGTATCTCGGGATAACCACTTTAAGAAAGCCACCCGCCGTTGAAGAAAAAAAGCCCCCTCCCCCTAGAACCGAACCCGTCTATTACATAGTCGAGAAAAAGCGGGCAAGAAGGGCAAACTATTCCGAACCCAAAGAAATCGAATTTAAAAAATAAAAAAGCGGGCGCGCACCTTAATTAGTAAGGCGCGCGCCCGTATCGTTTATAAACTCAGTCCTCGTATCTGACGAGGTTTTCTCCGTCCTCCCAAAGGCGTTCCAAGTTGTAAAAGTCGCGCTCTTCGTCGCCGAAGATATGCACTATTACGTCGGCGTAGTCCAAAACCGCCCATCTGCCTTCGCGTATTCCTTCACGGCGGCGGGGCGTAAGCCCGTGCTGTTTTTCAAGTAATTCTTCAAGATTTTCGCCCAAAGATTTAACTTGCGTTTTGGACGAACCGCCCGCTACGACGAAATAATCGCAAAGGCTGGTTTTGTGTTCAACCGCGATGTAGACGATACCCTTAGCCTTTTTCGAGGATAAATATTCGCAAATTAATAACGCTTTTTCTTTACTTGTCATATCAAACTTTCCTTTATATATTTATAAGCCCGTTCGGTCAACGGATAAACCGTTGCGCCCTTTGATTTCAAATAATTTAATTGATGTTCTAAAACGGCAACAAGGCAACTATCAAGCCCGTCTTTAAGCTTTGCCCTAAGCCCGTCAACGCCTTCAAAATCCCGCCCTTCCTCCAAAAAATCGGCAAGAAGGATAAGCTTTTCAAGGTTGGACATATTCTCTCTGCCGCTGGTATGGTAGCGGATTGCGTTCAATATCCCCTCGTCCTTCACGCCGAAAGTATGCTCGGCAACGAAGGCTCCGCTGTATTGATGCATAACCGGCTCGGGCACGCCCTTGGGCGGCACGAACTTTTTCAGCTCCGCAGAATCTAACGGAAGATATTTTGCACAGTCGTGAAGCGCCGCAGCCGTTATCGCGTCAATTTCGTAAACGCCCGCCGCACGGCTGTATTCAGCCGCAAGAACGGCAACGCGTACGGTGTGTTGCCAACGCTCCTCCGGAAGATATTTCTTAACGCCCAAAAGCTCGGTAAGCTCGTATAAATGCCGTTTACGGATAAAGAGGCGAACCCCTTTGGGCACTAATCCCGCCGTATCCTCACCCAAAGCGGCAAGAGTCCTTACGCGCGTTGAACTTACAGGTTTACCAACGTAACCGAAATTTACTAAGTCTTTTTTGAAACGCTTTTGGAATTTTTTTATTTCAGCCGTAAGCTCAGATTCGTCCTCACGGGCGCAAACGGCAAGGGTTACGCACTTTAAAATTTCCTCCGGCTCTTTCCACAGTGCAAAGGTTTTAAGCATATCCGCGCCGACGATAAAGTACAATTCGTCCTCGGCATAAAGCTTTTTAAAGTGGCGGCAAGTTACGTAGGAATAGCTTACGCCGCCGCGCTTGAGTTCCACATCGGAAACCTCAACGCCCTCGATACCGTCAAAGGCAAGGCGGCACATTGTAAGCCTATCCTTACCGCGGGCGGACATTACGCCCTTTTTGTGCGGCGAAATATTGGTGGGGATAACTATAATCTTATCCAGCCCAAGCTTTTCCTTTGCGGCAAGCACGATATTTAAATGTTCGGAATGAACGGGATTAAACGCCCCGCCGTAAAGTGCAATTTTCATGGTTTATTTTATAAAAATCAAGTCAATAACTTCAATATGAAAAGATTGAATTTACCTTTAATATTAGATACGATTTTTGCCGCGCTTTGCGCGTTTTTGCTGTTCTTTACCGCAATAAGGTACTATACCAAAAACGCCGTTTTAGGACTAATCTTCGGCGGGTGCGCGGCGGTGCTTTTCGGTGCGCTTGCGTATATTTACATAAGCGGAAAACAAAACAAATCGCTAATCCTTTCAAAGGACGAAAAACAAAAAAAGCTTCTTGCACTGCACCTATCGTTATCCCGCGACGAGGATATAAAAAGTCTGTTCAAGAAAAACCTTGGCGAAGATGCAAAAATACGCGGTAAACGGGTCATATGTGGGGGTGTATCGAATTTTTTCAACTTCAAAATGCAACCTCTTTCAGAGGACGACGTTGCCCGCGTTATTAAGTTTAAGTGCGGCGGGGACAAGAAAATTTACTGCGTAAAATGCTCTGCCGAGGCCGCCGTGCTTGCAAGCAACTTTTCCATTGAAATTGCTGGTATTGACGAAGTGTTTTCCTCTTTAAAGAAAAACGAACTTCTGCCCGAAAAGTACGTTTACGAGGAAGCGAAAAAGCCTAATTTGTTCAAGCGGATTAAAGGGCGCTTTTCAAGAAAACTGTGCGCTCCGTTGTTCTGGTCGGGGGCGGCACTTCTTGCACTCAGCTACTTTACCTTCTTCCCCATCTACTATATTGTGAGCGGCGGAATAATGATTATTCTCTCCGCCGTAGCTTTGGTCTTTAATTAAGCTTTATATGCTCGATATCCTTGCGTTTTGAGGGGCGGTACAACACCGCCTTTCTGCCTATAACGATAACGCACTCGGCAGAAAGCCTTTGTGCAAGCTCGCGACCCAACTCCTTCGGGTCACCGTCGGCGTTTTCCAAAATATTTATTTTTATAAGCTCGCGCTTTTCAAGACAGTCGGAAAAGCTTGCAAGCATATTTTCACCTATTCCTTCCTTGCCCACTTGCCCTATCGGGGTAACGTTTGCGGCAAGGCTTTTTAATTTACTGCGCTGTTTTGAAGTTAACATACTTTCTCCTTTGTCTACGGCACAAAGTCAAACTCAACTTCGCCTATTGACACGGTGTCGTTTTCTTTTATGCCCATTTCTTTAAGCTTTGAAATAACGCCCTTCTCACGAATAATCTTTTGGAAGTACGCCATGGAGTCGGGGTCGTTCAAAACGACGTTTCTGCAAAGCATATCCACAAGGTCGCCGACTACTACGTAAACGTCGCCGTCCATATAAATTTCAAAGCCCAAATTGCCGCTTTTGCGGTAGGTGAATTCCTCGTCAATTTCCACCCTTGAAACGGGCGGTAAAGTCGAAAGGGTGCCGAATATGCTTGAAATAAGCTCATCCGTGCCTTCTCCGCTAACGGCAGTTATGGTGCAAATTTTATATTTTTTGCCGTACTTCTTTTTGAATAATTTTACGTTTTCTTCCGCGCCGAAAACGTCGCATTTGTTAAGCGCAATTACCTGCGGAAGGGCTGCCAGCTTTTCTGAGTAGCCCTTTAATTCTGCGTTGATTTTTTTAAAATCTTCAACGGGGTCGCGCCCCTCCGTTCCCGAAATATCTATCACGTGAACGAGCATACGCGTCCTTTCTATATGCCTTAAAAAGTCGTGTCCGAGTCCCGCGCCGTCAGCCGCGCCCTCGATAAGCCCGGGAATGTCGGCTGCAACGAAGGAATCGTCGTAATACTTCACTACGCCCAAATTGGGTGAAAGGGTTGTGAAGTGATAGTTAGCAATTTTGGGCTTTGCCGCCGAAATCTTAGAAAGAAGTGTTGATTTACCCACGTTAGGAAAACCTATGATGCCCACGTCGGCAATTACTTTAAGCTCCAAAACAAGCACGTGCGGCTCGGTTTTTTCACCTTTTTGCGCGAAATTAGGCGCGTGGCGGCGCGAAGTTGTGAAGCGAACGTTGCCTTTGCCGCCTCTGCCCCCCTCTTGTATAAGCCGCTTTTCTCCGTCCTCGAACATATCTGCAATGACGGCGCCGCTTTCAAAATCTTTAACTACGGTTCCGAGGGGGACCTTAATCACTACGTCCGCCCCGAATTTACCGAAGCACTTATTGGAGCCGCCCCGCTCGCCGTCGCCCGCAAAATATTTGCTGGTATAGCGAAAGGACAGCAAATCACTGATGTTGCCGTCCGCTTGAATATAGACGTTGCCGCCGTTTCCGCCGTCGCCGCCGTCCGGTCCGCACGCGGGTTTGCCCTTGAAGGACTTAAAGGAGTTCATTCCGTCCCCGCCGTCGCCCGATTTTACAGTTATTTTTACCCTATCGGTAAATAAATTTTTATCTGCCATTTTTTATAATTTCCGCAAGTTCTGCGTTATTTTTCGTATTTTTGAAAAGGTTTATAATTTCATTCGCCGCCGTACCGCGTGCAAGCTGAGAGCGGAGTGCAACCGAAAGGTGCCGTTCGTCTTCGCTTAAAAGCGCTTCCTCCCTACCGGAATAGGACTTTAAAACGTCAATCGCGGGGAAGGTTCTTTCCGCCGCCAGTACGGGTGAAACGTTTATAACCATATTCGCAACGCCCCCGTAATTAAACTCTTGAGGCATCGTGGCGATAACCGTTAACGAGCCGCCTTCCTCTGCGTTGATGGCACAGAAAAGATAATTTTTTACAAGCTCGGAAGGGATATTTTCATACAACCCTTCGACTAAAATTATTGCGTTTTTATTCAGCTCTACGCGGCGCTTTGCGTATTCGAAAGCAAGGTTTGCGCGGGAGACGTGCTCCTCGTCCGACTTGTCGAAAGAGGTATAGAAATACGTTATTTTATCGCTGAATTTCGTGAACTCGGTTATCTCTTCGGGACGGGCGCCAAGCGTTAGGATAATTAACTCAAAATCGCGGTAATTGGCACATATCCCGTGGGCAATTGATTTTACGAGCGTAGTTTTGCCGCAGTTTGCGGGAGCTGAAATAACCCCTCTTTGCCCCAACGCCACGGGGGCGAAAAGGTCTATCATTCTTAGCGAAATATCGTTGCCGCTTGATAAAATAACGCGCGTCGCGGGATAAACGTGGGTAAGCGCGGGAAAGTTTTTTCTTTTTAAAGGTTGGTCAACGGAAACGCCGTTTACAGTTAAAATTTCGCTCGCGCCGACTAAGTCCGCCGCGTTCTTTTTTCTACCCTTGCAGCTGACCACGTCGCCGAGTCTCAACGCGTATCTCGATACGAAAAGCTCGGATACGAACACGAGTTCTTCGGCATGAAGAAACCAGTTCTGCCCTTCCTTATCGAGGTAGCCGCAGTACTCCTTTTCGGAGAGCACGCCGTACTCGTAGGCGGAATCGTTTACGCTCATCGTGGACTCGTTAGCCGCTCCGCCGTTCAAAGCGAGAAAATACTCCCTACACCTTAAAACGTCGGCAACGAGGCGCTCGTCATACTTGTCCGACTTAGGCGGCGCGCCGCGCTTGGAAACGGGCGCAAAGTCGGCTTCGCCGCGTGCAATAGACAAAATTGCGTCGATGATGGTGCCCTTTTGTCCGCTGGTCACGTGCGCCTTCACTTCACGCGCTATTTGACGAACTTCGTAAATCGTCATACCGTCAAGACGCTGTTCGACGTCTTTAAGCATTTCTTCGCTTCGCATTAGGGTCTCCTTAAAACCACTATTTTCGTTTCACCGCTCAAATCCGTTCTGGAAAGCTCTATAGAATTCCCTTCCGCTTCTTCGATAATATCTTCGTCGAAAAGCTCCAAAAACTCGTCAACCTTGTCAACGTCGATTTTGCAGTCCTTGGTGCGGTAGTGCATGGGGATAACGATGTCGGGCATAATTCTGTCAACGTATTCCTTAGCCATTTCTGCGTCAATGGTGTAATTGCCGCCGACGGGAATTAACAGAACGTTTACTGGCAAAAGCGTTTCGATAAGGTCCGAAGAACACTTTTCACCCAAATCGCCGAGGTGGCACACGTCTATGCCGTCCATTCTGAATTTGAAAATGAGATTTTCACCGCGTTTTTTACCGCGGCTTGCATCGTGGAAAGATTTGATAGAGTTGATTTCAACCCCGTCACTATCGTAATTTTCTTCCTTGTCGATTATAACCGGCGTGCCGCCGACGTTACTAGTAACGTCGTGGTCGCTGTGATGATGCGACACGGTAACTACGTCCGCCTCAACTTTCGGCATAGCATAGCCGACTACGGCCTCGGAATAGGGGTCGCAGACGATGGTTGTTCCCGTGCTTTCGGTAAGTTTAAAGCACGAATGACCAAGATATTCAATAATCATTTTTTCTCCTTACGCCTTTGCGATGATTTCCAAAGTAATATTTTCACCGCCGCACATGTAATTAAGTTGCACGTCAACCGATTTATCGTCGTTTTTGATATTCAGTTTGTTGGTAAATACGGGGAAACTACCCCTATTTGCGCCCAAACCGAGCGTGCAAGAAGTTTCTTGCCCGAGCTTAAAGCGCATAACCATAGGCACCGAGCCGCGGCGTTCTTGAACGAGTTCGCCGTTCTCGTACCTTAAAAGGCACTTATCGCCGTCTAAATCGTAAAAAAGACCAAAGCCCGTTGGGCCTAAATTAAGTTCGCCTTTTGCGGTAAAATACCCGTCGGGTTTACCGTTGTTTAAAATAACTTTACACTTCATTTGAAATCACCTTTTTTTGATTATAACATAAAATTGTAAAAATTACCTCAATTTTTGTACAAAAATATCTTTTTTGCCGTTAATTTTTTTACTGCCGTCGAAAAGTACGCGCCCGCGCGCAAGGATTTTTTTCAATTCTTCCTCGTTTCCGCTTGAAATCGCGTCCCTTATTTCCGCAAGTGAAGATATAAGCGAAGATATTTTTTCGTTTAGATTTTCAGCATTTTCAAGGTATAGGGTAGCCCAAACCGCCTCGTCAACGCCGGCAATTCTCGTCATATCTTGAAAGCTGCCGCCGGTAAAGCCGAGGCAGTCGTCCAAATCTACGTCTTTGACGTAGGCGTTGGAAACGACGTGTGCAAGCTGGGAAGTATAAGCGATTTTTCTGTCGTGAGTTTCGGCAGAGCACTCGACTATATACCCGAAGCCCATATCCTTGGTAAGCGCACGCACCGTATCGAGCGCGGCGGGGTCGGTATCTTTATTGCTTGTAATAACCATACTTCTGCCGTCAAAAAGGTCTGCACAAGCGTTCTTAATACCGCTTACCTCTTTACCCGCCATGGGGTGGCAACCTACGTAATTGAAATTGCGCGCGGATTTAGACACGGCATTTTCAATAGGTTTTTTAACGCCGCAAATATCTGAAACGATTGCACCGTCTTTAAAGCCATTATTCAAAATAAAATCAACGGTCGCTTTAAACGGCATAGCAACGAATACTATATCGTACTTGTGAAATTCGCTTGCAACATTGTCAATAATGCCGTTATTTAAGGCATATGTGGGGGGCAATTGGGAAATATCGTATCCGTCAACGGCGTATCCCGCACGCTTTAAAGACATACATACAGAACCGCCGATGATGCCGAGTCCGGCAACGCAAATTTTCATTTTTTCACCTTTAAAAGTCATTGTTAGAAATTATAACACATTTTGCAAGGTTGTACAACATTTTTTTAGAATTAAAAAGTTCTGCGCGCATTTAACTTCATTTCATTGACAATCGATAAAAAAATTACTATAATAATTTGTGAATGAAATTTATTAAGGAGATTTTATATCTATGAACAAAATGTCCGTTAAGGATTTAAAGGACCTCAAAGGCAAAAACGTTTTAGTTCGTTGCGACTTTAACGTTCCCATGAAAGACGGTGTTATCACCGACGAAAACAGAATTAAAGGCGCATTGCCCACCATTAAATATCTGCTTGACGCGGGCGCAAAAGTAACGCTTTGCTCGCATATGGGCAAGCCCCACTCCATTTTCTCGGCTGAAGTTAAGCTCAATAAAAAAGATTTAAAGAAAGTTGACGCGGGCGAAACCACGAAGGAAGCGATTATCGAAAAGGCTAAAAAGGACGAACCCAAAAAGCTTACCCTTGAACCCGTTGCAAAAAGACTTAACGAGCTTTTGGACGGCAAGGTCGTATTCGCAACCGACGTTATCGGCAAAGACGCAAAAGCTAAGCGCGACGCTTTGAAAGAAGGCGAGGCCGTGCTTTTGGAAAACCTCCGTTTCCACTGGGAAGAAGAAAAGAAGGACGAAGGCTTCTGCAAAGAGCTTGCTTATAACGCAGAAATCTACGTAAACGACGCGTTCGGCACGGCGCACCGTTCACACGCCTCCACTGCCGCTATCGTTGAATACGGCATAATTAAAACCGCGGTTTGCGGCTTCCTTATCGAAAAAGAGCTTGAAGTTATGGCTGACACGCTTGAAAACCCTCAGCGTCCCTTCGTTGCAATTTTGGGCGGCGCAAAGGTTGCGGATAAGCTTAACGTTATAAATAACCTTTTGGAAAAGTGCGACACGCTTATTATCGGCGGCGGTATGGCTTATACCTTCTTAGCGGCTAAGGGCTACGAAGTAGGCACTTCCCTTCTTGACGAAGAAAAAATCGACTACTGCGAAGCGATGCTTGCAAAGGCTGAAAAAGCGGGCAAAGAAATCATTTTACCTATTGATACGGTAGTTACCACCCACTTCCCCGAGCCCATCGACGCGGAAATCGAAACCAAAATCGTTCCTTCAAACAAAATACCCGCTGACAAAATGGGTATGGATATCGGCAAGAAGACGAGAAAGCTTTACGCTAAGAAAATCAAAAAAGCTAAGTCGGTTATCTGGAACGGCCCTATGGGCGTATTCGAGAACCCCACTCTTGCACAAGGCACGATAGCAGTTGCCGAAGCTTTGGCAAAGGTTTACGGCAAGTGCACCACTATCATCGGCGGCGGCGACAGCGCGGCGGCAGTACAGCAGCTTGGCTACGCTGACAAGATGACTCACATCTCTACGGGCGGCGGCGCTTCGCTTGAACTGTTCGAAGGCAAAGTGCTTCCCGGCATCGCTTGCTTGAACGATAAAAACTAAACGTAAAAAAACCGTATATCCCCCGTTATTTGAGGGATATATGGGGACGAAACCTTGATTTCTCAAAACAGCACAGTGCGCTGTTTTGCAAGGTTGAGATGAGCAAACACATAAGTAGTGTTTGCGGTGACCGAGGCGGCTGCCGTATCCTTACTGCCGCCGAGAAAAACGAAATTTTAAAGGAGAAATTATGGGAAGAAAACCTTTTATTGCAGGCAACTGGAAAATGAACATGACCGCAGAAAGCGGCAAGGAGCTTATAGCTCAATTAAAGCCCCTCGTTAAAGATACGAGATACAACGTAGCGCTTTGCGTTCCCGCAATTTTAATACCTACTATGGTTAAAGCGGCAAAGGGCTCTAAAATTAAAATCGGTGCACAAAACGTGCACTGGGCGGCTTCGGGCGCGTACACGGGCGAAATCTCGTGCGAGCAGCTTAAAGAGTACGGCGTTAAATACGCGATTGTAGGACACAGCGAAAGAAGGCAATACTTCGGCGAAACCGACGAGGGTGTAAACAAGCGTGCTTTGGCGGCGATTGCAAACGGCATCACCCCCATCGTCTGCGTTGGTGAAACGCTTGAAGAGCGTGAAAACGGCCAAACCGAAAAAGTGCTTGACAAACAGCTTAAAGACGGTCTTGCAAATATCGAGGACGTAACCAAAGTCGTTATCGCTTACGAGCCCGTTTGGGCTATCGGCACGGGCAAAACGGCTACGCCCGAGCAAGCTCAAGAGACCATTGCGTATATCCGCAAAAAAATCGGTAAGCTTTTTGACAAGAGAAGCGCAAACAAAGTTATTATTCAGTACGGCGGCAGTATGAACGCTAAAAACTGCTTTGACCTTATGGACCAACCCGACATCGACGGCGGACTTATAGGCGGAGCTTCGCTTACTACCGAATTTGCAAAGGTCGTTAACTTCAATATAGATTAATTGATATAATAATATAAG
>CAMWME010000011.1 GCA_947175325.1 uncultured Clostridia bacterium | reverse complement strand
GCGGCGTTCATTATATGCAACAGTAAAAAAATTTGTTCTAAGTGGTACATGCCCCGCATAAGTTAAGGTAGATAAAAGTTTTCGGAGGAAAGTATGAACGAAGAATTAGACTATGCCGAGATGCTGGAAATACCCGTAAGCACGGTCAACGTAGTTAAAAAGAAAAGCATTTTCAAACACAGACCCTTCTTTGCGCCCTCAAAGCCGCAGCAAGAAGCCCCCGCGGCGCAGGACGAGTTAAAGGATTTAGTTGTTGACAGCGTGAACGAACGCGTCGGCGCTTATACCTATACGGAGGATTTATCCGAGCCCGCCCAGCCCGAAAAGAAAAGTAAATTCTTTGCAAAGGACAAGGGCAGTAAGATTATTTTAACCGAGCTTATCGCCGTGTGCGTGCTTGCCGCCGCAATTTTCCTTACGAATATATTTATGCCCAACAGCGCCATTAATACCTTTATAGGCTCGCTTACGGGCAACACCAAGGCGGAGGCGGAGCCTTCCTATAACGAGATTACGCTTTCGTCCGTCGTAAGCGACAAGTCGGACGCGGTAGTTAACGTATCCGAAAGTGGCGTTCTTTCCTTCACGGCAAAGGGCAGCGTGTATCCCGTATGCGCGGGCAAGGTTGCTTCCGTAACCAAGGAGGCCGATACCTACACCGTTGAAATCGCACATACCTCAACCTTTACAAGCGTTATCACCGGCCTTACCGACGTGTACTCCGCACAAGGCACTTCCGTTCAAGGCAACATTCCTTTCGCTTACTCGGACGGTGAAAGCGAGGTGCGCGTGTCCATGTACGATAACGGTACTCTTTTAAACTGCTATACTCTTTCGGGTGTAGTGCCCGTCTGGAACTCGTGAAAATAACTATTCACCCGTTGTTTCTGGCGGTGGGACTTCTGTCCGCGCTGTTCGGCGGTTTGCCGATGTTTATAATATGCGCCTTGACCGCACTCCTGCACGAGTGCGGTCATATTTTTTGCGCGGCGCGGCTCGGGTTCGAGTGCAAGAAAATAAGCCTTATGCCCTTCGGCGCGGCGGCGGTGTGCGACATTGAAGGAATTTCGCCCTCGGACGAGATTAAGCTTGCCTTGGCGGGACCGCTCGTCAATCTTCTTTTATGCGTGGGCGTGGCGGGGCTGTGGTGGTTCTTTCCCGTAACCTACGCATACACCGACCTCATATTTTACGCAAGCGCGGGTATGCTTATTTTGAACTTGTTGCCCGCGTACCCCTTGGACGGCGGAAGAATAACGAAGTGCGTTTTTTCGTGCTTTTTAAAGCGGGATAAGTGGCTGAATTTGGCGCTTAGAATAACGAATATTCTCGTCGTTATTTCGCTTATATTTATCTACTTTTTCGCGCTTAAAAACATATCGCTGTTGACTATGGCGGGGTTCTTGTTCTGCTCGGCACTGTCTAAAAGTCCGCCCGCGGTTAAAATTAATTTTGCCGCCAAAAAGAAGAAAAAGGGGCGGGAGATACGCTACGTTATTTTGGGCGAGAACGCAACCTTTAAAGAGGCGCTGAGGTTCGTTGACAGCAGCCGCTATTTGGTTTTGCAGTTATATAACGAAAAATTCCTCGATGAAATCACCGAGGACGAATTGTACGAGAAGTTGCTTACACGCAGTATTTACGACAAGATATTGGAATAAGCCGTCCCTTGCGGGACGGCTTTTAACGCTGTAAAAAGGCTTTTGAAAAAACTTCTTCGTCTATATTTTTATCCAGCACGCACTGCACGGCTTTGACGCCTAAATCTATTGCATCCTCGACCGCGCCCGCAAGCGAGGCAAAGTCGAAGCCGCACTTGTACGCTTGCTTTTTGGTTTTGAAAAGGTAGCGCGTGTAGTTGAAGTGGCGCTTCAAGCACCGCTCTACGCCCGTTACGGTAACGGCGGGCTCTAAAAGCTTTATGCTGTCGTATATCGGACCGGTACAAGATACGACGCTTTCGCGGGGTAAAATTCTGCGGCGCACGCCGTAAAACTTGCTAATATACAGCCCCAAGTCGCTCTCCATTTTTTGGTGGGCGAGCGGGTTGGAATGCGCCGCCTCGTAAGCGTAAACGGCGGGGTGAAGGGTACTGTCAAGCGCGTAGTGGGTGGCGTAGCCCGCCGCATAGGACGGGTTGCCGTTCATAAGCTTTGAAAACACTTCTTCCGCGCTGAGCTTGTGCAAGGCGCGCCCTAAATTGGTTTTTGAAAACTTGTAGTTATATGCAAAGAAAACGTCGCCGCCTTGCGAGCCGACGTAATATAAATTGGGTGAAGTTATTTGTTTTTTGTATTTACCGTCAAGCCGTTCAAGGACTTTTTCGGCAATAATCAAGTGAGAAAAATAATCGGGCATAATATAAGTTTGAACTTATTTTGCCGAATAAATACGAAATATTTTATCCGAAGGTTCTTTTGCCGTAAAAAAGATACTGCTGAATATAGCCCGAATCTTCACCGAAGAGGCTGCAAAAATACTCGTTTATTTTGTTGCGGTCGGTCAAGGTGCCGTTAAAGTCCTCTTTGTAAATCTTTTCTATCCACACGTCTACGGGGAAGCTGTCCCTTTTTCCGAAGCCGAACAGCGCAACGCAGTCGGCAACCTTTGCGCCCACGCCCTTGTAGGTTAAAAGCTGCTTTTTAAGCTCGGCAGTGGGAAGGGGTAGAAGGTGGTCAAGCCCTTCCTTTAAAATGCGGTTTGAGGTTTCGTCAAGGAAAATATCGCGGTAGCCGCATCCGACGCTTTTGAAAAACTCTCTGCCCGCCTCTGCAAGCTTTTGGGTGGTGGGGAAGGTGTAGTATTCTTGCCCTAAGAATTCGCGCTTTTCGCCAAGCCCCGCGCATATGCGTGAAATTATTCCCTTTATGCGGGGTATGTTGTTGTTTTGGGAAATTATAAAGGAATACAGCATTTCCTCGTGATTTTGGTTCAAAAGGCGCAAGCCTTTAAGCTCCTCGGCACTGCGGGAGAGAAGGGGGATATTATGCGACTTTGCGCGGGTAATAATTTCCGAATAGTCGCGCGCCAAATCGAAGTAGTTATAAAAATAATCGCTGTCCTCGCTTTCAACAACCGTCTTGTTTCCGTCAATATGAATATAACACGCCTTGTCGGCGGACACCGCAAAGTAGCCCTCTTTAATGGGTGCAAAGCGGAAGGTCTGCCCGCAGTCTAAAACTTGTTCGGGGTTGAAGTAGGTTGAATCAAAATCGAATTTCATAAGTATCACCGTAAAAAAATACAGCCGTTTGTTTACGACTGTATTTTATCATTTATGGTGTGTAATTGTCAATGTATGAAGGTTACTTTCAAGGCGCCGGCGTTCATCTTGCCGGTAATGCTTTTTGCCTCGTTCGTGCCCGTGCGGTTTTCGATATTGCAGCTTCCCGCGTTTTTCGTAATATCTACGGTGTACTCGGTTGCATTTCCCACGACGCCCAAGGTTGCCGTGCCCGCGTTTAAGTTCGCAGTTATCTTGTCGCACGTAAGGCGGGAAATTTCCATCGTGCCCGCGTTCAGTTTAAAGGTGCTGCTTGCACACTCTATGCTTTCAAACTTAATACTGCCCGCATTCAGTTTACATTCGAGGGAGGAGGCGGTTATCTCGTTACCCTTAACCTCACCCGCGTTTAAGTGTAAATTCAACTTTTCAAACTCTCCGTCGGGGAGGCTGATTGTGCCCGCGTTCAAATCTATACTCAAATTCAATTTGCAGTCTTGGGGTACAGATATAGTGGTTTTGGGCAAGTTCGGGTTATTCCAGCCTATCCAATCCCAGAAGTGCTTTTTCTTGGTAACGAAGGATATTTCGCTTTTGCTTTCGGTAACGGTGGCGGTAAACCTATTGTTTTCGGGGTAGTCGAATTTTATCGTTTCGCCGTCGTAGTAAACTATTTCAACCTCGCCGGCGGAAATATCAACGCTTAAAGTGTCAAACTTTCCTTCCGCCGTGTAGGACTTCATTTCGTATTCGGTTTCTTTGAAATCGAACTTCCAGCCGTTGACAGCCAGGGCTATTATTAAAATCGCTATGCCAATTCCTAAAATAACTGCGCCCGCTATAATCACTTTTACAAATCCTTTCATTTTTATTTCTCCTTGCCGCTGAATACTCTTTTAAGCCAAGCGAAGAACATATGGAAGAGCTTCCACATCCACTTCACAAGCTGGAAGCAAAGGGGCATTATTATAAGACTTAAACCGAAAATTATCAGTCCGCCGCCAATGGTAATTGCGCCGAAGGTTGCGTCTACGAACAGTGCGCCGATGCCCGCAACCGTAACTGCCACGCCCGATATAAGTACGCCGAACGGGGCAACGCAGAAGGCAACGGTTACGCCCACCATAGCCATAACCACCAAAAAGATGGGGATAGCAAAAATTATATACAGTAGCACTAAAACCCAAGTGTAGTCGCCGCGCTGTTTTACGGGCTTTGTAGGCTGTGCGTTTTGTACGAAGGTAGGGGTGGGCCCGCTGTAATTTCCGTAAAGGCTGTTGCTGCCGTATTCGCGTTTTTCTTCACGCTTTTCCTCACGGCGCTCGCGCTCCTCGCGTTTTCTCTCTTCGCGTGTAGGTTCGCGGGAAGGGGGAGCTTCGTAAATTTCGCCGCTTTCGGACAATATTCTTTGGGCCGCATCGTAGGGTGCGCCGAACTCGTCTATAATTTCACGCTCGGTATAGCCCGCGTCGCGCCTATCGGCGTAGGCTTCGGCGTAATAGTCCAAAACGCGCCGTCTTTCACTTTCGGAAACGCACAAAAGGTTGTCTTTCAGTTCGTCGCGCCATTCGTTATATTTCATATTCTTCCTCCGAAAATCTTTCTGTAAATAGTGTTGATTTCAAGAAAATCTTCTCTTCCGTCGTGAAGCTTTTTAAGCCCCGTACTGGTTATCTTGTAGTACCGCCTAAGCCTTCCGCTGTACTCCGCCGTGCGCGTAGTAACGAACCCGCTTGCTTCAAGCCTTTTCAAGATGGGGTAGAGGGTGCTTTCGGATATTTCTATTATGCCCTCTAAATCGCTTATTATTTTATAGCCGTAGCTTTCGCCCTTACTTACGGCGTACAGTACGCATACGTCTAATATTCCTTTTTTAAGTTGACTATCCATAATGCCTCGCTCGCGCCGTTTTTCGTTAGAAATACCCCGCTTTGTCTAATACTATACATTGCATAGTATGCCTTGTCAAGTGTTTTTAGTCAAATTTTTTAAAAATTTTTTCGGGCGAAAAGAGAGGTGCGGGCGGTTATAAATTATAGTCGCGCGAGGGGAGGCATAGTTTTTAAAAAGTTACAAATTATAAGAATATGATTACATTGGAAAAGAATATTAAATCCGTCAAAGACGTTTTGACGAGCGAAGATATCCTCGTTTTCGAGTTCACCTCCGACGACGGGAAGAAGTTCGCCGCAGTGTTTGCAGACGGCGTAGTCGACAAAAATCAGATAGGCGAGTTAGTGGTCAAGCCCTTGCGCCATGCAAAGCTTGACGACAAGTTCGAGGATATCAAGCTTTTACTTGCCTCGCCCGAGCTTAAAGAGGGCAACAAGAAAAAGGACGCCATAAAGGAAATTTTAAACGGTAACGCCGTAGTTTTCATAGACGGCGAAAAGGACTTCCTTATTGCGGGCGTCAAAAGCCCCCCTATGCGCGCCGTTGCCGAGCCGCCTACGCAGGTCGCGGTTCACGGCCCGAGAGAGGGGTTTATCGAAGATATCAAGATAAACTTGGGGCTCATCAGAAAGCGCATAAAGACCGAGCAGCTGCAAGTTAAAACCATCTTCGTGGGCGACAAATCGGATACGGCGGTTTCGATAGTGTATATCGAGGGCGTGTGCCCCAAGGGCTTGCCCGAAAAGATTGAAAAAGAAATTTTGGCAAACGAGATAGATATCGTGCCCGATTCCTCGTACGTTTCGCAGTTTATGACGAAAAAGCCGCGCTCGCTTTTCAAGCGTTGCGGCACGGCGGAAAAGCCGGACATATTCTGCGCGAAGGTGTGCGAGGGCAGAGTGGGTATCGTCGTGGACGGCTCGCCCATCTGCCTTACCGTGCCCTATATGGTGGTGGAAGATTTCCAGTCGGTTGAGGATTACTATATAAATCCTTACCGCTCGACCACTTTAAGGGTTTTAAGGCTTTTGTCGGTATTGCTCGGCATTTTCTTGCCCGCGCTGTATATCTCGGCACAGCTGTTTAAAATACAGATTATACCCTTTCAGCTGTTATTGAAAATTTCAAGCTCGGTTGCGGGACTGCCGCTTTCGCCGAGTATAGAAATGTTCTTGACGCTGTTCGTTCTCGAGGTTTTAAACGAGGCGTCAATTCGAATGCCAAAGTACGTCGGACTTGCGCTGTCGGTAGTCGGCGCGCTGGTCCTCGGTGATACGGCGGTCAAGGCGGGCATAATTTCAACGCCGGCGATAATTATTATCGCGTTTTCGGCAATTTGCCTTTACACCGTACCGAACAACGTTGAAACTACCACGACCTTGCGTTGGATGTATTTAATTATCGCTGGCAGCGTGGGGCCCTTCGGAATGGTGCTACTCTCGGCGTATCTTATCTGTTACCTCGTGTCCGAGCAGTCCTACGGCGTGCCGCTGGTTACGCCCTTTGCACCCCTTGTAAGAAGCGATTTGTACGACAGTTTCGTAAAGGCGAATATGTACACGTTAGACACGCGGCCGAAGGCGTTTAAAGTAAAAGAAAAAGTGAGGCTGAAAAAGAATGAAAGCGAAGATTAGCGTTAGACAAATTTGTTTTATAATGCTTGCCTACACGGTCGTGGGGAAGCTGCTTTCTTACCCCGCATCAGTAAGCTTTTACTGTGAAAGGGACTTATTGTTCCCCGCTTTAATCGACTTTTTGGTGCAAGGCTTAATAGTCTGGGGCGTGGCGTTTTTGTGCTCGCGCACGGATAAAACCTTTTTCGAGCTGTTAAAGGGCGTTATAGGCAATATCGGCGCGAAAATAGTTTACGGCTTTTTTGCGGCGTTCTTTTTACTTGCCGCGCTTATGCCCTTATTCGAGCAAGAGCTGTACGTTCATAATATCTTCTACGATACCGTACCGTCTTTGGTCGTGTTTTTGCCCTTCTTTATTTTCGCAATTTACGCGGGCAGTAAGCGGTTTGAAAATATAGGAAGATGCGCGGACATATGTATGCCTATCTTCGTGATTACGATGCTGGTTATTTTCGTAATGTCATTCAGCGAAGCGAAGTGGGAAAATCTTATGCCCGTGTTGAGGACACCCTTGGGCACCGTTTTCGGGACGGCGCTCGGCACTATATTCCGCTTCGTCGAGCCCGCTTGGATGCTTATGTTTATGGGGCACTTCAAGTACAAAAAGGGCGACGCGGCGAAGATAACCGTATCCTACGCGGCGGGCGCGGCAATAGTCATATTGTTCCTTGCGACCTATTACGCAATTTACGGCGGGCTTGCACCTTCGAGGACTTTTGCAATTTCAAGAACCTCGCTTTACTTTTCCGCGTTGCAGACGATAGGCAGAATAGACCTTATAATGCTGTACGTTTTGGAAACGGTTATGCTGTTTGCGCTGGTATTGAATATTCAGCTTGCAGTGTACGCCGCCGCAAAATGCACCGGCTGGGAAAACAGAGCTATGCTTTCGCTCATCTTCAACGTAGTGCTCGCAGTGATATTAATCGTATTCGACCACTATTATTACAGCATGTTCGACGTGTACAACAAGTGGCTGTGGATAGTGTTTATAATCTTCTCGGTATTAATCCCCGCATTCGCGTGGACTTTTAAAAGGAGGGCAAGGTGAAAAGTAAGTGGAATTTCAGCCGTGCGTCGGTCTTTATTTACGCGCTACTGTTTCTTGCGCTTTTGGGGCTGTTTTTTACCAACGACTTCGGGCTCGTAGATATTCATAAAAGCGCCATAATAACGGCGGTCGGCGTCGACATGGAGGACGACGAAGTGCAAGTTACGGCGGAACTTGCCGTGCCTCAGCCTTCGCAGAGCGGTGAAAATATCAAGTACACCCAAGTGCAAGGCAGCGGGCTTACCATTGCCGACGCGCTTAACGAGATTAACGCAAAGACGGGCTTTTACCCTAAGCTGCAATTTTGCGATTTGATTTTGATAGGTGAAAGCTGTAGAGAAAGGGAGCTGTTCGGCTTGCTTGCGTGCTTTTACAGAAAGAACTTTTCCGAACTGACTGCACTCGTTGCGGCGTGCGAGGGGAAGGCTTCGGATATGCTTGCGCTTAAATCCGAGGTTGACGATATGACCAGCGAGGCGATAAGCAAGGTTTTATCCGACGAAATTAAAAAATCGGCAAACGCCAACCCTATGAATCTTAAAAGTATTGCCGTTACGCATTACTCGAAGAGTGCGGCTTGCTATATGCCTTACGTAGAGGTGAATAAGCAAGGCACTTCCGAAAACGGCGGCAACGGTGAAAACGTAGGCGGAGAGGGCGGCAACTCGGGCGGACAAAGCGGCGGCGGTGAAAGCGGCGGTGGCGGTTCGTCCGGAGGCGGCGGCGAAAGCGGAGGTTCGCAAGGCGGCTCTCAAGGCGGAGGCGGCTCGGAACAGCCCGTGGAATTTACCGCGCGCAAAACTGCGGTTTACTCTAACGGCGAGTTTAAGGGCATACTTGACGAGCAGCAGTCGTTTGCTCTCTCGGCACTTCAAAACGATATTCATCTTGCCGTGCTTCCGTGCGACGCGGACGACGTACACTACACGCTTGGTATGAAGAACGTAAAGGGCGAGGTAAAGCTTAAAGTGAACGAGGGCGTGCCCGAGCTTACGGTAAGCTTTAAGGCAAAGGCGAAAATCAACGGCGCAAGAAAAAAGCTTGACCCCCACCAGATTATCTTCGACGACGTGGTATCCGACAGCGTTTTGAAGGGCGCGGAGGAAGAGCTTAAAACCCGCTTTTCGGATTTAATCGAAACTTGTAAAGAGGCGGACTGCGATATCTTGGGAATAAAGGAACAGCTTTACAAGGGCGAGAAAAAGTATTACGAGGCGTTCAAGGACGACATTTTAACCCGTATGCAAATTAAATACGAAGTTGAAGTCGGCAGTATAGAATAAAAAAATCAAGTCGGGGCATTGCCCCGACTTAACTTTTTACTGCTTGGTGGTATTTATGTGCGCGAGAGTTTCTATTATAAGCTTAGATAAAAGCTCCAAGTCGCGCTCGGTGATTTCCCCTTCCGAGTTTTCGGTTAAGATTTCTGCGGTGCGCGTTGCGCCGTTGCCCGTTACGTCCCGCTCGATAGCTTGCGCGATTTCCTTCGCCACGCTCTCGATTTTATCCGTGGGCACGAAGCCTTCGATAAGGGTTGAAATTACCCCCTCGGTTGCAGACATCGTAGCCTTATCCCGCACGAATTGCTCGTACAAAACGTATAATAAGGTTGCGACCGAGCCGACCGACACGCCGTGTTCGAGTACCGAAATGTACTCGGTTAAAAGGTAGCTGAGGCTCCAATTTTTAAGTGCGGCGTAAGCGGCGTAAAAAATCACGCCGAAGGTGAAGGGTAGGAAGGTGAGAAGCTTCTTTTTCATCTTCTTTAAAAAGGTAACTTTGCAAATCTGCACCGTTACCGCCGTAAGGAAAGCTAAAAGCACCACGTCCAAGCCGTAAAAGGTGAAAGTATCTATAATTTTTATAATCGTCAAATTTTCCTCCAAAGAGGCGACGCCCGACGCGTAAATTCAATCGCCTAAAAATTATTTTTTCACCCGACGGTTATTTATAAGCCGTTTACGCCCGTTTAAACAGCGGGGCAAAAAATAAAGTTTAAATTATTTTGTGACTGTTACACACGGTTGCAAAAGGCTTTTTATTATGATAGAATAAACTTATGAGAATGCATAAAAAAGGCCGCTTGGAAGAAAGAATTGCGGCGTGTAGCGACATAGTTAAGGTTGCCGATTTATCCGACAAAAATATGAAAAATGCGGCGTTGACCCCCGAATATGTGCCGTTTAACGATATTTTCGGCAATAATAACCCCATATATTTGGAGATAGGCTGCGGTAAGGGCAAGTTCGTTTGCGAGATGGCAAAAAAACTCCCCGATATAAACTTCGTTGCGTGCGAAAAGATTTCTAACGTGCTTATCGAAGCGTTGGAGAGGGCAAAAACCGAGGAAATTAAGAACGTTTACTTCTTAAACTGCGCGGCGGAGGTGCTTGGTAAGTACTTTACGCAAGGCTCGGTTGAAAGGATTTATTTGAACTTTTCTAACCCGCTCCCCAAGGAAGGATACAAAAAGCAAAGGCTTACGCATCCACGTTTTTTAAGCATATATGGGGGTCTATTGAAAAAAGGCGGCTTAATTTTGCAGAAAACGGACGACGAAGATTTTTATAAATTTTCGGTCGAAAGCTACAAAGAGGCGGGCTTTGAGGTGCTTTCCGCTTGCGAAAACTACCTTTTAGGCGAAAAAGAGGACGTTGAAACCGAGCACGAAAGGCGTTTTAAGGATATGGGCAAGCGCATTTTCAGAGTGGTCGTAAGGGTTTAAATATGCTTTGGTTATGGCTTGGTTTGGGCATATTAGGGGGGCTATCCCTTATTTTGCTGTTTATTTGGTGCAATAACAGCTGGTTGAAGGTTACGCGATATTCCTTTGAGGCTGGGCTTGAAAAGGGCGTAAAGATAGTTCACCTATCAGATTTGCACGGCAAAGAGTTCGGGCGCAAAAACACCCGTTTAATTGCCAAAATAGTTAAAGAAAGCCCCGATTTTATAGTAATTACGGGCGATATTATCCATAAATACCGCGAAAAGGATAAGCGCGTTGCGTTAGAACTCGTGTCCGCCTTGGGCGGGGTTGCGCCCGTCTTGTACGTATCGGGCAATCACGAGATGCGTAACAAGGGATACCGCTTTTTCAGAAAGGATTTGAAGGAGGCGGGAGCGGTCGTTTTGGACAATTCCCCCCTTAATATATGCGGTTTAACGGTGGTTGGGCTCAATTGTACGGCACTGAAAAACGACGTTATATACAAAATTACCCCCGAAACCGACGGCACGAAGATTTTGCTTGCACATATGCCGCAGCACGTAGATAGATACGCCTCGGCGGGGTACGACTTCGTTTTTTGCGGGCACGCGCACGGCGGGCAGTGGCGCATACCGTTCACGGGTCAAGGAATTTACGCACCCGGGCAAGGAATGTTTCCTAAACTTACTTCGGGCGTACACGAGCGCGGGAAGACTAAAATGGTCATCTCACGCGGGCTTGGAAATTCCGAGTGCCCCATAAGGCTTTTCAACCGGCCCGAAATTGTAATTACGGAAATAAAATAAAAAACCGACGGAACTTTATCCGTCGGTTTTTTGCTTAAACAAAAATTAAATTAAAAGTGCAAGCACGGCTTTTATGGTGTGCAGCTTGTTTTCGCCTTGCTCCAAAACCAAGCTGTTTTTGCCGTCGATAATTTCGGGCGTAACCTCTATGCCGCGGTTTGCGGGCAAGCAGTGCATGAACTGCGCGTTGTGCGCGGCAAGGGACATAAGCGAGCTGTTCACTTGGTAGGGAAGTAAAAGCTCAAGCTCCTTTTCCGAGCAAGCGGAGTGATAGCTGTAGTTGTCCGTGTACACGACGTCGGCGTTCCTAACCGCTTCGACGGGGTTGTCTGTAACGGTAATGTTGCCGTACTGCCTTGCAGTATCCAAAAGCGCTTTCTTTATGCCGTACTTTTCGGGTGTGGCAACGGCAACCTCCATACCGCACTTAATGGCGCCCGTTATAAGCGAGGCGGCGGTGCTGGTGCCCTTGCCGACGTAGGCGATTTTAAGCCCTTCCAGCTTTTTGTGCTTTTCCCAAATGGTGAAAAGGTCGCACAAAGCTTGCAAGGGTATGCCGTTTTCGTTATGGGAATTTATTATGGAAATTTCCGAAACGGCGCAAAACTCGTCAAGTTCTTTTTGGCTGATATCGCGCGTAACCAGCGCGCCCACGCCGTAGCGGGAAATTACGTTTACGATGTCCTTTACGTTCTCTCCCGCCTTCATATCGTTTTCGGAGTAGGGGAGATTTACGCAAACGCCGCCGAGCTGGCTTACGCCTATTTCAAGCGCGCAGCGCGTTCTTAAAGAAGTATCGCCGAACAGAAGGGCAACGGTTACGCCCTTTAAAATGCGCGTATCCTCGTGGGCGATAAACTTCGCCTTCATTGCCTTAGTTGCGTATAAAAGTTCGAAAATTTCTTCGGTGGAATAATCGCCGAGCCCCGTCATGTGCTTGTGCTTTATTCCGTAAGAAGGGGTATACCTATTAATATCCATAAAAAACCTCATGCCCATTATAACATTTACGGGCGGGTAATACAAGCTATTTTAATTCGGTTTCGCGTTTTGAGAACTTGCAGCCGCAGTAATTTTGCCTATAAAGGTCGTATTCCTTTGAAAGCTGGGTGCTACGTAAATATCCGTTGCGCTTTTTAAAGTCTGAGTAAAGCCACTTATCGCCGCCGAGGCGCGCGCCTATTTCGTTAACGGCTTGCGCGTTTTTTAACGGGCTTATCGTCAAGGTGGTGGTGAAGAAGTCGAACCCGTGCTCGTCTGCAACCTCTTTGGTTTTTGCAAGCCTTAACTCGAAGCACTTCAAACAGCGGGCAGAGCCCTCGCCCAAGCTTTCAAGCCCCTTTACGGCGTTTAAAAATTCCGCCTCGTCGTGGTCGCAGTCGATAAAGTCCGCCCAGCCCGTAGTTTTAATAAGGCGCAAAAGCTCCGCCTTGCGGCGTTCGTATTCCTCGTCGCCGATGTTGGGGTTGTAGAATAGAACGGTTATTTTAAAGTGGTCTTTCAGCCGTTCCAAACAAGCGGAAGAGCACGGCGCGCAGCAGCAGTGCAATAAGAGCCGCTTGCCGCCGTTTTCCTCTATTTGGTTTTGCATCAGCTTGTCGTAATCGGGCTTGTTCATATTTTTATTATAACGGCTAATTTAAATAATTGCAAAGTGTTTAACTTGATTTTTCTCAACTGATATGGTAATATATGGTATATAATTTCGGAGAAAAGTTATGGCAAGTTTAAAGATAAGCGGCGTTAACAAGGTTTACCCCTCGGGTGAAACGGGTTTATACGATATAAATTTAGAGGCGAAGGATAAAGAATTCCTCGTCATAGTCGGCGCGGACGGAAGCGGCAAGTCGTCGCTACTTCGCGTCGTAGCGGGGCTTGAGGACGCAACCTCCGGCTCAGTGTTCATCGACGATAAGGATATGGTGGACGTGGAGCCGAAAAACAGAGATATCGCTATGGTCTTCCAAAGCAGTACGCTTTACCCCTCGCTGAACGTGTTCGATAATCTGGCATTCGGGTTAAGGCTTAGAAAGGCTCCCGAGGCGTTGGTTCAAGAGAGGGTGAAGGTAGTTTCCAACATTCTCGGCTTAAACGACATTCTGTTCCGTAAACCCAAGGTTCTTACCGCTGCGGCAAAACAGCGCGTGGCGATAGGCAGAGCTATCGTAAGGGAGCCCAAGCTGTACCTTTTCGACGAGCCTTTGTCGGGCTTGGACGATAAGCTTAAAGGCGATATGCTCAACGTTATTATGAACTTGCAAGCAAGACTTGAAGGGACTTTTATCTACGCGACGAAAAACGTTCCCGAAGCGCTTACGATAGGCACGAGGCTCGTGGTTTTGAAGGACGGGTTCGTTCAGCAGATAGACACGCCCGCAAACCTTTACGATTACCCCGCAAACACCTACGTGGCGTTCTATATCGGTTCGCCCACGATTAACTTTATTAAAAAAGTTAAAATCGCGGAAGACGGCGGTAAATACTTTGCAACTTTTGCGGACTACAAGGTTGAACTGCCCGAAAATATCGTTGCCCGTTTTGAAAAAATATCGGAATACGCAAGCAGCGGTAAGTACGTAACTTTGGGTATTCGCCCCGAGGATGCGGAGGTTTGCGATAACGGAATTTTCAGCGGCACGGTGGACAAGGTTGAAGAAGGCTACGCCGAGGTAGACCTCACCCCCGAGGTTTGCATAAACGCGCAAGCTAAGGCGGACGCCCAAAAGGGCAAGAAGGTCGGCGTTTCGGTTGACCTTACCAAGCTTTATATCTTCGACGCGGCAAGCTGTTTGACCCTTTTAAATAGGGACGCGGGTTATAACAAAACCGAATATGCGGACGCGGATTTTATTCCGCTTGCATACGACGAGGAAGTACGAATCCACGAAAGCTTAAAGCCCAACAAGAAGAGCAAGAAGTAAGTTTAAAAAGTTAATTAATTGGTAATAAAACAAACGCCGCCCGTGTAGATATTTTGCGGGCGGCTTGCTTGTAAAAAACGCAGAGATGCAAGCAAGACAAGGAAAGTGCGGATTTGCCGACGGGAGTTTACTTAGCGTAAATGAGCAAGGCAAAACGCAAACTTGACGCAGTATTGCGCCGCATATATGCGTTTGCGGTAAAGTTTGTTATGAGTGTAATACTTGACGCGTTTTGGGATACCTTGAAACTGTTTCCGTTTCTCTATCTTATCTACATTTTGATGGAGATTTTGGAGCACAGAACCAAGCTTATCCAAAGCCAAAAAATTTTACAAGGAGGGTTTGCTCCGCTTATAGGCTCGGCGACGGGGCTTATTCCGCAGTGCGGGTTTTCCGTGATGGCGGCAAAGCTCTACGATAGGGGCTATATCCGCACGGGCACGATACTTGCGGTATTTATCGCCACCTCGGACGAGGCGCTTATCATAATGATTTCGGACATGACCGCGGCGCCGTCTGTGATGCTTTTGGTGCTTATCAAGCTTATCGTATCCGTGGGCGTCGGGTATCTTGCAAACTCCCTTCTTCCCAAAGAAAAGCTTGCAAAGGTTGGCGCGGCGCAAGACGTGGAGGCGCACTTCTGCTGTTCGGAGCACGACGGCGGAATGCTCGGCACGACTTCCGATTTTAAAACTTATATCGTTTCACCCTTGTTACACTCCTTGAAAATCGCGGCGTATCTTTTAATCGTCAACCTCGTATTCGGATATATCATAGACGTTGCGGGCGGGGTGGATAAAATTTCCGCAAGCGCGATGGAGGGCGGGGCTTACGTTCAGCCGCTTATAACGGGACTTATCGGGCTTATCCCCAACTGTGCGTCAAGCGTAATTTTAACCGGTGCGTACACTAACGGCGCGATACTTTTCGGAAGCCTTGTCGGCGGGCTTTGCTCTAACGCGGGGCTGGGGCTTGTTGTGCTTTTCAGAAACACCAAAAAGCTTAAAAGAAATATTCTTTTAGTAGTCGTAATGTACGTAATTGCCGTGGTAGTGGGAATAGCCGTTAACGGCTTTATGGCTCTTTTGAAAATTTGATAATTAAATTTATTCCCCGCGCCTTTAATCGGCGCGGGGATTTTTTTTCGTTTGGGCGCGCAAAAGGTTGAAAAATTTTTGCGGATATGGTATCATAAATTTCAGTAAATTTATTTTGGGTTTTTTATGGCTTTAGAAGTTACTAATCTTGAAGGCAACGAAGTTGCCGACGACTATACCAGAAAAAGCGTTCCGCAAGGTAGGTGGAGCGATACTTGGTACGTTTTCAAATCCAACTTTTTAAAGTTGGTTTTAATCAACGTATTCGTTTTGATAACCTTTGCACCGGCAATAGGACTTTTGTTCTTCCGTTCGGCTTATATCCGTATGCTTGGAGACGTGTATCCCTTTAACTCGAGCATTCTGTTCCCGTACTATACCGACGTAACGGGGCTTGCGGAAAGGCTTACGCTTTCTGCGGATATACTTTTCTACGCCGCGCTTATTTTGTCGGGCTTTATTGCCGCAGTAGGCGTTGCGGGCGCAACCTATTCCATAAGAAAGCTTATAAACACCCACGGCGAGTTTTCGCTTAAAGGCTTCTTCCACGGCGTAAAAGTCAACTACTTCAACACCGTTTTCCCCGTGTTCGTGTTCTTGATTTTTATGTACGCAACCTTTTTAATCGGCGACCAAATGGAGTACGCCCAAGCAATGGGTGGCGGTGCTGCGGGCGAAATTACCGCGTACGTTTTCATAATTATCGCAACCGTTTTGGTCGGAATTTTTATGGCTTGGGTTTACGCAGTCGGAACGACCTATAAGGTTAAGCTTATCCAGCTTTTCAAAAACTCGTTCGTTTTATGCATCGGCTCGATTTTAAAGACCGTGTTTATGGCTGGCTTCTCGCTTATCCCCGTATGGCTGTTTATGATAGGCGGGATAGTAAGATACGTTTCTTACGCAATATTCGTATTCATCGGTTTCTCGTTCATAATTTTGTGCTGGACGGCGTTTACGCAGTCGGTGTTCGACGCGTACATTAACCCGACCTTGAAGGTCGTCGAGGAAGAAAAGAAGGCGGCAAGAACGCAAGAGGAAGTGGTTGCGGACGAAAAGCAGCGCGCACGCGAGCTTCTTGCAGCCGGCAAAAGCGAGCTTATTTCCCGCCCCATAATGCCGATAGCGGCGGAAGCGGCGGTAACGAATATCGGCAAAACCTTTACCCGTAAGGACATTTCGGCAGTTGCCGAGGGTAGGGACAAGCTCAATTCCGACGTGGCGGCTTACGAGAACGCGCACAAGAACGACACCGTTTACGTTGAATACAACAGACTTTTTGCCGAGCGCGAAAAGGCGCTTTCTGACGAACCTGGCAAGAAGGGAAAGAAAAAGAAGAAAATCAGCGTGGACAACCTCTTGAAATGATAAAAGGCAAACCTTATTCCGCTTTGGGCGGCAAATTCGAATATTTAAACGACGACTGCGGCTATGACGAATGGTCGCAGTATTTAATTAATAAGCTTAGAATTTTGGGCGCGGGGCGCGAAGGGCTGGATATAGGCTGCGGCAACGGCTACTTTACGCGTGCGCTCAGCCGTGCGGGCTACTCCGTGAAGGGTATGGATATATCAGAGGAGATGCTGTCCTCCGCAGTGGAAATTGCTCGGCGCGAGGGCGTGCAAGCCGAATTTTTATACGGCGATATAACCAAACTGAAAGTAAACGCAAAGCCCGATTTCATAGTTGCCGTCAACGACTGTTTAAACTACGTGCCGCAAGAAAAGCTTGCCGCTACCTTTTCAAAGGTTTATCAAAGCCTTAAAAAGGGCGGGGTGTTTCTTTTCGATATTAGCTCTGAAGAAAAGCTTAAAAACGATTTGGGCAACAACCTCTTTGCCGACGACGGCGAGGACATAACCTACCTTTGGTTCAATACCTTGAACGGCAACAAGGTTGATATGGATATAACCGTGTTTACGCGCGGCGCGGACGGCAAGTACGACCGCGCGGACGAAAGGCAGACGCAGTATATCCATGGTGAACAAGCCGTAATTTCCGCGCTGGAAAATGCGGGCTTTAAAGTGGAAACCGAGGGGCACCTCGGCGGAACGAAAGAAAAACGGATTAATTTTATTTGCAAAAAAATATGAATAAGCTTTATAAATCACTAGTCTACGATTTGCAAGTTTCGCTGTCCGTTCTGGACACGACCGAGCTCGTGAACGACGCAATAAAAATTCATAACCTTGACGAAAACGGAGCAAAGCTTTTGGGCGGACTTTTGACGGCTTGCGCGTATATGGCGGGCTGTTTAAAATCCGAAAAAGGCGCGGTATCTATTACCGTTAAATCGGGGGACGGCAGTGCCACCGCATCGGTTTCGGGCGATAAGGACGGGCATATCCGCGGCTATATCGACGGCGCGGAAAACGGGCTTAAAGGCGGCGTTATGACCGTCATAAAGGACGACGGACTTTTCCGCCCCTTCCTCGGCACTTGCGAGCTGAAATCTTGCGACGTGTCCGAAAACCTTATGCAGTACTTCCACAAGAGCGAGCAGATAGAAACGGCGGTTTCTTTCGGCGTTAAAATGAAAAACGGCAAGTGCGTGGCGGCGGGCGGCGTGGTTATGCAGCTACTTCCCGGCACCTCGGAAGAGAATATGGACAAAGCCGAGAACGCTATGCAAAACTTCGTGAACGCGGCGGAAGTTATCGAAAGCTTGGGCGCGGACGGGATTATCGACAAATATTTTTCCGAAGAAACCGAAAAAAGCGGGGTTTATCTCACTTTCCCCGCATATAAGTGTAATTGTTCGCGCAAAAAAATAGAGGGGGTTATTATGCCCCTCGGCAAAACCGAACTACTTAAAATAGTCGAAGAGGAAGGGTGCGTTAGCGTGCACTGCCATTACTGCAATACCGATTACAAGTTTAAGTCCGGCGATATAGAAAAGTTATTTAAATAAATTTATGAGCAAAGTTACGAAAATCGACCTCGGCGGCGATAGGCTTATTTCGCTTGCGGCGGATTTGGTCGATAATCACAACTATATAGGCGCGTTGAAAATTCTCAATAAGAATTACGAGCTGAACGGCAACGACGACGATTCGTTGATGCTTTATGCTGAAATTTTCGACGATATGGGGCTGTACGAAAAGTGCGTCAACGGCTGGTTTAAGTACGTTGACGAGGCTGACTTTGCCGATATGTCGGACTGCTACGAGGGCTTGGCGGTGAGCTATATGAACCTCGGTAACGAGCATTATTCGGCGTACTATTACAACAAGCTTTTATCCGAAAGCGACGAAGTCGACCACGAGATGCGCGAGGAAATTTTAAGGGAATTTACCAGCAACGACGAGAACCCGTTGAAGTTTTCTTATCCGCCCGCCTTGGAGGACTGCTCGGAATATCTTAGCGGCGGAATTGCACATATGAAGGCGGGTGAATACGACCGCGCCATCGAAGAATTCGAAAAGGTGGGCGAGGGCAACCCGAAGTATCTTGCCGCGCGCAACTACGTGGCTATGTGCAAAATTATTTCGGACAGGTGCGAGGAAGCCGAGCAAGAGTGCTTAGCCGTTTTGGAAAAGTACCCCGACGACGTTCAAGCCTTGACCACGCTTGCCGCCGTAAAGACGGAGGCGGGCAAACGCGAAGAAGCGCTCGTGCTTGCCAAAAGGCTGTTAAGCTTAGAGCTTACCGACCCCGAAAACATTTATAAAATTGCAACCGTTTGCTGTGAAAACAAGCTGCACGCCGAGGCGTACGGGCTGTTTAAAAAGCTGACGGGCGAGCTTGAATACGATTTAAATATTATGTATTTTAAGGCCGTTTCCGCGTTCAACTGCGGCAAGTACGAAGAAAGCTTTGCCGCCTTCGACGACTTGTGCACGATATACCCCGACGCCGTTACGGCGCGCTATTATTACAAACAAGCGCGGGGAATGAAGGACAGCGGAGATATAAAGGAGCTAAGTTATTTCTACCGCTTGCCGAACGAGGTGAGGGAATCGTCCTTAAAACTGCTTGCCGCGTACTTGCGGCTATCGAACACGGCGGCGAAAAAGCTTGCCGCGGACGTTGACCTTTCGGACTGCGTAAGGTGGTGCTTTGACGAGATAGAGGGCTTCGGCGGAAGCGAGCTGCAGTTGCTTGCCGCGCAAGTTGCCGTAAAGGCGGGGCTTGACGGAATAGTAAGAAGTATTCTTTTGGACGCCTTCCTTGACGATAGGCTGAAATTAGAGGTGTTGACTTCGCTTGCAGAGCGCAACGAGTTCGAGTGCTTCGGCGTGGTTATCTGCCACGTGTACAAGAGAATTACCACTACAACGCTGGACATAGGGCGGACGAAAAGGAAGTTTTTCGTGCAAGCGTACGCAAGGTTGGTTGCACACTTTTCGGTGCTTGAGGACGATTACGGATTTTCGTTTGCGGACGCGGCCGAGCGGATTTACCACAAGCTTTCGGCGGACGGAAGGCTGGACGAAGTGAAGAGCGTTGACGTTTTAACCGCGGCAGTTTATTGCCTATCGGAAGTGAACGCCGCCGGCATAGAGGGGGATAAAATTTATTCCTTCTTCGAGGCGGATAAAGAACAGATTGACAACCTTTTGAGGGATTTATGAAGCTATACGATTTTGACGGAATGTTCGATGAAAAGCTGTCCGAGTATATTGCAAAAAACTCGGGCAAGCACAAGGAAGAGGAATGGGAAGATATTATCCCCGAGCTGTACAAAAAGTTCGGCGATACGCCCATTAAATCGCTCGGCAAAACCCCGCGTGAATACTACGGCGCAATGACCGACGGCGAGCTTATAAAGTGCTTAAAGCTGCATCTTAAAAACGGCGTGCCCGTGTCCGAATTTCTGTGCGGGGCGATAGAGGGCAGAATGATGACGAAGGAGCTTTTGCCCTTGCTTGACGGAACGCAAGACGAAATCGAGTACGCGATGAACCTTTTGGGCGCGGACCCCATGGCGTTGAATAAATACATGGAAATGCTGTGCCAAAGCTCAGACGAGGATATCAAAAACCGTTGCGTGGACTTTATAAAGGAAAACGCGGACGCCGTGTTGGACGAGGCAAAGGCGAACTATAAAAACGGTATCGAGCGGGAGTATATGCTTGAAATTATGTCCCGTGCGACCAAGAGGGACGACGGCGTGTTTGAAATTCTTTTAAAGGAATTCCGCACAGACCCCGACGAGGTGCCCATGCACGCAAGCTATCTTGCTGCGTACGGCGACGAGCGCGCCCTTCAATATCTTCTTGATAAAATCGACGAGGACGGGATAACCTTTATCGAGTATCAAGAGTTGAAGTTTGCAATCGAGGCGCTTGGCGGCGAGTACACCAAGGAAAGGGATTTTTCCAACGACCCCTACTTCCAACTGATTATGCCGAATAAAAATTGAATTTGTATAAATATCCTCCGAAAGGGCAACAACCTTTTCGGAGGTATTTTTTATGCAAGAGCTTACATCAAAGGAACTTCAACTTATATCCGACGCGCTTACCGCCGAGGGATTGATTTGCAAAAAGGCAAGGGCTTATTCCAAGACCCTTACGGACGTGGAGCTTGCCGACTGTATGACAAAGATTGCGGACGACCACGAGATGCGCTACAATGCGCTGTTAAAAATGATAGGAGGCTAATATGAAACTTACAAAAAGCGATACTACTTTGAACGAAAGAGATTCTTTGCAAGATATTTTAGAGAGTGAAAAACAGCTTATGGGCTTGTACACCACGGCGCTTTTCGAGGGCAGCAGCAAGGCTGTAAGAAAGAACTTTTCCACCAACCTTTTGGGCGTTGCGGAAAATCAGTTTTTGGTGTACACGCAAATGAACACGCGCGGCTACTACGAACCCAAGCCCGCGAACAAAACCCTAATCGACGAAGCAACCAACACCTTCAAAAAGCAAAAGAACAGCCTAAAAGCCAACGGTTAAACGCTAAGTATATATTTTCAAGCATTTCACATAATACCTTTGCGGGCAAATTTTTCCCGCAGAGGTATTTTTTATATGAAAGCTACAGGAATTGTTAGAAGAATAGACGAGTTGGGAAGAGTGGTTATCCCCAAAGAAATAAGGAGCACTTTGCGCTTAAAGTCGGGCGACCCGTTGGAAATTTTTACCGATAGGGACGAGCTTATGTTGAAAAAATATTCGCCCATAGCGTCGCTTGAAAAGTTTTCCGAAGGTACGGCTAAATCCTTATCCGATTTGTCGGGGCACATTGCCGTAATCTGCGATACCGACGGCGTTTTGCACGCTTCGGGGCGCGGCCAGCGCGAGTTCGACGGCAAGAACCTTTCAAACAATATGGAAAAGATTATGCGGGAAAGAAAGAGCTATATTGCAAGCTCGGCGGAAGGCGGCGACGTGGTGCCCATTTGTGCGGGACAGCAAAGCGAAGTTACCGCGCAAGTTATCGTGCCCATAGTTTGCAACGGCGACTGCCTTGGTGCGGTTGCCCTCGTTTCTTGCGAGCGCGGCGCGAAGATTGAGCCCGCGGCATGCAAACTTGCACAGTTGTCCGCAAATATACTTGCCGGACAGTTTGAGTAATTTTTAGGAAATAATCGGTGTGGAAAAAACGGTTAAAAAGCGCGGAGGCGGCGGGCAGTCGTTTCTTGCGGGTGCGGCGATAATATCTATCGGCGGATTCGTTTCGAAAATTCTCGGGGCGATTTACCGCATACCTCTTACCAGATTTTTAGGCGGAGAGGGAATGGGGATATACCAAATGGTGTATCCTCTTTACTGCATACTTTTAACCGTTTCCGCCTCGGGCATACCTACGGGTATTTCCCGCCTTATATCTTCGGGCAAGGGCGCGGGTGCGGAAAAAGAAGCTTTCCGCCTTTACAGCGCGGTGGGGCTTATCGGTACTTGCATAATGTTCATTCTGTCCGAGCCGCTTGCGGCAATTCAAGGCGAGCCCGCGATTTCGCTTTGCTGTAAGCTGTTGTGCCCGTCGGTATTCTTCGTGTCGCTGTTATCGGTGGTGCGCGGGTACTTTCAAGGGCGGGGCAATATGCTGCCCACGGCAACGACGGAGATTTTAGAGCAAGTTATAAAGGTTGCCTTCGGTATCGCACTTTCCTATCTTTTCAGAGATAACCTTGCGCTGGCGGTTGCCTCAACCCTTTTGGCGGTTACGGTGAGCGAGGTTCTTTCCACGGGCATTGCGGCTGTTTGGTACTTGAAAGGCCGCGGCAAAAAGCCCCTTTATCCCGTGCCGTCCGTGCCCGTAAAAAGCATTCTGCACTACACCGTGCCGCTGACTTTGACGGCGATTGCCTTGCCCGTTTCACAGCTTTTGGAGAGCATAGTGGCGGTTAGGCTTTTAAAGGGAATGGCTGAGAACGCAACCTCTTTGTACGGAATATTTTCGGGCTGTGCTATAACCATAATCAACTTGCCCGTGTCGGTGTGCTACGGCTTGGCGGCTTCGAGTATTCCGCAAATTTCACCCCTTGCCGAAAGCGGCGATATTTCGGGCGCGAAGAAAAAGGCGTACAAGTCCATTTTAATAACCTTTATAGTTTCCTTGCCCGCGGCGGTGGGGCTGTTCTTTTTGGCACCCTTGGCAACGAGGCTTATATTCGGTTCCCTTCAAGGTGAAGAAAAAGCCCTCTTAATTTCCTTAATAAAAATACTTGCCGTGTCGTCCGTAACGCAAAGCTTGGTGCAGACCTCGTCGGCGTGTTTAACGGCCTTGGGCAGCCCCGTCAAAAGCACGATTACGCAGTGGACTACCGCGATTTTGCGGGTGGGGCTTACGGCGGCTTTAATCGCCTTTTCGCCGCTGTCTATCGCGGGCGCGGCGTGGGCGGCAAACTGCGCGAATTTCCTTGCCACCTTAATGAATTTCTGTTATATTATAAGGGTAAAATCAAAGAAAGGCGGAAGTGCAGATGAAGATAACTCTGATAGGCTTAGGGCTTCGCAAAGGGGATATAACGCTGAGAGCAAAGGAGGCGCTTGACGATGCAACCGAAATTCTTGTGCGAACGGCTGACGCGGAAAGTACTCAAAGCTTGGCTGGGTATGCATACCGCGCACTCGACGAAGTCTACGAAAGAAGCAGAAACTTCGATACCCTCAACAAAAATTTAGCCGCCGAAGTGCTTAACGCGGCAAAGAAAAGCGACGTTTGCTATTGCGTGGACGGCGCGGTCTGCGAGGACGAAGCGTGCAAAATTATCTTACGAAAACATAAGGACTGCGAGGTCTTGGAAAGCGTTTCCAAATCTTCGCATGCGTACAATACCTCACGCCTTACGGGCAGTGAGGTTACTTGCGTTTCTGCGTACTCCGTTGAAAACTTGAAGAGCTGCCGCGCCGCCACCGTGTACGATATCGACTGCGAGTATATTGCGGGCACGGTAAAGGAAAAGCTTTCTTATATCTTCGGCGAAGAAAGCACTTGCTTTTTCGTGCGCGGCGAAAGCGTTAAGAAGATAAAAATTTACGAGCTTGACAGACAGAAAGATTACGACGGCACTTGCGCCGTTGCCGTGCAAGAAAGGGAGTTCCTCAAAAAAGAGAGATACGACTTTGAAGATTTGCAAGAGATGATTAAACTGCTCCGTGCCCCCGGCGGTTGCCCTTGGGATAGGGTGCAGACTTCCGAAAGTATTAAGGGAAATATGATTGAAGAGGCGTACGAGCTGGTTGACGCCATCGAGCGCGGCGACGCAGACGGTATGGAGGAAGAGACGGGCGACGTTCTTTTGCAAGCGGCTTTCCACGCGGTAATGTCCGAAGAAAAGGGCGAATACACCGGCGGGGACGCATTGACGCGGCTTGTGAAAAAGCTTATATTCCGTCACTCGCACATATTCGGCGGCGACAAGGCGGCGTCGGATACCGAGGCTTTGGGCGTGTGGGAAAAGAACAAGCGCAAGGAAAAGGGGCAAGACACTTACTCCGACACCGTGCTTGCCGTACCTAAAGGCATGCCCGCGTGTATGCGCGCACAAAAGGTAGGCAAGCGCTCGGCTAAGTGCGGAATGGATTTCTTATCCCCCGTGTCTGCCTCCGAAAAATTGGTTGAAGAAGTGGGCGAGCTTTTAGAGGCTTGCATAAGTGAAAACAAGGAAGCCGTATTCGACGAAGCGGGCGACGTGCTGTTTTCTGCCGTGAACACTTGCCGTCTTGCGGGAGTGGACTGCGAGCTTGCCCTTCACGCGGCGGTTGAAAAGTTTACGAAACGGTTCGTGGAGTTTGAACGCCTTGCCAAAGACAACGGCGAAAAGATAGAAGAAAT
Organism: uncultured Clostridia bacterium; assembly: GCA_947175325.1. Taxonomy (GTDB): domain Bacteria; phylum Bacillota; class Clostridia; order Christensenellales; family Borkfalkiaceae; genus Coproplasma. Next base: position 20,524 of record CAMWME010000011.1, on the reverse strand, counting down.
GGACCCCTCGCGTTGGGACTATTATTGGATGCTGGCGAAAAATGCAGTTAAAACAAATTAAAATCGGCAAACTACATACTAAAAACAATATCTTTTTGGCACCCCTTGCTGGCTACACGAATTCGCCCTTCCGCGATATGTGTTATCAGTTCGGTGCGGGACTTACCTTTACCGAAATGGTCAGTGCGAAGGGGCTTTGCTACGGTAGTGAAAAGACGAAGGAATTGTTGCACGTTTCCGAGGACTACGACGGAATTAAGGCTTGTCAAATCTTCGGCAACGACCCGTATTATATGCGTAAGGCGTGCGAAAGCGAGGCGCTTGCACCCTTCGATTTAATTGATATTAATATGGGTTGCCCCGTGCCGAAAATTTACAAAAACGGCGAGGGTAGCGCGCTTTTGAACGATTTCGACCTTGCCGCAAAAATTATTAAAGAGTGTAAAAAAAGCGGTAAAAATATTTCCGTTAAATTCCGCATAGGGCTTGACGGTTCGCATTTGGTGAGCGGTGATTTTGCAAAACTGTGCGAGGATGCGGGCGCGGATATGATAAGCGTACACGGAAGAACGCGCGACAAAATCTACGCGGGCGAGGTCAACTTCGCGGCGATTGCGGAAGCGAAGAAAGCGGTAAAAATTCCCGTTATAGCAAACGGCGGTATCTTCTGTAAGGCGGACGCGGAAGAGCTTTTTAACAAAACGGGCGCGGACGGGGTAATGGTTGCCCGCGGGGCAATGTATAGGCCGTGGATTTTTGCGGAAATCACGGGGTTTGAGGCAGACAAAAAGCGTGCCGTGCGCGAGCAGCTGAAAAAGACGCGCGATATATACGGCGAAAAATTCGCGTGCGTGTATATGCGTAAAATGGTGGGCTTTTATTTAAAGGGCACCCCAAACGCCGCCGAGCTTCGCGCAAAGCTTTTCAAAGCAAATACCACCGAAGAAGTAGAAGAAATATTGAACGGGCTGAGTTTTTAGCCCGTTTTTCAGTTTACATAATTCGACAAGTTGCGACGGATTATGTTTATTTTCGACGGGACGGACACGCTATAATACCTTTTACAATGCAGGTCTATATTGAACTTGCCGTTCTTGAAAACTTTTGTATGGACTTTACGCTGCTGTACGCGGCTAAGGTTGCCGTTAAAAATCCGTCACCTTTCTGGCGGATTTTAATCGCCGCAATTCTCGGCGCGGCGTTCGCCGTAACGTTCCCGCTTTTTAAGCTGGGCGCGGTGTGGTCGGTGGTCGTAAAGGTTTGCTCGGGGTTTTTAATCTGCTTGGTTGCGGGCAAGTTCAAGGGAATTAAAAGCTATTTAAAATTTTCTTTTGCGTTCCTTATATTTACCGCAATTTTGGGCGGCGCGCTAATAGGTATTTTCTCGCTTGCGGGGCTTGACTACGCCGCGGGCGAGGGGTTCATTCTTTCAAAAATACCCATAGGCATTCCGCTGTTCGGCGCGCTACTTATTATAATAGGCGCAAAAAAGCTTGCCTCCCGCCTTAAAAAGAGCAGTAAGGAAGTGGTTACCGTACGCTTTTTCGTAGGGGACGAGAGCGCGGAAGTCAAGGGCTTTTTCGACAGCGGTAACAAGGTTTACTGCCGCGGCGCGCCCGTGAGCATTATTCCCAAAGAGGTTGCAGAAAAAATAGTGGACGAAAGCCGAATAAAAGACGGCGTAAAAATACATACTGTTGCGGGGAGTAAAATTATCAAGATATTCACGGCGGACAAAATCGAGATAGACTTCGGAGAAAAGAAAAATAATTATAACGGGGTTAAAATCGGGATAAGCCCGCAACGCATCAACACGGCGGTGCTCCACCCCGACCTTTTGGAGGACGTGAATGTTTGAAAAAATAAAGCAACTTTTACTTTCGCTGTTCGGTAAAAACACTCTTGATTATATCTGCGGGACCGAGGCGTTGCCGCTGCCACTTTCCCAAGAGGAAGAAAGCGACAAGATAACCCTTTTGGAAAACGGCGACGAGAGGGCGAAAGCCGAGCTGGTTGAGCACAACTTGCGCCTCGTAGTGTACATAGCCAAAAAGTTCGAGGGCACGGGCGCGGACGGCGACGACCTCGTTTCGGTGGGCACAATCGGGCTTATCAAGGCTATAAATTCGTTTAAATCGGACAAGAACATAAAGCTTGCAACTTACGCCTCGCGCTGTATAGAAAACGAGATTTTAATGTATCTGCGCCGTATGGCGAAGCTGAGGCAAGAGGTGAGCTTTGACGAACCGTTGAATACCGACTGGGAGGGCAACGAGCTTTTATTATCCGACGTTATGGGCACGGACGCGGACGCCGTTTATTCGGACGTCGAGGGCGGAGTTGAAAAGGAGCTTTTAAAGGCCTCTTTGGATAAGCTTTCTGCACGCGAGCAGCGCATCATGAAGATGCGGTTCGGGCTTGACGGCGGCGAGGGTATGACCCAAAAGGACGTTGCCGACAAGCTGGGTATTTCCCAAAGCTACATATCACGGCTTGAAAAGAAGATAATTTCAAAACTTAAAAAGGACATATCGCGGCAGATTAACTGACCCAAAAAGCTGGCGGCTTAAAAATTTTCTCTACATAAAAAAGGAGGAAATTTTTATGTTGCAAAAAGTCGTTATCTGCGGAGTCGACACTTCGGGCTTGCCCCTTTTGTCCGCAAAAGAGCAAGAAGAACTTATGATAAAATTGAAGGCGGGCGACGAGCGCGCGCGTGAGCGGTTTATCGTCGGGAATATGCGCCTCGTCTTATCGCTTGTAAGAAGATTTTGGGCAAAGAAAGCCAACGCCGACGACGTGTTCCAAGCGGGCTGCGTGGGGCTTATAAAGGCTATTGACAACTTTGATTTATCGGTGGGCGTTAAGTTTTCCACCTACGCAGTGCCTATGATTTTGGGCGAGATTAAAAGGTATTTGCGGGACGGCAACAGTTTGCGTGTTTCAAGGTCTATACGCGACACGGCGTACCAAATTTTGAAGGTGCGCGAGAAGCTTGAAGTCGACGACGAGGACGTAACCTACGACAAGATAGCTTCCGAAATGCACATTGCCGTTTCCGAGGTTGCCTACGCGCTGGACGCAATTTCCGACCCAGTTTCCTTGTACGAGCCGGTGTTCAACAAAGCGGGCGACACGCTGCTTTTGATGGACCAGATATTCGACGAAAAGAACAACGACGAGGTGTGGACGGAAAAGGCGGCGCTGTACGAAGCGATTAACCACCTAGAAGGCAGGGAAAAAAAGATACTTTTCCTTCGCTATTTCGAGGGAAAAACCCAAACGGAAATTTCCCGCGAGGTAGGCATCTCCCAAGCGCAAGTATCGCGCTTAGAGAAAACAGCACTAAAACAAATCAAAGCTTGTATATCGTAAATAAAAAGCGAACGGTTAACCGTTCGCTTTTTTGTTTCGCATTTAAATTAAAAAAATATTATAAAAATTACTTGACAATTCTTGCGGCGCGGGGAACGCCGCCGCAGTTTAGCGCACTGCGGCGGCGCGGTGTATAATGCAAACAAGAGGTGAAAAATGGCAAAGGTTGAAAAATTCGAAGATTTGATAGGTTCTATACAACAAGCGTTTATTTCCGTTAACAACATGGCGGAACAGCAGCACATAGAATCTTTGCAAGCTTACTTTGACGCCGACGGTAAGCCGCGCTGTCTTACAATGCAGATGCCTTATTTTGACGATTGCGGCGTTCCTCAGTATAGGGAAATGGACGTGCCGCTTATAAGCATAGTACCCGTAAATTCTTTAAAACTTGCTGAGATAAACGTAGATTTTAAAGTTAGGCTTTCTGCAAACGTTAAGCTAAGTCATAGTAAGCTTTCAAACAATTTAATGACTGCAAAAGCGAACAACTCGGAAACGGACGGCGTGCTGGGATTTATTCCCGAGTATAAAAAACGCGATAACGAAGGTTACGCCAACATAGTTCTAAAATTTACGTCGGACGAGCCCCCCGAAGGGGTTATGAAAATCCGCGATGAAATGATAAAAATATTGCCGTAAAAGGAGGAAAAATAAATGGCAAATACCGAATTAGTTTCAATTTCCAATCAATTCAACGGGCTTGATATGGCTGCGTTGATAGGCGGTCCTTTAAGCGCCGCGTGCAACGCCCAGACGATGCTTGCGCGCTCGACGCTGGATTTCATAGAATCCGTGGGACTGTGCGAACCCGAAGAGGGCAGTGCGACTAGGCGTGTACGCACGGCAAACTTCTCGTTTTCGCGTGCGGCTGAAAGCAACGACCCCGAAAAGGCGGCAAGCGAAACGGTCAACATGGAAGTGCCTTTGCTTGCAATCGTAAACGTCCCCGCACTTTCCATAGACAAGGTCGACATAACTTTCGATATGGAAGTGAAATCGTCTACTTCGTCTGAAAGTTCAAGCGACAAAAACGGTTCGATTGATGCAAGCGCCGGATTAAAGGTAGGACCTTTCAAAATGGACGTAAAAATTAAGGGCTCGATTGCTTGTCATGAAAAGAATACGAGGTCGAGCGATAATTCCGCCAAGTATCACGTCGAAGTGCACGCAAGTCAGCAAAAGACCCCCGAAGGTCTTATGCGTATGCTCGACATTATATCCAGTGCGGTTGCGCCTTCGTCGGTTGCTAAAAACAAGCAAGCGGAAAAGGATGCGAAGTAAGAGGGGTAAAGGCGTATAATGGCGTACTCGTTGAGCGACAATAAATTTGTGATACGGTATGTAGTGGGAAATACGGATCCTGAAAAAATGCCCGATGAAGCCGCGATAGCAAAACAGACGGAGCGCCTTAACGACGCTCTGTCTCGCGGCGGAAGGCTCGTGGCGCAGGAAAAAAATTTTTTTATTTTAAATATCGGGGAGCATCAAGTTGTTTCGCAGTACATAGTTTACCACGTTGGCTTTGAAAGAAAACCGTACTGGTATAAAGAGCAACCTTAAAATTTCAATCGTTTATAATAAAGATATAAGTAATGATACAAATTAAATAGCAGAGAGAAAAAGATACTGTTTTTAAGGTACTTCGAGGGCAAAACCCAAACGGAAATTTCCCGCGAGGTAGGCATATCCCAAGCGCAAGTATCGCGCTTAGAAAAGACTGCATTAAAACAAATCAAAGCTTGTATATCATAGAAAAGGGGCGCGGCGATTTTTAAATCGCCGCGCCTTAAAACTTAATCGTAATTTATTGTTTACTTTTTTAATAAAATAAGCTATAATTAATACATAGGTGTATCTATGATTGTCGTTGATTGGATATTTCTCGGAATAATACTCGGCGGGTTGGTTCTTGGCGCGCTGTTCGGTTTCGGAGGAATTTTCAAATTTTTTACTACCGGAATTTTCGGTATAATAATTTCCGTAGTAGTTTGCGTATTTATCGGCACGGCGTTCTACGGGACGTGCGAACCCCTTCTGGACAAAATCCAAGAAGCGATTATGGCAAACGAAAACTGGTTCTGCCAATTCCTCGGTAAGCTTAACGTCCAAGTTATTCTGTACTATATAATACTGTTCGTAGTAGTTTGGCTTTTAAGGTTTATAGTAGTTAAAATAATTAAAGCCGTTTCCGAAAGCGAAAACAAAGTTATTAAAATTATGAACCGTATTATGGGCGCCGTGTTTTTCCTTTTGATACTGCTTCTTATTTTGTTCTTCGTATTCTTCCTTATCGGTTGGGTCGGCGGGCCTACGGCGGACAATTTCAGCGAATACTTGGCGGGCGGCGCTTTAAGGCTCGATAGGCTTTTCGAGTTCTTGCGTCCTTCCGACGAGGCAAGCACGGCGGCAATCTTAATCGGACTTATTTAAAATTTAATGCACGAAGGCAATTTATAAAGCCTTCGTGCATATTTTTATATTATGGAAGTTAACTTTACCGCCCTAAAACAAAAGGACGTTATCAATTTAAACGACGGCAAGAATATGGGCAAGGTGTGCGATTTAAGCTTCACCTTTCCCGAAAGCGACGTTCTCGGTTTTACGGTTACGGGCTGTAAGGGCTTTAAGTTTTCCAAGCAAGAAGTCTTTATACCCATAAAGCAAGTGGTGAAGATAGGCAAGGACGCCGTGCTCGTAAAGTACGGTGAAGATAAAAACGAGCGCCCGCCCAAGCCGCCTAAGCCCGATTTTCCGCCGTGCCCGCCCAACAATTGTCCACCGCCTTGCCCGCCTAATAACTGCCCGCCGCCGAGGCACGATAGGCGTAACTATGATGAATACGAATAAGCGTTCCGCTTAACCTAGTATCTTAATTGCTTTACTGTAAAACCGGCTAATCACAAATCAAATATAGCCGCCGCGCAATTTAGCGCGGCGGCTTTTTTATTAAAAGATATTTTCCAGCTTGATGCTGTATGCGTCGGGTAGGTTTTTTGAAATTTCTTTTAAAACTTCTATTTTCCCGAGCGCCAAATCGTATTGCCCGTTATATAAAAGTCCGCAAGCCTCGCTCAGCCAATAGTCGATATAAGATATATCGTTGTGCGGCACCAATATTTGAAGCTTTGACTTTTTGTCTTCCCAAAGAGTTCTTACGGCAAAGCCGTCCTCTTGCGTAGCCGTTTCGTCCTCGATTTTTGTATAAAGGCTGTCAAGCGCGGCGGAAAATTCTTCGAATTGCTTATCCAAATACCACTCCGCAAAGATAAACAAGCCTATGCAAAGTAGGATAGCCGCAACCGTGTAGCAAATCGCTTTTACCATTCTCCGTTTACCTCAACTTGTAAAATTTTGTATTTCTCGCCCCGCTTTTGGAAGTAGACCCGTCCTTCGCCGTTGACCGTCATAACCACGACTTCCTTCAATTTGGCGTTTTGCTCTTTTAAAAGCTTATTAAGTCTTTCGTCGTCAAAGCCGCAGCGGGTTAGGTTCTTTTTGTCGGGCGTGCCTCTGTCGATAAGAATCATAGGAAGTGAGGTGGAGGTAACTTCCTCTTTCGGAAGCGCGGAAAATGAGCCGTTCGCCTCGAACAGCCCGTAGTACACGTCGTCAAGATTGAAGTACCCCGCAACGCGCATACTTTCTATAAGGTCGGATACGTCAAGGTTATTCTTCTTTAACTGGAACTCGTCAATGCCGTTCTTGTTTATGACGACAGAAGGCTTGCCGCTTATAACGTTCTTTACGGGCTTAAACCAAAGCTGGAACAGCCAAACTATTTGGTGAAGTATGAAAATAGTTATTATGGCGATAATTCCGTATAAAATGGGTATGGAAGTATCCGCCATGGGTATGCACGCAAGCTCGGCTATTACTAAGCTTATTACGAACTCAAACGGTTGCATCTCGCCGATTTGGCTTTTGCCCATCAGTCGCATAACGAAAAGCAGCGTTACGAATATGATTGCAGTGCGAATAAATATCAATGCCATAAAATTAGTATTCTCAAAATAATTTACAATATTCTTGCTTTATTTGCCCATATGTGCTATAATTCCTCGTAAGTTTTTGAGGTAATTTTTTGACTTACAACGAAGTATTATCCGCCGTTTTTTCGCTTAGCGGAAGGGGTATGGATTTCGGCACCGAGCGCACGCGCAAGCTTTTGAACGCGCTCGACTGCCCCGATAAAAAACTGAAAATCATTCATATCGCGGGTACGAACGGTAAAGGCTCGGTTGCGGAGTATTTAACGCAAATTCTAATTGCCGCCGGGAAAAAGGTCGGCACATTCACTTCACCGGCGGTGTTCGACTATCTCGAACAGTTTAGGATAGACGGCAAGCCCGTTGACAAAGAACTGTACGCACGCGCATTCGGACATGCTTTGGCGAGCGCGGACGGGGCAACCCAGTTCGAGGTGGAAACGGCGGGTGCGCTGTACGCCTTTGCGCTTGCGGGTTGCGAGTACGCAGTGGTAGAGTGCGGATTGGGCGGCACATATGACGCAACTAACGCAATTTTTAAAAAGGAAGTTGCGGTTATTACTTCAATGGGGTTAGAGCATACGGCTATACTCGGCAATACGCTTACGGACATTTGCAAACACAAAGCGGGCATAATTAATAACTGCCCCGCCGTGGTAAGCGGGTATAATCCACCCGAAGTTATACGGTATTTTAAAAATTTAGGTGCCATCGTTGCGGAAAAGTACGAAAATCCGCCTATGCACGGCGAGGCGCAAAAGTATAACGCGGGGCTTGCAATCGAGGTTGCAAAACTGTTGAAAATTGACGAAACTTCAATATATATGGGGGTCAATCGCGCTTTTCTTGGCGGAAGATGCGAGATTTTGACGACAAAAGACGGCACGGCGTACGTGCTAGACGGGGCGCACAACCCATCGGCTTTCGGGCCGCTTGCGGAGCTAATAACGGCCAAATTCGGCAAAGCTGAGGTCATTTACGGCAGTTTATCGGATAAAAACGTAAGCAAAAACCTTGAAATTATAAAGACTTTTGCTGCTTCGGTAACGCTCGTTCCGTGCGACAGCCCGAGAAATATTGATATGGAAAAACTGAAGAAAGAGTGCGTAAACTGCGGGATATGTGCGGGGGAATGCGAAAATTTAACCGCCGCGCTTGAAAAAACGCAAGGAAGAGCTATAGTAGTGTGCGGTTCGTTTACGCTTTTAAGGGAGGCAAAAGAATGGATAGAGAAAAGGTTATAAAGGCGGTTGAAGATTTGCTTGACGCCCTCGGAGAAGACAGAAACAGAGAGGGCTTAAAGGACACTCCGCGCCGCGTTGCCGACGCCTACGCCGAGCTTCTTTCGGGCGAGGGGCAGACTGCGGAAGAACATCTTTCCCGTACGTTCAGTGCAAGCAGCGGCGATATGGTGGTTGAAAGCGATATTTACTTTTCGTCCCTTTGCGAGCATCACCTTATGCCTTTCTTCGGCAAGATAGCAATTGCGTACATTCCCGACGGCAAGGTGGTGGGGCTTTCCAAGCTGGCGCGCACCGTAGAGGTTTTTGCCCGCCGCTTGCAAATTCAAGAAAGGCTTACACGGCAAATCGCCGAGGAAATTATGCGCGTTTTGAAGCCTAAGGGCGTTTTCGTTGCGTGTGAGGCGGAGCATACTTGTATGACTTGCCGCGGCGTAAAGAAGGCCGGCAGCAAAACGGTAACCTACTGCGCGCTCGGTAACTTCGGCGAAGATAAGAAAAAGGAAGTTTTAGCGCTTTTAAAATAAATATGAAAATCGGAAAAACCGTCTTTGAAAATTATACCTACGTCATGGCGATAATAAATCTTACGCCAGACAGCTTTTGGGAGGAGAGCCGAGTTTCTTCGGACAAGCTCCTTTTTGCTGTCGAGCGCGCCGTAAAAGACGGGGCGGCGGTTATCGACCTCGGCGCACAATCCACACGACCGAACTATACCGAAGTAAACGCGGACGAGGAAATCTCCCGCTTGCAGCGCCCCCTTATGCTTATTAAAGAAAACTTCGATATTCCAGTTTCCGTTGACACCTACTTTGAAAAGAGTGCGCGCGCCGCGCTTATCTTAGGTGCGGATATGATAAACGATATTTGGGGACTCACCCACGATAAAAATATGGCAGAAACGGTAGCAAGTTACGGCGCGTCAGTATGCCTAATGCACAACGCAAAATCGCGTTTGTTGGGGGATATGTGGGGGGCAATTGAAAAATTCTTGCAAAAAAGCGTCGATTTGGCGTTAAATGCGGGCATTGATAAAGACAAAATAATTCTTGACGGCGGTATAGGATTTGCTAAGTCAAAAGAGCAGAACTTCGAGCTTTTAAACGGCTACGATAGGCTTACTTCACTCGGCTACCCCTTGCTTTTGGGGGCAAGCAGAAAGTCAATGTTCGGCGGAAACGTGGCCGACAGATTGCCGCAAACGCTTGAAAGCACCCGTCTTGCGGCAAAAAAAGGAGTGCTTTTCGTGCGGGTGCACGACGTAAAAGAAAACGTAGAAATAATAAAAGAGGTGTACGGCGGATAATGAAAGAAGAAAACAACGTAATTTTAATACGCGGGCTTGAGGTCAACGCTTGCCACGGCGTGCTTAAAGAAGAAAAGGTCAATCAGCAAACCTTTATTTTTGATGCGGATTTGTACGTGGATTTTTATTCGGCGGCAAAAAACGACGATTTAAGCGCAACGGTAAACTATGCCGAAGCGTGCGATATTTTAGTTAAAACGGCAACCGAAAAAACCTATAATTTAATCGAAACTCTGGCATATTCGGGGGTCTACGCGCTTTTAGAGGGGTTAAATCTTAAAAAAGCCAGCCTTACCGTCTATAAGCCGCAAGCGCCTATTGAACACAAATTCGGCACGGTGGGTGTTACCGCCGTTGCGGAAAAAGAGAGGGTGTTGCTTTCGCTCGGCGCGTCAGTCGGGGATAGGAAGAACTATTTTGATATGGCTTTGAAAATGCTGTCCCAAACGCGCGGTATAAGCTTGAAGAAGGTTTCTTCCTATATCGAAACCGAGCCCTACGGCGGCGTTGCGAAAAACGGGTTTTTGAACTGTGCGGTTGAAATCGAAACCTACTTTACGCCCCGCCAGCTGCTTGAAGAGATTCACCGCATAGAGGCGGCGTGCGGTAGGGTACGCACCGTTCACTGGGGCGACAGAACGCTGGATATAGATATAATCTTTTTCGGGCGTAAAGTCGTTGAAGACGACGACTTGCAAATTCCCCATCCCGAGTATTTTAAGCGCGCTTTCGTGCTTGAACCGTTAAAGGAAATTGCTCCCGACTTCGTTTGCCCCGTTCTTCACAAAAAAGTCAAGGATTTACAAATTTAGATTTTATTATCGCTCATAAGTCAAATATATTGTGCACATTGCACAAAAATTTTTGCAAAATATGTACAAATTTCAAACAATATGGTATAATCATTTAGCGAAATAATTCTAATTTCGGTCTGGGCAAAATTTACTGCCCGAGGTGTTTTTATGGAAAAGATAGGCATCATAGATTTAGGCTCGAATTCTGCAAGATTAGTTATCGTTAACCTCTTTGCGGAAGGTTATTTTATGGTCGTTGACGAACTGAAAGAAAGCGTTCGTTTAGGCCAAGATATGGAGCGGGACGGCTTCTTGAAGCCCGCACGCGTTGCAGAAACCATCAAAACTTTAAAAATGTTCAAAAAGCTTTGCGATTCAAGCGGCGTTACGAGGATAATCGCCGTTGCAACCGCTGCCGTTCGCCGCGCCAAAAATCAGCGCAGCTTTCTTGACGAAATTCAAGCAACTTGCGGGATAAAGATTCGCGTGCTTTCCGCCGAGGAAGAGGCGGTTTTGGTATATCGCGGCGTGATAAACACGATGGACATACCCAAGGGCATCGTGCTCGAAATTGGCGGCGGCTCGACCAAAATCGTCTACTATAACCGCAGAAATATGCTTAACTACACTACTTTGCCTTTCGGTGCGGTAACGCTTACGGGGCTTTTCTCGGACGGCGGTTTGAAGCCCGAAGAGCAAGCGGCGAAAATAGAAGAATACGTTACCGAGCAGTTAAAAGAGGTCGAGTGGCTTAAAGAGCTTGACCCCGACGTTCAAATGATAGGCGTGGGCGGCTCGTTTAGAAATCTTTTCAAAATAACCAAAATGGTTCACAAGTACCCCTTAGATACGGTACACAACTATAAAATGCCCGTTGAGGACTTTACTCCCGTTTACGACATGATAAAAGTGCTCGATTTGGACAAGAAGAAGAAAATCAAGGGGCTTTCTGCCGAAAGAGCGGATATTCTTCCCGCGGCGCTTGCGGTTATCAAATCCTTCGTAAACTACATCGGCGTGAACGAGTTCACTTTCTCGGGCGCGGGTTTGAGGGAAGGAATTATGTTCAACCAAGCCCTTCCTATGACGGTTGAAAAACCCATTGCGGACGTTCTCAACTATTCGCTTACGACCCTCGTTAAATATTACGACTGCGAAGAAAGCCACGTTGAGCACGTAGTGAATTTAAGCATACAGCTCTTTAAACAGCTTAGGGTGCTGCATAAGTTCCCCCGCCAGTACCTCAAAATTTTAAAGGTTGCGGCAATGCTGCACGACTGCGGTATGCGTATAAAATACTACAACCATCAGCGCCACAGCTGGTATATGATTATGAATTCTACGCTTTACGGCGTATCGCATAGGGACATCGTGCTTGCGGCGTTCACGGCGTGCTGCCACAAGAAAGAGGATATCAACGCTTACGACTGGGCAAGATACCGCGGTATAATTTCCGACGACGATTTGGAAATCGTCAAAAAGCTCGGCGTTATGCTCCGTATAGCCGAAAGCCTTGATAGGGCTGACTCGGGAACCATTAAGAGTATTAATTGCGATATTCTCGGCGACTCGGTTATCATGAAGACGGAAGTCGACGGCGATGCAACTCTTGAAATAAAGAACGCTATGGCGGCGGCAAACGAGTTCAGAAAGTCCTTCCACAAGAATTTGGAAATACTGTAATAGGCTCAGCGCGCCCTCAGTAAAATAATTGAGGGCGCGCTTATCGTTTAACCTACCTAAAACGCGATAGGCCCCCATATATGCTTTAAATAACAAGGTTTTTAATGGATTTTATTCTTGCAAGTGCGTCACCGAGGAGAAAGGAGCTTTTGTCCCAAGTCATACAAAAGTTTGAAGTTATCCCCGCTAAGTCTGACGAAAAAGTAAATATCTCACTCTTCCCAGAACAGATGGCTTGCGCCCTTGCGGAAAGGAAGTGCGACGAAGTTTTTGCCCTTAACCCCTACAAAACGGTCATAGGGTGCGACACCGTCGTGGTGTTCGATAACAAGGTTTTGGGCAAGCCCAAGGATAGGGACGACGCCTTCAAAACGCTTAAAATGCTTTCGGGCAAAACCCACTTCGTAATAACTGGCGTGTGCGTTCAAAGCCCCTTTAAAAAGCTTATCGACTTTGACAAAACCGAGGTAAAATTCAATATCTTGTCGGACGAGTTTATTCGCCAATACGTTGACAGCGGTTCGCCCTTAGATAAGGCGGGCAGCTACGGCATTCAAGACGGCGGCATAGTGCAAGAATATTTCGGCAGCTACACGAACGTAGTGGGTTTGCCGGTAACCTTAACCAAAAAATTAATTGACGGAGTACGCATAGACCAATGAAAAGAATATCCATAGATATGGGTTCGGGATTTACTAAAATTTATATGCCGGGGTGCGGGGTGGTTTTAAAGGAAGCCACTTGCATCGCCGTGGAAGAAGGACTTCAAGGCGGTGAAAAGGTGGTTACCGTCAAGGCGTGCGGCGATAAGGCGCGTGCCCTTTCGGGCAGAGCGGCGGTGAATACGCATATCGTCAACCCCGTTTTCGAGGGCGATATCGTGCACGAAAACTTGGCGTCACTACTACTCGAGTACTTCCTTGAAAAAATTGAAATAACCCGCAAAAAGGCGAAGCGGGTTGAGGCGGTTTTCATTCTGCCGTGCGGGGCGAAAGCCGAGTTAAAGCAAAAATATCTACGCATAGCCGAAGAATGTGGGCTGGCGGCCGTTTACTTTACCGTAACGCCGTTTGCCGCAGTTTTGGGGCACAACGTGGCTATAAGTGAAAGTACGCCGATGTTCGTTCTGGATATCGGGCACTCGATAACCAATATTGCCGCGCTGTCGCAAGACGGAATAATCTACGGCTTGACGGTGAATTTAGGCGGTGCGAACATAGACGTGCATTTAATTGACGAGCTTGCCGAAAACTACAACTTCAAAATCGGCGCGCTTACCGCCGAAAGGTTGAAAACGTCCGTTGGAAGTCTTTTGCCGGACGACAATAAAATGAACGTAGTAGAGGGCAGAGAGATTACTTCGGGCGCGCCCGCGTCTATTGCCGTCAATTCGGAGCAGATTTACGGCGTGATTACGACTTATATCGACAAAATTTTGGAATACGTTGCGCTCGTACTTTCAAAGCTTCCCGCAGAGGTGGCGTCGGGCGTTATGCACGGCGGCGTGTACCTTTCGGGCGGGGCTGTTAAAATGGACGGGCTTGCGGAGTATATCGAAGAAAAGCTGAACATTCCCGTGAACGTGCCCGAAGAGCCGCAGCTTGCTGCGGTTATAGGCGGCGGCACGATACTTTCAAACGACTATCTTTTGGATAGACTCGCAGTAGTAGAATAAGCGTTCCGCTTAACTAAGTATCTTAATTACGTTTGCATAAAGCAAGCAAATCACTAATCAAACTTAAATTTGAAGTCCGCCCGCGCGTTTCAACGCGCGGGCGAAATTAAGGAATTATATGGGCAAAAAGCAGAATGTACGCAACTTTTGTATAATTGCACACATAGACCACGGCAAGTCCACCTTGGCGGATAGGCTTATGGAGCGCACGGGGCAAGTTTCCGAAAGGGATATGGAGGAGCAGCTTTTGGACTCAATGGATATAGAGCGCGAGCGCGGAATTACCATAAAGCTAACCCCCGTAAGAATGTTTTATAAGGCGAAAGACGGCGTAGAGTACACCTTTAATTTAATTGATACCCCCGGGCACGTGGACTTCACCTACGAGGTTTCGCGTTCTCTCGCCGCGTGCGAGGGCGCAATTTTAATTGTCGACGCGTCGCAAGGGGTGGAGGCGCAGACGCTTGCAAACGTGTATCTTGCACTTGAAAACGACCTTGAAATTCTGCCCGTCATAAACAAGATAGATTTGCCCTCCGCTCAGCCCGACGTGGTTAAAACCGAGATAGAGGAAGTGATAGGGCTTGACGCTTCCAACGCGCCGCTTATTTCAGCCAAAGAAGGACTGAATATCGACGACGTTTTAGAGGCGATAGTAAACACCTTCCCCGCGCCCGAATGCGACGATAATGCGCCTTTGAAGGCGCTTATCTTCGACAGCTATTACGATAATTATAAAGGCGTAATTTTGTTCGTGCGCGTCAAGGACGGAACGGTCAAAGCGGGTGATAAAATCAAAACTTTCCGCTCCGATAAAGTTTACGAAGTTGTGGAGACGGGAGTGTTTGCCCCCGGACTATCCCCCAAGAACGGGCTTTTTGCGGGCGAAGTAGGCTACGTTGCGGCTTCGATAAAATCCATTCAAGACGTAGCCGTGGGTGATACGCTAATCAATGCGGAAAATCCCGCTAAGGAGCCGTTGCCCGGCTACAAAAAAGTACAAAGCGTGGTCTTTTGCGGCATCTATCCTTTGGACGGCAGCAAGTTCAACGACCTCAAAGACGCAATATTAAAACTGCAACTTAACGACGCGTCTTTAATCTTTGAGCCGGACAGTTCGGTTGCGCTGGGTTTCGGTTTCCGTTGCGGCTTTTTGGGGCTTTTGCATATGGAAATTATTCAAGAGCGTATCGAGCGCGAGTTCGGGCTGGAAATTATTACCACCGCGCCCTCGGTAAGCTACAAGGTTTTAAAGACCGACGGGGAGGAAATCTTCGTGGACAACCCCTCGCACTTGCCGCCAGTATCCGAAATTGAGCATATGGAAGAACCCATCGTCAAGGCGGATATCTATTCCCCGCCCGATTATTTGGGGCAGATAATGGACTTGTGCCGCGAAAAGAGGGGGACGTTTCTACAGATGACCTACCTCGATAAAAGCCGCGTGCGCCTTGAATACCACTTGCCGCTGAACGAAATTATCTTCGACTTCTTCGACGCGATAAAGTCGAGAACGCGCGGGTACGCCAGCTTCGACTACGAGCTTATCGGCTACGAAACGAGCAAACTCGTCAAGCTCGATATTATGCTTAACGGCGAAGTGTGCGACGCGCTCTCTATGATAGTGCACGAGGACAGTGCCTACGCACGCGGAAGAACGCTGTGCGAAAATCTGAAAGAGGCTATCCCCAGGCAGCTTTTCGAAGTGCCCGTGCAAGCCGCAATCGGCGGTAAAATTATTGCAAGGGAAACGGTAAAAGCCGTAAGAAAGGACGTTCTTGCAAAGTGCTACGGCGGCGATATAACCCGTAAGAAAAAGCTTTTGGAAAAGCAGAAAGAGGGTAAAAAGCGTATGCGCCAAGTGGGCAACGTAGAGGTTCCGTCTGAGGTTTTCATGCAGATATTAAAGACGAATAAAGATTAGTTATTTCAAGCATATATGCGGGGTAATTGCAATTTATGGGCTTTTTTGAAAGCGTTTACGCGGTTGTAAAACGAATACCTAAGGGTAAGGTGTTGACCTACGGCGACGTTGCGCGGGCGGCGGGTGCGCCGCGCTGTGCAAGGCAAGTCGGCTGGGCGTTGCACTCTAATCCCGAACCGGGCGTTGTTCCGTGCCACAGAGTCGTATTCGGTGACGGGCGATTGACCGACGGCTTTGCTTTCGGCGGTAAAGAAGTGCAAAAGGCCCTTTTGGAAGCAGAGGGCGTTCAATTTGATAATGATATTATAGACCTAAAAAAATACCGCTGGGAGGGTGAGTAATGGCTGGAATTTACGTTCATATACCTTTTTGCAAGTCTAAGTGCAGATACTGCGACTTTGCCTCTTTCCCCGACAAGCTGTGTTTTGCGGAAAGCTATATGGCTTGCGTGTACCGTGAAATGGCTATGCGTAAGGAGGAGTTGAAGAGCTACACCTTCGACACGCTTTATATAGGCGGCGGTACTCCGTCAGTAATTGACGAAAATTATATTGCGATGCTCGTCGCGGCGGCAAGGAAGAATTTCAAACTTGCAAAGGACGCCGAAATAACCATTGAAATGAACCCCGGCACTGTCAGCGCAAAAAAGATAGAAACCTATTTAAAATGCGGAATCAACCGCTTTTCCGTAGGACTTCAAACGGCGGTGGACAGTCAGCTTGCAGAGCTTGGCAGAATACATAACCTAAAAGAATTTTTGCTGTGCACTAAGCTTTTAAAGGGTAGAAATTTCAGCGTTGACGTAATGATAGGGCTTAAAAACCAAACCCTTGCCGACATCGAAAAAACTATCGAAACTGCGGCATATTCGGGGGCTAATCATATTTCTATGTATGCTTTATCGCCCGAAGACGGCACGCCGATTTACTCTGATTATCTAAACGGCGAGCTTCCCGACGGTGACGAGGTTGCCGAAATGTACTCATCGGGCGTAAAGAAATTGAGGGAGCTCGGCTTTGACAGATACGAGGTTTCAAACTTCTCGAAGAAGGGATTTGAAAGCCGCCACAACCTAAATTATTGGCGGCGGGGCGATTATATAGGCTTCGGCGTAGCCGCTTCGTCGTGTATAAATAATATAAGATTTACGAACACCTTCGATTTGGACGAATATTTCAAGTGCATACTTTCAAACCACCTTGCGGTTAAGGACAGAGAAGAAGTCGATTTGGCGGGGCAAGAGGAAGAATTTATTATGCTTGCACTTCGCACGTCACGCGGGTTAAATTTGAAGGAATACGCCGAACTTTTCAACAAAAATTTCACCGAGGTTTACGCCGCCGCAATTCAAAAGGTGGGCAAATATATTGAAGTTAACGGTGATTTTTTAAAAATTAAGGACGAAAATTTATTTATTCAAAACTCGATTATAGTAGAGTTTTTAAGAACCGAATAATTAAGTGGGCGGGGCAATTTGCCCCGCCCTTTTTAACCTTGAATTTCCTTTTTGGCAATTACCTTGCCGCGCTCGCCGTCAATTAGAAACGCCGTAACAAGCTTTTCTTTGTTGCACACGCCCACGTAATAGTAGCACCCCTCGTCGTACAAAAGTCGAACGAAGATTTCGCCGTCGAACAGTCCGTTCGAGGTCAGCCCTTCAAACAGCTCGCTTGCGTACTCGGCAACGCATTCAACCGCCTTCTCGCAGCTCATTACGTTATCGTCTTTAACCGAAAGCGCGGTGTAGGTTTCCGTCTTTTCGTCGGCGGTCAAAGTAACTTCGACCCCGCTTTTATTAAAAGCCGCTGCAGACAGCGACAAGTAGTACTGCCTCGTTACCGCTTGATAGTTCATTTCGCCGCCGAGATTTTCAACTTGGACTTCAAGCACTTGCGGATTCTTTGCAAGTGTGACGTAAATTTCTACCAAGTCGCACATTTCGCCCTTGTAGCCGTCAGCGCAAAAGGGCTGTTCCTTTTTGGAACACTGAATTTTAATTTCGGTCGCGTCGTCCCGATAAAGGAAAACGTCCGAACGGCTTTCAGAAATATAATCTGAGTAATTCACTTGTTTAGAGCAAGCGGGCAACGCGCAAAGGGCGCACAGCACCGAAAGTATAATACCAACGAAAAAAGTAGTTTTCTTCATATTAAAGTATATATTTTTTCTCGGCGCGGTATGAATGAATTTTAAATTTCAAACAGTTGCATTTTTAACCGCTTTGTGGTAGAATAAATTAAATAATTTATTACGATTTAAGAAAAATGTTTAAAGTAATTTTAAAAACTGCTCTAAAAACTTTGCTTATAGTGGCGGTAATCGTGCTCGTCGCTTTCGGCGTGGCAAGCCTCGGCTTCCCGTCCGAGATGGCGGGTCTGTGCGAAAAATCGGGTAATTACTCGATGGCAACGGGCTACGCTTCGCTAAGCTATACGTACACTAAGGACGTAAACGATTTAAACCGTTGCTTTTTGAACAGCGTTCACGCCAATAACGACAGCGATATCGTAAAGTTCGGGGACAAGCTTATTGCCGACGAAAAATTTGCGGAAGTTTGCGAAAAGGCGGAAAGCACCGTACAAATCGAAGCTGATTATAAACAGTACGTTTACGGGCGAGTTGCCGCCGCAAAATACAGAAACGGCAAAAAGGACGAAGCTTTCGACACTGCAGTAGCCGCAGATGTTCAAGGCTTCCCCAAAAATAACGCGCTTGCCATTCTTGCCGTGCAAGTTATTGAAAGCAAGGATAAAGACATGGCAAATAAGCTTCTTGCCGAAGTCGGAAACCATACCCCCGCTGAAGGGGATTCCGATTATCATACCGCATTAGTTAACGAATTAACCAAAGTGAGCGGGCAAGAGTAATAAGCAAACGCGAAATCGTTTGACTTTTTGACTTAAAAATATTAAAATATAATTACATTTTAATAAAATTGCAACGACACAAGTGGCGGCAAACTTGCCGCGTAAATCTGATTACGGAACGGTAAAAAGGTCTATCTTGTGTCTTTTTTTGTGTGATTAGGAGGTTTTATGGAAGAAAATTCGGCAACGGAAAAAAGAGAGGAGCAGAGCAACAAATATTTAAGCGAGGGCAACCTTTTAAAGCTTATGCTTAAATTCTCGCTTCCTTGCGTGCTGTCGCTGGTTATTTCCGCGCTTTACAATATCGTCGACCAAATCTTCGTCGGCAACAGTTCGTTGAGCCTTCGCGGCAATGCGGCAACGGGCATAGTGTTTCCCATATTCATAATTGCACAAGGGTTCGCGTGGTGGTTCGGCGACGGGTGCGCCGCTTACCTTAATATCTGTCAAGGGCGGAACGATTCGCAGAACGCGCATAAAGCAATCGGCACGGGAATCGTTTTAACCATAATTTCAAGCGTCGTTTTAATGGCTGTATTTTATCCCATTCGCACCCCGTTTTTAATGCTTTGCGGCGCGTCGGAAGAAACCTTGCCCCTTGCAATAGAATACTATAACGTAATTCTCGGCTTCTTCCCCGTATTCATGGCAATGAATATGATGAACGGCGTAATCCGTGCTGACGGCTCCCCCGGCTGGTCAATGGCGTCTATGCTTACCGGCGCCGGCATCAATATCGTTTTGGACGGAATATTTATCCTCGTACTGGATATGGGTATGGCGGGCGCCGCTTGGGCAACCGTAATAGGTCAGTGCGCGTCGTTTATTATCAGTCTTTTGTACTTCATTTTAAAGACCAAAACCTTCAAAATGAAGTTAAAAAGCTTCATCCCCGATTTCAAGGAATTTGCAACCCCCGCAAAGCTCGGGTTGTCGTCTTTCATTATCCAAATGGCGATAGTTATAATTTCCGTCGTTTGCAATATAATGCTTAAAAAGTACGGCGAGATTTCCAATTACGGAGTGGATATTCCTATTGCGATTATTGCCATAGAAAGCAAAGTGTTTACGGTAGTTATTAATATCGTCGTGGGAATAGTCTTGGGCTGTCAGCCTATTATAAGCTACAATATGGGCGCAAAAAATTACGATAGAGTTAAGAAGCTGTACCTATATTTGCTTGCAAGCACGGTTGCCATAGGGCTTATTTTCACTATTATTTTTGAAGCCGCCCCGTCCGCAGTCGTAAGCATATTCGGCGACCCCGACCCCACGCAAGGCGACCCCGAAAAATATTGGGAGTTCGGCGTTAAAACGTTTAGAATATTCTTAATGTCGGTAACCTTGACTTGCACCATAAAAATGTCGTCTATCTTCTTCCAAGCATCGGGCAAGCCCGTGTTTGCAGTGGTGTCTGCACTCGTAAGGGATTTGGTTTGCTTCGTGCCCCTTCTCTGCATTATGCCCGTTTTCCTCGGAATAGACGGTATCCTTTGGTCGGCGGCAATTGCCGACGGCGTGGCAATTATCGTTGCAATAATTTTTACCGTAATCTTCTTTAAATCGCTTAAAAAGGATAAAGTAGAGGCAGTTGCAGAGGAAACGCCGGTAGAAGAAAATAACGATTTGGTTTAATTGAATTTTAATTTTGAAAAGGCGCGCCCGTCGGG
>CAMWME010000010.1 GCA_947175325.1 uncultured Clostridia bacterium | reverse complement strand
CAAAATTTTTTTCCATACACACACAAAACCAAAAAAAAAAAAAAAAACCCTTTATGATGTTTTACCAACACCCAAAATTAAATTTAAAAATTTCACGCGGCGGGGCAAAATTGCCCGCGCCGATTTTACTTATCAGTTTATTATTTACAATATTTCTTTTCTATTGCGGTTATTTTATCAATGCGGCGCTGATGTCTGCCGCCATCGAATTTTGTATTCAAGAACGTATCGACGATTTTAAGCGCGTAACCTTCTCCAATAACTTTTTCACCGAGGGCTAAAACGTTGCTGTCGTTGTGCAAGCGTGTGAGCTCTGCACAATAGCAGTCATGGCAGTGTGCACATCTAACGCCGGGAACTTTGTTTGCAACGATAGAAACACCTATCCCCGTTGAGCATACGACGATGCCCCTCTCACATTCACCGCTTGCAACGGCTTCCGCCGCAAGCAGAGCAAAATCGGGGTAGTCACAGCTTTCCGCAGTATTCGTTCCGAAGTCTACTACTTCATGTCCCGCCGATTTTACGTGGGCAATTATCCTGTTCTTTAAATTAAGTCCGCCATGGTCGCAAGCAATAGCAATTTTCATTTTATTCTACGTCCTTGTAAGTCGTTATGTAATTTTTGATAATAATATCACACGCACGCGAAAGGGCGTCACGCGTCACTTTATATGCGTCAAGGTTGCAGCCGTAAGGGTCGGGCACGTCGTAACCGCACATATCCTTTATGCAGTACACGTTACCGCACGCCTCAAGCATCTTTTTCTGGCTTTCCGTCATACAGATAACGATAGTACTGCCTTCGATAAGCTTTTGCGTAAGCTGGCGGGGCTTGAAATCTTCAACGGCAATGCCCACGTCTTGAAGCGCAATTTTGCTGTTGACGCTTATTGTTCCGCCGACTTCCGCGTGAATTCCGCAAGACGAGACGTCCCACCACCTTATTTTATTGCGTTTTATCTTCGTCCGAAGCAGTGCCTCCGCCATAGGGCTTCGGCAAGTGTTGCCCGTGCAGACGAATAAAATCTTTTTCCTTTTCATAATTACCTACAAGCTTTTGATAATCTGTTCATTACGCCGACCATTACGCCGTCTTGCTTTTCGGGCGCAACGGCAATAATCAAGTCTGCTACCTTTTCGCCTTCCCTCAGTTTTAAATAGAGGTTCGAGGCGATTTCGTTTTCGTCCTTGCCAAGGTTTAATACGTTTTCAACCTTTGCTTCTTGCACGGTTTTATCGTCGCACAAAAGATAAACTTTGACGCCCCTTGAGGTTTCTTCTCTATATAGTTTAACCGCCTTATCCAACTCGTCAAAATTGAACAGAACTGTTCTGCAATTCGGGGAATAATGCTTGTACTTCATTCCGGGGGATATGGCGCGCATACCGTCTTTATAGACGTACTCGCCGCACTCACCGACAACTTGTGCAATCATTTCACGCGTGATAAGTCCGCTTCTTAAAATCACCGGAATATCGCCCGTGCAGTCCAAAACGGTGCTCTCAATTCCACCTTCGGACTTGCCGCCGTCTAAAATCAGCTCGATTTTGCCGTTTAAATCGGAATAAACGTGTTCCGCCGTCGTTGGGCTGACGTGCTTTGAAACGTTAGCTGACGGCGCGGCAATCGGAAGATTAACGAATTTTAAAAACCTTTGAGCGCCCTCATGCGAAGGGACTCTTATCGCAAGCGTATCAAGCCCGCAAGAAACGGCTTTGGATACTGTGCCCTTGCTTTTATAAACCATAGTCAAAGGTCCGGGCAAAAAGGCTTTTGCAAGTAATTTTGCATATTCCGGAACATCTTCAACCAAGGTGGAAATATCGTAATCTTTATGTACGTGAACTATTAAAGGGTTGTCGTTAGGGCGACCCTTTATTTCGAAAATTCTCTCTACTGCGGCACTATCGAAGGCGTTTGCGCCCAAACCGTAGACCGTTTCGGTTGGCATCGCCACTACACCTCCACTTTCGATAATCCGTTTTGACAGCGCAAGAGAGCTTTCGTCTATTTCTAAAATTTCGGTTTTCATAACTTAAAACGGAGGCTCCTCGTCAAGCGGGGGCGCGTCGTCTTCGGTAAGCGGAGCAACCTCGTCGTTGAAATTCTTAGAAGGCTTTCCCCCTTCGTTTTTAGAAGGTTTGCTGGATATTGCCCTTTCTTCCATAGACTCGTTGAGCTCGGGGTTGACGAATTTGGTAAGCTCGCCCTTGAAGCGAAGACGTATTCTGTCAAGACTGCCGTTTCTGTTCTTTGCGATATTGAGAAAGGCTTCGCCTTTAACGACTTTGCCGTTCTTCAAATCTTCTTCGCTGGCGGTAACGTCGGGACGGGAAATAAACATTACCATGTCCGCGTCTTGCTCTATCGCACCCGACTCTCTAAGGTCGGTAAGCTGAGGCTCACCGGACTGAATACGACGGAGCTGTGAAAGCGCAATTACGGGGACGTCAAGCTCTTTTGCCATAATCTTTAAATCACGGGTAATTGAAGCGACTTCTTGAACTCTGTTTTCCTCACCGCCTTTTTTGCCGCTTGACATAAGCTGAATATAGTCTATCATTACCAAATCAAGCTGACCGTTGTTTCTTGCCTTAATTCTTCTGCACTTTGAAAGAATTTCGGCGGGCGTAACCCTTGAGCTGTCGTCAATGCTTATTTTTGATTTTCTGAGTCGTTCACTTGCCTTGACAAGCTGTTTCCAATCGTTATCCGTAAGTTTTCCGGAAAGCGCGGTCGACATACTCACTTCCGCATTCGAGCAAAGAAGCCTTTGAATTATCTGAACTTCGGGCATTTCCAAAGAGAACACGGCACAAACTTTGCCGTCCTCTACTGCGGCGTGCTCTACAATATTCATGGCAAGCGACGTTTTACCCATACCGGGGCGTGCCGCAAGCACGATAAGGTCAGACTTCTGCAAGCCGTTCGTAAGCCTATCCAAGCGGTTAAAGCCCGTAGCAACACCACGGTAAGCGTCTTTGTCCTTAGCAAGATTCTGGAATTTTTCAAACACCAAATCAAGCCCTTCGCTTTCGCGTATGTCCTTTATGGTGGAAGTGTCGTTAACTTGCGAAACGGAATAAATCTTTTCCTCGGCAAACTGAATACTCTTTATCGAGTCGTCGCTGGATTTAGAATAATCTGCAATATCGCGCGCGGCACGAATAAGGTTTCTGTTTACACTGTCTCGTTTGACTATTTCAAGATAATACTTATAGTTTGCCGCAGAAGGAGTAATCTGCACGAGCTCGGTAAGATAGCTTATCCCGCCCGCCTTTTGCAAGTTGCCTTCACTCTCCAATTTGTCTGAAAGTGTAACAATGTCAACGGGCTTTCTATCGGCAAAAGTAAGCTTTATCGCGCTGACGATAAACTTATGTGAATCTTGATAAAAGTCGTTTTCAGTCAACGAATCTAAAACTTCCGGCAATATTTCGTTATCGATTAGCATACAGCCCAAAAGTGCTTGTTCAGCGTCTAAATTGTTGGGCATAACGTTGTTTTTGTCTGACATAGTACTTCGCAAATCCTATATTTCTTATATTTTTATACCGTTTTTTACGGATTTTTTGTGTTTTAGCGTATATTCATTAATTTTTCAAATTCAGTTAGCGTTTCGTCAAATTCACGCATAGCAACCTCAAAAGGCTGGGGCTTTGATAGGTCAACGCCCGCAAGCTTTAATAAGGATACGGGGTCGGTTGAACAGCCACCCGAAAGAAATTCGAAATAATCTTTAACGGCGCTTTCCCCTTCAGTCAATATGCGCTTTGCAATATTGATTGCGGCGGTAATTCCCGTTGCGTATTTGTAAACGTAGAACGCGCGATAGAAGTGCGGTATCCTTGCCCACTCGCAAGATATATTGTAATCGTACTCAATACCATTACCGTAGTACTTTTTACCGATACCGTCGTAAAGCTCGCAGAGGTTTTCCGTCGTAAGGGGGTCACCCTTTTCTTCCATTTCGTGTGCACGGCTTTCAAACTCCGCAAACATTGTCTGTCTGTGCAACGTGGCACGGATAGTTTCAAGATAGTAATTCAAAAGATATTTTTTTAAGTTAGCGTCCTTGGCTTCCTTAAGCATATGCTTGAGAAGCAAAACCTCGTTAACCGTGCTTGCCACTTCCGCAACGAATATTTTATATTGCGATTTTGCAAACGGCTGATTTTTCTGCGAGAAATAGGTGTGCAGCGAATGCCCCATTTCGTGCGCGATAGTAAATGCCTCGTGAAGCGTAGGCTGATAATTCAGTAAAACGAACGGGTGTGTACCGGGGCAACCTATGCTGTAAGCTCCTCCGCTCTTTCCATCCGTTTCTTCAACGTCTATCCAACGCTCGTCATATCCTCTTTTTAAAAGCGCTTGATATTCCTTGCCTAAGGGTGCAAGCCCGTTGATTACAAGTTCGTACGCCTCGTCGTAAGTATATTTAACGTTTACGCCGTCAACAAGCGGCGCATAAATATCGTAAAAATAATGCTTTTCCAAACCTAAAATTTTCTTTCTGTCTTCAACGTAGCGATGCATAGTCGGCAAACTATTGTCCACGGCTTTAATAAGGTTATTGTAAACGCTTATATCGACGTCCTCGGCGAAAAGAGCTTGCTCTAAACAAGAAGAAAATTTATAAACCTTACTGCAATAAACGTCTTTTCTCACGTTGCCGTGATAAATAGAAGTTATCGTATTGATTAACCCCGTATAAGCTGCGTAATACTTTTCATACGCTTCTTTTCTCTTTTCGCGGTTATCGCTGTGAAGAATTATGCCGTAAAGTCCGTGAGTGAGCTTCGTCATTTTGCCTTCCCACTCAATGTCTGGCAAAGGCAAATCAAGGTTGTCTATCATTCCGAAGCTTTCGTAAAAGCTATCAAAAATTTCCCCTGCCATACCCATAAGGCGTTCTTCCGCCTCGGAAATAACGTGCGGTTTGCCCTTAATAATTCTTTTTATATCGTAATCGTAATCGGAAAAATCCTTGTCGAAAATTAAAGAATTTAAATAATCGTCGTCAAACTTAGCCATTTCGGGCTCGTAAAACGAAAGCTCCGTGGCGTATTTTGACCAAAGCGCACCTACCTTAGATTTGTATGAATTATACTTAGATACGCCTCTATCCTCGTCGTTACGCATATGAGCGTAAACAGCAAGCCTTTCAAGCGTTTTACCGTACTCGTCATTCTCCTTCAAAAACTTTAAAAGGGTAGTTTTCGAAGAAAGCTTACCGGCATATTTCGCAAGGTCAAGGCTATTTTCTGCATTTTCAAAACACTTTTCCCATTCTTCATCGCTTGAAAAAATATCTTCGATTTTCCATTTGTACCTTTCTTTAACTTGCTCTCTTTTCATCAATTACCTCTTAAAAAATCTCGCTCCGTATCAAGCTTACAAAAACAGTTAAAATGCCGTTATTTAAGGCATATATGGGGGTATATCGTTATTTTCCCCAAAGCGTAAAGTTGAAAAACGTATAAAATTTCGTAGTCATCGGCTTTATTTTCATTGACCACTTCGGAACGACGCCAACCAAATTTTCAACGGGATAATCACCGTTCTGGCGGCTGTCGTTACTAACGTTTCTGTTATCGCCTAGAAGAAACATGCCTCCTTCCACCACGGTATGGTGTTCGGGAAGCGTATTATACTCATTTTCTGGCGAATTGTAGTTCTCGTCAAGATAATATTCGTCTACCACTTCGCCGTTTACTTTCAAAACACCCTTATACAATTCAATGGTATCTCCGCCTAACGCAACCACGCGTTTTATAATGTTACCTTTCGTACCGTCGGGCGTTTCTCTATAAACCACTACGATGTCACCGCGATTTGGCTTTGCGTACTTGTCTATATAAATAAATTCACCACCGGACCTATTTGATGCGGGCGCGCCTATTATAGTCGGCGTCATTGATTCGTCGATAACGTAAATACCCGTGTAAAGCACGTTAAAAGACAGTTCGAGAACCAATATCGCACAAAACAAAACGATGATAACGTTTAAACAAATATTTAAAGGCGAGCGCCTCTCTCTTTTGTACAAACTGTCCCGCACGTCAAAGAGTCGGGAAGCTCCATATTCAACGTTTGACACCAAGCCACCTTAAAGCCACATTATATTGTTGACGGCGTACCCGACGGGGCAAGTTAAAGTAAACTTTAAATCCCCAGTAAAGTCTGCAAGGGGAACCCCACTTGCCGTTTTGAAATTCTTGCTTTCGGAAATAACCGTCTGCCACGCTCCACCTATTACGTTAACTTCGTTAATGTATTCTTCACCCGAAGTGATATCAATAAAGGTCAGAGTAAGCGTAGAAGTTTCGTCGCTGAAAAAATCAATGGAAAGCACGCTATTTTTCGAAGGAGCAAACTTAGGGTTGCTCATTCTGAAAGTTGAAAGCCCGCAAGGCGAAAACAACCCCTTTACTCCTCTCGTTTTCGTTACAAGCTTAGGAAGAACGGATTCGTTCGGGAAGAAAATGCCGCCAACCGACAACGACTTTGAATCGGCCACAGCAAAATCAGCGGCTACGTCCTTATCGTTATACATAACTCGGCATTTGTTCTGCGTGTTACGGAAAAGCCCGCTAATCCTCTTAACGTTCATTTTAGACCAAACGGTAAAACCGTTCAGATAACTTACGCGGCAAAGCACGAAAATAACGGACGTCTTCTCGTAAACGTTCAAATAATAATCGAAAACGTTTTCGGCTTTTCTGGATTTTTCAGGGCATACACACCATTCTCTCAAAGTAGAATCAATGCAATCTTCTGCAAGGTAAAGCTTACAGCTTTCGGCAATACCCTTGTTATCAAACGTTACCCTTGCAATCAGATTAGACTTTTCATCGACAAAAACGGAAATTTCGGGCGGATTCGGAATAAAAACTTGCCTTTTCTTCAAGTTTTTATCAAGCATAAGGAACATATCGGCTATACTTTTAGCGCTTATGCTTGCGCTGCTTTTCACCGAAAAGGCAATTGCGCTATCCTTAATGAAGTCTTGATTTATACGAGAAAAAGTATCGTAAGCTCGGTCGTAATCAAAAAGGGGATCGTTGGTGGAACACAACATCAATACGGGGCATTTAACGTGAGGCGCATACGCTTGCGAATCAATACCGGCTATAAAACGGTATCTTTCTTCGTCAAGAACGGGATCCTCAGTCAAATATTTGCTTATACCCGAATAAGCCTTCCATCCGGCAGCACAGACGGGAATTATACACGAAAAATCCCCCGCAACGCCAAGCTTCCAAGCAATTTCACCGCCGTCGCGAAGCCCTACAACCGCAATATTGTCACTTCCCGTACGCTCTTTAATATATTTGCGTGCATATAGCCCGATACCAACCCATTCATACCAACTCGTTTTATCGGCGCTGTCGTCAACGTAATCCTTCTGTCTGCCGCACTTTGCGGTATTAGCATAAGAAACGTTGCTGGGATAGCGCGTAACGAAGGTCGTATCCTTCCACTCACCGCGGTAATCTACCATAAGCGCAGTGTAGCCTTGATCTACGAAGTATTTTAAAATTTCTTCGTCAATAGTTTCCGTGCTGTCCGGAATAATAAGCACCGTTCCAGCGGCGGGCGATTGCACGTCGTATGCAAAGGCGGCGGCTATCTGAACTCTGCCGCAACCAGTTTCCCTTCCGGAAATATTCAAGTGCTCGATGCAAGTATCATCGATTTGCGTCGTCGAAAGCTTGACGGGGAACGTCGGAAGCGAAATATCAAAATTTTTAAATAGTGATAACGGTGTCAAAATTTTGGGCATACCGTACTCCTCAGCAATTTACCGTTACGGTGGAACCGCAACTTTCAGTTGCTTTATTAACTGTTATTTTACTGTCTATTCTGTGTTTAAGTTCTTCAACGTGACTGATAACGCCGATTGTGAAATCAGAGCTTTTTAACTTTTCAAGCGCGTTCATAACCGTATCGACCAGTGAAGTATCCAAAGTGCCGAAGCCTTCATCCAAAAAGAAAAACTCAATATTTTTCAAAGACTTAGCGCAGATAGTCTGGGAAAGGGCAAGCGCAAGAGAAAGAGAAACTAGGAAAGTTTCACCGCCGGAAAGTGTGTTTACTCCACGAAGGTTCCCACAATCGAAGTTATCGCCGACAAAGAAGTTATTGTCTTTATAAGTTAAAAAATATCTGCCGTCTTTAAGTTTTAAAAGCGTATTAGAAGCAAGTCGGGAAATATCGTAAAGGTACTCGTTTGCAATAAACTCCATAAACTTGTTGTTCTTGGTAGTTTCTTTTAACCTTGCAATTAAATTTCTTTCATTCTGAATTTTTACAAATTCTTTTGAAATTTCTTCCTTTTCTTTTAAGCGTTTTTCTAAAACCTTACATTCGTTTTCAAGTACGGCAATTTCACCCGTTAAACGCGTTACACCCCCACATATGTTGGACTTTTCACATTCTGCAGCCTCATATTCTTCGGTCGTAACGTTTAAAATACCCTTGATTTTTCTAAGCTCTTCAGCCTTTAAATTCAACACCGAAAGGGTGCTGTCAAAATCCTTTAAAGCTTGCTCAGCGTCGGGCAATTTTTCAAATTTGGACACCAAGCTAACACATGCCTCAATAGTTCCAAGACCGGAAAGAGAAATAGCTTCATCAAGCTTCCTCCTCAATTCCGTTACGTCTTCTTCCCGTGCGGCTTGCGTCGTTTTAGCACCATTCAAGTTGATGGCGAGTTCCGTATTTCTGTTTTTAGCTTTTTCGGTTTTAAATGCTAAGTCGTCTTTTCTACGCCTTAATGATATCAACTTATCGTCATTGCACTTTATAACAGCGTTAAAGTCCGTACAGCTTTCACCAAAAACTTTCTTAAGCTCGGTGCCTAGTTCATCTGCTTGTGCTTTGACGTCCGCCCCTTCCTTCAATAAAGCTTTAAGCTCGTTTGAATTAATCTCTATTGCGGCGTTAAGGCGTTGAAGTCTATCTTTGCACGAGTTTACAACTTTTTGCTTAGCATCACGCTCTTTATCAAGCTGTTGCAATTTTTCAAGCTGCTCGTTTACGTTTGCAAGAGAAAAATCTTTTACGTCACGTACACGCTCGGAATACTCTTTAATTTTTTTCTCGACTTCACTGCTGACAAAATTATAAAGAGGTGAGTCTTCTCGGAAAACCTTCAAATCGGTTTTAAGGTTAGCGAAATAATCTAAATTATATGCGTATTCTTCTTTTAAAACCGCACCCTTAAACTGAACGTTGACGATTTTACCTATATCTTTATTCTCGCATTCGGCAAGGTCATTTTCTGCCCTTTTCAATTCGGCTTCAATGCTTTGCTTTTCAGATTCTAAACGAACCTTTTCTTCCTCTTTTTTGCGGTATTCTTTGCGCTTTTCGGTCAACCTTAACGACAATGCGTTCAATTTTTCCGTGGAAGAATTGTGTGAATTGTACAAGGTTTGAAGCCGCACACACGCCGTAATATTTTCGTCGAAGTTGCTATCTTGTACTTGCTTATCAAGAATTTCAATTTCACGCAAGTTATCGCTGATTTGTGCCTCAATATCCTTGATTTTTTCAATTGCCCCCCGAATATCATCGAGTTTTGCACTTATTTCACCGTTAATCTTTACGGCTTCTCGGCATGCGGGAAGGACAGTTAAACCCTTCCTCAACTCCTCTATCGCTGCCTTTTGGGACTGCATTTCGGCAAGTCTTTTTTCGGTTTCTTCAAGTTCAAGGCGTTTTTCGTTCAGTACTTTAAGCCTTTCACATTTTTCAGTCGCTTCTTTTGCCTTTTTATTTTGCTCTAAAAGCTCGGCTTTTTTTGAATTGACCCCCATATATGCTTGATTTAACGCACTTTCCGATACTTCTTCAAAACCCGTGAGCTTACCCGAAACGTTCTGAAACAGTCCTTCCGTTTCCCTTTCACGGGCGTTCAATTTTTCCTTTAATTTGTCGCCGTATTTAGACAGGGAAAACAGTCTTTCAATAAGCGCAAGACGCGCCGCGGGTGCAGACTTGACGAACTGTGCAAACTCGCCTTGGGGAAGCGCTATACACTTTCTGAAGTCCTCCGCCTCTACGCCGAGGATTTCCACTATCTTCTTTTCTACGGCACTTGCCTTATCGGCAATACACACCTCGACCTCGTCCTTTTCGTAAAGGGCGGCTTTGTGTGTTCCGTATTTGTCTTTTTTAATCGAGCGTTCAACAGTGTAAGTTTTGCGCTTACCCTCGTTTAAAATATTGAAAACGAATTTGACCTTTGCCACTTCGGAGCGGTAGTTGATAATGTCAGTCATTACCTTACTCCTCTCCACGTTGCCGTATAAGGCAAAGTTTATGCAGTCCAAAATGGTACTTTTGCCACTGCCGGTATCCCCGAAAATTCCGAAAATCCCGTTTTTAGTTAACGCATCGAAGTCTATTATTGTATGCTCTGAAAAGCTGTTTATGCCTTCAAATTCAAGTTTTATAGGTTTCATTCTTCCTCCGTCAGAGAAAGAAAGAGTGCCAAAAGCTCTTGCGGCACGTCAGCGCCGTATCTCAGTTTATAATAATCGGAAAAAAGCTGTGAAGAGCTTTTATTCTTGTTTGAAACCATTTCGAAAGTGTTTTCCACGCTCTGCACTTCGGCACGGAGAGAAACGAGATTTTCATGCTCGTGAAGCGTGCTACTCTCTTGCGGGGTCATCGGCGCACTTAAATTCAGCGTCAACTCTACAAAGCAACCTTCGTTTGCGGCAAGAAGCGAAGCCCCCTCTTCCACACCGTTGGCTTGCAAGCGGATTAATTTCCTTGCACTGCTCAGTTCTATCTGTTTAAGGTTTTCTACGCCGTTTGGTGTTAAATCAAAAACGTTTACTGACTTTACCGCGCCGCATTCGTCAAAAGAGAACTGCATAGGCGCACCACTGTAATAAACGTTGCTTGCCAGCTTTTGTCTTCTATGAAGATGTCCCAAAGCGCAATAGTCACAGTTAGGTAAAAGACTTAAAGGTACCACTCTCGCGCCGCCTAAATCTATTTCCCTTTCACTGTCGCTCACCTTTCCGCCCGCAACGAAGATATGGGAAAGAAATACCGAAGGTATTTTTTCGGTCTTGCCTTCTTCACCGCAAGCTATCCAGCGGGTCATCTTTTCTTCAAAAGTTTCGTCCGAGCGCCCTTCTTTAAAACGGGCTTCGTTGGGATAAGGCAAAGCGTTGATATAGACCTTTTCGCCGTTGCCTTCAAACACTACCCAGCCGTTGCCCGATTTTATAGGATATACTTTGCCGCGCTTTGCACAATTTATAGGCGCAAGATTATTGCCGATAATGTAAACGTTTTGCTGCTCGGCAAGCACTGAAGCCGCCGTTAAGCGCACATAGTCGTCGTGGTTACCGCTTATAACGAGTACGGCACACGATTCGGATAAATCCTTTACGCCGCGATAGAAAATTTCTTCTGCTTCGGCAGAGGGTGTGTAGGTATCGAAAACGTCGCCCGCAATAAGGACGAGGTCCACCTTTTCGCGTTCACAGACCTCACAAAGCTCCGAAAAGATTGCGCGGTACTCTGAAAAACGCTCTCTACCCATTAGTTTTTTGCCGATATGTAAATCGGACGTGTGCAGAATTTTCATGTGCGACTTAAAAAATTTATGACAAAATGCGGCGAAGTATGTTGATTTTTAAACCGTTTACAGTTATAATGTAATTCACCGCTATTTTAGATTATAGTTCATTTTAATAAAGAAATCAAGTAAATAAGGAAGTTTAGGTAAAATGGCTTTTCTTTCTGCGAGCGACGGTTTTATAAAAAAATCGACAACAAGCGTTGAAAACAAGTTCATATCCAAGTATTTGCCCGCGATAGACGCAGTTGCGGCAAAGGTTTACCTTTACTCTTTATACCTTTTACAGAGCGGTTCTTCTTATACGCTGACGGATTTAGCGCACAGCCTTGAACTTGACGAAGAAAAAATTAAAGGATACTACGTGTATCTTGAAGAGCTCGAACTTGTTTCTATAGTTTCCGATAGCCCGTTTGAGATTAAAATTTTAGAAGCGGAAAATATTTCGGGAACGCCCAAGAAGTTCAAGCCCGAAAAGTATTCCGATTTTACCAAGAACGCGCAAAACGTTTTGAAAGGCAGAATGATTTCCACGAACGAGTTCAGAGAATACTTCGTTTTGATGGAAGAATACGGCTTCGAGCAGAACGCGCTTATAATGATTATTAATTACTGCGTAAATCTGCACGGAGACAACATACGCGCAGCGTACATAAAGAAAGTTGCAAAAAGTTTTGCCGACGACGGCGCAACAACCGCCAAAAAGGTTGACGAAAAGCTTTCAGCTTATACTTCTTCCACGCCCGCGCTTATCAATCTTTTCAATGCTGCGGGCATCAAAAAACAGCCCGATTTGGACGACGACAAACTTTACAAAAAGTGGACGAACGAGCTTGGCTTTGACGACGCAGCGATTATCTCTGCCGCAAAACAGTTTAAGGCTAAGAATTGCGAAAAGTTGGACGAAGCGCTTGCCGAGCTGTACAAAAACAGAAAATTTGACGTAAAAGAAATAGAAGATTACTGCAAGAACAAAAACTCGGTTTACGCCCTTACCGTTGACGTTGCAAAAAACTTAGGTGTATATATGCAAACATCTGCACCTTACGTTGAAAACTACGTTAACGTTTGGTGCAATTACGGGTTCGCGCTCGATTCTTTAAGGGAAATTTCCGCATATTGCTTCAAGCAAGGAAAAAATTCTTTCGAAGAAATGGACGGTTTCGTCAACAAATTGTACGATGACGGCGTTGTTGCCGAGAGCGCGGTATCCGATTATTTGGAAAAACAGCGTGCCGACGACAAGCTGATTAAAGAGCTTTTGACGGCGTGCGGGCTTGCAAGAAAGATTATCCCTTGGGACAGAGACAGCCTTGCAAGATGGCGCAGTTGGGGCTTTACCGACGGAATGCTGTTCGAGGCGGCAAAGATTTCTTCGGGCAAATCTAACCCCACAGCTTATATGAACGGCGTGCTTTCCGCTTGGAAAACGAGCGGTGTATTCTCTCCCGACCAAATACCTTCCGCTTCCAACTCGACTTCTAAACCCGCGCAAAACAACGAAAGAGATATGCGCGTTGAGGTTGAGCGGCACTATTACGATTTGCGGCACACAGCCGAAGAAAACGCCGAAAGAGCGCTTAAACGTGCAACTTCAGACGAAGTTTACGGCGGCATAAGAAAAGAGCTTAACGAGCTTTCGATTAAGCTTGCTTTTGCAGAAATACGCGACAAGAGCGAGGCTGAGAAAATTTCCGCGATAATTAAAGACCTCGAAGCAAAAGGCGACGAACGCCTTTCCGAGCTTGCAATAAGCAAGGACGACTTTACTCCCCACTACGCTTGCACCATCTGCAACGACACGGGCTACGACAAGTCGGGCAACCCTTGCAAATGTATGAAAAAATTCATATCGGAGTTTAAAATTTAAATGGACAGAAACCAGATATTTGAATTTATCGCAGAACAGAAAACGGCGTTTATCGGTTCGGTTAACGCGCAAGGCTATCCCGTAATACGCGCGATGCTTGCTCCAAGAAAAATAGACGGGAACGATATTTATTTTTCTACAAATACTTCTTCGAGTAAAGTTAAGCAGTTTGCAAATAACGATAAGGCTTGCGTATATTTTTATAAACGGGGCAGATTTAAGTATCAAGGGCTGTCAATTATCGGTGAAATGCAAATTTGCACCGACCAAGCAACGAAAGATATGATTTGGAAATTCGGCGATAGCCTTTTTTACAAGCAAGGCGTAACTGACCCGGACTACTGCGTTTTGAAGTTTACTTGTAAATCCGCTGAATATTATTGCGATTTTAAAATTGAAAAAATTGAATTATAGTTTAGAACAAAAAAGAGGAAGACTTTTACCTTCCTCTTTTTGCTTTTATATTTATAAGTGAATCGCTTATCCAAGCTAAAACGGAAATTCCCGCAATAACAGTGTATCCTATCGAGCCGGAAATCTCTTTAAATACTTCTGAAAAGCCGCCCACTGGAAGCGCCAAACTAAACAATAGAGCAGAGGCAACGCTTATAAGCAAAATTGGCAACCAAATAACTAAAAGCCTTTTCAGCCACGCATTGTTGCTTTTGTGCAATAAGAGCATTACACCAACCGTATACAAAATGACGGCAAACGAAAAGAAAGTTACAGATATTAACGAGAACGTATCACTGCTGTCAACACTGACAACTTCATTCGGATTGTTCAAATTATAATAAATTTCAACTTGTTTTCCCAAATAGCTTTTATAGTTGTTTACTTGCCAAAATGATATTCCCGAACCGTCTTGCACTTTGTAGGTATTGCCGTCAACTTCAAATGAGTAACAAAAATAATACCTCTTATGCCCTTGAACGTGCTCGGTATTAACGCCGGTAATGGTTGCAGTAACGCGCTCGCACTCAAGCTCGTATTTGCGCTTTACGTCAATTTGTAAGCCGGTAAACACAAAGGTGAGAATAAGCAACACCAAGGAAATTGATATTAATATAGTTGCAGGTTTTTTAACAGTATTCATAATAAATTAAAAACCCGTCATAAATTTACGACGGGATTTGGCGCAGAGAGAGGGATTCGAACCCCCGTACAGTTGCCCGTAACACGATTTCGAGTCGTGCGCGTTCGACCACTCCGCCATCTCTGCGTCTGTTTTATTAAGTTGTTGAGTGGGCGAATGAGCCGCGTTCGTCGTACCGAAGGCGCAAGCCTTACCACTCCGCCACACTTAAGTTGCTTGTTAATTTTATAACATTAAGAGATAAATTACAAGCGTTTTTAACGTTAATTTCAAATATTTCTTTGTCAGAAAAGTTTAAGATTTTTAAAGTCAAGCTTCCATTTGCCGTTTTCGTCTTTGACAAGTTTATCGTAGATAAACATTAAATAGCCAAGCACGACGAATACGACTACGAGAATAAGCACCCACAGCGCTACGCCGCCGTAGCCCAAATTATTTACGTTGAGGAAAAAGTACGGATACGAAAATTCAGTGCCCGCCGACGCTTTGTAAATTGCACCGTAAACCAGTATGTACACCACGTAAATAAGGGGCATAACCGTTGCCTTTAACGGGTCTAAAATTTTTACCGTTTTATGCTCGTCAAACAAGAACCAATCAAGTATAAACAGAATGGGTGCCGCCACGTGATAGGTAAGGTTACCAAGCGCGTTCCAAAAACTGGGCGAGGCTACGTCGCCAAGCAAAGACGCATACACGAGGAAGGTTACCAAAATCATAACCGTTGCACAGAACTTTAAGGTTTGGCAACACTTGTTGTGCCCCTCCGTTTCCCCCGCTTTGACCCTTTTGACGGTTGCCGCACACACCGCAACGCCTATACCGAAGCAGATATAGTTTGAAATATTCGTATAGTACTGCCAGAAATTATTCGATATGGTGAAATAATCCGTGCCGTAAGTTTCCCTAAAAAATCCAAGCGTAAGAACGCAAGCAAGCCCCGAAACCACACAGAAAACAATTCTGTAAATCATTTGGGTAAACAATTTATTAATCATACTACTCCTTATTTAGCGAAGAACGCAACGCCTATTGCGCCGGGTCCGATGTGCGTGCCTATCGTGCTACCTATCATCATCGAAGGTATATGCGACGTTTTACCCACCCAAAGCTTTTCGCTGTCCTTTAAATATTTTTGAAGATTTTCGTCCGAAAGCCCCGAATACGCAAGCGTGTAAGGCATATCAAAGTCAATGCCGCCGCATTTATCTACAAGCTGCATTAAAAGATTATTGCCCTTTTTAGAGCCTATCGCCTTACCGACGAGCTTAACCTCTCCGTCTATTATTGCTATAACGGGTTTTATTGATAAAAGCTCGCCCGTGAAGGCAACGACTGAAGAAATTCTTCCGCCCTTTTTTAAATATTTTAAGGTGTCCAACAGTGCAAGAAGCTGAATTTTATGCTTCTTTTCGTCAAGAAGTTTTACCGCTTCGTCCAAAGATTTCCCCTCTTTAACGAGTCGTATAGCGTAATCAAGCAAAATCCTTTCACCCAAGCTTGCGTTTAAGCTATCCACTGCGCGCACTTTGCCGCCAAACTTTTCTGCCGCGTTTAACGCGCAAGTATAAGTGCCCGAAAGCCTTGAAGACAGAGTTATTGCAAGCACTTCACTGCCGTCTGCGGTGAGCTTAGCATACGCCTCCTCCCAACGGAATTCGTTTATTTGGCTGGTGGAAGGAAGTTCTTCGCACGAGGGGAGCCTTTCAAAAAATTCGCGGTGAGTTATGTCAACGCCGTCGTATAATTCCTCGTTGCCTATCCTTATGGTAATCGGCAATAGGGTTACACCAAGCGCATCCGCCTCTGCTTGTTCCAAATCGCAAGCGGAGTCAACTAGAATTTTAATCATTATCGTTTGACAACTCCTCGTAGTAATTTTTAAGGTTATCGGTTATTTGAGCAAGCGACTTATAGAAGAACACCCTTTCCTCTTCGGAAAATTCCGCACTGCCGGCTTTGACGGCTTTATCGGATTTGCGGGTGATGTAATCAGCAACCTTTAGCCCCTCTTCGGTGAGCGTTATTAACGAATTGTATTTCTTTACGTCGTACTTCACGTAGCCGTTATCCAAAAGCTGGCGAAGCGCACGGGAAATTGCCGCCTTATCTTCGTAAGTTAGACGCATAAGCTCGCTCGCCGTCAAGCCCTCGCGGTGTTCGTTCAGATAATATACACACATAACGTGCACGCTTTTTAGCTTGTATTCACGCATTTCATATTGCTTTATGCGCTGAACGAGCCTATTTAGCTTCAATACGGATATCGTGAAGTTTTCAAAAATCTTTTCCATAAACTTTATACCTTAAAATCGTTGATTTTTCAACAAGTATATGTTACACTTAAATAGTTGAGTTTGTCAACTAAAATCGTTGACAAATCAACAAGTTTGAAAATTGTGTTTTAAACTTAGGAGATTTATATGAAAACAGCTATTATCACAGACAGTAACAGCGGCATTACTCAAAGCGAAGCAAAAGAGCTTGGTATTTACGTTGTGCCTATGCCCGTTCTTATTGACGGTGAGTTGTACTATGAGGACTTAACGTTAAGCCAAGAACAGTTCTATGAGAAATTGAAGTCCGACGCGAACGTATCCACCTCCCAGCCCAATCCTTTGGACGTTGGCGAAATCTGGGCGAAGGCTTTAAAGGATAACGATGCGGTTATTTATATACCTATGTCAAGCGGGCTTTCGGAAACTTGCCACACCCTTCAACACCACGCAGAAACCGAAGAACAGTTCAAGGGCAAAGTTTACGTAGTTGATAATCAAAGAATTTCAATAACTCAGCGCCAGAGCGTTATGGACTCAATTAAAATTGCGAAAGAAGGCAAGACTGCCGAAGAAATCTATAAATATCTTATGGATACGAAGATGCAGTCAAGCATTTACATAATGGTCGATACGCTTAAGTATCTTAAAAAGGGCGGCAGACTCACCCCCGCCGTTGCCGCAATCGGTACTCTTTTGAAGATTAAACCCGTTCTCCAAATTCAAGGTCTGAAGCTTGACCAATACGCAAAGGTTAGAAAGCTCGTCGACGCAAAAACGACTATGCTCAACGCCATAAAGAAAGACTTTGAAACGAGATTCAAAGACGTTGTTGCATCCGGCAAAATGACCGTAGCCGTTGCCCACACCGAAAATTTGGAAGAGGCGAAAAAGTTTAAAGAAGAAATTCAAAGCGCATTCCCTAACGTTGAGTTTACTTTTATCAATCCCCTCTCGCTCAGCGTTTCATGCCATATCGGCCCCGGCGCTTTAGCTATTGGCTGTGCAATTAAATATTAATAAAAAGATTAAAATTAAGTCCTCCGCGGTTTGCGGAGGACTTTTTTACAGCAGCGATTTTACTTGCACTTTTCTTGAAATATTTGAGCCGTTTTTAATCATACCTATAACGAAACAGCTCATCATAACGTAACACCACAGCAGAAAGATAATTAGAGCGGCTATTTTGCCGTACAAACGCTCGGGATTTGCAAAGCTTGTGTAAACGCCAAAGCCTACCGCAAACACGAGCCACAGCACGGTCGTGAGCAAACTGCCCGTCAACACTTCGGAAATTTTCAGTTTATAGGGGCAAGCTACGAGGTTTAGGATTATTGCAACGACGAATGCCAACGCCGTTATAAAAATGAGAGAAATTATTTCCGACACAAGCTCCGAAAGAAACGAGTTTAAAATCCTCGTACCGACGACGGAGATTGCCGCAGTTATTGCAACGAGGGTTATCGTTGCCGCAATCAATAGAAGCGAAACGAGCCTTAGCTTTAACCCAGCCTTCACTCTTTTACTGCCGTAAATAATCTCTCCGCTTCTTCTTAAATGGTAGAAAAAGTTTGTTGAAGAATACAGCGTGGTTACTAAAAAGATTATTCCCGCACCACTGACTGCACTCTCTGCGGACTGCTTCATGTATCTTAGAACGGGGCTGACGCTTTCAAAAATCTCGTGCGAGAGAATGCGTTCGGCGTCCACGTTGCCGAAAACCAGCGTAAGCCATAAAGTGAACGGCGCAATCGACATTAACAGAAAATAAACGAGCGTGCCAGCTATCGTTGAAAACCTTTTATCGGAATAAAATTTTACCGTTGCCGCAACCTTGTTTTTTATAGCAACGAGTATGGATATAACCTTTTCCATAATGCTATTGTTTGCAAAAATAATAAGAGTATCCCCGAAGGAATACCCTTAAAAAATCAAACCGCGTCAGTTGTTGCAGCCGCAACCGTTGTTGTTGGAGTTGCAACCACAGCCGCTTCTGCCACGGTTACAGCCGCAGTTATTGCAAGAGTTACAGCCACAGCCACTGCGGTTATTGTTGCAAGAGTTGCATCCGCAGCCACAGCCGTTCGAGTTTGAAGACCTAAAGCCGTTGCCGCCGCTCCAACCGTTGCACCAGTTAAACCAGTTATCGTCATCGTTGGAACAACCGCAACCGCTTCTGTTGTTATTACAACCGCAGCCATTTCTGCCGTTGTTGCAGCCACAGCCGCTACGCGACGTACCGAAAAGCAAGTTGAAAAGTCCGTTGCAACCGCAATTACAATTATTACACATTTGTATATAATTCCTTTTTCTTAAAGTTTTGGCAAAGGTTTCCCCCCTTGCCTATACTCCATAATATGAAAAGCGCGGGCGAAAAGTTTCGCTCGCGCTATAATTACTTTAAGAAAAATTATTTGCCGAAGTATCTCTTTAAAAGACCGGTAAAGCCCGCGCCGTGTCTTGCTTCGTCTTTTGCCATTTCGTGAACGGTATCGTGAATGGCGTCGTAGCCGAGCTGTTTAGCGCGCTTAGCAATTGCAAGCTTGCCTTCGCAAGCGCCGGCCTCTGCCGCCGCGCGGAGTTCAAGGTTTTTCTTGGTTGAAGGAGTTACAACTTCGCCAAGAAGTTCAGCAAACTTAGATGCGTGTTCAGCTTCTTCGTAAGCGTAACGCTTGTACGCTTCGGCAACTTCGGGATAGCCCTCTCTTTCTGCAACTCTTGCCATTGCAAGGTACATACCGACTTCGGTGCATTCGCCCGCGAAGTTAGCGCGAAGCCCTTCCATAATTTCTTCGTCGTCAACTTTGCCTTCGCCTACTACGTGCTCGCAAGCGTATTTCGTCTCGTTAGTAACGGGAACAAACTTCTTTGCGCCGCAAACGGGGCAAACTTGTACGTCATCCTCTACGATTTCACCGCAAACAGGACATTTTTTCATAAATATTAAGCTCCTTTGTTTTTATATTATTTCCTAAAAAATTATAGCACTCAAAACCGAAAAATACAATAATTATTTTACAAATTTTTCCAATAATTTTACATCTTTTCGGGCACGCCTATTCCGAGTAGCGAAAGGGCGTTTTTCATCGTCTGTAAAGCCGATTTCGTAAGCGCAAGGCGGAAGTCTTTTGCATCGCCTTCGGCGGTTAAAATTTTGCAGTCGATATAAAATTTATTGTACTTTTGTGCAAGGTCGACGGCGTAGCGGGCTATTAAAGACGGCTCGTACTTTTCCGCCGCATCAAGCACGGTTTGCGGGAACGCCGCAAGGGCTTTTACAACCTCGAACTCTTGCGCGTTGGGCTCGTAACCGGCGGGCAACGTTATTTTTGCGCCGCTTTTCGTGAGCACTGAGTTAGCTCTTGCACAAGTGTATTGTACGTAGACGCTTGTTTCTCCCTCGAAGCTTAAAACCTTGTCGTAAGAGAAAACTATATCCTTAATTTTGTTATTGTACAGCGCACCGAAAATAACTGCTCCCAAGCCGACGGTTTGTGCGATTTCTTCCTTGTTTTCAAGCTCGGAATTTTTCTCGTTAATTACGGCGTAAGCCTTTTCGACGCATTTTGAGATAACGTCCTCAAGCCAAACGACTTTGCCCTTTCTCGTGGACATAGCGCCGTCCTCTAATGAAACCATACCGTAGGCGACGTGAACCAAATCTTTAGCCCACTCCTTGCCCATAAGTTCAAGAACCTTGAAAAACTGTTTAAAGTGCAAATTTTGCTGGTATGCAACCACGTAAAGACATTTATAGAAATCGTAAGTATTTTTACGGTACGTTGCCGCAGCCAAGTCGCGCGTGGCGTAGAGTGTAGCGCCGTCAGAACGGAGAATTAAGCAAGGCGGCATACCGTAAGGCTCTAAGTCTACTATGCTTGCACCCTCGCTCTCTTTTAAAAGGTTTTTCTCTTTCAGCTCGTCGATAACGGGTTGCATCTTATCGGAGTAAAAGCGTTCGCCCGCGTAGCTGTCGAAAGTTATATCAAGTTTTTTGTAAATTTTTTGGACGTAGTCCAAAGTGAGTTTTTTGAACCACTCGAAAAGGTCGTTCGCCTCTTTATCGCCGCTTTCGATAAGGCGGAAATACTCGCGCGCCTCAGCCTCCATTTGCTCGTCGGCTTCCTCGTTAAACCGAACGTAAAGCGCGTTGATAGCGTGAATACCGCCCTTTTCAACTTCCTCTTTATTGCCCCACTTTTTATAGGCGCAGATAAGCTTGCCGAATTGCGTGCCGTAGTCACCGAGGTGGTTTATGCCTACGACGTTATAGCCCAAAAATTTATATATTTTATATAATGAACCGCCCAAAACGGTCGTTGACAAATGACCTATGTGGAAGGGTTTTGCAATGTTGACCGAAGAATAATCAATACAAACGGTTTTACCGTTGCCGACTTTGGAAGAACCGTAGTCCTTCCCATCACTTTCGATTTGGGTTAAAACCTCGTTTGCAAGCCCCGCCTTGTTCACCTTAAAATTAAGGTAACCGTTTACAGCCGAAACTTCCGAAATAACCTCGTCAACGGTGAAAGAACTTTTAAGTTCTTCGGCTATCTGCACGGGGCTTTTTCTGAAAACTTTTGCAAGCTTAAAGCACGGCAAAGCGTAATCGCCCATTTCGGAATTGGGCGGCAAGGCGATGTCGGAGGGCGTTACGCCTTCGGTATTCAGTTTTTTTGCAATATATTCACGGTAGTCCATAAATTTATTTTAACATAAGCGGAAAAATTTGGCAACTTCACCGCCATTTGTTTTGATTATTTTTGTCAATTATATTATAATTTAGAAAAAGATTTTTCGAGGATACTTTTATGAAATTAGGCGTTGTGGGACTTCCCAACGTAGGTAAGTCCACCTTATTCAATGCTATAACCCATGCGGGCGCGGAAGCCGCGAACTATCCCTTCTGCACTATCGAGCCCAACGTGGGCGTAGTTGCCGTTCCCGACGAAAGACTGGACAAGCTTGCCGCACTGTATTCAAGCAAAAAAATCACCCCCGCCATCGTGGAGTTCGTTGACATTGCGGGGCTTGTAAAGGGTGCGTCAAGGGGCGAAGGCTTGGGCAATAAATTCTTGTCCCACGTTCGTGAATGCGACGCTATCGTGCACGTGGTGCGGTGCTTCGAGGACGAAAACATTACTCACGTAAACAATAAAATCGACCCCATCGCGGACATTCAGACCATAACGCTTGAGCTTATTCTTGCCGACATCGAGGCCATTAACAAACGCCAAGACAGAATAAGAAACGTTGCGCGCGGCGGTTCAAACAAGGAAGCTGCGGCTGAATACGCGTTTTTAGAGAAGCTCGAAAAATATTTATCGACTGAAAAACCCGCCCGTCTGTTTGAATGCTCGGACGAGGAAAAACCGCTTTTGGAAAACCTATTTCTACTCACGGCAAAGCCCGTAATTTATGCGGCTAATATTTCCGAGTTCGATATGGGCAAGGACGAAAGTGAAATTCCCCTAGTCTGCAAAGTCAAGGATTACGCCGCAAAAGAGGGCAGCGAGGTTTTGGTTATTTGTGCAAAGACCGAGGAAGAGCTTTCTTTAATGCCCGCCGAAGAAAGCGCGGTATTTTTGGAAGAGCTCGGGCTTGAAGAAAGCGGCTTGAACAGACTTATCAAAAAGAGCTACGCTCTTTTGGGACTTATCTCCTACCTCACTGCGGGCGAAAAGGAAACGCGCGCGTGGACTATCGTCAACGGAACGAAAGCGCCCCAAGCTGCGGGTAAAATTCACAGCGACTTTGAAAAAGGATTTATCCGTGCCGAAGTCGTTGAGTGGCAAACTCTTCTTGACTGCGGCGGCTATAACGGCGCACGCGAGAAAGGTAAAGTCCGCTCGGAAGGCAAAGAATACGTAATTAAGGACGGTGACGTGGTCCTCTTCCGCTTTAACGTTTAGGTAAAATTATGTTTTTACGCATCTATGACAACAACTCTAAAAAATATTTTAAATCAATTTGTTATGCAAAGATAGACGTAGGTGCCTTTGAAAAGGCCGTGGTGATTAATCCGCATAGTAATTGCGTGGAACTTGTAAATATGTTTGACGAAGTAAAGCCCGATTACCACCGCCCGCTTTACGAAATTATTAATTCCGACGGCACCGAAAAATGGCATTTAGCAAACGTTGATACGCTTGACACCCTTAACAAATATCTTAAAGCAAACAAGCTTTATAAAAGAGCATTAACGCATATTGCCGGTTATCCGGATTTATGCAACGACGTTGAACTTTTAATTAAACTTTTTGAAAACAAGTCTGTACCTCTGACCGAAACGAAAATTACGGTAAGAACTAACGAAGATATTTCCGAATGGAATTATATTCGCACGCAAGAAGATGCAGACAAATTTATGGAGTTATTCGTAGGCTTCCACGATGCCACCATTCAAAAAATGACGTACGAAGAAAGCCAAAGTTGTAGAAAGTTGAACGTTATTTTCGATAACACGGGCTGGTTCGGGGTTGCGGAGCTGTGCTTTGAAGGGTTAATTACGTTACACCTTACCCCTCCCCCCGAAAA
Source organism: uncultured Clostridia bacterium (assembly GCA_947175325.1). Classification (GTDB taxonomy): domain Bacteria; phylum Bacillota; class Clostridia; order Christensenellales; family Borkfalkiaceae; genus Coproplasma. The sequence continues at coordinate 31,179 of CAMWME010000010.1, read as the reverse complement.
TTGTACTAACGATTTTGAAACGGCTTTACTTAAAGTTGAGGACGGACTGGTGCTTTGGGCAAGTGACATTGAAGAACTTGACAACAGCGAAACGATTGAGAACTTTGATTACGAATACGATTATATAAAAGCACTCAATTTGAAATGGCGTAAGATAGATTAAAATATTAATAAAGCCCCGCGGCAACAGCCGCGGGGCTTTTATCGTTTTAATTTAATTACTTCAATTCAGAGAAGTATTTGATAGTTCTTACCATCTGAGAGGTGTAAGAATTCTCGTTGTCGTACCAAGATACAACCTTTACAAGGGTCGTGCCGTCGCCGAGGGGCATGCACTTCGTCTGGGTTGCATCGAAGAGTGAACCGTAGGTCATACCGATAACGTCGGAAGATACGATTTCTTCTTCGGTGTAGCCGTAAGATGCGGAAGCAGCAGCCTTCATTGCGTCGTTAACAGCCTTTGCATCAACTTCGCCTTCGCAAACTGCGATAAGCTGAGTTAACGAACCGGTGGGTACGGGTACGCGCTGTGCACAACCGTCAAGTACGCCGTTGAGTTCGGGAATAACGAGGCCGATAGCCTTAGCCGCGCCCGTGGAGTTAGGAACGATGTTAACGGCAGCCGCTCTTGCTCTTCTTAAATCGCCTTTGCGGTGAGGTCCGTCAAGAACCATTTGGTCGCCGGTGTAAGCGTGAATGGTCGTCATGTAGCCTTTTTTGATTTTGCAAAGCTTGTTAAGGCTGTTTGCCATAGGAGCAAGGCAGTTCGTGGTGCAGCTTGCCGCGGAAATAACGGTGTCGCTTGCTTTAAGAGTGTTTTCGTTTACGCTGAATACAACCGTAGGAAGGTCGTTGCCCGCGGGTGCGGAAATAACGACTTTCTTTGCGCCGGCTTTGATGTGAGCAGACGACTTCTCTTTCGAGCAGTAGAAACCGGTGCATTCGAGAACGACGTCAACGTCGTGCTTTTTCCAAGGAAGGTTAGCTGCGTCTTTTTCGGCATAAATCTTAATGGTCTTGCCGTTAACGGTGATAGTGTCTTCACCCGCCACTACGGTATCGGCGTACTTATATCTGCCTTGAGCCGAATCGTACTTCAAAAGGTGAGCAAGCATTTTGGGACTTGTCAAATCGTTGATAGCTACGATTTCATAACCCTCTGCGTCGAACATCTGTCTGAACGCAAGACGACCGATACGACCGAATCCGTTGATTGCAACTTTTACATTTGCCATAAAAAATAATTCCTCCGAATTAAAAGTTTTCACTTAATTAAAAGTTTGTTTTAAAACAAAGTAATTATAACAAAATACTTTATTTTAGTCAACAAAATTTTTGCGGAAAAGTGCGTTAAACGCAACATATCCCTTGCCCTATCATTATACAGCAATAATTTTTTAAAGGCAATGTTTTTGACATAATTTTTAAAAAAATTTATTTTTACACTTGATATTTACAAAGCTATGAATTATACTTAAATAAGTAAATAAATATCTGTTACAGATACTTTTCGGAGGTTTTTTATATGGCGTTGGTTTCGGCAAAAGAAATGCTGGAAAAAGCAAGAGACGGCAAGTATGCCGTAGGTCAGTTTAATATTAATAATTTGGAATGGACTAAATCAATTTTACAGACTGCGGAAGAATTGAAGTCCCCCGTTATCCTTGGCGTATCCGAAGGCGCGGGCAAGTACATGACGGGCTTTAAGACCGTTGCCGATATGGTAAAGGCAATGATAGAGTGCTTACATATTACCGTTCCCGTTGCACTTCACCTTGACCACGGCACCTACGACGGTTGTTATAAGTGCATTGAGGCGGGATTTTCGTCCATAATGTTCGACGGCTCGCACTTCCCTATTGACGAAAATATTGAAAAGACTAAAGAGCTTGTAAAGGTTTGCAAGAAAAAGGGTTTAAGCTTAGAGGCTGAAGTCGGCGCTATCGGCGGCGAAGAAGACGGCGTCGTCGGAAAAGGCGAGTGTGCAGACCCCGACGAGTGCAAGAAAATTGCAGATTTGGGCGTAACGATGCTTGCGGCTGGTATCGGCAACATTCACGGCAAGTACCCCGCAAACTGGGAAGGGCTTTCGTTTGAAACGCTTGCGGCTGTTAAAGACAAGGTTGGCGACATGCCCCTCGTCCTCCACGGCGGCACGGGTATTCCCGTAGATATGATTAAAAAGGCAATCTCCCTCGGCGTTGCGAAAATTAACGTAAACACCGAATGCCAGCTTGCTTTCCAAGAAGCAACGAGAAAGTATATCGAAGAAGGCAAAGATTTGGTCGGCAAGGGCTTTGACCCCCGCAAACTGCTTGCTCCCGGTGCCGAGGCTATCAAGGCAACCGTAAGAGAAAAGATGGAAATCTTCGGAAGCATAGGCAAAGCGTAAACGTTTCGTTTAAAAATATAACCGCCAGCGGTTTGAAACCGCTGGCGGCTTTTTCTTTATTAGAATTAAAACATTAAAGTATCTCGGAGCTCGCCCAAGTACCAGCCCGGGCCGTCCATTATGATGCGGTCAAATTTGTGCTTTAACTTTTCGGTTATTCCCAACACGTAGCAATAGGGCAAAATTTCGTAGAAGTATTCGGGGTCGTCCTCCACCAGCTCTTCGAGCTTTGCGCGCTCGGCAAGCAGAAGAAATCTTTTAAACCCGCAAATACGTCCGTAGTCTTTAAGTTGCTCTTCCGTTCGTAAATCTATCCTTCTACTGATTAGGTATAAATCCAGCAAGGCAACCGTTAGCGCACAAACGAGTAAAATAGCCGCCTCCAAAGGAACGCTGTATACCGCTACTAAGAACGGCACTCCGCCAAACATTCCGAAAAACGGATACATAAAATAACTCATTGCCGTACCCTTCGGCATTCCCGCTTTGGAAATCAGAAACGAAAAACCCATAGCCGCCACGGGGAAAACCATACACATTATTATGCCACTTTCAATGGATACTCCGACGAGCACAGACACGATAATCATAATAGCGAACGGTAAAACCGAAGTTAAAATTGAAAAACTTTTGGCTTTTGTTGACGCCACCTTCTTCGCCTCGGTTTTGCACTCGTTCATAACGGTTGCGTAAAACTCGTTGAATGACTTTTGTGCGGTTAAAGTATAAAATACGCCGCCGTCGCCCTTCTTTTCTTTATCGCTGAAAATTTCGTAAAACAGCATTTTTTCAATCTCGTAGGTGTCCTCGTTAAACCCGTCGTGAACGTCGGGGCGTTCGATGTCCTTTATCTTCGTCAGTTTAAGCCCGCGCTTACAGTCCTCTTCAATGGTGATGAAGCCGCGCTCCGCCCAATAAAGCATTAGCGGGTTGAACAGCTCGTGCGGGTTGGCGTTTCTGCCGTAGTACCTTATAAGTATGTCCAAGGGTGACGCACCGCGCGGCGGAAATAACTCTACGGGTTTTACGGCTTTTCTCTTTTGTGCTACGCCCATAAAGATAGGAATAAGCGAAATTATCAAGGTTAGCACTATAAAAACCGCGCCGACGATTACGTTTTCAATAATCACAGCAGCCACCCCCTTTTACCGTCCTCGGTCAAATACCAATCGGGGAGTTCGGCAGTATTGAATTTGCGCTTAACTAAAAACTTTATATTGAACGCGTAAAGAAAAGGTAACGCCGTATAATAATCTTCTTTTAAAAGATCTTTCTTTTTAGAAAGCAAAAAGTATTTTCTGTAATTTACAAGGTTAGAATAGTCGGCAAGGTTGTTCTTTTCACGGTAGTCGACGAAGCGAATCAGAAGGAACGAGCCGATAAACAGTATTGCGATTGCGGCGTAGCATATTCCGAGCGGGTCGTCCACCATTAGATACGCAGCGATGAGCAAACCGACGGAAGGGAATACCCAGCCCGCGCTCCACACAAGTCGGAACGCAAAAGGCATTTCGTGTATAAAGCGGAAAGCGAACATTCCCAAAAACATCATAAACGGGCATATCAAACCCTCGATACCGAGCCCGTTGTCTTGCGGCGCAAAGCAAAGATAAATTCCGGCAAGTGCGAACGGCAGAATGGAAAGCGCAAAGGTTATCACTTTTAGCGTGTAGTGTTTGGCGGAATATACCCCCTCGTCTTCGCGCACGGCGTAACTTGCGTTTACGCTTTTGACTTTATTTTTCTTGAACATAGGGCGGTTGATATTTACCACTACTTCTTGCTTAAAGAAAAGGCTGTTGAAAAGGGTGCGTTCCCTTACGTAAGTACCCCTATCGAAAAATATTGCTTTTCCATCGTCGTGCTTGGGTAGCCTTTTAACCCTAATAAGCCGAACGTGAGTTTTGTCAATATGTTTTACGCGTATGTATCCCATCTGCGCCCAGTGAACTATTAGGGCACGGGTGAGCCGCCGAGGATAAGTTTTGCCGATAAAGATACGCTGTACGTCCATCGGCGAAAAACCGCTTGCAAGAGCGGTTACTTCTTCGTGTTGAACGTATCTTCTTGCGCGCAATCCGAACACGAGTGCAAGCACAAGTATTGCAAATATGCACGCGTAAATAAGACCGGCAAAAATATAATATAACATCTTTATCCTCTGCCTACAATTATACTAACTTGTTTCGGGGGTGTCAATCGTTTAATTTTTGTAAGATTGCACATACTGTTTCGGCTATGAAAAAAAGAGTTTTATTCGTTACGCTTATACTTTGTTTAATGCTTGCACTTCTGCCCGCTTGCTCTTCGACGCAAGCAAACGCGAGTGGTTCGTTAAAGTCGATTACCAAGCCGTACATCGGTGAATACGAATGCGTTGAAGCGCGCTTGGGCGAAACCGATTTACTTGAAAAGTACGAGTTTATTACCATATCGCTTTTGGACGATAAGAAAATGGAAGTCAGCTACAAACCGAAAAACGGCAATAAAAAGACTTTTGAGGGCGCGTACGAGGTTAACGAAGAAACGCGCGAGTTTACCGGCGAGGTCGGTATTTTGGGCGTAAAGTTCAACGAAAGCACCAAAATTATGAACGGCAAGTTTACTTTAAAGAGGTTAATCTTTTCTATGCCGCTTATTATGAATTTTAAAATGAAATAAGAAAACGCGCGATTTAAAATCGCGCGTTAATTATTAATCGGGTTTATAAGTGCCTACTATTTCTTCTATTCCGTCGGTGTCAACCGTTTGGAAAATCGCCCCTTCGGAGGCGGGCATCGAGGACGGGTCAACGTCGCTCATGCTCATCTGACCGCTGCGCTCCATCTGTGCCGCGAAAATCTTCTCCGTTTCGTCGTCGTAAACGAGGAAATCGTACTCCATTTTAACAAGGTTTTTGTCGGCGTACATCTGTTCTAAGCGTTGGCGTTGCTGCTTCAACCTTTTCTTCTTCTGTGCAGACACTATTATGAAAATTAAAAACAGCAACAGAAACAGCGAGCCCGCCGCTATTGCCACTATAAACTTAACGTCCATATCTATATTATACTTCCCCATTTATATTATGTCAAGTTTATTTGGTTTAATCATCGTGTACCGAAAACAGCGCCTTTTACATAAATTACAGCAATAATAAATAATATATTAATGATATGAAAAAGATTATGTTTTGCGGCGGCGGCAGCGCCGGACACGTTATCCCGAATATTGCCGTTATGGAAGTTTTAAACGGTATTTACGAGCTTTGCTATCTCGGCACGGACGGAATAGAAAAGCGTATTTGCGCGGAAAACAAGGTTAAGTATTATGAGTGCTCCGCCGTAAAATTCGTAAGAGGTAAAATTCTTTGCAACCTTGCTCTTCCCTTTAAGCTGTTTAAAAGCGTGAAAGAAGCGGGCAAAATCATTGACGAAGTTAAGCCAGACCTAATTTTCTGTAAGGGCGGGTATGCGTGCGTTCCTCCCGCGCTTGCCGCAAAAAAAAGAAATATCCCCGTTATCACTCACGAATCGGACGTGAGCGCGGGGCTTGCCAATAAATTTATTGCCAAACGGTGTGAAAAGGTGCTTACCACCTTCCCCTCCACGGCGAAAAAGTTTGATAGGGGCATCTGCACGGGTACGCCCATGAGAGGTTGCCTATTCGGGCGGAGCCGCAGTGAAGCGCACGCACGCTTCGGGCTTGATATGCGCCCCACCCTCGTTGTTTTGGGGGGCGGAAGCGGCTCCAAGAAAATCAACGCACATATAAGAAATATTGCGCCCAAGGTGTGCAAAGACTTCAATATTTTGCATATTTGCGGCAAGGGCAATATTAAAGACACGAATATCTACGGCTACAAACAAGTCGAGTTCACGAACGATATGGGGCTTGTTTACGCTTGTGCGGACGGGGCGGTGTCGCGGTGCGGTTCAAACACGGCGAACGAGCTTATCGCGCTGAAAATACCTACCCTTTTTATTCCGCTTGAAAACAGAAGGAGCCGCGGCGACCAACTGAAAAATGCGGAGTATTTTCAAGGGCAAGGGCTTTGCCGTGTTTTGAGCGAAAAGGAACTTACCGATTTAAAGCTTTTAGAGGGAATTTATAGGCTTTTCGGCGATAAAAACTTAAAGAAAACACTTGACCGTTGTCAAGTCAAGTGTGGAAACGACAGAATTATTAAAGAAATTACAGCAAGCCTTCGATAAGAATTTTAAGGGCAATTCCGATAAGTACGACTCCGCCGATAATCTCGGCAACGCTTGCTTTTTTGCGAAACAGCTGTCCCACCTTTACACCGATAATTACGCCGATTAAAGAAATTATAAAAGTAATTACGCCGATTATGCCTACGCTTATCCACGCCCACGCTTGAACGTTCGTTACGCCCTCAAGCATAGCGTTAAGGCTGAAACCGACGAAAAGCGCGTCAATGCTTGTTGCGACGCCTTGAACGAGAACTTCGGGCAAAGAGAACTGTTTGATTTTAAGTTCCTCTTCCTTTGCGCGGAGTTCTTTTATTCCGTCGTAAATCATTTTGCCGCCGATTATAAACAAGAGTGCGAAAGCTATCCAGTGGTCTACTGCATCGAAAGCGTCAATTTGGTTGAACGCCATTCCGATATAGAAACCGATAATGGGCATAACCGCTTGAAAAATACCGAAGGTTATCGGCATAACTACGGCTTTACCCTTCGTAAGGTTTCTGTAAACCATTCCGTCGCAAATCGAAACGGCGAATGCGTCCATCGCAAGGGAAATCCCCGATAAAATTACTGATGCTATAATCGCCCACAACATAAACATATTATATCATACTACGAACTGTAATGTAAAATAAGAAATATTGAAATTTTGTAATTTAAAAATTTTTTATAACGCCTTAAAAACAGTTGCTTTTTTCTGCTTTTTAAGTATAATTAATGAGGTATTGAGGCGTAGCGCAGTTTGGTAGCGCGTCTGGTTAGGGACCAGAAGGTCGTGGGTTCAAGTCCCGTCGCCTCAACCATAAAAAGGAAGTAACAATTGTTGCTTCCTTTTTTATTTCTTGGTTAGGTAATATAGGACTCCCGCCTTTGATGCGACTGCCTCAACCAAAAATCTAAACCTAAATAGTTTAGACTTTTTTTCTTAATATTAAAGATGGCTGTAAAAGTAATGCAGAAACACTTGAAACCCAATCTTATTTTAGTTATAATTATCTTATAAACTTGAGGTAACAAATGGAAATTAAAGATAAAATAATAGCCCTACTTATTGATTCGGACAATGTATCGAATAAATATTTCTCCATTATTTTGGACGAATTAAGCCAATATGGAAAAGTTACTTATCGTAGATTATACGGTGATTTTACAAACTCAAAAGCAAATGGTTGGAAACAAGCATTATTGGAGTATTCTATTGAACAAATCCAGCAAGTTGCTTTTACAACAGGCAAAAACGCTACCGATTCAAAAATGATAATAGATGCAATGGATATTTTATACAAAGGCAATGTCAATTGTTTTTGCCTTGCTACAAGTGACAGTGATTTTACAAATTTAGCTATGCGATTCAGAAACGATAACCTTGTAGTAATAGGCGCAGGTGAACAAAAAACGCCTTCTTCTTTTAGAAAAGCGTGCGACATCTTTATTCCAATAGATGAATTGATGAAAGCCGAGGATACTCCAATCCAAAAATCTGTCAAAGCAACACATACGACCGACAGTAAAACCAAAACCGCTACTGATAAAAAACGTGAAGCAATAATCAAGACAGCAAAACAAATAATAACTGAAGGCGCAGAAGCTGACGGCTGGATGCACTTCTCGGCGTTTATGAATGAAATTTGGCGTAAAGAAAACGACTTTAACCCTAAACTATACGGTTTTCAAAACAGCAGACCCATTCAATTTTTTAAAAGTTTAAATGAAAAAAACAAATCTGTATTTATATTGGAAAGAAAAAACAATGTTGATAAAATCAAAATCAACAAGGATTTTTAGCACTTTCTAAATCAAAAAAATGGAGTAATGCCCCTTACTCCATTTTTTTGATTATTCAGTTTGTTCTTCGTTTGGGTCTTCGCTTTCCTCTTCGGACTGTTTGGCGGGGTGGCGTTTTGCCAGCCATTGCAAAACGTACTTTTTTGCTAACTTCATTAAGAAATAGCCCGCAACGCCGCACGCCGAGCCTATCACTATTCCGCCGATAACGTCGGTCGGATAATGCACACAAAGATATATTCTTGAAATTGCAACTAAAAGCGCAACACCGAGTGCGGGCAAGCCCTTAACTTTATAATACATTACAAGTGCAACTGCGGCAGTGAATAACGCCGCAGTATGCCCCGAAGGAAAGGACGAATCTTTAGGTGGCTGTAAACTGATTGAATCATAAAATTCCTCAAACCCCAAATCGGGATAGTCTTCCCACGGGCGAGGGCGGTTTACGCTAAGCTTTAAAATTACGTTTACGATAAGCACGTCTAATACCAATGCAATTGCAACTGCCACACCAGCCCAGCGCGTCTTTTTAAATATAAGCAGTACTATAGCGCAAATAATTGCGCCCGCACCGAACTCGCCTATATAAGTCAAATATTTCATTACGTAGTTTAGCCACGTTTGTTCGTGGAAAACTTCATGAAACCATTGTAAAACTTGAATATCCATACCACTTGATTTTACCAACTGATTTGCAATCTGTCAAGTTAGTTAATCAAGCGGTGCGGAGTAAACATAACCCCCGAAGTAATTTCTATGCTTCGGGGGTTAATTTTGGAGCAGGTGACGGGAGTCGGACCCGCCGAAATCAGCTTGGGAAGCTGACGCCATACCGCTAGGCGACACCTGCAAGACAAATTAATTATAGCGCAAAACGAATAAAAAATCAATTAAATTGATTAAAAAGTGTTCGCGTTGACAAAAACTTTTTCGGAGGATATTATGAACCCTATTAAAGAAAAAAGCAAAACACTTGAAAACAACTTTCTACCTTTGAAAAAGATGTACCCCAAAAGCTATAATAAGTTAAAGACTTCCCCCTACACCAAGACGCGCGTTATACTTATGAACGGCACGGAATTCGAATCCGCTTGGTTTATGCATCAGTTTGCCCGCCACTGCGCCGAGCCCGAAATTTTAGCCGTGCTTGCAGTCGTTCGCAGACAAGAACAGCAACAGCAAAAGCGCCTAAGCTGTTTGAAGCCTATTAACGAAAGTATTCTTGAAACCACTATCGCATACGAACAGCTTGCAATAGATTTGACTGCCGTGCTTGCAAAGCACGACACGGACGAAACGAATATTAAGGCGCTGAACTTTGCGCTTTTAGAGGACTTTGACCACCTTTACCGTTTTGCAAACCTTCTTAAAATGGATAAGGGCGAGGACGCGGACGCACTTGTAGGCAAGTATACCGAGATTATGCCCGGCAGACCCACTATTGCCGAACACCGCTACCCTGCTGACGATATTAAAAAGCATATGGTTGCCGAAAAGGCAGACCTTTATTCAAAGCTCGTCGCCAGCACCATTACGGCGGCGGAACAACAGACTATGAATTACTATATGAACATTGCACAGTGGTACAAGAACGATTTGGGCAGAAAGCTTTACGCCGAAATCGCTATGATTGAGGAAGCGCACGTTTCCCAATACGAGAGCTTGAAAGACCCCAACCTTTCTTGGCTTGAACAGTGGGTTATGCACGAGTACACCGAGTGCTGGCTTTACTACTCCGCTATGCAAGACGAAAGCGTTGACTATATAAAGAAGATTTGGGCGGAACACTTCAAAATGGAAGTTTCCCACTTAAAGACCGCGGCTAAGCTTTTAAAGAAGTATGAAAACAAAACTTTTGAAAGCGTATGCGGTACGGGAGAATTCCCTCAGCTTTTGAAGCTTGGCGGCAACAAGGAATACGTGAGAAAAGTGCTTGCAGAAACAATTAACCTTACCGCCGACAATACGGTGAAGGTTGACAGCTACAAAGAAGTTAAGAAATTACCCGACGAACACAGATATTTCGATTATCAAGGCTTTATGTCCGACCCCGAAAAGACTCCCTCTCACCTCGTTATCAAAAAAGCTATTGAAAGGCTTGGGCAAGACTACCGCTATCAAGACAAGGAACACCCCGTAAAGGAACTGAGAAACCGCAAAGACGACAACGTGCATATTGCAAGAACCAAATAAGCGCTCAGCTTAAGCAAGTATCTTAATTACTCTTACGCAACACTAACCACTCACAAATCAAACTTATAAAGCCGAGCGGCAATTTTGCCGCTCGGCTTATTTATTTTCTTTGACGAATTTTTTCAGTTCCTTTAAAGTCTTTTCCTCGCCCTCGTCTTTAAGCTTAGTTAAAAAATATTCCAACCTTGCGGAAGTGTTCGGGTGCATCGTAATTATATCTTTACGCAAAAGAAAATACTCAAGAGGACACGCCTCGTTATAGTCCTTGCCCTTGTAAATTTTGCTTGCCGCAATCCTATCGCAAATCATTTCCGCAAAGTACTTCGGCGGCATTTCTACGGGGCAAACGCTGCCGCCCTTGCCGTTGTCCGTCCAATACTCGAAGTGGTGCTTATTCTTCCCTTTGTGGTGCAACCACGCGGCAGAATAACCGACGACTTCCCTTTCCTTTGCTTGAGGGCTTCGGTTGCCTTGATAATATTTTACGCCCGCTTTAAATTCCGCACGGCTGAATTTTGATAAGTCGTGCATGAGCCCTTGGCGGATAAGCCCGCACTTAAAGCACAGCTTTCTTACCTCGCGGCGGTGGCGCGTTACTGTTTTAAGATGTTTGAAAAAATTCATTTTTATAGATTAATAGGGCGAAAATTTTCGCCCTAAATTTAAGTTTCGTAAATTATAGTTACCGGCCCGTCGTTGTATTGCCGGATTTTCATATCCGCACCGAACACGCCTTGCTTTACCGTAACGCCGCTTTCACGCAAAAGTGCGGCAGTGTACTCGTAAAGCGGATTTGCCTTTTCGGGGCGTTCGGCCTCAATAAAGCTTGGACGGTTGCCGTGGGAGCAATCGCCTAAAAGAGTAAACTGAGAAATTAATAAAATCTCCCCGCCTACTTCCTTTACGGATTTATTCATTTTTCCGTTCTCGTCCTCAAAAATACGCAACGCAGCTATTTTTTTAGCCATAGCTTGCGCGTTCTTTTCGGTATCGCCGACCTTTACGCCAAGGTAAACGGCAAGCCCGAACGGAATTTCGGAAATAAGTTCACCGTCAACGGACAGCGTGGTTTTCTTGACACGCTGAATTACGGCACGCATTATTTTCCTACTCTTGACATATACTCGCCCGTGCGGGTATCAATTCTTATGATTTCGCCTTCTTCGACGAACATAGGAACTTGCACGGTTGCGCCCGTTTCAACTACCGCGTTCTTCATTGCGTTGGTTGCGGTGTTGCCCTTAACGCCCGGCTCGCACTCGGTAATTTTAAGTTCAACGAAGTTTTCGGGTTCAACCGAGAAAGCGTTGCCGTTCAAGGATTTAACGGTTACCATATCGTTCTCTTTGATATATTTGAGCGCGTCCTCAACTTGAGAAAGGTTCAAGGTAATCATATCGAACGTGTCGGGATCCATGAAATAGTAGAACTCACCGTCCGTATACGAGTAAGACATCTTTCTCGTTTCAACCTGCGCGGTTTCAAGCTTTGCGGTGGGGTTGAAAGTGATGTCCGAAAGAACTTGTCCCGTAACGACGTTTTTAATCGTAGCCCTTACGAAAGCCGCGCCTTTGCCCGGTTTTACGTGCTGGAACTCGGTTACGGTGTAAACGCCCTTGCCGTTATACTCGAAAGTGGAACCCTTTCTGATGTCGCCTGCTAAAATTGATGCCATAATTTAACTCCCTTTATATTACTGTTAGATTTTTATTTGAATTTGTAAGACTTATAACTTTTCCGTCTTTTAAGGTTACGGTGTCCTCTATCCTTATTCCGAAGTCGCCCTCGAAGTAAACGCCGGGCTCGTCCGAAAAGACCATTCCGTTTTTAAGAACGTTTTCACCTTTAGGTGAAAGATAAGGATATTCGTGAATATTTACGCCTATTCCGTGACCCAAAGAATGGGTGAAATACTTGTCCAAACCGTATCGTTTGAGATAATCACGCGCAACGGCGTCAGCTTCACGCCCCGTAATACCGTCCGTAACTTGCTCTTTTACAAGCATATGCGCCTTTAAAACGTGGTCGTACGCTTTTATAAAATCGCCGTGTTTATTATCGTTGCCGAAAAGGAACGTGCGCGTACAGTCCGAACAGTAACCTCCGACCTTGCAGCCGAAATCTATTAAGATAATATCGCCGTATTTAAGCTTAGTATCGCCCGTTTCGTGATGGGGAACGCTTGAATTTTTGCCGAAGGCAACGATAGTATCAAAGCTTGTTCCGCTTGCGCCGTAACAACGCATAAGGTATTCAAGCTCTGCCGCGACTTCGTTTTCGCTCATCCCCTCTTTTATTCTGCCGAGGAGAGCAACGAAAGCGTCGTCCGTTACGTTGCAAGCTTTTTGGATTAAATCAAGCTCGTACTGCTGTTTTATTGACATAGCGTCTATGAACGCTTTTTCGCTGTCGACTATTTTCAAGCCCAAATCTTCAAGGCGCTTATATTCGGGATAGCTTGTCCTTGATAAGGGAACTGCTACCTCTTTATAGCCTTTTAAAAGGTTTGCAAGCGGGCTTTGAAACTGTTTTACTTTAATATCCGTGCCGTCGAGCGCGGCGGACGCCGCCTCTAAATAGCGGGAATCAGTATAGAAAGTATTGCCGTTTTTATCGCTTAACACGTAGCCGAACGTGGTCGAAATCCCCGTCAGATACTGCCTTAAATCGGCTTGCTCGGTCAATACCGCTTGCGCGCCGACAGCGTTGAAAATTTTTTGTGCGTTGGTTACTTTCATACCGTTATTTTACCAAAAATATACGCGTGTGTCAACTTTAAGCTAAATATTGTTGTAAATCCGTTTCATCGTGAGCGCGTCGTCAGCTTGCGTGCCGGCGCTTTCGCTTACGATATACGGCTCTAACTTCAATTCCTTTAAAGCGACGGCGAGCGGCTCAAACTCGGGACCGTACTCGGTATCCTCGAAAGTGAGGTGCTTTATCTCGCCCTTGCCGCCGTACATAATCTTTGAAAAATGAACGTGGAAGTTTTTCACCCTATCGAAGCCGAGCTCCGAAATCATATATTCAAGGCGTGATCTATAGTCCGAAACGGTCTTTAAACTGCCTTGCTCGCGTGCGTTGATATGCCCGAAATCAATTGCGGGGGTGAAGCATTTATCTATTTTGCAGAACTCTACTATTTCTTCAAGCGTGCCTATCTGTGCAAGCTTGCCCATAGTTTCGGGGCAAAACATTATATCTTCGTAACCGTTCAAATAGATATAGTCGCGAAGAACTTTCAGCCTATCGGCAGTGCGGTTAACCGCTTCTTCACGGGTTGCTTTGCCTTGTGCCGCGGGGTGAAAAACTACTCTTTCTCCGCCCATAAGCTTAATAAACTTGGCGCTTTGCAAAACGTAGCCGTAAGATTTTTGCGCCGCCTCATCCTCGGGGTTGGCAAAGTTGATAAAGTAAGGCGCGTGTGCGCTTATCTCAATACCTTGCTCTTTAAAAGCCTCGCCTATGCTTACGGCTTTACCCTCTGACAGCATAACGCCCTTGCCGAAGGAATACTCGAAACAGTCAAGCCCCATGTCCTTTACAAACTTAGCCGACTGTTCGCTATGCTTATAGCCCGCAGCGTAGAACTTCTCGCAATTGCCGCTGGGACCGAATTTAATCACTTACTGCCTCGTCCGTGGATTCAGTATCTTTTTCTTCCGTTTCTTCCGCTTTGGGTTCTTCCGAAGGTTCAACCGTTTCTTCTGCGACTTCGGTTGATTTTTCTTCAACGACTTCTTGAGTTGCTGCGGGAGCTTCTTGCGTTACGGGCGTAGGTGCCGGCGCGGGCGTAGGCGCAACGGGTGCGGGTGCAGCCGCTGCTGCAGCTGCCGCTTGTGCTGCGGCGGCTTCTGCTGCTTCTCTTGCGTGAAGAATATCTTCGGAAAGCTGTGCGTTTAAGCTTTCAGCGCTGTCAAATTTTTGAATTTCTCTGATATAATTTAAGAATTCAACGGTGATAATTTCGCCGTAATAGGTTTCTTCGAAGCCGTCAAGATAAACCTCGAAAAGATTGTCTACTTCATCGAAGGTGGGACGGCCGCCGTAATTTGCGATGCCGTAATAAACGTGTTCACCGATTGCACACTTGACCGTATAAACACCCTCTTTAACTTCGTGCTTGTTTACGGGGTAGGCAATGTTCATCGTGGGGAAGCCGACGACCTTTGCTCCCCTATCCGCGCCGTGAATGACCGTGCCGCAGATAGCGTAATTTCTGCCGAGAAGCTCACCCGCCTTCTTTACGTTGCCTTCGTCCAAAAGTGCTTTTATGTGTGAGGTGCTGACCTTTTCGTTGTCAATGGTAAAGTCCTTAATGGGCATAAACCAAACGCCGTTTTCCTCGTCCTCGGCAAAAGACTTCAAGGTTGAAACCTTGCCCTTTGCACCCTCGCCGAAGCGGAAGTCCTTACCGCTCATATACGCTTTGACGTTAAGCTTTTCTTCGAGGAAGTTCAAAAATTCAATGGGTTTGATTTTCTTGAATTCATCGGTGTAGTCGATTTTAAGAACAAACTTCACGTTGAAACTTTCAAGGAATTTTAACCTTTCTTCGAAGGTGTACAGCTGTTTGCCTTCCTTGCCCTCCTTGCCGTTCGTGAACATCATGACGCCTAAATCAAGCCCGTTAATTTTGGCTTGAAGCTTTGCCTTTTTCAAGAGTTCCGAATGTCCGAGATGCAAACCGTCAAAACAGCCCAGCACCAAAAGGCACGGGTAGTTGTACTCGTCTTCGTTGAATTTGATGACTTCTAACATAATTTTGTCCTCACCTTTAAAATTGATTGTTTAACTTCTGCAAGTCCGTAAAAGACGCCGCCTTTATAAATTTTATAAATTCCGTCCGGCCTTTCACAGCTTACAGCCAAACCGTTGAACAGCTTAAAACCCGTCTTTTCGTCGGGATAAATGCTGTCAAACGGCAATAAACTTTCAGTAGGTATAACGTGGTTCTTAAAATTTTCTTCAGTTAAATCTTCGCTTTTTACCGAATTTTCGATAGAAAACGCTCCGCTTTGAGTTCTTATTAGCGAACTCATCACGGCGTGTGTACCGAGTTTTTGCGCGATATCGCGCGCAAGCGAGCGGATATACGTTCCGCCGCCACACTCTATTTCAAAATCATAGCAGTCATTTGCCGTATTGTCAAAGACTTTTAATGCATAAATTTTTACGGTTTTGGGAGGTAGAGAGAATTCTACGCCAGCCCGCGCTAATTCGTAGCCGCGTTTGCCCGAAATATTCTTCGCGCTGTACCTTGGAGGAACTTGAGAAATTTCGCCCAAAAACTGCTGCAAAACACCTTCTATTTCCTCTTTGGAAGGAACTCGGCCGACGTTTTCTATTACGGTCCCCGTGGTATCCAAAGTGTCGCTGTCGACGCCGAAACGGAAGGTTGCAACGTATTTTTTGTGTTTATCCAAGAAATAATCGAAAAGCCGTGCGGCGTTGCCTATGGCAACGGGAAGAACGCCCGAAGCCATCGGGTCAAGCGTGCCCATATGCCCGCAAGGGGTATCCGTTAAACGCTTTATTACCGATACTTCTTTTGCGGAGCTTGCCCCCGCCGCCTTGTTCAAGTTGATAAAACCCGTCATAAAGCTTGATATACTGCGTAAGTTAATTTTTCAAGGACTTCTTCAAGTGGTCCGCCCAAAAGGCAACCGCTTGCAAGCACGTGC
Organism: uncultured Clostridia bacterium; assembly: GCA_947175325.1. Classification (GTDB taxonomy): domain Bacteria; phylum Bacillota; class Clostridia; order Christensenellales; family Borkfalkiaceae; genus Coproplasma. Next base: position 14,938 of record CAMWME010000010.1, on the reverse strand, counting down.
CCGCCGCCGCCGAAACCTACGGCGACCTCGTTTACGTTTACTTTGCCCTTGCTTCTTAAAGAAATTTTGTAAAGGTTGGGCTTGTATTCCATAAGAGATGCCGCAACCTCCACTCCGTCAATAGTCAGAGGGAAGTCAACGAAGCCTTCGGTAAGCCCCGTATCCGAGCCCGCCTTAACTAAGTCCGCGTTGGGAATAACGATTAACGCAAGCTTATCTTCCAAATAGAAGCGCATTTTAGACATTACTTTGCCGTACAGAATTGCTCTTTCCTTGGGCTGACGCGAGAACATATTGTAGTTTATCGTATACATATCCGCGCCTTTGCTTCTTAAATATGCACCGATATTATAGGTTCTTTCGCTTACGTCAAGGTGAGTAAAATTGCCGCTGTCGGTAATAAGCCCGAGCATTAAAAGATTAGCTATTTCTTCGTTTACCGTATAGCCCGCTTTTTGGAAAAGTAAAGCTACTATTTCACTGCTTGCGGGGCAAACTTCAACGTAGTTGAACTTGCCGTATCCGTCGTTTGAAACGTGATGGTCTAAATTAATCGTAACGCCCTTAAATTTAGCGTATCTTTTGGCAAAGCTGCCGAGGCGCGTTAAGTCCGCGCAGTCAACGCTTACCATTAAGTCGTATTCTATATTCGGAAGCTCGCTTTTTACTTCTTGCATCGCGGGAATAAAAGAGAACTTTTCGGACGGCGCGTCGTCACAACACATATACGCCGTTTTACCCATTGATTTAAGCGCAAGGCACAGCGCAAGCCCACTGCCCAAAGCGTCGCCGTCGGGGCGGCCGTGGCAAAAAATTGCAACGTTGTTTGCGCCGTTTAATTTTGCGATTATTTCATCTAAGGTATTATTCATCTTTTTTCCCGAGGTCGAAAAGAATTTTATCTATCTTTTCGCCGTACTCCATACTTCCGTCCTTAAATACGCGAAGCTCGGGTACCGTTCTTAAATGCATAACTTTGGAAAGCTCGTGGCGGATTTGCCCCGCGTTTTCCTTAATTATCGAAAAGCTTTCTTCCGCCCTTTCTTTATCAGTATCGAAAATGCTGATATACACTTTCGCGCTCTTCAAGTCGGGGGCAACGTCCACTTCCGTTACGCTGATTATTGCCGAAAGTCGTGGATAATCGCTTCTGAGTTTTAAAGAAATTATTGAGGAAATTTCCTTTTGAAATTCGCCCGCAAGGCGTTCTCCCCTTACTCCTTTCATTGTGTTTCTCCGTTAATTTTGCGCTACTTCTTCTATTTGATAGCACTCTATAATATCGCCGATTTTTATCTCGTTGAAACCTTCGATAGCGCAACCGCATTCAAAGCCCGCCGCAACTTCCTTGACGTCGTCTTTAAAGCGTTTAAGCTGTCTTACGCCGCCTTCGACGATAAGAATATCCTCGCGGTATATTCTGAGCTTGCCGCCGCGCACGATTTTACCTTCGGTAACGTAGCAGCCCGCAATATTGCCGGCACCCGTAATTTTGAAAGTTTGACGAACTTCGCATTTGCCGAGAAGCACTTCTTGATACTTAGGTGCGCGCATTCCTTTGAGCGCCGCCGTCATATCGTCCAAAAGCTCGTAAATAATTCTGTAAGTTCTGACGTCCACTTTGCTTCTTTCGGCAAGGGCTTTCGCCTTTGCGTCGGGACGAACGTTGAAGCAGAGAATTATTGCACCGGCACTTTCGGCAAGCATAACGTCGGTTTCTGTAACCGCGCCCGCTGCACTGTGAATAACCTTAACTTGCACTTCCTCGTTAGAGAGCTTAACGACGGACTGTTTAACGGCTTCAACAGAGCCTTGCACGTCGCCCTTAATAATGAGGTTGAGGTTTTTAAGCTGTTCGTCGGGAAGGTTGCCGAATGCTTCGTTCAAGTCCGTCTTTACGCGGGACTTGACTTTTTCAAGGCTAATCTTATCCTTTCTTTCGCCGATAACTTGCTTCATAAGCGCTTGAGATACGGCGTTTATGGTATCGCCGGAATTCGGAACGTCTTCAAGTCCTAAAATGTTGACGGCAACGGAAGGACCCGCTTCCTTAACGGTTTTACCGTTATCGTCTATCATGGCGCGGACTTTACCCGTAACCAAACCGCAGATTATATTGTCGCCGGTGTGGAGCGTACCGTTCTGAATGAGGACAGTTGCAACGGGACCCTTGCCTTTATCGAGGCGGGCTTCAATTACTATGCCCCTTGCCTCCTTTTCGGGGTTGGCAAGAAGTTCCTTGGTTTCTGCAAGCAAGATAAGACTTTCAAGAAGGTTATCAATACCCTCACCCGTTTTACAAGAAATAGGGCAAACTATGGTTTTACCGCCGTAATCTTCGGGGAAAATTTCATAGCGCATAAGCTCTTGCTTTATCTTGTCGGGGTTTGCGCCCGTCTTATCCATTTTGTTTATTGCAACTATAATTTCAACGCCCGCTGCCTTTGCGTGGTTGATTGCTTCAATCGTCTGAGGCATAATTCCGTCGTCAGCCGCAACGACGAGGATAACTATATCCGTAACTTGTGCGCCGCGGGCACGCATAGCCGTAAACGCTTCGTGTCCGGGGGTATCAATAAATGTTATACCTTTATCCCCTACCTTAACGGTATATGCGCCGATGTGCTGGGTTATTCCGCCCGCTTCACCGGCGGTAACCTTGGTCTTTCTAATATAATCGAGAAGGGACGTTTTACCATGGTCAACGTGGCCCATAACGGTAACGACGGGTGCGCGAGGAACGAGCTTTTCGATTTCCTCGAAGGTGTCCGCTTGCTGTTCGAAAAGAACTTCTTCCGCCGTCTTTTCGGGCTTGTATTCAAGCTCTACGCCGAAGTCTGCGGCAATTAACGCCGCGGTATCGTAGTCGATGGAGTCGTTTACCGTACTCATAACGCCCTCGTTGAAAAGGCGTTTTACGATTACGCTTGCCGTTATACCGATTTTTTCGGAAAGGGTTTTAATGGGAATATCGTTCGTGGTAACCACTGCGTGCTCAATCTTTATAGTGGGAGCTGCCTTGGTTTTATCCTTTTTAACCCTTAACTTTCTGTAACCGCTCTTATTCTCGTCAAAGTCCTCGATGCTTGCACCTTGCTGCTTAACGAGTGCGCGCTTGGACATTGTCTTCTTATCTTTTTCAACGTAAGTTTTTTCGAAACCTTTCTTTTTGTCGGGTCCGAAGTTCTTATTTTTCGTGGGAAGGGGTGCGGGCGCCGGAGCGGGTGCCGTGTAACGCGAGCCGACTGCGGGACGGGGACTTTGTCCGCCGCGGGGAGCTGACGCGTTTTTATCTCTCGGAGGACGGGTGTCACGGTTGATAAACGTTTTGTTTTCCGTTTTTTGAGGTCTGCCGTTATTTATATACTGCCCGCCGCGGGTATTCTGTAAATTGATATGCCCGACGATTGCGGGGTTGGAAGGTTTAGCGGGTTGCGAAGATGCCGCTGCGGGTTCTTGCGGCTTTTGAGCGGGCTTTTCGGGTTGCTCCGCGGGGGCGGGTGCTTCAACCTTTTCTTCCGTCGGTTTATTTTCAAGCGCGATTTTCTCCTCTTGCGCCTTTAACGCCTCGGCAGCTTCTCTTGCGGCGGCTTGTTCTTCTTCAAGCTTCTTCTGCTTGATAGCCGCCTCCATATCGTTCAGCTTTTTTAAAATATCGGAAGCAGACTTTTCCGCTGCGGAAACTTTTTTGTTAAGCTCCGACAGCGCGCCGCCCGATATCAGCTTACTAATATTTTCAATATTCTCGTATTTTTTTGCCATATTTAAATACTGCCTCCGGCATATAATTCGTAGTTTCCGTCTAAATTTTGCAAAATTGCTTTTGAAAGTTCTTCGTCGCGTATGGCGGCAAGCTTTGCGCCCTCACGGTTAACGACGCGTTCAAAGCCCGACTTACAGATTATCAAGGGGCAATTGAAGCGGTTTTGAAATTTAAGGGCAAGTCTTTGGGAATTTTTCGCCGCCGTACCGTCGAGGATAAGAAGCTTTACCCCGCCCTTTAAGGTGTCGATAGCACCCGAGCCGAGGGAAATTTTACCCGACTTTATGCAAAAGCCTATATAAGTTTCAATTTTGCTGTTTGCCAAAGTATTCCTCCTCTATTGCGGCGTAAATTTCTTCTTCCACCGCGCAAGAAAACACTTTGTTTAAAATACGCTGTTTTCTTAGCTTCTTTATGCAGTCGGGATTATCGCACACGTATGCACCGCGCCCCGAAGCCTTAGAAGAAAAGTCAATGAAAATTTTGCCCTCTGCGTTTTTGACCACGCGGAGCATAGCCTTTTTTTCTTTAAGCTCTCTGCAAGAGAGGCACATTCTCAGCGGTACTTTCTTTTCTGACATTAGATATCTTCTTCCAAACTCTCTTCCGTATCTTCGATACCGGCAGTCAAGCCGAGCTTTTCTGCGGCGGACTGACTTTTAACGTCTATTTTCCAACCCGTAAGTCTTACGGCAAGGCGGGCGTTCTGTCCGTTCTTACCTATGGCAAGGGAAAGCTTATCGTCGGGAACGACTGCCATAGCCGTCTTTTCGCCGTCAAGCTGGGTTACCGAAATGACCTTTGCGGGAGATAACGCCTTTGCGATAAATTCCAAGGGGTTTTCACTCCAAGGAATAATGTCGATTTTTTCGCCTTTAAGCTCTTCGACTATTGCGTTTACCCTTGCGCCCTTGTTGCCGACGCACGAGCCGATAGCGTCAACCCTTTCGTCCTCGGAATAGATGGCGATTTTGGTTCTTTCACCAGCTTCGCGGCTGATGGACTTGATAACGACGGTGCCTTGCTTGATTTCGGGAACTTCGTCTTCGAAAAGCTTTCTCACCAAACCGGGAGCCGAACGGCTGACGAGAACTTGCGCGCCGTGGAATCCGCTTTTAATGCGCTTAACGAATACTTTTATTTTGTCGTTTACGTTGTAGGTTTCACCGGGCACTTGGTCGGAGGGCATCATTAAGCCTTCGACTTGACCTTTGCCGAGTTCGATGTAAACGTTCTTTGCGTCGATTTTTCTTACGATGCCGACGAGAAGCTCTCCCTCTTTATCGGAGAACTCGTTCATAGCGGCGTCGCGCTCGGTTTCGTGAAGCTTTTGCAAGATAACTTGCTTTGCAGTCTGTGCGGCGATACGACTGAAATCTTTGGGAACGATTTTTTCAGTGTATTTGTCGCCGAGCTTATAGCTCTTTTTAACTTCACGCGCCTTTTCAAGCGTGATTTCGTTTTCGGGGTCGATAACCTCTGCGACTATGGTTTTAACCATGTAGAAATCTATCGAGCCCTTTTCGGGGTTCATTTTAATTTCAACGGTACCTACGGTGCCCGCATACTGTTTTTTGCAAGCCGAAATGAGGGCGTTTGAAAGCGCCTCTAAAAACACCTCTTGAGGAATGCCTTTTTCCTTTTCCAAATCTTGAAGTGCGGCAAAAAAGTCTTTATTAATCATTTTATTTCTCCCGAAAATTTTTTTAGGTTTATATTAGTTAGTTTTAATCGAATTTTATAGCTTTGTTAATCTTCGCAATTTTATTGCGGCTTATCTTTATTTCTTCCTTGTCGGTTTTTACGGTTACCGAGTTTTCGTCGAAGTCCGTTAAAAAACCTTCTATAAACTTCTGACCCTTCAAGGGTGCGTAAAGTTTAAGTTCAACTTCTTTTCCCAAATTCCTTTCAAAGTCCCTTACGGTTTTAAAAGGACGGTCCAAGCCCGGGCTCGAAACGTTCAGCGTATAGGGTGCGTCGAAAGTGGGGTCAAGCTCGTCAATGGGGTCCAAAATAGCGTTGTGGAATTTTTCACAAGTGTCAAGGTCGACGCCCGTTTCCGTTTCAATGTAAACGGTTAAAGCAGCGGCTTTATCGTTCCACTCCACTTCCACTATTTCGATACCCATAGGTGTTGCGATTTTTTCAAGAAATTCCGTTATTTCTTTTACGGGTTTTACTTGCATAACTCCCTCTTAAACAACGATTGAGTGCCTTAGGTCAAGGCACTCAATCTTAACTTACGATTAAGGTTGAGTAAATTGTAACATACAGACCTTGAAAATGCAAGCGTTTTTTGAAATTATTAGAAATTTGGTAGAGATTTTTTCATTTTTATAAGTTCAATGAAAATTTTCGCCGTTGCGAGGGCGTCGTCAATTGCCCGATGGTGATTAAATTCAATATTGAATTTATCCGCAATGGTGTTCAGCTTATAGTTGGAAAGGAACAGAAGCTCTTGCGAAAGCGGAATAGTATCGATGATTTTTCTTTCCAATATATAACCGCTGTTAGCGCAATAATGGTCTACGAATTTAAAATCGAAGCCCGCGACATTGTGCCCCACCAAAATACTGCCGTAACAGAATTTGTAGAAGTCGGGCATAACTTCTTCGGTCTTGGGAGCGTCCGCAACCATATCTTCGGTTATACCGGTAAGGTTTATTATCTCGTCGGAAAGCTTTCTTTCGGGGTTAACGAAAGTCGAAAAACTTTCGGTTATTTCACCGTCGCAAATTTTGAACGCGCCGATTTCGATAATTCTATCCATATTGCCCGAAACGGGTGAAGAATTCAAGCCCGTCGTTTCCAAATCGAAAACGACGAAGGTGTACCCTTTAAGGCAAGACGGGATAGTTCTGTCTGTAAAAAGGAAAGTCTGCTCGTAGTCGGTAAAGGGCTGCGGCGTTACCGTTTTATAGTATTTGGGAACGGGCTTGGAGGCTCTTTTTTCGGGAACAAACCCCTTTGGGGTTTTCCCGAAGTCGATAGTTTTCGCCGTATAGCGGAGGTTACCGTTAAAGGATTCGTTCAAGCCCGTGCAAACGATACTGTCCCCCACTTTAAGCTGCTTAATCTTTTCAATGGTTTTAAGCCGAGGGAAATACGTTACGTGCGCCCTCGAAGTGGTGTCCGATAAAACGAAGCTATAATACGTTTTTTCGATATCCTTTTTGTTTTTATAAGTTCTTTCACGGATATCTTCGATAGTTCCGCACAAGATTACCTCGTCGCTGACTAAGTTCAAGTCGCTCATATATACGGCGGTGGTGCGGATTTTTTCACCCTCTAAAATTTTGAAGTCTTCAATCTGAAAGGTGCGGACGGGCATTTCGAATTCGATTTCGTCGTGTCTTTCCTCCACTTCCAAATCTTGAAGGTTTTTCTCTGACACGGCGCACTCGCCCGAAAAGCTTCCGCAAAACTGCCCTTGAAGATATTCGTTTACACGCTCGCATAAGTTTGCGGGAGCAATGGTCGGCGCAACGGCTATGGTATAGGAAAAGCCGTCTTCCGTTTTATTGACTTTTATATCGTCCTTAGAAAGCGTAGCGTACACCGCCTTGGAGCACGAAGAAACTGCATCTTCTATTTTCTTTTTTACCATTTCCTCGTCGGGGGTAAGCTTTGATATTAAGACTTTACTTTGGAAGTATGCAGGAACGTACTTCCTTATAACTGCATCCGCACCGGCTTGGTCTGCCGCAGTGAACGCTGCGTCGGTAATTATATTTGCCGTTACGGTTTTACCTACTCTGTCCAAAGAAATCCCGCGCAAGATAGCGCGTCTGAGATTTTTACCGACCGAACGGATTTCTTTTAAAATTTCATCAGTCATTTAAAAGCGCGTTAATCTCCTTGAAAAACTCTGCCTCGGCAAGCTCTGCCGAAACCTTTCTTACAATTTCGCCGTTTTTAAAAATTACACAGTAATCTTGCGCGCCGGCAATTCCCAAGTCGCAATCCTTCGCTTCGCCCGGTCCGTTAACCACGCAGCCCATAACGGCGATTTTTAACTTCTTCTTACTGTTTTCAACGAACGCAGTAACCTTTTTGGCAAGCTCCATCGAATTCCACAAGCATCTTCCGCAAGTGGGACAAGAAATTACGTTTACGAAGTTTTCGTCAAGCCCGACGGCGCGGAGAAGTCTTCTTGCCGCAACGACCTCTTTTACGGGGTCGTCGGTAATTGAAACGCGAATCGTATCGCCTATTCCGTCTAAAAGAAGCGCGCCCATAGCGGCTGACGATTTAACGACCGCCATTTCCTCCGTACCCGCTTCGGTTACGCCCAAGTGCAAGGGGTAGTCAGTCCGTGAGGCAAGAAGTCTGTACGCCTTAACTGTGAGCGGCACGGACGACGCCTTAACGGAAATGACTATATCGTTAACACCGTACAGTTCAAGCGCGGCTACGCTTTTAAGCGCGCTTTCTACGAGAGAATTTTCGTTTTTGCCGTATTTGTTGAGAAACTCCTTTTCGACACTGCCGGTATTAGCACCGACGCGGACGGGAATTTTATGCGACTTGATACAGTCGGCAACGAGCTTAATTTCTTTATCGCCGCCGATATTTCCCGGGTTTATGCGTACCTTATCCGCACCGTTTTCTATTGCAAGCACGGCAAGGCGCGAAGAAAAATGAATATCGGCAACGAGCGGGATATTTATTTTACTTTTAACGTTTTTAACGGCGCGGGCGTCCTCCTCGTCGAGAACGCTCACCCTTATAATTTCACAGCCGGCGTTTTCAAGCGCGGAAATTTGACTGACGGTGCTTTCAACGTTGCTAGTCTTAGTGGTGCACATTGACTGGATTTTTACGCTTTCACCGCCGCCTATTTTGACGCCGCCGACACTGATTTTTTTTGTTAAATAATTCATAGCTAAAATTACCCGAAAAATGCGTTAATTCAAGCATATATGGGGGTCAATCTATTTTTTATTACAGTTTTTTGCTGTCGATAAGCTTCTGCAATTCGTCCATAAAGCTGGGGATATCTTTGAAGGAACGGTACACGCTTGCATAGCGGACGTAAGCAACCTCGTCCACCTTTTTCAGCTCCTCCATAACAAGCTCCCCTATCTGCTTCGAAGAAATTTCTTGCTCCATTGAATTGTAAACTTTTTTGGTTACGGCGGAGACCATTTCGTCGATAGTCGTTAAAGAAACGGGGCGTTTTTCACACGATTTGATAATGCCGTTTTTTATCTTGCCCGAGTCGAACGCTTGCCTAAGCCCGCTGGTTTTTACGACGAGCACGGGCGTGTCCTCTATCGTTTCGTACGTAGTATAGCGTTTACCGCAATTAGTGCACTCTCTGCGCCGTCTTATCGTTCTGCCTTCGTCGGCGGAACGGCTGTCGATTACCTTGCTGTCTTCACAACCACAGAATAAACATCTCATAAATTAATCCTCTCGTACTGTATATAGTATCATAATTTACAGTTTAACACAAAATGCTTGAATTGTAAAGCGTTTGTATTATTTTGAGAATTGAATTGTATATTTGCAATTAATTTGTAAAATTGCGGCATACTAACCGTATGATACTGTTATATATAGTTTTGTCAGTATATATTTTAGCCGTGAATTTTTACGCCGTTATGCTGCTTATTACGCAGAGAAACGAGTTCGGCGATAACCCCGAAAGGCCTACGGGGGACGGCAAAATTATTCTTGCGGCAATACTTGGCGGGGCGCTTGCGGTGTACGTGAGTATGTTTATAATGCGCTACAGAATTAAAAACATTCTGTTTATGATTTTGATGCCCGTTATTGCCGTTTTAAATATCTACTTCTTCTATCTTGCATATTCTTCTGGGCTTTCTTTTATAGTAGTGAGATGAAATAAACAATTAAAAACATAGCAAAAACCTCCGCCCATACAATGGCGGAGGTTTTCAAATTACATTTTATCAGCTTTATAACCCCAAACAATTTTATGGCGTCTTTTAAAAATCAACCCCTTTACATTCCAATTCTTTTCCCAGCCTTCTTGGGGCTTCTCGGCTTCGCAGTAGATAGTCAAGTTTTTACAGCCTAAAAAGGAAGCGCGTTTAATTTTCTTAACGCTTTCCGGAATAACGATTTTACTCAGCCCCTCACAATAAACAAAAGCCCCGTCCACTTCCTCAACACTACCGTCCGTGGGTATGACGCTGTTTTTACAGCCCGCAATGAGTTTTCTCGTTTCCGTTTCAATAAGGCAATTAGCCGCGCTATGATAAGCCGTATTGCCTTGTTCAACCGAAATAGCTTCAAGGTTTTTGCAGTTGTCTATGGGGTTACCTAAAATTTTGATTACACTTTTAGGAACGTGAAATTCGGTAATATTGCAACCACTGAACGCGCCGTACCCTATTTCTTCAACCCCGCACCCCAAATCTATTTTTGATAAATTGAGACAGCTTTCAAAAGCAAAATTACTGATTTTTCTAAAATCATCGTGAAAGGTTACGCTTTTGATTACAAGGTGATAGGCAAAAGCGAATTCGCCTACTTCGGTCGCCACGTCGGGAATAACGACGTCTACTTCTCCCTCCAAATATTCATTTACCGGCTTAACCCCATTATCCAAAATTACTTGATTATAATTAGACTTCGGATTTTTGATACTGTTATAAGCTTTTATTACGGTACCGTCCATTTTAAACTCTGAACCCAACATATAAATCCCTCTTTAATTTAAAGCGCGCCCGCATACTTACGGGCGCGCTTAATTACTATTTGTTTTCTTTGTTTTCTTCGGTTGACGTGCCTTTTTGTTCTTTTAAAAGGTCGCGGATTTCCGCAAGAAGCTGTTCGGTTGTAACTGCCGCAACGACGGGTGCTTCCTCTGCGGAGGCTTCGAGTTCAGCCTTTGCCTTTTCTGCTTCTTCTGCGCTTATTTCGCCCTTCTTGGCCTTTTTCTCAATAGCCTTCTTCTGCTTGTCCGCAAGCTTTTTGCCGCCCGCGCGAACGCTGTTGATTATCTTAACGATGCAGAAAAGAATGAACGCAACGAGAATGAAGTTGATGATTGCGGTTATAAATGCGCCCCAATCTATGTAAATCGAGTTAGCCAAATCAAGTACTGGAGGAACCCCGCCTATGCCGGTGCCTTCAACGTACGCAGGTATAAGAACGGTAACTGCCGCTTCAAGCCCTTTACCGTTATCACCAACGATAAGTGCAATCAGCGCGTTGATAAGCGGTTGTAAAATCTGGCTTGTTAAAGCGGTAACAATTGCGGTGAACGCTCCGCCGACGATAACGCCGACAGCCATATCCAAAACGTTTCCGCGGGTGATAAACTCTTTAAATTCTTTAAAAAATTTCTTCATAATGCTACTCCGTTTATTAAATTATAAAAGTATTATAAAATGTACTTAAATAAAATGTCAAGCAATTAAAACCGAAATTAATCGCTTGCGAAGCTCGTCCTTGTCGGTGCCGGCGGTTGAGATATCGAGAACGGCTTCTCCTCCTTTTATTGCAATAATTCTGTGCGCGAGGCTTAACGCTTCGTCCACGTCGTGCGTAACGAAAAGCGCGGTACGCCTACTTTCACTTTGAATTTGCAAAAACAGTTCGGATATCTCTTTTTTCAGCTTTAAATCGAGCGAGGTGAAAGGCTCGTCCATTAAAATTACTTCGCCGCCGTATAGGAAAGCGCGCGCGATTGAAACGCGCTGTGCTTGCCCGCCGGACAGCGCGACGGGATAGGCGTTTTTCTTATCCGTCAAGCGGACTTCTGCAAGCGCATCGTCAATGGACTTTTCGTCCTTGCAGATAAGCTTAAGGTTGCCGCCCACGGTCAAATTAGGAACGAGGCGCGGCGTTTGGAAGATATACGAGCACTTAACTTGGATTATCTCGCCTTCGTAGTCGGTTAGCCCGGCTATGCAGTTTAAAAGCGTGGTTTTGCCGCAACCGCTTTCACCCAAAATGCAAGTTACCTCTCCGTCTTTAAGCTCAAGGTTGAAATTTTCGTACACGGTGAGGTTGCCGTAGCGTTTCGTAAGGTTTTTAATTTTTATCATTTTACCCCTCCGCGCCACTTCGAATTTATTCTTTTAAGCTGTGAAAAGGCAATATCCACGACGAGCCCCAACAAGACGGCAATGAGCGTTAAGGCGGCAAGACGGGGAACTTCGAGGAAGCTTTTTGCGCTTTGCATCATACCGCCAAGGCTTTTATAGGTGTTTGAGAGCACCTCCGCAGAAATCATTACCTTTATACCCAAAGATACGTTCGCACCCGTTTGAGAAAAAATATCGGGCGAGATCTGCGGAAGATATATTTTGAAAAGCCTTTCATTTTTTGATACGCCGTACAGCTTTGCCATTTGGACAAGCCCGCCGTCAACGCTTTCCGTTGCCGCAACCATTTGAGAGTAAATCATAGGGAAAAGCACTAAGAAGGTTACTATTACGGGTGCCACTTTCGCGCTCGTCCATATGAGCAATATTAAAATTATTGCAAGCGTGGGCACGGTACGCAGAAAGACCATAAACGGCTTTATGAACGCAGCCGCCGTTTTGCTTAACGCCGAGGCGGCGGCAAGAAGCGCCGCAAGAAGAAACGACAATATAAAGGCTTCAAGCGTTCTTAAAAAAGTAAATGCAAACGCAGTCCAGAATTCGCCCGAGCAAAGACAACCCCAAAGGCTGACCATAGTATCCGAAAACGACGGAACGATATAGTCGTTTTTGACCGAATAATAGGCGATTATCCACACGAGCCACATTATAAGCACCGCGGCAACCGAAAAAATTATATTAAGTTTTCGTTCGGTGAAAAATGCTTTCATGCCAATACTTCGAAGTCTATTCCGTTATCTTTTAAAATTGTTTTTAAGGTAAGCCCGGGCACTTGGGCGAGGTTAACTACCCCCACCGTTTTGCCGCGCAAGGAAGAAATATTTTGCTTTGTGATTTGTGCGCCGCCGTTGGAAACGATAAACAGATTACCGTGGGTGAGCGTGCCGAGCATCGTATATTTTTCACCGCTACCCAAAAGCTTGACGGCAAGGTTTACGGGAAGAACGCATATATCCGCCTTGGGATTTGCGCCCGTTACGAAAGTTTGTATCGTGGATGCGTTCACCACGTTGTAATCTATTTCGGCACAGTTTACTATTTCGTCGGTTGACATAAGCTTGGCAAGTCCAAGTGCGGGTGCACCGTCGGGGGCGTATACGCTTAATTTGCCATTGTACGCCGCCGCACCGTAAGACGCATCCTCTACGAAGAAATTATCGCTTGGCGTACCGAAACTCGTGTCGCTTACTGCGTTGAGCTTTTGAATAAAAGATTTTACTTCTTCCTTACAATTCCATGCGTCGACGAAGTTTACCGAACAGTTTTTGATTACGGCTTTTGAGAGGTTTTTGGCGGTAAAGGTTGGCGTCATGCCCTCGCTTAAATGTTTGCTTACCGCATTGACTACGGTTTCGGGCGAGGTTGCTTCGTCAAGAAGCCAAGTAGCACCGTCTTTCAGCTTTGAGGGCAAGGTTTGCGCCACGTAGCTAACCAAGTCTTTTTTAACGACAACAACGGCTTGGGGGTAACCGTTTTCGCCGCCGTAAAGGCTTTGCAAATCGCCGGCGAACGACAAAGTGCTTATCGCGTTTACTTTGGTGCTTGCTGCGGGTTCGGGAATGACGAAATAGTCTATATCGTTACGCACGCCGACCTCCGCTGCGGTTACGTCAACGAGGTTCACGGCTTCGGTGCTTGCCGGTTCGGTACAAGCCGAAAAGCCGAGCGCTGAAACGCCGATTAAAATAGTGCTTAAAACGGCTGTTAAAATCTTTTTCATATATACCTTCCTTTTATGCTTTGTGCATCAGAGTTTTGGCGGTAACGCCGCTAATCATGCCTATTTTGCCCGTAAGTTTGTTTATTACTTCGGTAGGAGCGTCAAGGGCAATGCTTATTACCGAAACGCCCTTTTCCTTATAGGGGATACCCATTCTGCCGAGAACGTATTCACCGAATTCGGACAAAAGCGCGTTCATTTGGGGACTTACTTCCCTATTTTCTACGATTATGCTTATAACGGCAAGTCTGTTTTCTTGCATAAAAAAACCTCACTTTATTTAAAGTAAGGCAAAGGCAAAAGGCATACGCGCGGTATGCTTAAATTTTCACCTTTACCCTCAGGACGTACCTTTAAGTTCAGACGATATAATTTTAGCACGCGAAAAAATTTTTTACAAGCAAATGAATACGGTTGGGAAAATTTGACATACTGTGAATATGAAAAAGATTTTATTCTTATTAACCTCTTTACTGGCAGTGAGCAGCGCTTTGTGCTTTACTGGTTGCAACGACAAGGGCAACACCGACAGTGGAACGGAAAATGAAAACGTTCGTACAAGAATTAGTTCCGTAGAAGACGACGAAAACGACGATACTTGCCCCGACTGTGAAAAGCACGGTATGCCGAAGGTCCGATTCGAGTTCAAAGACGGCAGACCCGCTTGCAAGGGTGATAAAGACGGCGTTGAACCGCCGCACGAAAGACACCACAAAAAGCACCCCCATCCGCCTAAAAAGCCCAGACCCGCACCTCCCGAGGACGGCGGTCAAGACAAAAACGAAAACTGAGTTTTAGCGCACGCACAATTTTTGTGCGTGCGCTTTCTGCAATTTAAGTTGATTTTTTCGGCGGGTAAGGTTATAATATTTTTATGAAAACTTATAAATACAAATTCACCAAAATGATGACGGCGTTTATATGGATAGGCATTGCGCTTTCGGTGGTGGCGTTCGCCGTGAATACCTACTTCGTTTTTTCCGAAGGAATAGGCTCGGCGGCAAATGCGGTTTATCCGGTTTTAAGGTACGCTTTAATGTACTTCGTTTCAGTGGCGGCGTTCGTGATTTTGCTTAGCTTGATACTGTCCTCCCACTATCAGATTACGGGGACGAAGTTTAAAACGAGCTTCGGGATTATCAAATCAACTTACGACATTGAAAAAATCGAAAGCGTCGTTTTGGACAGACAAACGAAAAAACTGAGCGTTTTCTTCGACGATAAAAATTTTATGGTTATAGTCGTTAAACAAGAATGGTATGAAGATTTTATCGACGAGCTGTTAAAAGCTAACAATAAAATCGAATACACCATCAATTCTAAACAAAACGATATTGACGAAGAAAAGAAATAATTTTAATTAAAAAGGCG
>CAMWME010000009.1 GCA_947175325.1 uncultured Clostridia bacterium | reverse complement strand
GCTCAGTTGGTAGAGCAGCTGATTCGTAATCAGCAGGTCGCCGGTTCGAGTCCGGCCAGTAGCTCCAAAAAAGAAGAACGGGTTATCCCGTTCTTCTTTTTTGCTACTGTAACGGACTTGAACCGCGTGACGCGATTGATTTTTGCTAAGCAAAAATAACAATACGCTATTCCGTCGCAAGCTCCTTACGCGCGAGGTAGCAAAGCTACCGACGCTTTGCCGAGGGTTCCCGCTTGCGGGAAACGGCAAATTACGGCCAGTAGCTCCCCTATTATTCGGGCGAGGCAACCGCGTTGCGTTTTTATATTGTTTGTGATAAAAATATAATAAACGGTAATTTAGCGGGACAAAAGACTATTTTAATTCGTTATAATAGTGAATAAAACAATTTTTTAATTCGGAGCGTTAAAAATAAATGAAAAAAATACTTAGTAAAATTCTCTTATTGCTATGCTGTCTACCTTTAATATGCGGAATGTCGGGGTGTTTTCTTAGGGGCTGTGTGGAAAAAGAAGATTATTTACCCGAATTTGAGAACGAGATTTACAGGTATGCCGTAAGAACGGATAAAAACGGTGAAAAGACCTGCTATATTGTAGGACTGACAGAGCTGGGGCAAAGTAAAACCGAATTGATATTGCCCGAGGAAATCGACGGCATCCCTGTACGCGGATTAGGTTATGGGCGAGAAACCGGATCTTGGGTGGGTAGTCCTGAACCCGTTGGCCGTTTTGAAAGTGACAATTTACTCAAATTGTATGTTCCATTCGATACGGAAAAAATACCGTGGAAAACAAAAGCTTATACGACGTGTCCTAATGCATATTCTGTTGTTTGGAAATATTGGTGGTTTGAGTCATTGTCAACAAAAAACAGAATAGTCGGCTATAACTTGTTATTGAATTGCAAGGAATATCTTGGAGATTTACATAGCCTATTAGCAAATGTTTCATATATATACAACTTTGAGGGTGCTGAAAACGACGGCTATTATTGGGTAGATAGTTATGATAACAGTATAATCAGTTTTATTCCCCCCGAACCTACAAGAGATGGCTACACCTTTAACGGCTGGTATAAAGAAAAGGAATGTATAAACGTTTGGGATTTTGAAACGGATAAAACGGGTAAAGAAATCAAATTACGTACAAGTGATTTAAATAGTTATGATGTAAACAATATTACATTTCTCTATGCAAAATGGATAAAAAATTAAAATAACGTTCAGCCCGACTTCGTCCAAGAAGTCGGGCTGTTTTTCATAAATTACGCACATAAAAAATATCTTATGGTATGAGAATTGCGGGGAAAAAGATTTCGCCTTTTATAATTTCCGTGGCGGCGGTGATAATCGTTACCGCGATTATTTTGGTTGCCACCTTCTCTTGCTCGGCGAACAAGCTTACCTTTAAAACGACTTTTTATTTTATTTGTTACCGAACCGAGGATAACGCAGTTTCGGCAAGCTCGGTTTCGGACGCAGTTTCAAGCTACGGCGGCGCGGGGTATATTCTTGAACACGACGACGCCTTCTTCGTTACCGTGGCGTGTTATTACACCGACGACGACGCAAAAACGGTATGCGAGAGCCTAAAACGCAGAGATTTGGACTGTGAGGTTATTAAAATAACTACTGACGAATACACGGTTGGGGGCACTTCGAACGCAAACAATAAGCTTTATTTGGGGAATTTGAACACTTTGCAGTCCCTTACTTCACTTGCCTACGGCTGTGCGAACGCGCTTGATACGGGCGAATACGGTCAGACGCAAGCTAAAAGCGTGATTTCAGACGTTCAAAACACTTTGAAAGGGCTTTTAAACGCCAACCCCGACAACTGCTTCTCGGGACAAATTAGGCGGCTTATAGCCGAATGTACGGACGTGAGCGAGGGCTACGTGTATTCAAAGGATTTGCGGCGGTTGCAGATAGCCATAGCCGACACGATAATAAACATAAAACTTTATTAAACCCAGTTGTAAAATTTTGGTTTTTGCACAAATTAATGGTATGAACAACAGAAATTTTACGGCAATTTGCGCTGCGCTTTTAATGTGCGCCTTTTTAATAGTGTTTTACGTAAGCCCTAAAATTGCAAAAAACACGGTCGCGTTTGCCGACCATACGAGTAAAAAAGTGATTTACCTTACTTTTGACGACGGACCGAGCGACAGAGTAACGCCGCGTATCCTCGATATTTTGAAAGAAGAACAAGTTAAAGCGACCTTTTTTATAGTGGGAAAGAACGCCGAAACGCGCAAGTACCTTATAAAGCGCGAAATCGACGAGGGACATTCCGTCGGGGTGCATTCCTATTCGCATATTTACAAAGATATTTATTCGTCTACGGATAGCCTTATTAAGGACATTGACAAGTGCAACGAGATTATTAAAGATGTTTCGGGCAAGCGTACTTCGCTGTACCGTTTCCCAGGAGGAAGCTACGGGCTGTCGGCTTCGCTTATAGACGCGGTAACCGAGCACGGTATGAAATACTTTGACTGGAACGCTTCCACCCGCGACGCCGAGCTTTTTCAAGCTACGCCCGACCAGCTTTACAAAGCCGCAGTAACCACGCAATGTGACGACGAAAATATAATTTTACTTTCGCACGATACGACCAACAAGACGGCGACGATAGACGCGTTGAAGTTGATAATTTCTCACTATAAGGCCTTAGGATACGCCTTTTCGGCACTTTAATTATAAAAAAAGCCCCGCGCAAGTTTTGCGCGGGGCTTTTAATTAATCTTTATTTTCCGTATTTTGGGCGGGTTCAACTGTCGGAGCGGGTTCGGCTGCTTGCGCTTCCTCTGCCGCTTTCTTTTCCGCAATGTGCTTTTGCACTTCCTCGATTGCAGTAAACTGCGTTTTAAGCGCCTTTATATTAGCCGCAACGGACTCTACTTGGGCAACGAATTTGTATTTGTATTCTTGTCCGCGTACCGAAATAACGAGCGGACCGTAATCATACAGTGCCCAATTTAACCAAGTACTGCCGGTGCAGTAGTCGATTTCTGCGGGGGAAAATTCCAAACCGTTGTGAAGCTTCATTTTGCCGTCTTTAAAGGTTATGCAGTTTTTAGGCAATTTGGCAAAATAAACGGTGTAGCCGATTCCTAAGCCCAAAAAGAGAGCGCCAGCCACAAAAAAGTACAAACCCGAAAATTTTACTTCTAACGGTGAAAATAGTACAAACGCCAGACCGCACAGAAACATTATCGCACCGCAAACGATAACGATGATGTACGCCGCCATAAAGCTTTTTTTGGTTTTTGCAAGTACAGTTTCCATAAAAAATCTCCTTAATTTTTTATATATTTTTTTTAAATAATTTTTTGCAAAGTGAAATCGACTTTGTCGCACGAGGTGAGAATATATTCTATTCCGTTTTTGACCGTACGGAAAGGGAAAAACGTTTCGCCGTGGATATGACCGAACACGACTTTATCCACTTTAAACTGCTCGAAAAGCGAAGTAAATTCGGTGGCGGGCACGGTCCTTGAAAAGGGCGGATAATGTATCATGGCGATTAATTTATCGCCTTCTTCCCTAACCTTTTCAACCTCTTTAAAGCAGAGCTTGAAGCGCTCAGCCTCACGCTTGTAAAGCTTTTCGTCGGTGTCGGAATAGTCGCTGCTGCCGGGGCAAGTCCACCCGCGCGAACCGCAAATTATTATATTTCCGAGCTTGACGCAGTCGTTCTGTAAAAAGTAAAAATTTTCGTCGGGGGCAGCTTGGCGAAGCTTGGTTATGCCGTTCCACCAAAAGTCGTGATTGCCGCGGATAAAGACTTTTTTACCCTTTAAATCTTTTAAAGAATCGAGGTCGTAAAGCCCTTCTTCAAGCGTCGTTCCCCAGCTTACGTCGCCGGCAATTAAAACGATATCTTCGTCCGACAAAACCTTCTTTTGCCAGTCTGATTTAATTTTTTCAAAGTGGTTTTCCCAGCCCTTTCCGAATACGTCCATAGGCTTGTCCGAAAGACCCGAAAGGTGTAAATCACTTATGGAAAATACGTTCACGATACTATTGTAGCACTTTATTCAAAGAATTTCAAGCAGTTTGATTTATTGCGTAAAAATAGCCGTTTTTTGCCTAAATAAGGGCTTTTATGCGTGACATAGTACTATGAAAACGCGCAAAAACACAACTTCCCCCTCGGTTTTGAGGGGGAAGAAAGGAGAAATTGAAAGTTGTTACTACTTAGAGCAAGACTTGCCTTGGGGATACAAAGGCAGTTCGAAGAACCCCGCGCATACCTCTTGCGAGTAATCTTGTGCGGGCGGAATAGCGCAGTAGCCGTAGCTGGGCACGAGAATTTCCACGTCGATGGCAACCTTTAAAATTACGGTAAGGCAAGCGTTGACGCTGAAGGTGTTGGTATCGGGATTGAACCTACCTTCCGCGCAAACTGCGGAGACCTCGCTGGTGACTTTATAAGGCATAATCGAAGGAGCGGGTACGAATAAAAGTACGTCCTCCGAAACGCTGATTGTAGACTGTGCAACACCCTCCACTCCGTTCGCGTCTGTATAGAGAACTTCTACGGGAATACTGACCGTTGCTTGCACTCTTGCACAGCCGGGCTTATCGTGAAGCCTTTCCACGTTGAGGTTGGTGATACTGCCGGTAGACGAAGTTGACCTTGCGCTGATGAAAGTCAAAGGGTATGTAGGTTCTGCGGGCACGTTGTCGGTAAGCGTGAGCGAATAGTTTTCAATCTGAATCTGCTTTATGCAGGCATCAAAAATCTTTTGTGCCTGTATGCACACTTTCTCACACATTCCGTTAAGGGGATTACCGCTTATCGTACCGGGGCATTTGTCCGATTGAAAGTTGGAAAAAAATGACATTTTAACCTCCGTTTTTTGTCGTTATTTTATTATATGCTCACGCACTATTTTTTGCACGGCACAAACAGCTTGCACGAGGGGTAAACGGGCTTGGAAAAGTTTATCCTTTTAAGCTCCTCGGCGGGGACGCCGAACTTGCGGGATAAGCTTGAATAGCTTTCGAGCGGAAGGCAAGTGTAGATTTCCATCTCATCCCCCACTTCCGCTATCGCCCCGCAAAAGAAGTTTTTTACGGGTACGCACAAGGCGGCTTCTACCTCCGCTTTGGTCTGTCCGCGCTTAACCCTGAAATATTTGCTTCTGTCCGTAACGAGCGTAAACATTTGGTATATCATACGCAAATAAACGATAATTTGTTCATAATCTTCAAAGGAAATTTGTAGAATATTGTTGATGAAGAACAATATTTACCGTTCAGCCGCACAAGTTACGGCGTTTTCCACCGTAGAAAAAGGGCTCAGTTTTGTATATAGGATAATTTTAACCCGTATAATCGGCGCGGAAGGCATAGGTATTTATCAGATTTGCCTTACCGTATTTTCAGTATTTTTGACGGTTGCTTCAAGCGGAATACCCGTAACCGTTTCCCGCCTTATGGCGAAGTCCAACGCAAAGAACGATATTTCGGGCAAGCACGCCGCAGTTACCGCGGGCGTTATAATTACCTTGGCGGTGACCATACCTATCGCGCTTATTCTGTTTTTCGGCAGAAACGCTTTCGGATTTTTATTTTCGGACGTGCGTTGCGTACAGATTTTCGTAATTTTATTGCCCGGACTCGTAATAACTTCGATTTACGCGGTAATCCGCGGCTCGTTCTGGGGCAACAAGCAGTTTTTGCCGTACTCGATAATAGAGCTCGTAGAGGACGCGATAATGGTGTTTGCGGGAATCGCCTTGATTTGGGGCGTCACCGACCCCGTTATCGGCGCAAGAAACGCAACATTTGCAGTGCTTATCTCTTACACCTTCTCCTTCGTCGCTTCGCTTTTCTGGTACTTTAAAAAGGGCGGAAAGTTCGTAAACCCCAAAAAACAGTTAAAGCCGTTGCTTGCTTCCGCTACGCCCATTACGGCGATGCGTACGGCAACCTCGCTTTTAAATTCCGCCGTGTCCGTGCTTATGCCAGCGCTTTTAATAAGTGCGTGCGGATATTCGAGCTCGGAAGCGCTTGCAATTTACGGCGTTGCGATGGGCATGGCTGTTCCCCTTTTGTTTGCACCCAGTGCGCTAATCGGCTCGATTGCGGTGGTAGTTGCGCCCGAGCTTTCGGAAAACTATTACAGAAAGAGAGAAAAAGCCGTACGCTACGACGTTGAAAAGACGGTTAAAGCCGCAACCTTTATTGCGACGGTGCTTATACCCATACTTTTCGTTTTGGGCAACGCGCTGAGCGTGTTCTTGTTCGATAACGAGTTCTGCGGGGAATTGGTGCGTAACTGCTCGTTTATAGTTCTTCCGCTTTGCATATCGCTGATTACTAACACCATTTTAAACAGTATGAACTGCGAAAAACTGACCCTTTTAAACTTCTGCATAGGTGCGGTTGCGATGGTAGTTTCGGTACTGTTCCTCACCCGCTACCTAGGCGTGTACGCGTACGCGTTGGGGCTTGCGCTGAGTCAGATTATCTGTGCGGCGTTGAACTTGCGGCTTTTGAGAAAGAAGTGCGCCGGAATTGCGTACGTAAAATACACCGTACGCAGCATTATGGTGGCGGTTGCGGCGTGCCTTTTCGGCTGGCTGTTGAACGGAATTATTTCGCATTACCTTGCACCCGTATGGCAGATTTTTATCTGCGGACCGTTGATTTTGGGCTTCACCTTAGGCGCGCTTTATTGCCTTGAAATGGTGTCCTCACGCCCCTTCAAAAAGCTGTTTGCAAGGAACAAGCAGAAAAAGTCCAAGGCTTAAATATTCGGTTTTTAAAATGGCGCGGCATAGCCGCGCCATTTTATTTTGCTTTTAACTTTACGGAAAACAAACCTTTTACCGCCAAAAGAATTAAGAACACACCGAAGAGTTTTTTTAAAACTACGGCTGGCAGCAAAGCCGCGATAAGCCCGCCCGCAACCGAGGTTAGGACGGCGGGAATAATCACGCTCCATATGCCGTCCGTTTTTAACAGCCCGCGCTCCTTATGCGCCTTTAACGAGAACGCCGCCATGGGCAAAAAGGCAATTAGATTGGTTGCTTGCGCGATATGCTGTTCAACGCCCAAAATTACGGTTAGGGTGGGAATTAAGATGGTTCCGCCGCCCATTCCCATACCGCCGAGCATACCCGAAAAGAAGCCTACGAGAAGATATAAAATAAAGCTCATATAAGCATCCTTATTCCGGCAACGAGCATTACGGCAATAAACACGGCGTTGACGATAAACTCGGGCAATTTGTTTAAAAGAAACGCGCCCAAGAGCCCGCCCGCGACCGAACCGATTGCGGCGGGGATTACCACGTCGGCGGCAAAATAGCCGTTAACGATATAGGTTATCGCACTTGCGGCGCATACGGGCGCAATGACTAAAATTGCCGTTGCGTGGGCGTGTTTTTCTTCGTAGCCGAGCATATTTTTGAGTAGCGGCACGACGACCATTCCACCGCCTCCGCCGAAAAGCCCGTTAATTCCGCCCGTCAAAAGCCCCGTAAGTATTCCTTTAAACGATTTTTTCTTCAATCTCATCGTTATCAGTTTTTGCAAAATTACCAAAATAATGAATTTTTTCTTGTAATTTGCGTGATAATTGCTTGCTTATAATCTTTGATTATATTAAAATGTAAAGGTACGATTAATTTGAGAAGTTATGGGTTTTTGAAATTTAAAAGAAAACCTCAGGAGTTATATGGCTAAGAATTACTCAAACAAAAACAGAAAAAGAAAGGCTTTGATAGCTATGCTGTGTGCGCTGTCCGTTACTTGTACGGGGCTTGCGGCCGCTTGTGCAAACAACGACGAGGACGATAAGCCCTCTACCGCCGTTACGGCGAAAGAGGACACTCAGCTGTTAAAGAACGGGGACTTCGAGCACTTCGATATTCCCGATAAGGCAATCCACCTTATTAAAAACGTAAACAGCTGGTCGCTTGGCGGCGGCACCTCCGTTAAGTCGGGTATAATCGGCACCTCCAAATCGGAATGGGGCAAGCTTACCGACGACGGGCTTACGGACAAGCTTAATTATAATAACGACCTTTCCGCGGATAACGACGAATACGTGAACTACAACAATATGCGTTCACGCGATATTCCGTACAAGGACACCTACTCCGCTATGCTTGATAAGGTCGATGACAGCTGGGTAACCAAGCACGACGGCGGTTACGAAGGCTACTTCGGTATCGAAGGCGACAAGGACAGCGGCTACACGCTGAACGACACGCCCGTTTATTATAACGCGGACGATAAAGAGTTCTATTTCGACGAGACGTTTACCGAACTCGTAAGAAAAGAATATATTACTAACCCCGGCACGCACTACGACCTCAACAAGGAAGAAACGAAGGTTACCGTTGACGGCAAGGAATACGACGTGCTCAAGGACGAGGCTACGGGCAACCTTTATTATAAGGACGGCGACACCGAAAATTATTTCGGCAACGTGCTTATGATACACAACGCAAACACCAGCTCAGACCATAACGGTATGCAGCAGTACTATACCTCAAATACCATTTCCCTTGAAGCCCACACCTCTGCGGAGATTTCGCTTTGGGTTAAGACTTCGGATTTGAGATTTGACAAGGGCTACGCTGCAACCGCCGAGGAGGAAGACAAAGGCGCATATATCGAAGTGCTTCAAACCGTTGCAAGCAAGACTGTTGACTCCTTCAAGATTAAGGCGATTAACACGCAGAACATTCTTGCACAAGCAGAAAAAGACGGCGTTACCTTATCTGACGACACGGTAAGCAACGGCTGGGTAAAATACACCGTTTACGTTAACGCTTGCGACTTTGCAAACACCTCTATCCAGTTGAGGTTGGGCTTGGGCGGTGAAACGCAAAACGAATGGGTTACGGGCTACGCCTTCTTTGACGACGTGCAAGTAACCAAATACCGCGACCTTGGTGCCGAGGGTTGCACCTACGATGCGAACAAGGTTACGAACACCACTTGCACCCTTACCTCCAAAGAAGAAGATAAAATTTTCTATGCGGACGTTGCGACTAAGAGGGACGCCGATAAGCAAAAACAAAATCACCCTTACGCCTTCAACTACCTTATCGACCTTGCGTCAATAATGGATAACGACGCTAAAAACAACTATTCGCCTATTGATTTCGGAGACAATGTTGAAGTTGGCTTGACCACCGAAAAGGATTCGAAGGGCAACGAGTACGCTGCGGCGAAGTCGATTGACAGCAGCAACACCAAAATCACAGTTACCCAAAAAGAGCAGACCGATGACTATAAGCTTCCCAAGGACGTAAAGGCGCGCCCCACTAACGAAGATATTATCAAGGTTTTGGGAGCTAACGAAGATTTCGGCAAGTATTCAAAGCTTTTGGATAAAGTTATCGGCGAGAACGCTGCGCCCGAACTTCTTGAAGAAAACAACGGCAATACGCTTTTGATGTTCTCGGCATGGGGTGCGCCCTACACCGCTACCTTAACCGACAATGCTAAGTTCACGGTTGCAAACGACAAGTATATGCTGGTATCGTTCTGGGTTAAGACCAGCGATATGAACGGCAACACGGCGGCAACCGCTAAGATTTACGAGCTTGACAAGGACAATCTCATAGACGAAAACAGCGTTAAGACGATTACGATTGACACGACGGACAAGACGACCGACTTCGAGGACGACAAGGATATTTATAACGGCTGGGTACAGTGTTTCTTCTTCGTAAAGAACGACGTTGAAGACGGAAAGAAATTCCAAATTGATTTCTCGTTCGGTACTACCGCTATAACGACTGCCACCTCTTTCGAGAGCGGCTACGCGGCTTTTGCGAATTTGCAAGTACTTGAAATTAACGAGGACATTTACGACCTTGCTTCCGACGGCGACACGACCAAGCTGTTCTCTTTCAGCAAGGATACTGAAAAGGACGGCGGCAAGCCTTTTGACGAGGCAAAGGGAACCGACGACATTAACAACGGCATAGCGCTTCCCTCCAAATACGAGGTTGCAAACGGCGCGAATATCCCCGGAAGCCTTTATTCCAACAAGTATGCGGGACTTATCAATAAAGAAGTATTCGACGACGAAAATTCCGCAATGACGGCGGACGAGAAAACCGCAATTTTAAAAGGCTTTTTACCCACCGCTGAAAAGTGGAGTGACGTTTTCGGCGATAACTGCTATCAGCCCCTTATAATTATCAATAATTTAAGGGAATACGCGATTTCAAAGGACGCGGACAAAGACACCTATAAAAATTACTGGATTAAGAACGCGGACGACACTTACACCAAGGTTGCGGCGGACGCGGAATACGACGAGAACGAAACCTATTATTCTTTGGTTTCCAACTACGGTTTCGTGGGCGAAGATAAGAGCGTTTCCGCAAACGGCAGAGAAGTTATCAGCGTGCGCGTAAAGGTTACGGGCAACGCAGTTGCGTATATCTACCTTATAGATACTGACGATACGGACAAGATTCTTAACTACTCTACCCCTTCCTACAACTTCTGGTACGACGAGGAAGGCAACGTGCTTGACGAGGAGTTTGACGAAGACTGGACGACGGCAAAGCACCGCGAGCATATCGTTTACACCTTGCGTGAGGACGGACTTTACGAGGATAAGGACGGCAAGCTTTACGGCAACCTTTACAACCTTGTTAAATCCTATAAAGACAGCAAGTACGAGCGCGTTCAGTATTATTACGAGGACGGCACACCCGTTGAAGGCGGTTACGACTACGTTGAAAAACACGGCGACGGTAAAACCTTCTACAAAGCTGACGGCACGATTGCAGACCACTACCTTTGCACGACGGACGGCACGCACGTTTACGAATATAAAGACGGCAAGTACTATTACGTTGAAATAACCAAGAAAGACGGCAAGACGACCGAAACGACTGATTTCAGCAATGAAATTAACAACTTCGATACCGACAAGGCACATTTGAAGTACACCCCCTCCGACGAGAGCAAAGAGCTTTTCGTTAAGGTTACCGAGGATGACTGCAACGGCGGCTGGATAACGGTTAACTTCGCAATTAAAGCGGGCAGTGAAGCAAAGCATTACCGCCTTGAGCTTTGGAGCGGCGCGAGAGACGAAATCGGCGTTAACGACGACGGAAGCTACACGACCGGTGCGGTTGCGTTCGATTACGTACACGGTACGGTAAGCGAAAACCGTCTTGCAGCGTACGAGAAAGAAGTTATCAACGCTTTCAACGCGGCGTTCAACGAATATGCGCCCAAGGTGCTTGAGAGTGAAAAGACCTTAGGCACGGACGCAAACATTGCAGATTACGAGGCAGTTCTTGCTTCCGATAAACTGACCGACGTTCAGAAAACGGATATCAACGCTGCAATGGCAAGCTACAAATACGTAGCAAGCTATTACACCTACACCCTTTACGATTCTGCGGCTTACGTTCCCTTCAACGCAACGACCGCGGGCGACGGTGAAACGGGTTACGACTA
Source organism: uncultured Clostridia bacterium (assembly GCA_947175325.1). Classification (GTDB taxonomy): domain Bacteria; phylum Bacillota; class Clostridia; order Christensenellales; family Borkfalkiaceae; genus Coproplasma. The sequence continues at coordinate 43,532 of CAMWME010000009.1, read as the reverse complement.
CGACGCTTCCTCCTTCTCCGAGCAGCTTGCTTACTTCGAGTTCGAGGATACGGCGCACGGTCAAAAGAACGTATTCGTTGATTATTCTGCGGTTGACCAAAGCATTTCCAAAAACACCGTAGACGACGAAGACAAAACCGACGACGAAGAAACCGCGAACAACTCCGCTGAGTTAGGGCTTTATATCTCCTCTATCGTGCTCGTAGTAGTTCTGCTTATCACCCTCGTATCCATCTTGATTACGCAGTACGTAAGAAAGAGAAGAAAGGCGAGCGGCAAAAAGAACAACGACAAGAACGCTTACCGCAAGCGCGACAGATACGTTAAGAAGCTTCACCTTGTAAAGGACGAAATGGTTGAACCCGAAATCGGCGAAACCGAAACGGACGAGGTGCCCGCGGAAGAAGTAACCCCCGTCCACGACGAGGTTACCGAAGTTCCCGCAGAGGAAACGACCGAAACGGCTGAGCCTACGGAAACGACCGAAACGGTTGAACCCGCCGAAGGCGAAGACAAAGAATAATAAAGTAAAATGAAAGCCGAGTGCATTTGCACTCGGCTTTATTCATACTCTTAAACCTTTCGGCAAGTGGTTTTTGGCAACGCCGTTCACCACCTTGCACCAGCCTAACGGGTAGCCCTTGTAAGTTACTACGCGCCAACCGTTTTCTTCGGCGCAGTAGAAGGTAAGCCCGCGGAGGTATTTTATTGCGACCTCCTCGTCCACTTCAACGCCGTTTACTTCTTCATTATTTAAGCACATTGCAAGCGCGTGGGCGGGCTCGAAACGCCCGTTCTTTACCTCGCCGAGCTTTACACCCGCTTTAAGCTCTGCGGGGAAGTCGTCAACGAGGGAATAAACGCCGTCGCCTATTCTTACAATATTTTTAAATTCGGCGCTGATTACGCCCTTTTTGAAGTCTTCAAACTCTTTTTTGTCGCTTGCCTTAACTGCTTTAAGGCGAAAATCTTCGGCGCGCTCGCCCGACGGTTTTTCAAGCACGGCACAGAAGTGCCCTTCCCCCTTAACCTTATGCGGTAAAAGCTTTTTGGTTTTTATAAGCTTGTATTCGGGGTGAAGGCGCAAAAAGTTTTCAATTTGCCGCTCGTCCTCGTCGGGTGCGAAGGTGCAAGTTGAATAGACCAGCCTTCCGCCGCCCGCAAGCATTTTGTGCGCGCTTTCTAAAATTTTAGCTTGCCGAGCCGCGCAAGCTTGAACGTTTTTTAAGCTCCACTCACGCACGGCGGCCTCTTCTTTTTTGAACATGCCCTCGCCCGAGCAAGGCGCGTCGACGAGAATTTTATCGAAGTAGCTTTGGTAATAGTCCGCAAGGTTTTCGGGGCTTTGGCAAGTTACTGCGGCGTTCTTTACACCGCATCTTTCTATATTGCTCTTTAATATGCCGTAGCGTTTGAAGTCGATTTCGTTTGCAACGAGTACGCCCTCGCCTTGCATATACTGCGCGATTTGGGTAGATTTGCCACCCGGTGCGGCGCAAAGGTCGAGAATACGCTCGCCGCGCTTTACTTCAAGCTCGGGCACGGCGCACATTGCGGACGGCTCTTGCACGTAGTACAGCCCCGCCGCGTGAAGGACGGTTTTGCCTAAGCTGTCGCCTTGGGCGTAAAAGCCGCTTTCTTCCCACGGCACTTTGCCGTCAAGGGGGACGGGCGAAATTTTTTCAAATTCTTCGGGCGTGATTTTAAGGGCGTTTGCGCGCACTGCCTTTAAGGCGGGGCGGGCGTAGCTTTGTAAAAACGCGCCGTATTCGCCGCCCAACTCGCCCTTCATTCTTTCAAGAAATTCTTGGGGCAAGTCAATCATTTATAAGCTCCTTGAACTGCTGTAAAGTGAGAACGGTTTTCCCAGCCGCCCTTGCCTTTTTGGTGCGGTCGGTTTCGTCGCCTTCTTCTGCAACGTAGTGGGTGCATTCGTCCACGCGCTGACGATAGCTTCCGCCAAGCTCGTAAATTCTATCGACGTAGGATATGGAAACGGAAATTTCGTCCTCTATCTTGCGGGAAAAGTTGAACTTTTTGCCCGAGAGCTTGCCGTTGCCTTTTGCGCGTTTTCTGGTTAAATTATTGTTGAATTTTATGCGCTTTTTGGCGCGCTCCTCTTTCTCTTTGTTCTTTGCTTGCTTGTATTTTTTATAGCCCGTGCACTGGGGCGAGGTAACGTTATAATTTAAAATTTTACCGTAGGTAAAGCCCAAAAGCTTCGTTAAGCCGAAGAAGTCGCACCCGTACTTTTTGCACATGGCCTCGACAACCTTCATCGTGGCGTAGGCGTCGTCGGCGGCGCGGTGGGGCGTGAATTCTACGCCCAAGGCTTCGGCTATGTATTCAAGACCGAACTGACGGGAAAAGTCGTTTTTGCTCGCCATAAAGAACATTTGGCTGTCCGCAAACGAGAAATTGAACGACGGAAGTTTGAAGCGTTTGCTTTCGAGGTTGAGATATTTTACGTCGTTTAAAACGGCGTGCCCGATGGCTATACTGTCCTTATCCTCCAAAAGAGCTTTGATTTGCGGATAAACCTCTTTGAATTTGGGGTAGTTTTTAAATTCCTCGTAGTTGTACGGAAGAACGATGCCCTTATCGCCCTTTCTGTCGGTAAGCTCGAATCTGCCTTTGGGGTTTATGAGGATATCTTCCTTTTTAATAATATTAAATTTTTCGTCGCAGACGACGTACCCGAACGCGCAGATTTTTGCGTAGGTTTTGTGCACGCCCGCGCACTCGATATCAAAAAATACTAGATTCATTTATATTCATTATATCATATGCGCGGACAAATATCAAACTGCGCGGGTTGACTTTTACAAAGGTTTATAATATAATTTTAATACTTATGAAGAAACTTTTGAGTATCGTGCTGTGTAAGAATGCGTGCGAGGATTTGACCGAGCTATGCGACGGGGCGGAAATTTTGCGCCTTGACGAGGGCGCGGACAATCCCAAGGCTTTGTACGAGCTTATCAGACAGACGAAAGGAAAATACGTTATAATTATAGATACCGACTGTACCGTGGCTGGCGAGGAATTTGATAACCTTTTGAAGGTTTGCGACGAGGCTACATCGGATATTGTTGCTTTTGACGGCGGGTATGCGTTGAAGGCTTCGACTTTGAAGGGCGTCAACGCTAAGCTGTATACGGACAGATACGGCGCGGAAATTTATACCGCGTTTAACTCCAAGGAAATCACGTCGGTTACTTTAAAGCCATTTACCTTCACAACGCAACGGGCACAGTACTCCTTGACGGACGAGGCGAAGCTTGAAGAAACGCTTGAAGAGTTCAAAAAGAGCAAGGCTAAGCTTAATAAAGCCGTGTACTCGTTTATATTCGATATACTTTGCGCGAGGCTTACCACCTTTTATATCTGCGCGATGATAGCGATTTACCGCAAAGAAACGACCGCCGAAGGGCTGACAGAATTTGACAAGCGGTTGAAAGAAAACATAGTTTTGTACCTTGCGCTTGAAAAGCGGTTCCCCGCCGCAGACCTAAAAAAACTGAGAGAGAAAAATTTTAAAATCAGTCTTATTACGTACAATAAATTTAAAAAGATTATAAAATAAATTAAGCCCGCCGAGGAAATGCTCGGCGGGCTTTAAAATTATTTATTTTCACAATAGTCTTTTACGTAGGATTCGGCGTTTAAGCTGATTACTATTGAAGTTAACTCCAAAAGCACCAGTCCTATTACTATTCCCGCTATCTTGTTAATACAATAAGAAATAACTGCGGTTATCGCCGCCCAAATAAAAAATATAATTAGGTTTGAAAGGATAAGAAGGAGTACGTTTTTAAGCGTGAACACTTCCCTAAACTTGATTTTACCCACGCCGTGGATTAAGTACGCCTCTGCAATAGCTAAGCCGCCCACCGCCAAAACCGAAATTATAAACGTGAATATGAGCGAGAACTTCCATAACGAGGCAAGCCATACGGACAACGCCGTAAGTGCGGCAACGATTAAAAACTCAACCGCGGCTGCAAGGAATGTCTTCCAAAAGGCGCGGGACGCAATTTGCTTTCTTATCTGAAATCTTAAAAGAAAGTACCCCGCCACTACGCCTAAAAATGCAAATAATATAAGTGAAGAAAATCCGGCAAGCATACTTTCAGACGCCCCGTCCATCGCCGCGCTTATCTGCGTTGCATGCACGGTAAGGTCTTCTTCACCGCCCAAAAGCTCGACGATGCCGCTTTGAAGCGTGCTTTCAAGCCACTCGGAAGAAATCATTTTTAACACCGCTTTTGCGGGGTTGCTCCAATCGAGTGCAAGGACGCTTTCCAAGATTTTGTTAATAAGCGCTTGCGGCTCTGCCGATTCGCCTATTTCTTCTATGACGCTTTTAATTTCTTCAACCAGCGTAGTCAACGCCGAGCCGGCAACGGGAATGAAAATCGACAACCCGATTATCAGCCCCAAAAACAGAGTGCCGAGAGGAATTAAAACGTACTTTAAGCAGACGAGATAATTTTTAAGACTGCGTTTTATCATTATCGTTTTTAAACTTATTTAGTCTTGGGAAGGATTTTTTCCTTGCCGCCCATATAGGGACGAAGCACGGGCGGAATGTATACGCTTCCGTCGGCTTGCAAGTGGTTTTCAAGGAAAGCAATTAACATTCTGGGGGGAGCGACTACGGTATTGTTCAAGGTGTGAACGAACTCGTTTTTGCCGTTTGCCGCCTTGTAGCGGATACCCAGCCTTCTTGCTTGCGCGTCGGTAAGGTTGGAGCAGCTGCCTACCTCGAAATACTTTTTCTGACGGGGGCTCCACGCCTCTATATCACAGCTTTTGTACTTTAAGTCTGCCAAATCGCCCGAGCAGCAGATGAGCTGACGGACGGGGATTTCCATAGAAACGAAAAGCTCAACCGTGTAGTTCCAAAGCTTTTCGTACCAGTAGTCACTTTCTTCGGGTTTGCAGAGAACTATCATTTCTTGCTTTTCGAACTGGTGAATACGGTAGATACCGCGCTCCTCTATGCCGTGCGCGCCCTTTTCCTTTCTGAAACAAGGCGAGTACGAGGTAAGCGTTTGGGGAAGCGAACTTTCGGGGAGAATTTCACCCATAAATCTGCCTATCATAGAGTGCTCGGAAGTGCCGATTAAATACAAGTCCTCACCCTCGATTTTGTACATCATGCCGTCCATTTCTTCAAAGGACATAACGCCGGATACGACGTCGCTTCTTATCATGTACGGGGGTATGCAATAGGTGAAGCCTTTGTCAATCATAAAGTCGCGGGCGTAGGATAAAACTGCGGAATGAAGGCGGGCAATATCGCCCGTTAAATAGTAAAAGCCGTTGCCGCTGGTTCTTCTTGCGCTGTCTAAATCTATGCCGTTTAAGCTTTCCAAAATGTCGAGGTGATAGGGAATATCGAAGGGTTTTTCTTCGTGCTTCAAGAAAACCTTGCCCTCTACGTTTTGGCTGTCGTCCTTGCCCAAAGGAACGTCGTCCGCAATTATGTTGGGGATAGACATCATATCCTTTTTGAGCTGGGCTTCTATTTTTGAAGTTTCTTCCTCGATTGCGGCGATGCGGTCGTTATTGGCTTTGGAAGTTACCTTTGCAACCTCTGCCTCTTCCTTTTTGCCCTCGCGCATGAGTGCGCCTATCTGCTTTGCAAGCGCGTTTCTTTGTGCGCGTAAAGAATCGCCTTCTTGTTGAAGCTCGCGCTTTTGCTTGTCCAAAGCGATTACTTCGTCAACGAGGGGAAGCTTTTTGTCTTGAAACTTCTTTTTAATATTCTCTTTTACGAGTTCGGGATTATCACGGATAAGGTTTAAATCAATCATTTTTCAAGTCCTTAAAAACAAGATTAAGGCTATTATACTTAAATTGGAAACTAAATGCAAATAAATATCTTTGATTTTCTTGAAAATCAGTTATTTTTATGATAGAATAAAGTTGTATGAGTAAAATTGTTTTTAAATCGGGCGGAAAAGAAAAACCCGAGAAAAAAGCCGAAGAAAAGCCCGAGGTTATCGAGCAGCCTTCTAAGGAAGCAACGGAAGAACTTACCACCGTTGCAAGCACGGACGAGGCGATACAAATCGCACTGTTCCCGGGCGACGAGGCAAAGCCGCGCGTTGAAACGCCGGAAGCCGCGCCCACCGAGGAAGTGTTTGACAAGCAGAAAATCATTAAGTACTTTAAGGCGCACCCCAAAAAGGCGGTTACGACTAAGGTTGACAGATTTTCGCCTAAGCTTAACAAGGGACTTTCTTCCGAACAAGTTGAAACGAGGTTCAAGCAGTTTTTATTCAACGACACGAATAAAAAGTACTCCCGTTCGTATGCGAGTATTTTTATCGGGAATATCTGCACCTTCTTCAACCTTTTGTGCCTTTTTGCGGCGATTGCCCTTTTAATTGCGAACACGCAAGGGCTTTCAAACTATTTGGTTTTGGTTATTACCACCGCGAACGTAGCAATCGGTATTATTCAAGAAATACGCTCTAAGCTGTCAATAGATAAGCTGTCTATTCTGAATAAGAACACGGTAAAAGTTATACGCGACGGCGAGACGATTGAAATTCCCGTTAACGAGATAGTTTTAGACGACGTTATAGTGCTTGATTTGGGAAGCCAAGTCCCCGCCGACTGTATACTTGCGGAAGGCGCGGTTGAAGTTAACGAAAGCCTTTTGACGGGTGAATCAATTGCGATTAAGAAGCAGATAGGCGATATTTTGTACGCGGGAAGCTTTATTGCGAGCGGCAGCGGAAAGTTTAGGGTTGAAAAGGTCGGTAAAGAAACCTACCTTGAAAAGCTGACTTCGAAGGCGAAGAAATACAAGCGCCCTAACTCTGAGTTGATGAACTCAACGAAGCTGATAATAAAGTGCGTATCCATACTTATTATCCCCATTGCGATTGGTACCTTCCTTACCACTTACGGATTTATTAAGAACGTTGACCCCGAAACTTATATTACGCAAGATAGTATTTACCAAAAAGTAGTTGAAGCGGGCGGCGGAATTAACGTGAACGTAAACTACGCAATGCAACGAACTTGTACCGTAGTTATCGGTATGATACCTTCGGGAATGCTGCTTTTAACGAGTATCGCGTTAGCCGTGGGCATTATGCGACTGACGAAGTCCAACACCCTAGTGCAAGATATGTACTCGTTGGAAATGCTGGCGCGCGTAAACGTACTTTGCCTTGATAAGACGGGAACTATCACCGACGGCAGAATGAGAGTGAACGATACGATTATTCTGAACACGGTAAAAGATTATTCCTTAAACGACATAATGGGAAGTATGCTAAGAGAGCTTGACGGCAACAACCAGACTTCCATTGCACTTAACAACCACTTCGGTTATAACGACAAATTTGCGGCAACGGCGAAGATACCGTTTTCTTCGAAGAGAAAGCTTTCTGCGGTAACCTTTGACGATATGGGCACCTTTGCGATGGGTGCGCCCGAGTTCGTTTTGAAGCCCTACCCCGCAAAGGTTGAAAAGATAGTTAAGCAGTACGCTCAGATGGGATTGCGCGTTATCGTGCTTGCACACTCCCCTTCACCTATCGTCGGCGACAAGCTTCCAGCAGTTTTAAAACCTATTGCGATAATTTCCATTGCGGACAACGTGCGCGAGGACGCGATAGAGACCATTAAGTGGTTTAAAGAAAACGACGTAAACGTAAAAGTTATTTCGGGCGATAACCCCGTAACCGTTTCCGAAGTTGCGAAGCGTGCGGGTATTGCGAATGCGGAAAAGTTTATTTCGCTTGACGGACTTAACGATACCGAGGTTGAAAACGTTGCTAACAAGTACACGGTATTCGGCAGAGTTTCACCCGAGCAGAAGGCGATTTTGGTTCGCTCGATTAAGTCGCAGGGCAACACCGTTGCGATGACGGGCGACGGCGTAAACGATATTCTTGCATTGAAAGAAGCCGACTGCGCCATATCGGTTGCGTCGGGCAGCGAAGCGGCAAGAAACGTATCGCACCTCGTGCTGATGGATAACAACTTCAACTCGATGCCCAAGATTGTTGCAGAGGGCAGACGCGTTATTAATAACATTAAAAACTCGTCCTCGCTGTACTTAATGAAAACGCTGTTTACGGCGTTACTTGCATTTATTTGCATCTGTATGAGCAAGCCCTATCTGTTTATGCCGCAGAACATGCTGCTACTTGAAACGGCGATAATCGGTGCCCCCTCCTTCTTCCTTTCGCTCCAACCCAACAAGGACAGAGTACAAGGCAAGTTTATTACCCACGTTATGAGCGGAGCCGTAACGGGCGCCGTGCTAATGATACTGGCTACAATGGCGATGTACCTTACGAACGTTTTCGACCCCGAAGAGTTCGCCTCACACTACACCGCGATGTGTATGATAGCTATGACCTTCTCGGGCTTCGTAATGGTGTTCAGAATTTGTCAACCGTTCAACGTATACCGAGCCGTGCTGTGCTTGGCTGTAATGGGAATACTCGTAGGGTGTTACTGTATTACACCGTTGACGGACGCGCTACTATATAACGGCTGGTCGGATTTGGTTTGGGACTATGCGAAGATACTTACGATTGTAGTAGTTATTGAGGCTTGCTTCCCTATCTCGGGCTGGCTACAAGAATGGTCGCGAATGATATTCCCGTCCACGAGAAAAAATAAAGAACCGAAAGACAAAAAGAAAAAGTAAGCGTTCCGCTTAATCAAACAAACCCCGCTGAGTTACCTCAGCGGGGTTTTTATCGTTTGATATGTGATTAGTTGGATTACTGCAAACGCAATTAAGATACTTGATTAAACGGAACGTTTATTATTCGCCGTCGGTGTTGTCGTCAGCGCCCTCGGCTAAGTCCTCGGGGGTGGCCTCTTCGGGTGCGACGGTTTCAGCCTCGTCGTCGCGCTCGGTTACCGCAACCGTTGCAACGAGTCCGTCTTTAAGCCTCATAAGTCTTACGCCGCGCGCCGCTCTTCCTATCGTGGAAATCGACGAGCAGTGCATTCTTATTATCGTACCGCCGTCGGAGATAATCATAATATCGTCCTCGTCGGTTACTTGTTTAAGGTTGATAAGACTACCCGTTACCTCGTTGAAGGTACCGGCCTTGATACCCTTGCCGGCTCTGCCTTGTACGCGGTAGTCTTCTACCCTACTGCGCTTGCCGTAGCCGCCCGTGGTTACGGTTAAGATATCTTTGCTTTCGTCAACGACGAGCATATCGACGAGTGCGTCGTTTTCGCCTATCTTCATAGCTCTGACGCCCGCAGTATCTCTGCCCATCGAGCGAACGCCCGATTCGTTGAAGCGGATACACTTGCCGCCCTTGGAGGCTATCATAAGCTCGTCGTTACCCGTAGTGAACTGTACCGATATAAGTCTGTCGCCTTCGTTGAGCTTGATTGCGATTTTGCCGTTTCTGTTTATGCGGGCAAATTCTTCAAGCTTGGTCTTTTTGATAAGTCCGTTGCGCGTTGCAAAGGCGATATAGCCTTCCGCGTCCGCCGGAACGGGGATAATAGTCGTTATCTTTTCGTCTTGCTCTATCTGAACGAGGTTTACGATAGCCCTACCGCGCGCCGTACGCTGCGCTTCGGGGATTTCGTAAGCCTTTATGCGGTAAACTCTTCCGCGGTCACTGAACAGCAATAAGTAGTCGTGTGAAGAGCATACGAACATTCTTTCGACGAAGTCCTCTTCCTTGGGGCGGTGCGCCGTGATGCCCTTGCCGCCGCGGTTCTGCGCGTGGTATTCGGAAACGGGAAGGCGCTTTACGTAGCCCGTGTGGGTCATGGAAACTACGACTTGCTCAACGGGGATTAAATCCTCGTCCTCAATCTCTCCGCTGAAATCAACGGCGATTTCGGTCTTTCTTTCGGAAGGATACTTGCGCTTGATTTCAAGAAGGTCGGTCTTTATAATGTCAAGCACTCTGCTTTCGTTTGCGAGAATGTCTTTATAGTCTGCAATGGCTGCTTCCAAGCCCGCAAGCTCTTCGTTGAGCTTGTCAACCTCTAAGTGGGAAATTCTGAATAGTCTTAATTCCGCAACTGCGGTTGCTTGTCTTTCGTCAAGCTCGAACCTTGCAGTAAGCTGTTGAACGCAGTCGGTCTTGTCCTTTGCGTTTTTACAAACTTCTACTACTTCGTTGATGCTTGCTTGAGCAATAACCAAGCCGCGCAAAATGTGGGCGCGTTCTTCGGTTTTGTTCAAGTCGTACTTGGTACGGCGGACGATGACGTCCTTTTGATGCTCTAAGTAGTAATACAAGCATTCTTTAAGATTTAAGATTTTGGGCGTGCCGTCCACGAGGGCAAGCATTATGATACCGTCGGATACTTGCAAGTTCGTGTGCTTGTATAAAAGGTTCAAAACGACTTGCGCGTTTGCGTCCTTCTTTACTTCGATTACGATACGCATACCGTCGCGGTCGGATTCTTCGCGGATATCGGAGATACCCTCTATCTTCTTGTTTTTAACGAGGTCTGCGATATTTTCAACGAGCTTCGCCTTGTTTACTTGATAGGGAATTTCGGTTACGATAATTCTTGACCTTGTTTGGTTGCCGCTTTGGTACTCTTCTATTTCACAACGGGAACGGATAATTATACTGCCGCGGCCCGTTCTATAAGCCTTCTTTATTCCGCTTCTGCCCATAATCAGCGCGCCCGTAGGGAAGTCGGGGGCAGTGATGTATTCCATGAGCTCGTCCACTTCGATATCGGGGTTGTCGATTAAAGCGATAACGCCGTCAACGCACTCGCCGAGGTTGTGGGGCGGAATGTTGGTTGCCATACCTACCGCGATACCGTCCGAGCCGTTTACGAGCATATTGGGGAAACGCGAAGGAAGAACCGTGGGCTGCATGCCCGTATCGTCGAAGGTCGGGTAGAAGTCAACAGTTTCTTTATCCAAATCGCGGAGCATTTCGGAAGCGAGCTTGGTCATTCTTGCTTCCGTGTACCTCATTGCTGCGGCGGGGTCGCCGTCGACCGAACCGAAGTTACCGTGTCCGTCTACGAGGGGGAAGTTAATAGAGAAGTCTTGTGCAAGCCTTACGAGCGCGTCGTAAACCGAGCTGTCGCCGTGGGGGTGATATTTACCTAAGCAATCACCGACGATACGGGCGCACTTTCTGAAAGCCTTGTCGTAGGTTAAGCCGAGTTCGTGCATCGAATACAAAATTCTGCGGTGAACGGGCTTCAAGCCGTCCCTTACGTCGGGAATGGCACGCGAGACGTTGACTGCCATTGCGTAGGCGATGAAGGACTTCTTTAATTCTTCGTCAACTTCTCTGTCCAAAAGTTTTGTCATTTCGAGCGTCCGTTTAAATTCTTCGGTCAGCTCGGGACTGGTTTCTTTCTTAGCCATATCTTTCCTCCTCTATTAAATATCCAACTCTTCAACGAGTTTTGCGTTGTCTTCAATGAATTGTCTTCTAAGTTCGGGTTGCTCGCCCATCAACAGCGAGAAAAGCCTATCCGCCTCAACTGCGTCCTCTACCTTCATTCTTACGAGGGTGCGCCTTGCGGGGTCCATAGTCGTTTCCCAAAGCTGTTCCTTGTCCATTTCGCCGAGGCCCTTGTAGCGTTGAAGCTCGAACTTGCCGTTGTAGGTGTTTCTGAACTCTTCCAAAGCCTTGTCGTCGTAGAGATAGGTATCGGGTATGCCCTTACCGGAAACCTTGTAAAGGGGCGGCTGTGCGGCGTATACGTGACCGTTTTCTACGAGGGGACGCATATAGCGGTAGAAGAAAGTTAAAAGTAATATTCTTATGTGCGAGCCGTCGACGTCCGCATCGGTCATTATGATTATGCGGTCGTAACGGAGTTTGCTTTCGTCGAAGTTTTCTTGTATGCCCGCGCCGAACGCAGTTATCATTGCTTTGATTTCCTCGTTTTCGAGTACGCGGTTTATACGAACCTTTTCAACGTTTAAGATTTTACCGCGAAGGGGCAATATCGCTTGGAAGCGTCTATCGCGGCCTTGCTTTGCCGTACCGCCCGCGGAGTCGCCCTCGACGATGTAGATTTCGCAAAGCTCGGGACGCTTGTCCGAACAGTCTGCAAGCTTGCCGGGGAGCTTGGTGCTTTCAAGTACGCCTTTTCTATGCGTTTCTTCCCTTGCGAGCCTTGCCGCCTCACGCGCGCGCTGAGCCGTGATACAGCGCATTATAAGCTCTCTTGTTTCGGCGGGGTGTTCTTCGAGGTAGGTGCCGAATTTATCGGTTACAGCCTTTTGAACGAAGCCGCGAACGTAGGTTGAGCAAAGCTTTGCTTTGGTTTGGCTTTCGTACTGCGCGTCGGCTATCTTTACGGATACGACTGCGGTGATGCCCTCTCTTACGTCGTCGCCCGAAAGCTTTTCGTTATCCTTTAAAATGTTAAGACGTTTGCCCGCGTCGTTTATAACCTTGGTGAGCGCCGCCTTGAAGCCGTCGAGGTGGGTGCCGCCGTCGGGCTGGCGAATGTTGTTCGAGAAGGGAAAAATCAGCTCGGAATAGCTGTCGTTGTACTGAATGGCAACTTCGAGGAACCTATCGTCCCCTTCGCTGTCCTCAAAGTACACGGGCTTTTCAAACAGAACGTTTTTGCCCTTGTTTATGTCCTCTATAAAGTGAACTACGCCGCCCTCGTAACAGAACTCGTCGTGGCGCTCCTTTTCGCCGCGAAGGTCCGTTAAGGTAAGCTTTAAGCCCTTATTCAAATAGGAAAGCTCCCTCAAAAGGGTTTTTAACGTATCGTAGTTGAACTCGGTGGTTTCCAAAATGGTTGCGTCGGGGTGGAAAATAATCGTGGTGCCCGTCTCGTCCGTGTCGCCGACTATTTTGAGGGGTTCTTCGGGAATACCGCAGTGATAAACTTGGCGGTATCTGTGCCCGTTTTGGCAGACCTCCGCGGTGAGCGTATCCGAAAGCGCGTTAACGCACGAAACGCCTACGCCGTGCAAACCGGAAGAAATTTTGTAGCCGCCAGCCTTTTTGCCGCCGCCGAACTTACCGCCCGCGTTGAGGTTTGTTAAAGCAAGCTCTACGCCGCTTATACCCGTATCCGAGTTGATACCGGTGGGAATACCTCTTCCGTTGTCTTTGATACTGCACGAGCCGTCGGCAGTGATGACCACGTCAACCGTGTCGCAATAGCCCGCCAAAGCTTCGTCGATGGAGTTATCTATAACCTCCCTCACGAGGCAGTGCAAGCCCTTCTCGTCGGTAGGCCCGATGTACATACCGGGATGCTCGCGGACGGGCTCTAAACCCTTTAACGCACGCAAGGAGTTGGCGTCGTAATTGTTCTCAATTTTATCAGGCATAATGACCCCCTAAAACTTAAATCTTTTATCGTTTATTTATTATACCATATTATATAATCAAATGCAAGAATTTGAAGAAAATTTTCCCATTTTTTGCATAAAAAAATGCAAATTAAATATACTTTTTTTATGGAAAAATTTAACTGTAAAAATATGCTGGACGGCGACTTTGTAAACGAGGTTTTCGAGTGCGGAAACTGCGGCAACCACGTGTGTAAAACTCAAGCGGAAATATGGGGCAGAGTGTGCCCGCATTGCTTCGGCAGATTGTATAGGATTAGTTAAAAAAAGCGCGCCGCTTATTTTGCGGCGCGCTTTTAAATTACAAATATTCTTTTTTAAGTTCTTCAAAGCGGGTTTTCCAAAGCTCGGCTTTTTCCTCATCGCCTTTGGCTTTAAAATACTCGTATCTGAGTTCGGTAAGAGAAATAAAAGCTTGGTCGTCTTCTTGAATTTGCGGAAGGTCGAACAAAAGCTTTTCGTCCACTTCCTCTATGGGTTTTCCGTTTAAAACTTGGGCTTGCACTGTTAGTACTGCAAGCAATACCTTTGCGTTATCGGTATTTTTAGCAAGCTCTAAAATTACAAGTCCGTCAGTTTTGCCGCTTGTAAATTGTAAAGGCAACGCGTTTAACACAAAGACATAAAACGACGCGGGCAACACAACACTGAGCCACACGGGAACTGCCGGCACGAACAACGCAATGATGCCAATAATTATAAAAATAAGATTTACAGCAAGTCCACCCAAGGTGGTAAATATTATTCTTCCTTTTAAGTTTTTATCGGTTTTGGGGATAATTTTACAGAAGGACGGACCGCTTAATCTAAAAGTGATTTTAGGCTTTGCCTTTATTTTTACGCACGCGCCGAAAAGTATATGCCCCAGCTCGTGAACGGGCGTCGCAAGAAATATACAAAACATAAATGCGAACGTAAATAATATTTTGAAGCCCCATTCACCCAAATAGCCGTACTCAATAACGACAGCGTAAGCACAGTATACGAATAACGCTAGCGACAAAATAATTAAAGCAACATTTATTAAACGAGCTTTCACAGCTTGCCCTCCTTTAACAGGACGAAGCCTTCCAAATTGTCGCTTTCGGAAACGGTGATTTCTTTTATGCCGAACTTATGCATAACCTCGGCAATTAAAAGACAGCCGCCGCCCACTACTTCCGCAGAACTTCCGCAAATGGTGGTCGCGCGGATTTCTTCAACGGACGTAGATAAAAGCTTGTCTGCAAGCGTGTACATCTCTTCAAGCGTAATTACGGTGCCGTCGGAAATTTCGGGATGGTATTCTTTAAGATTGTGTTTTATTGAACCTAAGCGCGAAGCCGTGCCGCCTATTGCGTACATTTTCGTGCCGTCAGCGTTATAATCGCCGTAGTCGGTAATTTTTTCTTTTATGACCTTTAAAAGCTTTTCTTTATCGCGGCCCGCCAAATCGAATAGGCGAACCGTGCCGATATTCACGCTTTTTGCATATGCAACCTTGCCGCCCGACTGAACGGTTACTTCCGTACTTGCCCCGCCGACGTCGATAATGCCGCCGTCAGCGTAACCGAGCGCGCCCAAAATGCCGCACTTCGCCTCTTCCTCTCCGCTTAAAACCTCAACGGTTAAGCCGCAAAGCTGTTTAACGCGGTCGATAAAGACTTGTCCGTTTTCGGAAGAACGCACCGCCGCGGTTGCAAAGGCGTAAACCTTTTCCGCACCGTCCGCTTTCGCCTCACCGTAAAAGTTAGCAACGGCTTGCGCGCTGCGTTCTATTGCGTCCTCGTTCAACCGACCCGTCAAGGACAGACCTTGACCGAGGCGGGTTGTTTTAAGCCTTTTATATAAAGTTTTTCCGCCCGCGAACGTTGCAAGGCGGACGGAATTAGAACCGATGTCTATTGCTGAAATTTTCATATTTAGTCTTTGGGGAAAGTATAACCAAGCTCAAAGGCCTTGTCTAAAAGGGATTGCTGTGATTTAAGATAGTCCAGGTTCTTTTCTTCTTGGTCTATCTTTTGTTCGTATTCGCTTATTTCTTTTTCCAGCGCCTTTTTTTGAGAGCTTCCTATGCCTATTGCTATTAACTGATAGATTATCACGGCGGTCAAAATCGCTATCAACAGAATCACGTTCACAGTTATCGCCGCCGCCATTCGGATTCGCCTTTGTTCGTCCACCGCTTTTCTCCTTTCGTTTAGTGATACCATTATAAACTTTTTTGCAGAAAAAAGCAACTATTAAATGGAAACTTTTCAAATATATCAGCGCGCCCAAAACACAGCCTATAAGCATATATAGGCGTAGCCCCTCGAAATCGAACATAACGGACGTAAAGATAAACCCCGCCGCAAACACGAGGCAATACAAAATATCCGCAGCAATTATGAAAATTTTATCCTTGACAGTATAGGCGGACTTGTCTACGCCGCACAACACGGCGCGAACGACGTACAAAACGTCGTACACCACGCCACTTATTATGCCGCAAAGCATACAAGTCATAAATATAAAAAACTGCATAAACGTTCCGTTTAATCAAGTATCTTAATTACTTTGACACATAATGGGCAATAAGCATATCAAACGATTACTTGAATAGTTTCTGTCTGAGGCTGCCGCCCTTCTGCATATAGCGCACGGCGGAAATATCACCCGTTGCTGAAAACGCGCCGCTGGTTTTAGAGAAGTTGACTATCTTCATTCCGCTGCCGTTTACCACTATTCTGCCGCCAGAGTAAGTTAAAAGTATCTGCTTATCCGAAAACGCGTCAACGCTTATAATTGCCGTTGCCGTTATCCTTTTACACTGCTCGATTGATAAGTTATGTCCTTCTTCCATTAAATAAACCTCACGAAGTTTGTGGTTTATTTTATGATAGTAAAGTAGCTTTTATGAATAAAGCCCGACGGCGCGGTTGCGCCGTCGGGCTTCTTTTTTTATATTATAAACCTTTTTTGAGTTTTGCGTTTGCCTTTGCCCTTAATTCGGAATCAAGGATACGCTTTCTTATGCGGATACTTTTGGGGGTTACTTCCAAAAGTTCGTCGTCGCCGATAAATTCAAGGCACTCTTCAAGGCTCATTTTCTTGGGGGTGATAAGCCTTAACGCGTCGTCGCTGGCGCTCGAACGGGTGTTCGTAAGGTGCTTGGTTTTGCAAACGTTGACGTTTATATCCTCGCTTTTGGGGCTTTCGCCTATTACCATTCCCTCGTAAACGGGTGTGCCCGCGCCGATAAACAGAGTGCCTCTGCCTTGCGCGTTAAACAGTCCGTAGGTTACCGCCTCGCCCGTTTCAAAGGCAATAAGCGAGCCCGTGCTGCGGCGGGAAAGCTCGCCCTTGTAAGGCTGATACTCGAAGAATACGCTGTTCATTACACCCTCGCCCTTGGTGGAAGTGAGGAACTCGGATTTGTAGCCGAAAAGTCCGCGGGCGGGGATTATGAATTCAAGCCTCGTGCGGCTGCCTATTGCGGACATATGCAGAAGCTCGCCTTTACGGTTACCCATACTTTGGAACACCGCGCCCGTTGCATCGTCGGGAACGTCGACTATCAGTCTTTCCATAGGCTCGTGCTTGACGCCGTCAATTTCCTTGTACATTACGCGCGGGGTGGAAACTTGGAATTCGTAGCCCTCCCTTCTCATATTCTCAATGAGAATGGAAAGGTGCATTTCGCCCCTACCGCATACTCGGTAGCTGTCCGCCGAACCCGTTTCTTCGACGCGCAAGGATACGTCCTTCAAAAGTTCACGGAACAATCTGTCGCGGAGGTGCCGCGTGGTAACCATTTTGCCTTCCTTGCCCGCAAAAGGGCTGTCGTTGACGGAGAAAGTCATTTCAACGGTCGGCTCGGTAATCTTAACGAATTTGTGCGGGTCTACGCAGTCGGGCGAGCAGACGGTGTCGCCGATATTGATTTTTTCAAGACCCGAAAAGCAGACTATATCGCCCGCGCGCGCCGTATCGCACTGTGCACGCTGCAAGCCTTCGATTTGATAAAGGTTTACTATTTTACCCGCAGTTCTTTGTTGAACGTTGTTGTAGTTGCACACCGTTACGGCTTGTCCCGCCTTGACGGTGCCGCGCTCTATTCTGCCTATACCTATGCGCCCGACGTAGTCGTTATAGTCGATTGACGATACGAGAAGCTGGGTTGCGCCCTCGTCGTCCACTTCCATAGGCTGAATGTGGTTTATAATCGTTTCGAAAAGGGGCGTCAAGTCCTTGCCCGGCGTGTTCAAATCCAAGGTTGCCGTGCCGTCCCTACCCGAGCACCAAACCACGGGTGACATAAGCTGGTCGTCAGACGCGTCAAGCTCCAACAAAAGCTCGAGTATTTCGTCTTGAACTTCGTTCAATCTTGCGTCGGGGCGGTCGATTTTGTTTACGACGATAATGAGGCGGTGCCCCATTTCAAGCGCCTTTTGCATAACGAAACGGGTTTGCGGCATGGGGCCTTCCGCCGCGTCAACGAGAACGAGAACGCCGTTAACCATCATCATAACGCGTTCAACCTCGCCCGAAAAGTCGGCGTGTCCAGGAGTATCAACAACGTTAATTTTTACACCGTTGTAGTGGATTGAGGTATTCTTTGCCAAAATGGTAATGCCGCGCTCGCGCTCCAAATCGCCCGAGTCCATTACCCTTTCTTCCACCGACTGATTATCGCGGAAGGTGTGGCTCTGTTTTAACATTGCGTCCACGAGCGTCGTCTTGCCGTGGTCGACGTGGGCTATTATCGCCACGTTTCTTAAATCTTCTCTTAACATATCTTCTTCCTAATTATAATTTAACCTATAAAATTTTAATACGATTGCATTTAAAATGCAACCGTATTTAATGGGTTTCAAACAGAAATTAAATTTTTGTGAGAAATTCAAGTATTTGAAAAATACTTCACAACTTGATTACGCTCATTAAAGTTGCTTCCGGCTGTAACCACCCGATATATTTGAAGGTTGAAGTTTCGGGTTCGTATAGGAAACAAGCAACGGTAGAACATTTTGAATACATGGTCATTCCCCACGCCGGCGGGTCGTAATAGCTTGCTGATAAATATATTTCACCGTTCTGCACTAACGCGTTGTTGAAAGTGAGCTTGCAATCGAAAATTTGCTCGACTTTGCGAAATTCTTCGGACCTTTCGCGTAGTTCGTCGATTGTTACCGAAAAAGAATTGTCCGCGTCGCGTTCCGTAAAGGTTACAGCCTCGTCAGCAATATCCAAAACATAATTCTTTCCGTCGTATTCGACGTAGCTTTCTGCGTTGAGTTTTTCAATAAGCGAAGGGGTTTGTTCGTCGTCCCGTTCACCCGTATTATAGTTTACCGTAAAATAATTATCTTCGGTTCTGTCTTTGAAAAGCATCATATCTTCGGAAGCGTAACAAAGCGTATAATCTTCGGGGACTTCCACGTCCGCACTTACTCTGTCAAGCGTATCCGCATTGACGATTTCAAAATACTTTCTGTCCACCGAGTAAATAATTAAATTTTCAAATTTATAAACAAGAACATTCATGATGCCTGACGGGGACATGACAACATTTTCTGCGATACAGAAAATATGCACTTTTAGCGTAACCAAGTCAACCGTACCAAAACAATACTCCGTTCTGTAATCCCAGTAACCCGTAGAATGCATTTCCCCCACTTGCTCTTGGAAGAATTTGCACATAAAGAAATAATTATTGCCGTAATATGTCCCAACCGTCGTCATAAAAGGTCCGCCTTCGTTGACCGTATAACCTTCGTCCTTAATTGCGGGCCCTATGATATCTCTGAATAATACTTGCTCTTTGCCGTGCGTCGCGGTACCGCTTCCCGCAAGGCGGTAATTGCCGTAGACGGGAATTTTCTTTGCTTTATTGGTGTTATGAACAATGCACGACGATAAAAATAGAGTTGCAATCAAAACGAATAAAACCGATAAAAATAATAATTTGCGCTTTTTCATTATTTCACCTATCAAAAATCTATCTGATATAATAACGAAAATAAAAAGACGGTTGTCCCGCCTTTTAAAAAAAATTATAAAATTTTATTTTAAACAATTAAAATTCACTTTTAGTTTGTCTGTCGAAAAGCTTTAAAATTATGTCCATACAAGTTTTTGCGCCGTCGCCGCCGTCAAACGCATGGGAAAGAAAGCAAGCCTCGTACACGGCTTGGGTTAGTGGAAGTTCTATACCGTACTTGTCACCGAGCTCCTTCATAGCCTTTGCGGTCATAACGCCCTCGGCAAGCTTTTCGAATTTTGCGCCGTGCGCCATCATTTCACCATATCGGCGGTTGTGGGAATACTCGGAAAACAGCGTCGTTTCGTAGTCGCCCAAATGTGCAAGCCCGTATGCGGAATTGAACTCGCCGCCCATTGCTTTGATAAGCTTGCCTACTTCGTAGGCACCTCTTGCCATTAAAGGCCCCTTTAAGCTTACGTAGCCGCTGCCGTCCAAAACGCCCGCGGCGATACCCAAAACATTTTTTGCCGCCGCGCCTATTTCAGAACCGATAATATCGTTGCCGTAGTAAAAACGGATTAAATTGGATTTGAAGTTATCCGCGATATACTTTTTTAACTCGTCGTTGTACGAGTCGATTATCATACAGTTGGGTATGCCTTGCGTGAACGCTTGAATGTGCCCCGGGCCTACCCAAACGGCGATTTTGTTTTTATCAATGCCGCTTTCTATAAGCACTTCCGAAAGGCGTTTGCCCGTCGCCTCTTCGATACCCTTCATACACAGCACGAAGATTTTGTCTTTAACGGGGAAGCACGTAACCTTTTGCATAAACCCGCGCAAGCCTTGCGACGAAATAGAGATAATGATTATATCGCTTGACGAAACCGCCTCTTCCAAATCGCAAGTGAGCTTAATCGACTTGTCCAAAGTAACGTACTCGTTTTTGCCCGTCGTCTTTAAAACCTCGTAAGAATAGTCGCCCTCGGGACCCCAGCTTATTACTTGATTTTTAAGAACGGTGGCTTGATACCAAGCAATAAAAGAACCCCAGCGGCCGCAGCCGAGAACAGATATTTTCATGAAAGACCCCCATATATGTTGAAGTTTCGCGTATTTTTATATGCTTTTGCGCTCTGATAAAGCGCGGGATAAAGTTATCTCGTCGGTGTATTCAAGCTCGCCGCCGACGGGGATACCGTGGGCAAGGCGGGTTACGTTTACACCCAACGGCTTCAAGAGTTTAGCGATATACATTGCGGTTGCTTCGCCCTCGACGTCGGGGTTGGTTGCCATTATAACTTCTTGCACGGTGCCGTCAATGCGGGCAAGCAGCTCCTTTATGCGGATATCGTTGGGTCCTACTCCGTCCATCGGGCTTATAACGCCGTGAAGAACGTGATACACGCCCTTGAACTCGTGCAGCTTTTCCATGGCGATAACGTCCTTAGGCTCTTTGACTACGCAAATCGTATTGCCTTGACGGCGCTTACAGATTTCGCAAACGTCTTCTTCAGTGAAGTTGCCGCACACTTTGCAATAGCGCACCTTTTGCTTGCAGCAAACTATGCTTTCGGCAAACTCTTTCGCCTCTGCCTCCGTCATACCTATAACTTTGTAGGCGTAGCGTTGGGCAGTTTTTTTACCCACGCCCGGAAGCTTTGAAAACTGATTAATTAATCTGCCTATCGGCTCGATAAAAACGTCCATTAGAATAATCCTTTACCGGCTTTGCCGTAGGGGCCCATCTTTTCGTTATAAACTTCGTCGGCTTTTTTGTAGCCGTCGTTAATTGCCGCCATAATTAAATCTTCAAGCATTTCAACGTCGTCCTCGTCAGTAATGTCTACGAGCGAAGAAAGCTTACTGCCGAATTCTATTCCGTTGATAATCTTTTTGGCGTTCATATAAACCACGACGGTTTCGTCGCCTTCCTCGCCGCCGCCCGAAAGTCCAACGACCTCGTAATCTTCAAGCTCGGCGTCTGCCTTTTGCATTTGCTCTTGCATCTTCTGGGCTTCTCTAAGCATATTCTGCATATTGCCCATTCCGCCCATACCGCCTTTAAATCCTGCCATAAATACACTCCTTAAAAGAATTTTTTTGCAATTGCCCCCAATATATGTTGGAGTTTCGACTGTTTTACTTGATTTCTATATCAGTTCCGTCGAAGTTATTTTTAAGCTCTTTAAGTGCCTTTTCGTAGCCGCTTTCGCCCTTTTGCTTGAAGCGGACTTCAAAGTCAGACACACCGAGTTCGAGCAAAACTTCGGATATAAATTTGAAATTGTCCGCACGGTTTAGCGATTTTAAAACCGCCTCACTCTCGGTAAAAAGAATTAATTTGTCACCCTCGAACGTGTGGTCCAAATCCATACACAGCGTGAAAAGCACGGCGTTTTTGCGCGTAGTGCGAAGTGCCCTAATAAATTTGGCGAACACTTTGTCCTTATCCGCACCGCCGAAGCTTGCTGCCCCCTTTACGGGTACGTTATCAAAAATCTGCGGCTGAACGGGCGCAGCGGCTTTTTCAAAGGGGTCGTAGTCGTCCTCCATTAAAACAACCTTTTTTGCGGGCTGAACGGGTTCTTTTTTGACTTCTGCAATAGGTTTAGGCTGCAAAACGGGCTTTTCAACCACGGTTTTAACGGTTACACCCTCGCTGAGTTTGCGTTCAAGCGCGTTTATTTTGCCGATTAGCGCGTCTATGTCGTAATCGTTTTGCGGCATAGAAGCTTTTAAAACTGCCGTTTCCAAAGTAATTCTGCCGCTTAAAGAATAGCGCATATCCGTTTCGGCTTTGGAAAGAATTTCGGTTACGCGCAGAAGCTTGTGCCCGTCTGCGTTTTGCGCCGTTTCCTCTATTATTTTATAAGTTTCGTCGGGCAAATTGACAATTTCATGCGCGGTTTTGCAAACTTTTACTATCGTGCAGTCGTTCAAAAACGAAAGCATATCCTTTATAAGCACGCCCACGCCTTTGCCCGTAGCAAGAATTTCTTCGACTGCCGAAAGCGCCGCAGAAGCGTCCTCATTTAAGATACACCCGCATATATGTGCCACTTTCGCCCATTCCGCACTGCCCAAAACGGCGTTTACGTCGTCGTAAGTAAGCTTGCCTTGAGAGTACGAAGCGCACATGTCGGCGATGGAAAGACTGTCGCGTGCGCTACCCGCGCCGGCGCGTGCTATTGCCGAAACTGCGGCGTCCTCATACTCCTTACCCGTCTTATCGAACACCGATTTTATAAGCTGTTCCAAGTCGTGCTGGGGGATAAGCTTAAAGTCAAAGCGCATACAGCGGGAAAGTATTGTTGCCGGAATTTTCTGCGGTTCGGTAGTGGCGAGAATGAACACGGCGTGGCGCGGAGGTTCTTCAAGCGTCTTTAAAACCGCATTGAAAGCCGACTGCGTGAGCATGTGCACCTCGTCGATGATATAGACCTTGTACTTACCGGCGACGGGCGGGTACTGCACCTTCTCCCTTAAATCGCGCATTTCGTCAACGCCGTTATTGGAAGCTGCGTCGATTTCCGAAATATCGAGGTTGGAGCCGTTAGCAAGCGCACGGCATGCGGCGCACTTGCCGCAAGGGGAAGAATTTACTGGGCTTTCGCAATTTATTGCCCGCGCAAAGATTTTTGCAAGGGTGGTTTTGCCCGTTCCGCGCGGACCGCAAAAAAGGTAGGCGTGTCCCACTTTATCGCTTTCTATCTGGTTTTTGAGTATGCGAACGATGTGCTCTTGACGGACTACTTCATCGAAGTTCGTTGGACGGAAAGTCCTATAAAACGCAAGATACATGGGGGTCAATCCTCCTTTCGGTATAATTTTTCAAGTTTGGTTTTACCGCGCGCGAGGGCGTTTGAAACGCTTTTTTGCGACTTGCCGAGCGCCGCTGAAATTTCCGCAACGGACATACCGTCAAGGTGCATTACTATCGTTTTGAATTCCGTTGACGATAAAATTTTGGAAATCTTCTGTAAAAACTCGCGTCTGTTTTCCCTTCTTATAACCTCGTCCTCGGGGCTGACGGGTGAGATTTCTTCACCGATTTCGACGATTGGAACGAAGTCGTTCAAGGCGGCGTTTTTTGCGCCGAGGCTTTTTTTGATAGCGTCGAGAACGGCGTTTCTTATACATGCGTAGGCGTAAGACGAAAAGTTTGCACTGCCCTCCTCAAAGCCGTTTATTGCCGAGTAAAGCCCTACCATTCCCTCTTGCACCAAGTCCTCGTTTTCGCCGCCGTGCAAAAAGAACCTTGCGGCAATGGCGTGAACCAAATTGGAGTATTTATTTAAAATTTCCTCTTGCGCGTGCTTGTCGCCGCGGCGGGATTTTAAAATGAGTTCTTCGTCAGTCATCTTCTTCTTATTACTTCATAAACGGCGATACCCAGCGCAACCGAGGCGTTGAGAGAGTTTACCTTGCCGTGCAAGGGCAAAGACAAGCAGAAATCACACTTCTCTCGCGTGAGCCGCTTTACCCCGCTATCCTCGCCGCCGATAACCAAGGCAACGTTTCCCGATAAGTCGGCTTTATAAATATCTTCGCCATCGGCTTCCAAAGCGTACAGCCAGTAGCCCGCCTTTTTAAGCTCGTCAACGGCGTAGTTTAAAGAGTTGACCTTAGCAACGCGCATATGCTCCGCCGCGCCCGCGGATATGCGGATAACGGCTTCCGTTACGCTTGCCGATTTGTTGGCGGGGATAATTACGCCGTCGGCGCCCGCACACTCGGCAACCCTTATAATGGAGCCTAAATTGTGCACGTCCTCTATGCCGTCGCAAAGCACTACGAGCCCGCCGTTTTCCTTTTTAGCGGAAATAATTTCTTCCAAGGTGGAATATTCGTAGTCGGTGGAAAAGGCGATAACGCCTTGATGCCTACCCTCAACGCTCTCTTTATCGAGGACCTTTTTGTCTACGAACTGAACGCGGACGTTAGCTTTACGCGCCTCTGCAAAGATTTTGTTTAAACTGCCTTGCGGATTCTTTTCCAAAAGGATTTTATCTATATTTTTGTCGGTTTTAAGAAGTTCTAAAACCGCGTTTCTGCCTTCGGTTTTCATTATTCTACACTCAATAATTCTTCGATTCTATTATAATTGCCCGTTAAATACAGATAGCCTAAAAGCGCCTCGAAACCCGTTGAGTTGTTGTATTCCGCAATGGTGGCATTTTTTGAACGCGTGGGTTTTTTTGCGTTTCTGCCGCGCTTGAAAACTGCAAGCTCGTCCTCGGATAAAAGGGGCAAAATTCTTTCCAAGAGAATGTTTTGGCCGTGTGCGGACACTTCCGACGAGGAAAGCTTTTGCAAAGTGCCCGTGGAAAAGTCGTGTTCGGCAACTAATTTTTCACGAACGTAAAGCGTATAGACCGCGTCGCCCACGAACGCGAGGGTTACGGGGCTTATATTTTTTGTTTTTTCTTCGGAAAGAGTTGTAAAAAATTTGAACATTTGCCTATTATCCTAATTGTAATCATAACACATAATCATAAAAATTGCAATAATTCAGTACAATATAGCGTGAAATTGCGCTACAAAAATAAAAGCGGCATACCGTTACGGTATACCGCATAAATTTTAGTTATTTTCGCTTGTAACTTTAATCGTCAGTTTGCCGCATATTCCGCTTACCGTATATTTGCGGGTTACACCGTTTGCGTCAACGCTGTCGGGAATAATCAAACCGTAGTAGCCGCGCATATAAGCAACTTCCAAAGTGTCGAATAAAATCTCATCCTTGCCGTTGTTTTTTGCGGTCAAAACGCACGTTACGTCATACGTGCCGTCTTCGTCAACGCAAATTACAGAAGAATTTAAATCGTACGAGGTTTGTTTCAAACGATAGTAATATTCGGTATTACTTCCGTTATAGAAGGTTTTTTCAAGTGGATTATAATCGGTAGCTAAGATATACAATTTGCCCGTTTCCCTTGACCTTAAAGCAAAGCTGAGCGAATACTCTTTTTTAATATTAAATTTTGAAGTATCGTAAATGTCGGCACCCGCATCAAATTCAATCTCATCTTGGTCATGACCGCGGCAAGACACGTAAGTGTAAACGTCCGACAGCCAAATATCCTTGCCGTAGAACGGACCTTGAATTGTATCAACGCTGACTGCCGAATCTTGCTCTTTATAAATCGTAGCCCAGTTATTTTTTATTTCAAAATTATCGATAGCGTGTTTTGAAATTCCGTCCAGTAATTCTTTGGGGGACGTATTTGAATATTTTTCGTTATAACCGATAGCGTCAGTTAAAATTTTGATATTGTTGCTGTTGACGTCAAAGTCTACGTATCCGTCGTTTTCGGGCGCGTTAAGCGTTGCGAACTTCTGGTCGATTTTGGTTACGTCGATATCGGTATAGCCGTCGTAATTTACAACAGTAAACTCCCTTCTTACACCGTACGGGGTTAAGCCCCTTATATCCATTCCGCCTTCGTCAAAAGATTCGTCATACCTATATCTTTCCGCAACAGTTATATGATACTTGACCATTGACTTATCTTTAACGTTTCTTAAATATTGGAATTCAAACGGATAATAGTCGGCAGTATTCGAATTGTAATGTGTATTGCGTTTTACATTATCAATACCAACTGAATATATGAAGCATTCAACAAGCTCGTCGGTTTCGGTTTCAAGGTAGTTGATTTTCATAATTTCATATTGAATGAAGCTTGAACCGTCCGCGTGATCTTCCACACTTTTTTGGTTCTCGAAATCTAAATAATGGCATCTCGTAGACCAGCAAACGCGTGTGATGGATAACATGGAAGTTTCTTCATTCATTTCAAGGTAATAAGCCCAGTTTTCATAATAAGGGATATTTATAAAGCCTTGTGCTTCCCTCATAGTGGGCATACGAAACCACTGATTAAACGCGGGTACTTGCTCAACAACGAACTTGATTTCTTCTTTGATTTCGTAGATATCGTAACCGAGGTACTTCCCTGAGCCGGCGTAACTTCGAACAGTGGCGTATTCGTTTATAAGTGCGGTAAAATCTTCGCTAGTCGTTTTTGCCGCTACGTTTCTGGAGCGAGCCTGCACCTTATTCGCTGCAATATATTTATCCATGTCGGGCGTGTACTGCGCGTTTTCGACTTTTGCGGCCGCAATTTCACCTCTGCCGTAGTCATAGTTCAAGTGCTTAAAAAGAGAACAGCCGGCAAAAGG
The DNA here is from genome assembly GCA_947175325.1 of uncultured Clostridia bacterium. Taxonomy (GTDB): domain Bacteria; phylum Bacillota; class Clostridia; order Christensenellales; family Borkfalkiaceae; genus Coproplasma. The sequence goes on along the minus strand of CAMWME010000009.1, from coordinate 17,073 downwards.
CAACGCGGAAAAAACAAGCACAATAGCAAGTACGATTGCCGCAAAGCCGGATTTGAATTTAGTTTTTTTGTTTTCCATAATAACCTCTTTTAAATTATTACTTCGATAATAGTATAATTTATATTACTGTTTTTGTCAATTTATTGGCGTATTTTAGGCGATACGTGTCCTATTTTTTGCTCCGTTTAAATAAAATAAAACGAGGGTCGTCCACATGTTAATCGTTTTAAAAAAAAGTATTATCCTTGCCGTTTGTTTAATTGTTGCGGCGGGCGCGATTATAGGTATTTGCTGCGGCGTGGCTGCCACCACCGCTTCTGCCGCGACCGAGAAGGTTATAGTTATCGACGCGGGGCACGGCGGAATCGACGCGGGCGTTCACGGCGTTGAAACGGGCGCGAAGGAAAGCGATATTAATCTTGCGATAGCGAAGAAGCTTAAAGGGTATTTTTCGGGCGCGGGGTTCAAAGTCGTTATGACGAGAACGGACAACGGCGGGCTTTACGGGTTGTCTACCAAGGGTTTTAAGATGCGCGATATGAAAAAGCGCAAACAGATTATCGAGGACTGCAACGCCGATATGGTTATATCCATTCACCAGAACTCTTGTCCCGTTCCGTCAAGGCGGGGCGGCACGGCGTTTTTCGATAAAGACAGCGAGTGCGGGAAAGCGCTTGCCGATTTAATTCAAGCCTCGTTAAACGGTATGGAAGAATGCGTCAAACAAAGCGCCGCGCTTGCGGGGGATTATTATATGCTTAAATGCACACAAAATCCTTCCGTTATAGTCGAGTGCGGTTTTATGACCAACCCCGAGGACGATAAGCTTTTAAATACCGACGGTTACCGCGACAAATTGGCGTACGCAATTTTTAAAGGCGCGGTAAGTTATTACTCATAGTATTATTTTTCTATAATCTGATTATAATGGTAATAATTTTCTATGTCAATAATTTTTACTAAAAAATTACTATAATTGTGTTGTTAGAGGAAAATATTACTATGAATAGATTGCGTGAACTCCGCGAAGATAGGGATTTAAGACAAATTGACGTTGCAAAAGCCGTTGGATTAGAACAAAAAACACTTTCCAACTATGAAAACGAAGTAACAAACCCCGACAGCTTTGCGATTATTAAGCTTGCTGAGTTTTTTGGTGTAACGTGCGACTACCTTTTAGGTGTAAGCGACAGAAACATTACAGATAATGAAAGTCTTATTAATGAAGTTGAAGATATAAAAAAACGCTTGGGCAACATTCAAAGACATTTAAGAAAGAATTAAACAAAAGGCGCGGACTTATAGTCCGCGCCGTTTTTATTAAATTGAACCCGCGTATTTACCTTAGCCATATACGGAGAAAAAACTACCACATTATTTCTTTTAAGCAACAGCTTCGTACGCGGGTTATTATGGAAGCCCGACATATCGGGATTGCCATTGGGTTGGATTACCAGTTCAGTTGTTCGGGGGTTGCGTCGTCGTAGAAGCCGTCCGAGTCGTCCGTAGAACGGCGGGATTTTAACGCCATTACGAGCGCGACTATCGCAATTATCGCAACTATGATGCAGATAATGATTATTAATACAATCTGCCACGTTGCTACGCTTGCGCCGTTGTTTTCCGCGGGTACTGCCGGTTGCGGCAATTCGGTGGTTATATCCACGTAGCCGTGCACTACTTTGTAGTTTACCGTATCGTCGGGCGTAAACGTGTAATAACATCTGTTAATGCCCGATTTAAGTGCGTACGCGCCGTTATCCCAAGTAAGCGTACCCGTGGTGCCTTCGCTGTTCGCAGAGATAGGCAAGTCGCTGAGTAGCGTACCTTCCGAGAAGCTGCCCCCTACTGCGGGCGTGAGCGTCGGCTCGATTTTATTAATTGTGAACGTTGCCGTTACGTCGTCTACGGGCGCGTGGTTGTCATCAACGGTGAACTTTGCGGTTACCTTGTAGGTGCCGGCGTTCTTCACGTTTGCCGCTGCGATTTCGTTGCCCGCCTCGTCAGTGTACACGTAAGTTACTTTGAGCCAAGAGGGCATATTTTCAACCGCTATAATTCCAGAAACGGATTTGCCGTTATAGTCGGTATCGTCGGGGTTTAAAACCAAGGTTCCGGTGAAGGCCTTCTTTTCAACGCTGATGTCTTCAATATCAACCGTCTTTGTAACGCCCTTTTCGGTGTAGCTTAATGTAACCTTAGTATCACCGTACTGTAAAGAATCGGTGCCTTGTTCGTAGACCACTTTATAGCCGTTTTTGCCGAGCGCAACCGTCTTTTCACTGCCGTCGTTGTATTTTGCGGTTACTACTACCGAAGAAGTATCGAACGCATCAAGTGCTGTATAATCCGTGGTTATGTCACCGCCGTCCACTCCGTCTGCCGTAAGTCCCGTCAATACGACGTCCTTAATCACGATTTCAATCAAATCGGTACACGACAGCTGGCCGAAAATTACCTCTATGCTGTAATTGTTGCCGCCGCTCGTAGGCAATGCTACGGTGTTTGCCGCGCTGGAAGTATCCCAACTGCCCTTTACGGAATAGCCGCCTATGATTTCGTTGGAGGTGCCGTTGTTGAGAATACCCGTAATTTTAAGGTTTTGCTTAATGACGGTAATCGAAGTCGAAGTGAAAAGCTCGGGCTGTGCGCCGTTCTTCCACTCTGCGCGAATTGCTATGTAGTTGGGCTCTCCGGCTGTAAGCTCGTTCTCGCCGGTCGTTACCTCGTAATGGTCCGTATCTGCGGGCGTGAACGTCCAACCGTACTTGAACTTGCCGAGCTTCAACGCAATCGGCGTGCCGTCTATCTCGTTATCCCAAGCAACGCTGCCCGATACCGTCGTCGTGCCGTCGTCCTTGCGCGTTGCCACAGCTATGATTTTAGGCAATTCGTTGCCCGCGAAAAGCTGAGCCGTGCCGTTGTAATCTATATAAACAACGTCAACTAAAAGCTTTGCTTTTACGATTTCAAAAGTGCCCTCTATACTGCCCGTATAGTTGCCTATACCCGTAACCGTATAGCTTGCCGTGCCTATATCGGTGTTGTCGGTTAATACGAGCGTGTAGTCTTGGTCTTTTACCAGCGTAACTTTGTTTAAAGTAGTCGTAGGGTTAGGCTCGATTGCCGCGCCAGTCCACTCGTAAGAAGCGTTAATGCCCGTTACGGTTGCTTTTGAAATATCCGCTTGAACGATATTGAACGCTATAGATTTTCTGCCGGTATAGTTGCCTATACCTTGCACGGTGATTACCGCAATACCCAAGTCGGTGTTGCTAGCGTATGAAACGGTGTAATCCGTATCCTTTACGAGCTGGGTATTGTTTACGGTTACGACGGGGTTAGGCGTAATTGCCGAGCCCGTGTATCCGTATTCCTCGTCCACGCCCGTCAAGGTTGCCGTGTTGGTAATATCCGCGGCAATAATTTCAAAGGTTACTTCCTTTACTGCCGTGAAATTGCCTTTACCGGTAATCGTTATAGTTACGGTTCCTAAATCGACGTTTGCCGAATACGAAACGGTGTAATCCGTATTCTTTACGAGCGTTATCCCGTTTGCCGTAACCACGGGTTCGGGCGTAATCGCCTTGCCGGTGTATTCGTACTCGTTGTCAATGCCAGACACGGTCGAGTCGTCCATATCCGCTTCGTCTATCACGAAGTTTACGGTTACCGTGCCCTTATAATTGCCGATGCCGGTTACCGTTACCGTTGCCGTGCCCTTGTTGATATTGTCCGAATAAGTAACGGTATAATCTGTGGTAAGTAAGGTTACGCTGTTTAAGGTTACCGTAACCGTAGGCTCGATGTCCGTGCCCGTGTACGTATAGTTTGCGTTTACGCCCGTTACCGTTGCCGTGGATATATCCGCTTGCACTATTTCGAAGGTTTCGGTTATGGTGCCGTCGAAATTGCCTTTACCCGTGATAGTTACCGTTGCAGTGCCCAAAGCAATATTATCCGAGTAAGAAACGGTGTAATCCGTATCCTTAACGAGTACCGTGTTGTTCCAAGTAACCACGGGTGCGGGGGTTATTGCAGCCGTAGTGTATGCGTATTCCGCGTCAATACCCGTTACCGTTGCGGTGGAAATATCCGCCTCTTCTATGTCGAAATTCTCGGTTATAACGCCCGTGTAGTTGCCCGTGCAAGTTACCGTTACAGTCGCAGTGCCGACGTTTAAATTGTCTGAATACGCAACCGTGTAATCGGTGTTAAGCGTTAAAGTTACGCCGTTTAAGGTAACGGTTACGGTAGGCTCGATGTCTGCGCCCGTGTAAGTATAGCTTGAATCAATGCCCGTTACCGTTGCCTTGGTTACGTCCGCTTGCTCTATTTCGAAGGTTTCGGTTATCGTGCCCGTATAGTTGCCTATACCCGTTATAGTTACCGTTGCAGTGCCTAACGCAATATTATCCGCGTAAGAAACGCTGTAATCCGTGTCCTTAACGAGCGTCGTGCCGTTCCAAGTTACTACGGGGGTAGGCGTAATTGCCGTGCTCGTGTATTCGTAGCTTGCGTTTATGCCCGTTACCGTTGCGGTGGTTATATCCGCCTCGTCTATATTGAAGTTTACCGTTGCTACGCCGGTGTAGTTGCCAACACCAGTTATGGTTATAGTTGCGGTGCCCTTATCCACGTTGTCTGAGTATGTAACCGTGTAATCCGTGGTTTGTAAGGTTACTCCCTTTAAGGCTACCGTAACCGTAGGTTCGATATCCGTGCCCGTGAAGGTATAGTTTGCGTTTACGCCCGTTACCGTTGCGGTGGATATATTCGCTTGAACGATTTCAAAGGTTTTGGTTATGGTGCCGTTGAGGTTGCCGAGGCCCGCTATAGTTACGGTTACCGTGCCAAGCTCGATATTTGCCGAGTAAGAAACCGTGTAATCCGTGTCCTTTACAAGCAGTATTCCGTTCCAGTTTACTGCGGGTGCGGGTTCTATCGCCGCCGTGGTGTATTCGTAGGTCGCGTTTATTCCGGTTACCGTTGCGGGTGAAATGCTTGCCTTTATGATGGTGAAGTTATCCGTCAATGTGCCCGTATAGTTCTTGCTGCCCGTTACCGTAAGGGTTGCGGGGCCTACGTTTAAGTTGTCTGCATAAGTAACCAAATAATCCGTGTTTTTAACAAGCTCTTTGCCGTCCAAGGTTACGGTAATGTTCGGCTCGATATCACTGCCCGTGAAGGTGTATTGAAGCTGCAAGCCCGTTATAACCGCCGTTGACAAGTCTGCGGGGTTGATAGTGAACTCCACTTCCTTCGTGCCCGCATATGTACCTTTACCCGTAAGCACCACTTTCGCCGTGCCCGCTTTTACGTTTGCAGAATAGCCTACCGTGAAATCCGTGCCCTCCGTAAGAGTTAAACCCGCAACGCTGACAGAGGTTACAGTCGGCTCCTTGGCCGTGCCGTCGTACGTAAATACTGTCTGTGAAAGAGTTACGGTTGCGTCTGCTACCGAGGGAGGGTCTATTGAGAAAGTTATAGGCTTCTCGTCGTTGTAGTTGCCTAAGCCCTTTAAGATAAGCTTTGCAGTGCCCACTTCGATATTGTTTTCGTATTTGTATTCGAAGTCCGTGCCCTCTACGAGAACGGTATTGCCGTCCTTTACCGTGGGCGTAGGGGTCTGAGGCGAGCCGTCGTAGGTGCAAGCCGGTATGGGGTTAGGGTCTATCGTAACGTTCGTAATACTGCGCTGTTCTATGGTAAAGTAAAATACTTTTTCACCCGTATAGTTACCCGTACCCGATAAGGTTGCGGTAGCTTTGCTACCGACGTTTTTATTGTCGGTAAATACTACCGTGTAATCCGTATCTTTTACAAGCAAGCTTGCCGAAGTTGCGCCGTTTATAGTATCCTTTACCATAAGCGCGGGGGTTATGTCGCTACCCGTATAAGTTTTAGTTACGGGGTCTATGGTTGCGTTGGCTATATCGCGCGCGCCTATCGTTACGGTTATTTCCTTTGAACCCGAATTGTAGTTATCCGTTGCGGCTACCGTTGCCGTTACCTTTACGGTACCCGCCTTGGTGGGCGTTAAAATGCCGTTCGTATCAATAGTTGCCGAACCGGTGCAGCCGACTGTGGAAATGGAGTAAGTTACAGTACCGTTGCCACTGTTCCCTCCTACCGTGGGGTCGCCCGATTTGGTGCCGTAGGTTACCGTGCCGTAAGAGAGCGTGGGCGTGATACTGCCCTTGTTTATGGTAAAGTCAAAAGTTTTAGAGCCCTCGCAGTTATCGCCCTTTCCCGTTACTATAACTTGTGCCTTAGCCGTGCTTGTGCTCGCGTTCGTGTTCCTATTGTAGGATAAAGTATAGTGCGTATCCTTCGTAAGCGCGGTGCCGTTGTAGGAAATCGTAGGCGTAGGCGTCTTTGCATTGCCGTCGTACGTATACGCACTTATCGTAGACGCAGTAATAGCCGTGTTGTTTGTAAAGTTAAGCTTGTTGATTTTGAAAGTTACGGTCGTAGTGCCGCCATAGCCGTTGTCCGTATTACCGGTTATAGTTACCGTTGCCGTACCGACGTTTGTATTGTTTGTATATGAAAGGCTGTAATGCGTGCCTTCCGAAAGCGTGGTCGTGCCGTTCTTTACGGTAGGCTTAGGCGTTAGCGCCTTAGTCGTATAGGTTTGGTCTGATGGCGCGGTTATACTTAAACTTGATACGGCTTTACCCGTGAGGGTTAAGGTATAAGTCTTACCGGTAGTAGTTTCGTCGCTCCATTGATAGTTGGAGGTATCTTTTAATGAAACGGTTAAAGAAGACGAACCTGCTGTGGTGCGGGTAATAATTGTGCTCGTCGTGGAAAGCGACATCGTAGACGAATTGTATCCGCTTAGTGTAACGCCTATCGAACCACCCGTACAAACTGCGGTCGCTGTTCTTCCGTTTATCGAAGGGCTACCGCTGTAAGTCGTCAGCGTAGGAATAGAAAGCGTTGCTTTGGTTATAGTAAACGTGCAAACTACGTCTTTTGTCCCACCGTCGCTCCATTCATAATTATCTTGAAGTTTAAAAGTTACGGTATATTCTCCGACGTTCGTTCCGTGTGCTATCGGGGAATATTGCGTGCTAGTACCGTAAGCCCTCATTGCGCTAGTATCATAATTAGTGGCGAACATTGATTGTATCGACTTACCGGTATAAACTGCCGTTGCCGACTGACCACTGCCCGTAACACCTGCATCGCCACTTGAAAAAGACGGTTTAGGCACTTGTTTCTTAATAGTCAAAGTACAAGTATAACCGGTTGTAGTGCCGTCCTCCCAAGTGTAACCGCTCTTCGGAGTAAACACTATGGTATACACTCCGGCGTCTGTTCCGTATGCACACGGAGTAGAAGTGCTTGTTATACCGGTACCACTAATCGTCATATAGTACGGGTTATAATTAGTACTGAAATCTGCTTGTACTCGGTTTCCAGACCAAAGCACAATTACACTTTTAGTAGTGGTATAACAAGTAAAAGCGCCGCCCGTTACCGATTTATACTGGGGGTACGCTATTTTCGTAGCCGCTGCTTTTGCTTCGAGTTCGGGGGCGGTGATTTCGCCGTCCGTATGTTCGGCGTAAAGCCCGCCCGAGGTTGTGTTTAGCTCCGGCGCGGTAATTTCCGCCGAGTTGTTCGCCGTGTTCGCGTTATTATTAATATGGAAGCACAGCAAAACGGCACAGCCTAAAACGACTGCACACAGTGTGAGAAATAAGACAAGTTTAAACTTGCCCGTTCGCGTAAATGAAGTTTTCATGTGGTTCATTCTCCTTCAAAGTGGTTCGTATCTTTGTTAAAAGATTTCAAAGGATTGTAAAAGTACCGTTATTACCGCATATTAGGGGGTGTATCTGCGTTTGGGATTTGCAGATAAATACACCTAATAGCATAATAGATGTATTTTCTTTTTCGACAAAATTTTTACTTTGTAAATAATTAACAAATCGCCGTCGCAATTTGTCGAAATCGCACATATTTAGGGGGGAATTTTTGGTAAATTGTGAAAATACTCAATTTTTTCTTGACATTTGCATATCGTAGTGGTATGCTAAACGTGTAAAAAGTACACCTATTATGCTAATAGGTGTACTTTTTTTGCGCCTTTGAAAGGGCGTTTTTTTATGCAATTTTTCAATTACCCCCCATATATGTGCTAAATAACGAAAAAAACGGGCATACTAATACGCCCGTTTTTTACTATTTTACCGATTAAAAGCTTGTGTGAATGGTACGCGAAATTACGTCGTTTTGCTGTTCGCGCGTGAGCTTATTGAAGTTCACCGCATAGCCCGAAACGCGAATTGTAAGCTGGGGATATTTTTCGGGGTGGGCTTGCGCGTCCACCAAAGTTTCGCGGTTGAAAACGTTTACGTTGAGGTGATAACCGCCGTTGAAGACGTATCCGTCCAAAAGCCCCACCAAATTTTCTATCTGCTGCTGCGGCTCTTTGCCGAGTGAGGCGGGGGTTATCGAGAAGGTGTTCGATATGCCGTCGCGCGAGTACTCGTAGGGGAGCTTTGCAACCGATTCAAGCGAGGCAAGCGCGCCGCAGCAATCTCTGCCGTGCATGGGGTTTGCACCCGGCGCCAAGGGCTGACCCGCCCTTCTTCCGTCGGGGGTGTTGCCCGTGTTCTTGCCGTAAACCACGTTTGAGGTTATCGTAAGTATCGAAGTCGTGGGGATACTCTCGCGGTAGGTGTAATGGCTTTTGACTTTGTTCATAAAGGTCTTTACGAGCCAAACCGCAAGCTTGTCCACCCTATCGTCGTTGTTGCCGTACTTGGGATAGTCGCCCTCGATTTTAAAGTCGGTAACTATTCCCTCCTCGTTCCTTATCGGGTACACGCTTGCGTGCTTGATTGCCGAAAGCGAGTCCGCCGCACAAGAAAGCCCCGCAATGCCCGTTGCGAAAAATCTGCGAACCTCGGTATCGTGAAGGGACATTTCCAAAGCCTCGTAGCTGTACTTGTCGTGCATGTAGTGAATGAGGTTCAAGGTGTTTACGTACAAGCCCGCAAGCCATTCCATCATTTGCTCGTACTTTTCCTTTACCTCTTCAAAGTCGAGCTTGCCGTCCCCTTCGACGGGTTCAAAGCAAGGTGAAACTTGCATCGCCTTGCCGTCCTTGTCCTTGACGATTTCGTCCTTGCCGCCGTTGATGGCGTACAAAAGGCACTTTGCAAGGTTGGCGCGCGCGCCGAAAAACTGCATATCCTTCCCCACGCGCATACCGCTTACGCAGCACGCGATGCAATAATCGTCGCCAAGCTCGGGGCGAAGTAAGTCGTCGCTTTCGTATTGGATAGCCGAGGTTTTAATCGAGAGGTCGGCGCAGAAGTTTTTAAAGCCCGCCGGTAGGCGCTTGCTCCAAAGCACGGTTAAGTTGGGCTCGGGCGCGGGACCTAAATTCGTAAGTGTGTGCAAAATTCTGAACGAGGTTTGCGTAACCAGCGTTCTGCCGTCTATGCCCATACCGCCTACGCTTTCCGTAACCCAAGTGGGGTCGCCCGAGAAAAGCTCGTTATATTCCTTGGTACGCATAAATTTGACGATACGAAGCTTCATTACGAAGTGGTCGATAAGCTCTTGCGCGCCGTTTTCGTCAAGCACGCGGTTGTCGATATCGCGCTTGATATAAATATCTATGAATGTCGAGTTTCTGCCTATGGACATTGCCGCGCCGTTTTGGTCCTTGACGGCGGCAAGATAGCCGAAGTACAAAGCTTGGATTGCTTGCTTAGCCGTTGCCGCGGGTTGGGAGATATCAATGCCGTAAATCTGTGCAAGGTCTTTTAAGTTTTTAAGGGCCTTGATTTGTTCGGACAGCTCCTCGCGGTTGCGGACCTTGTCGGGGGTCATATCGCCGGCCATATTCAGCTTGTCTTGCTCTTTTTGGGCAATGAGGAAGTCAACGCCGTACAGCGCGACGCGGCGGTAGTCGCCCACTATTCTGCCCCTACCGTAGGTATCGGGCAAGCCCGTCAAGATATGGGCCTTGCGGGCGCGGCGCATTTCGGGGGTGTAAGCGTCGTACACTCCGTCGTTGTGGGTTTTGCGGTACTTTGAGAAAATATCTTTAACGGTGGGGTCAAGCTCGTAACCGTACATGTTGAGGGCTTGCTCCGCCATCTTTATTCCGCCGAAGGGTTGAAGGGCGCGCTTAAAGGGCTCGTCGGTTTGAAGCCCGACGATTTTTTCAAGCTTTTTATCAATATAGCCCGCGCCGTGGGATAAAAGGGTTGAAACGGTTTTCGTGTCCGCGTTGAGGACTCCGCCCGCCTTCCGCTCTTTTTCGGAAAGGGACATTATTTCTTTCCACAGCCTTTTGGTAGCCGTAGTCGGCGGCGCAAGGAAGTTGCCGTCGCCCTCGTAAGGGGTGTAGTTGTGCTGAATGAAATCCCTTACGTTGACCTCGTCGTTCCATTTGCCGTGGGTGAAACCTTCCCAAGCCTTAAAATCCATATCTTTACCTCTTATTAAGTATTGTCGTTAGTTGATAAAATTCTTCTTGCGTTTAAAACGCGCTCTTTCGTCGGGGGCTTAGTGCCTTGCAAAGGATAGCATATGCCCAGCTTTTCATACTTGACTTCGCCCATGGTGTGATAGGGCAAAACCTCTACCTTCTGCACAGTCTTTAAGCCGAGAATAAATTCTTTTAATTTGTAAAGGCTGTTATCGTCGTCCGTGAGGTTGGGCACCAAAACGTGGCGTATCCACACGGGCGTGCCGTTAGCCGAAAGAAAGCGGGCAAAATCGAGCGTGTTTTTGTTGGAGTGCCCCGTGATTTCACGGTGCTTGTCCGCGTCTATGTGCTTTATGTCGAGTAGCACGAGGTCGGTGTAGTCTAAAAGCCGTTTATGCTTTTGCATGGTTTGTTCGTCTTGGGCGTTGAAGGTTACGCCCGAGGTGTCAAGCGCGGTGTGTATGCCTTCTTCTTTTAAAAGGCGGAAAAGCTCGCATACGAAGTCGATTTGAAGTAACGGCTCGCCGCCCGAAACGGTTACGCCGCCGCTTTGTATATAGCTTTTATATTTTAAAACTTCTTTTACAACTTCTTCGGGCGCGTACTCTTTGCCGCCGGTCGTGCCCCAAGTGTCGGGGTTGTGGCAGTATTTGCAGCGCATGGGGCAGCCTTGCATAAATACGACGAAGCGTATCCCGGGGCCGTCCACCGTGCCGAAGCTTTCAAAAGAATGAATGTAACCTATCATAGTTTCAAAAAAATAAGGACTGTTTTACGTTTTTAAAACAGCCCCTCTGCATTTAATTATAAATGTTGCCGCATACTTTGTCAAACGAATAGCACAAAATATTGTATTAAAATTTTTTAACACGGCACAAGATATTGAAAAGGCGGGTTAAGTGCCCGCCTTTTTGTTTTGTTAATTTTTTTCCGAACGGAAGATAAGCTCGTCGTCCTTGACGTCAACCGTTACCGTTTCGCCCGCCAAGATATGGTTTGCCAAGATTTCGTCCGAAAGCCTATCCTCTATGCGTTTTTGCACGACCCTTTTTAACGGGCGCGCGCCGTACATATCGTTGTAGCCCTCGTCCAAAAGTTTATCCATTGCCGCATCCGAAATGTTCAAGGTGATGTTTCTGTCTTTAAGCCTTGCGGAAAGTCCGTCAATAATTTTATAACAGATTTTGCCCGCCTCTTCCTTGGTTAGCTTGCGGAAGATAATTATATCGTCAAGTCTATTCAAGAACTCGGGCTTGAACTGTTCTTTTAAAGCCTCGTTGATGTTGTCCTTCATATTGTCGTAGCCCGCGTCCGCCTCGTCGCCCGAGGTGAAGCCGAAGTTGGACATCTTTTTAATCTGGCTTGCGCCGACGTTTGAAGTCATAATTATTATGGTGTTTTTGAAGTTGATAACCCTTCCCTTGCTGTCCGTCAGTCTGCCGTCGTCGAGGATTTGCAAAAGGATATTGAACACGTCGGGGTGGGCTTTTTCGACTTCGTCGAAAAGTACTACCGAATAGGGCTTTCTTCTAACCCTTTCGGAAAGCTGTCCGCCGTTGTTATCGTCGTAGCCGATATATCCCGGAGGCGCGCCGATGAGCTTGGATACCGAGTGCTTTTCCATAAACTCGGACATATCCATTCTTATCATAAGCCGCTCGTCGCCGAACATAACCTCGGCAAGGGCTTTGGCAAGGTCGGTTTTACCTACGCCGGTAGGGCCTACGAATATGAAGGAGCCGATGGGTTTGTTGGGTTCGTTAAGCCCCGCACGCGCACGGCGTATTGCCTTGGATACGGCTGAAACCGCCTCGTCTTGACCTATGATGCGGTTGTGCAAATTTTCTTCCAAGTGAAGGAGCTTTTCGCTCTCTTGCTCGGTGAGCTTAACGACGGGTACGCCAGTCCAGCTGCTGACTATATCCGCGATTTCGTTACTGCCTATGTTGGGTGCCGTGGTCTGTTTTTCGCCCTTCCAGTCAGAAGTTAGCTTTTTAATCTTTTCTTGAACTTCGTTGATTTCATCAACGAGCTTTTGCGCTTGGGAATAGTTTTCGCCCTTTGCCGCCTTGTTCTTTTCTAAGTTCAAGCGCTTCAACCTTTCTTCGAGCTCCCTTACTTCGTCGGGGCTGTTGAGGCTGTTAAGGCGCGCACGCGAAGCCGCCTCGTCGATAAGGTCGATTGCCTTGTCGGGTAAAAACCTATCCGTTATATATCTGTGTGAGAGGGTCGCCGCGGCAATTATAGCCTCGTCGGTGATAACTACTTTATGGTGCGCCTCGTACTTGTCGCGAAGTCCGCGAAGGATTGCGATGGCGTCGTCTACCGTAGGCTCGTCAACTTGCACGGGTGTGAAACGGCGTTCGAGCGCGGCGTCCTTTTCAATGTACTTTCTGTACTCTTCCAAGGTGGTTGCGCCGATGGTCTGCAATTCGCCGCGGGCAAGCATGGGTTTTAAGATGTTTGCCGCGTCCATATTGCCGTCCGAGGTTGCCCCAGCGCCCACGATTTGGTGAATTTCGTCGATGAATAAAATGACGTTGCCGCTGTTCTTTATGGAATCTATTGCGTTTTTAAGCCTTTCCTCGAAGTCGCCGCGGTACTTTGCGCCCGCAACCATAGCAGACAAATCAAGGGAAAATACCACTTTATTTTTGAGAAGGTCGGGCACTTCGTTTTTGACGATGGCTTGTGCAAGCCCTTCGACTACTGCCGACTTACCTACGCCGGGTTCGCCTATCAAAACGGGGTTGTTTTTGGTACGGCGGGAAAGCACTTGAATGATTTTGTCTATTTCTTTCTTTCTGCCGATGACGGGGTCAATCTTGCCCTCGCGCGCCTTTTGGGTAAGGTCTGCGCCGTACTGCAAAATGGTTTTATCAAGCGCGGGTGAGCTTTTGCTCTCTTTCTTCTTTGAAGAACTGCTTGACGGGGGCGAGAACAAGCTCTCGAACATATTCAACGGGTCGTTGTCGTCCTCTTCCTCGGTTTCTACAAGTCCGCCCGATAAGGCAAGCTCTATCTTGCTTGACAGCTTGGCAACGTTTACGCCCAACGCGCGAAGGATACGCATAGCAAGGCACTCCGTTGAGGACATTACCGATAAAAGCATATGCTCGGTGCCGGCAAGGGAATCCTCGCCGTTGATGTCAATAGAAAGCTCCAACGCGCGCTCAATCATATGCTTGGTGCGGGGCGTGTAGCCGTTGATGTTGGAATGTCTGTCTATCGAACGGGCGAAATACTCGCGGTAGGCGGGCTCGGAAACGTCGCACGAGGTAAGAATTTTATAAGCCGTGCAGTCGGGGCAATTCAGCATAGCGAAAACTATGTGCTCGCTGCCGATATAGCTGCTGCCGTAAAGCTTTGCAGCCTCCTCCGCAACCGAAATAACTTGTTGTAAATTGTCGGTAAATTTATTGATATATTCCATTAAAAGCTCCTTATGCGCCGATATGCTTCTTTAAATATTTTGCCGTAAATTGCGCGCGGTAAACGTCCCGCTCGATTGGAGTAAGCTCACGCTCTGCCGCCGCGTTTATGTTCGAGGGGCGCATCTTCACGCACAGCTCGTCGATAAGCCCTACGTCGTAAAGCTCGATATAGCCGAGGCACGCGCCCAATTTAACGCTTGAAGAATAGCGTATCAGCTCCTCGGTGGTGAGTTTTGCACAGTTGGTCAAAATGCCGTACGCACGCAGACATCCGTCTTGGATTTCCAGCGCGGAAGGGCCGTTCTTTAAATTCTGACGTTCCGCGTCCTCCAAGGCGCAGATTTTTTCAACCACTTCTTCAACTTGGGAAATTATGAACTCCTCTGTAACGCCCAAAGTAACTTCGTTACTTATCTGGTACAGATACCCTTCCGCTTGGCTGCCTTCGCCGTAAATTCCGCGCACGGTAAGCCCCAAGCGCGATATGCTTTTTATGACCTTAGGCATAAGCCCGTTTAAGGAAAGCGCGGGCAAAAACAGCATAACCGAAGCCCTTAGCCCCGTTCCGAGGTTGGTGGGACAAGCCGTTAAAAAGCCGAGCTGTTCGTCGTAGGCAAACTTCATTGATTTGGCAATGCAGTTGTCTATTTCGGACATAGTGTCGTAGGCAAGCTTTAAATCGTACCCCTTAACTATGCACTGCTCGCGCAAGTGGTCCTCTTCGTTTATCATAATGGAAACGCTTTCTTCGCGGTTTATGAGCGCGGCAGAGTGCTTTTTCGTTCTTATAATGTTGGGGCTTATGAGGTGGTTTTCCTTTAAGGAAAGCGCCTCCGCCTCCGATATGCCGTCCATATAATAGAGCTTGAATTCGTCCAACCTCGATAAACCGGAGGTAACCAAGCGGATAATTTCCTTTGCTTGCTTCTCGTCTTTTAGGTGCGACGGGAAAGGATAACCTTCAAGGTTGCGGGCAAGCCTTACGCGGGTTGAAACGACGGTTTTTGAAAAATCAGCCATTCTTGTCGCCCCCGTAAAGCGTTTTGTTTATTTCGTATATGCGCTTATTGAGTCTGCCCGCGTCGGCGTAGCGTTTTTCCCGCAAGGCAACCTCAAGCTGTTCTTGCAAGGCTTTAAGTCTGCGGTAAAGCCCGTGCTCGTCGTTGTTCGTGCCGACCTTGCCGACGTGCTCGACTTTGCCGTGTATGGCGTGGATTGCGGGAAGAAGCTCTTCCTTGAAAACGTCGTAACAGCTTGCACAGCCCAAAAGCCCGCTTCTTTCGTAGTCGGAGTAAGTAGTGCCGCAAACGGGGCAAACCTTTTGGGGCGCGTTCGAACCGAAAAGCCAAGCGCAAACGTCCTCACTCATTTTCGAGTGAAGCTGGCCGTACAGCTCTTGACTGCACTTTGCACAAAGGTGACTTTCGAACTTTTCACCGTTTATTATTTCAACGTAGTTTTCGGTTGCCACGTTTTTTTTGCAGCGTTGACAAAGCATAAATTTTTCCTTACTCTTCTATTATAATGAAATTTTTCGCACAGTAAACAATTTTACAAAAAATTGTAATTTTTTTACTCAATTAAATTGAATATTCGTATTCGGCGTGTTATAATAAATACCGTTAAAACAATAAAAACGGAGGTTTAGTTAAGTAATGCAATATTCAAAAGATATAGAAAATATGATTTGCGTTGCCAAGGGCGTTTCGGGCAGATTCGAACACGGCCCCGCACCCATTCCCGAAGAAGGTCAATGGATTCAGGCAAAGGAAATCAAGGACATCAAGGGCTTCACCCACGGCATCGGCTGGTGTGCACCCCAACAAGGCGCTTGCAAGCTGTCTTTGAACGTTAAAGACGGTATCATCGAGGAAGCTTTGGTTGAAACCATCGGCTGCTCGGGTATGACCCACTCCGCCGCTATGGCTGCGGAAATTCTTCCCGGCAAGACCATTTTGGAAGCTTTGAACACCGACCTTGTTTGCGACGCGATTAACACCGCTATGCGCGAGCTGTTCTTGCAAATCGTTTACGGCAGAACCCAGTCGGCTTTCTCGGAAGACGGTCTTACTATCGGCGCGGGACTTGAGGACTTGGGCAAGGGACTTCGCTCGCAGGTTGGTACTATGTACGGCACCAAATTGAAGGGCGTCAGATACCTTGAAATGGCTGAGGGCTACGTTATCGCCCTTGCGCTTGACAAGAACAACGAAGTTTGCGGATATAAGTTCATTTCTATCGGCAAGATGACCGACTTTATTAAGAAGGGTCTTTCTCCCCTTGAAGCTTACGACAAGGCTATCGGCACCTACGGCAGATATTCAAAAGAAGCCGGCGCCGTGAAGTACATTGACCCCAGAACGGACAAGGAGGTTGAAGCGTAATGGCACTTTTTGAAAGCTACGAAAGACGCGAGAAAAAGATTCTCGGCGTATTGAAAGAATACGGTATCAAAACCATTGAAGAATGCAAGGACATCACCTTGAAAGCGGGCATCGACGTGGACAAAATCGTTCGCGGTACCCAGCCTATCTGCTTTGAAAACGCAGTTTGGGCTTACACCGTCGGCGCGGCTATCGCTATTAAGTGCGGTTGCAAAAAGGCAGCTGACGCCGCAACCAAAATCGGCGTAGGCTTGCAGAGCTTCTGTATCCCCGGCTCCGTTGCCGAAAACAGAAAAGTCGGCGAAGGACACGGCAACCTTGCTTCTATGCTCCTCTCCGAAGACACGGACTGCTTCTGCTTCCTTGCGGGACACGAATCCTTCGCGGCAGCGGAAGGCGCAATTAAGATTGCAGAAAACGCAAACAAAGTCCGCACGAAGCCTTTGAGAGTTATCCTTAACGGCTTGGGCAAAGACGCGGCTTATATCATTTCCAGAATTAACGGCTTCACCTATTGCAGAACCTCCTTCGACCCCTACACCGAAACGGTTAAGGTCGTTGACAGCGTTGCTTTCTCGGACGGCCCCCGTGCTAAGGTTAAATGCTACGGCGCGGACAACGTTCCCGAAGGCGTTGCAATTATGAAGATGGAAAACGTATCCGTTTCCATTACCGGTAACTCCACCAACCCCACTCGCTTCCAGCACCCCGTTGCGGGCACCTATAAAAAATGGTGCTACGAGAACGGCGTGAAGTACTTCTCCGTTGCATCGGGCGGCGGCACGGGCAGAAC
>CAMWME010000008.1 GCA_947175325.1 uncultured Clostridia bacterium | reverse complement strand
AAATTACGGCGGGCGCGTTTTGTGTGATTAAAATCACTTGACTTTTACACGCTTTTTTGCGATAGACCCCCACATATGCCCTAAATAACGGCTTTTACGCTTTGAAATTCTACGCAAAATCAACTTGAAAATTTCGCCGAAAGGTAAGATGAAAAGTGCCACGCCGAATACCGTAAGCCACTGAACTGCAGTCAGCTTTTTAAGCCCGAACGCACCCGATAAGGGGCTTACGCACAGCAAAACGTTCAAAATTACGCCAACTAACACGGTTACAAGCAAAATTTTGTTTGAGAAGAAGTGTTTGAAAGCCGACTGCCTTTCCGAACGGATATTGAAAGATTGGAAAAGTTCAAGGAAAGAAATAGTCATAAAAGTCATAGTCGTTGCCGTTTCGTTGCCCCATATGTTGAGGGCAATCACAAAAACGCCTATAGTTGCGGCAGTCATAAACAGCCCGTAAATTCCTATTGAAGTAAGCGAAGTTTTTGAAAATAGACTCTTTTCGGCTCGCTCGGGCGGTCGCTTCATAACGTCGTCGTCTGCCTTCTCCATACCCAACGCAAGGACTGGAAAGCTGTCTGTTATAAGGTTTAGCCAAAGTAGCTGCGTTGACAGCAAGAAGTTGAATTTGAAAAGGAACAGCGATGCGATAAGTATTGCCAGCACTTCCGCAAGGTTAGTTGACAAAAAGAACTGTATGGTCTTTTTGATATTGGTTGAAATCCTTCTACCCTCTTTCACAGCGGAAACTATCGTGGTGAAGTTGTCGTCCGAAATAACCATATCGGAAGCGCTCTTCGTTACGTCCGTACCCGAAACGCCCATCGCAATGCCTATGTCCGCGCTCTTAATGCTGGGCGCGTCGTTTATGCCGTCACCCGTCATGGCAACCACCATTCCGCGGCTTTTTAGGGAGTTAACGATTATATTTTTATGCTTGGGCGAAACGCGTGCAAACACCTTGCACCTTGCAATAGCTTCGTCCAGCGCCTCGCCTTCGAGCGCGTCAAGCTCGTCACCCGTCATAACTTCGGACTTATCGCTTGCAATATTAAGCTTTTTGGCGATAGACAGCGCCGTCCGCACGTGGTCGCCCGTTATCATAACGGTTGAGACGCCCGCGCCGCGGCACTCCTCAACGGCGTCACCCACGCCCTCTTTCAGTCCGTCGCTCATTCCGCACAGTCCGATAAAGATAAGACCGTCTTCCTCGATTTTACCGCTGTAAGATTTGTAGGCAAAGCCGAGAACCCTAAGCGCTTCGTCGGACATTTTATCGTTTTCTTCCAAAACGGATTTTTTCTCTGCAGAAGAAAATCCCTTTACGCCGTTTGCCGTGAGAATGCGCGTGCATTTATTTATAAGAATATCGGGCGCACCCTTGGTAAAGCTGAGTCTTTCACCGCCGACTTCGGCAGCAACCGTCATCATCTTTCTTTCGGAGGTAAACGGCAGTTCTGCAAGGCGCAAAAATTCAAGGCTGAAATTTTCTTCGTCCGCACAGATTTTCAAGGCAACTTCCGTGGGGTCGCCAATGTAGTTACCTTTATCGCCTTTTACCGACGTACACACCGTCATACATTGCAGTAATTTTGCGTTTGACCCCCGAATATGCTGCAACGAACGCCTTTTTCCGTCAAAATAAGAAGTAACGACTTTGAGCTTATTTTGGGTCAAAGTACCCGTCTTGTCGGAGCAAATTACCGTGCAGCTTCCAAGCGTTTCAACCGATTTCAGCTTGCGTATAACCACGCCCTTTTTGCTCATTTTCTGCACGCCCATTGCCATAATTATGGTAACCACTGCGGGCAAGCCTTCGGGGATAGCCGCCACCGCTATTGCAACCGAAGTCATAAAGTTCTTTAAAATTCCGTCGTCCCGCACGAAAATTCCCATAATGAAAATTACTGCGGTAACGGCGAGAACGAACGCCGAAATTATTTTGCCAAGCTTATCAAGGCTGTTTTCAAGGGGAGTTTTCGTCGCCTTCCCGCCTTGAAGCATGGCGGCAATTTTGCCCATTTCGGTCTGCATACCGACGGCGGTTACAACCGCGCTGGCGTTGCCTCGGACAACGTAAGTTGAACCGAAAAGCGTATTAGTCATATTGCCGAGCGCAACGTTATTACCGTGAATGCGTTTTTCGTTCTTTTCAACGCTGGTGCTTTCTCCAGTAAGCGCGGACTCGTCACAAGTTAAAGAATTGCTTTCAACGACGCGACAGTCGGCGGGGATAACGTCGCCTTCTTCAAGCAAAACTATATCGCCGACTGTAACGTCTTCGTTAGCGATAACTATTTCTTTGCCGTCGCGGCGCACCTTGCAAGTGCTTGCGGATAGCTTTTTGAGGTTTTCAATAGCCTTATCCGCCCTATACTGCTGAATCGTTCCCACGAGCGCGTTCAAAAATATAATGGCGAGGATAATAAAAACGTCGGTTAAATCGTTTTTATCCCTCGAAAGAAAGGCTATAAGCCCCGAAACTGCCGCCGCAACGATTAAAAGCACAGTCATAAAGTCTTTAAACTGTGAAAAGAAAAGCTTGACTATACCCGTACTTTTGCCCTTTTCAAGCTCGTTTTTACCATAAGTTTTTAATCTTTCAGCCGCCTCTTGCCCGCTCAGTCCGGCAGATGAAGTTTTCAGCTTTTTCAGCGTTTGCCCCGCATCTTCAAAGCAAAAATTTGACATAGAATACCTCGATTTCTCTTTAAATAAGGTATTCGGGTTTGTCCGCGTTTATTCTAAGTTACAAAAAAACGCCGTCTGCCGGCAAAAAACCGGCAGACGGCTCACGTTTGATATGCGTTTTGTTCGTGTGGCAATCTCGCCATTAAGATACTTGATTAAACCGAAGGGTTACTCTTCCTCGACGTGATGTTCGTCCTCGTCCGTAGGGTCGGGGAATTCCGCCTTATCGTAAGCAATGCCGTTCTTATCGTAATAGTCCTTTATCGCGGCGCGGATAGCTTCTTCCGCCAAAACCGAGCAGTGCATTTTATGCGCGGGCAGCCCGTCCAACGCCTCGGCAACCGCCTTGTTGGTAAGGGTCAACGCCTCGCTAATGGGCTTGCCCTTAATAAGCTCGGTCGCCATCGAGCTTGAGGCAATTGCGCTGCCGCACCCGAAGGTGTTGAACTTAACGTCCACGATAATATCGTTTTCGATTTTCAAATAAATCTTCATAATGTCGCCGCACTTAGCGTTGCCTACTTCGCCGATTCCGTCAGCGTCCTCTATCTTGCCGACGTTTCTGGGATTTGTGAAGTGATCCATTACTTTTTCGCTGTATAAAGCCATAAAAAACTCCTTTTAAAATATAAAAAATTGCGTTATTTCAAGCATATATTGGGGTCTATCGCATTTTTGCCTTAAATTAAGTGCGGCTTTAAACCCTTTTCAAGTTCTTCCCAAACGGGTGAAATACCCCGTAAATACTCCACGACTTTGGGCACTTCTTTGATGATATATTCAACCTCGTCGGCGGTGTTGTACTCCGACAAACTCAGCCGTAAAGAGCCGTGTGCAATCTCGTGCGGCAAGCCCAAAGCAAGCAAAACGTGCGACGGGTCAAGTGAGCCCGAAGTGCAAGCAGAGCCGCTTGAAGCGCAAATTCCCTTAGCGTCCAAAAGTAGCAGCAAGCTTTCGCCCTCGATACCCTCGAAGCATATATTCACGTTAGAGGGCAATCTCTTTTTTCTGTCGCCGTTCAGCTTAGAATGCGGCACCTTCAACAGCCCTTCGATAAGTCTATCCCTAAGAGCCGAAAGCTTTTGGGCGTTTGCCTCCATATTCGCGCACGCTTCTTCCAAAGCCGCCGCCATCGCCGCTATGCCCGCAAGGTTTTCCGTGCCGGCGCGCTTATTTCTTTCTTGTGCGCCGCCGTCGATAAAGGTATTCAACGGAATGCCGCGTTTGCAATACAGTGCGCCAACGCCCTTTGCGCCGTGGAATTTATGTGCCGAAAGCGACAGCATATCTATATTTTGCGCCTTCACGTCAACGGGAACATGCCCGACCGCTTGCACTGCGTCGGTGTGAAAAACCACGCCCTTTGCACGGCACACAGCGCCTATTTCGGCTATGGGCAAAATAGTGCCCACCTCGTTGTTCGCAAACATCACCGTAACCAAGGCGGTGTCTTCTCTTATTGCCGCAGCCACCTCGTCGGCGGTTATAAGCCCGTCCGCATGTACGGGAAGGTAAGTTACCTCAAATCCCTCTTTTTCAAGCTTTTTAAGGGTGTGCAGCACGGCGTGATGCTCGAACGCGGTTGAAATTATATGCTTCTTGTCCTTGCGTGCACCGTTTAATGCTGCGGAGCGTATTGCTTGGTTATCGGCTTCCGACCCGCCCGAGGTGAAATAAACCTCCCTCGGCTCGCAGTTTAAGCACTTTGCTATTTTGGCGCGGGCGTCCTCCAAGTGCTCTTTGGCAACTTGTCCCACCGTGTGCAGTGACGAAGGGTTGCCGTACACTCCTTTCAAAAAGGGTGTCATTGCCTCGATAGCTTTATCACTCATTGCGGTCGTCGCCGCGTTGTCTACGTAAACTGTTTTCAAAACATTAATTCCTATGTATTTAATATGATTTAATTATAAAAATAAATTCCTACTTTGTCAATAGGAATTGTATCTTTATTCGAAATAAATTTAATTAATATTCTTCCTCTTTAATCTGCTTGGCAATGATTATAAAGGCAATCCCTACGCCGACCCTTAAAACGCTTAATAATATCGTCCAGTCGAACTGTGCGCTCTTAATCATCCCGATGATACCGATAAGGAGCCCTAAGGCGCTTAACACGAGGTAAATCCAAGTAAGCACGATATGCGCGCCGCCCTTGTATTTGCCGAGAGATACGAGCAAGCCGAGTATACCCGTTGCAAAATAGAACGCAGCGCCCAAGCACGAAAAAACTACGGTTATAGCTATTGCCACGTTAATGATTCGTTCGGGGTCGGGGATAAATTCGCTAAATTGCGGGTCGGAAAATATCGCCATAACTTCTTCGCGCGCAGCGGGTATTTCAACGATAGTGCTTATAATGTTATACAGCCCGAACCCTAAAACGAAAATGCTTAATATTAATAATACGATTTTTCTAACGCTCATTTTCATAATTATTTCACCAAATCCGCAAGTGTTTTTGAATTAAGAAAGTTTGAAATAACTTCGTCAAGCTCTTTAAAAAGGGGCAAGGTTTGGCAAGTGCACGCGTTTTCGCAGCCGTTTATAAGGCACGAAACGGGCGCAAGCGAGCCTTCGCCTTTTTCAAGAATTTCCGCCACGCTGTATTCCGCGGCGGGGCGTGCAAGCTTATAGCCGCCGCTTTTGCCGCGTGCGCTTAATATAAAGCCCGCCGCCGTAAGCTGAGCCGTAGACGCTTCCAAATACTTGACCGATTCCTTCTGCCGCTCCGCAATGTCGTTGAGGGAGATAAAACCCTCGCCCTCGTGCTGAGCCAAATCAATCATAATTTTAAGGGCGTTTCTGCCCTTGGTCGTTATCATCATAATAAATCAACCACCCAGTTCAATCATTTTTTCGATACACTTCACGGCTTGCAATCGCAGTTTTTCGTCCAAAACTATTTCCTCGCCGCCACGTCCCAAAACGCAGTTTAAAACGTCGGGAAGCGTAGTCAAGCGCATATTGTGGCAAACCAAATTTTTTGAAAGGGGATAAAACTTCTTTTCGCGGCACTTATACTGCAAGTGCTGAACGATAGAGTTTTCTGTGCCGATAATAAACTCTTCCCCGTCCGACTTTTCGGCATAGTCCATAATTCCGGAGGTTGAACCGACGAAGTCCGCAAGCTCCACAACCTCGGGTCTGCACTCGGGATGCACCAAGAAAAGCGCGTTAGGGTGCGCCGCCTTGGCGGCAAGAACGTCGTCTTTTTCTATCCTCGCGTGCGTGGGGCAACCGCCCGACAAAAGCTTGAAATTCTTTTCGGGCACTTGGTTTTTAACGTAAGTGCCGAGATTAATATCGGGTATAAACAGAATATTTTTTTCGGGCAGAGCGCGGCAGATTTTAACTGCGCTTGAAGAAGTAACGCACACGTCCGCAACCGTTTTAAGCTCGGCAGTGGTGTTCACGTACGCGACCACCGCGTAATCGGGGTACATCTTTTTAACTTCTTTTATAACGTCCTTATCGAACTGCTCCGCCATGGGGCAACCCGCGTCGGGGCTGGCAAGAATAACTTTTTTTTCGGGCGAAAGCATTTTCACCGTTTCGGCCATAAACCGAACGCCGCACATAATAACGGTGCTTTGAGGCGCGGTTTTCGCCTTTACGGAAAGCGCGTAGCTGTCGCCTACGAAGTCGGCAACCTCGCAAACCTCTTCGGACATATAGCTGTGGGCAAGAATACAGATATCCCGCTCCTTTTTCAAAGCTAAAATTTGCTGCTGTAAATCTTTAATCATCGTAAAAATTATACTACAAGCCGCCAGTGAGGTCAAGTGTTTAAAAGCCGCCCGCGCATCAACAATGCGCGGGCGGCTTATTTAATTTTTATCTCAATAATAATCTCTGTGATGGCGCGACCTATGAATAATTACTATATACTTTATCAGCATTATAATCGCCCAACCCGCGGCTAAACAGCCGATTACACCGAGCGCAATTGCGTGCGATTCAAAAATAACGTAATTTAAAAATACCAAAACCGCCGCAACGCCAAGGCTTCCGCCCAAAACCGACCAGAACAAGCTTCTGCTTTCAAGTTTGGTTTCGGATTTGTATTCGAAGCGGTTTCCGTTCCATTCCCCCGAGCCGTCGGTTACGGCAACCTCTTCACTATCAAAAGCGAAGCCCGCGCAAAACGAAACGCAAAAAAGAAAAATGCATAAAGCTTGCGCGATTATCCAACCCCAAGGCAAGTCCTTTTCGATATGCGGCATAGCGAACGAAGAAATTATTATCCCCGCAGCCGCCAAAATTAAAAAGACCAGATAAACAATTAAATTCTTGGATAAAATTTTTAACAAAATTGCAATTAATATTATGCCGACTACGGCAACCGCAATTAATATTCCGATTTGCATATCGCCACCCCTTAACGCCTTTTCGACCTTAACGATTTACCGAGCTGGTTTTTGAAGTGGCGGCGCCTTATGAAAAACACTATAAAAGCAATAAGGCACGCCACGGCGGCTGGAATACTTAATAAAAACAGAAAAACGTTGTTACCGCTGCCTGCAACTATGAACCATACCACGCACAAAACGAAGGCTACGACGCCCGCCCAACCGAATAAGCAACTGTTGCGGCTTTGCTTGGCAAGATATTCGCGGTGAAAATCGCGCCAAGTTTCCTCCGAAAAGCTCGGGCAGCTCGTTCCGAACATCTCGTTCAAGCAATTAATCATAACGGTTACGCTCGTCAACGCTTGCGAAGCCACGTGGTCTATTCTGTTTTGCCTTAAATCACTCACAACGTAGGCTTTGCCGCCCAAAACAGTTGAATCGAAAAACGCATATTTTTCCGTCAGTGTGGAAATAAAATCCTCGTAAGAGCCGTATTTTTTGCCGTACGCTTCATAAACGCTCGTTAAGTCAAAGAATACGCCCGTTGAGGTCTTGTGTGAAAAAGTGATTAAAGCGGTAATAAGGTTATTGCTCCCGAACGGAAAATAGCAAAATAACGCCGTTTTGTCCCTCTTGGGCTTAGCCCCCGCCATTTTCGCAAGGTATCTTATAAGATTGTAATCCTTCATTTTTTCTCCTAAGTAAAACAGATTAACTGTATTATACTAGGTCATTTGACCTAAGTCAAGACTTTTGACCTAAAAAAACTTAAAATCAACCTATGGCGTATATAGAAATAATAAAACAAATCATGGAAGAAAAAAGCTACAGTCAACAGAAGTTTGCCGATATTTTGGGCGTGAACCAAACGACGGTAAGCCAATGGCTTTTGGGCAAAAAGAAGCCCGGATACGACAGCATTATGCTGATTTACGAAAAATTCAATATCCAGCCAAACATATTATTCGGAATAGAATAATAAAAAAGCCCGCGCGATTAGCGCGGGCTTTTTATTTACTTTTTCAAATCTTCGGGCACTTCTACTTGGGGGATATGCGATAGGTCGTTTTTGACCCCTTCGAACTGTTTTTTAATGCTTGACTTAACCTTTTGCGCCGCTTTCTTTTCCGCCTCGGTTTCCTCTTTAAAGGGGATTTCGAAGATTAGCGACTCGTACGGTCTTAAATCGAATTTAAGCTTATATTTTCTGCCGTCGCACAGTTCTTCGACGGCGTCGATTTCCACGAGGTTATCTTCGGAATAGGTTGTGAAAATCCTCTTATACTTTCCCGCAACGGGTGCGCCCACGCCCATATCCTTTCTGTAAACGGGCGCAAAGTTGCACACGAAGATAAGCGCGTTGTTATAGTTCCACGGGTTGCGCCTTATAAAGGTGAAAATGTTGCGGTTATAATCCCCGCTGTTTATCCACTCGCAAGTAACGGGTCCGCCGCAGTCGTTGTACAGAACGGGATAATTTCTGTATATATGCAAAAGCGCGCGGTAGCAGTTCATAACGTCGCGGTGCCCCTCGTCGTCGCAAAGCCACCAGTCAAGCCCCGTCTTGAAATTCCACTCGCTCTCTTGCGCGAAGTCTTGCCCCATAAACAAAAGCTTTTTGCCGGGGTGCCCCATCATCATCGTGTAGCAAGTTTTAAGGCTGCCCATCTTATCCATCTTGTTGCCCACTTGCTTATTAATCATACTGCCCTTGCCGTAAACGACCTCGTCGTGCGACAGTACGAGCATATAATTTTCGTTAAACGCGTACTCGAAGGTGTGCGTCATCAAATGGTGATGGTACGGTCTGAAAATGGGGTCGGTGTTGTAGTATTTAATTCCGTCGTTCATCCAGCCCATATTCCACTTTAAGCCGAACCCGAAGCCCCCGTCCTTTGCGGGCTGGGTTACGCCCGCAATAATCGAGCTGTCCTCCGCAATCAAAAAGGCGTCGGTCTTTTGCCTTAACACGCTGTTAAGGTGGCGGAAGAACTCGAAGCTTTCCAAATTCTCGTTGCCGCCGTACATATTGGGTCGGTACTGCTCCCGCCCGAAGCTGTTATAAAACATAGCCGCAACCGCGTCCGCGCGCAGAGCGTCGATATGGTATTTTTCAACCCAGAAGAACGCCGACGCGATAAGGAAGTTGGAAACCTCCTTTTTGCCCAAATCGAAGGCCTTGGTGCCCCATTCGGGATATTCGGCGCGCAACGGGTCGGCGTACTCGTAAAGGGGCGTACCGTCGAAATTAGCAAGCCCCCAATCGTCCTTGGGGAAGTGCGCGGGCACCCAGTCCAAAATAACGCCTATACCGTTTTTGTGCATATGGTCTACGAAGTACATAAAGTCCTCGGGCGAGCCGTAGCGCGCCGTCGGGCAGAAGTACCCCGTAACTTGATACCCCCAGCTCGGGTCGAAGGGGTGCTCGCATATACCCATAAGCTCGATATGTGTATAGCCCATATAGTTTATGTATTCGGCAAGCTCGTGCGCGAGACGGCGATAGTCAAAAAATTGGTCCTCGTCCCACTTGGATAAATCCTTTTTCCAGCTGCCGAGGTGCACCTCGTACACAGCCATGGGCTTTTCAAGAAAGTTTTCGCCCTTCTTTTCTTTGCGCCACTTCTCGTCGCCCCACTTGTAGTTATCGAGGTTTGTTACTACCGAGGCGTTTGCGGGGCGCTTTTCGGAGCCGTAAGCGTACGGGTCAATCTTGTACACCTCGCTGCCGTCGGCGCGAACGATGAGGTACTTGTACTTGACCCCTTCGCACATACCGGGCACGAACAGCTCCCACATGGCGTCGTCGACTTTGGTCATAATATCCGCCCAAGGCGTCCAACCGTTGCCGTCCGAAACTACGCAAACGGCTTTGGCGTTGGGTGCCCACAAAACGAATTGAACGCCGCGCACGCCGTCAACCTCGCGAACGTGTGCGCCCATCTTGTTGTACAGCTCGTAATGAGTGCCGTGATGGAACAGATATCTGTCCAAATCCCCGAAATACTTTTCCATAATTTCCCCCATTTTAATCTTCTTTAAAAGAATAATAGTAAACCGCGCCGCTGTTTTCGGGCAAGGTTACGAAAAGCCTGCCGTGCTTGACCTCGCTTTCTTCCTCGCGCTCATCAAAGCCCCAGCCGCTTGATAAAAACTTCCTCGTCATCTTCGCGCCGCCGTGCGGAACGCCCAGCTCCCAAACGGGAACTGTCAAAGAGATTTCTCCGTCGTTGCAGTTTATGATAACGGCGCAGCACTCGTTTTCGTCAAATCTGCCGTAAGCAACGTAGCCGTTGCCCGCGTCAAGCCGTTTCAAGCTTCCCATTTTAAGGCAAGGTATACGCTTCCTTAACGCGATTGCCCGCTTGTGGAATTCGATTAAATCCAAATCCTCACTGCCCCACGGGTAGGTTCTGCGGCTGTCGGGGTCGGTCCAACCCACTTGCCCCGCCTCGTCCGCGTAATAGATACCGGGCGAGCCTACCCAAGTCATTTGCATGAGCACCGCAAGCTGCATAACGCGCTTGTCGATATTGTAACCCGCCTCGTGCGGGCCCTTCGTTTTGGTCGTGCCCACCGTCCTATTCGTGCGCGTCAAAAAGCGCGAATGGTCGTGGTTTGAAAGCTGATTTAAAGCCGAATCCAGCGCGGGTCGCGGGAACTTTGACATAGCCTTAAACATACTGTCAAAGAACTGCTTGCCGTCCCTCAGTTTGCCGCCGTCAAACGCCTCGCTGTGCTTTTCCATACCCGTCAAAAACCAAGTAACCGGCTCCATAAACGCGTCGTAGTTCATAACCGAGTCCCACTCGTTTCCGCCGAACCAGCTCTCGGGCGAGCCGTAATGCTCGGCAAATATGAACGCCTCGGGGTTAGCTTGCCGCACGCGGGCGCGGAACTTCTGCCAAAACTTGTGGTTATAAGCGGGGCTGTGCCCCAAGTCCGCCGCCACGTCAAGCCGCCAACCGTCCACGCCGTAGGGCTCGGAAACCCACTTCGCGCCCAAATTCAAAATATATTCTTCAAGCTGCTGGCTCTTTTCGTAGTTGAGTTTAGGCAAGGTAGGGAAGCCCCACCAGCCCTCGTATTCGCTGTGCGCCTCGTTGGGCTTTTTAAATTTAAAATAACTTCTGTACGGGCTTTTCGCCGACTGAAACGCACCCTCCGCGTAATCCTCTTTGTTTAAATAAATCCCCTCTCTGTCCAGCCATTTATTGAACGAGCCGCAGTGGTTGAACACGCCGTCAATAACGACTTTCATTCCTCTGGAATGAATTTCCTTCACTAGCTCTGCAAAATACGCGTTGCTCGCTTCAAGGTTTTTCTTCGAGGTGGTGCGCTTAATGTACTTGGGCGCGTAGCCGTTGTGCGTTTCCCAGTGCTGCATAGCGTGCTGCACGTCGTCCTCGATAACGGCGAGGTGCGGGTCAATATAGTCGTAGTCCTGCGTGTCGTACTTGTGGTTTGAGGGCGAAACGAAAATCGGGTTGAAATAAATCGCCTCAACGCCCAAATCTTGCAGATAGTCAAGCTTTTCCCTCACGCCTTGCAAGTCGCCGCCGTAAAAGCAGTTTACGTCAAGGCTGTCGGGAAATTTGTACCATTCGCGTATTCTGCGTGAGTGCCCGCCCGTGTAGAAATACTCGTTATCTTCAACGTCGTTATCGGGGTTGCCGTTGCAAAAACGGTCGGGAAAAATCTGATAAAACACCGTGCCCTTAGCCCAGTCGGGAACCTTGAAGTTGGGCACGAAGGAAAAGTCGTACTCCGCTTGAATATTTTCAACCGCGCCCAAACGGTTATAATAGATTATATCGTCCTCGTCCGTTGCACAGAAGTGATAGCTAACCTCTTTTTGCGTACACTTAAAGGAAAATTTGTAATAGTCGAAATGCTCGTCGGTCTTAAACTTCACCATTTTGTGGCGAATACCGTTGATAACCGTCCAAACTTGAAGCGCGTCGTTTGCAAGCGTTCGAAATATTAGCGTAACCGTATCGCCGGTAACGGGCTCGTAAGGCGTTTTAAATTGTACCGTTTCGTCGGCGAAAAGTGCGTTTCTGTTAATCATTTTCAAGTCCCTATAATAAGCCTATTCTTCACGGGAAATTATAACACGGCGTGCAATTAAAGTCAATAGCCGCCCGCGCAAAATGCGCGGGCGGCTTTATCATTTTAAACTTCTCTGCCAAGAATAAAATCAACGGAACAGTCAAAATATTTTGCAAGCCTTACCAAACTTTCAGCCGTCGGCTCGTATTTACCTTTATGCCAATTATTGACTGCCATTTCAGATAAGCCCGTATCTTTTTCAAGTCGGTATTTTGATATTTGAAAATGTTTTAACAAAAAACTTAATTGCTCGTTAAACGGCGGACGCTGTTTAAAAGACCTATCGTCTAAAATATCCGACAAGCCCAAAAGATAATCAGTAGTGCACTTAAAATAGTCGGCTAATTTCACTAAGGTAGTTGCTGCCGGCATTCTTACAGCACGCACATATTTAGAAATTTCAGATTGCTCGATATTTAATTTATCAGCAAGCGCAGAATTGTTAAGCTCTTGCTCCTCCATTAAATCTTTCAGCCTTTCAGACAGTTTCGACAAAATATCCATAAAACAGTCTCCCCTCGACAAAAAATTATCCCACAGTCTGAACCAATTTACTTGCTGTTGGTCTACTCGTAGAGGTATAATATATTTACACTTATTATGTGCACAAGGTGGAAAAAATTAAAGGAGGTACTTAAAGATGGGTTTAACGGCAGAAAAACATTTCTCTTTGGAGCAAATTAATGAAAAACGCGTAACCAGAGCAGATATGATTAACGAATTCATTCCGCTTATGGAAGATTTTTTCGAGGGTGAATTCGTAACAAACGACCCGCGCGGGATAAAATACCGTTTGCCTAACGGGCAAAGGTATTTTATACAATTCATACCAATGGCGCGTTAAACGGCATATGAAAAGCCGACGGAAAAAATTTCCGTCGGCTTTTCATTTACTAATATTGACTTTAAATTTGGGTTATGTTATATTTTATTTGCTAATATACTAATACGTAAGGATATTTATGAACTTAAAGAAAAAACCCAAAAACGGGAACGAAGTTCCCGAAGATATTGAAAAGGAAGGCGTAACCCCCGCTCCCGCAGAGAACGCGGAAGAAGTAAAACAAGCCGAGGTAGCCGAAAACGCCGAAATCGCTGCGGCAGCTGCCGCGGGCACGCTTGAAAACGGCGAAGAACTACCCGCACCCCAAGCTGCGGACGGTAAGCCCGCCGTTTACGGTGATAAGGTTTTAACCAAAGCCCAGCAAAGAAAACGCTCGGTTGTAAGGTGGGTTATCCTCATATTCGGAATATTGATGATGTCTTGCAGCGTCTACTTCTTCCAGACGCCCAACGATATTACTTTGGGCGGCATCGCGGGTGTTGCGGTAATCATAAACAGCTTTTTGCCCGAGGCGGTTGCCGCAATTTTAACGCAAGGCGTTATCATGGCGATAATCAACGTCATACTGCTTATTATAGGGCTTATTATTTTGGGCAAGCAATGCACTATAAGGACTATTTTCTGCTCCCTTTTCTACACTGCGTTTATTTGGGTTTTCGAATACTTTGATATCGTAGGCTTAATAAACTCCGCAGTAGGCAGAGAAGGAATACGAACCCTAACCGACCAGCCCCTTTTAGAGCTCGTTTACGCAATTCTTCTTTTCGGTATCGGCGGCGCGCTGGTGTTCAACTGCGGCGCGTCCTCGGGCGGTACGGATATTATCGCGCTTATTTTGAAGAAGTTCACCAACATAAACGTAGGTATGGCGCTTATGATTATTGATATGATAGTCGTATGCATCTCCTTCTACACCTTCGGCAGCGTTTCGGCGGGGCTTTTCTCCGTGCTGGGTCTTTTCACCAAGTCCTTCCTTTTGGACGGCGTAATCGAAAGTATGGGCAAAACCAAGTACCTTACGATAATTACGGAAAACCCCGAAAAGATTGCGGAATACATATTAAAAGTTATAAATCACGGCTATACTATGTACGACGCGGAAGGCGGCTACACTCACAAGAAAAAGAAGGTTTTGGTTACCGTCTGCAAGCGCAGTGAGGCGTTGAAAATTAAAATGAAAATTCACCAAGAAGACCCCACTTCCTTCGTAATAATTACCGACGCGAACGAAATTTTGGGCAAGGGCTTCGGCGGCACACTTTAATTTACTTTAAGATAAGCGGGAAAAAATGATAAAGAAAAAAAACGAAAGTGAATTGAATACCGTCGAAAGAAAGAAAAAGATAAAGGGAACCGTATTAGAATGGGTTATGATTAACCTCGGCGTTCTGATGCTTGCGTTCGGGGTATTCCTTTTTAAAGGCCCCAACAACTTTGCAACGGGCGGCGTAAGCGGTATTACCATAATTATCAGTAAATACGTAACGCCCCTCGTACCCTTTCTTACACAGTCCGTTTTGAACTTTATTTTAAACGGCTTACTGCTTATTATCGGCTTTATCTTTCTCGGCAAGGGCTGTACCTTTAAGACGGCGTATTGCAGTTTAATGTACACTCTTGAAATGTACGCCATGCAATGGATTTTCCAAGCGTGCGGAATTGAAATTTCTTCGGGGCACACCTTAACGAACGAGAAGTTCCTTGAATTCGTCTACGCAATGCTTTTGACGGGAATTGGTAGTGCAATACTTTTCAATTGCCGCGCGTCCTCCGGCGGAACGGACATCGTTGCGCTGATTATTAAGAAGTACGCTAAACTCGATATCGGCAAGGCAATGGTCGCAACCGACTTAATTATTGCTTGCTCCACCTTCTTCGTATTCGACGTTACGACTGGTCTTTACTCTATCCTCGGCTTGTTCTTCAAGTCCTTCCTCGTCGACGGCGTAATCGAAAGCATAGGCAGAAGTAAATTCGTAACGATAATAACTTCCCGCCCCGAGCTTATAACGCCGTTTATAATAGAGGGGTTGCACCGAAGCTACACCTCGTACAAGGCGACCGGCGGATACACGGGCGAAGAAAAGACGGTGCTTTTAACCGTCTGCAACCGTAGGGAAGCCGTAAGGCTTAAATTTAAAATTAACGCGGCGGACCCCACCGCCTTCGTAATTCTAACCGACACGAACGAGATTTTAGGCAAGGGCTTCCGCGCCTCCTTCTAATAAACGTTCCGTTTAATCAAGTATCTTAATTAAATAACCCCCGCGCCGTTCGGCGCGGGGGTTTTTAGTACGCTTTTATAAATTTTTAATTGCGTCTATCGGCTTTAACTTTATTATCTTTCTTAAAGGTATCAACGCGGCAAGCAACAATAAACCGAAAGAAGATACGATAAGCGTCGTAACGGTAACGATATCTACCCTCAATAGAGTTACTCCCAAAGTATACGCCGCACAAAACGTTTTGTTGAAAACGACCGTCGCAACGATAATTGCAACCAAATTAACGACGAAAGCTACGGCAGCAATAAATAGGATTTCTATCAAGAATATTTTAATTATATCCCTATTCGTTGCACCGAGTGCGGATAGTATTCCTATTTCTTTTTTGCGGTTTAAAATACTGAAAGAAATCAAGTTCATTACGAGCAACAACAGAATTACGGAAAGTACTGCGGCTATGGTTGAAAATATTATTTTGAAAAGGGAAATCCCCCGTTCAAAGCCGTAGATAAGATTTGCATAATTTACAAAACTGTACTTAACGGTCGTATCCACGCCCGCATTAGTGACGTAGCCGTTATGCTGAGCCCTGAAATCGACGAGGAACTTTTGAAGATTTTCAATACTTGCAACCTCAACGAGATACTTTTGCGGCTCTATAGCCATACTTATTTTTTTGATGGCGTTTGCACCGGTGGTAAAGCCCGCTTCGTAGTCCGTATTAGAAAAACCTATTCCCGCAATTTTAAATTCGCCCGCATCGTATATAAGTTCACCGGACTCGTCATCGTATATTTTAAGCGGGAAGCTTTGCCCTATATATTCGGGCATGCGTATACATTCGGTTAAATCGGGGCTGACGTAGGACAGCATCGGATACATGCTGAAGAAATGTGCATACAGATAGTACGAGAGCACGATTTCGTCATCGGCAAGTTCAACTTCCCCGTGTTCTTGTAAACCCCGTTCTGTCAAAATTTTGCCGTCTAACGCTATGTCGTCGACTTTTGGTGTCACAAAAAAATTCTTTGAATATTCCGCATTACCGAACTCAAGCGTAATATCCGGAGTTTTTAAGGAGTTATGTTTACTGGTAGTAACCGTTCTGCCGGCGAAGCTTTCTTTCGCATAATAATCACGATGAAGCGCCCATCCGCTTAAAGGGTTGCACTTTGATACGTCAATCACACCCGCAAAAGTGTAGTTAAATGGACGTGTCCAGTCGATTTTCACCTTCTTACCTACGAGAAATTTGGCGGGGTGCTGTTGCTTATTTATTAAAACTGCTTTACCGTCAACTTCAACGTAAGCGAATTTCTCATGGTAAAGTTGTTCCAACCGCTCAGACGTCATATAAAAAGAATAATCGTCGAGTTCAAGCGCCTCACCGACGAACGATAAACCCATATCCAGAATATCTTGCTTGCTTTCGACGAAACCGTTTTTAATATAGGTAACGTTCCGTTCTATATAGTTTGCCGTAGTATTGGGCATATAAGCGCTTGCGGTTATTCCGTTACCGCGTCTTAAAGTGCCTTGGGTAATTTCTATATAGTCGATATCGTTATCGTTTACAAACTTTGCGATGGATTTTTCCGAAGAAAAGCACAAGATAACTTGCGTCAGCAAAATTGCAAAAATCGTAAATATCGCAAGCAAAATTACGCTTGCGGATTTTACCTTGCGTTGCGCCAGATTGTTGACCCCCATTTTGAAGCAAACGGCGGGTGATAAGCCTTTCCCTGGGGTAGAAAAAGTTTGCGCTTCCCGCGTGCTTTCGGGCTGTTCACCGCTGTCGGAAATAATTTTTCCGTCGGAGATTTCTATTATTCTGTCGCCGTACTTTTCCGCGCTTTCCCTATCGTGCGTAACTACTACGACGAGTTTTTCTGCCGAAAGGTCTTTGAGAATATTCCATATGCTTTCGCCCGTCGTGCTGTCAAGATTTCCCGTAGGCTCGTCGGCAAGGATTATTTTGCTGTCTTTCACTATTGCGCGGGCAATGGCAACCCTCTGTTTTTCGCCGCCCGACAGCTCGTCGATTTTCCTTGAAAGGTAATCGGCGGAAAGTCCGACCGACTGCAAAGCGGCAGTAACCTTGTCCGATATTTCCGTTTCCCTTGAAAGGCGCAGCGCAAGCGCAACGTTGCCCGCAACGTCGAAATCGTTTAAAAGATTAAATTCTTGAAACACGAAACCGACGTAACCGTTACGGTAATTATCGTAGTCGGCTTGTTTAAAATCCGCAAAGCTTTGATCGTTTACGAAGATTTCCCCGCTCGTTGCGCCGTCTATTCCGCCTAAAATATTTAAAAGGGTAGATTTGCCGCTTCCGCTTTTACCGAGAATAAAAACGAGCCCTCCGTCGCCTATTTCAAGATTAATATCTTTAAGCGCTTCAACCTTTTGCTTGCCTTTTGATATGTAAGTTTTACTTACGCCTTTCAGTTTTAGCATTTTAATTGCCCTTAATGTTTTTGTAAATTAAAAAGGAGCAGCCTTGCGTTGCTCCTTTCCGTTGCTTTTTTGATTCCCCACGGGAAATATAGTAACTGCGTAGGGAGCTTTTTATATTTACAAATTAAACGTTCTTAACCAATTCAACTGCGGCCTTGGTCTTTGCCTCAATCTCTTCGGGCGTGCCGTTCATCATCCAGCTGCCGCCGCAAGCGATAATTTTATCGTATGCAAGGTATTCGAGGATATTGTCCGCAGAGATACCGCCAGTAGGCATAATTTTGAGATAAGGGAACGCCGCGCAGATAGCCTTAATGGTTTTAAGTCCGCCGTAGTTCGACGCGGGGAAGAACTTCAAGGTCGTAAGCCCGCAAGCGATTGCCGCCATAGCTTCGGTGGGGGTTACGATGCCGGGAAGGTAAAGCATATGGTGCTTTTTGCAGCACTTTGCAACCTCTTCGGAAAAGCCGGGGGATACGATAAATTTAGAGCCCGCTTTAATAGCCTTTTCGCACTGCTCCTTGTTGATAACCGTACCCGCGCCGACGAGCATATCGGGATAGGTTTTAACGGTAAGCGCGATAGCCTCCGCCGCGCAAGGGGTACGGAAGGTAATTTCCGCGCAAGGAAGTCCGCCGTTTACCAAAGCTTGCATCTTAGGAAGAGTTTCTTCAATGGAGTTAAGCACCACTACGGGCACGATTTTGGTCTGTTTGATTTTTTCAAGAAGTTCTTGTTCGGTCATAATTTTCTCCAAAATTTAAAAGATTGTTTTTATTATATCACGCAGTTTTGCAAAAATCAATAGCTCAAAAACAAATTATTGCTTAGCGACCCTTGCGTACTTTTCTTATCTTGTGCTTGATGGGGAACGCCCAGCAAATCGAGAACACCCACAGAAGAAGATAGCAAATACCGCTTATCCAAGTCATCGAGGATACTGCCGAGAATACCGTAACCAAGGTTGCCGGAAGTCCTACGCCCGCAGCGGCAACAGTCATTGCCAAGGGCGCCAAGCAGAAAATTATGCAAGGCCAGCAGCTTACCAGCTTTACGTACCACATAGTAAACCGCTTATTCTTCGCAAACGTGCGGAAGAACGCAAACAAGAAAAGTATAAACCACATAAGCGCGTGGAACGCAACGAATATAAACAGATACCCGTAAGGCGCGGCTATTTGGTTCATCATTTGTGCGTAGTCCGCAAGCCCCGAAGTGGATTCGTCAGAATCGAAATCACCGCTTGCCATACCCATAACCAAGTCGGAGTACGAGGTGTACGCATCCCCGCCTTCGGGCGACATTTGTACGCAAATCATTTCTTCAACGGAAAAGCTTCCGCCCGTTGCCGCAACCGTGGTCTCGTAAATCTCAACGCAGTTTTCGCGGGCAGCCGTCTTTTGCTCTTCCGTAAAGGTGAAATCGAGCTGCTCCTCTAAAAGTTTTAAGTAATCGTCAAGCTCTTCAACCATTTCCTCGGAAGACTGCACGCTGTCTATTTTCAAAAGCGCGTCGTTCAGCGTATCTATATCGAGCTTATCAAAGTCCTCCGCGCTCACTATCGCTTTGGTTTTAGTGGCTAAATACGAGTTAATGAACGAAGCCGAAACTTGCTCTATAAATCCGTTTTTAACGAGCAAGCTTTCTATTAAAATCGCACCCTTCCGGTTTTCCGGCGCAATTAAAACCTTTGCCATATCCAAAGGAGAAAGCTCTATCACAGCGTCAACGCCCTCGAACATTACCGCCATCATTTGCGACAGCTCGTCGCCTTGGGAGCCTTCACTGCCCTCACTCTCACTTCCCTCGCCCTCACTGCTTTCGCTGCTACTGCTACCGCTCATTTCGCTAACGAGTGCGGGCGCAATTTTGCCGATATCAATTTTCAAAAGGGGCGTAATAATCAAAGAAATTGCGGCAACAAGCGCAAGCAACGCAACGATTATATTTAAGGGTATAAGTTTCCTTTGTAATCTCTTTTCCTCGTCGGAATACAATTTGTAACTCATAGAAAACCTCTTTTAATTTTGGCTACGGTAAAATTATAATATTTTATCCGCGCCGTGTCAAGTTTCGTAAGCGTAATGCTCGGTTACACAATTTTTACCACTTCTCGATAAAGCTAACACTGTTCTCGGATTTTATTAAAGTAGTAATTGCTCATATTTTTAAGCTCGTAAATTATGCGCTCGTACAGCTCGGTTACCATAACGTTTTCCATACCGCGAAGGCTTGCAAGCATATCCACCGCCTTTTTGATAACGCTCTGCTTGCCGATGCTTTTATCCCTTGAAATAAGCGTTATAATCTGCTCGGCGCAAAACCGCAAAAGGTCGTCCTCGTCGTCCCACTCCGTATGCGCGGGCACCTTCCCTACGGCTTTTTTGTGCCCGTCCTTAAACAGCGCTACCATAAATTTGACCAGCTCTTGCTCTCTCTCTTCGTTTTCGTCGTCGCCCGTAAATTCGGGCAACTCTTCGTTTAAATAGCGCTCGTATTCGGCAAACTTTCTGTCGAGTTCTTCGTCATCGTCACAGTGCATAAGCTCCCCGTCCGCTTGCGCGTCGGTAACAAACAATTTACCGCACGCCTCTTGCTCGTCATCGTCCATTTTTGCAAGCAGCTCTTGCCGCCTCCGCTCCAATATGGCAATTCTGTCGTCAAGCGATTCGGGAATAGGCTCGGGCTCGTCAAGCTCGCGGTTTGTATCGCCAATGAACTTATAGGTTTTAATATCTATTTCCGCAAGCTCGTTTTCGGCAACGAAATTATCGAGCATACCCTTTAATACAGTATACGGCAAACCCGTTTCGTACAGCAAATCGAATACGCTTATTTCCGCCTCACCGTCTTTACTGAGTTTTATGCATAGGTTCAAAACCTTTGAAAAAGTCTTATCCATAGTCTTACTCCCAAAAGTTTTTCTTGCGCTTTAACATCCAAGAAACGTCGTAGTGGTACTTCTTGTCCTTGAAGTCTATTGCGGGCTTCCTCTCGCTCGCCGACGCTGGATACGAGGTGTACTCGGGGCAGTTGAAGTAAAGCTCGAAACACCCTTTAAGGGGCATATGGTTGTTTATAGTAATATACGCGTCCCCGGGCTTAACTCTGTGCATAAGCTCGTCCTCGGACACCACGTGCGTTTCGATAAACTTCAATCCGCCTTGCAAGTAATTCGCGGGGTCGGGAATAACGTGTTTGCCTATCTGCTCTTTAACCGACTTCGCGGTATGCACGTCGTTGGTGCCTAAGAAATAGGTCAAGTTGCAGTTGTTGCGTATCTGCTGTGCAACCCCGCCCGAATAGGTCGTTTCAAGCTGGGTGAAGTCTTGCACAATCGCGGTAATAAAAATGTTAAGTCCGCGCCCGACGCTGAATATAGTCGGATAAATGGGGTCGGCTTGCAAGGTGGGGAACTCGTCAAGCAAATACACCACGGGGATATCGAGCGCAGTGCCCTTGTCTATCGCCTTCTTTTTCAAGTTATCCAACGCCTTCACTATGTACTGGTTAACGAACCCGCGCATGCGCTCGTCCGTCATATCGTAGGTTAAGAATATTACTTGCGGTTTATCGCCCAGCGTTTTCACGTCAAAGTTGTCCGTAATGGTAAGGTTGCGGATATCGGGGTAGCTGTAATCGTTTAAATAACTTTCGATAAGCTGAATATAGCACGCCCTCGTGTTGGGTGCGTCGTGCATAATACCGCGCACGTACCGCCAAACGATATCGTTTTTATCCCTCGACGTGAAGAACCCGTGGTCGTCGAAGTCCCCCGAAGAATAATCGAAGTGATAGAAAACTTCGGATATGGTTTCGAAGTTTATCTGTTCGGGCAGCACGCGCCTTCTTCCCGTCTTTTCTTCTTGCTCACGCGTAAGCAAGGTATCCTCGAACAGCGCAACGGTTATGCCGTAGATGAACCCCCTTGCGCCCTCGTCCCAGCTTACGTCGTTGTGCGAGCGTATGGGAAAAAGCTTATCGTACAGCTTTTTCAGTTCGGCAAGCGCCTCGTTTCTTATACTCTGTTTCTCCTCGGGATACAGCTCGGCGTCGCGGTAACGCCTTGCTATATCCACGATGGGGTTGAACAGAATCTCGGAAACCTCGGGGTGGATAAAGTCCATATATTTGACGTTGTCCCCGCCGTAAACGCTTTTAAGATAGTTGCCCGCAAAGCGGTACAATTCGCCCTTAATATCCGCAACGATAACCGACTGTTTGCCGTCAAGGTTGAATAAATAATTCAGCATAAACATCAGCGACTTACCGCAACCCGTTGAGCCCGTCACAAGCGAATGGCACAACCCCTTGCGTTGAAGTATATACAGCTTTCCGTCGCTCTCTCTGTAAGCGGACACCGGCACGCCGACGGAATGCTCTCTCAAAGCCTCGTATTTTTCGTAGTCGCTTTCCTTCGCAATGTCGTCTATTCCGAGGATTACGGTCTGCTCGCCTGGAACGCTTTTGGCAAACTTTTCAATTAGCTTGGAATTAAATTTCATACCACGCCTCCTTAAAATCCTATCGTGTGCTTGTCGCTTAAAACTATCTCACCGCTTCCGCACTGCTTGGAAAGGTACTTCTGCATATCGGGTCTTAACAATAAGTCGGGCAAGCTCTTTAAGCTAAGTATAATTTTATCCGCTTCGCCCTCTTTAAGCTTTAAAAGTATCAATCCCGCGTCGCTGTTTTTGCCGTCTTTAAGCTCCTTGGAAAGTATGTTCTCGGCAAACCTTTCGCACTCTTTATTACTGTTGAAATACAGCAGTTGAAGCGCGTACAGCACGCTTGCAATGTGGTCGTACTCGTAGTTGTGCGACAGCGAGCGCAGCCTATTGCTTTTAATAAGCGTTTCACCGAACAGCCCCTCTATTTTGTGCAGAGCAAGCGCCTTCGCCTCGATGGCGTCCTGCTCGTTACGGGTTTTACCGAACTCGGTTTCGTTAACGCAAAAGCCGCTTAAAAAGTTTCTGTACATTTCGATATCGCCTATCGTCGTAAGGTCGTCAAGCGTTCGGTCGGAAAGCACGCTTTCATACGCTTTGATTTCTTTTGATTTAACGCCGAAATTTTTTGCAATAAAACCCCATGCTTCCGTGCCCGCGTCCGTTACTTCACGCATTAGGAAATAATAGTACAGGCTTCTGTCTGATAAGTATCTCATATCTATTTCCTCCGTTTTATTTTCGTAATTTCGTAAATCTTTCTTGCGTTAAATCTTACATTTTTCTTTTCCTCCTATCTTCAATATAATTATACTAAAACCCGTCGCACCCACGCAATAAAAGGTTTCTTCCGTTCGTGCGGCTTACTCCCCAACCTTACCGACCTTTCGCAAGCAAACAAAAAAAGCCGTAAAAAATACGACTTTTTTAATTCTGTATTAAATTTTTAAAAGATTAGTCAGCGAACACGACTATTTCTTCAAGCTTGACGCGGGCAATTTTGCAATAGAATATTAGGTCCTCTAAGCCTATCGGCGTTCTGCCCGTTTCCCAGCTGTATATGACGTTATCCGACACACCGAAAAGCACGGCAAGCTCCTTACGGCTTATGTTGCTGTCCATATCATACTTGCAAGTTTCGCAGTCCCCGTCGCAGTTTTCCTTTTTTAAATTGTTTACACGGCAAGCGCACCGCCTAAGGTTTACGTTATCGTTCCTTAAAAGCTGCAAATTCTTTCCCGTCTTAGCCCAGTCCACTGTCTGTCTTTTAATAGTTTCCATACGATTTACTCTGTTTTCTCTTTTTCGACAAATTTCAACAGTTAAATCATACCACACAAAGCGGTTTTAATCAATACAAATTTTAAAAATTTACTGCGCCTTGTACTTTTTTATTTTTTTAGCCAAAAAGAATGCAAGCACCGCTATACCCGCCGCAGACAGAACGTCCCACACGATTATGATAATTTTATAATAAGCAAAACCGCTTATATATCTGTAACCGTGGTAGTACCCGTTCATTGCGGCAGAGTTTGCAACCGTATAAAGTATATGGTGTGCCGCCTCCCTTGCGTAGCCTTGATACTCCGCGTTTCCTCTCAGTGAATATCCGAACGCAAAGTTACCGTAGATGCCGTGCGCCTTCAATTTGGCGTCGCCGCCCGCCGCAAGGTTTTGGTCGGTAAACATATAATCCGCAACCTCGTAATCGGTCAGCGCAAAGCCGTTAAAGCCCCATTCCTTTCTTAAAACGCCCGTAACGAGGTTATAGTTTCCGCCCGCCCAAGTTGCGCCGATACGGTTGAACGAGGTCATAACCGCCGTAGTCGCGGGTATTTGCGCGGTTTTGGGAGTATAGGCGGTGATATCGCCTTTCTCGTTTTTAACGGGTTCGTTGTAATTAACCGTAACGGTATTGTCTACAACGGTCATTTCAAAAGGCTTTAAATATATTTCGCGTATCGCTTGCTCCTCCGCCCAAGTTATAAGCCCAAGCTGGTCGCGGTGGGTTTCTTGGTCGTTGAGTGCAAAGTGCTTTATAAACGCGTACATACCCTTGCTTGCCGCGCCGTGAACGGCCGCGCGACCCATAATACCGCTTAAATAGCTGTCCTCGGAATAATACTCGAAGTTTCTTCCCGCAAAGGGCGTACGGTGGATATTTATTCCCGGTCCGTACCAGCCCGCCGCGCCGCCGTAAAGTCCGTCCTCGCCAACGCCAACGCCCATCTTTTCGGCAAAGTCGGGGTTCCAAGTGCAAGCAAGAATGTACTCGCTTGACCATGTCATCGCTTTAAGCCCCTCGCCTATATCCAGCGAGCCGTGACCGATAACGTCGTTCAGCCCCGCGGGTCCGTCCAAATCAATTACCTCGGGTTTGTTGATGGACTTCATTTCTATCGTTACGTAGCCGCTTTCGTCAACCAGCTTTTCCAATTCGGCAAGGGTTATTTCGTCCAAGAGGTCTTGCCAAAGCGGGTCGTCGTAATCGAGCCCGCGCAGGTCTATAAGCTCAACACCCTTCTTCGCGCCGAAGGTGTAGGTTTTGGGCACCGTTCCCTCTGCGGGGTTTAAAGATGTTTTGGAATCCAGCGCCGCTTTAAGCTCAGCCGTTATCGGGTGCGACCACTGTTTGCCGCCGACCTCGCTTCCGCTGTTCACGTCCGAAGGCGTGCCGTATCTTAACCCGTCGTTATCCATAACGGACCATTTCGAACGGGAAAGATAATACTTTCCGTCCGAAAGCGACGCATTGTCGAAAAGGTTAGTTATTGCGGTTCCCGTAGTGCTTACTGCGTAAGTAGTTTTATCAAAGGTATTCTGCACGTAAGTGCCTACGAAGCCCGCATCGCCCGTTCCCGTCAACGCGCTTTCCGCCACGCCTTTTGCCGTAAGTATGTTATTTACCGCCTTGTGCGCGTCGGACGCTGCGGTTATATAGTAAGTTCCGTCTTCTAAAATATAAGTCTTTGCGCCGTTCGCGTCGTAGCTGGTAAAGTCTTTAAGGTTTAAGGTAATTTCAACCTCTTCCTCGGCGTTGGGTGCAAGCAGCCCCGTCTTGTGAAAGCCGACCAAGGCAACGGACGCCTTTTCAACGCCGTTCGCTTTATCGTAGTCGGTGTAAGGCGATTGCACGTAAATTTGCACCACGTCCTTGCCGTTGCGGTTACCGGTGTTTTTAACCTTTAAAGAAACTTTAATATTCCCCTTGCTATCCGCGGAGGATACGCTGTAATCGCTCCACGCAAAGGTCGTGTACGAAAGTCCGTAGCCGAAGGGATAATGCACCGTATCCGCATAGTCGTAATCGCCGACGTCCGCTCTGCCGCACACTGCGTCCTCGTAACGGGTTTCGTAGTATTTGTAGCCCACGTAAATGCCTTCGCCGTAGTTTACGTAATAGTACTTCGTTCCGTCGTACACGTAGTCGCCCATATTCTGCATAGCGGGCGCAGAGAAGTTATCGTACACGAAGGTGTCCACGAGGTGCCCCGAAGGGGAAATTTCCTTACCGTCCTTATCAAGCCCCGTAAGCATATAGCCCAAGCCGTAAGCGCCCGTTCTGCCCGCGCCGGGGAAGTTTACCACCGCCTTTATGTTGGCGTAGTCCTTAACCCAGCCAAGCTCCATTGCGTTGTTGCAGTTTACGAGCAAAATTACTTTATCGAAGGTCTTGTTAAGATAGTCTATAATTTCAAGCTCGGTATCGTCGGGTTCAAGATAGTGCTGCCCCGATTTACCGCCGTAAGCCGCCATATCGCGCGCGGGGTCGCCCCCTTCGCCGCCCGTGCGTGAAAGCACGAACATAGCCACGGAATTACCGTAAGAGTTCACCACCGCGGGGTCGGATTTAATAACTTCCAACGGGCACTCGTTTATGCTCCAATCGAAGCCCGCGCCGTAGTTGATAACGCCCTCGCCGCGCTTATATGAAGAGCCCTTGCCGCTTTCGTAAAAATTCCACAGCGTTTCGTTTACCTTTAAGCCCGCCTTTTCAAGCCCGTCTTTAAGGTTAACCGTAAGCTCGAAGCTGCCCGAGCCCGAGCCCGAACCGCCGCTTATGAAATCGACCGAGGAGTGGCTGAAAAGGCTTAGCTTGGTATTTTTTGCAAGGGGCAAAAGCCCGTCGTTTTCCAAGAGGGTTGCCCCCTCTTGTGCAATCTCGGTTACGAGGTTTTCCTCGTACTCGTACAATTCCTTTGCGCCCCCAAAACTGCTTTTTACGTAATTTACGTCCGCGCCCAGCGGGTCGCCCTCTACCTTGTCCGCAGATTTTCCGATAGCCGTTTCAAGCTGTTTATCGTACACGTTAAGCGCAAGCACGTTGAAGAGCGTTGAAACTACGAGGATAAATGCAATAACGGCGGATATTATTATGACGCCTAACTTAGATTTCATCGTATACTCCTTGTAATTTAATAACTAAAACCGCCGATTGCACCGCAATCGGCGGTTGAATATTACAGTAAATCAGTCCGCAGTTTCCGTGTCGTCAGCCGTTTTAGCCGCGCCGCGCAAATCCGAAATGGTAACGTCGCCCTCAGTTGCCGTTGCATCACCCGTACTGTTAAAGAAAACAACGAGCTGGTTGACAACTACTTCATCCTTTATAGTAACTTCAATTTCAAGTTCGGCACCCGCCGCAATAACGATAACGACCGAATCGTCGTAATCGTTATGATAAGCGTAACAGTCCTCGGCTCCTCCCTTGGTGGCGATAGCGGTTTCAACTCCGCCCGTGCCGTTGTCGCCTTCGGCTTCGCCCTTCTTCTTAATATCAATTTTTATAACCGCGCCGTAATCGGAGCTGTTGTTCTTTACAGTGAACTTAACCACGCCGTAGTCGGAGGATAAATCCATACCGCAACATTGATAAGTGCCTATCTTGTCGGTCTTGTGCGAAATATTTATACCGTCGGTATTGTCAACGTCGTACATGTCCCAGCCGCCGAAACCGCTGTAATTAATTGCAACCGTACCGTCCTCATTTGGTTTGGGGGGCTCGGGCTTTGCAATATCCTCGTTTACTATACCTTTAAGCTCGGTAATGGTTATGCTACCCGTAGTCGCCGTAGCGTTATCGGTGCTGTTCAAGAATAAGGTCATCTGATTAGCGTATTCGGCTTTCATTTTTAAAGCAACGTCAAGCTCTTCGTTTGCTTCAAGGTTAATAATAACCACGCCCGCGCCCTTATCGTAAGTTGCACCGCTTTCGGCAACCACACCGGCTATTGCCGCTGCCGCGGTGTCGGGAAGCGCCGTGTCCTTTATACTGATTCTAACCGTTGCGGCTGTTGCCTCTTCGTTCTTTACGGTAAATTTAACCCAATCGTAGCAATCGGCCAAAGGCATACCGCAGCAATCCCAACTACCTTTTTTCGTATC
Organism: uncultured Clostridia bacterium; assembly: GCA_947175325.1. Taxonomy (GTDB): domain Bacteria; phylum Bacillota; class Clostridia; order Christensenellales; family Borkfalkiaceae; genus Coproplasma. The sequence continues at coordinate 28,618 of CAMWME010000008.1, read as the reverse complement.
GTGCGATATTTTCAGCCCGTTCGTCTTATCAACCGTGTACATGCTCCAACCATCGAAGCCGTCGGTTGAAATATCCGTCCAGCCCTCGGTGGGAACTTCCGACGTGTCGGGAGGAATAACGGGCTCGTCTTTAATATGCGCGGTGTTGGGGTCGGGGCACTGCGTTGCGCTGGTTGCAACGTATTCGTACTCCGCCTTGCCCGAATAATCGTCTTTAAATTCGCCCATCCAGCTTGAAGCCTCTTCGGTACCGCACCAGTAGTTCATAATAATTCTGCCGGGGGCCTCGGGCCACGCCTCGCTACCCTTGCGGTCAACCCTATACACGGGCGTACTGTCTACGAACCAAGTGATATATTTTTCGGTCCAACGGTAGCCGTAATCGTGGAACTCAACCGAAGCGTCGAAGCCGAGGTCGTACATATACTCGTGTCCGCCCTTGCCGTCGGCAAAGTAATTGAACTGAACCTTCGTTGTATCCTTGCCCAAGAACTCTATGTCGATTTCGTCGTGTTTGTTGGTTTTGATAACCTCGGTGCCGTCCTCGTTATACCATTTGTCGTAAGGTCCGGTGCAAGTAAAGAAGGTGCTTGCCGTGCCCACGATTTTTGCGGGTTTCATTCTTACTTGGAAATCGCCGTAGCCGTAGTAATGCTCGGAACGCTCCTCAGCGCCGTAATATTCTGCGATGCAGTCAACGTTTTCACCCTTTTCCTCGTCCCAAGCTTGCTCTTTTTGGGTCATTTCGGAAATGGAAAGGGACATCTTGCCGCCCTCGTAGGAAACGTTTTGGGGCTTCCACCATACGTTGAACGCGCCGCCGTTCTCCCACGAATATCCCTTGCTGCCCGAAGCGAAGGTTTCCGCTCTGTCCTCTGCCGTTTTCGTATAGTCGGCAATCTTGGTAGCGTTAAGCGGTTCGTCGGTAAGCTGCGGGTTACATGCGGCAAGCGCAAACAAGCTTGCTGCGGCAACCGTGGTAGAAAGCACCGCAATCAGTGGTTTTTTAATCTTCTTCATATTTTTCTCCTTATCATAAATTATTTTTACGCCGTCAACCGGCTTTATAACCTATCCATTGATACTGTGCCGTAACGGGCAACTTCGAGCCGTCGAACGGCCCAAGCCAATCGTCAACGCCTATACCGTTCCACACGTTCGTCATTATTTTGCCCGCATACTTAGGAATATCAACCGTAGCTTTGTACACCGCTTTACCGTCAACGTACCAAATTATCGCGTCACTTTGCCAATAAAAGCCGTACTCGTGGAAATCCTCCGCCGCGTCAAAGCCCAAGTCGTAAAGATACTCGTGCTCGCCCACGCCGTCCGTGTAGTAATTGAATTGTACCTTCGTCGTGTCTTTACCCAAAAATTCTATATCTATCTCGTCCCATCTGGGGTCGCTAGTATAGGTGAAGAACGAAGATACGGTGCCCACGCATTTTGCGGGCTTCATACTTACCGAATAATATCCGAACGAATAGTTGCCGTTCGTGCGGTATTCGCCGCCGGCGTAATCGTATTTTTTACCGTGATATTCGAAGTTTGCGCCGGACGTTATCGACACGTTCATCGTGCCACCGTCAAAATTGATATTGTTGCCTAGCCAAACGCAGTTGAACATATCGCCGTTGCTGTAACCGTTCGCTTTATGAAACGCCCAACTGGGTTCACCGTTTGCAAACACGGCTATTTTATCGCTATCGGCAGTGTCTCTGTCCGCCGCGATAGGCGGTTTGGGTTTTTCGCCTTTGCCTTCGTCGTCGTTCGGCTGTTTGCCGCCTTGCTCGGTTCCGCTTTGTTCGTCGCTCGGTCCGAAAAAGTTGTCAAGGACACCGCAACCCGTTCCAAAGCTTAACGCAACAGTTATGCAGCACAATATACTCAATATTATTTTTGCACGCAATTTCTTGCCAAATTTAAAACTTACCATATAATCAGTATTTACCGTTTTTATATTAAAATAAGGAATGCCGAAAATCAACGGGCATTCCTTAAACTGTACTTATTTTACTTATTTTGTCAATTTTTTACAGCGTCCAAACTGAAAATAATATTCAGATGGAAAATATCGTCCGCAACCGAGGCGGTCAGCTCGCCGTCGTATTTGTGCACTATCATTTTGATACTCCGCATACCGAAGCCGTGGTAATTTTTATCGTCTTTAATGGTCTGCGGCAAGCCGTCCTTAAAGTCAAGCTGCCCGTCGAAATAATTTTCCTCTTGGATTATAAGCATACCGTTTTTTACTTTGATAACGATATTTATAATTCTGCGCTCTTTTTCGGATATAGAGTTAACGGCTTCGAGCGCGTTATCCAAAATATTCCCGAAAAGACAGTAAAGGTCGCCGTCGGAAATGAATGCCAGCTTTTCACCGTCCGCCATACACGAAAAGCTTATGCCGTTCTGCTCGCAGTAAAGGCTTTTTTCGGTAAACAGCACGTCCAAAATTTTATTGCCCGTTTCTATCTTGCTGTCGTATATGGATATGCTTTTTCGCAAATCGTCCACGGCAGACGCGGAATATTCGCCGCCGTTTACGAACGAACCAAGTTTGTACTTTATATCGTGGCACTTGATATTTATCATATCTATCGTGTCTTTGGAAATTTCGTACTGCCTTTCACTTTGCCTTACGGTGTATTGCAGATACTCCACCTCGCGCTTCAAATCCCGCTCCTCTACCGATTTAACGATAAGCAGAAGAACTACCGCACAGCACACGACGGACAGTGCGTTGCCCGTTTGCCTAAGCGCAAAATACTCGTACACGGAGTAACGGTTTTCCTTCAATTCGCTAAGCTCGGCAAAGTAAATATCCTCGCAAGAGCACAGTACGACGGTTATTAAAAGCACGCTGAACGCGATAGCAAGCATACGGTTGTTTATTTGGCTGTTCGAAAGCCTTTTGCTTTGGCGGCGTATAAGTAAAAAATACAGTCCCGCCGTAACCGCTATAAAGAAAGTATAATATAACAATCTGTAATACAGCTCGAAAAGGCTCCCCCACGAATCGAAAAGCCCAAGCTGTTCGCCAGTGCACCACAAAATGAGGAAAAGCTTATAAACTATATTCTGCGCCGCGTACGCAAGCAAGCAGCAAAAAAGCACGGTTTTGTAGTTCTCGTTAAAGCAAAGTCTGAAATGCAGCGTGGTTATTCCGAATAGGAACAAATACACGATAATTCTGCCCCAAACGGTATTGCCGAAAAGCCAATAGAAATACGCCACGCCGAACGCCACGGCAAGCACGGCGGCAAGGCCCAAAAAAAGTTTCAAAATAAAATATTTTGAACGCTCCAACTTGAAGCCGACCAAACCGTAAAAAATATACAGCTCCGCCAAAAACTCGATTATAATTTTTAAATAAACCGAAACGACTTCGCCCATTTATTTTCTCCCGATTCCCGCATACCAGTTGGCAAGCTCGGATAAAAACGCGGCGCGGCGGGGTCTGCTTATCTGCAAAACGCTGTTGCCCACTTGCACGTTGAAGCCCTTCACGCTTACCACGAACTGAGGATTAACGATATAGCACTTGTTACATCTTAAAAAGCCGTACGCGCTTAGCTCCTTTTCAACTGCGGAAAGAACGCCCGTAACCTCGACCACGCCGTCAACGAGGTGATAGTAAAGCCTATGGCTTATTATCTCCACGTACATAAGCTTATCCGTGGAAATACGGCACAGCCCGCCTTGGTTTTTAACGATTATAGTACGCTCCTCGTTCAATACGCTTATGTCCAACGCTTTTTTGAACTTCATAGAAAAATCGAAGTAGCTCACGGGCTTGACCAAAAAGCTTACCGCGTCCACCTCGTAGCCCTTCTGCGCGTACTGTATCATGCTCGTTATGAATATAAGGGAAACGGCTTTATCAAGCTTTCTCAGTTCCACGGCGGCGTCCATTCCGTTCATTTTGGGCATCTGAATGTCCATAAACACAACGGTATAAGCGGCCTTGTAGCCTTCGAGAAACTCAACCGCATTATTAAATCTTACAACGTTAAACTCTTGACCGTACGCCTTGCCGTATTTGACTATGTACGAAGTCAAAAGTTCCGCAGCGGTATCCTCGTCCTCAACGATTGCAATATTTTTCATAACTTTCCCCCGATAAATAAATTATACCATATACCGCGCGGTTTTGCAATATCTGTTTTTATAAGCTTAAAGGCGTGTAAGGTTAAAACCTTACACGCCTTTTTCAGTTAAATTTCCCAAATATCTTCTGCGTATTCCTTTATCGTTCTGTCCGACGAGAAGTGCGCCGAGTTAGCCGTATTTTTTAGCTGTTTAACCGCAAACGCTTTCCCGTCTTTATAGTCAGAATTGATTTTCAAAAGCGCGTTTACCAAGCTTTCCAAATCGTGCAAAACGAAGTAGTTATCGGGCTTATGCCACGACGCCCCGACAGTCAGCGCGTCGTACAATTCTTTAAAACAGCCCTTGCCTCCGTCCGAAAAAGTTCCGTCTATAAGCGAGGATACGGCGTAGTTATGTAGGGCGTTGCTCTTTAACAGCTTGCAAGGGTCGTAGCCGTCCTTTTTAAGCCGCTCAATCTCGTCCACCTCCGCGCCGAAAATATAGTTATTTTCTCTGCCCGCAAGCTCGACTATTTCAATATTCGCTCCGTCCATCGTTCCGCAAGTTACCGCGCCGTTCATCATAAACTTCATATTTCCGGTACCGCTGGCTTCAAGCCCCGCGGTGGAAACTTGCAGCGACACGTCCGTACCCGCCACTATTTTTTCGGCGTAGGAAACGTTATAGTTCTGCACGAACACGACCCTCAAAAGCCCGTTCGTATCCTTATCCGCATTCACCTTTGCGGCGATTTCGTTTATGAATTTTATGATGGCCTTAGCCCGATTATAGCTCGGCGCGCTCTTTGCGCCGAACACGAACACCGACGGCTGAAAATCCTTTATCTTCCCGTCCTTTAAGCCCTTGTAAATTTCAAGGATTGCAAACGCCGTCATAAGCTGGCGCTTGTACTCGTGCAACCTTTTAACTTGTGAAAAGACGATAAAGTCTTCGGGAATATCTACGCCTTCGTTTATCCGTAAATGCTCGAAAAGCTGTCTTTTCTTTTCGGCTTTGACTCGTATAAAGTCGTCGGCAATATCTTCAACGCGCCCGTTCAAATCGTTCAAAAGCGACATATCGTTTCGCCAGCCGTCGCCTATCGCTCCGTCTATAAGCGAAGATAATTCGCGGTTGCAAAGCATAAGCCATCTTCTTTGCGTTATTCCGTTCGTCTTGTTTTGGAACTTGTCGGGGTAATACTTGTAAGCCGTTTTGAAAAGACTGTTCTTTAATATTTCGCTGTGCAGTTTCGCAACGCCGTTTACGCTTTTACCCACTGCCAACGCAAGATTTGCCATAGAAAACTTTTCGTTAGAATATATTGACATATCCAACGCTTCCTCTTTGGTACATTTAATCCTTTCGAATACTTCCTTCTGCCTTAAATGAATCTTAATCAAAAGCGCGTAAATATCGGGCAAAATCTTCTTCACCAAGTCCGCGCCCCAACACTCTAACGCCTCTGGCAAAACGGTGTGGTTAGTGTACGCAAAGGTCTTCTTCGCAACTTCAAGCGCGTCGGGGAAGGGAATTTTATAGTCCGCCGTCAGTATCCTTATAAGCTCGGCAATAGCAAGCACGGGGTGCGTGTCGTTAAGCTGAATAACGTTGAAGTCTGCAAAGTTATCGAACCTTTTGCCGTACTTCTTTACGTGCTTTTCGATAAGCTCGCCCACTGCCGCCGCAGAGAAGAAATACTCTTGTCTAAGCCTTAAAAGCTTCCCTTCCTCGGTATCGTCTGCGGGGTAAAGGTATTCGCTGATTTTTTCCGCCGCCGCGCTTCCTTCGGCTTGCCATAACCGCAAATTGTTTACGCGCTTACCGAACACGGGCACGTCGTAGGGCACCGCCGTCACGAGCATATCCGCAAACTTTATTATGCGCTTTTCGTTATCCTTTCGTATCGACCAAGGATCGCCGAAGCGTTGCCAATCGTCGGGCAGTTCAACTTGAAATCCGTTTCGTATCGCTTGTTTAAAAAGCCCGTACTTGTACCTTACTCCGTAGCCTTGAAGGGGCAGCCCAAGCCCCGCCGCGGAATCGAGGAAGCACGCGGCAAGCCTACCGAGCCCGCCGTTGCCTAACGCCGCATCCTCTATTTCTTCGAAAATATTTATGTCTATTCCCTTTTGGGCGAGCACTTCCCGCGTTTCTTCAAGAAGCCCCAGCTCCATAAGGTTATTGTAAAAGCTCCGCCCTATCAAAAACTCCATCGAAAGATAGTAAGCGTTTCTTTCGGCGGGCTTAGTAGCTTTTGCCAACCCGTAGCTCATAGCGTAGGCGGAAATCTCGTTGTACAGCTCTACCGTCGTCTTCCCGTCCGTTACGAGCCCTTTCAGTTTATTCGTAAATTCGTTTCTGTCCATAAGCAAGCTAAATTATTTTAATGTCCCTTTCGGTTTCCACTATGCCGACTTTTTCGAAATCGGGCAAAAGGTGAATATCTCCTTTTATCTCGCCGTCGCACTTCACGTAAACCGTGCCCTCGCCGACCTTGCACTTCAAGAACTTTTCAACGCCGTAGTCAAGTGTTTCGATAACGCTTGCAGCAATTCCTTCGTCGGATACGGTAAGGTCGTACGCACCGCACTCCATTTTAAGCCCCGCAGTGAAAGCCTTTTTAATACCGAGAGCGGCAAATATTTTTTGCGAATTTTCTTCCGAAGCCTCGAAGAAATTATCACCTACGGCAAACCCGAAGCGTATAACCTTTTTCTTTTTGGTCTTGCCGTTTTCTTCGACCTCTTCAACCGCCTTTTTCTTTACGAACTTGCAAGCAAATTCGTTCACCTCGGGCATAGGCGCAATCACCTTTTCTCCGCCCGAAATCACGGTTATTTTCTTAAAGTCGACGCCGATATTAACCGTCTTTGCCTCTACGCATTCGGGCGATACGGCGTAAAGCCTTTTGCCGTTAAGCGTCAAAGCAAGCAAGTTCACTCCGCCTATTTTCTCGCACGAAACCACTTCGGCTTTAAGATTGCCGTTAAATGTTATGGCGTCCGTGGGAAGAAGAAGCTCGCCCTTCAAATCGCCGCACTTTGCGGCCTCGGGCAAGTCGAGCTCGGCGCCCAAGAATTTGAGCTTACCGCCCTTAACCTCGCAATCAAGATAGTTGTACTCGGGGATACGGGGCAATACCGACTGCTCGGTCTCCTTGTCGAAAAGGTGCACGCGGTTAAGGTTCAACGCAACATCTATAATATCTCCACCGTTAAGCTCCCTATCGCCCGTGTCCTTGATAATAATCCTCGTGCTGCCTTCTCCGTAGCCGTCGCCTTCAAGGTTGATATCGCCGTATATAAGCGTTTCGCTGCCAAGCTCTTCCTTGTGCGAAACCTTCACCTTGATAACCGCGTTGCCGCCGTCTGCCGCAATGGTGGCGTCCTCGGGACGAAGCCCTATATACACCTTCGCGTTGCCGTCCAAATAAGCGGGCTTTGCCTTGTACAGCATCGAATACGGCACGGTAATTTCCGCCTCGGAATTATCAAACTTGATAACTACGTTATCACCCTTCTTCAAAAGCGTGCCCTCGAAGAAGTTCATCTGCGGCGTTCCTATGAAGCCCGCGACGAATTTATTCGCGGGATAATTGTATAAATTTTTGGGCGTATCTATCTGCTGAACGAAGCCGTTTTTCATAACGACTATGCGCGTACCCATCGTCATCGCCTCGACTTGGTCGTGCGTTACGTAGATAAAAGTCGTCTGCAATTTTGCGTGCAGCTTGGAAATTTCCGCACGCATCTGCGTTCTCAGTTTTGCGTCAAGGTTTGATAAGGGTTCGTCCAAAAGCATAACCTTCGGCTCGCGCACTATCGCACGCCCTAAGGCAACCCTCTGCCTCTGTCCGCCCGACATTTCCTTGGGCTTTTTATTTAGGTACTCGGTTATGCCGAGTATTTCCGCCGCCTCCAAAACCTTATTGTGAATTTCGTCTTTGGGCAACTTCCTTAAACGCAACCCGAACGCGATATTTTCGTAAACGGTCATATGCGGGTACAGCGCGTAGTTTTGGAAAACCATCGCAATATCTCTGTCCTTCGGCTCCATATCGTTTACGATTAAATCACCGATTTTCAGCTCGCCCGCGGAAATATCCTCAAGCCCCGCTATCATTCTGAGCGTGGTCGATTTTCCGCAGCCCGAAGGACCTACGAACACGATAAACTCTTTGTCTTGAATTTCCATATTGAAATCGTTTACCGCTTTCGTGCCGTTGGGATAAACTTTATAAATATGTTTTAAACTTACGTTAGCCATAAAAATACCTCTTTAACCTTTTACCGAGCCGCCCGTTACGCCCTCGACGTAGTATCTTTGCAACCAAATAAACAGCGCAGTTATGGGAATTGAAACTATAACCGCCGCCGCACAGAATACGGGGAAATATGCAGTTCTGAGCTGCGGATTTTCCAGCCACTTCCACATACCGACTGCCACGGTGTAATTGTCCATTGAGCCAGTGCCGACAATAAGCGACGAGAACATATACTCACCCCAAGGCGCGATAAACGCCGTTAAAATCGTGTAAATTATAATGGGTTTTGCAAGGGGAAGTATGATTTTAAAAAATACAGTGTGTCTACTTGCGCCGTCTATTCTTGCCGCCTCGTCCAAAGACTTGGGGATTGTATCGAAGAAGCCTTTACAAATGTAGTACTGCATTGCAGAGCTTGCCGAATAAACTAAAATTAGCCCTATGACGTTGGTGAAATGCATACTGTCCAGAATGAAATATACCGCCGTCATAGAAAGGAAACCGGGGAACATACCCAAAATAAGCATCAAGTTCATAAGCGGTTTACGCATTTTAAAGCGCAGCCTCGATAAGGCATAGCTCGTCATTAAAACTATAATTGTTTGAAAGATTGTTACCACCAACGAAACGAGTAACGTATTGCCGTACCACCTTAAAAATTGGGTTTCCGTAAACAGCGTTATATAGTTTTTAAACGACCACTCTTTGGGAAAAATATAGCCCGCCGACATACCGGCCGCCTCCCCTCGCAAAGAAAGAATTACAATCAAGAAAAAAGGAATAAGCCAGACGAGTGAAATTAATATAAGAATTGTATATATAACCGCAAGAGAAAGCCTTTCTCTGCCTTTCTTGCTTGCATATTTCTGCTTTTCCATTACATGAACTCCTCCTCGTTTTTAACTGATTTAGAGCGGTTGTAAAGTACCAGCGAAAGAACTGCAACTACTATGAAAGTAAATATACCTATTACGGACGCTACCGCATACTGTCCGTCGCTTACGGTAAGCTTATACAGCCACGTAATAAGAAGGTCTGTTTGACCGCCCGTGCTGCCGCTTACGTCCAGCGGGGGGTTGCCGCCCGTCAATAAGAATATAATGTTGAAGTTGTTCAAGTTGCCTATAAACTGCGTGATAAGGTAAGGCGTGGTAACGTGCAGCATATACGGAAGGGTTATCTTCATATACGCCTTTACGGGGCCCGCGCCGTCTATGCGCGCCGACTCGTACAAGTCCGCGGGGATATTCATAAGTATGCCCGTGCAGATTAGCATCGAGTAAGGAATACCAACCCACACGTTTACGATTATTACGGTAATTCTGGCAACTGTGCCGTCCGTTAAAAACGGTATAGGTTTACTTATCCAGCCCCAATTCATTAAAAGACTGTTTATAAGTCCTTGGTCGGCAAGAAGCTGTGACATAAACATTAAGGAAACGAACTGCGGAATAGCTATCGTCATTACGAGAATGGTGCGCCACAGCTTTTTGAATTTAACGCCCTTTTTGTTTATGAGTATTGCCACCACCATTCCGAGGACGTAATTTGTAAAGGTGGCAAAGAACGCCCAAATTATCGTCCAAAGAAGAATCTCCCTAAACGTAATTGCAAACTCTTTGCCGTCTGCGGATATACCACCTACTATTACGGAAGAGAAGTTATCAAAGCCCGACCAATGAAAGGGATTTACCGTTGGAGAATGCCCCGGCCCGTAGTTGGTAAACGCTATAAAAATCATGAAAAACGTTGGCAGAATTGTGAATATCACAAGCCCGAGCAAGGGTATTGACAACAGCGTTTTATGATAGTTTTCGTTGGCGTAGGATTTTATATCGTCCTTGCTGGTGGGGAGTGCAAGGTGCGCTTCCGTAAACTGCTGGGACAAAAGGTTGCCCTTTACGTTCTGATACCACATATAGACGAACGCAACCATAATGAATATGGTCAACAGCGAATACAGCAAAATTAAAAGGCTGTTATCGTAAACTTTCGTTACATATGCTCCCAAAGCGGGGTCCCACTCTTCCACTTGCCCCATAACGCCCAAAGTACCCATTTGGGCAAGGTACTTCCAACCGAAGAAAACCATATACAGAACGAACAGAATTTCAAAAACGAGGTATAAAATACCCTTTAAATACTGCTTGCGTGCCAAAAGCCCGAAGCCCATTATTCCGAACGAGGTTCTAGTTTTCCAATCACCGTCTTTTGCCGCCTTGCCGATATTTATAAAAATACCGGCAAAAGCGAGCCAAAGCTTATAAAGTTTTTTTGGTATCGCCTTGAAGAATGCCACAAACGAAGACGGCAACCGCTTGAAAAAGCTTTTGAAGTTAAACCAAAACTTTCCCCACGGCGACATTTTCAGATATTCCAAATCAACCATAGTTTCCCCGAAAATTGTTATTACTTATTTCCTTTAATGCTTGCCACCATAGAATTGAGATAATTCTGATAAGTGAATTTTTCACCCGAAGAGCCTTTTTCGTCGATAAGTTTATCTATAATATTTAAACCGTAGCCCTTTAAAGGCTCCCAGAAGTTGGTGGGAACGGAAACTTGCTCCAACGCGTACTCATTCTGGCTGTTGAGAACGTTAAGCGTTATATCGCCCTTAACTGCATCAGAATTTGCAACCGTCTTGTTGGTAGGTCCTATCTGGTGCTTTTCATAGCGTGCTTGCTGATTTGCTTCGCTCGTAAGGAATTGCGCGAGCTTGTGCGCTTCTGCCGCATACTTGGTATTAGGGTTTACGCCCATAAGCTTGTAACCCTTGAAGGAATAAAGATGCTTCGTCGTGCCGTCAACCGTAACAGTGGGAAGCTCGCATACGCCGTAGTTGTCACCCAATCTTTCCTTTATAGCCTTAGCGTTCCACGTGCCCGACACCGCAACGGCCGTATTGTGCGTAGCAAAGCCCGTAAGTATCTTTTCGTCGTCCGTGCCCTTGCCCGCAAAAGAAGAACTGCCCGCAAGCATAGCCATAGCTTTGGACGCCAAAATACCACCGTTTTCATTGAAGTTTACTTCTACCTTGGTTTCGGTGTAATTGTTGCTGTAATCGTACTCAACTTTATATTCACCGCCGAAAGTAAAGAACCATCCGGCAACGTACCAAGGCACGTCTAACGCCCAGTGTATTTTCTTTCCGGCGCCTTCGCATACAGAGATAATAGTTTCAAGCGAACCGACTTGTTCTTCTGTCAAAACCGACTTGTCATAATACATAAAGTATCCGTTATCTGCCGCGTACGGGTAGCCGTAGACTTTCTCGTCGTCAGTGCCGTATGCAATCGAACCGGAAGCAACCGATTCTTCGCTGTTATTCGTCTTTACGAAGTCAAGGTAATCACCGCCCAATCTTGAAAGTGCACCAAGCTTTAAAAGGTTAATAAGCTGGTCGTTGGAATAGCAATATACGTCTGCCGCCGCGGAAGGCGCCTTCGTAACGTTACTTGCCGCCATATCCTCTTCACCGACACCTACTTCAATATTGTACTTTGTATCGGGGTTTGCCGCCTTAAACTCCTCGACCATCTGTTTCAAAGTTTCTTGTTGCGTTGCCGAGCCCCACACGGTCAACTTAATACCGCCGTCACCGCAAGCAGTCAAGCCCGCAACCGCGCTTGCAGTAAGCACGCCGCAAGCAAGTAAAGATATTAAACGTTTTTTCATCAAAATGTCCTCCTATACCGTTTAATTTTTTATATTTTTAATAACGACCGTTCCGTCGTTTAAAATTCTGTCGCCACAATAATTCAAGCCGAAAATCACTTCGCCTTGCACTTCAATTCTCTTCGCTTTCCCGCTCGTGTTGAAGTACGCCGTAACGCTCTCGCCGTCCGCCTCTCGCGTAATGCTCAAAACGCCGTTTTCGGCGCGAACTTTGCATCCCGTGCCTTGCAAGGCGGGCAATTTTTTCAAAGCCAAAATTTTATAAAAATTATCCTTGTAGCCGTCCTCTCGCCCCTTGAAGCTCCAATCGAAGGGCTTGCGGCAATCGGGGTCGCCCGCGCCGTCCAAGGGAAGCTCCGTGCCGTAAAACACGCACGGCATACCCGGGAATAAAACCATTGCACACAGCGCGCAAAGTAGCTTGTCTTTGTTGCCGCCCGTGGTCCTTAAAAACCTCGGCGTGTCGTGGTTATCCAAAAAGTTCAAGGAGTTTGCGTTGGCTTGCTCGGTGTTTGCAACCAATATTCCGTTCATTCTGTCCGCCGCGTTTTTTGCGCTTACGGGAGCTTTGCCGAAGTAATCAACCAAAATCTTTTGCAGCTTATAGTTCATCACTCCGTCGAACTGGTCGCCTTTAAGCCAATGCTCGTTGTCGTGCCATATCTCGCCGAGGATAAGCGCGGACGGATATTTTTCCTTTACCTCCCGCCTAAGCTGCCGCCACATCTCGTGCGAAATTTCGTCGGCAACGTCAAGCCGCAACCCGTCGAAACCGGTTTTTAGATATTCCAGCGCAATGTCCGTCAAATACCTTCTCACGGAGGGGTTGCTGGTGTTCCACTTCGGCATATGCTTGCACTCCGCAAAGCACGCGTAGTTGCCCCGCTTTTCGTCGGGATATTCCCCGTCGATTACGAACCAGTCGTAATACTTTGACGCTTTGCCGTTTTGGACAACGTCCTTAAAATATTCGTGCCCCGCGTCGCAGTGGTTGAAAACGGTATCTATAATAACCTTCATTCCAAGCCCGTGCGCCGAGGTCAAAAGCCCTTTTAATTTCTCGTTATCGCCGAACTGCGGGTCAACGGTAAGATAGTCCTTTACGCTGTATTTGTGGTTAGAGTCGGATAGGAAAACGGGCGTTAAATACAGCGCGTTTATACCCATCTCTTTAAGATACGGCAATTTTTCCCTTACGCCGTCAAGGTCGCCGCCCGTAAACGAATAGCGGTCGATTTCGCTATCCCACGGCGTGTTGATATATTTATCGTCTTTCGAGTAATCGCCGCGCGCAAATCTGTCGATAAAAATCTGATAGAACACGGCTGAACCCGCCCAGTCCAAGACGGGCATAACGTCCACGCCGTTTATGAACGCGAACTGAAAAAACGTATAGTATGCAAGATTAAATTCGTATTCTTCGGAAAGTCCTTCCTCGGAATAATAGTAGACCTTCCCCTTTTCAGTTATCTTGAAAATGTAAGCAAACCGCGCGTCGGGTAGGGTAATTTCCGCACGGTAATAGGCGAAAAGTCCGTCCTCGGCGTACCTTGCCATTGAAATTCGGGAACGGGTTTTAGTAAAAGCGTATTTATTGTTGTAAAGTATTTCTACCTTTTCTAACTCGTCGTTTGCGGCAACCCTTAAAATTACGATAAGCTTGTTTTTCGCCGTGGCGTATGCAAAGTTACTTTCGGGTCTGTGCAATATAGCGTATTTATTCATTTTTACTTTACCAGCACGGTGTGCGTAGTGCCTTGAACGCGCTCCCTCGCCTTATTGAAACAGTCCAAAACCGCGTCCGCCCTCGCTTGCGTATTCGCGGGAACGAACAGCATATTGGAGTTATAGCGGGCGCCCAAACTCTTTAAAGAAGAGTTTGCGGTAACCACGTTACCCTTCGGAAGCTTAGACATATCGTCGTCGGCAATGAAAACTATTTTATCGGACAGCGCGCTTATCTCGTCCTTCAAGGTTTGGTTGTATGTATCCACCAGCACCACCGAAAAATTGTCCTTGCCGAACTCCTTTTCCCCCGCCTTCAACAAATGGTCAAAATCTTGATAAACTTGGAAGAACAGCTCGTCGTTTATCTTTCCGTCAACGGACAAAAGCGGCACGTAATTTTCCCGCGCCAAACGGCGGAACTTATCCTCTTCCATTCCCACGCAGATTATCGCGTCGGCAGTATCTATCCTCGTGTTTTCCAAGTGCGTACGCATAATGACGTTGTAGCCTAAGCGCTCGAAGGTCTTGCAGAACAGCCTTACGAAGTCGTAGCTTTCGGCCTTTTGCAAAATGGATTCGTGCTTTGCCGTCAGAATAATAACGCTTCTGCTCGTACTCAGCGCAAACGACTGTGCAAGGCGTGAAGGCTGGAAGTCGTAAAGGTTTACAATCTGCAAAACCTTACGCTTGGTTTCCTCGGTATATCTGTCCTCGTGCTTGCCGTTTATTATGTAAGATACGGTTGCAACCGACACGCCCGCAAGACGGGCAACGTCTTTTATAGTGATTTTTTCCATTTTAATTCCAAGTAAATTTACAAACCGTCTCCGCGCCGACCTTCCCCTTTAGGGGGAAGGTCTTTGCGGAATATATAGGAGGAGAAAAACCTGATTAATCCATCGGCTCCATATAGACGGTCATCTTTGCGCCCGCCGATTGGAACTTAATGTATATTCTGAAATGCCGTTTCTTCAACGACTTTCTGTAAGTCATCGTACCGTCGGTTATCGAAGCGGTTAAATAGTTTGCCGTAATGTTCGTTCCTTCGCCGTTGTTTTCAAGCGTTATGCCGCGTCCCGCTACGTCAAGCGGGGCAATCTGCGCCTCGGTAGACTCGCCTAAACCCGCCGTGTAAACGGTTATAATATCGCCGGGGTTAAGCTCGAACCAGCCGTTGTAAAGCTGCACGGGTCTGCCGTAACCGAGAGTTTCGGCGGATACGTCCGTACCGCTCACGCGCAAAACGACCTTTTCTTCTTCACCCGTTTTAGCGCGTTTTATCGACATATAATGAAGAGGTTGAACGGTCGTACTTTCGTCGGGTACTATCGGGTCCTTGCGCTGTGATAAATCCGCGCGCCAATCGGCGTAAAGGAAAGTAGTTTCCGTAACCGTAGGCACCGTTTCGTAATAGGTAACCGTGGCGTTTACGATAGTCCACCAACCGTTGAAGGTGTAAAGATTATCGTCCTTATCCTTCCTTTGGCTCGTCGGTACGGGAAGGTTTGCCCCCGCGGACAGAGTGCATTGATATACGTTTTCGGTATTCATCTCCGCGCACTTATCGTCGGAAAGCTTAGTCGCACCGTCCGACAAAGTGTTTTCAACCTTCACCCCGTCCGACATATAGGTACCGGGTACGAAGTAAAGTTTTTCTTGCACGGGCTTTTGTCCTTCTTCCTCGGCTGCAGTAGTGCAAGCCGCAAACGCAGCCGCACCGGAAATAACGAGTACGCTTGAAAGCGCCAAAGCTAAAATCTTTTTCATTTTATTTCCACCTTATTTAACCTTGTAAATCTGAATGGACCTTGCGGGCGCCTTTTCGTCGGTTAATCCGCTTCCGTAGAGAAGGGTTGCACCGGTCGGCACCGAATAGCCCGCGGCTTGCGCCTTGTTCGAAGCGTTGACGTATACGAGAATTTCACTCTCTTCATTCTGTACGGAGTAGCAAATTACGTTGCCGCCCGTCGTATGCGAAACGACCTTACCTCTTGCAAGAACGGGGTTTTCCTTACGGATAGCAATAATATCCTTGTAAGTGTTGAAAATCGAGTTCTCGTCCTCGCGCTGTTCTGCAACGCCGGCAAGCTGTGCATTCAAATTATCCCACTCGATGTAATAGTTGTTGAAGCCCATCAGATAATGGCAGTTATACGTGCTGTCTTCAAGCGCCGTAGTCCACTTCATGGGTTGACGGTACCATCTGTCCTCGTGTCCGGTGCCCTCTTCAACGGGGTTATCCGTCTTGGTGCCGAACATACCGATTTCGTCGCCGTTGTATATCCAAGTGATACCGGGCACGGTAAGGCTCATTCCCGCCCAAAGCTTTGCAAGGTTTTCGGATAACGTCCACGCCGTATCGCCCGCTTGTGCAGTGCGGGGAACGCCCACGTCGGTGCTGTACACCTTATCGCGTGCACGCTGTACGTCGTGGTTGGAGGTGAACACGCCGTCGATATAGTCGGTGCGGTACTGCGAGAAGCTGAACTGTGCCGAATCGTACTGGTTCAAAACCTTTGCAGCCAAGTCATCCTCTCCGTTCGCAATTTGGGTAAGCGCGTAAGTTGCGTCGTAGTACCAGTTAAAGTTGAACTGCGAATCCATACCGCCGTACAAGCCCGCAAGATAAGCGGGGTCGCCGTTGAAGTTTTCGCCCAATAAAATTGCGTTGGGGTAGCTTGCCTTAAGCTTCGCGTTAAACTCCATAAAGAAGTGTGCGTCCTTATTCATATCGAAGGAATACCCGCCGTCTTCAATTACCCAATCGGAGCGGTCGCGGCTTTCGTTTGCCATATAGATGTGCTTAACCGCGTCAAGACGGAAACCGTCAAGGCCGAAGCTCATCCAATACAGCGCAACCTCCAAAATAGCGTCGCGCGTCGCTTGATAGTCGTAGTTGAGCTCGGGCATCGTGGAACCGAAGCTCGAATAGAAGTAATATCCGTTGGAATCCTTAAACCACTGCGCCTTTGCTACGGGGTCCGTAATGCTTTGAACGTACTCCTCGTTTTGCCAAGTATAGAAGTTGCGGTAATCTATTTCTTTCGTAGTGCCGTCGGGCAGCTTAACCGTTTCTTTAACGAGGTTTTGCGATTTAATGAACCAAGGATTCGAAGGCGATGTGTGGTTTAAAACGAAGTCCATAAGAACCTTCATTCCCCTTTGGTGCGCCTTGAATAAAAGCTCGCGGTAGTCTTCGAGAGTTCCGAACCTGGGGTCTACCGTGAAGTAGTCCATTATGTCGTAGCCGTGGTATGAGTTAGAGTGTTGGAAGGGCGTAAGCCAAAGCGTATCCACGCCCAGCTCTTCAAAGTAATCAAGGTTGTTGATTATACCCCTTAAATCACCCATTCCGTCGCCGTTGCCGTCCGCAAACGAAGCGATAAACACTTGATAGCCCACGCTGTTTTCTTCCCAGCCCTCCGCAACGGGTTGCTGAGCGTAAACGGTATTGTTACCCTTATTTGATTCCACGTCGTACTTGGAGGTTGCCGAACCGGGCGCAAGTCCCTCGTAGGGGTTGGAAACGATAGTACTTGAGAAGTGTGCCGAGCCGCTTCCCACTTCGCCTTGACGAACGAACCAATGATAGTCGCCCTTGTCGCGCTTTGCCTCGTCCAAGGTAATATAAACGTCGCCGCCGTCGTTTACCCAGAAGCCCGAACCGTTGATACGGCTGTCTTGCGAGTAAACTTGAATACCCAAACGGAGTGCCGCGCCGTAGGTTATATTAAGCCCCTTATTGTTAAGGGTTGCCTCGTTCCAGCCCGCGTCCGAATATTGAGCCGCAAGGTCGATATCGTACACCGCGCCCGACTCGTCTATCTTCATGGGATAGAAAGCTCTGCCTTCACTGTTGGTGGGGAAGTATTCCCATACCCAAAGTCCCCAATCGCCGTAGACCGAAGAATTAATCTGCGTTGAGTAATCGGGTTTAGACGCAGAGTTCACCGTCCCTTGCTCCGCCTCTGAATGCGAACCGCGCAGATAGTGAATATAAAGGTGGTTTACTTCGCCCCAGTCAATATACTGGTCGTATAACTGCGCCGCGGTTGCGTCCACGCCGCCACTGCCGCCGCCGTTGCCCGCGGGTTCTTCGGGTTTCTGCTCAGTCGAACAGCCCGAAAGCACCAAACCGAGCGCCATTATTCCGGCAATTACGGTGCAAAGAAAGCTTCTCTTTCTCATAATTTCCTCCAAATTTCTGTTAACCGTTTAACTTAAATTGCTTTACGGACTTGCAAAAAGTCCGTAAAATTAAAGTCTGATTTTGTCACCAAAAGCTCTATCAAAAAGATAGAGCCTTTGGTTTTAATTATGTTTTAATAATTATTACTCTTCGGGAATTTCGGGAGTTTCTACGGGAGTTGTCGTAGGTTCAGTCTCCGAGTACGTATAGTCAATCGTAGACGTACCGTTTGCAACGGTTATCGTAAACGTATACCAGCCTGTAACGCCGGCTTTCATATTATAATCACTCGGTCCGTATAACAGTTGAACAGAAGAAGTTACCGAATTTGCTATTCTGCCACTCTTTACGTTCTGCGTAGAAAGTGCACCGTTCCAAGCCATACCGACGAGAGCAAATTTAAATAACGCACCAGAAGTTAAATTCGTAGTTAAGGTATAAGTGCCGTCAGCGTTTTTCGTAAATGCGCTGTATGTATCCTTATTTGTGTTTTTATCTACCGTAGTCCAGTTGTTCACCGTACCGATAATATAGTAAACGTCTTCGTCGTCTTCGTCATCGGATACGCTATACTCTGTGCACGAAACCACAGCTTTTGTGCCCGTTAAATCAAGCGTAATCGTGTACATACCGTGTTTTTCAACGGCAATATTGTTATCACTATTTTTACTTAATACTTCGTCGTCTGTTGCAATATAATTGCCGTTGAATGCCTTTTGCCACCAGTTAGCTGACGTATCGCCGACGGGCGCGACTTGGAAACTACCGAGCTTAGGCAATTCAATGCTTCCGGTCGAATAAATACCTTCTGTTTCGGTGGGCATAAAGTAGATAACGCCGCTCTGGCCGAATACGCCGCACTTGTTCCAAGCCGAATCTTGACCGCCGATTAAGTAGTAACCGTCTTCTACCGTCACTTCGCAAGTTGCGGAAATTTCGGTATCTTTTATCGTTGCGGTAATAGTTGCCGCGCCGGGTTTAAACGCCTCGACGTAACCGTTTTCTTCACCAACTGCCACAACGCTGGGATTATCGGATGACCACACTACTTCTGCGCCTTCTTCGCCGTTAGTGATGGTTGCAACAAGGCTGTCGTATTCGGTGTTGCCGATGCCAAGCGTCAACGTTTCTTTATCAATCGCTATAGTTGTTTCGGGTCCGGGCGTGGGCGTATCGTCGCTGTACACCGCGTAAATGGTAACTTCCTTGGTTTCACCCGTAAAAGTATATTCAGCGTCAACCTTGGTGCCTTCCGTTTTGGCAGTGTACCAGCCGTCGAACTTTTGTCCGTCGGGTGCCGTGGGCGTAGGAAGCGAAGAAAGCTTGCCGCTAACCGTAGTCAAAGTCGTTTCCGTACCTTCGGGAAGCGTACCGCCGTTAACGTCAAGGGTTACGGTGTACTCGGTTACGGGCGTAGGTGTGGGCGTAACTGTTTTAGTGTAGTGGCAAACGTCGCACTCGTTATCGTCGCCCCAAACGTGAGCAGCATAGCCGGACTTGTAGTCCGTATCGCCCTCTTTAAGGTCGTCGCAAGTAGCTACGTGCCAGTGACCGTTCGCATCGTTTTTCCAATCTTCGGAATAGGTATGCGTGTGTCCGTCGGTACAACCCGCAAACAAGCCGCCGCTAACCGATAATACCGCAGCCGCCGTAACAGCCGCCAAAATTTTTGCTTTTTTCATACATTTTCCTCACTTAAAAGTTTTTTTTATTATGTTATTTGAAAAAATCAGGTTTACCCTAACCCTTCCATTAGCACCGTTTTTTAAAGCTTTTTACAAGCAATTAGCTTAGTTAACCGTTTAACCTTACCATTTTTCGAGCATTGCAGCCCGATTTGTTAACCGTTTAACTAAACTTGAAAAATTAAAATATCCTTCCTCCCTTACGGTTTTAAAGCAAACAGTTCGTTGTTTTCGTGCGCGAAGCGCACGAAAAAGGGGACGTCCCCTTAAAAATTTTTATTCGCTTTATCACGTTTCTCATAAACTATACGTTTCGGGAAAGGATAAATGTTACAAATTATCAAATAATTTTATTCATTAACATCGTATCACACCGAAAACGGTTTGTCAAGCCCCGAATTTAAAAAAGTACAGATTTGGGCAATATTTTTAATTTGCTTTGCTTTCACCCCCGCCGTGTGATACAATATAATTATGAATAAACTGCTTTTAGTCGACGGTAGCAATCTGCTTTTTCAAATGTTTTTCGGAATGCCCGCCCGCATATTCAACCGCAGCGGCAAACCCGTTCACGGCACGGTAGGCTTTATAGGCGCACTCTTGAAAATTATCCGTATGACCAAACCCACGCACGTCACAGTACTTTTCGACGGCGAGCACGAAAACGCGCGGGCGGACCTCAACGCGGATTATAAGGCGAACCGCCCCGACTACTCTAAGGCTTCCGACGAGGACAACCCCTTCACGCAGCTGCCCGATATTTACGCCGCCATAGATAACCTTAAAATCAAGCGTGCCGAAACCACCGTTTGCGAAACCGACGACTGGATATCCGCCTACGCCTTAACCTACGGCAAGGATACGCAAATCGTCATATCCTCGTTTGACAGCGACTACTTTCAGCTTATAACCGATAAAATTTCAGTACTCCGCTACCGCGGCGTAAAAACTGAAATCTGCACGCCAAACTACGTATTAAACCGCTACGGCGTGTCCCCCTCTCAATACGCCGACTTCAAATCCCTCGTCGGGGACTCGTCGGACAACATAAAAGGCGCGGACAAGATAGGCCCCAAAACGGCGGCGGCGCTTTTGAAAGAGTTTGATAACCTCGAAAATATAATCGCCAACGCCGACCGCATAGAACGGCAATCCGTCAGAGAATCCGTAGTTAAAAACACGGAAAGGTTAAAAACCAACTATCAGCTAATCAAACTCACCGACGGCGCAATCTTGCCTTTTAGGCTTGACGACCTTATCTACGCCGTCCCCCCTTCCACCACCACCGAAGTTTTAAAGTCCACGGGCATTTTACCCTAACGCATTAAAAAACCGCTTAGCGTTCGCTAAACGGTTTTTTTATATTGCGCCAACACTGCGCCTATGTCTTCGTTGATACAAATCGAGCGGTCCTCTATCTGCGGCGGGCAAATCGCCTCGCCGTAGTTTATGCATGCGTAAGTCGCTTTCGGGTTTTGGTTAGTGAGCCGCCAAAACGGATACTTTATTATCACGGGCGTATTGCCGCCCACGCCGAGTTCGAGATAAAGAACCCGCTTATTCTTATTCTGCCGAATAAAATTTTCGTACCGCTCGTATGCCGCATACCACCCCTTGTCTTGCACGAATTTATCGTCGCAACGCAAGTTCATCGTCATAGGCTTGCCGCATTTTGGGCAGCGCGGCACGAGCTCGGGCGGAATTTTCATGTCGGCTTGTTCGGCAACCATGCGGCGAACGAGCCCCTCGTTGTCGTAGGTTTTATCGTGGCACGGCACCGAGCACTGAAACAAGCCGTAGTCACCTTGCGTGTAATACAGCCTCTCCTTATCGAACCCCGCCTTTTGAAAACAGTGGTCAACGTTAGTAGTGATTACGAAATAATTTTTATCTTTTACTATCCCGTACAAATCCTCGTACACGGGCTTGGGCGGATTTTGATAGCGGTTGATTAAAATATTTCTCGACCAAAACGCCCACCCCTCTTCGGGCGTGGAGTATGGGTAAAACCCGCCCGAGTACATATCGTGGAAGCCGTACTTTTCCTCGAAGTCGCCAAAGTGTTCCCCGAACCGCTTACCCGAATAGGTAAACCCCGCCGAGGTGGAAAGCCCCGCGCCCGCGCCGATAACCACCGCCTCCGCGTTCTTCAAAGCCGCCCTTAACTTATTAAGCTTTTCCGAGTAATCTTGCGTAGATTTCATAATCGTAATCCTTGAACACGTTGAAAATTACTTTGATTTTGCTGCCCGTTTGCCGTTTGTATTCCTCAACCGTGCGTATTGCAATTTGCGCCGCCCGCTCGTTCGGGAAGTGAAACTCACCCGTAGAGATACAGCAAAACGCCAAGCTCTGCAATCCGTTTTTATCGGCAAGCGCAAGGCACGAACGGTAACAGTTTGCAAGCAGTGTTTCGTGCCGCTCGGTCAGCTCGCCGTAAACTATCGGGCCGACGGTGTGCAAAATATATTTACACGGCAAGTTGTAAGCCCCCGTAATTTTCGCTTGCCCCGTCGCCTCCTCTTCTCTTTGCGCCTTCATAATCTCGGCGCACTCTTGCCTAAGCTGCACGCCAGCAAAGGTATGAATGGCGTTGTCTATACAGCCGTGGTTGGGGCAAAAACAGCCCAGCATCTGCGAGTTTGCGGCGTTTACGACTCCGTCGCATTTCAGCGTGGTAACGTCGCCTTGCCAAAGGTATATGTCGGGGGCAACGGGCGAAAGCTCGGCAATATCGGTCACGCCTTTTTGCCGCAGCTCTTCCCGCAAATACTCGTCTTGAATTCGCAAAAATTCCTTGCTTGCCTCTTTGGGCATACGCTCGTTCACAAGCGCACGGAACAGCCTTTTCTGCGCGTCCGTATTTGGCGGCAATTCGGTCGGCAACTTCCTTTCCGATAACAAATATTCAATTAAATACTTTCTTCTCTGCGCTTGCTCCATAAAATTTTAAACGACGGCGTCCGTCATCGTGTAACCCTCTAACGAGTTCTCCTTTACTTGAATACAAATATACTTTATTGCGGATTTTTCGGATGCGAAAAACTGCCTCTTCGCCGCGGGTGAAATACGCAGCCAGTCGCCGGCTTTTAAGTCCACCTTTGCTCCGTCGATTACGGCGTATCCCTCGCCTTCCAAAACGGCGTAAATTTCCTCGTTTTGCTTATGCGAATGGATAAAGGGCACGCTTGCACCTGCGGGCAAAGCGTTTATGCTAACCTCCGCACCCGTAAGGGCAAGGCTGTCGTGAAGCTCGGTGCGCGCTCCTTCCGCAACGCTGATTTTCTTGTAGTTGTTCATAATGATACCTCCGAATTTGATTTTGTACCGCAAGTATAGCAAACGGCAAAAATTAATACAAGAGAGTTACTTTTCTATTATCTGATAATAAATTCGTTACTAAGTTTCTTTTTTGAACTATTGACTTTATCTCCGCTATTTAATATAATGAAACAAAAAAGAGGTAAAACCATGCTGACTAAATCCGAATTGCCCGAATGCCCAGTTGCCACCACCGTACAGCTTATAGGCAACAAGTGGAAACTTTTAATTATCCGCAACTTGATTTACAACGGGAACCAACGGTTTACAGATTTTATAAAAACCATTCCCGCCATAAGCAAAAAGGTTTTAACGGATAACCTACGCGCACTCGAAGACGACGGAATAGTCGAAAGGGAAGTCTTTGCCGAAGTCCCGCCCCGCGTAGTGTATTCCTTGTCGCCCCTCGGCACCTCGTTAAAACCCATTCTCGACGCTATGGTAGATTGGGGCACCGATTATAAAAACAGCCTATAACTTAAAAGAGGAACAGCCCGTTCCTCTTTTTTCTTACTCATATCAGCTCCTTACTTCTTCATCAGCTTCGCGCCCGACTGCCAAGCTTGCCCGACCTTTTCGCCTACCGCGTAGTAACCGCTTTGGAACTGGTCGAACACGAACGCGTTGAGTTTCGCGGGGTCAACCTTGCCTTTGCCGTCAAGCACCTTTTCGTCCGCAAGCACGTTGAGTATTTCGCCGAGCACGCGGAACCCGTAAACGGTATGCTGGCACTCTACGACTTTGCATTCGAGCGTCAACGGGAATTCCTCCACTATCGGCGCGTTCACTCTCGTACTTTTTACGGCGTGCAAGCCCGAACGCTCGAACTTGTCCTTCATTTTATTGCCCGTCGCAATCCCGAAAAAGTCCGCCGCCTCTATGTGGGGAACGTCGGCAATACTCAAAGTAAATGCACCCGTGCGCTTGATATTTTCAGAGGTCTTGTGGTCCTCGTCAATGTTCAGCGCTACCATATTCTCGGCGCATACTCCGCCCCAAGCCATATTCATAACGTCAACGCTTCCGTCCTCGTTATAGGTCGAAATCAACAGCACGGGCATCGGGAAAACGTAAGGTTTAACTCCTAAATCTTTTAACATATTTTACTCCTTTATTTTTATTTGCGGATAAATTTTTCATCGGTTGACGGCACGCCCGCATCGTCGGATACGTACCTTTCAACCTTCATATGCAAATCGTATTTGTTGCGAAGCTTAGTTATCTTCGCCATCATAGGCGAGGCGTGGTGCTTGTCAAGCGAGCTCTGGTCCTTCCAGCTATCAATTAAAAGCACCGTCTCTTTATCGTCCATATGGAAGAAGTACTCGTATCTGATATTCCCCTCTTCGGCGCGAATCTCGTCAACTACTCCGCTCGAAACCATTTCCTCTGCGAACTTCTTCGCGCTTCCCCCCTCACCGGTATAATAAATATTAATCGTAATAGCCATAGCTCCTCCCATCGTACTTATTATAATACGGTTTCTCACTACTAATTCCGCTTATAACTGTTTACCGCTTATATTCCTTAATCAGCGTTATAATTTGCTCGCCGTACTTTGCAAACTTAGCCGCGCCCAATCCTTTTATAGCAAGCCATTCTGCTTCGTTAACCGGTTTATAAGTAGCCAAGCTGACCAATACCGAATTAGAAAAAACACAGTAAGCCGGCACCCTTTCTTCTTGAGCTAAGCTTAATCTGCGCTTCCGCAATTCTTCCAACAAATCGGAGTCTGTAACAATCTCACCGTTTTCGTCGCAAATAAAATCGAAACCGTTTATATTTACCGTTAAGTAATTCTCTTCTTCCGAATCCGACAAATTTTCTTTTACCGCTTCCCCTTTAATATCCGCATACTTCTTAATAATTTCTATAAACTCGACGCCTATTTTCTTATAAGTTGCGTCACCTAGACCCTTTATGTTAATCCATTCTTCGTAGTTAGTAGGCTTTACCCTAACTATTTCCGTTAACGTTCTATTCCATAAGATTTGGAAAGCCGCAACTCCCTCTTCTTGTGCTTTTTTAAGTCTGCAAATACGCAGCTCTTCAAATAAATCGTTATCGCTTTTATAACCTTGCTCTAAACTGTCAAGGCTCGGATTCTCCGTTTTTTGTTCTTCTTGGGGAGAACGGTTGCTCTGTGCCAATATAAGCTTGACCAAAATACAAATTGAATCAAACTGCACGTTATCCGCAACTAAAACGTTGTTAAAATATTTTAATTCATCGCTTTCGTTCTGAGTAAGCTTGAATCTAAACGTAAGAATTCCACCGCGTTTTACGAACCAAAACTGATACGGTTGTTCATTGTCGCATTGAATTTCCGGATTATAAAAAACAATTTTATCCGTCTTGCTTTCACATAGGAATTGCGGAAATTCTCTGCCCATAAACTCTTGAAAGCTGTGTATTATCTGTAATTCCTCTTCCGTGCATTCAGCGGCAAGACAATTATCAAAACCAACACCTTCATGACGAATCTCGTCTTTAATTTCTTTTGCAATATTAGATTCGCCTTCCTCCTCCGCAATTTGCCCGTTAGGGAAAATTATCTTTTCAACCCGATAAGTATATTCGTTTATTTTAAAACTGTCGCCAAGCCTTTTACCCATTAAAGCTTGTGCCAACGGTCTATCTTCGGCAAGCTCGTCGTCTGCATATTCCGCAAATTGAGTGATATTTTCATAATATAACTTACTGCCAAACGAAATTTTGCTTCCGAATCGCGGCTTATACTCCATCGTATCTCTACTTTTGACCAAGCGATATTCAAGATGCTCGTCAGCAGTAGGACAATACAATCCTACCACGCACCCAATCGAAATGCTGTCATTCGTATGCTTATCCATAGTTTCCCCTTTCCTAATAATCTCAGTATCAAAACGGTTTGCTTCTTCCTATTTCTCCAACAAGTCTTCCGCTGTGCCAAAAAAGCCCTTGCGGAGAACCTACAACCGTTTGTAATCGTTTCGGATTTGATAGTTATTATATCATAAAGCGTCAAATATAGTCAATGTATATTTGCAAAACCGCGTCGCGTAAGCAACAAAAAAGCAAACCAAGAAACCATATTAAAATCGACGCTTTATTAAAAACAAAAAATAAGCGCCCACATAGTGAGTGCTTATTTTTTGAAATCCGTCAAACTTACCTTGCAAGGTTGAAACCAACTAATTCTGCGGTATGTGAATAGATGTATTCTATGTGTCGTCAGCGTAATGGCTCCGCTTGTATGCCTTGAACCACCTATTACGCATATAATTGCTTAAAAACCTTAAATTGTAGCTGTTTTATACAACAAAACTATTATTTTATACTTGTGTGCCCATCGTGTGACAAAATTAAACGCATAAAGATTTCGACCAAGCTTAAAGCCGCAACTTTCGAAAGTTGCGGCTCTTATAACGCTTAGAACCATTAAACTACATAAACATATCTATAATTGTTTTACGCCCATTCGAAGTTCTCTTTGCCCGCGCCTATCTCAAAATGATACTTTACGATACCCAAATCAATTTTCGTACATACTCCCGAAGCCGTATCTACTTTAACCTTGTTCCCTTCAAGAGAGAAAAAGAATTTTTGCTTGTTCATAGCCGTCGGCGCAAGCAAAGCCGCTTCGATTCCCTTAACGTACCATTCGGGCGGATTGACCGCAGCCGAAACGTCTGCAAGCGTCTTGCTCTTGTGGCTTTTCCCTTGTGTTTCACCGTATCCTATTGCTATGATAAGACCCAACTTTTCACCTTTATTAAGCACGTAAGCGTTTTTGACCTTTTTATAAGTGAGATAAACCCAACAAGTATTCAGCCCCAGCGTCTGCGCGTAAAGAACGAGCTTTTCTCCATAATAACCGAGTTTCTCGTAGAAGTCTTCACAGTCCTTCCCAACGAGCGCAATATAATTACTTGCGCCCTTAAATTTGCCGTAGTGGGCAAGAAAACAGTCAAACGCTTTCGGCTCGTTCGTAACGAGCTGTATATGCAAATCGCCTTCCCTATTGCATTCTTCAATCATAGCGTTCAGCTTTTCAAGCGTTTCGCCCTCGATAGGCTTATCAACGTAGGAACGCACCGAATGGCGGCTTAATATAGCTTCTTTCAAATCCATTTTAATATCTCCATTTAATTATTTTTCACGAACCAAATCGACGGTGCCCAAGCTTTCGAGAATTTGCATATCGTCCGCCGAAATATCGAAATTCAGTTTGCAATTTTCTTCCATATGCAAAGCGTTCGTGGTTTTGGGCAACGGCTGAGTTCCGAGCTGCAAATCGTACTTTATAGCAAGCTGCGGGACCGTTACTCCGTATTTTTTTGCAAGGCGGTTTGCCGTTTCGTCAGACAATAATCTTCCCGTCGCGTTGGGGGAATAAGCTTGAATGATAATTCCTTGCTCCTTTGCAAAATCTATTGCCTTACGCGGCGTGTGCCCTATATAACAGCGCACTTGGTTGACGGCGGGTTTTATAGAAGTATTTTCAATTATATTCAAAATATCGTGAATTTCGAAATTGGACACCCCGATAGCGCGTAATTTTCCGCTTTCAAGATATTTTTCCATTACCTTCCAAACTGCTATGTTTTCCTTTTCGTATCTGTGCGAAGGGCGGGGTTTTCTGTAGCATATTTCGTCCCAAGGCATAGGCGCGTGAATGAGCATTAAGTCGATATAATCGGTATCTAACAGCCTAAGTGAATTTTCAATTGCCTCGGCCGCGCCTTCGGCAGTCTTAATTTCGGCTTGTATTTTTGTGGTGATAAATATCTCTTCTCGCCTTGCACCGTACCGCTTTATTCCGCGGCCTACGCCCGCCTCGTTGCCGTATGCACCGGCGGTGTCTATTTGTCTGTAACCGAGTTTTAACGCATTAAGCGTTGCCTCTTCCGCTTCGTTTTCCGACATTTGCCACGTTCCCAATCCGAGCTTAGGAATTTTTACGCCGCCCATCAAAATATAATCTTCTTTTAACATAATTACTCCGTTAATTTGAAATTTATCTGTTTATTTATTGGCATAATCAATTGATGTAAATTCAATCCTATCCCACATTTGTTTTAACGTAAATGTACCATTACGCCCCATTTTGAACAGTTTGCGGTCCTCTTTAAATTTTCCAAAAAAACCAAAGTGTCCAACAATATGACCATATTCTCCTACATAATAACTTTTTGCCAATTTTACATCAATTCTGACCATAGAATTACCGTTTGGGAAAATATCTACTATTCTTTCAATTGAACAACATCTATAATGGGCATAGTCTTTAACTTGAAATACCGCTTTAATAATTTTTCCACTGTTTATATCATCTATGAATTGCTGATAAGATAAAGATTGCAACTAATTACTCCGCTAAATTACTGTTTTTATCCGATATTTAGATTGTAGCATAAAAACTTAACAAATGGAAGAGTAAATATAAAATGAATTACAAATAATAATCGCTGCACAAAAAAAGAAGTACCCACATCTTGGATACTTCTCTTTTTTTGAAATCCGGCAACTACCTTATCTTGCGGGGTTAAAACCCAACTACTTCTGGCGCAAGTGAGCTTAACTTCTGTGTTCGGTATGGGAACAGGTGGATCCTCACCGCCATCGTCACCGGAATGGCTCCGCTTGTAGGACTTGAACCTACGACACTTCGGTTAA
>CAMWME010000007.1 GCA_947175325.1 uncultured Clostridia bacterium | reverse complement strand
AAAACGTTCTTTTTAATCAAGTATATATATTTTTTTATTTTTAACAAAAATATTTCAAAAACAAACGTTCAGCAGGCCCCGCGCATTATGCGCGGGCACTGCTTACTAATATAAAAACAAGAGGTTTTGTAAATAAAGTCAGTCTTTATCGTCTTTGGGGGCGCAGTGCGGACAAGAACCGCCGCATGAAGAACAGCTTGAACAGTCGCAGCAGCCGCCCTTGTGCTTAACCTTGCGGTAGATAAGATATCCCGCAATTGCAACCACCGCTACGCAAACTATTACGATTACAGCAATGTCTACGGGATTCATTGATTTTCACCGCCCTTCTTCTTTCTTTTAAATATCTTTATTATATCGAATTTGCCGATATTCCTTAAAACGATAAAGGTCGTAACTATTGCAATGACCGCAAGCCAGATGAACAGCGTCCACCACCATTCTCCTATCGTGTAGACCATCGAGCTGATTACGTAGCTTGCAACAAGCCAAAAAAGTAGCGTCCACTTGAACTTGCCTTTCGGAAGCTCCGCCTTAGCCGTTGCACACGCCGCAAAGCAAGGTATCGTAGTCATATTGAATGCGATAAATGCTATTATGCCCGCGCCGGTGATACCCGTTGCCGATGCCATTGCGGTTGCTTCCTCTATGCCCTCTATCCCCGCGATAGCGTCGGGAATTTCAATGCCGGTAACGTTTGCGCCCAAAGCTGTTATGCAAGCCGCAAGCGTTGCAAAGGTTGCAATTACGTTTTCCTTAGCGACAAGCCCCGTGATAGCCGCAACCGCGAATACCCAGCCGTAAGTGCCGAGCTGTGAGCCGAAGCCTACGGGCGTGAATATGGGTTGAATTAACATACCTATAGAAGCCAAAATAGAGTCGTTCATTGCTTCGTCTGCGACGAACTGCCAGCTCCAAGTTAGGTGCGAGAACAGCCAAATAATAACGGTTGAAGCAAAGATAATTGTAAACGCTTTTTTAACGAAGTGTTTGGTCTTATCCCACAAATGCAACATTAGGTTTTTAAAACCGGGCATATGGTATGCGGGAAGCTCCATTATGAACGGGGGCGTTTCGCCTTTAAGAGACGTATTTCGCATCAAAAGCACGCACACGATTGCCGAAACTATGCCGAGTAAATACATACCCATGGTTATAACGTCTACGTTAGCCATTCCGGCCATGGCGCATAATGCACCGCCGCAAGCCGTTAAAATGGGAAGCTTTGCCCCGCACGAGAAGAAAGGAATTACGCGGATAGTTGCCGCCCTCTCTTTATCGTCGGCAAGGGTTCGTGTGTTGATAGCCGCGGGAACGGAACAGCCGAAGCCCATTATCATAGGCATAAACGCTCTACCCGAAAGCCCGAAGCGGCGGAAAATTCTGTCTAAGACGAACGCGATACGCGCCATATAGCCCGAATCTTCCAAAATCGAGAAGAACATAAACAGTACGAGTATTTGGGGAAGAAAGCCGAGCACTGCGAATATACCGCCCAAAATACCGTCGCCAACGAGTCCCGTTGCCCACTCTGCCGCTTCGGCGTTTTCCATAAGGGTTACTATGCCGCCGGAGATGTGGTCAAGGAATAAGTTCAAGAAGTTCGTAAGTATTACGCCGGGTGAGTAAATTGCACCGTCGTAGAAAATTGCAAGTATTTCCACGCCGAAGTTATCGTACTCTATCTCGCCCTCCACTTCGGTTGCAAGTCCGCAGTCTACTAAGGTAGGCATCCACGCTTGTTCTTCGGTGAAACCGTTCAAGAAGAAAAGATTTTCCGAGAAAGTCAAGTGGAAAATAAAGAATAAAATTACGATAAAGATGGGAATTGCCCAAACCCTATGGGTCAAAACTTTATCTATTTTGTCCGACTTAGTTAAAACTTCTTTGCTTGCTTTTACTTTCGCATTTGAAAGGTTTGAGGATATGTATTTATATCTTTCGTCGGCAATAACCGCTTCCAAGTCTTCCTCGCCAAGCTTTTCAAGGGTTGCGGAAGCTCCCTTTCTTTCAAGCTCTATCTCGTCCTTTTCCAAAAGCTTAATCGCATGGAATAAGGGCGACGCCACTTCTTCCGCCTCGTAGTAAGCGCAAGCCGTTTCAAGCTGTTTGGAAAGGGCCTCTTTTAAAACGGTAGTGCCCTTTCTTCCCGAAGGCATAGCCGCAGCTCTGTCCATAAGCTGCTTAACGCCCGTACCCTTCAACGCCGAAACGGCCACGACGGGCACACCGAGCGCCTTTTCAAGCGTAGATGCGTCTATCTTATCGCCGCTTTTCTCTACTTCGTCAATCATGTTCAACGCCACGATTACGGGCACGTCCATTTCAAGAAGCTGGGTCGTAAGGTAAAGGTTGCGCTCTAAGTTAGTTGCGTCGACTATGTTAATAATACCGTCGGGCTTTTCGTCCAAAATGAAGTTACGCGAAATAACTTCTTCGGGCGTATAGGGCGAAAGAGAATAAATTCCGGGTAGGTCGACTATGTTTATGTTCTTTGAACCGCCCTTATAGGTGCCCTCGCGCTTGTCGACGGTAACGCCGGGCCAGTTGCCCACGTGTGCAGTCGAACCCGTAAGCGCGTTAAAAAGCGTAGTTTTACCGCAGTTGGGGTTGCCCGCTAATGCAAAAGTTTTCATTTTACTTCCACCTCCACGCAAGCCGCCTCCGTCTTACGCAAGGTAAGCTCGTACCCGCGTATAGTAATTTCTATGGGGTCGCCGAGGGGGGCTTTCTTTTTCATCGTAAGTTCCGCGCCGGGGGTAACGCCCATATCGAACAGTCTGCGGCGAATTTTACCTTCGCCGTTGACGGCAATTATTTTACCGCTTTCACCAACGGTAAATTCGCTAAGTAATTTGCTCATTGATAGCTCCTTTTTATTGTAAATTTATAAACTATGGTTTATTTTTAATCTAATTTTTTTGACCCGCGGACGGGTCATCTTAATTTACGCAACTAAAATTTTAGAAGCTAAATTTCTGTCGAGGCACAGCCTCCCCTCTTTGACGATAACGATTACGTTGCCGCCCGCAGAGGATATAAGCTTAATGGTACTGCCAACCGTAATGCCGAGCTCTTGAAGGTGCTTTCTCGTCTTTTCTTCGGCACCGATTTTTCTTATTACCAAATCCGTATTCGAAGGTGCAATTGCAATAGGCATAACTTTTCTCCTTTAAACCGCAAAACAAAACTTAACCGCGGTTTAACTATTTACATTATATTATTAAATATTTATAATGTCAACAAAAAATAACCATAGTTTAGTTTTTTGTAAAAAATTTTTCCCCGACGGTTGAATATCCGACGGGGAAACGCTTCTATATATCTTTTATCTCTATTTCTGCGGGAACACACGGGAAGTCGACCCAAAATAACGAACCTTTTCCCAGCTCGCTTTCAACCCCGAAGTCGAAAGAATGACTTTCCAAAATTGCTTTGACTATGTTAAGACCCAAGCCCGTTCCCTTCACGGGGCGGTTGTGGTTTTCCTTAACTCGGTAAAACCTATTCCATATTTCGGGCATATCCTCTTTGGAAATCCCCTTGCCCGTATCCTTGACCGCAAAACGCACGCGCTTGCCGTCCATACTCGAATTAAGGCTTATATAAACGGTTTTATCCTCGCCCGTGTAGTTTGCGGCGTTGCCGAGTAAGTTGTAAATAACTTGGCTTATCTTTTCCTCGTCGGCGCGGGTGTAAAGGTTAGGCTCTATATCCAGCATAAAGCTGTACCCTTGCGCTTCTTGCAAATACCCGAATTTATTTATGATGCCGTAAACGAGCTCGGTGAGATTGAATACCTTTAATTTCAACTCCGACATATTCGCTTGCAATTTCGAAACGCTTAAAACGTCGTTTACGAGCCCCGTAAGCCTATCCGCCTCGTCAATGATAACTTGTAAGTGCTTTTCGCGCTTTTCGGGATTATCGCCCGAAATCTCTTTAATCATCGAGGCGTACGCCTTAATCATCGTAAGCGGCGTCTTTAAGTCGTGAGTTACGTTTGCAAGTATTTCGTGCTGGAAGTCCTCACTCTTTTTTACCTCGTCCCTAACGTGGTTCAAGGTGTCCGAAAGCTGAGCCATTTCCTTGTAGTCTGCGTTGGTGAACTTAATATCGTAATTACCCTCCGCAAGAAGCACGGCGGTATCGGACATAGTTTTCAAACCCGAAGTAAGCTTTTTGGAAAGTCCCAAAGATACTAGCACGGCGGCGGCAAAAACTCCTACGCCTATTATCAAAAGATAAAGCTGCAAGTTCAATACCGTATCGCGCACTATCGAAACCGAATAAGTTACGAAAAGCACGTGCGGATTACTGTCGTATTCTATTTTAGAAACGTAATTTACGGCTTCACCAGTACGGTAAACGACGTTGTACCCTACTTCCTCGTTACTTACGCGGGAATTCACTTCGTTTAAAACGCTCTGAATATCGCCGTACCCGTCGGGGGCAACAAGCTCCCCTTCCGCAGTGAAAAGAAAAATATTTATACCGTCTATGCGGTTGCGGTTAATGCTTTCTTCAATCGCTTTATCGTCCGCGCCCGATTTTAAAGTTGCCTCGAACTCGCTACCGATAAGCGATATTTTATCGCGCGCTTGATTTTCAAGAGTTTCGGAAACGAGTATAAAAAAGCCGAGCTCAACCAAAAAAACCATAAGAAAAGCCAGCACGCAGAAATAAGCTATCATCGTGCGGTTTACGCTTTTGGGTTTTCTAAGTTTTAGCGGGTGTTTGACTTTTTCAGACTTCAAATTTGTATCCCAAGCCCCTCAAGGTCACTATAAATTTTCTGTATTGTTTAAGATTGGAGCGCAGCATTTTTATGTGCGTGTCCACCGTTCGGTCGTCGCCGTAAAAATCGAAGCCCCAAACGTCCATTAAAAGCTTTTCACGCGTCAAGGCAATACCCTTATTCTTTACGAAATAAAAAAGGATTTCGTACTCCTTAGGGGTAAGCTCCGCCTTTTCTCCGTCGACTAAAACGTTGCGCCCGACCATATCAATGGTAAGCCCTTCAAACGTTACTACGTCGTTAGCGCTTTCTTGCGCGCCGCGCTTTAAAACGGCGTGGATGCGCGCCATTACCTCTTTGGGCGAGAACGGCTTCGTTACGTAATCGTCAACGCCGATTTCGAAGCCGAACAGCTTTTCGTATTCTTCACCCCTTGCCGAAAGCATAATTACGGGAATATTCTTTATCTTTTTTATCTCTTTAACGGCGGAAAACCCGTCAAGGCGGGGCATCATAACGTCCATTAGAATTATGTCGAAGTCGTTATCACGGCAAAGCTTAACCGCTTGCATACCGTCAGCCGCCTCGTATGCAACTCCGCCCTCGAACTCCACGTACTCTTTAAGGACGCCCCTTATCATTTCCTCGTCGTCAACTATCAGTACCTTCATCGTTAGTACCTCCCACTTACTTATAAACCGTGCGGATAGAATTCAATTAATACAATAATGAAATGTTTGTGAAATTTACAATCTTACCTAAGTTTATCATAAAAAAATATTTTCGTCAAACTCGGGAAAAACCGTTGACAACGGCGGTTTGCGGTGATATTATTGAAATGTAAACATTTGTTTGCTTTTTGTAAAAACGGGTAAATTACCGAAAGCTTATGGTGTTTTAGTGGGTAAACGTGTATGATTGACGCAGAAAAACTTGAAATTTTAACCGAAAGCGCTAAATACGACGTTTCCTGTTCGTCCTCCGGCTCTAAACGGGTAAACAGTGCCGGCGGGCTTGGTAACGCTTCCGTCGGTGGGATATGCCACTCCTTTACCCCCGACGGAAGATGTATATCGCTACTTAAAATTTTAATGAGCAACGATTGCATATACGACTGCGAATACTGCCCAAACCGCCGCAGTGCGGACGTAAGGCGGGCAACGATTACACCAACCGAAATTTGCGAACTTGTAATCGGCTTTTATCAAAGAAACTACATCGAGGGGCTTTTCCTCTCCTCCGCAGTTTTCGGCACGCCAGACAAAACTATGGAGCTACTTATTAAGACGGTGGAAATGCTTAGGCGGGAATACCGCTTCAACGGTTACATTCATTTAAAGGGCATACCCCACGCGGACGATTTGCTTATCATGAAGGCGGCGCGTCTTGTTGACAGAATGAGCTTTAACGTCGAACTGCCCAGCGAAAAATCGCTAAAACTGCTTGCGCCGCAAAAAACTAAGCAGAGCCTTCTGCTACCGATGAAAAACCTTCAAAACGCTATCACGTACGACAAGGTGAACAAGGTGCGGCGAAAAGACGCCGTTATTCCCGCGGGGCAAACGACGCAAATGATTATAGGCGCCTCACCCGAAACGGACGGGCAAATTCTGAAGCTTACCGAAGCGCTGTACCGCAATATGGGGCTTAAACGGGTTTACTACTCCTCCTATATCCCAGTAGTGCAAAGCAACCTCCTTCCCACCGTTGGCGCGGGACTTTTGCGCGAGCACAGACTTTATCAAGCGGACTGGCTTATCCGCTTTTACGGCTTTGACGTGAACGAAATCGTAGACGAGGGTGAAAACCTTTCTCAAGAATACGACCCGAAATGCGCTTGGGCACTTCGGAATATGCATCTTTTTCCCGTTGAAGTGAACACTGCACCCCTTGCCACCCTTTTGCGCGTGCCCGGTATCGGTGCAAAGAGCGCGTATAGAATTATAGAGGCAAGAAAGTTCGGCAAGCTTGAATTTGAACACCTTGTAAAAATGCGTGTTGTATTGAAGCGGGCAAGGCACTTTATAACTTGCAAGGGCAAATTCTACGGCGTGGAAAATATCAACCAAGTGAAAAACTGTTTGCTTTTAGGGGACGGCGGCGAGGTAACCGAACAGCTTTCAATGTTTTCGGAAAAGTCTGTAGCTCTCTCCGCGCTTACGGGTGAAGTATGATTTTTTATATTTGCGACGGCACGCCCGAAAATTTTTTCACTGCCGTTTTCGACGCGTATAATACGTCCGAGTGTATGATAACCTCCGATAAGGAGCTTCAGCTTTCGTTGGGCTGTGCAACCGTAAGCGTGCAAACCGACTTAAAAAAGTGTGAGCGCGTTCGGCGCGGGCTTAAAAAATACGATAAACACGCCGAAGAAGATATTTTGGCGGCTTTAAGAAGCTTCAACACGAACAAAGAACAGATTTGTTTTTTATATATCAAGCGACTGCTGGCACACAAAAAACCCATAAGAAACGCTTTCAGCTTGCCCGAAGTAGTCGATTTAGACACAATTCTGCACCAGATTACTTATGAAATCCATAGGTTTACCGGGTTTTTAAGGTTCAAGGAAACCGCAAACGGTACGTTCTACGCCCCCTACTCCCCCGACAACGATATTACGGACTTACTCATGCCGCACTTCGCGGCAAGGTTTAGGGCACCGTTTATCATTCACGATGTAAAGCGCAAAATCGCGGGGCTGTTTAACGGCAACGAATGGATTATGACTTACGTCGGCGATGCGGAAATTTGCCTTTCAGAAAGCGAACGCGCGTTTGAATCGCTGTGGAAAAAGTATTATAAATCAGTCAATATCAAGGAACGCCCGCACGAAAAGCAAATGAAAGGCTATATGCCCGTGCGATACTGGAAATTCCTACCCGAAAAAAACGGTTAAATAAAAAGCCCTCGAACAAATTGTTCGAGGGCTTTTAACACTAAATGAAATTTATCTTACGAAAGATTTTGTGCATTTTTATTTGCAACCAATTTTTTGCAATATAAGTATTGAACTGCAAGGCATACGGCAGTCATTAGATAAAGCCCTACAAAAACAATAGAAAGTTCAACACCAACTACAAGAGTTATGTTCGTAAGGTCAGCATATTGAGTAAAAAGATAGATGCCTAACCCCATAGGAATAAATACAATAAACATTCCTATCATAGCAACAAAGTCATAGAAAAATACTTGACTGCTCTTACGGTTGACTTTGTAAACAGAAAACATACCCCAAAACAAGTCTATTACGAACCCAAAGAATGGTATAAGCCCTAATCCAATTTTTAATTTGAACCATTTCATATTATTCTCCGCTAAATTGAAATTTAGTTTTTGTATTTCAATTTTACGGCTCGTCAAATATTATTTTCAAGTCGATACCTTTGCAATCGTACCCGACAAGCTTTACTCGATTTATCCCGCTTGTAAAAGAAACAGTTTTTGTCGCAGTTTGCTCATTAGAGCTGTCTTGCGAACATTCAATTAAATCGGTTATGTTATTATCGCAATCAATAAATACAACTTTAACAGTACCACTTGAAATTTTTAAATCAAGTTGCATTTCTACATCTACATCTTCTTCGAGAGTTATCTTCAAAATGGTGTGTCGTCCATCGAACTGTGAAACGGTAAGAGAATAGCCACCGTCTATGGATTTTAAATGGTAGAGAACCTCCCCATAACGGTCATCTTGCGCTATTTTTTCGGCATCATTATATTCCTATTTTGCATATTCGTTATCGCATCCCGTCAAACATACTACCATACACGCAATTAAACAAACTAATATAGTTATAATTGTTTTTTTCATTGAAAATGTCCTCGTTAAATTACTGCTTATCGTACAGTCGTTAGCTAAGCTTAGAAAGAATGTGCCTTGCTACGTGTACTCCGCTTGCGGAGGCGTGCGAAAGTGAATGCGTAACGCCGCTGCCGTCGCCGATAAAATACAGTCCGTTGTGCAGCGTTTCAAGGTTTTCGTCCGTTTCCACTTCCATATTGTAGAACTTAACCTCTACGCCGTACAAAAGCGTTTCGTCGTTTGCCGTACCCGTCGCAACCTTGTCGAGGGCGTAAATCATTTCGATAATTCCGTCAAGTATGCGCTTGGGAAGTATAAGGCTTAAATCACCGGGGGTTGCGCTGAGCGTAGGCACGACGAGGTTTTCGTCAAGCCTCTTTTGCGTACTGCGCCTACCTCTTACCAAATCGCCGAAGCGCTGAACGATTACGCCGTCGCCGAGCATATTAGAAAGCTTTGCAATGCTCTCGCCGTAGCCGTTACTGTCCTTGAAAGGCTCGGAAAAGTGCTTGGATACGAGTAGCGCAAAGTTTGTATTGTTCGTCTTGCGGCTCTCGTCCTCGAAGCTGTGCCCGTTTACGGTTATAATTCCGTTCGTATTTTCGTTTACCACTATTCCGTGCGGGTTCATACAGAAGGTGCGTACCTTGTCCTCGTACTTTTCGGTGGTGTACACTATCTTGCTTTCGTACAGCTCGTCGGTAATGTGTTCAAAAATTTCTGCGTTCAGTTCCACGCGCACGCCGATATCCACGCGGTTAGAGTGGGTCGTGATGCCAAGCTTTTTGCAAATCCCCTCCATCCACTTACTGCCGCTTCTGCCGGCGGACACTATGCAATACTTGCACGAATAGCTTTTATCCGCCACAACTTCAAAGCCGTTAGCCGTCTTTTTAATATCGCTAACGTGCGTATTGAAGAAGAAGTCAACCTTGTCTTTGAGCTCGGCAAAGATATTCGTAAGCACGGTATAATTTATATCCGTACCCAAATGGCGCACACGCGCGTTTAAAAGGTTCAGCTTGTTCTGCGTGCAGACCTTATGGAAGTGAGTACCCGCCGTAGTGTACAGCTTCGTATTTTCGCCGCCGTGCGCTACGTTGATTTTATCAACGTACTCCATAAGCTCCAACGCCGTCTTTTTGCCGATATGCTCGTAAAGGCTTCCGCCGAAGTCGTTGGTAATGTTGTATTTTCCGTCCGAAAAG
Source organism: uncultured Clostridia bacterium (assembly GCA_947175325.1). Classification (GTDB taxonomy): domain Bacteria; phylum Bacillota; class Clostridia; order Christensenellales; family Borkfalkiaceae; genus Coproplasma. The sequence goes on along the minus strand of CAMWME010000007.1, from coordinate 69,493 downwards.
GCGCCCGCGCCGCCGAAGCCCGACATAATCGAGCAAGTTTTACAGCTTATGCAAGATTTAACCTTTACGCCGTCAATAGGGCACTTGCGCTTGGAAAGCTCGTTGCCTTCTTCAAACACTGCCACTTTCAGCCCGCTGTTCCTCAGCTCGTATGCGGAGAAAATTCCGCCCGGGCCAGCGCCTATAATAATAACGTCATAATTCATAAGTGCCTCGTTGCTCCACTAAATTTACTATTTTCTCTACGGCTTCGGTAACGTCGTCGCCCACGGCAATAGCCGCGTCGCAGACTTCACTGTTGCGATATTCGAAGTCAAGCGACATAATGCGCCGCGTTTTGTCGTCAATATCTATGTCTCTATCTATAATGCTTTTTATTGCGTCCTCGCGCTCTCTGTGCGTGAACACGAGCATTGCGCGCTCACGGTACAGATTTTTAAGCGTAATCGCGCCGCAGATGTCGATGGGGATAACTGCTACGCCGCCGCTTTCGACGATGGGCGAAATATCTTTTTCGGAGGTGCCGAAGTGATATCCGCTATAAACGGTCGTTTCAATGTAATCTCCCGCCTTCATTTCGCGGATAAACTGCTCCTCGCTGATAAAGCGATACGCATCCTCGTTTTCGGTGTTACGGCGGGGACGGGTGGTTGAAGTGAGCGGTTTTTTGAAACCCTCTCTTTTCGTCAACTCGTTTGCGATTTCGGTTTTAGAAGTGCCCGAAGGGCCTACCAGACAGAGAACGCCGCCGTTTTTTAAAACGGGGAATTTTTCGGAGAAGGAATTTCGCACCATTTCGCAGAAGTGCAAAAAGTCGTCGTAGCTGTTTACGGACAAAAGACCCGAAAGCCCAGTGTTCCAAGGCTTGCGGAAAAGTACCGGATAAGCCGCGCGCGAGCTTGAAATATTGTGCGCGCCGTCATCCAACATAATATCTAAAGATATTATGTCCTTGCGCGTACCGAGTATAATATTGTTCGCGGGAATCTCCGGAAAGTCCTTAATTAAGCGCTCCGCCCTTGCGCTCATGCAGCAAGCGGGGACGGCGGTGACGAAGAAAACGTCGGCAATTTCCGAAAGTTTTTTAACGAATTCTTGCGCGCCCTCGGTTATGGGCTGGGTGCGAACGAACTCCGGATCGGAATAAAGCTGAATGCGCTCTTCCGAGTGTCTGCCGCTGGCGCCCCAACACTTTATATCCTCTAATTTGACGGGTTCGTCGTTGGGGTATCTATTATTTATAATAGATACGGCGTAAGAATTGCATTCATACAGCGTATCGTCTACGTCTAAACCGACTCTTATTCTATACTTTCTCATACAGCTTTATTTTAATATATTTGCCAGTAATTGTCAAGACAAAACCGCTATTGACAAGCGGGCGGGTTTATGATATAATATTATGATACGAAATGCACAAAACGGATATAAATATGCACAAAACGGAGATTTGAAAATGTTCAAAAATGCACTAAAATTGATTAAAAAGTACCAAAAAATTATAATTCACCGCCATTCTTACCCCGACGGCGACGCGCTTGGCAGCCAGCTTGGGCTTGCGGCTATAATTAAAGACAATTTTAAGGGCAAAGAAGTTTACGTCGTAGGCGACGAGGCAACGCGCCTCCCCTTTATGAACGGCGTTATGGACGAGATACCCGACGAGTACTACAAGGACGCGCTTGCGATAATCTTGGACTGCGGGTCTTCCCGCCTTATCTGCGACGATAGGTACAAGACCGCCGCTAAAACCTTACGTATCGACCACCACATTTACTGTGAGGAAATTGCCGACGTGGATATAGTTGACAGCACGTACGAGAGCGCTTGCGGAATGGTTGCTATGTTAGCAAAGGAATGCAAGCTGAAACTAAGCCCCGTATCCGCGACTGCACTTTATACGGGTATGGTAACGGACAGCGGAAGATTCGTTTTCGACTCCACCTCCGCACGCACATTCGAGCTTGCGGCTTTCCTTATGTCGCAGCCCATTGACTTGAATACGCTTTACTACAATTTGTACGCCGAAGATTTTTCCGAAATTATCGAGAAGGCGGACAATATGCATAAGATTAAATTTACGGAAAACAACGTTGCGTACATTTACACCGCGAAGGAAGATTTGCCCGCAAACGGCGACGCCGCCCCCATCGTTTCAACGGGGCTAGTCGGACTTATGCGCGATATTAAGGGCGTACACGCTTGGGTGAACTTTACCGAAAGCCACGACGGCGTGCATACGGAAATCCGCAGCAACAAATACAACATTAACCCCATTGCCGTTAAATACGGCGGCGGCGGGCACAAGAAGGCGAGCGGCTGCACCGTGCCCGACAAGGCTACCGCAATGAAGCTTCTTGCAGATTTGAACGAGCTGGCTGCGGAGAAATAATATGAACGAAGAAATAAAACGACAAATTCTAAATAAAATAGAGAGTTACGATAAAATAATCGTATCCCGCCATATTCGCCCCGACGGCGATGCGGTTGGCTCGACTAAGGGCTTTGCGGGAATACTGCGTGCGACTTACCCCGAAAAGAAGGTTTGGGTTATCAACGAGGATTACGCCGACCATATGAAATTTTTGGGCGGTGAAGATACTATCCCAGCCGACAAGGTTGACGAGGTTTACGACGGCGCGCTACTCGTGGTTATAGATACGGGCACGGCGGACCGCATTTCAAACGGCAACTACACGAAGGCGAAAGAAATAATAAAGATTGACCACCACATAGACGACAAGCCTTACGGCGATATAAGCTGGGTTGAGGACTTCCGCTCCTCTGCTTGCGAAATGATAGCCGACTTTTACGAAAGCTTTAAAGACAAGCTGAAAATTACTACAGAGGCGGCAACTTGCATTTACTGCGGTATGGTAACGGACAGCGGAAGGTTCCGCTACGAAGGCGTTACGGGCGAGACGATGCGGCTTGCGGGGGCACTGCTCGATTTGAATATTGATACTCAAACGCTGTATGCACACTTGTACACGGACGAGTTCGAGGCTTTAAGGCTGAAATCATACGTGTACGACCATATCAAGATTACCCCGCACGGCGTTGCCTACGTTTATATGGACGAGGATGTACAGAAAAAGTTTAATTTGACCTTAGAGGCGGCAAGCGAAGTCGTGAGCGATTTAAAAACGATACGCGGCAGCCTTATATGGATTGCGTTTATAGACAACAAGGAAAAAAACAATATACGCGTAAGGCTCCGCTCCCGCTTTTTGGGAATCGTGGAGCTTGCAAACAAGTATCACGGCGGCGGGCACTTCACCTCTGCGGGGGCGACGGTGTATTCCGCGGAAGAAATGCAAGCGCTTATCGAGGACGCAGATAAGCTACTTGGCGAATTTAAAGAAAAATACGGTGAAAGACTGTGAAAATTTTAATCGTTAACGACGACGGCATAAACGCCGAAGGAATAAAATATTTAGTAGACTGGGCGAAACACATTGGCGAGGTCAGCGTGTTTGCACCCAAGGTACAGCAGAGCGGCAAGAGCCACAGCATTGAAATACACGGCGGATACGAGGTTAAAAAAGTTGACCCGTTTGACGGCGTTGAGGCTTACAGCGTGGACTCCACCCCCGCCGACTGCGTGAGAATTGCGACGCTTGGATTTAAAAAGAAGTTTGACCTTGTGCTTTCGGGGATAAACTGCGGGCACAACCTTGGCGGGGATATAAGATACTCCGGAACGGTTGGCGCGTGCTTTGAGGCGGCTAAGTGCGGAATTAAGGCAATAGCTATTTCGGCTTGCTTTACTTCCTTTGACAACGCGGTTAAGAATTTGGACAGAATATGGAACGAAATTCAGAGCCGAAGAATGTTGGACTATACCGATATACTCAACGTGAATATACCCGAAAAGGGCGACGAGATACTTATAACGAAAACGGGCGAGGCGATTTACAGCGACGATTTTGCATTCCTTGAAAACGACACGGTTATGCCACAGCTTATAAGCCTTTATAAGGGCACGCACAACCTTGAAATTGATACGGACGCAACTATGAGCGGGTATATTACTATTTCCCCCATTAGCGTTGAATTGACTAACTGGTATGCGTTGGACGCTATTAAGAAAAACGTTGGATAAAGTTGGAGCTGGATTGCTTCGTTCCTCGCAATGACGGTTAAATAAAAAAACAGCCTTCCCTTTCGGGAAGGTTGTTTTTGTTTTACGTTAATTTAATTATTCAGTTACTTCGACTTGAACGTAAAGTGTGGGAGCAGTTTGGTTTTGATTGCCATAAGCTGCAAAACGAGGGCTGGAAGCATTATAGGTTAAATACCTTCCCTCACTAACAATTGTGGTGCCAGTACTAGTAACTGATATGGTCCACTTGCTATAATTAGTAGCGGTTTGCTCTGTCTTAACTTGATTCTGACCAGAAACAGCTGTCAAATATCCGCCACCAGCCTCGTTAGTTACAAGATAGTAAGTGTTTTCCTCGCCTTCTACTGCTTTCAAGGTAACGGTTACAACTGCATCTGCAACGTTAGTTGCATCAAAGTTATCTACTTTATTGCGATAATTACCGTTTTGTGAGCCCATAGCAAAATTCTTAGCACTGCTACCGCTGCCGGTTGTAGCGGAAATAATAATTACGGCGCCGTCTTTAATAAGGTCGGAAGCGTTATCTGCCGTAACCTTAGTATAAGTGTACTCCTTATCGGGGTCGCCTTCATTTTTCGTTTCAATAACTACGGTAGTATTACCCGTAACTGTAAACGAATAGTTACCGTCAGTAGCTTCAATTTCTTTACTGTTAACTTTAACAGCAGAGACTTCCTTGCCGTCAATCGGAGTAACCGTGAAGGTAACCGTAGTGCCGTTTACCGCATTTGCGGGAAGGCTCGTTGCCGCTACTTCTGCATTCTCGGTAAGCGTGATTGTGGAAGTACCACGGGTGTTGCTTTCAAGATATACTTCAACCACGGGGTCCAGATTGGTATTTCTACTGAACTGCTTTGTAGTGCCTTTATAATAAGTAACATAACCACAAACTATAACTTCATCGTTTTGCACGGGTGCAGCTACGCCGCTACGGAGATTAATCGAATAAACGCTGATAGTGTTTGTGTTGTTTTCGTCTTTAATACTGAAAGTCTGATAATATTGACCGTTAGACGATACTGCAGCCGTAGATGCAGCTATACCTTTCATATAAACGACTTGAGCCGTCCACTCGTCAGCAGTTGAAACTAATGCGAGAGCTTCGGTTACGGAAAGAGGAGCATCCATTGTGCCGTAGTTAACAGCCTTAACCGTGAAAGTTACGGTCGTGCTATCGTGTACGTCACCGCTGGATATAGCTACGTTAAGGGTAACGGACGTGCCGTTTGCTGCGGTACTCTTTACGGTTAAGGTGTTACCCTCAAGAGTGACAGCATCGGACGTCGTCGTCCAAGACAAGCTTGCGCCGTTAAGCGTTGCGGGAAGATTTACGGTTGCGCCCGTATTGTATTCTTCATTAAGCGATACGTTCTCTTTTGCAGCGGCTACTTTAGCAGCATCGTCTTTGTTGAGGTCTGCTGCGGAAGTAACGGAAACGCAAGTACCGTTAACAAGCTCGGGAACGGTCGGGTCGTCTTCACCAGCGCTGCTGGATTTGTAGTTCTGAAGTTTACCTTTGAATACTACAAGGTCGCCAACGTTTAAGCCGGAAGCAGTTAAATACGTGCTGTCTTCCGTGGGTCTGAATACGTAGAACGCATCTTCAGCGGTAGTGGGCTTGCCCTCTTCATACGTCTTTGCGATGTACAAATTATCAAAGTTGTGGTAAGTTGAGTTGTAGGTTCCGGGTGAAATAACGTAGCCCGTTACGTAAACTTCGTCCGCGCCCGTAGCGTTCACTTCAAGCAGTTTGGTAACTTGAATTGCATCGGTGGTCGAATAAGGGTCTGCTGCGGTACCAGCGTGTTCAAGGCTGAGAGGAACGAGCGTAATAGTGATTTCCTTATTGTCGGTTAAACCGTTGTACGAAAGTTCTGCGTTAAGGGTAATCGGGGTTGTAGCTTGGGGCATACTCTTAATTTTAAGATTGCCGCCGTCGATTTCAACGTAGTCGGAAGTTACAGTCCAAGTTACGGCTGCGACGCCTTGCGTTGCGGGAAGGTCGTACGAGCCCGTTGCGGAGTAGTTTTTAGTTGTAAGGTCAAGCGCAGCTTTTGCACTTGCAAGCTTGTCCGCATCGGAAGCGCCGTTTTTATTGTACACAACGTCAAGTGAAGTAAGCCTTATCTGACCGGCAGAAGCAGCGAATTCAAGAGAATCAACGGGGGTTGCAAGCTTAACCGTAACGATGTCAACAGTCTTCTCGTTTACCGTTGCAGTGCCTTGCTCAATCGTTGCACTCGACGCCCAGCTTGCAGCTTGAAGGCTTTGAAGAAGCCATGCGGGATAAGTAGAAGTTTTGCCGCTATTATCGGTATAGTCCGCTTCGCTGTAGAATACGAGTTCAGTCATTCCGTCGCACTCGATTTTAACAGAAGAGCCTTTATAAATACGAACGTGGTAAGCACTGGAAGCGTTATCTACGTTGGTATTAGACGAACCCTTGTCGTTCGTCAAGGTGATGCCGTTCGCCGTCCAAACTTGCTGTGCGGAAGTAAATACCGTACGGGTAGTCGTGCCGACGAAGCTGATTGACGTTTCTGCATAGTTTTCGCCAATGTCTTTACCTTCGGGAACGTATCTTTCGAAGCTTACAGACTCGGACGCTTCGCCAACCTTAACGGTTGCGGTAAGCGTGTAGTCGATTTTTACGCCAACGGCTTTGGTAACGTTGATAGTAACGGTTTTATCCTCTGCCATGGGGCTGACGGAAACGTAGTTTGAGAAGTTTTCGATTGTGCAAGATTCTGCAAGAGCTACGGTCCAGTTTACGTCGTAGTTGACTTTTTCAACCACCGTTTGACCCATAACTTCGTAACTTGCGGGCGTTTCTTTCGCTTTGCCGTTATAAATCGTACGAATTGAATTGATGGCTAGTTTTGCTATATCAGCATCACTTTTGCCGCCACCGCCGCCCTCGTTACCTTTGTCTGTGTCACAAGCCGCTAACGCGCCTACAAGTGTTGCACCCATTACGACTGCAATGACCGCACCGAGTATTTTTTTCATGTTGTTCTCCTTTTATATTTTTTATTTTTTTTAATTGATTTTGTTGATTGTTAATGCCCCGATTTTGGGGGGATTATATTTCGATATAGTCTAAAAGATAGCACTTAACTTGGAAGTAGAATTCGTCTGCATTTTCTTTATCGGGAGTATATTTTTCAACAATGCCCTTTACGGATTTAATAACCGTGCCGGCGGGGAACGCATCCTTAGTAACCTTATTGCCGTTTGCATCGTATAAAACTTCGGTGCGAATGGTGATTTGGGTGCCGTCCTCTGCATTGCAGCGGATAGAAAGTGCGCCATTGCTGCTTGTGCTGGACTCGGTTGCGGTTGTCTTGTAAACTGTTAAGTTCTGAAGGCGAACCGCAGTAGACGTAACTGCATCACCGTAGGCAATGTTGACCGTTTCCAAAGCTTCTTCACCGTCTTCGTCGGTAACTTCAAACTCCAAAGCAAGCTGTTTATTAATTATGTCGGCGGCGGAAGCTTCCGAAAAGACGATGTCGTTATTCTGGCTTATAATCGTCGTGTTGGTCGTTGCGTTGGGCTTCAACAAGTTGTATTCTACGCCGGAAATCTGATAGGTGCCTTGGAAGTCGGTAATTTTGCCGACGACGTTGACTTCGTTTCCTAAGCTGAGAACGGTATTGATATAGCCCTTTTCATAGCCGATATACACCGCAATGCCGTAGTAGCGTTGAGTTTCTTCGTCGTATTCTTGTACGTAAGCAGTATTACTGAATACGGCCGCAACTATACCAGTAACCCTAACCGGCATTTGAATGTAGTCGGCAACGTGGCAGCGAAGTTCTTTTATGGACAATTCCGTTGCCGCACTGTCGTGCCAGTTTACGTCAACCGTGCTTGCGGGAGAATAAAGGTGAAGCTTGTTTGCCTTAGCTTGGTCAAGCGCGGCACTCGCAACGCTGCCGTAACGGTTGTTGGACGTTTTTGAAGCGAGCGCAAAGCCGTTTTGAAGAATTTCAACGTTGAGGTTTCTATAATCGGTTGCGCCGGCGGGCTTATACCATATCCAAAGCAAAAATCTCGTGCCGGTTGAGTCCGAATTCCACGCGCTGTCGTCAGATTCAATAATGATACTGCCGCCGTTCTTGCATTTTTCAAGTGCGTCGTGGGTGAAGTTGGAAGCCGTCTTACCCCACTTTTCGATTTTACCAGTCGATTCGGGAGTGTTGACCGCAAGATAACGGGCCTTGACGTAACCGACTTCGTCAAAGATGGAAAGGTCGGTATTGGGGGTTACCGTAGAGTTTCTTATGGGGTCGAAGTGGGTCGTGTCGCCGTCAACGTAAAGACGGACGGTTACTTCTTGCTTCTTGGTTTCGCTTGATAAATCAAGCTTAAGATTGCTTACGTAATCAACACCGGCGGTTTGATTGGTGCCGCCGTTACCACCGTTGCCGCCGTTGGGATCGGTGCCATCCATGTTGCAAGCAGCGAACAAGACGGGAACCGCCATAACCGCTGCACACAACGCCGAAACAAAAATTTTATAAAATTTCTTCATAAATTAACCTACGTCAAAATATTCACATTCTGCAATAGCATCTTTGAATGCTTGGTCAATAGTTTTGTTGTTAGTTTTGCTCGTAAATGCGGCTAACATTAAGTAACCTACTTGGTCACGAGCGGTTGACGAACCGACGAATGCGGGCGATACGAAGTAAGCCTTTTCTTGCTCCATACAAACTTTTGCGGAAAGAGCGGTTATGTTTGCTCTGGTCGTAGGAGCGTTTTCGTCAGCCGTTGAAAGATGTGCAGCATAAGCAACGTTCGTCTTCATAACCTCTTCCTTTAATACGGGAACGTAGCCGGAAGTGATGGAAAGAGCTGCTTGGAAGTTTACGTCAGTGGTAAGATACTTAACGAGCAACCAGCTTGCAAGAACGCGCTGAGGGTCATCTTGTTTAAGGATACAAACCGAAGGTCCTTGTGAAATTACTTTCGGAGCATCGGGATTTACTTGAGGAATAGACGTGATGCCTACTTGGAACTGGGGAACGCCGTTGGTTACGGGAGGTAACTGGTTACCGGCGCCCGCGGAAGAACCTATGCACATAAAGCTGTTCTGTGCGGTGAAGTGGTCAGACGTATATTTGGGATTGCCGCCTTCGCCGTTAAGGCTCTGCGTGGTGAAGTAACCCTTTTCATACCAGTCGGTGAAGGTCGTAACGAATTCTTGGTTCGTTTTGTTGTCGAACAAGAATTTGTTGCCGGTTGCCGAAGTATAACCCGAGCCGTACTGTTCGCACATGGTTATGAACCAGTTTGCCTCAGAGTCGTACGTGAAGGGGAAAACCTTGGAGTCAATTCCGTGTATCGTTTCGCAAAGCGCGCCAAGTTCTTGCCACGTTTTGGGAACGGTGAGGTTGTGCTTTTCGAATAAGGTTTTATTGTAATAAAGTACTTCGGTTGACTTTGAGAAAGGAAGCGTGTACATCTTGGTTTCGTCGTCAAACTTAAAACCTTCGGCGTAGTAGCCGTCAATGTACGATTCCTTTTGTGCTTGAGTTAAATTAAGAGAAACTTCTTCCGTTACGTAAGACCCGTCGTCGTTTTTGAGCTGGTTGCCGTCTGCGTCCAACTTCACTTGAGGGACCGTGTAATCTTTATACGTGCCGTCGGCAAGGAAATCGTTAAGCGACTGTACTGCGCCGGACTGGTTGAAAAGCGCAACGTGGTCGGGATAGCAATACGCTACGTCGGGTTGGCTGCCGTCCATAATTTCCTTAGTAATCTGGTCGCGAACGTCGTCATAGCCGCCTTGCGCTTCTTCTATAACGGTAATGTTGGGATAGAGCTTTTTAAACTCTTCAAGACTTGCGTTGAGCACCTTTTTGTTATCTTGTCCCATTGAGTGATAGAACGTGATCGTTACTTCTTTGTTGGTGTCAAAACCGCCCTCTGGCATTACGAAGTCGGGCTTTTGATTACCGGTACATGCCGTCGAAAAAGCAAGTCCCGCCATAACGGAGCATGCCATAACGCCAGACATTAAAATTGCGCCAAATCTTCTCTTCATGTTGTTTCTCCTTTTTTATTTTTATTTATATATGATGTTAAATTGAAACCTTAAATTGTTTTATCCTTTGATGCCGCTTCTCGATACGCCGCGCATAATGTATTTACGGAAGAACAAGAACACGAGCAACAGAGGAATAGTTACTATAACTACCGCCGCCATCTGTGCGGGATAGTCCGTCATGTTGGTTAGAGGGTCGGTGAACGTTGCACCTCGTAGTCCGACGGTTATAAGCCGGTGTGCCATATCGTTTGCAACCAAACGGGGCCAGATGTATGAGTTCCATGCGCCCATCATCTTCAAAATCGTGATGGAAATGAGCGTCGGCGCCGAAAGCGGTATCATTACCTTCCATAGATACTTTAAGTCGCTCGTGCCGTCCACCTTTGCCGCAAGATACAGCTCGTTGGGAATTTGCAAGAAATTCTGCCTTAAAAGGTATATGTAGAATACGCTTACAAGGAAAGGTACGATTAGTACGGTGAAGGTATTCTTCCATTGGAAAGCCGAAACGGTTAAGTAGTTGGTTATGGTGAACAGTTCGCCGGGTATCATCATGGTTGCAAGCAAAGCCGCAAACATGATATTTTTGCCCTTGAATTCAAGCCTTGCAAACGCATAAGCGGCAAGCACCGTAACCACGAGTGAAAGAAGCGTTGAAACTATACCTACTATACACGTATTCAAAAACAGTCTGCCGAGGTTAAGTCCGTCTGCATCGAACGCCGCCGAGTAGTTTGACCATTTGAACTGTTGGGGCCAAAGCGTGGGAACGGCTGCGTTGTACTCTTCGAGCGACTTTAACGAGGATATAATCATCCAGTAGAAAGGGAACAGAACGATAAGCGCCATTATGACGAGGAACGTGTACAAACCTATCTGCACGAGAACCTTGACGGCAACTTGCTTTTTGGAGACCTTATCGACGTCCCTCTTCTTCATTACTTTGGATTCGGTTGCAATACCCTCTTGGGATTCGGGGGCGATTTCTTTTTCGTTGATATTATCCGTCATAAACCACCTCTTAATAATGAACCTTCTTTTTACTTACCCACATATTTATCATGGTTACGACAAATATGATTACAAACAGAATTAGTGCCGCCGCACTCGCGCGGCCTTGGTTCGTGTCCAAATTATCGTAAATGAACCCGACCATCGTATTCAAACTGCCCGCGGCACCCGCAGGACCCATACCGTCGCCGAATATACCTACTATGCTTGAATACTCTTTAAATCCGCCGATAAAGCCCGTGATTACTACGTACGCTATCATCGGTGACAAGAGAGGCACGGTTATGCGCCAGAAGGTGCGGAAACGGGACGTTCCGTCGACCTTTGCAGCGTCGTAGTACTGCTTGTTGACGCTTTGAAGTCCGCCTAAAAGTACCAGTATCTTAAACGGTAACGCGTTCCAGACTATGTATATGACCAGAACGACCATATTTTCGAGTTTTCCGGAACCGGCGTTAACCCAGTTGATTCTTGTTCCGCCGAACGCTTCGATAATACTGTTTATTATACCTACCGACGCGGGTTCGTGACCGGGAGCGTAACCTATCATGGTGAACATAGCCATGAATACCATACCGATTGCTATGGAGTTGGTTACGTAGGGCAAGAAGAATATCGTCTGCAAAGTTTTTCTTACGAACTTAATCGAATTGAGCGCTACGGCGATAACTAATGCGAGCATGGTTGAAATGGGCACCGTTACTACGCAAAGAATCATCGTATTTCCCAAACAATTCAAAAAGCCTTTATACTTTGCTACGCTTACGAAGTTTGCAAAGCCGAACTCGAAGCTTGCGCCGCCGATTTCTCTCAAGCTATCGTAGTTTTTCAGAAGCGACATTCTAATCGTGTTGATTATAGGCCATACCGTGAATACCGCAATTATAAGCAACGTCGGCAACAGATATAACCACGCTTTCCACTGATTCTTCTTTTTCATTCTTTAACCCTCGTTTTCTTCGCCGTGCACTTCCTCTTTGGTTTCGGGAGCGTCTTCAACCTTTTCGGGATTTTCTGCCGTTTCGCCATCCTTCTTTTTGGATAACTTGGCGAAAAGATTTTTGAAGAAGTTTCCTACTTTGATAAAGAAGTTTTTAACTGCGTTGAAAGCTCTTACGAATACGTTCTTGGGAGGTTCGGGAATGACTGCCTCTTTAACCTTATCGTCGGCTTCTCTGGGAAGGGGACCGTCGTGGGTTACGTACGTCTGACCTTCTGCCTCCATCTCTTCAAGTATCTTCTGATGGACCGCAAGCTGCTTGCCGAAGTATACGCGCTCTTCCGTTTCTTTATTGAAAAGGAGGACTTTGTGTTCTTTTAAGTTGAATTTTGCAATGTCGCCCGAAAGGTTGCACATTTCGTCAGCCGAAATGATGGAACGGATAACGGGATTTAAAGAGCATTCGCTCGTTGATACGACGCTGATATCTCTGCCCATGACGTCGACGCCCGACACTTTGCAAGTGAGTTTACCGGCCTTGTCAAGCATGAAACCTTCGGGACGGATACCGACGTAAACCTCTTGGTCCTCTACGCCTTTCACGTCCAACACTTGCTCTTCACCGACGTACAGCTTACCGTTTTCAACCTTACCCGAAAGAACGTTGATGGGAGGCGCGCCGAGGAATTTTGCAACGAACAAGTTTGCTGGGTCGTCGTAAACGTTTTGGGGTTTGCCCGTCTGCATTATTACGCCCAGCTTCATAATGACGATATAGTCTGAAATAGACATCGCCTCTTCTTGGTCGTGCGTTACGAAAATCGTCGTAATGTGAGTATTTCTCTGAATTCTTCTGATTTCTTCGCGGGTCTGTAATCTTAAACGGGCGTCAAGATTAGAAAGAGGCTCATCCAAGAGAAGAACGCGCGGCATTTTGACAAGTGCACGGGCAATTGCGACACGCTGCTGCTGACCACCTGAAAGCTCGGACGGCTTACGGTTCAAATACTCGTCAATTTGCACGAGCTTTGCAACTTCGGCAGTGCGTTGTAACATCTCCTCTTTAGAGAGCCTGTTTTCACCCTTTAAATTTTGTAAAGGGAATAAAATATTCTGTTGTACGGTCATATGCGGATAAAGCGCATAATTTTGGAACACGAGACCGATGCCCCTATTCTCGGGCGAAAGCTTGGTAACGTCGTCTTCACCGAAGAAGATTTTACCGCTTGATGGTTCCTGCAACCCGCTTATCATATAAAGCGTGGTACTTTTGCCGCAACCGGAGGGTCCCAAAAGACAGACGAGCTTGCCGTCCGGGATTTCAAGGTTGAAATCGTTTACGGCGATAACTTCGTCTTTTTCCTTCTTATTACGGCTAGGGAAGATTTTGGTGATGTTTTGCAATACAACTTTCATATTTCTTCTGTACCTAATTTATTTAATGATATGCTTACCGAAAACGGTAAACCTACATTAGTGCTGGATTTAGTTTTTTATGCTTGCCGCGCAAGCCGTCAATTTTTCGCGCTCTCTACTTCCTCTTTATGTTGAAGCGTCTTTTTTTCTATCAGTTCTTCTTCCGATTGGAAAATAACTTGAAGCTTAGCGTCAACCGCTACGGTATAAGCGAAAATATCGTGAATGGGCGTCCTATTCTTCGTTGCAAAGAAAAGAATTATATCAAGCAACAAGATTGCAGCCAACAAGATGATAGACAGTATACCCATTCCGTAGTATAAAAACCCGATTATCAGCAGTACGGGAAACATAGTTTCTATGGCGTATTTGCCGATAAGCGTTCTTGCAAGGAGCGCAAAGGTGCTCATTTTTACACAGTTCGGACGGACGAGGCAAATTCCGAAAATCTTTTTGCCAACCGTCTGCCCGTTTTTGAAAATTATCGGAAGGATAAATTCCAATATCAAGTATGCAAGCAAAATCCCCACGGATACCATCATGAAAAGAAGTGCGTGCACGTAATTATACTGGGCGTCAACCTTTGCCCCGGGAGTGAGCGACAAATAAGCTTGATAGGCCTCGGCGGTTTCGGCGTCGTTGCCTTTCGAGGCATCAAGCTTTTCCATAACCGCGTTTGCAGAGGACGCTTCACCGTCTTTCGTTATAACGTAAGTATCGCCGTTTCCCTCATAGGTAAAGCCGTAATAATTTGCAACGCCGCTCATATACTCTTTGCGGAAATCTTCCCGCTCGGTATAGTAACTGTTTGCAAGCGCCTCCTCGTGGCTGTAATTGCATATGAGCGAGATAATATACATGAAGCCGGTAGTCAAAACCGCAAGCAACACCAAGTCAAGCAATAGAGCGGAAAGTCTTTTAATGATACCGATTTTCCTCAGTTCAAACATCCCTTGCGCTCCTCTATTGTGCTATTTGCCTATAATTTTACTACTACATATTGTATTATAACTTATTTAAATCAAGAAATCAACGATTTGAAGAAAAAATATATAAGTAAAAATATATTTATTAACAGCTTATTAACAAGCGCGCGTTACTTAGACTGTGAACGCGTATAAGTACTCTACTTGATGTCCGTCCTTCGCATTATAGGTTATTTTGATATCGTTAAAAGCGTCGCCGAAGGTCGCGCTTACCTTCATACTGGTGCCGTTGAGCAACACGCCCATGAAACCGCTGGGGTTGCTGACGTCCGCATTCAAGGAACCGCCCGCCAACGTAGCGTTTACAAAGTACTCTTGTTTAAAGCTAAGCCCCGTGCCCGCGGCAAGTGCGTCAAGGGGCGCCTCCTTTCCGTCAATATAGATAACGTTTTCACCCATAACTACCGCTTCGCCCACAATCGTGGTCTTTTCGTCGGTAGCGGAATCGAGAGACACCTCGGCAAACCTTTCTATGCTGTAATTTACCGTCACGACGCCTTCAACGTGCTTAATCGTGTATTTGTCGGTGAGGACGGAGTTTTCGTCGTACGTGTTGGTTACCGTTAAAACGATTTGAGAATATTCGAGGTCGAGCTTTGCGTTAAGCTCGTCGTAGCTCGTGCTTTCGTCGGTAGTACATCCGCCGAAAATTGCCGCCGCAGCGCAACCCGCCAAAATAACGGGGATAAATTTACGTACTTTCATATTAGCTTACGCTCCTTCGTTAAATCAATCTTGAGGCGCCGCTCAATGCGGGTTTGTCGGCGTCGTCCGCCGCTCCGTTATACGCTTTTACAGTATCGTTATAGTTTGAAATTGCCGAATTCAATTTTTCGACGTCGGAAGACACTTCCGTTTTATCCGAGGCGGACAAGGCTTTGTATGCTTTGACTGCCGCGCTAATCGTGGCGTGCCATTCGGCAAGCGTGCCGTCGTTGATAGCCGCTACTGCGTTGTGGAAGGCGGTAGCATTGGTGCTGCCGGACACGAATGCCTCCTCCGTTACCGTAACCGTTGCGGTTGCAGTGATTGCGGAGTTGACGGTGCTGGTTGCCGTGATAGTTGCGGTACCCGCTTTATGTGCAGTTACCGTGCCGTCCTCAGAGACGGTTGCAACCGAGGGATTGGACGAAGTCCAAGTAACTGCCGCGCTTGCGGTTGAAGGAATGGCTGATACGGTGAGCTTAGTGCTGTCGCCCGCTTGCAGCTCAAACTCCGAGGGATTTATTAAAAGCTCTTCAAGCTTGTCAGTGTCCCCCGAAGAACCGCCCGACGCGTACTCCACCTCTATGCTGTCCAAATAAGCCGCACCCGACGTAGCGTCTAATGCGTATATCAAAGCAAAGTAAGTATCGTTTCCGTCAATACTCCAAGTTACACCGCTCTCGGTTACCGTCTTAGTGCCGCGGTCTTTACCGTCCGAAGGATTGCTATTTTCCATCGTTCCGTAAGCAGTGGTTGAAGTCAAAAGCTGCCAAGGTCTGTCCTCGCTATTACCCGCGGCGGCTTTAACCGTTATCGACTTTATCGTTCCAAGCGTAGTAGTGCTTGCTAAGTAATGGCTTTTTTGCTTAATATTGAACTGCATACTTTCTTCTTTACCGCCGTAAATGAATGCAGTTCCCTCTACACCGCTCTTCGCCTTCCAAGTCTGGAAAGCGTATCCGCTAGACGCATTGGTAAAGCTGTCTCTATTTATAATAGTTTTGCCGCTCGTTACCGTGGAAGACGACGTTTGTCTAACCGTAACGGTTGCCGTAGCTTTTATGGAAGTATTAGCCGTACTCGTTGCGGTAATCGTAGCCGTTCCCGCAGCCTTTGCGGTAATCTTGCCGTTAGATACCGTAGCAACCGAAGAATCTGACGTAGACCAAGTTGCGCTTGCCGATGCGTTGCTGGGGGTTGGCGTAACGGTAAGATTGTAAGTATCGTTTATCGCCAAATTAAGCGAAGTTGCATTGAGGCGAATACTCTGCAAGGTGTCCGAAGGTCCGGGGGTCGGGCCGGGGCCGGGAGTCGGAGGGTCAACTACTGTGCCGCCGCCCCAAATAGCGTCTGCGTAACTTGAATTGTCAATGAAAGGGTTTCTGTTGCCTTGGATTTTATAAACGGCCTCGTTTCTGTAAAGTTCGATTTCATCGACGGGGTCTAATTTGTTCCATTCCAAAAGCATTTTTATTGCCGCCGCCTCGTTGCTTGCGGAAATTACGTTGGTGAAATTAAGATTGCCGTGAGTTTTTGCGGATTCCTTGGTGCCGCCGACGTTTGAAGCGTTGTTGTAATGGGTATAGACGTACATTACTATTCTTGCAGCGTCGCCCTTGACGTTATCCAAAGGCTCAAAAATGCTGGTGCCTATATACCAACCGCCGAGTTTAGAATCGTTTTTACTGTTATCGCGCGACCACGCCTCTTTGCCGGTATCTTTTGCATATCCGTACTTGCAGTTTCCGCGAGTACTGTTAAGCCCGCTTTCCGATGGTCTGATATGGTGCAAATCGCTGCCGCCGCCGCCTTGTCCCCACAAGCCGTTTGAAAGGCTTTGGCACCAGACGTGTTCTCTGTTCCAGTCGCCGACGCCGCCAACGAACTTTTTAATGGTTTCGTGCGTGTAGAATTCCATTACGGCGCCACTCGTGCCGTCGAGCGCGGGGTCGGTAGTCGGCCCGTATTTTTTACAGTCGTCGTACGAGGTGTACGTTTTATGGGTTTCGACTATCAAATCGTGAAGCTGACCCAAAAGCTGAGTGCCGCCCGACGCGGTAATTTTGCTGTAATAAGTATCAACCGTAGCCGCGTCCGCAACGGAATGTTGTGTCACGCCCAAAACCGCCGCCGTGCTTACGCACACCGCAACCGCTAAACAGAAGGATAGAATGCTTTTAAAAATCTTTTGCATAAAGATTAACCTCTTCGTTATTTACGTTCAAGCGCAAGCCTTTTAAGCCAGCACCTTCTACACATAGCTATATATCTTTCGTTACCGCCGAGGCACACTTGCGAGCCTTCGGTAACGATTTTTCCGTTTTCGTCCAGACGGGCGTTCACCGTCGCCTTTGCACCGCAAGTGCAGACGGATTTGATTTCTTTTATAGACTCGGCAATTTCAAACAGCCGTTTGCTGCCGGGGAATAAGTGCGTCGTAAAGTCGGTGCTGAGCCCGAAGCACAGCACGGGAATATCCTTCGTTATTACTATATCGGCAAGCTGGTCTACTTGTTCGGGCGAAAGGAACTGACATTCGTCCACTATTATAACTTTACAGTCCGAATAGTGCTTTTCGTAGGTTTCGCAGATATTCTCGTTTTCACTGACGGGAACCGCCTCGTTTTGAAGCCCGATGCGCGATTTGACGATTTTTGCGCCGTCGCGGTTGTCGATAGCGGGCTTTAAAAGCAAGACCTTAATGCCGTTTTCTTCGTAGTTAAATTTTGTTATGAGCGCTTGCGCCGTTTTTGAACAGCCCATTGCGCCGAACTTAAAGTACAGTTTTGCCATATTACTCTACCGTGCAGTAAACGAGGGGCTCGTTCTGCGGTTTTTTCTCTTGTAGTTGCGTTGCCGCAAGCAGTAACTTTTCAGCCGCGGCGAACTTTGTTTTATCGTTTGCGTACAGCGTTGCGATTTCTTCACCCGCGTCGACGAAATCACCCGTCTTGCGTTTTAAGATAATACCCGCGCTGTAATCAATTTTATCTTCCATAGTGTTGCGGCCCGCGCCGAGAGCAAGACTTGCAAGCCCGTAGGCTTCGGTATCGACCTTGCAGATGTAGCCGCGCGTTGCACTTTTTACCACGTGCGAATATTTTGCCTTTGCAAACTTTGCGGGGTTGTCTATGAGCGCTGCGTTGCCGCCTTGCGCCGCAACGGTTTGTCTGAACTTTGCAAGTGCGCTTCCGTCTGAGATTGCGCCCTTAGCCATTTCCCTACACTCGTCTACGCTGCCCTTGCCCGCAAGCGAAAGCATGTAGCCCGCAAGCGTTAAGCATACTTCGGTAAAATCTTCGGGGCCGCGTCCGTTCAAAGTTTCAACCGCCTCGATAACTTCGAGCGAGTTGCCGATAGCGTAGCCCAAAGGTCTGTCCATATTGGTTATGAGAGCAACTATCTTTTTACCCGCGTTCTTGCCGATATCGACCATAAGCCGAGCAAGCTTTTTGCTGTCCTCTATGCTTTTCATAAAGGAGCCGCTACCAGTTTTAACGTCAAGAACGATGCAGTCGTCGTCCGCGGCAAGCTTTTTACCCATAATGCTTGCGGCGATAAGCGGCATACTGTCTACGGTTGCCGTAACGTCGCGAAGAGCGTAAAGCTTTTTATCGGCGGGAGCAAACTGCCTACTCTGCCCCACTATTGCAAAACCGATGTCGTTGACTTGCTTTATAAAGTCCGCATCCGAAAGGGTGGTATTGAAGCCTTCGATAGCCTCCAACTTGTCGATGGTGCCGCCCGTGTGTCCTAAGCCCCTACCGCTCATTTTGGCAACTTTTACGCCGAACGAAGCAACGATGGGCGCAACGACTAAACTCGTTTTGTCGCCAACGCCGCCCGTGGAGTGTTTATCAACGCGTATTCCGTCGATTGCCGAAAAGTTCAACCTATCGCCCGAATCGCGCACGGCAAAGGTCAAGTCGCACGTTTCGCGCACGCTCATACCGCGGAAGTAAATTGCCATACAGAGCGCAGACGTTTGATAGTCGGGAATAGTCCCGTTCGTGACACCGTCGATGAAGAACTTTATTTCTTCGGTGCTGAGCTCACCGCCGTCGCGCTTCTTTTTAATTATATCGAACATTCTCATAGGGCGTACCCCGTTATATTTTTAAAATCTTGTGAAAGGTTACCGTAGTAAGCAGTACTTTTCGTGCCCGTGCCCCAGCCGCCTTTTGAAACGAAGTCGGCAAGTAAATCCCTTGCGTAAATACCCTCTAATCGCTTAACTTGCGTGATATTGTTTTTCGTGTAAGTAGAAGTGTAAGTGTCTATTACTATATAGTAATATTCGTTGTCTAATACCGAGGAAGCGCTTACGGTCGTGTATTTCTTATAGTCACTGTTATTCAAAAACCGTGATTTTAAATCCGAACCCTTTATTTTGCCAAGAACGATATCGTTATTAAACGGCATAACCGAAAACAAATCCGCATAAGAAACGTTGCCTTGGTAAACGTTATAGGGATTGCGCGCATTCAAATAACCGCCGCCAAGCACGACGTTATACGTGCTCCAAAGCTCTCTGCCCTTCTCATAGTACAGTTGGGCAACCGTTTCGCAAATGGTTGTCGAGTTCCTCGTTGAGGTGGTAGTACCTATAACGGCATAGGGGTCGCTGTCGGGGAAATATTTTTTGTAAAGCGTGTTGACTATAGGGTCGTCCTTTAATTTGCTGTTTGCATAAACGTTCGTGCCGATATGGCTGGGCGCTACGGTATATTTACCGGTTACAGTGTTATATGAAACTTCCGCACAACTTACGTATTTGTTTTCACTGGCACCTTGCAAATGGTAAACTCCGTATTCGTCTTGTAAAATATACTGCTTATGAACGTGCCCCTCGAACACGAGGTCAACGTATCCGTTTGAAAGCGAAACGTCGTAATAGGTAGAAATTTGCGATGACGAAACCGAGTTTATCCCCGACGAGGAAAAAGTATCACCGCCGTCGTGAATGGAGTAAACTATAAAATCGCACCCTTCCTGGGTTCTGAGCCTCGTTGCTTCGGCCTTTACAAGCTTAGTCAATTCGTTGCCAATAACAAAACTTAACCCCGTTCTGGATTCGCTGGCAATAGAACTCAAACAATCGCCTATCGCACCGATTATGCCTATCTTTACACCGCCCTTTTCAACGGTAGTTGAAGCCTTACAGTAGTCTACGGGTTTGTTGTTGTATTTAACGTTGATTGCAAGGAACGGGAAGTCCGCAAGCTTGCTATTCGGAGTCAGCACGTCCGAGCCCCAGTCGAATTCGTGGTTGCCGAGCGTCATCGAAGCAAAACCGACGTCGTTCATCCACTCGGTCATAAGCTGACCTTTGTTGGTTGAAGATTCAACGGTGCCTTGCCACATATCGCCGGATGATAGCAATACTTCTTCACGCGTAGTATCTTTGTATAAATTCTTTAAATACGTGGTAAATTCGTCAACACCGGGTTGGCTGGACGTGTCCATAAACTTGCCGTGCAAGTCGTTTACCGCCAAAAAGGAAAGTTCAGCCATAACGCTTTCTTTGCACGTATCGCAAATACCGTCGCTGTTAGAATCGGTGTGAGTGCACGTGACGGGCGGGACGACCGGCTTCGTATAAGTTTTAGACTGAGAAAAAGCACTGTCCGTGTACCGTTCGTCGTTGCTTGCCGCCTTAACCTTGATTGACTGGTTTTCGGTAAGCTGAACGCTGCACTGGGTAGTTGTTTTTTCCGCGCCGTTATCAATTACGTAAACGTAATACTGCGCGTTTGTTATTTTACCCCAAGCGGCAACGCCGTTGCTATCTATTGATACTTGCGGCGTGGCAAGCTTAGTCGTTTGAACGGAACTCTTGATATAGGTCTTTATTTCGGAAAAATCGCTGTCGTCATACTCTGCGCTGCCGCTTATTGCCTTTACCCTTACGGACTCGTTTTCTTTAAGCAGAACGCTGTACTCGTCGGTCAACATTTCATCGCCGACGTCGATGACGTAAGCGTAGTAAAGTGCACCGTCCACCCTCTCCCACGAGGCGACGCCGTCGCTGTCGACAGTTACTTCGGGCGCGGGAAGCTTGGGAAGATTGGGCGTAGGCGTAGGCGTTTTGGGCGACGTTTTCAAAAGCTCTTCCAAATACGAACAGCCGACTGCCGTAAAGAGCATAAGCGCCGCAATTATTACAACCGAAATTTTAATTAAAAATTTTTTCATATTTTATCCGCGGTAAATTATAAGTCGTTTTTCGAGAACGAAAACGGCAACAGTTCGGAAAGCGTGTAGACTTTGAGCTGCTCCTCGTCACCGAGAACGATTTTAAAGTCCTTTTCGCAGAACTCGCAAATTACTTGTCTGCAAACGCCGCAAGGGGCGCAAAACCCGCCCTTCTCGTTTGCTCTGCCACCGACGATTGCGATTGCTTCGAACTCGCGCTCACCCTCGCTTACGGCTTTGAAAATTGCCGTGCGCTCGGCACAGTTCGTGGGTGTGTAAGCTGCGTTTTCAATATTGCAGCCCGTGTAGACTTTGCCGCTTTTGGTAAGTAACGCCGCCCCCACGCAGAAATGCGAATAAGGTGAATAAGATTTTTTACGCGCTTCTTGCGCCTCAATCATAAGCGATTTATAATCGGTCATTTGGTTACCGCCTTTAAGAAGCTTTCGCCTTTGGTACCTTGTTGTGCAACGCCGAAGTATTCGAGTACGGTTGCACTGATATCCGAAAAGCTTGAGCGGGTGCCGAGATTGACACCGCTTTTAATCGACTTGCCGCAAATCAGCATAGGCGTATATTCGCGGGAATGGTCGGTGGACGGCGTTGCGGGGTCGCAGCCGTGGTCCGCCGTAATCAATAAAATATCGTCCTCTCTCATTTCGGGAAGGAAGGTTGACAAGAAGTTATCGAACTCCGTCGCGGCGGCGGCATAGCCGGGCACGTCGTTGCGGTGCCCGTACTTCATATCGAAATCGACGAGGTTTACAAAGCAAAGACCCGAAAAGTCTTTTTTCTGTAACTCCTTCGTTACCTCCATTCCGTGAGTATTCGAAGTGGTGCGGTGGCTTTCGGAAACGCCGCTGCCCGCAAAAATATCGTAAATTTTGCCGACGGAAATGGTATCGTAGCCAGCGCGCTGCAAAACGTTGAGCATCGTGTCCTTGGGGGGAAGCAACGAAAAGTCGTGTCTGTTCGAAGTGCGCGTGAAGGGATATTCGCCGTTGAAGGGGCGGGCAATTACTCTGCCTACGCCGTGCTTGCCGACGAGAATCTTACGCGCGATTTCGCAGTATTCGTAAAGTTTTTCCACGGGAACGATATCCTCGTGTGCGGCAATTTGGAACACGCTGTCCGCCGAGGTGTAGACAATAAGCGCGCCCGTTTCAACGTGCTCGCGACCGTAGTCCTTGATAACTTCGGTGCCCGAGTACGGTTTGTTGCAGATAACTTTTCTTCCGGTAAGTTTTTCGAATTCCTTGATAACTTCGTCGGGGAAGCCGTTAGGATAGGTCGGCAGAGGCTCGGGGGAAATTATGCCCGCGATTTCCCAGTGACCTATAGTGGTATCCTTACCCATAGACTGCTCGCACATCCTTGCATAGCTTGCCTTGGGAGAAGCGATACCGCCTCCTACTCCCTCGATATTGAAAAGGCCGAGGTTTGTAAGGTTGGGGCAGTTGAAGTTGGGGTGATTGCGAATCGCACCCAAGGTGTTGCTGCCCTCGTCCTTCCACTTGTATGCGTCGGGAAGTTCGCCGACGCCGAAGCTGTCAAGTACTATAAGGAAAAATCTTTTTGACATTTTAAGCAAGCTCCAACGCAATTTTCATCATATTGGTAAACGAGTTCTGCCTCTCTTCCGCCGTCGTGTTTTCTTCGGGGTAGATAAAGCTGTCGCTTACTGTGCATATGCAAAGCGCTTTTTTGCCGGCGCGGGCAGCGTTGCAATAAAGGGCTGCGCTTTCCATTTCAACGCCTAAAACGCCCATTTTTGCCCATTGCATACCGCTGTTCATATCGTCGTAGAACATATCAGACGAGAAAATGTTGCCGACCTTATAATTAACGCCAGCCTTTTCGCACAGCTCAGCCGCACGGCGTAAAAGCGAAAAGTCCGCAATGGGGCAGAACGTGCCGGGAAGGTTGTATTGCATAGCGTAGTTGCCGTTGGTGCAAGCGCCTTGGGCGATTATGATATCGCGGACGTGCAAGTCCTTATCGAACGAACCGCACGAGCCTATGCGGATAATGTTTTCAACGCCGTAGAAGTTGTACAGCTCGTACGAGTAAATGCCGATAGACGGCTGACCCATTCCCGAAGCCATGACCGAAACGCGCTTGCCGTTATAGGTGCCCGTGTAGCCGTTGACGCCGCGAACGTTGTTGACGAGAACGGGATTTTCCAAAAAGTTTTCGGCAATAAATTTTGCCCTTAAAGGGTCGCCCGGCATAAGCACGGTCTTTGCAAAATCACCGTACTTTGCGGTTATGTGCGGGGTGGGAACGTTGGGGTGTTTTACTTCGTTACTCATACTACTTCCCTTCCTTTACGATTTTTACCACGCGCGAAGTGCCGAGTCTGCTTGCGCCAAGAGTTACGAAATCTTCCGCGTCTTTTAGGGACGCAATTCCGCCCGCCGCTTTGATTTTAACGTCTTTGCCGACGTGTTTACTGAAAATAATCACGTCCTCACGCGTGGCACCCGCAGTGGAAAAGCCCGTAGAGGTCTTGATAAAGTCGGCTTTTGCGGCGGTTACGATTTCGCACATTTTAATCTTCTCGTCCTCGGTAAGAAGGCAAGTTTCGATAATAACCTTTAAAATCTTTCCTCCACACGCCTTCTTTATTGCGACGATTTCGTCTTGGATTTTATCGTAATTTTTAGCTTTTAAATCACCGATATTGATTACCATATCAATTTCGTCTGCGCCGTTTTTAACTGCGTCGGCAGTTTCAAACACCTTTACTTCCTTGGTGTTGTAGCCGTTCGGAAAGCCGATTACCGTGCAGATGGCAACTTTGCCGTCGGCATATTTTTTTGCATCGCCCACGAAGTAAGGCGGTATGCACACCGACGCGGTGTGATACTTAATTCCGTCGTCGATAATTGCCTTGATGTCCGCCCACGTTGCCGTGACGGATAAAAGAGTGTGGTCGCATTTGCTTAAAATTTCATTAACGTCCATTATTTTCCCCTTAGTTACATTTACTCAAAATGTATTATATCTTAAAAAAAGTCCACAGTCAACAGAAATTTTAAAAATGTATTTACATGTTTGTAAATAAAAAAGCCGCTCGGACGGGGTGTCCTAAGTGGCTTTGCGTGATTTTAAAGCTTCACTTTTTTGAGAATTTTGCCCAAGAAATCGGTCAAAGGGTTATCCTCTACCTCTTCTATTTTTCCACCGTCGGCGGCAACGGTTAAGTCACGGTCGATGGGAAGCTTTGCAACGTTGGGAATACCGTATTCCATAGCGATAGCGTCAACCTTGCTTTCGCCGAAAACGGGAATTTTTATGCCGCAGTCGGGGCACTTGATATAACTCATATTCTCGACGATGCCGAGAATGGGGATATTCATCATCTGAGCCATGTTAACGGCTTTCTGCACTATCATACCCACCAAATCTTGAGGGGTGGTTACCACCACTATTCCGTCGATGGGGATACTTTGGAATACCGTCAAAGGCACGTCGCCCGTGCCAGGGGGCATATCGATGAACATTATATCTACGCCCGTCCAAATTACGTCCGTCCAGAACTGCAAAACGGTGCCCGAAATGAGCGAGCCGCGCCAAACGACGGGCTCCGCCTCGTTCTCTAAGAGAACGTTCATTGACATTATCTGCACTCCGCCTTCGGTTACGACGGGTAAAATTCCGTTATCCGAACCCATGGCGCGCTTATCAGCACCGAACATACGGGGAATCGAGGGGCCAGTGATGTCGGCATCCATAACGGCGGTAACTTTGCCGCTTGCTTGCGCGGCGGCGGCAAGAAGTGCACAAGTCATAGACTTGCCTACTCCGCCCTTACCCGAAACGACGGCGATTACTTTTTTAATATCGCTCATTTCGTGAGGTTTTTTTATAAGGCTTTCTTTTTTGCGGGAAGCGCAACCGCTGTCGCCGCATGAAGAACAGTCGTGTGAACAGTTTGCCATAAATACATACCTTGAAAATTTTTTCTTTATTTTAGTTTATCGACAAAAAATTGTCAAGCTAATACCGAATAAAGCCTTGAAAGCCGCAAATTTAGTTGCAAAAAAATTAAATATCTGTTAAAATGTTTCCACTGTGCTAAGTGGGGAGTTTGCGGTGCCCTGTACCTGCAATCCGCAATAGCAGGACCGAATTGTCTTTCTCGACGCAATAAGTGGAAAGCTGCGCTTTGTAAGGGGTGTTGATACCAAGGTCTTATGCAACCGACAACTGCGAACCGTGTCAGGATAGGGATATAGCAGCACTAAACAGTCCCGTCGGTGTGCCATAAGGTAGCTTTGGTGGAGCCACCTGCAAAGTTAACGTTTCGGCTTATTACGGCAAAAAAGACTGCACAGTTTTATTTGAATACGAGAAGCCGCCGTCGGTTATCGACGGCGGCTTTTTGCTACTTCTTTAACATTATATTCTCTTTTTTGAACATAAAGCCCATTAGAACTACCAAAAGGGCGGTTAGAACCAAGTTGGAAAGTATGGCGAGCACTACGCCGAGGGCGGATGCCGTGGTTGATAGTACCGCCGACATTGCTATTCCGCTACCGATAAAAGGTATTGCGTAAAGCCCCACGGACGGGTTGGTGAAGAACATACTCGACATTCCGAGCAATATTATTACGAGCATTAAGGGACCGATAAAAGCGGTTGCCTCTTTGACGTTTTTGGCAAGCGTCGAAAGAACCGAGAACGCCGAAATCATTACGAGGACGATAGAGATTATAAGCCCGAATAACATGAAGTAAGTTCCTACTCCGTAGGAAACTGCCCCTAAATTGAGTAGCCCGCCCGAAAGCTTAGGCAGCGAAAGTATGACGCCGAGGAAGCTGATAATTCCGCTTAGCATAGCGTAGCACGAAAGACTTAATATTTTGCCGAGGACTATTTCAATTCTCTTTACTGGGGTGATGAGCATGGTCGCCATCGTACCCCTCTCCTTTTCGCCCGCGATGGCCTCGGGCGCAACGGAGATACACGACGACGCGAGAAGTGAAAACATTAGTAAAGGTATTACCATTGCAAATATGTTAGTTACTTGCTCGTCCTCGTCAACCAAATCGAATTTTTCGGTTGGGGTTGAATTAACGGTAAACGCGTTATGCCCGCTTAAAATTCCCGTTGCAAGCGTATAACCCACGATAGAAGTCTGCACGGACGAATTGTAGTAAACTTTGACTTCGGGTCTGCTGCTCCCTTCGACTGCCGCAGTGAAATTTGCTTGGAATTCGACGACGATATCCAAGGTGCCTTCGGCGACGTTAGATTTTGCTTCTTCCAAAGTTTCGAAGTCTTTTCCCTCTAACAATTTCAAGTCGTTTTCGCTTAAAAATCCGTCGGGCAATCGGCAGAAATAAACCGTAGGTTTATAACCTTCGGGAATCGTCGGTGCGGCTTTTTCCATTACGGTGCCGATTAGCGAGTAAAGACAGAAAATGAGTAGCCCCGGAAGAAAGAGCATTAATATCATTCTTCTGTCCTTGAAAAAACGGTTGAACTCTTTTTTGATTATCAAAAGAACGTTTTTCATATCTTTGCCCCCGTAACCTTTTCGTACAGCTCGAAGAAGGTATCTTCAAGGTTCTTTTCTTTGGTAAGATTTTCAAGCGTGTCGAGGGCGGCAAGCTTGCCGTCGATTAGAATACCCACCCTATCGCACAGCTTTTCGACGAGGCTGAATATGTGGGTTGAAAGTATTATTGTTTTACCGTCGGCGCGAAGCTCTTGCAAAAAGTCGGTTACAACGCGGGCGGTGAGCACGTCAAGTCCGTTGGTCGGCTCATCGAAAATGATAAATTCGGGGTCGTGGGCGATGGATACGACGAGGGCTACCTTCTGCTTCATACCCGTAGACAAGTTGCCGTACTTTTGGTTTTTGAACGCGTCGATACCGAACTTTTGGAAAAGGCTGAACTTCCTTGACTGGGCTATGCTTTTATCAATGCCGTAAAGTCCGCTGAAAAAGTCGAAGAGATAGTCGGGCGTGAAGGCGTCTTCAAGCTTTAACTCGCTAGTTAAAAAGCCAATTTTTTTGCGGACTTCGTCCTCCTCCGAAACGACGCTTTTGCCGCAAATATGCGCGTTGCCGCTATCGGGTTTTATGAGGGTGGCAAGTATTCTTAAAGTGGTGGTTTTGCCCGCGCCGTTAGGACCTAAAAGCCCGAAAATTTCACCTTTATACGCGGCGAAAGAAAGGTTGTTTACGGCCACTACCGTTTCGGGTCCTTCCGCTTTTTTGAAAAGCTTTTTGGGTTGTTTAAAGGTTTTTGTAAGCCCTTCAACCTTTAAAATTTCTTCCATTAGTGCTCCTTTCAATATTATATAAAAAGGCGGCTTGAAGCCGCCCTTTTTTTATGCGTTAAAAACTGTGAATTGCAGAACGAGGCTCGTTATCGACATTAAGACGAGGTACAAGCTGAACCATTTGTAATTTGCTTTTTTAATGGCTTTAAGCATGACCTTTATTGCGAAAAGCCCCGCCACTGCCGAGATTATGAAACCGAGTGCAACGCACCAACCCAAGGTGGCGCCGTAGTCGGTGAAGTTTTGCTGAATTTCACCCTTGTAAAGTCCCAAGGCAAGCTCCACGAAGAAGCCGCCCAAAATTATAGGGATACTCATTAGGAATGAGAATTTTGCAACGTCCTCCCTATTGCAGCCCGCCAAGGTGCCGGCGCAGATAGTTGAACCGCTACGCGAGATACCGGGAAGAACCGCAACGGCTTGAGCAAAGCCCATCGGCAGCGCCGTTTTTATGCAAAGCGGCAAAACGCTTTCACGGCGTTTCGCCACGAATTCCGTTACGAACAATAAAGCTGCCGTAACGAGGAATAAAACCGACAAAACTATTCCGACGCAATTTCTGGCAAGAAGGATATCGTCAAGCCCGCAAGCTTCTATTATTACCCCCACCACTGCGGCGGGAACAGAGGCAAGCACCAAAAGCCCCAGCGTTTTAAACGGCTTTTTGAAAAGCGCAATTATGTCCTTCCAAAATACTACGCACACCGCCACGAGCGTGCCGAGGTGAAGTATTACGGTGAAAAACATTACGTCGATTTCACTGCCCGTCGTACTGCTAAAAATCGCGTTGTAAAACGCAATGTGCCCCGACGAAGATACCGGTAAGAATTCCGTCAAACCTTGCACTAAGCCGAGAAATACCGCTTGCCAAATTTCCATAGATTAGCCTTAATTTTTCTTGTCAAGCTCGAATAAATTTTTATACGCTGATTCGTACTTCGTTACGGTCGTGTCGCCCTTGAAATCGGTAATGATGCGATTTCTCGTTTCCGTGCTTATGTTGGGGAGCTCTTGGCTCTTGTAATATTCGTAGAAAAGATTTTCGAAAGTGCCTTCTTTACCGATGTTGTTTGCCCAATCGGGTTTTTCACCGTATTGAGCTTCGTCCACGTCGAAAGTATAGGTAACGTAGATTAAGTGCCAACCGTAATCGCCGGCGCAAACCACGTAAGAACCCGCTCCACCTTCGATACCTTTATCGGCATCACCGGCAATTGCAAGATGTGCGGCGTATTCGAACTCTTTAATGTAGTTCGTGTCGCCGGCTTGCACGGAATAGCCGAGATACTGCGAAAGCACGCCAGTATCGGTTGTGTAAGCGTATTGAAGCTCGTTTACCGCGCTTAACGCTTTGTACTGCGCGCTGTCCTTCCAGAGAAGGTTTGCCCTATTGTAGGCTTCGGAGTTGTTTTCACCGAAACCAACTTTACCGGTGGTGTAAACGAAGTTGGAGTAATCAATAACGTCTTTGCCGTTTATCTGTTTGTCGGAATAAAGATTAGTTGCCAAATCCTTGCCGTAGTTATTGACTTGGGTTTTATTGTAGGAGGTGGTGCCCTTCGTGTTGCCCATTACGTAGTCGATATACGCAACGAACTCGTCAAGCATATCGTTGATTTTGAGTTTGTTGGGAACGAGAATATAGTCGTCTTCCTTTTCAACGACGGTGCCGTTATAGGGATACAAGCCGGCGTATTTATCCAAAGGCTCGTACTTGTCGGGCTTGGAAACGTTGTTTTCAAAGAACAGCCAAGCGTCCTTCTCGTCTTCCTTCCCGAAATAGTCCGCTACCTTAGCTTCTTTGGCGTTGAAGGCGTATTCGGTTTCGCCGTTGAACCAAGCCGCGCGCTGGTCGGTTGTTTCGATAGAATTCAAAAGATTATTTCTTTCAACGTAGTATTGAGGTTTGTAGCCGCCGTCAAGGTCGCTGTCTGCATACAACGATTGAAGCTTTTTCAATTCGTCGCTTTGAGAATCGCTGAACGGAAGCAAAATGTTGTAAACGTAGCCGAACCTACCGCCGTTATCTGTATCCTCGGTTTTAGGTGCGTAAAGCACGAAAGAGGTGTCGGACATGCTATCCATAGCGGAAGTGAAATTGCTTTCCTTCTTGTAGTTTTCCGTATCCGAAGCAAGCAAGTTGTCGTAATAAGCTTGTATGGTGGAGTAATGCTTGCTCTCCTCTTTATTGAGGTCTTTCAAGGCGTCTTCTTGCTTTTTCTCGTAAACGTCGTAATACTTGTTGATTATACGCTGTTGAAGCTGGTTGACGTACTCGTATTGGATATAATTCAAGTCGGTAACCTTGCGTAAATCTTCTTTCTTGGAATCAACGAGGTTGTAAGACGAATCCTCGAGGTTGGAAATAAACTCGGTGTAAGCAGCGATACGCGTTGCGTTGGTGGTGCCTTCGAGCTTGTCTTTTTCGTACGCGCCGCTGTCTTGAAGCTGGTAGCCCGCGTAACCCGTGTAGATTTTATAATTAAGGCTGCCGTCTTCATTCTGAGGATAATAGTTGTCCTTCTGCGTATCTACTCCGCCGGGAGCGGTGCGCGTACCGGTTCCGTTAGACGAAGTATCTTCGTCTAAAATTTCCTTTTCTTGAGCGTCGATAGCGGAATTTATCGAGTAGTAAAGATTGTATTTTGCAATCCTTACGTCCTCACTGTCCTCTCCGCCGAGAAGATACTCGTACTTTTCTACGTTGCCTTCCAAGCTTTTATAGGTTTCAAGCGCGTTGGCGTCGTACCAACCTTCGTTTGCCGTATTCGTTGCCTTTTCCTTCAAAAGGTACAGCGTGGAATACTGAACGAGCACCGCGTTATCAACGAGTTGGTCTAAAAGCGTGTTGAAGGTTTTTTCGTAAGATTTATCGCTTTGTTGATAAACGGAGTATCCGTAGTTTATAAAGTATGCGACGAGCTCCCTTTTTATGATGTTGGTTTCGCCCACTGCGCTTGCATAGTCGCCGAATTCCGCATTGAACTTAGCCGCCTTGGAAATATCTACCGTTGCAATCGTCTGATTCATATCAGCCGCGGTATTGGTTGACACGAGCGAACAGCCGCCGAAGGTTGCAGCAATAACGATAGACGAGGCAAGAACTCCGCATACAATACTTTTCTTTTTCATAATTTTTGCTCCAAAAATTTACGTGCATTAAAAAAATCTAAATACTATTATATAACGCTAAATAAAAATACGCAACCGATTTTAGCCGAAACTGAGGGCAAATTTAAGAAATTTGGTCATATCCAGCATGGTTTTTGCGGGCGACGAACGCGGCGCAAAGATGACGAGCGGCGCTTTTGCCATAGAAAGCTTTACGCTTTGACGGTATTTGTCGAGTGCGGCGGAAAGCCTATCGTCGCTTAGCGAGTTAATCGAGGGAAGCTCGAAAGAGCCTTCGGTGCTGTCAACGCAAATCTTTTTAACGTTGAATTTTGCCGCAAAGGACTTCAAGACGGCGATAATTAAGAGGTTTAGAACCTCTTCGGGCATGGGGCCGTAGTTGTCCTCTATGGAAAGGCATACGCGTTTATAGTCTTCGACCGAACGGATTTCGGCAATTTGCTTGTAGCAGTCGAGCCTACCCGCACTGCTTTCGATATACGCCTCCGGTATGTAGGCGGTAGCTTTTACGTCAAGCTCGGTTGACAGTTGTTTGTCGCCGGTGAGCTCTTCCTTCAAAAGCTTGGAGTACAGCTCGTATCCGACTTTGTCCATATGCCCGTGCTGTTCCGCGCCGAGGACGTTACCCGCGCCGCGGATTTCAAGGTCGCGCATGGCAATTTTAAAGCCCGAGCCGAGTTCGGTAAAACGCATAATGGCTTTGAGGCGTTCCGCCGCGTCGCTGGTTAAAACCTTTGACGGTTTGAACGTGAAGTAGGCTTGTGCAAGGCGGGAGCCCCTACCTACTCTGCCGCGGAGCTGATAGAGCTGTGAGATACCAAGGCGGTCTGCGTCGATGACGATTATCGTGTTTGCGTTGGGAAGATCTATGCCGTTTTCGATTATGGTCGTGGTAACTAAAATATTCTTCTCACCGCGATAGAAGGAAAAGACTGCGTTTTCGAGAATGTCCCTATCCATTCTGCCGTGGGCGTAAGTGACTTTGGCTTCGGGGATAATTTCGGCAATTCTGCCCGCGAAGGACGAAATGCTTTCGACGCGGTTGTACAAAATGAACACTTGGCCGCCCCTTGAAATTTCGCGGATGCAAGCGTCGCGGATTAAGGTTTCGCTTTCCTCTACTACGTAGGTTTGGACGGGCAGCCGCTTTAAGGGCGGTGTGTTGATAGTGGAAATATCGCGGATACCCGCAAGCGACATATGCAAGGTGCGGGGTATGGGAGTTGCCGTCATAGTGAGGCAGTCGATATTCTTTTTGACGTTTTTGATTTTT
Source organism: uncultured Clostridia bacterium (assembly GCA_947175325.1). Taxonomy (GTDB): domain Bacteria; phylum Bacillota; class Clostridia; order Christensenellales; family Borkfalkiaceae; genus Coproplasma. The sequence continues at coordinate 37,357 of CAMWME010000007.1, read as the reverse complement.
TCTTTATGCTCGACGCCGAAGCGTTGTTCCTCGTCGAGAACGAGCAAGCCGAGGTCGTAAAAGTTGACGTCCTTTGAAAGCAGCCTATGGGTGCCGACGATAAGGTCGATATTGCCGTTTGCAAGCTCGTTTAAAATTTTTGCTTGCTGTGCGGGCGTTTTGAAGCGGTTTAACGCCTCTACCCTTACACCGAACTCTTTGAAACGCTCTACCGCCGTGTGGTAGTGCTGTTCGGAAAGCACGGTGCTGGGGCACATTATTGCCGCTTGCTTGCCGCCGAGTACGCACAGATAAACTGCGCGGAGGGCAACCTCGGTTTTGCCGTAGCCGACGTCGCCGCAAAGGAGCCTATCCATAACCTTATCCGAACACATATCGGCTTTTATTTCTTCTATCGAAGTGAGCTGGTCGGGGGTTTCCTCATAGGAAAAGGCGTCCTCGAACTCTTGCATCATTACCGTGTTTTCGGGGAAGCAAAAGCCGTGCTTCGCTTGTCTTTCGGCGTACAGCTCTTTTAAGTCGAACGCAAGCTTTTTTATCGACTGCTTAACGCGCTCCTTTACCCTCTCGAAGTCTGCGCCGCCGATTTTGGAAAGCGCGGGGTTCGCGTCGCCGACGTACTTAGAAAGTACGTCCATTTGCTCTACGGGAACGTAAAGGGTATCTCCGCCCTTGTATTCGATTGACAGATATTCCTTTATTCCGTCTGTAGTTTCGATTTTTTGCGTGCCCGTAATTTTGCCTATGCCGTGCTTTTCGTGCACGCAGTAGTCACCGATTTCGGGCGAAACGAACATATCGCCCCTACGCTTTTTTATCCGCTTTGTAACGGACTTGGTGTAGATATCGCCGCTGCCAATGATTACGAATTTATTATCATGAAGGATGAGCCCGTGGGCAAGCTCTTCAGAACTTACCGAAACGCCGTGCAAGGCTTGAAGTCTGTCGGGCACGGGGTAAACGGGCAAGTACTCGTCCGTAAGGATAGAAGAAAGTTTTTCAAAGCGCTGCAAGTTGCCAGTGAACGCGAGCACGCGGTAACCGTTTGCAAGCCAGCCCTTTATATCGGTTACGAGCTGAGGCATAGCGTTGAGATAGGACGGCGCTGGCGTTGCGTGGAAGTCGTAGGTTTTTAAGGGGCGGAAAAACGCCGTTGACGAAGTGAAGACTTGAAGTGCAAGGCACCTATACTTTTTAAAACCTTCAATCAAGACTTCCGGCGATATAAGTTGACGTTGGGAAAAGGCGAACGCCTCACCGCCCTTTTTAAGGTCGGAAACGCGCTCGGTATGCTCTTTGTAAATACCGTCCATTCTGTCATTGATACTCTTACATTCGTCGAAGACAAAAAGCGCGTTATCCCCCGTTAAATCGAATATATTACGGGTGCAATTAAGTAGTGGCATCAAAAACGAAGCGCCCGAAAAAGTGCCGTTTTGACTAAGCTTTTCGGCTACGTCGTCGGCAATTTTTTTCGCCCTTTCGTAGGCTTTTGCATCGGGCGATTTTTTGACTTGTGCCGTAAGCTCGTTTATTATTTTCGTCTTTTCTTCGGGTAAAATCACCGCGTCGGTTGCAGAAACTACTGAAACGGCAGAAATTTCTTCCAGCCTTTCACCGCTGACGGAGTCAAACGGGCGGATTTTTTCAACCGTATCGCCGAAGAAATCTATACGGACGGGGTTTTCGGAATTTATAGGGAAAACCTCTAAAATATCGCCGCGAACGGCAAAGCAACCGCGCGTATCTGCGGCATATTCGCGGGTGTATCCCATTTTTACGAGCTTTTGGGGGAGTGCGGAATAGTCGTAGTCCTCACCCGTTTTGAGGTGAATAGCCTCTATCTTTGCGGGGAAAAGCTGCATTATAGCTTCTATATCGGCAACCACCACTTCCGCCCCGTTGAGCATAGAGTAAATTGCTGAAATACGGCGGTAAAGCGCATCCTTAGAGAGTGCGTCCTTATATAAAATGACCTCGTCCTTGGCGGTTAAAAGGGCGCATTTTTTGCCGCTTAATACCGAAATAGAGTTATAAGCGTTCTGTGCCGCTATGCCGTCCGCAGTTACGTAAATGACTTGCTGCTCGGGTAAAGCCGCAAGCAAGTATTTATGCGAATCGAACAAGCCAAAAGCCGCCGTCGGCGTGCCGAGGCGGATATCGTTTTCAAGGGCAGCGTAATCACCCGTTAAATTTTTAAAGCTGAAAAAATCTTTAATCAAGTGCGTTATCCTTGATAAAAAAGTGCGTTATTTAAGGCATATATGGGGGTCTATCGCAATTTACCCATTAAACTTGGTCATTGCGTTTTCGACTGTATCACCCTTTGCAATGGTTATTGCCGCGTCTGCCGCCCTACCGCAAGAGGCTATAAACAAGTCGTAGTCTTCCCTTCTTACTTCGGACAAAACGTAGTTTATTATGGGAATATTTACCTCACTGTCACGGATACCTATTCTTATACGGGTGAAGTTCTGCGTCCCGATTTCTGCAATTATCGAGCGCATTCCGTTATGCGTGCCCGCACTGCCCGAAGGACGTATCCTTACACTCCCCTTGGGGATATCGTAATCGTCGTACAAAACTATGAGGTGCTCCTCGTCCGTCTTGTATTTTGCAAGGAGTTGTTTGACCGCGCGACCGCTTGCATTCATGTAAGTTACGGGGCGGGCAAGAATGACCTTCTCACCGCCCAAGTTGGCTTCGGCAGTAAACGCCTCGCACTCCTTCTTTTTGAATTTTACACCGAGCTTTGCGGCAACCTCGCCGACGGCGATATAACCCATATTGTGAAAAGTTTTTAAATACTTTTCTTCGGGGTTGCCTAATCCTACTATAATAAACATACTTTCCTTTAAAAAAGCCGCGCTTATTTACGCGGCTTTCGTTTTAAATTAGTCGTAAATTTTTGACATTGATTTATCAAGATAGACGTTCTCGATAGCCGAGGCAAAGATTTGCGCCGTGGAAATTATTTTGAAGAAAGGCAATATCTTTTCTTGGGGGATATCGATTGTGTCCAAAATTGCAAGCTCGTCAATGGGCGAGGTGGCAAGCCTTTCGATTGCGGGGCCCGAAAGAACGCCGTGCGAGCAGCAAGCGTAAATTGCTTTTGCCCCCGCCTCTTTGAGCGCCTTTGCTCCTTGAACGATAGTGCCCGCGGTATCTATCATATCGTCGACCATAAGGCAGTTTTTGCCTTTGACGTCACCGATAATGTTCATAACTTCCATTTCGTTGGCTTTGGGACGGCGCTTATCTATAATTGCAAGCTGTGCGTCCATACGCGTTGCAACCTTTCTTGCACGGGAAACAGAACCGATGTCGGGGGAAACCACGACGAAATTATCGTCAACCTTGGGTTTAAAGTAATTGTAAAGGGTCGGCCCGCCGACGAGGTTGTCCAACGGGATATCGAAGAAGCCCTGAATTTGCGCGCAGTGTAAATCCATCGTAAGTACCCTATCCGCGCCCGCGCTGGTTAAAAGGTTGGCAACGAGTTTTGCGGTGATGGGTTCACGGGAACGGGCTTTTCTGTCTTGACGGGCGTAGCCGAAATAGGGAATAACCGCAGTAATTCTGCCCGCGCTTGCACGCTTTGCCGCGTCAATCATAATGAAAAGCTCCATAAGATTTACGTTTACGGGATAGCTTGTGGACTGAATAAGGAAAACGTCCATACCGCGGATAGCTTCGTTAAAGCGAACGTAAATTTCGCCGTCGGAAAAGTGCGTTATTTCCATATCGCCGAGAGTCGTGTTCAATTTAGCCGCAATTTTCTCGGCAAGGGGTTTGTTAGAGTTGCCCGAAAAGATTTTAATTTCGTTTCCGTGGTTAATCACTATGTTTCCTCCGATGCGATTTAATTTTTTAAGAGAGTTTGCCCTAACGAGTCGTGCGCCAATCCGCGCATTTTTATTGTATTATTTACAATAAATAAAGTCAACTAAATTAAAAAGTTTTAATTTTCGCTTTTATCTTTGATACGCCCGCGCATTTCCTTGAAAAAAGTTGACAAAATCTGCGAACATTCCTCTTCCATAACTCCGCCTTCGACTTCGATGACGTGGTTAACGAGGTTGGCGTTTGCAAGCTCTGCGGTGAGCGACCGACCCTTTGCCTCGTACGCGCCGAAATATACCTTTTTTATGCGGGCGTTGAGCATTGCGCCCATACACATGGGGCAAGGCTCGAGCGTAACGTAGATTTCACACTCGGGTATGCGCCAGCTTTTGAGTTTTTTACAAGCCTTTTCGATAGCCTCGACTTCCGCGTGAGCGGTTGCGATTTGGCGCTTTGTTCTTCTGTTGTGTCCGCGGGAGATAATTTTCCCGTCGCACACGACTACCGCGCCGATGGGAACTTCGCCCTCTTCAAGACCTTTTTGCGCGCATTTGAGCGCAGCTTTCATAAATTTATTTGCCATAGTTTTCAAAAAAGATTTTTAACAGTTTGTAACATTTTTTTAATTTTTTAAGCTCGGTTATGGGGTGCGTTAAGTCGTCGGAGCCGCACTCTATGGTGTAGGCGGGTATTTTAAGCTTTTGTATGCACCAATCCTTATAGCCGCCCGCCGAGCCGTAAATGCGCTTGACCTTATATCCCGTAACGGCGTTTATTATATTTGCGCCGCGGATATCGCCTCTGCCGGCGTACTCCCAATAAATTTCTTCGCCCTTGGTGTGGAAGCTTAAGGTTACGAAGGGGCGGACTTTTTCGGTGAAGTCACGAAGGGCTATGGTTTCGGGTTCGGAAAACGGATAATCGCCAATGCAGTTTTCGCCGCCGCGAACGCGGGTGTTTAATCTGCCGCTGCCCCAATCGGCGTCGAAGTTGCAGTTTAAGTCCACACCTCTGCCGTTGGCTTTCCATAGGGGGAAAGTAGTTTCGGACAATACGACGCCGTCGGGATTAAGTAAAGGTATTACCCAACCGCCGCCGCTTTTTAAGCCCTTTTTAATATGCTTTAAGGCAAGGCGTGCCGTTATCCATTCACGAGCGTGGACGGCGTAGACGGCGATAAACTGTCTGCCCGTTTCCGCGCCGATATGAAAAGCGTAAATTTCTTTGCCGGCGCACGAATAGCCTATTACGCATTTTTTGAACTGATAGTCTTTGTAGAACTTTGAAACTTCATCGTATATCATACCTATAAGGTATGATTTGAAGATAAATTTGATTACTTGTGATAGGTACTGCCACTGTTTATCATAAACGCGCGGTAGATTTGCTCGCATAAAATTACGCGCATTAACTGGTGCGGGAAGGTCATATCCGAAAAGGAAAGCTTGAAGTCCGCCTCCTTTTTGACGGCGTCCGAAAGACCGCAAGACGAGCCGATTATGAAGGTTATTTCCTCGCCCTTGTCGCACAGAGTTTTTATGCGTTTTGAAAGCTCCTCGCTTGAAAGCTTAGTACCCTCAACGCAAAGCGCGATAATATGTCCCTTTGCGGCGCGTAAGATGCCTTGAGCTTCTTCCTCCAAGTCCTTGCCTTCGGCAATTTCCTTGACCTCTACCTTTGCAAAGCGGGAAAGGCGTTTTAAATATTCGGTTACGGCGTTACGGTAAAAGTCCTCTTTGATTTTACCGACGCAAACTATATTGATTTTTTGCATACTTACCTAATAAAAAACGAGAGTATCCACATTAAGCCCATAATGGCTATGCCGACGGAGCCGTACGCGAAGAACGCTGCAACGGAGCCTTTGGTGCACTTTATAAGCGGCTTTTTATCGAGAACGAGCCAGACCATACCGCCTATGAAGGCAACCGCTGAAGTTACTATTAATGCGATTTGTCCGCCAGTGGAAATTATAAGGTTACCCGCCTCGTCCAAAAGTCCGCACGCGGCGAAGATAATTATAATTGCGTTATTGATAAAGTGCATTAATACCGACGGTAAAATAGAGCCGGCGCGTATTGCGATAAACGCGAACGCACAACCCGCAAGGAACTGATAGACCGTCTGCTCGGCCGAGGCGTGGAAAAGCGAGAACGCAAAACCGACGATAAATACGGTGCGGATTGTGCCGACGCCGTCTTCACAAGTATTTAAGATGACGCCGCGGAAAAGCCCCTCTTCGAAGATAGCGGGCATAACGGCGATTACCAAAAGCGCGGGAACGATAAGCCCGCCCGAAAGATTGGGAAGGTATGAGTCCATTTCTTTCGGCTTATAGCCCAAGAGCTTTAAAAACTCGGTTACGCCCGTATCTATCCAGCTTACCGAAAAGATAAGCCCGAAAATTAATAGCAAAGCTATTAAAAAGTATTTGGGGTGGCACGCTGCGGGGTACGCCCTTTTGACGGGGAATTTTTTGAATTTTAAAGTTATTGCCATTGCCGCCGACATTGCGATGGGTGCGGCAAGGTAGTTTAAATAGAGGTACGCGTCGGTTTTTTGTCCGATACCGGCAAGGGTTATAATTAGGCTGATTAACAGTCCGACGAAAACGTACAAAATTGCGGCAAGGCTTAAAGCAAACCCGCCGATATGGGAATTGTGTTTTACAAAGAGATTTCCGCCGTTCATACTTTGATTATACCTTAAAAAAATTTTTAAGTAAATTAATTATTTACTTTTAACGCAATTTGTTGTAAAATTCAAGTATGCGGAAGATTAATACCTCCATTATTGAGGATACAATTTATAAAATGGCTTTGAATGCGGGCGTGAGCATTACCCCCGCTTGCCTTGACGCGATGAACTTTGCTTGCGAGGTTGAGGGAAACGATGCGGCGCGGTTTGCCTTGGAAACGCTTATCGACAACGCGCACGTTGCAAGCACGGAGAATTTGCCCGTATGTCAAGATACGGGGCTTGCGGTAGTTATCCTCGAAATCGGGCAAGAAGTTTTTCTTGAAGGCAAGCCTCTTGCCGATGCCGTAAATTCGGGCGTGCGCCGCGCGTATGCCGACGGGTATTTTAGGAAGTCGGTATGCGACCCTATTACGCGAAAAAATACGGGCGACAACACCCCCGCCGTTATTCATACCGAAATTGTTGAGGGTGATAAGGTAAGTGTAACTTACCTTCCCAAGGGGTTCGGCAGTGAAAATATGTCCCGCCTTTATATGCTTAAACCCGCGCAAGGTGTTGAAGGAATTATCGACGCGATAGTCGAAACGGTGAAGCTTGCGGGCTCGCGCCCTTGCCCTCCCGTTTTCGTCGGCGTGGGAATCGGCGGGTCGTTTGATACTTGCGCTTTTCTTGCAAAGAAGGCTTTGACGCGCGAGGTAGGCACATATAACCCGCGTGAGGATATTGCTGAAATCGAGAGAGAGGCTTTGAGCAAAATCAACGCTTTGAATATAGGTTGCCAAGGGTTCCACGGCGACACGACGGCTTTGGGCGTTGCGTGCGAATGGGCGCACACGCATATTGCGGGTTTGCCCGTGGCGGTGAATATTCAGTGCCACTGCGTACGCTGTGAGAAGGAGGTTTTATGAAAAAACTGACTTTGCCCCTTACCAAAGAAGTCGTACAAGAGTTGCGGGCGGGCGAGAGCGTGAGCTTATCGGGCGTCGTTTTGACGGCTCGTGACTGCGCGCATAAAAGGCTTATACGCCTTTTAAAAGAAAAAAAGCCTTTACCGTTCGAGATAAAGGACGCGGTTATTTACTATGCGGGACCTTGCCCCGCTAAACCGGATATGGTTTCCGGAAGTTGCGGACCGACCACTTCGGCGAGAATGGAAGGCTTTGCCCCTACTCTACTCGATTTGGGCTTGGGTGCGATTATCGGCAAGGGCGAAATGAACGGGGAAACGCGCGAGGCGTTGAAAAGAAACTGCGCCGTGTACTTTGCGGCTATCGGCGGCGCGGGGGCTTTGTACGGGCTTTCGATAAAGTCCTCAAAGTGCATTGCGTTTGACGATTTAATGTCGGAGGCAGTTTATAGGCTTGAAGTTGAGGACTTCCCCGCGATAGTTGCGTACGACTGCTACGGCGGAAGCATTTACTAATTGATTAAAATCATTTGACTTTAAATTTATTTAAGTTTATAATTTTGTTAGTTTTAAAGGCAACGACTGGGACAGACGCTTTTAAAAACCCTTTTCAGAGAGAGAAATTCGAAAACGGCTGAAAGATTTCTTATCGGGTTAAAGCGGTATTCACCCACGAGCCGACGGGCGAAAAGTAATTCTTAGTAGTCTGCTCCGCTACCCCTTGCGTAAAAGGTTAATTAAGGCGGCTTATGCCGTGAATTCGGGTGGTACCGCGAAAAGAAATTTCGCCCCGTGCTTTTGTGGCACGGGGTTTTTATATTTTTGGAGGCAATATGCAAGACAAGATTAACGAGATTGAAAAGAGCATTGACGAGGCTGTAAAAGACGTACAGTCTTCAAAGACCTTGCAAGAGATAAAGATGCGCTTTTTGGGTAAGACGGGCGAGATTTCTTCATTAATGAAGAACATGCGCGACGTGCCGCCCGAACAGCGCCCCTCTATCGGCAAGCTTTTAAACGCTTTGCGCGTTTGGACGGAAGAGAGGTTTGACGCGATAGAAAAGAAAATTAAAGAGTTCGAGCTGAAAAAGAAATACTCGGACGAGAAAATCGACGTAACCTTGCCCGGAAAGGTTAGTGAGGACGGAGCTTATCACCCTAATACGCTTATAAGGCGCGAGCTTATTTCCATATTTGCGGGTATGGGATTCGAGGTGTTCGAGGGACCCGAAATAGAGAACGACTATTATAATTTTACCGCCCTCAATACCCCCGCAGACCACCCCGCGAGGGATATGCAAGATACCTTCTACCTTTCAAACGATTTGCTTTTGAGAACGCAGACATCGGCGGGGCAGATACGCGTTATGGAAAACAAGAAGCCGCCTATTAAAATTCTTTCGCCCGGAAAGGTTTTCAGAAGCGACGACGACGCGACCCACTCCCCTATGTTCTCACAAATGGAAGGACTTGTAGTTGACAAGGGCATTACCCTTTGCGACCTTAAAGGTATGCTGGACGAGTTTGCAAGAAAGATTTTCGGCGAGGGCGTTAAGACGAGGCTTCGCCCCTCTTACTTCCCCTTCACCGAGCCGTCGGTTGAAGTTGACGTAAGTTGCTTCGAGTGCGGCGGATGCGGTTGCAGACTTTGCAAGGGCACGGGCTGGATAGAAGTTTTAGGTGCCGGAATGGTAAACACACACGTTTTAGAGGGTTGCGGAATCGACCCCGACGTTTACAGCGGGTTTGCGTTCGGTATGGGCATCGAGAGAATTGCGATGCTTAAATACGGCATTAACAATATGAAGCTCCTCTTTGAGGGCGATACGAGATTTTTGAAACAGTTCAAGGCGTGAGGTATAGAGAATGAAAGCACCTTTAAGTTGGCTTAAAGCCTACGTTGATATAGACGTTACCGCGGAAGAATTACAAGCGAAGCTCTTTTCTTGCGGGTTTGAAGTTGAAGAATTGATTGAAGTCGGCAAGGACATTTCGGGCGTCGTAGTCGGTGAAGTTATCGAGTGTGAGCCTATCGAGGGCACGCACTTGCACGTTTGCAAGGTTGACTGCGGCGATAAGGGAATTTTCCAGATTTGCTGCGGCGCAGACAACGTTGAAAAGGGAATTAAAGCGCCTTGCGCTTTGGTCGGTGCTACCGTGTACGCGACTGCGAAAGACCACGTTACTATCGAGGGCGTGATGACCATTAAGAAAGGCAAGCTTCGCGGGATAGAGTCCGACGGTATGCTTTGCTCGGGCGTGGAGCTTGGGCTTAACGAGGATTTGTACGAGGGCGCGGGATACTGCGGACTTCTGCTTCTTCCCAAAATTTGCAAGAACGGCGCGGATATTAAACCCATAGTCGGACTTGACGATTATATCTTTGATATAAGCGTTACGGCGAACCGCCCCGACTGCCAAAGCGTTTACGGCATTGCGCGCGAAGTTGCCGCCGTTTTAAACAAGAAAATTAAGGAGCCCGACTGCTCCTACACCACCGTTAAATCGGACAAAAAGGATATTAAAATTACTGACCTTGCGCCCGACTTATGCCCCCGCTATATCGGGCATTACGTCAAAGACGTAAAATGCGCGCCCTCTCCCCTATGGCTGAGGCAAAGACTTGCAAAGTGCGGGCTAAGGTCTATTAGCAATATCGTTGATATTACGAACTATATTCTTCTTGAACTTGGACAGCCGATGCACGCATTCGATTTGAGAACGCTTGCGGGGCACGAAGTAAACATAAGGCGCGCAAACGACGGCGAAAAGATAACGACGCTGGACGAGAACGAATTCTCGCTTACGCACGATAATTTGGTTATTTGCGACAAGGACAAGCCCGTTGCGATTGCGGGCGTTATGGGCGGACTTAACAGCGAAATCGAAAACGACACCACCGAGGTTTTGTTCGAGGCGGCGAAGTTCGTGCGCGACAGCGTGAGAAAGACGGCGCGCAACTTAGGACAGCATACGGACAGCTCGGCACTGTTTGAAAAGGGCGTTTACGAGTACACCACCGAACTTGCTATGGCAAGGGCGTTGCACCTTATACAAGAGTTGAAGTGCGGAACCGTTACCGATTTGCACGTTGACGTTAAAACCGAAAACTCGCACACGGGTGAAAAGGAAATGACGGTAAGCGTGAAGAAAATCAACGCGCTTTTGGGCATTGAGGTGCCCGCAAAGCGTATGGTTGAAATTCTTGAAAATTTGAATTTTAAAGTTACGGTTAAAGGCGACGATATGCACCTCGTCGTGCCCGCCTACCGCGAGGATATTGACGGATACCCCGATATTGCGGAAGAGATTATCCGCTTCTACGGGTACGGCAATATCGAGGGGACTTTCCTCCCCTCCGCCTCGATTACGAACGGCGGATTTACCGAGGAGCAGAAAGCCGAAAACAAGCTTAAAGACGCGCTCGTTGCAAAGGGCTTGTACGAGATTTCAACCTACTCCTTCTATTCACAGAAAGATTTGGATATGCTGCACTTCACGCCCGACGCACCCGAGCGCAAAGCGATAAGAATTTTGAACCCCATATCCGAAGATTTATCAATTATGCGGACGACGCTTGCGCCCTCTATGGTGAACGTTATCGTTAGGAATTTAAGGCGCGGGAATATGCTTGGCAAGCTGTTTGAAGTTAGCAAGGTTTATCTTGCGGACGAGCTGCCTATAAAGGACTTACCCGAAGAGAGAGAAAAGATTGCAATCGGTGTTTGGGGCAAGTATAACTTCTTCGATATTAAAGGAATTACCGAAAGCATTGCTGAGCTTTTAAACACTAAGTTTGAATACGAGGCAACTACGATACCCTTCCTCCACCCCGGAATTACCGCAAAGATTACTTGCGACGGCGTTGAGATTGGTTACTTAGGGTTACTTTCGCCCGAGATTTCCGAAGAGCTTGCGCTGGACAGATTGGTTTACGTTGCCGAGCTTGACTACGAAGAATTGAAAAAGCACGCGAAACCGTTCAAGTACGTGCCCATATCGAAGTATCCCGAAGTGGTGCGCGACCTTGCGTTGACTTGCGATAAGGCAACGACTTGCGGAGAGATTGAAAAGGAAATTTACGCGGCTTGTAAGTACGTTTCAAACGTGAGCCTTTTCGACGTTTACGAGGGTGAACAGATTGAAAAGGGCAAGAAGTCAATGGCGTTCAAAATTACTTTCACACCCAAAGACGAGGCTATCGAAAATAAGGTTGACGGATTCGTTAAAAAGATTTTGGGAAATCTGAAATTTAAACTTAATATTACTTTGAGATAATGAAAAGCCCGTTTTAAGCGGGCTTTTCTACACTTTGTGGAGTGTTTTCCACGGATTTGGCGTTGTTTTCTTTCTCTATCAGTCGTAGAATGGCGGTAACGAAAGATTTACGGAGGTCAACTTTGAGCAAACAGACTATGGGCGAATTTTTAGCCCTTTTGAGAAAAGCGAACGGCTTTACACAACAAGACGTCGCGGACAAACTTAATATTTCAAACAGAACATTATCCTCTTGGGAAACGGACAGAACCACACCCGACGTTTTACTTCTGCCCGCGATTGCCGACTTGTACGGCGTAACGGTTGACGAACTGTTGCGGTGCGAAAGAAGCGCGACGGAAAACGGAAATAAAGAAATTTCCGATAAGGCTAAGAATTCCGCAAGAAAGCACCGTTTGGGTAAGTTTTCGGCGAAGAGCTTGCTACTTTCGTGCTTAGGGTGTTTCGGTGCGGTGATGATTGCACTTTCCTTTATATTCTGGATGTACGCAAGTTGCCCAACGTGGCTGTTTATTCTTCTTATTGTTTTGTCGGCTTGCGATATAGTCGTATGCGGAGTTATTCTTTTTTACCTTTATTACAACGCTAAGGTTGCGGAAGGGCTAATTTTAAAGGAAGATTACACGGAAGAAAAGAAGCCTTACGCGCTTGCTTTAAAGCGCAAATCAGCAATGTTCTTTTTGTTTTGCGCCCTCCCCTTAGCTTTATTTGCAATTGCAATGATTATTGCAACGATAATAATTAACCCGTATAATTACGAGATTTTAGGCGTTACGATAAACGTAATCGGAGCATACGCTGCTACGATATGCACTACGGGCGGGCTTGGAATTGCTTTACTAATTTCATATTTAGTTTACTCTAATATAAATTTTATAAACCTTGCCAACGAAAAGCAAGCTGAAACCCATAAGCACAACTCAAAGCTTTTGGGTAAGACGGTTGGGTTTGGGGCTATTCCGGTTGGAATATTTTTGTTGATAATGGGTATTTTGAATAGCGTCTTCCCCACGACTTACAGCGCTTATGTGGGCGCGGACACACCGGAAGATTTTAAAAGGCAAATGCAGACGCTTGAAATTAAGAAATACTCGGGATTTTATATTGATTGCGGCAAGCCGGTTGGTGAATATTATTTAAACTTTCCCGAAGAATACGAACCGGGACTTTACGATTTGGGAAACGGATTCTGCGGGTTGTCGAATTACTATGCCGACTCGGAAACTTGGGCAATTCTTTTACTGAAAGAAGAAGGTAACATTCCCGAAAAGAACGAATACGGAGAATATGACGATAGCTATTTTTACGACTCGTTTATCTTGTGCGAAACATATACCGACTTTGGAATTAAATACGTGAACGTGGCTTGTAACTATACAATTTATAACGATAGCGTCTTGGGATTAACCATAGAAACCGAATTAAAAGCAAGGCGCTACAGAGGCAAATACGAATTCGGGGCTGAAGACACTATTGACGCAAGTTTGACTTCCTTCTATTTATTTCTATTTGCGACGGGAGTTACAACAATAACTTGCACGGCAATATATTTCACCAAAAGAAAAAAGCAAAGCTTTGAATTTTAATAAGAAGCCCCGCGGCGAATGCCGCGGGGTGATTTTAATTTTTAGGGACTAATACTCCGTCGGAGCCTATTAGGGAGGCTTGGAGGTAGGTATCTGGGATTTTGCCGGCGATTACGCTTTCGCATATGAGCACCTCTATGGTTGAGGCGAGGTTGGTTGATTTTGACGGCAAGATAATTGAAATATCGGATACGATTTCAAGATACAGCGAGTGCTTGGTTTGGTTGATGCCCGCGTCCGTGAACTTGGAAACGAAGCGGCACTCTACGTTGGAAATGGGGATAATTTTGATATTTATTTTAGTACCGAAACCGGCTAACGCCTCTATGCCCGTGAGTGCGCCTATGGGGACTTGGATTCCCTCCGCACTCATTTTAGTTAAGTTTTCTTGCGAGAGGTACGCCGTGTCCCTTGCTATTCGGTTTATTTTAAGGCTGTCGGTTGTAATCGAGGTTACGTTGCCCGCCTCGTCGCGCTCGATGGCGATTAAATCTTCGTAGCGCATCGTGTCGTTTAAGGTGTAATAAATTGCGTCGTTTACGGCGACGGTGGTTATAGAGCGGATTGTTGCCTCGCTTATGGAAATGAGAACGCGCGTAACGTTGCGCTGAAAGTAAACGAGTACCCCCACCACCAAAAGACACAGTATTAAAAGCAACACCTTGAAACGCTTGAATTTTCTGTTAGTACGAATTTTGCGCGCCATACTTTATTGTATGGCGCGCTATACGCTTTTATTAATTGGGTTTTGTACGGGATTTGAAAATGATTGCCATAATAAAGGCAAACACAACTGCGGCGGTTACACCCGCGCTGGCTGCGGCAAGTGAACCGGTTATTGCGCCGAAGAAGCCCTTTTCCGCCCCCTTAATTGCGCCGCTTGCAAGAAGGTAACCGAAGCCCGAAATGGGAACGGTTGCGCCCGCGCCCGCGAACTCGACGAGGGGTTGATACACGCCGACTGCCGTCAGTACCACGCCCGCGAGCATAAAGTAAACGAGGATTTTACCCGCAGTGAGGTCGGTGAAGTTTATTATTATCTGCGCGATAAGGCAGATACCGCCGCCGACTGCAAACGCCTTTAAAAACTGTAAAAATATTGTAAGCATTTCGTTTCCGATATTCATATTACACCTCTAACTGGACTGCGTGGCATATGGCTGGGATACTCTCGCCTTGGCCCGAAGATACCGTTGACAAAAGGGCGCCCGTTGCCGCGAACAGTACGCGCTTATACAGTCCCGCTTTCATTTTGGTGAGGATATAGGAATTTAACACAGTTGCCGAACAGCCCGCGCCGCTTCCGCCTTGGAATTCCTTTTCGATAACCTTATAGACTATTTCGCCGCAGTCGACGTGCCTTGAAGATATATCGTAACCCTTTTCCCAGCACAAGTCTTTGACGATGCGGCTGCCGAGTGCACCCAAGTCGCCCGTTAAAATCATATCGTAGTCGGTCGGGTCGGTTTCGGTGTCCTTTAAATGCTGAATTATGGTGTCTGCCGCGGCGGGGGCGGTTGTCAATAAAACACCATAAGTTTTTTATAAAAAAAGCGGGTTTAAACCCGCTTTTATGCAATACCGGTTGAGTTTTCGGCGTTCGACACCGTTTGGTGTTGTTCGATATATTCGGAGGCGGCAAGAAAAGCGTCCTTGCACTTCAAATGGATTTCCACACCGCCGCCCTCGTGGATATAGATATTTTCAACGAGCTCGACTAAAATATCGCGCGAAAGCTTAGTTAGTCCGCCGTACTTTTTGAAGGTTGCAACGAAGGGGTTGCTGCCGTCCACTCCGTTTGCGAAGCTACGCATTTCTTCCTTTATGCGGGCAATTTCACGCTCGGTGCGCTTGATTGAGTTTTCATACCTTTCCTTTAAGGCGAAGTATTGCTCGCGGCTGATTAAGCCGTTTTTGAAATCGGGGTACAAATCAAGTAAAATCTTTTGCGACTTTTCAAGCTCTTTTTGGTTGGAAGAAAGTTCGGCGGTGAGCCTTTTAGACCGCGCCCCGCCCTTTTGCATGCGGTTGATTTTTTCGAGAAGTCTATCGAAGTCTACGGCAAGCTGAATATATTTGTTTAGCGTTGTGAGAACTGCTTCTTCAAGGACTTCCGCACGGATAGCGTGCTTGGTGCAAAGGGTGCTGTGCATTTTGCGGTAGGTTGAACAGATATAATACTCGTATGTTTTGTTGGGCTGTTTGACGGTGCGCTTTTGCATGGCTCTGCCGCAGTCGGCACACTTTATAAAGCCCGCAAACGTTGACAGCTTGCCGCTCTCTTTGGGCGAGGTGCGCGTATCGCGTTTTAAGAGAGATTGCACTTTGTCAAAATCTTGCTGTAAAATTATGGGTTTGTGGGTGCCTTTTACCGTTATGCGGTTGGACTTTTCGACTGCTTTTGCCGAGTGGATTTTATAGCTTATGACCTCGTTTTTCTTCTGCACGAGGTTGCCTATATATACCTCGCTCGTGAGTATCCGTCTTACGGTGGAATCCGTCCACGCACCGCCGTTTTTGCAAGTTGAACTGCGGCGGCAGTTAAGTCCTTTTTCGGCTTTATAGGCGGACGGGTTGGGTACGCCGCGCTCGTTTAATAGCCGAGCTATGCCTATTATGCTGTAACCCGACAGAAATTTTTCGTAAATAAAGCGAACCGTTGCGGCCGCCTCATCGTCGATAACGAGTTTGTTGTGGTCGGCTTCGTCTTTTTCGTAGCCGTAGGCGGCGAAGGAACCGATGAATTTGCCTTGCTTGCGGCGGATATCAAGGGCGCTTCTAACCTTCATTGAAATGTCGCGGCAGTACTCGTCGTTGATTATGTTTTTAAAGGGCACTATCACGGTGTTCATAGTGGACGGCTGGGCAAAGCTGTCTATGCCGTCGTTCACCGCGATAAAGCGGAGCTTGAAGGTCGGGAAAACGAGTTCCAAATACTTGCCCGCCTCGACGTAGTTTCTGCCGAAACGAGACAAGTCTTTGACGATTACGCAATTTATTTTTTTACTTGCCGCGTCCGCCATCATACGCTGAAAAGCTGGGCGTTCGAAGTCCGTCCCGCTGTAACCGTCGTCTATATAATAATCCGTTAGAGTTATTTCAGTGTTGTCGTCAACGAAACGCTGTAACAGCGCTTTCTGCGAGGAAACGCTTTCGCTCTCTAATTTGTCGCCGTCCTCTCGGGAAAGTCTTATATACAGCCCCGCCCGCCACGCCGCTACGGGTGCGGGTTGAACTGCCTCCGAGAGATATTTGCTTGTTCTTGACATATGTACGCCTTTTAAAAGGACGGCACTTTAACGCAATTTTATTTTACGGGAAGGCGGCTTTTATTGCAATTGATTTACTTAAATCTGCGGATGGCAATATTTACCAAGGCGTTTTCCACGGCGGGAGCGCCCGCTTTATCCGAAAAGACGAGTTGGACGGGCGTTGACTTAACGCGGAAACAATAAGGGTTTTTTACCGTTTTTATAAAACACGCGAGCCGTTCTTGGACGGAGTTGCCCGTAATTTCTACGGCGGAAATATCGATTAATTCTTTGTTTGTCATACTTCGGTTTTTGCCTTTCGGGGCGGAAATTATACCGAAAATAAATAATAAGGAGCTATATAGCTCCTTATTTTATCTGTATCTTACACTATAATCATTCCACATAACTTCACCTGACGGTATATTTAGAATGTTTCCAGCTTCTAATGCCCTTTGTCTTATTTCGTCAATTATCCTTATTTTTTGTTTTTTGTTAAAATAATAGACATTTATTGCTTTTTGTTTCCCGTCCTTACACTTAAAAACAATATAAGGCATTTTTATGAAAACGTTTTCTACCTTTCGACCACGCGAATCCGTATCCGAAGCTATTAATAATATATCATCTATTTCGTTATAAGCTATCTCCGTTTTATGTTGAAATCTACGAACTAAAAGCCCTTTTTTGTCTGCCACGTCAGCCTCTACCTTTATGCCGTTAGCGTCAAACTTAACGCCTTTTTTAAAATCTAAACATAAAATAGTAAAACTGACAACTAACCCAATAATACCACAGATTAACACAAGCACAACAAAAAACAGGTCGTGTTCTTCAATAAAAATACCTACTATTGCGCCAATACTTAATAACAAGAAAAATATCCAAATTGATAACCAAATCAAACGCAAAACAGATATGGGGTGAATTTTATGTGGTTTCATGATTTACTCCTAAAACGGAACAACTAACCGAAGAAATGGTCTTCAAGCATTAGGCAAAGGGTGTGATACACGGGCAAGTGAAGCTCTTGTATCATATAGGTTTCGGTTGAAGGGACCTTGATTGCGACGTCGGCTACCGTTGCAAGCTCGCCGCCCGTTGAGCCAGTCAAGCCTATAACTTTTATACCAGTAGCGCGTGCGACCACCGTTGCGTTCATTACGTTTTTGGAATTGCCCGAGGTAGATATACCGAGGAGAACGTCCCCCGCCTTTCCGTAGCCGTAGACTTGCTGTGCGTAGGTGAGAAGTCCGCCGCCCGCAACGTCGTTAATAAACGCCGTGTTTAAGGCTTGGTGTCCGTCAAGCGCTATTGCGGATAAGCCGCCTTGTAAGCTTTCGGCAAGCTCCGCGCCGCGAGTACCGTCAATATTTTTTAACTTTTCGGCGAAGGTTGCGGGGCACTTGCGTTTGAGTTTAAACCCCTTCATTAACTCGCCGACGATATGATTGGCGTCTGCACAGCTGCCGCCGTTGCCCGCGATTAAAAGCTTATTGCCGTTTGAATAGCATTCTTCAAGAATTTCGTAAGCTTTAATTATATCTTCCTTGCAAACGGCAAGCGACGGATAGCGTTCAATTAACAAATCAATATGTTTTTGCAATTTAGCTTCCATAACTAATTCTCCAAAATTTCGTTTACGCAGTCCAAAAGACTTTTACCGCATATATCCGCCGAAGGGTTCTGACCTATCGAGGCGGTTTTACAGCCCGCATTTTTGCCGCAGAGTACGTCGTTTTCGCCGTCGCCTATCATCCAACTCTGCGATAAATCAATATTGAAGTCCTTGGCGGCTTGAAGTAGCATTCCCGCCTTGGGCTTTCTGCATTCGCAGTCGATTTTAAGTTCGGGCACTTCGCCTTCGTAGCCTTTGTGCGGGTGGTGCGGGCAGAAATACAATCCGTCCAAATACGCGCCGTCTTGTCCCAAAAGGGTTTCCATTTTATCGTGGATTTCTTCAAGCCCCGCAAAGGTAACTTCCCCCCTTGCGATAACGGGTTGGTTAGTTACGACTATTGCAAGGTACCCGCTTGCATTTATTTTTTTAATTGCGTCGGATACGCCGACCAAAAGCTCGAACTCCTCAACGCTTTTTAAAAAGCCGACGTACTTATTGATAGTGCCGTCCCTATCGAGGAAAATCGCCTTTTGCTTGTTTATGAGATTTTTTGCTTGCACGGTGCCGTTTGCAAAGTCGCGGCAGACGCTTTCGTAGCGGTCGGGCGTGCCCATATCCTTGACGTATTCGGGGCTGTCGTATACGAACATTTTACCCGTGCCCGCCAAAGGCTTTAAAAGCTGTCTGTCCAAGTCTATTTTGGGGGTGTCGATTTCGGTATCTAAAACCTTTTTGGATAGGACGTGCAAGCCCGCGTTTACTCTGTTTTTGTAGTGTGCGGGGCGGTCGTCCTCTTTGGCAAGCCATTTTAACACCGCGCCGTTATTATCGAAGATAATAAGTCCGCTGTCGTAGGGGTGGCTGTTGGGGTGGGTGAAAAGAGTTACGAGCCCGCCTTTTTGTTTGTGATAGTTTATAAACCTTATAAAGTCGATATCGAAAACCGCGTCCGCGTTTAAAAGAAGGAAATCGTCCGTAAGCTTGTCCTTGATTTTAAACAGTGCGCCCGCGTTGCCCAAGGGCTGCTCCTCGAAATAATACTCGATATTGACGCCGAAGGGCTTACCCGTTACGGGGGAAATTTTGCTTCCGTCGCCGAAATAGTCGATTATTATCTGACCAAGGTGCGAAACGGTTATTATTATATCCGTCAAGCCTTGTGCCTTTAAACACTCTATCTCTCTTTCGAGGACGGGCTTGCCGTCTATTTTAATCATCGGTTTGGGGATATCGCTTGCAACCGACGAGATACGGGTGCCTTTGCCCCCAGCCATAATGACTGTTTTCATACTACTCCTCTATGCTGGTGCGTTTATCGAAGGCTTCGGGCGTGTAATAAATTACGCGCGTACCGGCGTTTTCAAATTTGAAGGGTACTTCCATTAAGTCGGCAAAAGCTTTTCTTACGGCGGACTGCTTGTCGGGTTCGACGTAGAAAAGAAGGAAGCCGCCGCCGCCCGCGCCGAGAAGCTTGCCGCCCAAAGCGCCGGCTTTTATGCCTTTTTCGTAAAGCTCGTCTATCGAGTTGGACGAGATTTTGTTGCCCGTTTGTTTTTTAAGCCGCCACGAAGTATCCAAAAGTCTGCCGAAGTCGTTTAAGTCCCTTTCGGGTTTTTCCAAAATTTCTTGCGCCTCGTCGACAAGGGAACGCATCTTCATAAGCTGTGCGTGCTTTTCGTCAATGGACGCGGTGGTCGAGGTTTGTATCTGCGAAGACATACGCGTAAAGCCCGTGAAGAAAAGCATTAAGTTATCGTTTAACCTTATCTTCCTTTCGGGTGAGATAATCAAGGGGTTGACGTGGTAGCCCCTTTCGTTGAAGTCAATTCTGTTAAGTCCGCCGAAGGCTGCGGCGATTTGGTCTTGCCAACCGCCCGCTTCGTTGCAGAGCGTTCTTTCAAGATAGATTGCGTCGTTTGCAAGCTCTTTCTTGGAACGGTACTGACCCTTTAAGCAATAAAAGGCGTTCAAAAGACCGACGGCAAAGGTGCTTGAGGTGCCCAAGCCCGTTCTTGCGGGTAGGTCCGCGTCGTAGGAAATGTGCAGCTCCTTCATGTCGAGCATCTTCATGGCGTTTCTGACCATAGGGTGCTCCATATCGTCGAGCCTCGTTATGCGCTCGGTTTTGGCGTAGATAAGCTCGGTAGTGTAATCGAAAAAGCGCGGTAAGTGCCTTACCGTTACGTAGGCGTATTTATCGAACGACGTGGACAAAACTGCCCCGCCGTACTTTTCGAAGAATTGCGGCATATCCGTTCCGCCGCCGAAAAAACTCATTCTGAAAGGCGTCTTGGTTAAAATCATTTTATCACCGTTCGATTATTTTATTATGAAATAATAACGCGCCGTTTGTCGTTTAATAAAAGTGTAATTTACACGGACACGATTATATAATTATTTTATCACGGATACCTATATAAATCAAGTACTGAATTGAACATTTTACGGTTTAATCACCATAATCTAATTAGATTATCACCTTGACATTTGGTAACAATTGGATTATACTTTTAACGTTATGACTACTTCCCTTGAAAAGATAAAGCGCAGTAAAGCGTTGAATATACTAAAAAACGTTATATCGTCTAAATATTTTCCCTTTGCCACTGCGGCGGTATTGCTTGCTTGCTATTACCTCGGCTTGGATATAGTTGCAATATATTATATGGGGTTAGTTTTTCTATTAATATTTTTACTGCTTGATGATATTACCCCGCTGCTCCCGCAAGTTATATTCGTTAATTTGGTAGTTTCACTTAAACATACCCCTTCGGACGCAATGGGCGGTTACGACTACTACTCCTCAACGGCAATACTTGCACAGATTATAGTTATAGTTTCACTTATATTCTGCGCTTTGATTTACAGGTTAGTGTTGTGCTGTGTTAAAAAGAAAATGAAGCTTAGCCCTATTTTTTACGGGTTGTGCGTTCTTTCGTTCGCGTTTATTTTAAACGGACTTTTCAGTAAAGAATATACTCCGAAAAATATTCTTTACGGCGCGGTGCTTACGATTTGTTTATTGTTGATTTACGCCGCGATAAAAGACAATATAAAGATTAGCAAAGAGAACTTTGAAAAGATTGCCTACGGGTTCGTGGCTTTAAGCGTATTACTGATTATCGAGCTTATAGTAGCTTACGCCACGACGGAAAACTTGTTCGTTGACGGAAATATTCAAAGGGGAAAGCTGATATTCGGCTGGGGCGTTTACAATACTTACGGTTTACTGATTTTAATGTGCATTCCCGCCGTGCTGTATCTTGCGGGTAAGGAAAAGTGCGGATATCTGTTTACAGCTTATTCCCTATTAATATTAGCCGCGACGTTCCTTTGTTGCAGTAGACAAGCTATGGTCGGCGCGCTGGTTATTTACCCCGCTTGCATGATAATTTTGCTTGTTAAAGGCAAGTACCGAATCCCGAATATTTGCATAGCTGCCGCCACGGTTGCTGCGGGAATAGTATTTATATGTATTTTCAGAGAAAAATTCGTAGGATTTTTCAAAACCGTTTTCGAAAACGTGTTCGTAAACGGAGAACTTAACGGAAGCGGACGTTGGAGAATTTGGAAAGAAGCGTTAGACTACTTCAGCTCCTCCCCTCTGCTCGGTTCGGGCTTTTACGTTGATTATACTTACGACGGCGCCGCCGGACTGAGCTTTATCCCTATGATGTGCCACAACACGGTATTGGAATTAATGGCAGCTTGCGGAATTATAGGGCTTGCAGCTTATTTGGTTCACAGAGCGCAGACGGTGATTTCCTTCTGCAAAAACGTTACGCTTGAACGTACTTTTATTGCTTTAACTATTCTTCCTATCCTTATTTTATCACTGTTGGACTGCCATATCTTCCTTATATTCCCCACGGTGGTTTACGCGTGCCTTCTCGCCGTTTTTGATAAATCGCAAGATAAGACGCCTAATACGGAAGCGGAAGTTGAAAGTGTAAGCGTCGAAAAAGAAACCGAACAAGAAGTTTAAAACGAAATTTAAAGCGGCTTGCAAACGTGCAAGCCGCTTTTAGTTTGGTTTAATTTAATTTTGAGGTTTGTAGGTCGTTACGAGCTTAGATACCAAATTCTTCATATCGGGGGTTTCGTCGTAAGCCGCCTTTTTGAGCTTATCCAAGGTTGACCACAAGTTTTCCTCGTCAAGAGCTATGGGGTTTGCTATGCTTATAAGACCGTTGGGAGTCTTTTGCATACCCTCCTCGTCCATAAGCCTTTCCTCATACAGCTTTTCACCGGGACGCAAACCCGTACATTCTATCATTATATCCACGTTCGGTTCAAGTCCCGAAAGCTTAATAAGGTTGTAAGCTAAGTCGTAAATCTTTACCGGCTCGCCCATATCGAGGACGAAGATCTGCCCGCCTTGCGCGTAGGCACCCGCTTGCAATACGAGGGAAACCGCCTCGGGTATAGTCATAAAGTATCTGATTATATCCTTGTGCGTAACGGTGACGGGGCCTCCCTCCGCTATCTGTTTTTCAAAGAGAGGAATAACCGAGCCGTTTGAGCCGAGAACGTTACCGAAACGGACGGCAACGAACTTGGTCTGTTTGCTGTGTTTACCTATGGTTTGAATTATCATTTCACAGATACGCTTGGTCGCGCCCATAATATTCGTGGGGTTGACGGCTTTATCCGTTGAAATCTGTACGAACACCTTAGAGCCGAATTTATCGGCGCACCTTGCCATATTCAGCGTACCGAAAACGTTGTTTTTAACCGCTTCGTTAGGGCTGGTTTCCATCAACGGCACGTGCTTGTGCGCCGCGGCGTTGAACACTATTTCGGGTGAGTACTTTTTGAATACGTCCTCCAGTTTGCCTACGTCCCTTATACTTGCTATTAAAACGAGCAAGTTGAGTTCGGGGTGACGGCGTTTAAGCTCTTGCTCGATGTCGTACGCGTTGTTTTCGTAAATATCGAGAATAATAAGCTGTTTGGGGGAATGAGTTGCGATTTGGCGGCAAAGCTCGCTTCCTATCGAGCCGCCTCCGCCCGTAACTAGGACGGTGCGGTTTTCGATATAGCCCATAATTTCGTCGAGGTTGACTTTGATTTGGTCCCTTCCCAAAAGGTCGGAAATCTGCACCTCTCTGAGGGCGGTTACGCTTGCATCGCCGTTGACTATCTGATAGATACCGGGGAGGGTTTTAACCTTGCACTTCGTATTTTCGCAGATGTCGTAGATGCGTTTTATTTCCGCTTTGGGCACCGAGGGCATAGCGATTAAAATTTCGTCAATGGAGTACTTTTCGGCAAGTTCGGGGATTTTTTCCGTATTGCCGACGATTTTTACGTTGTAAATATTTTTACCGATTTTGTTGGGGTCGTCGTCGATTACGCACACGGGAAGATAAGTTATTTTGTCCGTAGTGAGAATTTCCCTAATAAGCATAGTGCCCGCGTTACCGCCGCCCACTATCATTGCCCTTACTTTGCTTTTGTTCTTGCTTGAAAAAGAATACCTTACCGCAACGTAGAAGCGTTTAGAAAACCTTATGATAAGAACCAGCACTGCTAAAAACGTGGCGTAAGCGCCGCAAACGCGCAAGTTGACTATGTCAAAAATAAACGAAAAACCGATATTTGCCGCAAGAATACATACCGCCGCGCCTACCGTTTTTAACGTATCGACGATACCAACGGACGTAAACACGATAAAATACAGTCTGAACAGCGCAAAGAACAGGTACCCTACAGCGAGATTTAAAAGATACCAATATAAAAGCTCGAGGCAGAAGTCAACCGCGCCGTTAGCCGTTAAAAGCGACAACAAGACCGCCACCGTTATGGCGGCAAAATCACACGCGGCGAGTATGGCTACTTCTTTAAATTTCATATATCTGTTTTTCATTTATCTTTTTCCTAAATTAAGTGAGTTTATATTTTTACTCGACGGTAACGCTTTTGGCTAAATTGCGAGGCTTGTCCACGTCGTTACCCCTTAAAACGCTGAGGTAATACGCAAAGAACTGCAAGGGAATTACCGCAAGGCTGGGGGCGAAATGCTCGTCAACGTCGGGGATTCGGAAAACGAAATCAAGGCCGTCGGCGGGTAATTTAACGTTTTCTGCGGCAATAGCCGCGATTATAGCTCCGCGGGTTGACGTTTCAAAGAGGTTGCTTAAAGTTTTTTCAGCAAGGTTTATCTGAGTGAGAATACCCAAAACGAGCGTTCCGTCCTCGATAAGGCTTATGGTGCCGTGTTTGAGTTCGCCAGCGGCGTAAGCCTCAGAATGGATATAGCTTATTTCTTTGAGCTTTAAGCTTCCCTCTATGCTTGCAGCATAGTCTGCGCCTCTGCCAATGAAGAAAACGTCCTTCCTATCCATGGTTTTTGCCGCAAACTTTTGAATTTGTTCTTTGCTGTTCAACAGCAATTCTATCTTTTCGGGAAGTGCGGAAAGCTGGTTGAGAAGCTCCGCATAACCGTTTTTATCAATTTTTGCACGAAGGTAAGCGAGTTTTATTGCAAACGCGTACCCCGCAACGAGCTGTGCGCTGTAAGCCTTAGTCGTGGCAACCGAAATTTCGGGGCCCGCCTTGGTGTAGAAAACGTAGTCGGCTTCACGCGCGATGGACGAGCCCACCACGTTGACTATTGCAAGAGTTTTAAGCCCGTTTTCCTTTGCCGCTTTGACCGCCGCAAGCGTATCTGCCGTTTCACCGCTTTGGCTTATGGCGATAACGAGCTCCCCGTTAAGGACGGGATTGCGGTAACGGAATTCGGAGGCGATTTCCACCCTAACGGGTACGCGCGCCAAGTCTTCCGTAACGTACTGCATAACCACGCCGACGTGGTAAGCAGAGCCGCACCCGACAATCGTGATACCGTTTATTTTGGTGAAATCTTCGTCCGTAAGACCTACTTCGGAGAAATCGAGGCCGCCGTTACGGTAAACGCAATTTAATGTATCCTTTACGACTTTGGGCTGTTCGTGGATTTCTTTGAGCATAAAATGCTCATACCCGCCCTTTTCAGCCGCCTCGGCGTCCCAAGTGATTTCGACTATTTCTTTTGAAACTTCCTCCCCATCGAGGTTAAAGAAGGTAACGCCACCCTTTTCAAGCCGTGCGATTTGAAGATTATCGACGTAGTAAACGCTTTTGGTATACTTCAAAATTGCGGGAACGTCGGAAGCGATAAACGCGTCGTCGCCCGCTACGCCAACTATCATGGGGCTGTCCTTACGGATAGCGAAAACAGTATCGGGGTAGTCCTTGAACATAACTGCCAAGGCGTAAGAGCCCCTAACGTGAAGAGCAAACTCCGAGATAGCACGAAGCGGTTCACCGTACTTTTTGTAGTAGTAATCGACGAGCTTAGTCGCAACCTCGGTATCCGTTTGGGAATAGAATTTATATCCCCTTCGTATAAGCTTTTCTTTAAGCTCGGCATAATTTTCAATTATGCCGTTATGAACTGCCGCGATAGTTTTTTCGTCGTTGCAATGAGGGTGAGCGTTGTTTTCGCTCGGCTCGCCGTGGGTTGCCCAGCGGGTATGCCCGATACCGCAAATGCCTTTAATAGCCTTGCCGCCGTCCGTCATTTCAACCAATACGTCTAATTTGCCCTTTGCTTTTGCAATGTCTATATTACCCGCGGGGGTTATAAGAGCTATGCCCGCAGAATCGTAACCTCTGTATTCTAATTTTTTAAGCCCGTCCAAAAGTATGGGCGCCGCTTGTTTTTTACCTATATATCCGACGATGCCGCACATTTGACTTTCCTCAATCTTGACAGTAGCCCTTTGAACGGAGCACGGAAACGACTTCTTCCGCGTAAGCCTTGCAAATATCCTTGCTTTCAGCCTCCACCATTACTCTGATAAGAGGTTCGGTACCCGAAGGTCTTACTAAAATTCTGCCGCTTGATTTAAGCTTTTTTTCAATCTTTTTGACCGCCGAAGCTACGTCCTTGTCGTTTTGCGCCTTTTCCTTATCGGAAACGCGAACGTTTACGAGCACTTGCGGGTAAACCTTTACCGGCTCGGCAAGCTTGGAAAGAGGCTGCTTTTTAGCCATTATGACTTCCATGATTTTAAGGCTTGTAAGTATCCCGTCGCCCGTGGTTGCGTATTTGGAGAATATTATATGCCCCGACTGTTCGCCGCCGAGCCTGTTGCCGTGGGCGGACATATGCTCGTAGACGTATTTATCGCCCACTGCCGTTTTGACGTATTTTATTCCCGCGGCATCGAGCGCCTTGAAAAGCCCGAAGTTGGACATAACCGTAGTGACGATAGTGTTGCCAACGAGCTTGCCGCGTTCCTTCATATACAGCCCGTAGACGTAAAGAATGTGGTCGCCGGTAACTACGTTACCGTTTTCGTCGACGCAAAGGCACCTATCGGCGTCCCCGTCGTATGCAAAGCCGACGTCAAGCTTCTTTTCCTTTACGAGTTTTTGCAAACCTTCGATATGCGTTGAACCGGCGTTTTCGTTTATGTTGAAGCCGTCCGGCTCGGCGTTAATCGTGTAAACCGTTGCGCCGAGGGCTTCAAAAACGGACTTTGCTATATTCCACGCACAGCCGTTTGCACAATCGAGCCCGACCTTCATTCCGCGGAACGAATACATTCCGAGGGAAATGAGATAGCCGATATAGCGGTTTCTGCCCGCCGCAAAGTCCACCGTTTTGCCGATATGCTCTTTAGTGCCGTAGGGAAGCTCGGTCCACTTTTCACCGAAAACTTCAAGCTTGCCGTCAAGGAAGTCTTCGATAAGCGAAATGGTGCCTTCGTCCATCTTTTCGCCGTGTGAGTTCAAAAGCTTGATGCCGTTGTCGTAATAGGGGTTATGGCTTGCGGAAATCATTATTCCGCAATCGAACTCGTCCACCCTTGCGATGTATGCAACGGACGGCGTAGTGGAAACGTGGAGCATATAAGCGTCCGCACCCGACGCGGTGAGCCCCGCGATGAGGGTGTATTCGAACATATAGCTCGACCTTCTCGTATCCTTGCCGATAACGATTCTCGGAGCCGAGTCGTCGCCGTTTCTTCTTTTAAGCTCCCCGTAATACCAGCCGAGGAATCTTCCAACTTTATATGCATGGTCGGCGGTCAGCGTAACGTTTGCTTCGCCGCGGAATCCGTCCGTACCGAAATATTTACCCATAGTACTCCTTGAAGTGCTTTCGTATTCTCTCTAAATTTTCTTAACCACTTTCCCGCCCGTCTTTAAAATGTTGTTTTCGGGAATTATTCCGCGAACGCAAGACAAGGGATAAACGGTAACGTTTCTGCCCGTTACGGTGCCGGGGTTTAAAACGCTGTTACAGCCCACTTCCGTATAGTCGCCCAAAAGTGCGCCGAGCTTTTTTAAGCCGGTTTTTATTTCCGTTCCGTCGCCTTTAATAATTACGGGCGTTTTGTCGGATTTGACGTTTGAGGTTATCGAGCCGGCACCCATATGGGCTTTATAGCCCAAGATGCTGTCGCCGACGTAATTATAGTGCGGGACTTGCACCCCGTCGAACAGAATTACGTTTTTAAGCTCGGTTGAATTGCCAACCACGCAACCGCAACCAATTAGCGCACTGCCGCGAATAAAGGCGCAGTGTCTTACTTCGGTATTTTCACCGACGATGCAAGGCGCGCCCAGATACGCCGTGGGGGAAATTTTTGCGCTTTTGTGAACCCAAACGCCTTCGGAAATTTCTTCGTAAGCGTTGCCGTCGAGGCTTTTACCTAAACCGGTTATGAAATCTTTAAGTCCGCTTAAAGCCTCCCACGGATGGTTAAAGGCTTTAAGGTACTCCGCCGCTTGCGTGTGATTAAGGTCGAACAAATCGCTTGTTTTCAATTACTTGCTCCGCTTAAAAATTTTGGTTGGCTAATAGATAATAATTTATCTATTATAGTATGCACAGTGTGTAGATAAATATTTTAACTCTTATCTTCGATAAAGTCAAGAAATACAGAGATAAATGTCTGTATTTAGCCGCAATTTAAGTGCAATTTCGACAAAATTTGAGCGCACGCCGTCACAATGCGGCGTGCGCTTTGATACGGCAACTGTAAAATTCCGTCCTCCCGTTTTATTTTTTGCGTTAAAGTGTTTTAGCTGCCTATGGTCCTATTATAGCAACGGCGGGCGCCATTGCCGCCCCCATATTGTTCACGTCGGTTACACCGAAGTCGCAGACCTTACCCATAGTTCCGTTGACGATTTTAACGCCTTTCTTCTCCGAAGAAATAACGCAACCGCCCGCACCCGTTACCGTCCACTGAGCTTGCGGGGGGCGGGTACAGCCAAGCTCAAGGGGATAGCGGTACTGCCTTTCAGCCGAAGCAAAATGACTGCCCGTTGCCGCAACCACGCGGTTTACGTAACCGGCGTTTACGAGCATTGCGCCCAAAAGCAAGCTTTCACTCATCGTGGAGCAAGCCGAATACAGACCGAGGAAAGGGAAGTTAAAGTCCCTTGCCGCAAAGCTTGCGGAAATAATTTGGTTTAACAAATCGCCCGAAAAGAGAACGTCGATATCCTTTTCCAAGTAGCCGCCCTTTTGTATTGCAAGCGAAATTGCGGTTGAAAGCATTTTGCACTCTGCCTTTTCAAAAGTGCTTTCTTCATACATATCGTCGTCCAAAGTTATATCGGCGAATTTGCCTAAAACCCCTTCCTTTTCCTTTGAACCGCACACGGCCGCAAAAGAAGTTATACAAGGTGAATTATTAAAAAAAACGGTGTTTCCTTTCTTCATATTTTACCACAAAAATTTTTTTAAAATGCCGTTAGTTGCGGCATATGTGGGGGTCTATTGAATTTTTATAGGAATAAATAGACTAGCCCGACCAGCACGCCCGAGAATACGCCGAACACGATTATCGCGCCCGCAACCGTAAACATTTTAGCCGCCATGCCGTAAATCCAGCCCTCGGTTTTAAACTCTATTGCGGGCGAGGTTACGCTGTTTGCAAAGCCCGTAATGGGCACTATCGAGCCGGCGCCCGCATATCTTCCTATTCTATCGTACACGCCGAGACCGGTAAGAAAACAGCCTAAAAATATGAGCACGATGGACGTTGCGCCCGCAAGCTCGTCACCCGAAAGTCCCGCGTATTCAAACATATATCGGATAAACTGACCTATACAGCAAATCAGCCCGCCGACTCCGAATGCGGATAAACAGTTTTTGAAGTGCTGTGTGGGCGGGTCTTGCGTTTTAACGTAGTTAAGATAATTTTCGTTATAATTATCACGGGTTCTTCCTGTCATTTCTCTCCCCTCCCGTTTTAGCGGTTTTTATTAAGCTTTCGCGCTCATCCCTACGGGATAAATCAAATTCCTTTCTCATTGATTGTACATCCTTTCGTTTATTCTGAGAGTAACCTTTTCGGGCATAACGCGTGAAAATAGACGGAATACCGTATTCTTGGTGCCGCATGTCTTTATTACGGGCGGCTTGTCCGTAATCAGAAGATTATAGATAATTTCCGCAACCGCCGAAGGCGACATACCGCCTTGCTCCATATTGGCAAGCGCGGCAACCGCACGGTTGACTTTGCCCGAATAGGACTTGTTCTCTTCCTCGGTATACACCTTTCTTTTGAAGGTGAACGCCGTTGCCGTGCCACCCGGCAAAAGACCCGTAACTTTGATGCCGTACGGTTTAAGCTCGGAATAAGCCGAACGGCAGAACATTTCAAGCGCCGCTTTTGACGAGGAATAGAAGCTGTCAAAGCTTATCGGCAAATCACCGCCGAGGGAGCCGACGAGAATTATTCTTCCGCCCTTGCTCTTAAAGAATGGAATGACCGTTTGCACCGCTTTTAAAGCGCCGAAATAATTCACTTCGAAAAGATATTTATAATCTTGCTCTTTTGCGTATTCGATGGGCGCCGCCATCGAGAAGCCGGCGCTGTACACCAGTGCTGAAACCGTATACTTTTCACAAGCGGATTTGATTGCGTCAATCAGTTCGTTGCCGACTGAAACGTCCGCTGTGACGTTTGCAACCTTTACGTTTTTACAAGGAGTGCGTGAAATGTTTACGACGTTCCAGCCGCTATTAACGAGCCTAAGGCAAGTTTCGCAACCGATACCCGAACTGCCGCCGACGACTATCGCGGTTTTTCTGTTACTGCTTTTTTCCATACCGTTAATTTGCGGAAAAATTTAGTAATTATACAAACAATTTACATAAAAAGCGCGGGCTTTAAAAGCACCGCGCAAATCACTGAAAACAGCGTTATTTAAAGCATATATGGGCACCAATCGGATTTTTTATCCAAAAGCAAGGTCTAAAACCATCATTAAAGCAAAGCCGAAAATAACGCCTATCGTGGCCTTTACTTTTCCTTGCGCGAAGCTTTCGGGAATAAGCTCCGAGCATACCACGGCAAGCATAGCGCCCGCCGAAAACGACAGCGCCCACGGAAGAATGCCGTTTACCGCCGTTACTGCAAGCGCGCCTATTACGCCAGCGACGATTTCAACTGCGCCCGACAGCTGACCTATAAAAAAGGACTTCGTTCTTGAAACGCCGTTGGCGCGTAAGGGAAAGGCAACGCACATCCCTTCGGGGAAATTCTGAATACCTATTCCCACGGCAAGCATAACCGCGGCGACGCCTTCTACCGTTTGCCCAGACGCTAAAGCACCGAAGGCAACACCAACCGCCATTCCCTCGGGAATGTTGTGCATAGTTACTGCAATGCACATTACGGCGCACCCGCGCTTGCTTTTATTATCGGAAAACATATGTAATTTTCCGATTACTATATCGGTTACGATAATGAGTGCACCGCCAAGCACGAACCCGCACGTGAGGACGAGATACGAATATTCTTCCACCATTTCCATAGCGGGCATCAAAAGCGAGAAAAACGTTGACGCAAGCATTATTCCGGCGGCGCTGCTCATCATAAAAGAAAATGCCTTGTCGTTTACGTTTTTATATATGAATACGAACGACGCACCGAGCGCTGTCAGAAACCAAGTAAAACCCGTCCCCATAAGCGCAAGTTGCCAGCCCGTAAAATTATTCAGCCATTCCATTAAACACGTACTTCTCCGAGTAAAAAATCAATTACTGTATTATATGAAAAAAGTCCGCAAAGGCGTGAGGTTTCACGCCTTGGCGGACGAATGTTTAACGGATTATTAAATTAAACCTATCCTTTTTTATTTATATCGGGCGGTGGATTAACTGGGTCGTTTTTTTGTTCTTTTTCTTCTGAAACCCCGTTATTTGCGGCATATTCGGGGGGCAATTCGATTTTTTGCTGTTCAACGGGCACCGAAACTTCGCCCTTTTTCTTGCGGAAAAACTTACTAACGAGCCACGCTTCAAACTTGTCTTGATACTTGAACGACAGAACCGCCAAAGCGATGCAGACTACGAAAATTGCGACCCAAACGTAAATGCCCCAACCACTGAAAGGGATAATATCGCCGCTGCCCAAAAAGCAATAAATTGATATAATTGCTGGGCGGACAGTGCACATTACGACCATGAAATAAGCAAAATTCATACTAGTCAATCCCGCGACCATACATAAAATATCGTCTGGGAAGAACGGCAGAATTTGCATAATTACGAATATTCCCTTACCGCGCTTACCGAAATACGCAGAATACTTTTCCGTAGTTTCTTTACCGGCTATCCATATTACGGCTTTTTTGCCCCACATTCTTCCGATAAAATAGGCAATTACCGAACCGATTATTACCCCTATCGAAGCAAGCAGAGTTGCTATCGGCGCACCCCAGATAATCGTGCCCGGAACGTAACAGACCACTGCGGGCAACGGCAAAATTACGACTTGCAAGACTTGAATGAGGACGTACACCACCATTCCCCACGCGCCGGTATCGCTTATGATTTTTACTAAGCCGTTGATTTTGTCTTCGTCGTTTTCATAATCGTTGAGGTGTCCCACTTCGCTTATTATGATGAACGCCGCGAGGACGATAACTGCAACGATTAAAAGGACGAACGCCGTTTTAAGTATTGCAAGTTTGTTCCAAAAGAAGGTTATAAGACTTACTGCGACGCCGATTCCCGCTATAGCGTAAAAAGCCGCTCTTATAAAAACGCCCCAGCTGCTCATAAAAAAATAAGTGAGAAGAACCGAGGCGACGCATATGAGAATATTTACGGTAAGTATTGCAATTTTGCCTTTAATGCCCATTTCAGTACGCTTTTAAGTTCAAATTTTTATACGTTGTGAATTTGACAAAATAGCCGTTAGTTTCAACGGGTTCGCTTTCGTAAATAAGTTTAAAGTCGGGATGTTTATCAAGGTTTTCAAAGAAGGTGTCCGCATCGCCATCGGCGTCAACTTTAGTAACCAAAACTTCTTCGCAATAAGGTAGCAGCGTTCTGTACATCATTTGACCGCCGATAACGTAGACCTTTTCGGACGGGTACTTTTTTATTTCTTTGAAAAGCTCATCAAGGGAACGGACGATTTTGCAATCGTCCCTATCCTCGCCGTCGGGGTAAAGAACGATATTAATTCTGTCTTTGAGGGGTTTACCGCCGGGAAAAGACTTTAAGGTATTGCTGCCCATAACGACGACATTACCCGTGGTGGTTTCCTTAAAGAATTTCATATCGGCGGGGATTTTAAACATAAGAGAGTTATTCTTACCTATACCCCAATTTTTATCTGCGTGAAGAATTGCCTTCATTTTTTACCTCTTTTCGGCTGTAAATTTTTAATTGACCCCCATATATGCCGCAAATAACGGCATTTTGCCGATTACTCGGCAACGGGGATTGAGTACTTCTTTTCGTTGAATTTATAGTCAACTAAGCGGAAGCTGTCAACGGTAAAATCGTAAAAATTCTTTATGGATTTATCCACTTCGAGGCGGGGAGCGGCAAGGCGCGGCATTTCGATAATTTCTTTAACCATGGGTACGTGCCTATCGTAGATATGGGCGTCGGCAATGACGTGCACGAGCTCACCCGCTTTAAGACCGGAAACTTGAGCAAACATTATAAGAAGAATTGCGTACTGCACTACGTTCCAGTTGTTCGCCGTAAGCATATCGTTTGAACGCTGGTTCAATATGCCGTTGAGCGTATCGCCCGAAACGTTGAAAGTCATCGAGTACGCGCACGGATACAAATTCATTTCGTGAAGGTCGGCAAAAGTATAAATGTTGGTCATAATTCTGCGGCTTGCGGGATTATGCTTTAAATCGTAAAGAACCCTATCGACTTGGTCAAACTCCCCCTCTTTATACTTATGCTTTACGCCGAGCTGATAGCCGTATGCTTTGCCGATAGAACCGTTTTCATCCGCCCACTGGTCCCAGATATGGGATTTGAGGTCTTTTATATTATTGCTCTTTTTCTGCCAAATCCATAACAGCTCGTCCACGCAAGATTTGAAAGCAGTGCGGCGAACGGTCAAAATGGGGAATTCTTCTTGCAAGTTATAGCGGTTTACTATACCGAATTTCTTGACGGTGTGCGCGGGTGTGCCGTCGCTCCACTTCGGGCGAACTTGCAAGTCAGTGTCCCACACTCCGTTCGTTAAAATGTCTTTCATGTTTGCAATAAAAATTTCGTCGGCTTTGCTCATTTTATCTCTCCGTAAACTTTTTAACTATTATATTATAAAAGGCGCGGCAAGTCAATCTCTTAGTCGGATTTGAAACCGCGAAATAAAAAAGTCTAAACTGAAACTTGTTCAATTTAGACTCAAAGTGGTTGAGGCGACGGGATTCGAACCCACGACCTTTTGGTCCCGAACCAAACGCGCTACCAAACTGCGCTACGCCTCAATGCATTATAATTATATATTCAAAATTTTAAACCGTCAACATATTTTTACTTTAATTGGAAATATTCGGTTCAAATTATAGCCCGATTGGCTGAAGCCAATCGGGCAGTTTTAAGGTATTAAGTTGCTAAGAAGCCGGCCGCACGAAGGGAAGCGAGCAGCTCGTTCAGCGTCGTGCCTACTTCGTCGGGGGTAGGCGTGCTTTCAACGTCGGCTACCGCAGCCGCGGGAGTTATAGTTGCCTCGGGTCCGGTAGGTCCCGTAGCGCCAGTTGCGCCCGTAGCACCAGTAGCACCGGTTGCGCCGGTGGGTCCAGTTACACCCGTAGGTCCGGTTACACCGGTTGCGCCAGCAGTGCCCGTAGGACCGGTGGGGCCGGTTGCACCCGTTGCGCCGCGAGGAATAACGAAATCGAGAACGACGTTCGTATCGGTGCCGCTGTTCGTTACGATTGCGGCAGTGCCGGGCTCGCCCGTGTCGGTAGTTCCGACAACGACTGAAGCGGATTCACCGTCGGGACCGGTTGCGCCGGTGGGACCCGTTATACCCGTAGGACCGGTAACACCAGTGGGACCGGTTGCGCCGGTAACACCCGTCGGGCCAGTAGGACCTGTTATGCCGGTGGGTCCGGCAATGCCAGTCGGGCCCGTAGGGCCCGTTACTCCGGTAACGCTCGGTCCGGTTGCACCGGTGGGGCCGGTCGGGCCGGTAGGACCGGTTGCGCCAGTTGCGCCCGTAGCACCAGTAGCGCCGGTTGCTCCGGTTCCCGCGGGACCGGCGGGGCCGGTTGCACCGGTCGCGCCCGTGGGACCGGTGATACCCGTTAAAGTGTTGACGTAAATTCTTTTTACGTTGCAGCCGGAATTACAGCCGCTGTTGCACCCGCAATTATCGTTGCACGCAAAGAAAATACTTAAATTTATCATTTATTTTATACCTCTTGATTAAGTTTTAATTGAAAAAGCTTTTTGGATTTGGTTTATAATTTGTAAACCGCTTCTATCCATTTTATGATTACCGCCGTTTTACTGTGAATAAGTGCAGATTACAACAAAAAAAGAGCTTGTAAAGCTACAAGCCCTTTTAATTTTTGCGGTTTCTATTTATTATCGAAAAAGTCTTTTACGGTGATTTTTCCTTCGGAAAGCGCCAACAGTTTGTCGTTGTAATCGTCGACCGTGTAGCACGCGCAACTCATCATATAGTAGATTAAATCTTTGGAAACGGTACAGCCCTTATAGCTTGAAGTCAGTCTGAAAATAATTTCGCCCTTTTTAAAATTATAGTCGAAGCTGCCGTCGACTAAGCCGTAGTTAATTTTACCAGTTGCAATTGCACCGTCTAAACGCTTTTCGTCTTGAAAAACGACGGGGAGTTTGGTAAGTACCCTAATAAGCTCCCGTTCCTCGTCAACCTTCACGACGAAATTCATGGGAAGGTCGTTGCCGTGCATGGTTATAGTTACGACCAAATCATCCTCAAACTTTTTGTAGGACAATTCTTTTTCGTCAAACAGGTCGCACAAAATTTTATATACGCTTTGAGCGTTTTTTAACTTCAGTTCGTCCGCCATAACTTCCCCTTTTATTGTATATTTCCTAAAATTTGGTCAAAAGACATGTCGCTTTCCGCCACAGCAAAGAACTTGTCGTTAAAGTAGTCAATCGTGCCGCACGAGCAAACCAGCAAGTAGTCAAGCATCTCTTTACCCACGACACAGCCGCAATAGCTCGAAGTCATACGGAAACCAATTTTTCCGCTTAAGTAGTCGTAATCAAAGCTTCCGTCAACGATGTTGCAGTTTGCATTGCTTACGGCAACGGCAAGAGCCGCGCGGCGGTTCTCGGCAACACCGAAAGGCATTTGGGACAGCAACACAACGAGCTGACGCTTAGCGTCAACCTCCATACTGATTTCCATAGGCAAATCTTCGCCTTGAGCGCCGCAAGTAATACTTAATTTTTCTACTTGCTTTTGATAGTGCCAATTTCGGTCATCAAGCATTGCACACAACGACTCATAGACTTTCTTGGCGTCTATTAAGTTCTTTTGTTCTTCCGTCATATCCGTCTCCTAATAGTGGTTGTCCGTTTGGATTATTATATCATAAGCAAATTGATATTTCAAGTACTAATTAAATAAAAGTTAAACGCAATTAATTTTTTAGTTTAGACTGAAAATATTTTTTATTATACAAATATCTTTCGTCGTTAGGCTTAAAAGAGCCCGCCATTTCGTTAAAGGAATTTGCCTTCTCTATTTCGCCTAATTTGTCGTACAGAACGCAGAGCTGCAAACAAGGGATAAAGCCGCTGAAATCAAGGTTTACAAAGCCGCCTTCTTGGGCGTTATTTTCGCACTTTAAAGCCGATTGGTACCAATATATGGCGCAACTAACGCTATTTTGCTCAAAGAAATACGCGCCCAAAATACAGCATGCTTCACTCCTCGGCGGGGCGTACAAAAACGACCGCAAGACGCTGTTTAAGGCTTGCTTTTCCTCACCTATTGCAAGATATGCGCCGTGCAGATTAAGGCACGCTTCAATTTTGTTTTCAACCCAGCCGTTACCGCATAAAAAATCTTCCAAAACGGCTATACTTTCACGGTACATCCCGTTATAAAAAAGCTCCCGTCCGTAATAGAATTTTTCGCGTTCGTTGAGGCATATCCCGTGGGCAATCTGTTTTTGGAGTATCCGCAAGTTGCGTAGTGGCTCGCTTTGTTTTACCTTTTTGTGCAGCACCGCAGCATCACCGTAAATTATCTTTCCTTGAGGCGTTACCGCCTCGTGCACGGCCCCACCGAACCTATAATTTTTACTGCGTTTAAATATCCTTTCTCTGTAATAAACGAAGGTTGGCTCGCCGCCTTCAACTGCGGCGGCGTACGGTAAAAACGCCATATCGAAATCGGCACCGTCAACGAGCTGTTTTATCTTACGGCAATTCTCGTCGGTAATGACGTCGTCGGCGTCGAGCCACATCACGTAGTCGCAAGTTGCCCGCTCTATTCCGAAATTGCGGGCGGCAGAAAAATCGTCCACCCATTTAAAATAATAAATTTTATCGGTGAACTTTTTGACCTCTTCCACCGTTCCGTCGACGGAGCCGGTATCGACGACCACGATTTCGTCGGCAAACTTTTTTACGCAAGTAAGACAGCGGGAAATGACCTCCTCCTCGTCCTTGACTATAAGACAAACGCTTAACGACATAAAACACCTCTTTGCAATAAACATAATATGCAACGGGGCACTTTTTGTATAAATAATAAACTTTTAAATTCTGTCCCAAAAACGCTTGCAAAAATCAAATTATTCGGTATAATAATAAATGTTCTTGCTACTGTGGCTCAGTTGGTAGAGCAGCTGATTCGTAATCAGCAGGTCGCCGGTTCGAGTCCGG
>CAMWME010000006.1 GCA_947175325.1 uncultured Clostridia bacterium | reverse complement strand
CAGCGGCACGTTTGAAATGAGCGGCTCAAAGATAAGCGGCAACACGGCAGCGACTGCCGGCGGCGGCGTATATGCGAGCAGCAGTTTTACCTTCACAATGACGAACGGCAAAATCAACGACAATACGGCGTCAAACGGTAGCGGTGGCGGTCTGTACTATTCCAGCGGCACGTTTACGATGAACGGCGGTGAAATCAGAGGAAACTCTGCAACCGCAAACGGCGGCGGTGTATACGTTTACAGCACGTTTAACCTTTCCAACGGCATTATTTACGGCAACACCAAGAGCGACGGCACCGCAAATAACGTTTATTTATACAGTACCAGCTACACTATAAATATTACCGGTGCACTGTCGGCGGATAAAACTTATATAGCCGTTTACGTTACGTCTGCAAGAACGATTACGGGTAACTACGCTTCAAAAGGAAACACGTCCGCCCAAGTAGACCAATTCTTTGTAAGCGATAACGCAAGTTATAAAATGTCTTATAGCTCATCTAACGTCACTACGGTTTCAACGTCAACACCCGTTGAAAAGACGAATATGGACTGGTCGTACGTTTCGTCCGTTTCTTCGGAAAAGGTTGAGCTTACCGACGGAGAGCTTTACGCATCCGCATCTTACACGGGCAGCACGTTCGTGTTCGACGCTATAACCAACGGGCTTGCAACCGCACTTGACGAAAACGGCGTAGCGGTTACCGAGTTTAAGACCGTCGGCAAGTACTATTTCCAATTAAATCCCGGCGAAAGGGTGAACTACAACAACATATTCTTTACGTTTGAAATTTTACCCATAGACGTTGTCTGGTCGTACGTATCGCACGACGTTAAGTTTACTACGTCTGTAAAAGTTACGCCGGACGAAGGAGAAATTTCCGCATCGGCAACTTACACGGGCGGCACGTTCGTGTTCGACGCAGTAAAAAACGGCTTGGCAATCGCAGTTGACGAAAACGGCAGAAACGTTACCAACTTTAAGAACGTCGGCAAGTATTATATCAGTGTTCCCGCCGGCAAAAGGGCGAACTACAACAACCCGTTCTTTACGTTTGAAATTTTACCCGCAGACGTCAGCAACGAAAACGTCACGGTTAAGACGAACCCCGTAGTTTATACGGGTAGCGAAGTTTCAACAAGCGTTCAAGTTATCCTTAACGGATTTATACTTGAAGAAAACGTTGATTACACGGTAAGCTTCAATAACAACGTCCAAGTCGGCACGGCAAACGTAGTTATAACCGCAATGGGCAACTACACGGGCACTTATAACGGCACGTTCACAATCGAAAAAGCCAAACTCGGCGTACGCTGGGGCTTGACTACTCTTCCCTATAACGGAAGCAAGCAAGATATAGTTGCTTTGCCCGAAGGACTTTTGGGCGATGACACGGTAACCTTTACCGTAACTTACTACGATAAAAACAATGAAGAAGTCGAACCCGTAGACGTAGGAGAATACCTTGCGGTAGTTACCCTCGACGATACAACCTATCAGCTTTTCAGAGTTTATGAAAAGACGTTCACCATAGTACAAAAGAAGGTCGACGCGGTATGGAGCGCAACCTCGTTCGTATACGACGGTGAAGCACACGAAATAACCGCATACTTTATGGCGGGCGACGAAAAGGTTGATTTGGAGGTTGTAACCCAAAACCTTATCAACGCGGGCACCTACAAGGCAACCACGGCTCTTCCCGACGGCTACGATAACTACGTTTTAACTGCAAACACGGCGGAAATAACTTACGTTATTGAAAAGGCTGAAGTGGAAGCGGTTTGGCCCAACGGTTACAATTTCAAATACGACGGCACCAAAAAGGAAATTACCGTTACGGTAGGCTTAGGCAACGTAGACTTGTCTGACAGTATAACCTATACCTATTACGACGAAAGCGGCGCCGAGGTTGAACCTTTAGCTGCCGGTACGTACAAGGTAGTTATTACGTTAGACGAAGACAATTACGCTTTGAAGGGCAAGACGGAAGATACGTTCATAATCACCAAGGCGACCCTCGTCGTAACTTGGAACGACGATTATAACGGCGTTTATAACGGCGAAGAAAAGACGCCCCTTGCAAGCGTACGTGACAGCCTTGGCAACGTATTCGAAAACTATTCGGCAACTTACGTTAAAGTCGACGAAGACGGCAACGTAATTAAAAACTTAGGCGCAACGCTTCCGACCGACGTAGGCAGCTACGTGCTTACGATTGAAACGCACGATGCAAACCTTGAAGAGGCAACCGTTACCAAAACGTTTGATATAACTCCCAAAACTATACAAGTTGAGTGGGACTTCGGCGATTTGGCAATTGAAATCAACGGGGTTCAAACCTATCTTTACGACGGCGCGTCGCACCAGCCCACGGCAACGGCAGACGGCATAAAGCTCACCGTTACCGGCTCGGGCAAGAGCGTCCGCGACGATTACAGAACGGTTGCGTCGTTAAACGACGCTAACTACGTTCTTTCGGGCGACATCCAAGTTTCTTTCAACATTATAAAGAGTAAAGTCGTAAGCGTAATTTGGTACGAATACGGCAAAACCGAACCCGTGGCAGAGGACGAAACGCCTAGCTACGAATACGTATCCGTAAACGGTCAAGACGGTGCAAGACTCTCCGCTTACGGCGTACTTGCGGCGTACGATGATGAAGTAGTTTGGAATAACCAAAATACTACTCTTATCAAACTGACCGTAACGTATCCCGAGTATTCAAGCGGTTTCTGGGCAATCGGTACTTACACGGCAAAAGCAGTGTTGTCAAGCGCAGACAGCGCAAACTACGCTTGCTATATGCCCATCAATACGAGCAACACGTTGGATTTCGAAGTGACGAACGTTACTCACAGCGCACACGTTGCGGATATTTTGTGGGTAGTCGTAACCGAAGAAGGCACGCACGTGTTGGCGAAGGATTATACGTTTATCTACAACGGACAAAAGCAAGCTCCCATAGCAATACAGGTTTTAAGCAACACCTACGAACTCGATAACCCCTTAGACGGTACGTATAAGGTATTGAACGTAGGCGGGGCAAAGGTGAATGCGGGTACTTACTACGCCTACATAATTCCCGAAGGCAATTATGAAATCAAGGACGAGGACGCAGAGTTCAAGTTCGTTATTAAGCCTTTGGAAATCACTATCGACTGGGGCGAAACCACTTTCATATATAACGGTTCGGAACAAGCGCCCGAAGCTACCGTACAAGGGGCGGATAACTTAGAGTGCAAAGTAACCGTTCAAGGCTACGTAAATGCGGGTACTTACACTGCAATAGCTAAAGTCAACAATAACTTTGCTATCGTAGACGGCGCAGAAACGGAGTTCACCATAGAGCAAATTAAGCTTTCCGTAAACGATATCGTTTGGGGCTTTAACGAAAACGACGAGGGCGCAGAGAGAACCGACGAAAACGGCGCGAAGTATTTCGTTTGGACGTTCGACGGCAATACTCACGTTCCCGCAGCGACTTTGAAGGTACGGTTCGAAGAGGACGGCGAAGAAGTCGAAATCCAACTTGCAGTAACGGGCGGCGATTCGGCAGCGGGCACGCATTACGCGTACGTTACGCTTGAAAGCAGCGACCCCGCAAACGCAAATTACGAAATGGAGATTGCAAGGATAAGATTCGATATCGTGTATACCTCCGTGACCGTAATTTGGGAAGACGTGAATGAAGACGGTGAAATCGTATTCGACTATGACGGCGAAGAGCATACTCCCAAAGCTTACTATATCGTCGGCGAAGGCGAGGAGGAAACCCGCGTTTACCTCAACGTAGTCGGAAGCGGCACAAACGCCGGCAAATACGTCGCAGTCATTACCGATAAAATCGACAGTGCCGACGGCTTGACCAAAGAATTCACCATAAAAGCACAGCAAATAAAAGCGGAATGGACGAATACGTCGTTGACTTATAACGGCAAAGTCCGTACCCCTTCCGTAACGTTCGTAGATTTGGAAACCGAAGAGACCGTTACGTTGCAATTAGGCGTAGATTACGCAGTTAAGGGCTTCGTCAATGCGGGGACCTACACTTCCGAAATCACCCTTATTAACGGCAATTACGAGATAGGCGATACTTCCGGCGAACACGAATTCACCATTGCCAAAAAGTCAATTACGCTTACTTGGCACGGTGTAGAAAACAGCACGGATAACTTCGTATGGGATTACGACGGTAAGGCGTACGCTCCTACGGCTGAAACGGGCATTGACGGGCTTGAAGTAACCGTCAAGGGCGCTGAATTGCAAGTGGGCACGTATACGGCGGTTGCCATTCTTGACAACGACAACTACACCGTAACGAATCCCGAACGCGAATTCACGATTAAGGGCAGCACGATAAGCGTAATTTGGGATTTCGAAGACGCTTTGACGGCTGAGGACGAAAACGGCGAAGCATACTATTACTGGCAGTACGAAGGCGACGGTACGGTATATGCACCCAAGGCTTACATAAAGCAAGCCGACGGCTCCAAGGGCGGAGAACTCACCGTTGTCGGCGGAGGCATCTACGCGGGCAAACACACGGCGAAAGCAATTCTTCCCGAAAACTGCTCGTGGGCTGAAGGCGAAACGGGAGAGTGCGAGTTCGTCATCTCCAAGAAAATCGTTGACGGCATAATCTGGATGGACGAAGACGGCAACGAGCTTGACGAATTTGACTGGGAGTACGACGGTAAATACCACGCACCCACGGCAAAAATTGCGTCCTCGGGTGAAGTCCTTACGGTAATCGGCGCGCAATTAAACGTTTGCGGCGACGGAGTAACCTATACCGCAACCGCGATTTTGGCAAATTCCGACAACTACGAATTTGCTTTCGGCGCGGAAGACGGCAAGATTTACGAGAAGGAATTTAAAATCCACGCAAAGCCCGTAAGCGTAACCTGGAAGGGTGAGACGGGCAGCGATAAGGACGAATTCGTTTGGACTTATGACGGCGAAGTGCATTGCCCTACGGCTTGGTACACCGACGTTTACGGCAACGAAGTCGAAATCCCCGTAGTCGGCGGTACGGCAAGCAGCGGACAGTACAACGCGGAACTGAGGGGCGACATCTTCACTAACTACGTCTTTGACGAAAGCCTTAAACAGCCTTTCACCATCAAAGAGCTCGGCGTTACCGCAACGTGGAACGCTGCTCCCGAAGCAGACGAAGACGGCAAGATTACCTTCACCTATACTTATAACGGCAAGTCGCAAATGCCCGAAGCAACCTTAAAAACCGAAGCAACCGAAGAGGGCGCCGAGGGTAATGCGGTTGAGTTGACCTACCTTATCAAGGACAAAGACGGCAGCGCGGTCAGCGCAATTATAAACGTAGGAACCTACACCGTAACCGTAAGCCCCTCCGATAAGAACTACAAAGTAACCGCGGGCGAAACGACCGTAACGGTCGTAGTAGAACCTAAGCCGGTTGCCGTTCACTGGGGCGATACGACGCTTACCGAAAACGGCGCGGCACAAGCACCCAAGGCTTGGTTCTTTGACGTTAACGGACAAAAAATTGAGCTCACGGTAGAGGGCGAACAAACCGAAGTAAACGGTGAGGGCGAAACCTATCCTGCAAAGGCAACGCTTGAGTCCGGTAACTACGTCTTAGACGAAGATTCGGAAGAATATCCTATTACGACCACCTTCACAATCGTTAAGAGTACCGCAACCGAATACAAGTGGGTATGGGGCGCCGAAGGTAACGGCTGGGAAGAAGTTAAGGACGAAACCGACCCCGGCGACGAGGAAGTGGTTAAACCCGACCCCGACGAGGGAGACGAGGAAGAGGAGCCTTTAACTCCTCCCGTAGTCGGTGGTGAAGGCGTAGACGAAACCGTCGATAACAACGAAGACGGCGACGACAGCGAAAACGAGAACGGCACTTTGACCGAACTCGTAACCCCCGGCACGGACACTACCGGCGGTGAGCAAACCACGACCGACCCCAACGAGAGTAGCAAAGGCGAAAACGAAGGGGAAGACGAGGAAGGCAACGGTAACGAATAATTCACAGTAATAAAAGGCGCACGGCTTTAAGCCGCGCGCCTTTTAGTTTGAATTGAGAAATAATATACGTTGTCAAGCGGGACGTTTGTTAAAAATTTTCATATTATTTTACAAATTTACACGCGAAAATTGTTTAATTTTGTATTTAAATATTGTTTTATTTTGCAATTAATTAATGATATAATAATGTTGATTAAGTATTTATTTATCAATTCGCAATTATTTAGGAGTGAAATAATGGCACAAAACGTATTTGAGGGCACGAAAGAACAGATGTCCGAACTTATGAGCTGTATCGAAGAGCACCGCCACGAAGCGGGCGCGCTCATGCCCGTTTTGCACGCCGCGCAAGATATCTACGGATATCTTCCCGCCGAAGTGCAGACGGTTATCGCGGAGGAGCTTAATATTCCCCTTGCGGAAGTTTACGGCGTTGCAACCTTTTATTCGCAGTTTTCTTTGAACCCCAAGGGCAAGCACAAAATAAGCATTTGCCTCGGCACGGCTTGCTACGTAAAAGGCTCGGATAAAATTTTGGAAGCGGTGGAGCACGAGCTCAGAATTAAATGCGGCGAATGCACGCCCGACAAAAAATTCTCGATTGAAAGCTGCCGTTGCGTAGGCGCGTGCGGGCTTGCACCCGTTATGATTATCGACGGCGAGGTTTACGGCAAGCTGTCCCCCGACGACGTAAAGGGAATACTCGACAAGTACGTTCAAGATTGAGGTGTAAAATGACGGTAGAAGAATTAAGAAAGATTGCCGCAGAAAAGGCGGCGCTTATCAACGTAAGAAGGATAGTTCGCGAACAAGCCGAAAAGCTTGCGCCCCAAACGGGTTACAGAAAGCAAGTCTTGGTTTGCGGCGGCACGGGCTGTACTTCGTCGCACTCTCACCAAGTTATCGAACAGCTTGAAAAGTCCTTCAAAGAGCTCGGCATAGACGACGTTTTAATCGTCAAAACGGGCTGCTTCGGACTTTGTGCGCTCGGCCCTATAATGATAGTTTATCCCGAGGGTGCGTTCTATTCTCAGATGACCCCCGAGCACGCTAAAACGGTTGCCGAAAAG
Organism: uncultured Clostridia bacterium; assembly: GCA_947175325.1. Taxonomy (GTDB): domain Bacteria; phylum Bacillota; class Clostridia; order Christensenellales; family Borkfalkiaceae; genus Coproplasma. The sequence continues at coordinate 74,940 of CAMWME010000006.1, read as the reverse complement.
CACCTTGTAAAGGGCGGGCAAATCGTAAAGGAGCTGTTATACGCAGAAACCGTTCAACCCGACGGGGGAGTTATTCCCTTCTCGGAAATACCCTTCTATAAGCACCAAATGCGTATCGCGCTTCGTAACTGCGGCGTTATCGCGGCGGAGAGCATTGAAGAGGCTATCGGCGCGGGCGACTATTCCGCACTTGCAAGGGCGTTATTCGAAATGACCCCCGACGGCGTTATCGACGAAATTTTAAAGGCGGGTCTTCGCGGCAGAGGCGGCGCGGGCTTCCCCACGGGTCGTAAATGGCTGTTCACTAAGCAAGCCGCCGGCGACAAAAAATACGTTTGCTGTAACGCGGACGAGGGCGACCCCGGCGCGTTCATGGATAGGTCGGTTTTGGAAGGCGACCCTCACTGCGTGCTCGAAGCAATGACTATCGCGGGCTACGCGATAGGCGCACAAGAGGGCTACATATACGTTCGTGCAGAGTACCCCATTGCGGTTGAAAGGCTGAATATAGCAATTAAGCAAGCGCGCGAATACGGCTTGCTCGGCAATAACATCTTGGGCAGTGGCTTTAACTTCGATATACATATCCGCCTCGGCGCGGGTGCGTTCGTGTGCGGCGAGGAAACCGCGCTTATCGCAAGTATCGAAGGACACCGTGGCGAACCCCGTCCTAAGCCGCCCTTCCCCGCGAATAGCGGTATTTTCCAAAAGCCCACGGTTATCAACAACGTAGAAACTTGGGCAAACGTAGCGCCCATTATCAACAACGGCTACGCTTGGTTTGCCGGCATAGGCACCGAAAAAAGCAAGGGCACCAAGGTCTTTGCAGTCGGCGGTAAAATAAACAACGTCGGACTCGTGGAAGTACCCATGGGCACGCCGTTGAAAACCATAGTTTACGATATAGGCGGCGGTATCCCCCACGGCAAAAAGTTCAAAGCCGCGCAAACGGGCGGCCCTTCGGGCGGCTGTATCCCCGCAAAGCATATCGATATAGGAATGGACTTCGACAACCTCACTGCAATCGGCTCAATGATGGGCTCGGGCGGACTTATCGTTATGGACGAGGACACTTGCATGGTTGACATTGCTAAGTTCTACTTAGAGTTCACCGCGGACGAAAGCTGCGGTAAGTGTACGCCTTGCCGTATCGGTACCAAGCGCCTTTTGGAAATCCTCGATAAAATTTGCAGCGGTAAGGGCGAGCCCGAGGACCTTGACAAAATCAAGGAAGTTGCGGAGCATATGAAATCCTCGTCGCTGTGCGCGCTGGGTCAGTCTGCGCCCAACCCCATACTTTCTGCTATGGAGCATTTCGGCGACGAATACGAGGCGCATATCTACGATAAGAAGTGCCCCGCGGGCGTGTGCAAGTCGTTACTTAATTATTATATAGAACCCGACAAGTGCCGCGGCTGTACGCTGTGTGCAAGGAACTGCCCCGCAAACGCAATTTCGGGCGCAGTCAAGAGCGCGCACGAGATAGACACCACCAAGTGCATTAAGTGCGGACAGTGTATTGCACATTGCCGCTTCGGCGCAATAGTGAAGAAGTAAAAGGAGGGAGTTATGGTAAATTTAAAAATTAACGGCATACCCGTGAGTGTGCCCGAAGGTTCAACGATTTTACAAGCGGCTAAGCTTGCCAACGTAAGAATTCCCACCTTGTGCTATTTAAAGGACGTTCAGTGTGTGGGCTCGTGCCGTCTTTGCCTCGTAGAGGCAACTGGCGCAAGGGGCTTGGTTGCAGCGTGCGTTTACCCCGTAACCGAGGGTATGGAAGTTCGCACCAACACCCCCCGCGTAAGAAAATCCAGAAAGACGACTATCGAGCTTATTCTTTCCACGCACAAGAAAAAGTGCCTCTCTTGCGTTCGCTCGATGAACTGCGAGCTTCAAAAGCTTGCCTTGGAGTACAACGCGGAAGAGGACCGCTTCGGCACCGACCACGACTTAAAGCCCATCGACGATTTGTCGGCTTCGGTTGTAAGAGATAATTCAAAGTGCATAATGTGTACCCGCTGCGTTGCCGCGTGCGAGCATCAGACGATAGGCGCAATAGGCCCTAAAAACCGCGGCTACGCCAAGGAGATAGGTTCGCCGTACGACGTATCGCTTGCCTTTACGCCTTGCGTAAACTGCGGCCAGTGCGTCGTTGCGTGCCCCGTCGGTGCGCTATACGAAAAGTCGGCTGTTGCAGACGTATGGGGCGCAATAGTAGACCCCGAAAAAGAGGTGGTGTTCTACACCGCACCTTCCGTCCGTGCAACCTTGGGTGAAGCGTTCGGCTTGCCCGCGGGCACCAACGTCGAGGGCAAAATGGTTACCGCTATAAAGCAGCTCGGCAACGTGAAGTGCTTCAATATGGATATCACGGCAGACCTCACCATTATGGAAGAGGCAACCGAGCTTTTAAATAGGTTACAGACGGGCAAACCCACGCCCATGTTCACAAGCTGCTGCCCCGGCTGGGTCAAGTTCGCGGAGCATTACTATCCCGAATTTTTACCCAATATTTCCACTTGCAAATCACCCCAAGAAATGTTCTCGGCAGTGCTTAAAACCTATTACTGCGAAAAGCACGGCATAGACCTCAAAAACCTTTACGTGGTTTCGGTTATCCCTTGCACGGCGAAGAAGTTCGAAATTTCTCGCGACGAATTAGGGCACTACACGGATGCGGCGCTCACCACTCGCGAGCTTGCCAAAATGATAAAGGAAGCGGGCATCGACTTTGCTAACCTTGCAGACAGCGAGTTTGATACGCCCTTCGGCAAGGCGTCGGGCGCGGGCGCAATCTTCGGCGCAACTGGCGGCGTTATGGAGGCAGCACTCCGAACTGCGGCTATGAAGCTCGGCGGCAAGGGCGCGCCTATCGAGTTCAAGGAAGTTCGCGGCACCGAGGGCGTTAAAGAGGCGGAGTACACCGTCGGCAAAACCACGGTAAAAGTGGCGGTTGCAAGCGGACTCGGCAACGCAAGAAAAGTTTTGGAAGCAATAAAGAGCGGTGAAAAGGATTATACCTTCGTCGAGATTATGGCTTGTCCCGGCGGGTGCATAAACGGCGGCGGTCAGCCCTACGTTCACGACGAGGTGCGTAACAATATCGACTTAAAGGCAGTCCGCGCTAAGGCACTTTACGACTACGACAAGCAAAGCAAAGTGCGCTGCTCGCACGATACCCCCGCAGTCGAAATACTTTATAAGGAATACTTCGGCGAGCCCAACTCGCACAAGTCGCACGAGTTACTTCACACTACATATTCCAAGAGAGATAAATATTAATTAAACAAAAGCCCCGCGCAAACAGCGCGGGGCTTTTTTACGAAGTCGTCATTGCGAGGAACGAAGCAATCCAGAACTATTCTAAAAAGTTTTGTGCACCTATTTTAAGCCCAAGCTTGAAGCCCGCTTTAAAAAATTCGTCGGCGGCAACACTTGCCATACCGCTATGTGCAACAGACAAGTCCCACTCAATCTTTTTCTTTTCTTCTTCGGGCAAGCCCTTTAAAAGCTTTTCTAAAAGCTTTTCAAACTCATCACTGTTTTTACGGTATTCTTCATTCTTTGACGGCACTATATTGTCCCCGTAACACCTACCGTCAAACACAAGACTTAATATTATTGATTTATCCATAATTCACCTCAATCGCTTTTTAAATATAACATATCGTTTTTCGATTGTCAATCGAAAAACGATACATAAAATGTTAATATTAAATTATGAAAACATTTGGTGAAAAACTTAAAGAATTAAGATTGGATAAAGGTCTTACTCAAAAGCAGGTTGCAGAAGCACTTTCGGTTACAATCTCAACCCTTTCTCATTGGGAATGTAATTATCAAGAACCGTCATACAAAGATTTGGTAACTTTATGTCGTTTTTATGAAGTTTCCGCAGATTATCTTGTAGGTTTAGTTGAAGAGCTGTAAGCAATTTTTTAATGTGCCTCTTGAATATTGTCAAGTCGTATGCTAAAATAGTAACGTAAAAGGGGGAATAGCTATGAAAGACTGTAATTGCGGATACTGCGTAGGCGGAGAGCCGCTTGCAAAATTCGGCATAAAGATTTGTGATTTATCCGTAAGTCAGCTCATTTTATTCAAAGAGCAGTCCAAGCGCGGCAGAGTTATCGTCGCGTACAAGGACCACGTAAGCGAAATAGTGAATATCTCGGACGAGGAGCGTAACGCCTTCTTCGCGGACGTCAACCGCGCCGCAAAGGCTATCCACAAGGTGTTCAAGCCCGACAAACTCAATTACGGCGCATACGGCGACACGGGTTGCCACCTTCATATGCATCTTTGCCCCAAGTACGCGGGCGGGGACGAGTGGGGCGGCACCTTCACCATGAACCCGCAAAAGGTTTACCTAACCGACGAAGAATACGCGCAAATGATAGAAGATATTAAAGCTGCATTGTAATAGGGGAGAAATTTTATGGCACATAACGTAATTGCAGAAGCTAAAAGATGTTTAAACTGCAAAAAGCCCTTGTGTAGGCAAGGCTGTCCCGTGAACACGCCCATTCCCGATATGATTTCAACGTTTTTAAACGGCGACATAAAGAAGGCGGGCAAAATGGTGTTCGATAACAACCCGCTGTCCGTGGTCTGCTCGATAGTCTGCAACCACGCCAACCAGTGCCAAGGTCACTGCGTGCGCGGCATTAAGGGCGAGCCGGTTGAAATAAGCACTATCGAAAACTTCGTTTCGGGGCACTACCTTGACAGCTTAGAGCTTGAAAAGGCAGAGCCCAACGGCATAAAGGTTGCCGTTGTCGGCGCGGGTCCCGCGGGCATAACCATTTCGATTAAAATGGCGCAGCTCGGCTACGACGTAACTATATTCGAAAGCAAGACGGAAATAGGCGGCGTTTTAAGATACGGCATTCCCGAGTTCCGCCTTCCCAAAGCCATAGTGGACAAGTACGAGGGACTTTTGCGGAAGCTCGGCGTTAAAATAAAATATAATGTAACCATCGGCAAAGCCTTCGGCATAGAGGAGCTTTTCCGCGACGGCTTCAAGGCAATTTCCATAGGCACGGGCGTTACTTGGCCTATCGCCTTGAATATCAAGGGTGAAACGCTTGGGCACGTTCACTACGGCGTGCACTTCTTGGAGCGTCCCGACGTTTACAAGCTTGGTCAGAAAATGGTTATAATCGGCGCGGGCAACGTTGCAATGGACGTGGCGCGCACGGCTTTAAGAAAAGGCGTAAGGGACGTTACCATTACGGTCAGAAGCGACAAGGTTTCGGCAAGCGACGAAGAGAGAGAGTACGCCGAAATCGAAGGCGCGCAGTTCGTATTCAACAAGCAGCCCGTTGAAATTACGGATAAGGGCGTGCTTTTCGCCGACACCGTTTGCGACGAGGACGGGCGTATTTTAAGCGTTTCCGAAGAAACCACGCTTATGGAGGCGGACAGCGTTATGATATGTATTTCACAGCGCCCGTCAAACCTCATTCTCACGCAGACGGAAGGGCTTGAAACCAACGAGCGCGGGCTTGCAAAAATCAACCCCGACGGTTCAACGACCCGTAAAGGTCTGTTTGCCGCAGGCGACGTGGTGCGCGGCGCAAAGACGGTAGTCGAGGCGGTTGATACCGCCAAGCGCGTTGCCGCCGCAATGGACGCCTACTTGAAATCATTATAATAACACTTGTATAGAAAAGCCCCCGACGGTTTCGCCGTCGGGGGCTTTATAATTTCGGTTATCTGCGTATCTCGAACTCTTGGTTCATAAGCTTTTTAATAGATTCTTCGTCGTCGGTGATGTTAAAGTCGCCGTGCATAGTGTGCTTTATAACGGACGAAGCAACGGCAAAGTTCACAATCTCGTCGGGGTTCATTCCGCGCATAATCGCGTAAATCATTCCGCTTGCAAACGCGTCCCCGCCGCCGACTCTGTCCAAAATATTGAAGCGGAAGGTGCGGCTTTCGTAGGTTTCACCGTCGTACCACATAAAGGCTTTAAGGCTGTTTTCACTGCCCGAATGCACGTATCTCACGTGTCTGCCTATCGCCTTGAAGTTATAGCGCTTGTGCAGCTCGCGGAAAATTCTGTCTTGCTCCTTATAGGAAGGGTTCATTGAAAGCCCGTCTTTCATATCCTTGCCGTTCTCGTCGCGAAGGTTAATGGGCTCTATGCCGAACAATACGTCAACGTACGGCAAAAACTCGGTTATGCAGTCGCGCGCCTCTTGCCAGCCCCACAGTGCCGAGCGGAAGTTGCAGTCAAAGCTCACGGTCATTCCAAGCTCTTTCGCCGCTTTAAGCGCGTATAAAACGAGCTTGCGGCAGTTTTGCGAAAGTGCGGGGGTTATGCCCGATAAGTGCAGCCAAGTAAAGCCTTTAAGCTTTTCTTTAAAATCTATTTTGGAATAGTCGTACTTTGAAAACGCGCTGTCCTTTCTGTCGTAAGTAACCTTTGACGAGCGCACGCCGAAGCCCTCTTCCAAAAAGTAAATGCCCATTCTGCCCTCGTTCGAGTAGATGCAAGGCGAGCAGTGCACGTCGTTAGAGCGCAGATATCTTATCGCCGCCTTGCCTATGGAGCTTTCGGGCACTACGGTGAAGTAGGACGAGTCAACGCCAAGGTTTGCAAGCGCTGCCGCCACGTTCGCCTCCGCGCCGCCGTAGGTTACCTTAAACTCGTCGGTGGTGCGTATCTTTTCGTAGTTGGGGGGCGAAAGCCGAAGTAAAAGCTCGCCCATAGTTATAAATTTAACACCGGTTATATTTGCCATAATTTTCCCTCTTTAGTTTATTATATCACCCGTTTTTTTGTTTGTACATACCCCTTTTAAAATTTCTATTGCTTTTTTGTGTGAAAATTGCTATAATCACTGCAAGGATATTGCTATGACGAAAAACGATATTTTAAAATTTATCAAGGAATTACCCTACGCATACGCCGACACCCCGTGGGAAGGGGACTTTTATTCCACCGTTTTAAAGCACGGCGGGGGCAAGTGGTTCGGCGTAATTTTGAAGGCTTCGCCCAACTACCTTAAAGGCTACGGCTTGCCCGCCCAAAACAACGAGGTGTTAAACCTTAAATGCCCGCCCGACCTCAGAGAATTTCTCTGCGAAAAGCACAAGGGCGAAATTCTTCCAGCGTACCATATGAACAAAACGCACTGGATTTCGGTATTGCTTTCGTCAAGCGTGCCCGAAGAAGATATAAAACAGCTTATACGGCTGAGCTACGATATCACTGAATAAACTAAGGAGTAGTGGCGTTGAAAATAGCTATAAACACAAGCGCAATTTCGTTTAGCGACGATATGGACTTTTCGGAGTTCGAAAGCCTCGGCGAGATAAAGTACTTCGGCGAAATCCCGCGTGAAGAGCTTTTTTCTCTTTGCGCCGACTGCAACGCGCTTATCGTCAATAAAGTTGAAGTGGACGAAGCCTTGCTTGCCGCTTGCCCCGACTTAAAGTACGTGGGCACCTTTGCCACGGGCTATAACGTCGTGGATATCGAGGCGTGCCGTCGTCGCGGCGTAACGGTATGCAACGCGCCCGACTATTCCACGCACTCTGTAAGCCAGCACGTGTTTGCGCTGCTTTTGAATTTGTACGGCAAAATTTCGGAATACACAGCGTCGGTTGCCGCGGGTGACTGGATAAAAAGTAAAACCTTTTGTTATTTTCCGTATCCCACTTACGAGTTGTACGGCAAAACCTTCGGCGTTTTCGGCTACGGCAATATAGGCAAATCGGTTGCCAAAATCGCAGAAGCCTTCGGCGCAAACGTGGTTATCTGCACCCGTACCCCGCCCAAGAACTGCCCCTATAAATTAGTGAGTTTTGAGGAAATGCTTAAAACATGCGATATTATTTCTCTGCACTGTCCGCTGACCGAAAAGTCGGCAAACTTAATTGACGGTAAGTCTTTAAGCCTTATGAAGAAGAACGCCGTATTAATTAACACGGCGCGAGGCGGGCTCGTTGACGAGGGTGCGCTTGCCGCCGCCTTGAACGAGGGACGAATTGCGGGCGCGTGCCTCGATACCGTTTCGGTTGAGCCTATGCGTGCCGATAATCCTTTGTACGGCGCGAAGAATTGCCTTATAACGCCCCATATAGGTTGGGTGCCTAAGGAAACCCGCCAGCGCCTTTTGGGGATAGTTGCGGACAATTTAAAAGCCTATATGGAAGGCAAGCCTATTAATGTAGTTACATAATATTAAAGCCCCGCGGCGTTCGCCGCGGGGCTTAATTAATTTATTTTATTGACCGTTATATAAAGTGCTTGTAATTTCTTTAAGTGAGTAATTCAAAGTGCCGAGGCTGAAAGGAATGGGTACCGACATTTTAACCATAGTCGTTCTACCGGTGTTGTTTCTTGCGTTGTCGATTGCCGCAAACCAATACTTTTGCGAAACGCCCTTCATATCAGAGTTAAGCGTAGCCGTTACGCAAACGGTGTGCAAGGATTTACCCTCGACCAATAAATCTTTACCCTTCAAAACATCTTCGCAAGCCGTTCTTTCGGTTTCGCTTAAACCGGCGGAAGAACCGCTAAACGTGTAGTTTTGCAGCTTGCCCGCGGGCGAATAAACGCTGACAACTTGCGAAAAGCTGTCGCTTAATTGCATAGCCCTAACCGCAATATTCAAGCCGTTAACGTCTATCAACGAGTTGTCAATATCGCCAAGTCCGTTCGTAACGAATTCTTTTGCACCGTCGCCCGTTATAACGGTCTTTGCCGCAGTGCCCTCGTAATTGAAAGAGGTTTTAACGGTTTGGTTAACCTTAACGTAAGCTTCGTCCAAACTGCTCACTTGATACTCTGCGGGGGAAACCGCATTCACGGTCTGTTCGGAATAAAGCGGGCGTAAGTGCTCGTTCACGTTCGTAAAGTAGCTTACCGTTTTTATATTGTTGTGGAAAGCCTCGGAGGTTTTGTCGCCAACGGTAAAGGTAACTTCCGGAACGTCCAGCTCCGTTTTATAGCAATAAACGGTGATACTCTCGTCGGGATAACCGTCCTTGTAATCGCCGTCGATTAAATCCTTTTGGAAGGTCGCCCCGTAGAACGTCGTGGTGTAAGTGCCGTCCGAATAGTCAACGGAATAGGTCGTGTTGCCCGCCGGTTCCTTGTCATGCTTTACGGTATAAACGATTTCTTCTTTTGCAAAGTTATCGTTACCTTCGGTAAAGGTGGGCTGAATATATTTGAAATTCGTATCCGCATACCAGTTTGAGCTGAACGCCGCCTCGTTTGCTTTTCCGTTGTTTCCGCACCCGTTGCAGCCGGTACAACCCGCAAAAATAACCGCACAGCCCGCCGCCAAGGTAAGCGCGGCAACGCCAAAACGTTTCTTCATAAAATACCCTTTAAATTGAAATTACGGTTATTATATCATATAATTTTAATTTTGTAAAAACTTTTATGCCCAAATTCTTTAAATTTACTTTCTCTTTGTGGTATAATGGTTTCACCTTAATTTTATGTTACACGCTATAAACTGCGCGGCTTTGTCCGTCGCACTGGAACAACTTAAAAAAATCGTCAAGGCAAACGAAGAAAAGGGTCAAAAGACGGTAATCTTCTGTGAGGACAGATTATCCCTTGCTGCCGAGCGCACGGTCTGCGCCGCGGTAGAGGGCACCTTTTCCACGTCCGTTTTCACCTTGGCGCGCTTTTTGGCAAGCGAGAAGGGCAAGGCGGAAAACGTTCTTTCAAGCCAAGGCTCGGCTATGGCCGTTCGCAAAATTATAGGCGACAAGAAAAACGAGCTCACCCTTTTCAAAAAGCTGTCTGCGGCGGGTGCGGCGCAGTCCGTTTACGATACTATCGCGCTTTTGTATTCCTCACGCGTGTCGGCAGACGACGCCGCAAAGGCGGCGGAAAACGGCGGTATCCTCGGCGGCAAGCTACACGATTTAGCCATAATTTACGCCGAATACGAAAAATACCTTAAAGAGAGCGGCAAGCAAGACAGAAACGCATATCTTAGACAGCTCGGCGGTGTTATATCCGAAAGCCAAAAAATCCGCAGAAGCTGTGTGGTGTTCTTGGGCTTCCAAGCCTTCACCAGTACCTCCGCAGAATGCGTCCGCGCGGCGTTCGGTGCGGCGGAAAGCGTTTACGGGCTGTTCATAGGCGGCAAGGAAGATTTGTACGTCAACGAGGCAAGCGCAACTTTTATTGCAATTGCAAACGAGTTCGGCGGCGCGGAAATTTCTTCGGTGCGCGGCGATTGCGCGGAAGAGGCGGAGGTTCTCCGCCGTGCCGTTTATAACGCAGAAAGCTTTTACTGCGAGCCCGTGCCCACCGATAAGGTAAATATCTACGAGGCGGCTGACACCGAGGAAGAATTAGAGTTCATCGCCGTCAACATAAAAAAGCACGCGGCGCAAGGCGAAAGGTACGCAAAAATTTCAGTAATGTTACCCAACGTGGACGAGGGCGAACGTGCCCTTGCCCGCGTATTCTCGCGCTATAAAATACCGTACTATGCGGATAGACGGCTTTCGCTTTCAGAGCACTCGCTTTGCGCGTTCGTTATTAACTATCTAATCTGTGCAACGTCGGGTTGCCCGTTTGCGGAGGTGGACGCGATAATCGCTTCACCCTACTTCCCCGCAGAGCGCACCGAAAAGGATATTTTCCGCAACTACCTTTTAAGGCTTGCCTCCTACCGCGGCGGCGTTAAGCGCACGCCTAAAAACGAGGCGCTGGAAAACCTCGGCTTTGATATAAACGTCGTTGAAAAGGTGAGAAAAGAGTTTTTAAAAGGGCTTGACTTTTTACCCGTAAAAGGCGGTATTTCAAGCATATGTGGGGGTCTACGCGCACTTTTAGAGTATTTTAAGGTGCAAGAAAGGCTTAAAGACATTGCCGAAAAGTACCGCGACTACAAGCCTACTGCGGCGCAATTTTCTTCCCGCGCGTACGAAAGCTTGCTTACGGTTTTGGACGAAGCCGAAAGTATTTCGGGCGGCGTAACCGTCAAAGAGTTCGTAAAAATATTAAAAAGTGGCTTTTCCGCTATGAAAATATCGCTTATTCCCCCCAAGGCGGATGCCGTTTTCGTGGGGGACTTGGCGGCAACCGCAAACACCGGCAGTAACGTCGTTTTTGCCGCGCATCTTTCGGGCGAAGTGCCCTCCGCAAGCTCGGACACATCTCTCTTAACGGATAGGGAAATTGCCGCGCTTGAAAGCGTTAACCTCAACATATCCCCTAGGATAAGCCAAGTAAACGCCCGTAAAAGGGAAACTTGCGCCCTCAATATCTGCGCCTTCAAAAACCAGCTTTATCTGTCTTATTCCGTGCGCCAGAACGGCGAAGAAAGCGGCGCAAGCGAGCTTATTTCGTACGCCGCCGCGGCGTTTAAAACGACTAAGGGGGCAAAATTAGAGCCCGTTTCCGTCAAAAAGGTGGAAACTTTATACCGCGCAATACCATATTATTGCAGTGAAAAGCTGCCCGCCGTGAAATATTTAAGGAAGTTTGCTTCCGCCGAGTGCGCCCCTTCCGTCTATAAAGTTTTAGCAAATCACGGCTTTGAACGGGAGGCTTCCGCGGCACTCAAAATACCTATTAAACGCGCCATATCATGCGGGCAACGGCTTTATTTGGGTGGGAAAAGCAGCTTATCGCCCACCACTTTGGAGACCTATTTTTCTTGCCCTTACCTCGGCTTTATGCGCCAAGGGCTTAAAGTTCAAGAGCGTGAAGAGGGCGTTATCCGCGCAGTTGACACGGGTAACTTCATCCACTCGGTACTTCAAGACATGGCAAAAGAAACGGGCAGTATCGACACGGCAGAGGAGTTCGCAAAACGCACCCGCGCCGTTGCCGAAGAAAAGCTTTCCAAACCGCCCTATTCCTCGCTTGTGGATAACAAGAGCGGGAAGTACGTCGCGGACGAGCTTTTGTACGAGGCCGTTAAAATTTCGGACGGAATGTACCGCCAGCTGAGGAATTCTTCGTTTAAGTTTTCCGAGGCGGAGTGCGGGTGCGAGGTGCAGCTTTCAAACGTAAAAATTTACGGGCGTATCGACCGCGTTGACGAAAGCGGCGATATGGTGAGGATTATCGACTACAAGACGGGCAATATCGACGCAACCGCATCTAAATATTACACGGGCGCAAAATTGCAGCTGCCGCTGTACCTTCTTGCCGTGTCCAAGGGCAAGCGTGCGGCGGGTGCTTACTACTTCCCCGCATCGCTTGAATACAAGGACAAGCAAGACGGCGTTTTCCGCCTTCAAGGCTTTATGGACGGCAGCGACGAGGTGGTCATTGCGTCGGACAGTACCGTTCAGCCCAAAATGAAAAGCGACTACGTAAACGTGTCGCTCGGCGGTAGCCGTTCGGAAAGTGCCATGTCAAGGGCGGACTTTGCCGACTTTTTGGAATATTCCAAGCTGGTTGCCGACGTGGGTGCGGCGGAAATGCTTTCTGGCAACATAGCGCCTTCACCCGCGGAAGGCACTTGCCGCTATTGTAAGGCGGGCGGAAGCTGTGGCGTGAACCTCGGCAAGGACGGAACGGAGCGCAAGCACAAGTCCGTCAGATGTTCGCAAATCGCGGGGCTTGTAAGAAAAGTTAAGGGGGACGGAAATGCAACTGACTGACGAGCAAGTTGCCGCGATAGCCGCGCGCGGTAAAACCATAGTTTCCGCCTCTGCGGGCAGCGGTAAAACCTTCGTAATGATTGAAAAACTCGTTGACGCCGTTTCGAACGGTGTTGATTTGGACGACGTGCTTGCCGTAACCTTCACCAAAAAGGCGGCGGCGCAGATGAAGGAAAAGCTGCGCTCTGCAATAATAAAGCGGGTAGAAAATGCGGGCGAAGAGAAGACCCGCTTAAAATCTCAACTTTCAAAAATAGCATCTGCAAACATATCAACCATTCACTCTTTTTGTGCAAGGCTTATAAGAACTTACTTCTACGCCCTTGACGGGGTGGATTCCGGTTTCGATATAATTTCTGCTGACGACGCCGTCGCACGCGATTTAAAGGCGCGCGCCGCGGATAATCTGTTCGAAAGGCTGTACGAAGAAGAGGACGGGGAGTTTAAGCTGCTTTTATCGTGCTTTATGAAAAAGCGCAACGACGCGTCATTAAAGCGGCTCTTGTGGGAGGCTTACGATGAGGTTCGCTCGGTCGCGCACTATACGGATATACTCGAAAACGCAAAATACGTATATACCGAGGAAGGCTTTAAAGGGGTATGCGAGGACTACTTTTTGACCCTTAAAAATAAGATTGCCCCCCTAATATGTGCCGTTGAACGCTTTAAAGCGGAGTTTCCCGTAACGAAAAAGGCTGCCGCTTACAACCAGCTTTTTACCGAAATGGAGTGCGCGTTGCAAGCATACGAAGCCGTAGGGCTGTTCGGCGCAAAGCCCGCCTTAACGGTATCCAGAAAGCCCGTTGACGCAGCTGAAGATAAGGAAGCCGGTGCTTTATTTAAGGCGTTTAAGGACTCTTTAAGCAAAAAATACGCCGCCCTTTGCCCCGATATCGAAACGGAGGAAAAGGAGCGGGAAAAGTTCTTTAAAAGCGGACGAGTTGCAACCGCATTTTCAAGCGTACTTTTGCAATTGGATAGGGAATATGCCGCAGTTAAGGCGGATGAAAACAAATTAGATTACAACGATTTAGAGCATTTAACCCTTCAACTTTTAAGCGACGAGGGGATAAAAAAGGAAATAAACGCGGGCTTTAAATACGTGTTCGTGGACGAGTATCAAGACGTAAACCCCGTGCAAGAAGAAATAATTTCTTCACTGTGCGGCGAAACATTTCTCGTCGGCGACGTAAAGCAGTCCATTTACGGCTTCCGCGGCAGCAAGTCGGTTTTCTTTACTAAAAAGTTTGAAAACTTTGAAAAGGGCTTGGGCAACGCCTTGAAGCTGTCAAGCAATTTCAGAAGCTCTGACGGCGTTATAAACTTTGCAAACGACCTCTTTTCAAAGCTGATGCGCCCCGATACTTGCGGCGTGGACTATAAAAAAACCTCAGTGATGCGTGCGGGCGGACAGTATCCCGCGGGTTACGGCGAGGCTAAAATTCACGTTTTCGGCAAGGATAAGGAGGAAGAAAGCGAGCTTGAAGTGTATTCCGTTCTAAACGGCGGAAGCGAGGCAAGCCATACCCGTGAGGGGCTTGCCGTTCTTGAAATCGTCGAAAAGGAGCTGAAAAGCACCCATTACGATTTAAAAAAGGGAGAATACGTTCCCACCCAGCGCGGCGATATCTGTATTCTTACGCGCAAAAACAAGGGCGATTCGGTTGAAGGGATAGTCCGCGCACTGACAGACCAAGGCTACGCCGTTTCGGGCGCGCAAGAGGCGAATATCTGCGAGCTTGCGGAAGTAAAGCAGATTTTAGATATACTTTCGCTTATCGACAACGCCGAGCAAGACGTGCCGCTCGTTACCGCGCTTTTGTCCCCTTTGGGCGGATTTTGCGAGGACGAGCTTGCCGAAATAAGAATTGCTTTCCAAGGCGCAAGGCCACCGTTACCGTTCAGAAAATGCTGTGAAAAATACGCCGCTCTCCCCGGCGAAATATCGCGAAAGTTGCACATATTCGGGGGGCAATTGCAAAAATTGCGTGATTTAGCTGACGTTTTGCCCACGGGCGAGCTCATAGACGAGCTTTTGGAAACCTTCGGGTTGGAGAGCGGTTACGGCGCCGGCGGCGAGATAAAGGTCAAAAACGTTTTACGCCTAAGAGAAGAGGGCGCATCCTTGCCCCTTGCCGCGTTCTTACAAAAAATAAAGGCGGGCGGATACGACGTTTCGGCACCCGCGCCCGCCCCTTCGGACAGTATAAAAATTATGTCAATGCACGCCTCGAAAGGGCTTGAATTCCCCGTGGTAATAATTGCGGATATCTGTAAAACTTTTAAGGGACAAGACTATTCGGAAGTGCCGTTTGACGAAAAATTCGGCTTTGCGCCCAAGGCGTTCGATAGAGAAAATATGCTTGCACAAAAGACGGTTTTAAGGCGGCTTATAAAATCCAAGCAAGACGAGGAAGAGCTTTTCAATGAGCTGAACCTTTTCTACGTTGCTTGCACCCGCGCCATGTGCAACCTACACGTGCTTGCCGAAACGGTCAAGCCCTACGACGAAACAAACTTCTTTGACGCAAAATGCTACGCCGACCTTTTCAATATGCAAGAATTCTTGCACGAAGAAGCGGGCGAGCTAACTGACTTTTCTGCAGAGGAATACGGCGGCTCGATGCTGTACGCGCCCGACGACGCGCTGGTTGAAAGTATCGAAAACCGCTTTATGCAGCCCTATACGCACGAAAAGAGCGTTGATTTACCCGTTAAAAGCTCGGCTTCGGCAATACTGAGAATGCGGGACGACGAACCGCACGAAGCGACTCACGTTCTTTTCGGCGGCGAAGGGGAAACGAGTACGGACAAAGGCACCGCCTACCACAGATTTTTGGAGCTATGCGATTTTTCAAAGAAATCTGTGGAAGAAATCGAGGGAGAAAAGCTCAACTTTTTGAATTCGGGCAGAATTTCCGAGGAGCAATTCAGCCTTTTAAGCGGTGAAGAGTTGTCGCAAATTCTGAATATGCCCGTTTTTGCGGACTTAAACGGCGCAACGCTTTATCGCGAACGGGAGTTTTTATGCCGGCTTAAAGCCAAAGAAGTTTTGGAAACGGAAGCAGAGGACTACGTTTTACTGCAAGGCGCGATAGACCTTCTTGCCGTCGGTGATTTCGGCGTTAAAATAATCGACTACAAGTATTCCCACAAGACGGACGAACAGCTTATAAAGACTTACACCCCACAGCTTAACCTTTATAAAAAGGTTACGGCGGCTATTTTGCACTGCTCGCCCGATAAGATAAGTAGGACTATCGTGAATATTCACACCCGAAGGCAAATCGATTTAGATTAATTTATGATTAAAGCCCCGTGGCAACCGCCACGGGGCTTTTAAGTTTGATATAAGATTAGTCGGTTTAACGGTATTGCAGTTAAGATACTTGGTTAAGCGGAACGCTTACACGTTGTATTTTGCCATAAGTTTTAAAAGCGCGTTGAAGTTGTCGTTTAAAATGTCGGCCTCGGTCGGGTTTAACGAGCCTTTGATTTTAAGCACCGCCAAAGTATTTTTCAGCTTTTCAAGCTCAAGCCGGTCGGTTTTTGCAAGGTTTTTCGTCAAAAGCTTGTCGGTAACCGCAACCGCGTGCTCAAGCCTTACGCCGTTTTTTGCGGCGGGTACTTGCGCCTGAGCTTGCATATCAGTCCTCATCGCGCGTATCGGTTGAACGGGGATGGGGGGTTCGGTAACGGCAGCTTGCGTAACCTTTGCCTTGCGGGCCGCGTAGCTTCTCGTAAACGCGCAAAGCGCACCGTAAAGAATATACCCTACAACCCAAAACGCAACGGTAGCGGAAATCGACTGTGCAAGACTGCACTGCAGCATAAACGCGGCAAGGGTTACCGCGGCGTATGCGTTAGTAAGGCACAAGAAGGGTTTTTTGGACGCCGCCTTAAATTTTTTGGAAGCGAGCGTTGCCACGAACGCAATTAAAAAAATTGCAAGATAAGAGCCCCATATAAAGTATATTAAAGTGTCGAAAGGTAGGCTGTCAAACCAACTGTAAAAGCCTTTAAAAAAATTAACCATCAGTTTAATTATAGCCTTAAATTTTTGCAAAGGGTGCCGAATATGCTCGAAATAACGCTGTTTTTGTCAACGGATGGGGGCTTAAATGGACTTCAAATTAGTCTGAATTAATTCGCCCGCCTTTTCTGCCTTTTTAAGCACTTCACCCGTTACGGGCGTTCCTTTTTTTATTATCACCACGCCGTCTTTTATAACGTCGCTTTTAAGCCGTTTCGTCTTTTTGGCGATTACTACGTCGCCGTAAATAAGCTCGCTCGGGGAGTAGCTTTTTTTGCCTATCTTTACCCGCAAAATTCTTTTCCCCGAATAAGACATATCTTCCAAATTTCCCAAATAAATTCCGCCGTCGTCGTAGCTTGCTCTGCCGAGACGAATGGGCTTTGCCGCCTTTATCGCCCGTTCTCTGTCCTCAAAAAGAATGGTTTCGTCAATTTTTAAAACGTTTTTCATATCAATATGAAACTCGTTCTCGTCCTCGTCGGCGCAAGTAAGGCACTCAATCTTTCCCGCCGCCGCATTCACGGAAATTACGTAACCCTTTCTTCCTTCCGTGCTTATAACTTTTTTGCCGTACAACATTGAAACGTTCATACTTAACTCCTTACGCTCTATCTTATTTTTAATTTCAAGGCGTTACGACAACTAAATATGTACGATTTTGTCGATTTTAAAATATAAAATCTTTACATATGACTTGACACGTGTAAAGTTTTGGTGTAAACTTTTCTAAACCATAAATAAAAGAAGGCATAATTTGAAAGAAAAATACGACGTTATTATCGTGGGCGCGGGCGTTGCGGGGCTTAACTGCGCGCTGCATCTACCCAAAGATAAAAAAGCCCTTATAATCTGCAAGGGTAAGCCCGAAGAAAGCGACAGCTACCTTGCACAAGGCGGAATTTGCCGTTTACAAGGCGAAAACGACTACGAAGGGTATTTTAACGACACTATGCGCGCGGGCCATAACGAAAACAACCCCGCCGCCGTGGAGTGTATGATTAAGTCCTCGCCCGAGGTTATCGACGAGCTTATTGCCGTAGGCGTTGATTTTGCGCGTGAAAAGGACGGCAGCCTTGCCGCCACGCGTGAAGGCGGGCACTCGAGAAACCGCATTTGCTTCCACGAGGATTGCACGGGCAAGGAAATTACTTCGAAGCTGATGGAGGCAGTATCTAAGCTCCGAAACGTGGAAATTTGCCCCCAAACTACGCTTATTGATTTGATTTGTAACGAAAAAGAGTGTATGGGCGCGGTCGTTTTCGATAACAAGTCCGGCAATGTTAAGAAAATTCTTTCGGATTATACCGTGCTTGCAACGGGCGGAATCGGCGGAATTTTCAAAAACTCCACGAACTTCCGTCTTTTGACGGGCGACGGCGTTGCAATATGTATGAATCACGGCGTTGCCGTAGATAACGTAAACTATATTCAGATACACCCCACGACGCTTTATTCAAAGAAGAAAGGGGAAAGGTGCTTCCTTATCTCCGAATCCGTTCGGGGCGAGGGCGCACATTTACTTGATAAAAACGGCAACCGTTTCTGCGACGAGCTTCAGCCGCGCGACGTGGTAACTGCGGAAATTAAAAAGCAGATGAAAAAGGAGGGCTCGTCGTACGTTCGTTTGGATATGCGCCCCGTAGGTAAAGAAGAGCTTTCAACCCACTTCCCCAGCATAGTCAAAAGGTGCGCGGAGGAAGGGTACGACGTCTTTTCCGAGCCCGTCCCCGTAGTGCCCGCACAGCATTATTTTATGGGCGGCGTGAGAAGCGATTTGAACGGCAGAACTACCCTAGATAGGCTTTACGCCGTGGGTGAAACTTGCTGCAACGGCGTGCACGGTGCAAACAGACTTGCTTCGAATTCGCTTTTGGAAAGCATTCTTTTTGCAAAGCGCGCCGCCTTGGATATTGCGGCGAATTTCAACCCGATTACGGGATTGACCCCCGAATATGCCGCAAATAACGCAATTTCGGGCGATTATTCCAACCCCGCAGAGCTGTTAAAAAACTACGAACGCACATTACTTAAAGCAATTGAGGAGGCAAATAAACAATGTTAGAAACCGTATCTTTAAAGCTGAACGCAGACGAACTTATTAAAATGGCGCTTAAAGAGGATATTTCCAACGAGGACGTAAGCACCAACGCCGTTTTAAAGGGTTATAAAAAGGGCAAAGCCGACTTAATTTGCAAGCAAGACGGCGTGATTTGCGGGCTTAACGTTTTTGAAAGAGTTTTTAAAATTCTCGATGAAAATACCGAAATCAAGTTCTTCGTGAAAGAGGGCGAAAAAGTGGCTAAGTCCCAACATATAGCCGAAATAACGGGGGATATGCGCGTTATTTTGCAAGGCGAGAGGACGGCTTTGAACTATCTTCAAAGAATGAGCGGTATTGCGACTTACACCTCGGAAGTGGCTAATCTTTTAAAGGGAAGCAACACGAAGCTTTTGGATACACGCAAGACCACGCCGAATATGCGTATTTTCGAAAAGTACGCCGTGAAGGTGGGCGGGGGCAACAACCACCGCTACAACCTTTCTGACGGAGTGCTTTTAAAGGATAACCACATCGGCGCGGCGGGCGGAATTACTAACGCAATAAAAGCCGCGAAGGAATATTCCTCTTTCGTGAGGAAGATTGAGGTTGAAGTGGAAACGCTTGACGGCGTAAAGGAAGCCGTAGAAGCGGGCGCGGATATAATTATGCTTGACAATATGTCGGTTGCGGATATGACCACCGCAGTGAAATATATCGGCGGCAGAGCGCTTACCGAGTGCAGCGGCAACGTAACCAAAGAAAATATTAAGAACATTATTTCAACGGGTGTCGACTTCGTTTCCAGCGGAGCGCTTACGCATTCCGCGCCCATACTCGATTTGTCGTTGAAAAATCTTCACCCCGTGGAGGAAGTATGAAGGCCGATAAAAGGCGTGAGGAAATTTTAAGCCTTATAGGCAACGCCGAAAATCCCATTCCCGCGAACGTGCTTGCCGAAAGGTTTGCGGTGTCCCGCCAAGTGATAGTGCAAGATATTGCAATCCTTCGCGCAAACGGGCTGGACGTTACCGCCACGAACCGCGGCTACGTGCTTAATACCAAGATGCAAGCAACCCGCGTTTTCAAGTGCCGGCACTCGTTTGAAGAAATCGTGGACGAGGGCGTGCTTATTATCGAGGCGGGCGGAAGGGTGGAGGATATTTTCGTCAACCACCGCGTGTACGGAAGAATATCCGCGCGGCTGGACCTTATCAACCGAACCCACGTCGAGGAGCTGTACCGCTCGCTAGTGTCGGGTGCGTCTAAGCCTTTAATGAGCGTTACGGACGGATACCACTACCACACCGTTTCTGCGGACAACGAGCAAGTGTTGGATAATATAGAAAACATCTTGCGCGCCCGAGGGTTTTTAATAGAGATATAGTTGCATCGCCCGCCGCATTCCGCGGCGGGCGGTAAATTTTATTCGAGTAATTTTCGGCTTTTACTGAAAAAACGGCAAGAAGAATTGTTTTATATAATGAAGCGCTAAAAACGATATATCGGAGAACTACATGTCGCTTGACAAACAGATAAAACAGCTTGCACGCGGAGATGCCTCGGCGTTTGAAAGCGTATATAAAAAAACCAAAAAGGCAGTGTACTATACGGCGTTGTCTATTTTAAGGGACCGAACTTTGGCGGAGGACGTTATGCAGTCCACCTATTTAAAGGTGATAAAGAGTGCAAGCACCTACCGCGAGGGCACGGACGCCGCCTCGTGGATAAAGCGCATTTGCCGCAACGAGGCGTTGAACTTAAAGAAGAAACGCGGGCACGAAACGTACATTGACGAACACGAGCACGCTTCGGTTTTCGGCACCGAGCAGACGGACGACTACGGGCTTTTAATCGACCTTGCGCGAAGGACTTTGCCGCAAGACGAATTTGAAATTCTTATTCTTATTGCCGCCGCCGGCTATAAACGGCGCGAGGTGGCAGAGCTTATGAATATTCCGCTTTCCACGGTAACCTACAAGCTTAACCGTGCAACGGGCAAGCTTATCAAGGTATTGCAAGATTAGAGGTGAAGATTATGGATGAAAAGGAATTATATAAAACGATTAACGAAGAAAGCGAACGGGGAGTTCCCGACGCATACGACAAAATTCTTTTTGCCGCGCACGCCGAGGGGCTTTTGAATAACGGCGACACCGCGGAGGTTTATTCGGACGGTGAAACGGCCGTTCTCGGTGAAGTGAACAAAAAGGCGGTTGCCATAACTACGCTTGCGGCACTTGCGGCGGTCAGCCTTGCAATTGCGCTGCCCATAGCTTTAAGCGGCACTAACGGCGGCGGTGTAGATTTGCCGCCCTTTGGCAACGGCGATAATAAAATCGTTGCGGATATAGACCTCGGCGATTCCTACGCGTACGGCGCGGTAACTACCGCAAGGCTTGCGGAAAGCTTTTTAAACGATTCTACGGGCGCCAAGGCTATGGCTAAGCGTTCGGTTTCGGGAAACGACTTCCAAGAGTTCGGTACTTATTTTGCCGCGCTGGACTGCTTACTTGACAAAGACGGCGTAAAGACTTCGGTTGGCGAGCCCGCCGATTATCAGAAGTCGATAGTAATTTCGGGACATCGCAACAACGGTGACTTATTCGGTTATGCGATGTATTACAACGAGTATAAAATAGTTTCCAAAAGCTATACCGAGGGCGACCCCGTAAATTATTACCTTGAAGGTATCGTCTCGGTTGAGTGGTCTAGCGGATTGCATTTGGTTGGCGAACGCACCATGTCGTCCGACGCTGCCGATGCGGAAGAAACCGCCCTCAACCTTTACGCTTATCCCAGTTTAGACGACAAAACGACTTACGCGCAGATGCAGCTTAAAACAGAGGAAGTAGACGGAGTTGCCGTCAAAAGCTATTCCTACAAAGTAGTAAGGGGCAAGACCACCGTAAGCGAAGCCGTTGCCTACAAACCCGTGGACGACGACTTAGTCATAAAGATTAAGGACGGAGAGGAAGATAAGGGCGTATTCACCGTAGTCGGCAAAACGGCAGACGGTGACGGATATAATATAAACTACGACTTGGGCGCGAACAAGGGCGAATTAGTGGTTAAGACTTCGGATAACGGGTTAAGCTACGAATTCCCCGACCCCGCGGCAGACAATTCGTTCTTAGGTTATAGGGACAACGGGGACGGCACCTATTCGATTTCAACCTACGATAAAAACGCAGCTTTGCCCGAAACCTTGGTTATTCCCGCAACTTATAACGACAAGCCCGTAGTCAGCGTCGGCAACGGTGCGCTTAAAGACGCGTCCTTCAAGAAAATAATCGTAAGCGAAGGCATAAAGGAAATAGAGGAGAGTGCGTTTGAAAATTGCCGTCAATTGACGGATTTATCCTTGCCGTCAACCCTCACTAAAATCGGCATGCGGGCGTTCTTCAACTGCGAAGAGTTGAAGTCGGTTTCCTTGCCTTCCAACCTAACGCATATAGGCGCGCAAGCCTTCGCTCACTGCAAAAATATGTCCGTCGTTAATTTTAACGAAAACTTATTCGAATTGGGCAGCCACGCGTTCGAAGAGTGCACCTCGCTTACCGCAGTGCAGCTTCCCGCAAGCTTAACTAACTTGCACCCCCGTGCGTTTGCTTCTTGCTCAAGCCTTATAAGCATTACCGTTGACGAAAACAACAAGCACCACTACGTCGAAGGGAACTGCGTAATAAGCAAGGATAATAACTGCGTTGAAATAGGCTTAAAGAACGGCGTAATTCCCGAAGGCGTTACGTCAATAGGCGACTATGCGTTCTACGGCGTCGGCTTGACAAAACTGCAACTGCCAAACAGCGTTACCGAAATCGGCGCGTACGCGTTTGCGGAGAACGCTTTTACTTCGGTTACTTTGCACGATAACGTTACCGTTATAGGCGAATACGCTTTTGCGCGTTGTAACAATCTTGAAAGCGTAACGTTGCCGGCAAATCTTAAAACGATACAACGGTCGGCATTCGAAAGATGCCTTAAACTTAAAAGCGTTCATATTCCTGCAAAGGTTTCACAGATTGGAAAAATGGCTTTTGCGGGCTGTGATGAGCTTGACAGTATCAATGTTGACGCAAATAATACCGTGTTCCACAGCAAAGATAACTGTATAATTAATACGAAGAGTAAAGTCCTCGTTGCGGGTTGCAAAACCAGCGTCATTCCCGACGACGGCAGCGTTCAAACTATAGGCGAAGCGGCGTTTATGTACTGCAATTTGACCGAAGTAACTATACCTTCAGCCGTAACGAAGTTAGAAGAAAACGCCTTCTCTTGCAGTGATTTAACGCAAGTGATTATGGAAGGCGTAACCGATATAGGACCCGGTGCATTCCAAGCTTGCGACGAACTTCAATCCGTAGAATTCTGCAAGAACTTAAAAGTGATAGGGGGACATTCGTTCGCCAACTGCTACGCGCTTACCGGCATTTCTTTGCCCGAAGGCTTAACGACTATCGGGGAGCTTGCATTCTGGGATTGTTTGGCTTTGGAGGAAGTGACTTTGCCTTCAACCTTAACTGACGTAGGTCCTCAGGTCTTCAAAGATTGCAGAGCGCTTAAAACGGCAGTTCTTTCAGAAGGTATCACTCACGTTTATCTCCGGATGTTCCACTGTTGCGAATGGCTTGAAAGCGTAACCATTCCCAAAAGCGTAAAGGTTATTGATGCCCAAGCATTCTACGGCTGCAAGAATTGCGCTACGATTAACTACGCCGGAACGATGCAAGAGTGGGAGTCCATCGTGAAGGGCGAAGGTTGGGACTTTGAATGCCCGCACACGATATTTTGCACGGACGGTCAAATTTAACCGTTATTACACCATTATAAGGGCCCCGCAGTGCGTTATGCGCTGCGGGACTCTTTGGTTTTTAGCGGGCACTTAGGCTCGCTCAGCCTATTGACAAACTGAAAGTTCGGGTGTTATAATTTTAAAGCTAAATCATATATCTTTTTAATGATAAGGAGTAGAATTATGAAATCGAAAAAATGGCTTGCACTTTTGTTATCTGCCGCAATGGTGGTACCCGTTGCGCTTGCGGGTTGCGGAAACGGCACCGGCAATGAAGGCGGCAACGGCGGCAACGACGGAGGAGAGGGAGGCAATGGCGGCACGAACGAACCGCCCGCTCAACCTACGTCGGTAAGTGCGCCCACAGTTTCTATGACGGGCAACATATTAAGCTGGAATGAAGTTAAGGACGCGGAATGCTATTCAGTCCACTACATTTTAGACGGACAGGACTTCTTGATTTCCGAAAAACAGCAAGGAACAACTTTCGTATTTAATCCGAAAGAAGTTGGAGAGTACAGTTTCTACGTGGTTGCAATAAATCAAACTTACAACCTTGCAAGTGAAAATTCTGCAACCGTATCGTTTAATTATGAGGCCGATAAGTCTGTTGCGCTTGCAAGCAGCGCAAAGATTTACGTCGTAGGTGATTCAACGGTGTGTGATTTCAACGACGGCTATTACTTGCCTCGCAAAGGCTACGGAACTCAACTTCATAATTATATCAATTGTGAAAAAAGTCAAATCGTGAACCTTGCTATCTCCGGTAGAAGTTCAAAAAGCTTCCTTTCGGAAAGCAATTACACTACTTTAAAAACGAGCATTACCGCGGGCGACTACTTGATTATAGGCTTCGGACATAACGACGAAAAGTCGGACGACGCGGCTCGCTTCACAAGCGCAAAAGGGGATAAGAATACGGCGGGCTCGTTCCAAAATTCTTTGTATGAAAATTACGTTAAGCTTGCAAAGGATAAGGGCGCGACTCCAATTCTTTGTACTCCTATCGTAAGGTACGACAGCACGAATAAATACACCGGCTCGGTTGCACACGTTACGGCTGACGGCGATTATCCCGAGGCAATTAGAACGCTTGGCAAAGAAACTGAAACTACGGTTATAGATTTAACAAAAATAACTAAGGATTTGTATCAAGCCGATAACGAAGCCGCGCAATATTACCACGCGCACACTACGTATAAGAGCGAAACGGATAAAACACCCAGCGGAAGGGATTCCACACATATTAACGAATACGGCGCAAAGATGATTTCTTATATGTTTGCGAACTCTCTTATAAATACAGATTGTTCCCTTAAAACCAGCGTTATAACGAACGCGCTTGCGCCTACCTATGCGGTTGACTTTACTAATGCTATTAATACTAAGTACGTAAAACCCGCTTATAACGCCTTCGACGAAAGCGCCAACGCAAGTCGTAAACTTGCCGAAATTACTACCAATTCAACCACGTCAAATTGGTATAAAACCGTAATGGGCAACGTTGGCGGCGCGTCAAAATTGTCAAACTTTACAATAAGCCACGCAGATAACGTTTTTACCGTAGGAACGGACACAAACAGCGGTAAATTCGAAAATAAATCGGACGGCACGGGTGTGGACGGTTTCGGTGCAGCGTTTACGCAAGTTTCCGCCGCTAAAAACTTTACTGTAAGTGCACACGTAAAAGTTAAATCTATTAACTCGGCTTCGGTAAACGGACAGACCGGTTTCGGTTTAATGTTAAGGGATGATATGTATCTCGATTACTATGCAACCGATTTGGCAAGCAACTATGTTGCTGCGGGAATTTTGGGTAACAAAACCGCGATTTTCAGCCGTGAAAAAGCTGAGGAAGGTACGACCCTTACCGCAGAAAGCAATTCTGCTGCTGCTTCTGTAAATTCTGAGTATGAGCTTACTATTGTTAGAGTAGGTCAGTCTGTAAATGTAACGGTAAAGGTAGTAGGCGGTTCTACTTATACTAAGAATTATACCGACTTTGATTTCAATGCAATAGATAACGAGTATATGTACGTGTGTCTGTTTGCAACCCGCGGTGATATCGTAGAGTTCTCAAACGTTCAGTTTGAAATTACCGGCGAATCTCAAGGCGCATAAAATTCATAAAATAACGGCGCGGGCAGTTTACTGCCCGCGCCTTAAATTTAACAAAAAACCGAAACGCAATTAAAAACGCCGGTTCCGCCACAACAATAAAACTTACAAAAAGTAAAAAATTTTCAATTCTTGCTTGAAATTTACATTTTATAGCAGTATAATAATAAAAAAGCGGCTAATTTTCTCGGCACAAATTTCTTGATCGTCATAAATTAAATAACCGCGGTAAGGAGTATATATGAAAAAAAGCAAGTTTTTGAAAACTTTGGCAGCTATTGCCGTTGGCGCAGTAGCAGTAGTAGGCGCATTTTCGTTTGCAGCTTGCGGCGGCGGTGAAGAAGCAGACACCGGCAACGGCACCGAAAATTCGGGCACTGAAAATACCGAAAACAACCCCAGCAACAAACCCGAAAACAACCCCGGAACAACTCCCAGCACACCCACAGTTCATAACTATACTTATAGCTATACCGCATTGACAACTGCAATGGGTATTAACGATGACGGTAAACAGACGACAACAGATAAGGTAGAAGTTACGCAGGCTAATTTAACCACGCCCAACGATTTCCTTAAACTTGGTTCGGGTACCGTTACGTGGAGATGCCTTAAAAAGGCAAACGGCGGTGCAATTGAAGTTAAGGATGAAGGACTTACCGTAACTTTCCGGGGCACCGGTACAATTACCATCGGTTTCGGCTCAACGAGCGACTCAAACACTTCCGGTATCGCATTGATTAATTCCGCCGGCACGTATCTTGTAGCAGAATCTACAACCGGAACACTGCTTGCTGCTGACCAAACAATAGCAGACGGCTACGTAAACAAAACAAATCTTTGTACGAAAGTGGGCGGGCAGAAGACTGCCGAAGCTGCTACGGTAACCTATAAAATTACCGAAGCCGGCACGTACACCATTTACAGCTCATTCAGCTACATAGACGCCAAGGACGGTAAAGCGAAGAGCCGTGGTTGCCGTATCTGGTCTATTTCTATGAGCGACACGTATTAAGATAAATTTATTATAAAATAAAAGTAAAACCTTTCCCCGCCCATTTGGGCGGGGCTTTTCATTGCAATGCATTATATAATTTAAAAAAAACGGAAATTTTTCTATTTTTACAAAACGTCTTAAAACCGCTTGTTTTTTGCCGTAACCCGTGCTATAATGCTTTTCGAAAATATTTATTGGGGTGTCGCCAAGCGGTAAGGCAACGGACTCTGACTCCGTCATTCGTTGGTTCGAATCCAGCTACCCCAGCCAAAACCGAATTGTACGAACGCCGTATAAAGGTGTTCGTACTTTTTAAATTAATGCTTTAAAAATCTTGCGTAAAGGAGTTCAATATGCACAAATTCGGACCCGACCCCAATAAAGCGTTCCCGAACGGTAAAATCCCAAGTCTATGTTATATTAAAAACGTCATAACAAGACCTAATATTATCGTCGGCGATTATACTTATTACGACGATAACGAGGGCGCGGAAAACTTCGAAAAGCACGTTACGCACCACTATGATTTTATCGGCGATAAACTGATTATCGGAAAATTTTGCGCTATTGCAAAGGGTGTGGAATTTATAATGAACGGCGCTAATCACCGTATGTGTTCGGCAACTACTTACCCGTTTAATATAATGGGAAACGGTTGGGAAAAGGCAGCCCCCGAATCGGACGACTTGCCGTTAAAAGGCGATACCGTTGTCGGCAACGACGTTTGGATAGGTCAAAACGTAACGGTACTACCGGGCGTGCACATAGGCGACGGGGCTATAATCGGCGCCAATTCCGTTGTATCGAAGGACGTTTTACCCTATCATATCGTAGGCGGAAATCCCGTCAAAATTATACGCAAACGTTTTGATGACGAAACTATTGAATTTTTGTTGAATTTAAAATGGTGGGATTGGTCAGCCGAAAAAATATTTAACAATCTTGAAATATTATGCAGTGGAGACATATCGAAAATCAAAACGTTAAAGTAGCAAATCGCGTTACACTCTGAAATGATAAGCCCAAATCAAACGCATACAAGTGTTTGACTCGGGCTTTTTTATTTTATGGCATATTAAAAAGCTTATAAGCATTTATACAATTATTTTTAAGTGTGGCATTTCATTTATTGCACAAGAGTAGTGTGCTCTACGGGGCTTTTGACCGTATGCTTTGTCAACTACTGTTCATAATAACCACCTTTAAGTGTGGTATTAGAGATACCATCTCAGCGTAGCATTATAACAATAAAACATAACAGTTATTGTTATATTTAGAAAATTTTTTTAAAATATTTCTACAATAGGTAGCCAAGTGATAAGGCTAAAAGTTAGCCCATTCCCCAAAATACCCTACAAGGGGTAGCCGATTAGCAAGTCTTTTTTATGCGCTTTTGAAAAACTTTAAAAAAAGCTTTACATATGGTAGCCGAATAAAACGGCATTTTTACAACCATTTTTATAAAATTGTTAAAATAAATTTTAAATAAAAAATCTCACGCCAAATTTATGACGTGAGGGTTTTACATAAATGACACATTTTGCAAAGAAAGATTGTCTTAATAAATAGGCACGAAAATAGTTGAATGATGTCAAAAAACAAATTTTAATTTGACATTGATTATATAAGTTTAACGTGGTATAATCATCTTTATAAAATAAATCTAAAATTTGTCAGCATTGATACAGAACTAAAATTTTTTAAAATGCGAAAAAAACTTATGGTTATAGTGTCTAAATAATAGAGGGGGAATTATGATTGCGGGTAAT
Source organism: uncultured Clostridia bacterium (assembly GCA_947175325.1). Lineage (GTDB taxonomy): Bacteria > Bacillota > Clostridia > Christensenellales > Borkfalkiaceae > Coproplasma. Next base: position 46,584 of record CAMWME010000006.1, on the reverse strand, counting down.
CATAATAAATCTGTAGTCGAAGTTGTTGCGGCATTAATATGGGATGAGGACAAGTTTCTAATTTGCCAGCGTCCGGCTGATAAGGCGAGAGGCTTATTATGGGAATTCGTTGGGGGTAAGGTTGAAAAAGGGGAAACGAAGGAACAGGCACTTATTAGAGAGTGCCAAGAAGAACTTGAAATAATAGTTCAACCCCACGATATTTTTATGGAAGTTACGCACGAGTATCCAGATATTACTGTGCGCTTAACACTATTTATATGCACTATTTTGTGCGGGCATCCGCAACTTTTAGAGCATAACGATTTGAAGTGGATAACGTTGTCAGAAATCCCAAACTACGATTTTTGCCCTGCAGATGTTGAAATTTTGAAGAATATACAGGAGAAGTGTCGCCCTTTTTAAAAGTTAAAAATAGATAACATCTAATAACAGTACATTTAGCGTTATAATAAAATTTCTATACATTGTTTAGAGTATGTCTTTTTGATTAAATGAGATTAAAATAATTAGGAGATAAATATGGGAAACAAAATTAATGCAAATCCGACAAAGGAATTTTTTATTTCAATGTTGACAAGAGACATCGATGTTAAAGCGGCGATATTAGAGTTAATTGATAATTCTATAGATGGTGCTAAAAGAATAAGGAAGAATTCGGATTTTAGCGGATTATATATTGATATACAATTTGACTCTGACAAGTTTATTATAGAAGATAATTGTGGTGGCATGAGTGTTGATATTGCACAAAATTATGCATTTCGATTTGGTAGGGCAAAAAATAGACCGCACGAAGAAGGTAATTTTACTGGAATATTTGGTATAGGAATGAAGCGAGCTCTATTTAGATTAGGAAAAAAGTTCACTATTGAATCAAAAACAATAAATGATAATTTTTCTATGGCGGTCGATGTCGATGAATGGATAAAAGATGATAGCCAAGACTGGTCGTTTGATTTTTCTGATGTAGAACTTAAAGCCGAAAACCCAGTAGAGAAAACAGGAACCAAGATAGTTGTAAGTAATTTGCATGAAGGAATTAAACAAGATTTCCAGTTAATTCCTTTTCATAATAGCCTAATTAACTATTTAGCTAGGTATAAAACTTTAATAGCTAGTAGCAACTTGAAAATCTCTGTTAATAAGACAGAGCTAAAGACATATGAAGAAGAATTAATTAAATCGGATATGGTTACTCCTTATGTCCATGTTGCCGAAGTGGATGGAGTAAAAATTAAAATTCTTGCAGGGTTAGCACCTAAGGGTATGCCGGCTAATGCAGGTTGGTATATTTATTGCAATGGTAGAACCGTTATATATGCAGATAAAACTGAATTGACTGGTTGGGGTAATAATGGAATTCGAAGTTATCATCCATCTTTAGCATGTTTCAGAGGGTATGTGTTTTTCGAATCTAAAGACTTGGATAAATTGCCATGGAATACATCTAAAACGGGTGTGGATACTTCTGCAAAGGTTTTTATTAATGCAAAATGTTACATGGATGAAGCTACAAAAACTATAATATCGATATATTCAGATTGCACATCCAACATGGAAAACGTAGAGGAATTAGATAATACAATATTAGATAAAAATAAAGTAATACAGTTAAATTATGTCAATTTGCAAAGCTTATTAAGCAAAAATCAGGTATTCGAAATTAAACAAGATTTAAAACCGCGTATAGAGTACACCAACATAACTTTTAAAGTTGAAAAGGATAAGGCAGATAGGACCAAAAAAATTCTTAAAGCTGCAAGCAATAAAGAGTTAGGCGAGAGGCTTTTTAAATATTATTGGGATCGCGAGGTGGGAGATGACTAGTGGAAGAGAGATTAACTATTCATTAAGACCAGCAAAAAGCATAGAACGAAAGATGATATGTGAGTTTTTGCATAGATCATCGAAACTATATTTTGATATTAGTAAGTATACTTACATAGGATTTGGTTCATTTTATTTTTCTGATTTCGCTTTATTTCACAAAAGTTTAGGAATTAATAAAATGTTTAGTATTGAAAAGGATAGTAACCATCAAAAGCGTTATGATTTCAACAAACCTTATAATTGTATAACAATGCACTATGAAAATTCATCAACCGTCTTAAATAAAATTTTAAAATGGGATGAAAAAGAAAAATATTTTATTTGGCTTGATTATGATGGGTGTTTTTCAAGAAATATGGTTGATGATCTGAAGACGTGTGTGAATAAGCTTTCTAATGGCAGTTATATATGTATTTCTTTTTCGCTTGGCGTTAGTTTAATGGAAGGGAAAGATTTGTATGATTACTTGATAAAAGAGGCGGGAGAATATGTTTCACCTGAGCTAAAAAAAAGCGATGTCTATAATACCAATTTGGCAAATAGAATTTGGGATGTTTTAATTGAGGCTGTTAAGGATGCGATAAAAAGCAAAAATTCTGGTGTGGAATCTTCTTCCGGAGACAAATATACTATTGAACCAGTTATGTTCTTCCAATATAAAGATAATGCTCCAATGATGACAATTTGTTATATGTTAGCGAGAGAAAATGAAAGAAGATTTTTAAATGAATCAGATATTGCACAAGTGGAATTCTATAAAAAAACAAATTCGAGTTATAGCATTTCAGTGCCACAGTTAACTTGGCTAGAAGTTAGAAAAATTAACTCATTACTTCCAGAAGTAGATGAAGAAAAAGTAATTGCAGAAGTTCCATTCATTGAACCCGCAGATTTAAAAAAATATATTAAAGTATATAAATATTATCCCAACTATCTTGAAGGGCAAGATACTCTTTAATTTTTAATAAAAATATATAATAAGAAAGTCTTTTGAAATATTTCAAAAGACTTTCTTATTTAACAATTTGTATGTAATATAGTGAATAGCTACATAAATCTATGGAGCAATGTTATTCTCCGTAATAGTCGGTATCTACTTTGTATAATGAAATTGTTTTTACTACATTAATGCCTATCTGATATTTTACTAATAAGTCGGCAAGAAGAGTACCGTCTATTAATTTAATGTGCTTTTGTTGTCGTTTCACAAAATCAATAGCCTCTTTGGTAAATTTTGAAGTAGTAATAAAGACTCCTTTTTGTACATTTTCCATGGCACCGACGAAAGCTTGTAGCTCTTTTCGTCCAATTGTATTTTCCGTTGCATAGCGTTTAGCTTGTATATAAATTAGATCTAGCCCAAGTTTGTCTTCATTAATAATTCCATCGATACCGCCATCGTGTGATGTGCCAACAACGATTCCTGAGCTTTGATCATAGCCGTAACCCATTTTTAGCAATAAATCTACGACCAAATGTTCAAAAAAGGCTGGTGAATTTTTTAATACTAAATCAAAAACTTGTTGTTGTACACTTAAAACATGTTCGGCGTGTGCTTCGCCTATTTTTTCTTCAGGCAAAGCGCCATTGTTTCCAATTTTTTTAATGCTTTGATTTTCTGAAGTTGGACTTGCATTTGCATCAAGTAATTTGAATAGCGGTTTATTTCCTTTTGATCCGCAGATTTCGAATAACTTAACAGGAAAAGCTGAGGGAAAGTCAAGTCCAACACAACGTCTTCTAATCATAGCGTTTACAACGGACACAGGGCTTTGGGCGCCAAATTCATATAAATTTTTATCTATAATTTGTTTATATGTCTCTAATGAAGTTAATCCATTAGGGAAATTTTTTAGTACGTTGCAAATTGCTTCAGTAATAGTCATATAAGAACCTTATCTATTTTTTCTTATTATACCATATTTTGTCGTATTATGCAATTTTATTTGATAATTTAATAACATTCATTTGACAATAACGCCGAATATTCTTATACTTAAGTATATACGTACGTATATGTGAGGTTGTTTTATGTTGACTTACCAGTTCCCAGCAGTTAAAGGTTTTCAAGCAGGAAATGAATATTATATTTGTATGGTGCCACTTGGATTATTAAACAAAATTTTTATAGCCAATAATGAGGATGTCGCTCCGGACTATCGTGCACAACGAAAATTAAATCAGGCAAGAATTCCTGAGATACGGGATTATATTTTAGATCATCGCGATACATATGTGTTTTCTGCGCTTGCGGCATCTATTGATGGAGGAATGGACTTTATTCCTTGTTCAGAGAGTGATAGGGTAGGAGTTTTACAAGTCGACATGGCGGCATCTTTTTTAATAAATGACGGGCAACATAGAAGAGCAGCTATTGAAGCTGCATTGATTGAGGATGAAACACTTAAAGACGAGACAATATCTATTGTCTTTTATAAAGATAAGGGGCTACAAAGAAGTCAGCAGATGTTTACTGATTTAAATAAACATGCTGTAACGACATCGAAGTCTTTAAACACTTTATATGATTCAGAAGACCCTGTTGCCATAATAACGAAAAATGTTGTCAACAGAATCAACTTTTTGAGGAAATATACTGATAAAGAAAAAGATAACCTAAGTAAGTTTTCATCTAATCTTTTTACACTTAATACATTCTTTACTGCAAATAAACGCATTACAAAAATAATAGGTGTGACTGTTGAGTCGGAAAAAAGAATTCTTAAATATTGGGAAACAGTAGTTGCTAATATGAATGAATGGAATGAAATGGATGCTGGAGAATTGAGTAAAAAGAGTTTGCGTGAGGATTATATCACAACCCAAGGACTGATTATTTTATCTTTAGGTAGATTGTGCGAATTTTTTTGCAATACACAGTACATTGATATGGGCAAGACATTAAGTGGATTAAAAAAAATAGATTGGCGAAGAAATAATGAGGCTTGTTGGTTAAAAAGAGCAATTAAACCCAATGGTCAAATTAATCGTAATGAACAAGGAATTTTTCTAACGTATATTCAGATTAAAAGGTTGCTGTCACTTCCTATTAGCAGTGACGAAGAAAAAAAAGAAAAAATATTAATGGGTTAGTGTATGGCGGATTCATTGGATAGCTCCTCGATAGAAAATGAAAAAAAGATAGCTTCTTTTAGAGTGAAACAACAGATGCCATATGATTTTAAAGTCAAATATGCAAGGATTCGCGCATGGGAGTTTTATAACGAATGTGAAAAACGTGATTTGGATTGCTATGTTTCTGTCGGTGGATTAGATAGTATTACACTATTATTGTTTTTAAGATCGATAGGAATTGATATTCCCGCTGTATCAGTTTCTTCTTTAGAAGATATTAGTATTCAGAAGATACATAAGGAGTTGGGTGTTATATCTTTATTACCAGCTCAAAAAGCAGATGGAACAAGATGGAACAAACAGAAATTAATTCAAGAATTTGGTTTCCCTGTGCTTTCTAAGGAAATTGCGCGCAAAATTGAATTACTTCAAAATCCCACACAAAATAATAAAACAATTCGTCATGCAATAGTAACAGGTGAAACTGGTGAATATGGTGGTAATAAAAAAAATTCCAGAATGAAACTGGCGCAAAAATGGTTAAATAAATTTGGCGGATTGGAGAATGCGGAGGAAGGAGTAAATTATAAGGTTGCACCATTTAAAGTTTCTTCAAAGTGTTGCTACTATCTTAAAGAAAAACCTTGTGAAGATTGGGCTAAGGCTCATAATAGCGTTCCCTTTTTGGGGTTAATGGCATCAGAGGGTGGGAGAAGACAGAAAGCTCTTATGTTAAATGGCTGCAATTATTTTGGTAAAGGGACGATTAGATCAGCACCCTTTGCCATTTTTATGAGGCAAGATATTCTTCAATTAGCTATTGATTTAAATGTGCCTGTTCCATCAATATATGGTACGATAGAGCGCGATGAGGGCGGAAGACTATATACGACTGGAGAACAGCGTACGGGTTGTTCAATGTGTGGATTTGGTATTCAGCTTGAAAAACGTCCACATCGCTTTGATCGTTTACGAGAGCGTAACCCCAAGGAGTGGGAGTACTGGATGTTGAACTGTTGTTTGGATGAGAACGGACATCCCTTTGGATGGGGAGCAGTATTAGATTATCTTAATATTGGTTGGCGTGATATGCCTAACGCAGAAAAAAAAGAGAAGGATTAATTTTATGCCCTATACAGATGAATTTGAGTCATTTGAAGATATTATTAAAGAAATAATGATTGTGTATAAACATGATCTGCGCCCTTGGTTGATTGGCTATAGTGGAGGTAAGGACTCTACACTGCTAGTTAGTCTTGTATATGAGGCAATGAAGCGACTTACCCAAGCTGGTTCAGTAATGCATAAAAAAATTTATGTAATTACTTCGGATACTATGGTTGAAAACCCTATAGTAAAAAACTATATGCATTCATCGTCCCATAGAATAAATTCGGCGGCGGAACATGATGGGCTGAAAATAGAGGCTAAAATAATATATCCTGAGCCAGAACAAACTTTTTGGAGTAGAATAATTGGTTTAGGATATCCTACACCGGAACCTCCTGGTTTTAGGTGGTGTACCGATAGATTGAAAATTGCCCCTATGAATAAGTTTGTCAATGAATGTATAGAAGAAAATGGAGAAATAATCATTTTACTTGGGGTAAGAAAGGGAGAGAGCACAACAAGATTAAAAACGATTACTGCGCGAGAAATTGAGGGAAAATTACTTAATCTACATAACGATATAGACAACGCCTACGTTTATAATCCTATAACGGAAATTCCCAATGACTTAGTTTGGAAATTTTTATTAAAAGATAACTGTATGAGCCCTTGGGGTACGGACATGAAGTATCTTTTTAATTTATATCAAGGAGAAAACTTAGGGGAAGAACAAAGTGTTTTAGGAGAGGTAGATAGAGAAAAGATTCCAGTTACAGGCAATTCCAGATTTGGTTGTTGGTGTTGTACTATGGTTAAAGAAGATAAGTCGTTGCAAAATTTTATAAATAAAGGTGCAAATGAGTTAATCCCTTTACGGAACTTTAGAAATAGATTATTGGAAATGAGGGAATGCTCAGAATATCGAGACACCAAGCGCAGAAATGGTACAGTTTATAAAAAGGCAGATGGAAGCTTAGGTATGGGGCCCTTTACACTTGAGGCTAGGAGAATCATATTAGAAGAGTTGCTTTATCTCGAGAATGAAACAGGATTAGAGTTGATTACTTTGGCTGAATTAAAAGTTATCGATAAGATGTGGGATGAAGAAGGAGACTTATCGTGTCGTAATCTTGTGGAAACTTATTATAAAGTTAAAAATAAAAAGCTTCCGTGGCATGACTATAAAATAGCTAGATTTGATAATGATTCAATTTCATCTATTAAAATGGTATCAGAAAAATATAGTATTCCTCTTGAACTCATAACTAAATTAATTATTTCAGTTGATGAGTATAAAAACATTACTAGAAATAATAAGTTGCAAAAATCTTTTGATCAGATAATTAATCAAAATTGGCTACACTATAACTCTATAGAAAAGGTTTTACAAGATGAAGATACAACGAATTAGATTAAAAAATATAGGACCATATGTTGATGAAAATGAATTTATTTTTACAACAAAGGATGTAGATAAGCGCATGGTTCTGATAGGCGGTAAAAATGGCGCAGGGAAAACGACTCTTTTTAACGCTATTAAAATCTGTCTTTATGGTTGTGTGGCCTTTGGATATGAAGCGATAAACTCTAAATATCTAATAGAGGTTGAAAAGCTAATAAATTCTGCTATAAAACTTCAAAAAAATAGTGAAGCAGAGGTCAACTTGGATCTTTTGCTTGATGATGGAAAATATAATGATGTTTATACATTCATTCGAAAATGGAAAGTGGGAGTAAAAAGAATTACTGAAATATTTGAGGTGCGGAAAAATAATCAAGTTTTATCGGTTACAGAAAGAGAAGATTTTAATAATTATATACTTCAGTTGCTTCCTCCAAATCTATTTAGATTTTACTTTTTTGATGGTGAAAAGCTAAATGATTTTGTGTTTAATGGGAACAAAGATTCTGACTTTAAAGAGGCGTTCTTGAAATTGTGTAATTTGGACACAATGGAAATTATTCGAGAAAATTTCAGAAGAATATCCAGAAATAAAACAAAAGAAAACTCTTCCTTTTCATACGAATATGATACATGTTTAAAAGAAGATGAGATGGCTGCTGTCAGAGTTGAAAATGCAGAAGATGAATATAAGAATATTGAAAAATTAATTTTATCAATTGATGAACAGTTAATCCAACTAGAAAAATCATATACAAAAGGCGGTGGGATTTCTAAAAAAGAATGGAAGTCAATGCAAGAGCAAATATCAAAAGAAGAAGCTCGTCGAGAAGAGAAGAGGAAGTGGCTGAAAGATATTGCAAACAATGTTCTTCCATTTATAATATTGCGAAGCAGGCTTTTAGAATTGAAGGATCAAATTGCGCTTGAACACCAATCGCAAATTAATTTAAACTTAAAATCAACAATTGATACTCCCGAAGTTAGAAATATCATTTTAACAGTTCTGCAAGACTGCAATATTGAATTATCAAAAGATATTACAGATAAAATAATTTTCGATATAAGTAACTATTCGGCAGAGATTGGAAATATTAAGTCAATTTTAAATCTTTCTGATTTTGACAGGTTTGAAGTCATTGCAAAAATAAATAATCTTTTAGCTTTTGATACTGGTAGAATAAAGGAAGCTACAGATGATATTGATGCTTCTTTGAAATGTGTTAAACGTATTCGTAAGAAAATAGAACGTAGCAGTGTAGAGAATTATGATGAGTATTTACAGAAAAAAAGTGAGCTGAATGAACAAAAAGCTTCACTAGCCAAACAGTTGCTTGAGCTTGATAAAGAACTTCAACAGTTGCGTGCCAACAAAGCAATAAGCTCATCAAAATTGTCTAAAGCAAAATCAGACTATGAAGCAGTTTTGAAGAAGCAATCAATCAATGATATTTCTGCTAGGGCTCTATTAGCGTTTGATGAACTGCAAGAAATACTATACGAGAGAAGTATAAGAGCAGTCGAACAAGAATTTAAAATTAGATTTAATGGATTAATTAATAAAAGTGATTTAATAGATGGAATACATATTGATGAAAATCTTAATGTTCTTCCATATAAAATTAAAAAATTTAACGCAAAAGCAATCAAGAAATCACTTTTAGACAATGGGAGCGAATATGTAATAGCTCAAATCGGATTATATGCATTTGAAGTTTTGCAAGAGAAACTTTTGAAAGGAGTTGAAGAGTTTGAGTTGCCCGTAGAAGTCAAGCAACAACTTTCAGCTGGTGAAAAGCAAATCTTTGTCATGGCGTTATACCAAGCCTTGTCTAACCTTAATAAAATTAATGTTCCATATATCATTGATACGCCATTCGCAAGGATTGATGGAGAACATAGAGAAAAAATTCTAATAAATTTCTTTAAAGAGTTAAAAGGACAAATTATAATATTATCCACAGATGAGGAGATAGTGGCACATTATAAGCATGTTGTTTCAGATATTATTTCTGATACTTACGTGCTTAATCATACTTCAGATGGCAATACACAAATAATAGCAAACACATATTTTGGAGAAAATGTATGACCAATAAATTACATACATCTAGACAAACGCAAAAAATTTTTGCGAATTTAGGTCAATCGCTTAATTTGGCACCATTTATACTCTCTAAGCTTGCGATTGCGCTTTCAATTAGAGAAGGTAAATTATGTCCTGTCGATTTTGAAACGGATAATGATGGGTTAGAGTTGAGTCGACAAACTATTTTTGGCGACCATGATTTATTATTTAAAATGACTATTATAAATACGGAAAATAAAGCGACAACTGAAGAAGAATATTTTCCTAATATGGTGAAAGCACATTTGGATCGTGGTGCAAAATTATTGGAAAACGAAAAAAGATATAGCAAAGATTTGTATAATCATCTTTGCAATTTGGACTCTAACATATAGTGGGGGATGAGTATGGAATATCCTAAAATTAAGTTGTGTATTAATACGTCAGAGGATGACCTCGTAAACGAATTGTATAAGCCTGGGTTTATGTGGGCATCAAGATTGGATCGTGGTGTAGGTTATTTTACTTCTGGTTGGCTTACGTGCAATTTAGAAGGTCTAAGTGATTTTGCATCTCGTGGGGGAACAATGAGACTTATCACAAGTCCTATTCTTTCTAATGCAGATTTAGATGCGATTATTGCTGCTAATGAGAGCGACGGGAGTGTATTTAAAAAATTAGAAGAGGCTTTGGTACAAAATGTTGAAGCCTTGCAGAACGAAATGAGTAAAGATATTTTAAATACATTTTCTTGGTTGCTATACGATGGAATCATTGAGCTTAAATTTGCAATACCTTGCAAATCTTTAAGCAATGGAGATTTTCATGATAAGTTTGGGATCTTTTATAGAGATGATGAGGCGCTATCGTTTTCTGGCTCGATTAATGATAGTGCTCATGGATTCCAAAACTATGAAGGCATAAAGGTGTTTAGCACTTGGGCTGGAACGAAAGAATATGTTTATTACGACATAAATCGATTTAATAGGTTGTGGGATAGCAAAGATCCAAATCTTAAAATTTATTCGATTCCGCATGCAATTAAAAATAGGATATTTAAATTACGTTCCGCAGATAGACCATATTCTTTTGCGCACAAGGCAAAGAATAAGTGGGAACACCAAGATATTGCAGTTTCTCGTTTTATGGAAAAAGAACATGGTATTCTTGCAATGGCAACGGGAACGGGGAAGACTATTACTGCCATGAAAATTATGGACCAACTTTTTGAGGAACGGAAGATCAAACGTGTTGTTATTACAATGTTTGGTACTGATCTGTTGGACCAATGGGCGAAACAGTTGAGAGAACACTATCTTGATAAACAGGTCTATTATCACTATGAATCCAAAAAAATGATGAATACGTTCATTATGCATCCTGACGATTCTTTATTGCTTATTTCGCGCGAAGCAGAAGATTTAAAAAAACTATTAAACTTATTTGATAGATCTCCGGGGAATTATAGAGATGATACATTATTCATTTTTGACGAGGTCCATGGTGTCGGTTCCAATTCGTTTGTTCAAGCATTATCTGGAAGATTATCTCAATATAAATATAGGCTAGGATTAAGCGCTACTCCCGAACGCGAATATGATGATATTGGGAATGACTTTATCAGAGAAGAAATAGGAGAGATTATTTTTGAGTTTTCTTTAAAAGATGCGATTCGAAAAGGTATTTTGTGTGAATTCAGTTATGTGCCGTTGCAATATGTTCTTTCTGCTGAAGAGCGTGAAAAAAAGAGGAGAATTATTGCAGCTTTTAGTGCTAGAAAAAAGAATGGCGAAATTGTCAACGATACAGATATGTTCACGCAGCTCTCATTAGTCAATAAAACTGCAATAAATAAAATTGAAGAATTTGAAAAACTAATCTCTAAACGTCGTGAACTTCTAAATAAAAGCATAATATTTGTCCAAACAATGGAGTATGGCGAGATTTTACAAGAAGTTCTCATTAAGTATACAGATCGCTATCATACTTATTACGGTGATGACGAAAAAGTCAACTTGGAAAAATTTGCAAACGGGGAAATAAATTGTTTGGTTACTTGTAAAAAAATCTCTGAGGGGATAGATATAAGTTGTGTGTCAAATATATTTTTGTTTGCTTCAGATCGTTCAAGATTGGTAACTACACAAAGAATAGGACGAGCTTTAAGATTAGATAAAAATAACCCCGATAAAGTAGCTAATATAATAGATTTTATTCTAAATGATGGTGATAAAGAAAACGATTCAGATACTGACCATGAACGTAGTGAATGGTTAACGGAATTATCAAAAATACGGAGGATAGAAGATGAGGAATAAGACTATTGAAAGTATAATTGATACGGTTGTAGACGGATCAATATACTCTGAAGACTTTAAATCTGCTTTTAAGCAATTTATAAAAAATAAATTTGATGATAATGCTCAGGAAAGCGATTTAAAGCATATTCTTTCTTTGCTTGATGATGACGAATTGAAGGAGGTTGATTCACAATGAGAATGACCGTTCTTGAATTGGAATGTATCAACATCCGCAAGATTTCTTCTTTAAAATTATTTTTTCATCATAATGATGAAGCAATAAAAAATAATTTTGTTATGATGGCGAATGGCACTGGTAAGACGACGATTATTCAACTTATCAAGGGATTATTAGATGGAAGTGCTGTCAATTGGAGCTCAGAGAAGATCAAGGAGTTTGCGCCCTCTGTTATTTCGGCTGATTTAGGAGAATTTAGTTTAACTGTAAAATTTGATAATAGACAGTACAAATATATTCTCAGCTTGAATTATAAAAATGGGGCAGCAATGATTGATACTGTGGTGCCGCCCAGAGGAAGAGAAAGAGGTCTTCGTCTTCCTGAGGCTCTTAGAGGGATATTTACTCCAGAGTTTGTCAGCCGTTTTGTGTTTGACGGAGAACAAGCCAAAAAGTCAATGGATAGAACATCTAATGAAGCAGAAGAAACAATACGCTACCTTTATCGCTTAGATGAGTTGGATTACATATTATCAATGAATAACAAAATATTGGAAGATATTCAAAGTGCCGAAGGTGGCAGCAAAGGCACGAATAGCTCCATAAGCAATTTGCGAACAAGGAAGGATGCAATCGAAAAAACAATCATCAAGCTTGAAGCTGAGCGAAGCCTACTAAGTTCAGATTTAGCTATTTATCAATCCCAGCTAATAGAGAAGGAAGATAATCTGAATGAACTACATAAGCAATCTATTGCACTCAATCAAGAAAAACAAGGATTGATTAAAGAGGCGGAAGAAAACAGAGGGAAAATTAGTTCGCAAGTAAATGAGCTTCTTGCACTTGTAAAATCTCCGTATTTGCTCAGTGATTCTTTTTCTGCGCGAATGCTTGAATTGGGGCAAGGTATGCAAAAGCTCAAATTACCGAAGAATAGTTCGAAAGACTTTTTCATTGAATTAGCGAATGCTCAAAAATGTATATGTGATCGTTGTATAGGAGAGAATGAGCGGGATGCAATATTAAAGAATGCGGAACGTTATCTAGGCGGTGACCGACAAGCTGTATTAAATATAATTAAGAGTTGCCTTATTGAAAGTAGCTTTGATTCACGCGCACAAGACGCTTTTGATTTATTAGGAGAATTACGTTTGCAAGAAGAAAACATAAGAAAAAGGCGAACGATAAATGAAGAAAAATTATTAAAGGCTGGCGGAGATAAGACAGAACAGCTTCAATCCGAAATATATAAGCTTAGGGAATTAATAGCGATTGCTAAGGATAAGCTTGAGCGTATTGAATCAAAAGACGAGTCAAATAATGAATTAGATGAGCAAAACAATCTACATAAAGCAAGGCTTGAGCTCAATAAATATGAAAATAAAATCGCTTCAGCGACAAGAACAAACAGTGCACTTCGCAGAAAAACAGCTGTCGAAAAACTAATTTTAGCTATTAAAGAAAAAGCTACAGATGCATTGAAGACTGAAATAATTAGAAAGACGAATGAAAAAATTAAAACAGTTATTACTGATGATAATATTGAAATAGAAAACATTGATCGCTATATAAAGCTAAGAAACAGAAATGGGGCAAGTGAAGGGCAAACGTTAAGTATAGGCTATTGCTTTCTTGGAACGTTATTTGAAGATGCCGAATTGGAATTTCCGTTTATTATTGATTCGCCCACAGGGAAAATGGATTTTGACAAACGAAAAGCGGTTGCAGCCATTATCCCCAAAGTATTTAATCAAATGATTGCGTTTGTACAATCTGCAGAGGTTGATCGATTTGCGGATAGGTTCTATAAAAAAGACAATACTCAATTTTTGACCGTAATTGCATCTAAAGATAGTGGAGAGGTTGAAATACACGAGGGCGAAAAGTTTTTCGATTCCTATCAGCAAGAACATAAAGGAGAAGTAGAATAATGCATTTTCAAATTTCTCAAAACGCCTATTCTTTTTTTGATAGTATTATAAATACTGAAGGGTCCCATTCGGTATCAGATAAGAACAAATTTATGCAGTTCGATGTTTACTATTGCTGTGCATTAATTGGTATGTCGGCTGTTCAGTTAGACAATGATACGACCGGTTTTCGAGATATTGTTGAGAAATATCCTAAACCTTATGCGGATTATAAAGCGCATATTGCTGGATTGCTAATAGCTACAGAAGCTAAACGATTGGGCATTGATACTCAAAGTAGCAAGCTTGAAGAAATAATGTTGAAATATCTAAGTGAAGACGATTCTTTATTATCAGAAGAAGGGGTTAAAACTCTAAATGCATATGCACTTAAGGGCTATTATCTATTAAATGAGTACCCTTTGGTTGATAAACCAACATCAAGGGAAGAGTTTCTAGATGCGTTTAATATAGCTATTAAGTATTATGAGAAAAAATGAAACTATTAAGTTTTATGTGTTCAAATAAACCCGCTGACTCATTAGAATGACGGACAAAAGTGGCGAGTCCGTCATTCATTTTTAATGAAAAATTTTTACTCCCAAAGTTGGAGAAAATTTGGGAGTAAAAAGGGGAGTAAAGGTTAAAAAATCATCGAAAACGGCTGATTTTGGGGCATTTTTGCCCCTTTTTTGCTTGTTTTTCGGGTTGAATGACGGACTCTGACTGTGGGATTCGAATATGCTTTTAACAAATTGAGGATAAAATTTTTTATAATGCGTAAAAAATGCTGTTGGAATCAGTCGTTTTAAATAAACGGCTGGCAAAGCGGGTTTTGTACTATAATAAAAATATAGGAGCACTTATGACGAACAAACTTAGCGTACTTATCGTTGAGGACGACGAAAACGACAGCAACGCCTTGACCCAAGAGATTAACGCAAACGCGGACAAGCTTTGCCTTGCGGGCGTTTTGAAATCTTCAAACGAGGCGTTTGACTTTATCCGCAACAAAAAACCCCACGCGGTAATTTTGGATTTAGAGCTTCAAGACGGCAGCGGCGACGGAATGGACCTTTTGGACAAGCTGCGTTCTACCGTTCTCAGCCCCAAGCCGTACATAGTTATCAACACAAACAGCGCGAGTAAAGTTACGCGTATTCGCACGAAAAAGCTGGGCGCGGATTACGAGTTCGCGAAATGGCAGAAAGGTTATTCGCCCAAAATGGTGATAGACCATCTACTCAGAGTTATGCCCGAAATTTTGGGCTGCGAAGAGGACCCGCCGACGCAGCTTACCGAAGGTCAGCTGGACAACAAAATGCGAGAATTCGTGCAAGCCGAGTTCAATAAGCTTGGCGTAAGAGTAAAAAACGCGGGCTATGGATACTTGGTTGAGGCAATTATTTTGGCCGCCAACGGTGAAAATCAAAATTGGGGAAAGACAATCGGCGCGAAGTATAACAAAAGCGAAAGCGCAGTTATGCACGCAATGCAGTACGCGATAGACAATACTTGGGAAAACGCAGACATAAATAACTTACAAAAGTATTACACCGCGCAGTTGCGTAAAGATAAATACGCGCCGACCGTTTACGAGTTCGTATTTTTCTACAAACAACGGGTTATAAACCATTTTAATTAATAAAGTAAAAGCGGGTTGCAATTTTGCAACCCGCTTTTTGTTTGTGATTAGACACCCATGAAAGATACAAGCCAAGACCAAACTTCTTTAAGATAGTTCCAAAACATTTGTAAAAGCCCTCCTTTTTCTTTGAGTGTAAAAGAGGAGGGCTTGTAAAATTCTGGGAGGTTTTATCGAATTTTAACTACTTTTGTGATATAATACGCCTATGATTGATTTTATTTTATCTTTAATTAAATTCACCGCCATTTTCATATGCATTTTGTATGCCTATACTAAATTGCAGCGCATAAAGCTAAAAGCTTGGGATTTGTTTGATATTCCGCTGTTTATTGCATTATCTGCAGTTTTGCATTTTGTAAAAATCTATGTAAAAATACTTGTTCCAATAGGGTTCCTTATTTTCGGCGTTGCATTTTTATTTGTTCGGTTCAGAAAAACCTTTTACGAAACGGTTACGGTAGGTACGATTGCGCTGGGCATTTCTGCAATTACATTTGCCGCAAGCCTTATTTTAAGCTTTCCTATTGCCGCAGTTTTGTACCTTATTAAAAACGAAACCGTTAAAAACGTTATTACACAATTATCAATTAGCGCAATTCAAATTGTTGGTGTTTTTCTTTTGTTTAAAATAAAGAGGCTACGGAGTGGAGTGAACCCGAAAGGGGAAACTGCGACATTTGAAATATTATTGTTTCTCAGTGTGGGTTGTATTTTTGCATGGATGATTGTATATACAAAAAACGCTACTGAATCTATATATGATACCGGTGTGCTTATACTAACGCTATTCGGACTGCTTCTTATTTTGTGGTGGAGGAGGCATATTACCTACAATTACCGCAAAGGGGTTGAACAGCAGAACGTCAAGCTCTTGGAGGATGAAATAGCGGAGTTAAAATCAGACGCCGCTGAAAATGATTTGAAGGTTGCCGTGTCCGCTAAACAATTTCATTATCTAAATAAAGCTTTGCCTAACTGCGCCCTTCTTGCGGAAAGCGTTGCGGCACAAACCGATTGCGCCGAGCTGCGCGCTCTTCGGGATTTGTTGCAACATGTTTTGGATGAGATGAATTTGGCAAACGTAAAGTGCAGCTTGCAAAATATTCCGCAAACGGGAGTAAGGGTAATCGACGCGCCGATAATTCAGTTGTTTACCGCGGCGGAGCGTAAAAGCTTTACGGCAAGCGCAGATATTTCCGCAGACGTTAAAAATTGGTTTACCGAAAACGCTCTGGATAAAATCGACGTACATAAGTTGCTTAGCTACCTTTGCGATAACGCTATGCACTCCGCCCTCGGCTCGCCCAATGCGAAAGTGCGCGTAGAACTTGGCGAAACGGAAAACAAAAAGCCGCTTATCCGTATTTACGACAGCGGCGAACAGTTCTATGAAGAGGTGCTTAAAAAGCTCGGTTTGGAGCAAGTTACTACCCGCGCGGGCGTGGGCGGTAGCGGTATAGGACTTTTTACGGTTTTTGAAATTTTGGCAAAGTACGGTGCAAGCTTTACGCTTGACGAGGCGCCGCAGAACTTCGGGTTTACTAAGTTTATTGAAATTGCCTTCGACGGACGGCGAGAGGTTTTGGTGCGAACTTACCGTGAAAGCGTCGTTGCAGTCTGCGCCGCGCGCAAAGGAATTGCCGTTGAGCTTTTAGAAGCTTTGCGTGACGGAACGAATGGCTAAAAGCTTATTTTTTGCGGCGCGGGGTTCTCGTTGACGGGCAACGGCACTGCGCCGTTTCCAAATTAAATTTAATTTCGGGGTTGTAATTTAAACCGAAATCTTTCGCACGCGTCCAACAACTGATAGCTTCAAGACACTCTATGCACGCTTCCCAACTGCCCATAGTATATTCGTCTATACGTTCGGCGGAAGTAAGCTCCGATAAGTTAGATTCTAATACGTAAATCAAGTGTGACAATACTCCCGTGGCAGACATTTTGTTGTGCATTTTATCCTCCTTGTAAAAAGCGCGTTTTTACATTTTTCGTGTTTTCTCGACATAACTATAACACTTGCCAACGAAAAATAATCTCCTTATCTGTCCCGATTTTTTCTCCGTTTTTCTCCGTTTTCGTAGTTTTGCTTGCATTTGTACACCGTTTGGTGTAAAACTTAGGTATGGTTAGTAAGTACGCGCAAGCGTTTGCACAAAATTTAAGTGCGTTGATTAAGGAAAACGGGCTTACTCAAGGTGAGCTTGCAAAGGCGTTGAATATCCCGCAGCAGACTATTTCCCGCTACGTGACGGGCAAGCGTGAGATAACGCTTGAGTATCTTTGTAAAATCGCCGATTACTTCGGCGAGGATATAGACGTGCTTATAGGGCGGCGCGAGTATTAAGTTGAACGTCTTTTTAAAAGAGGTATTGGACGCGCTGTTCCCTAAGGACTTTACTTGCGATATTTGCGGTCGGGAAACCTTCGGCACGAATATCTGCGACGATTGCGCCAAGACCTTGATTTTTAACGACAAAGATAAATGCCCCGTGTGTGGGAGAAAAACGGTGCGCTCGGAATTTTGCATAGAGTGTAAAGCCAAGCCGCCAACGTATAAAATGGCGGCGTCTGCATTCGTGTACGAAGGCAGCGCCGCTTATCTTATAAAAAAGTTTAAAAACGGAGGGAGCTATTTAAAGGATTATCTTGCGGACCGAATCTGTAAAGCCGTTAAGGACTTTCCCGAATACGATTGCATAGTTTGCGTGCCGATGACGCGCCGCTCAAAATCGAGGCGGGGCTACAACCAAAGCGAGCTTTTGGCAAAAGCCGTAGCGGCAAGGGTGGGCAAGCCCTATATAAAAGGCGCGGTCGAAAAGCGCAAAGAAACGGGCGAGCAGAAAGAGCTTACCCGCAAAGAGCGCAGTAAAAACTTAGCCGGTTGTTTCCGCGTGGTAAAGCGTGACGCCGTTAAGGGCAAGCGCGTGCTGGTGGTTGACGATATTTTAACGACGGGCGCAACCGCGGACGAAATGGCGAAGGCGCTTTTAAAGGCGGGCGCAACGGCTGTGTATCTTGCGACGGCTGCCTCAGTAGAATATAAATTTAACGGTAAAGACAAGCCCCGCGCTAAATAGCGCGGGGCTTTAAGTTTGATGTGAGATAGGTAGGTGTTTCGCAAAAGTAATTAAGATACTTGGTTAAGCGGAACGCTTACTTTTTCTTGTTGTTGGTGAAGGCGAGAATTTTTTCCGTGTTGCCGAAAACCACCATTTTATCGTCTTGTTCAAAAACGGTATCGGGGGTGGGGGAGGGCATAATTTTGTTGCCCTTCTTAATAGTCAAGATGTTCAAATTGTACACGGCGCGGGGGTTGGCTTCGCGAATGGTCTTGCCAATCCACTTGTCGGGAACCGCAATCTCGAAAATGGAATACGTTTCGTCAAGCTCGATATAGTCGTAAACGTTTTGCGCGTTTAAGCGAACGGCAAGCTTTTCGGCAAGGTCGCGGTTGGGGTATATAACCTCGTCCGCGCCCACGCGGAAAAGGAACTTCCTTTGAATATCCGTGTTCGCCTTGGATACGACGTATTTCGCGCCCAAATCCTTCAAGATAGAGGTTATTTCCAAAGAGCTTTGGAAGTCGTCCGCAATGGTTACGACGCACGCGTCGAAGGAGGGAACGTCAAGGCTTTTCACGTTGTCGGGATTGATACAGTTCGTGATAACCGCGTTCGTGTATTTGGGTGCAAGCGGGTTGATGATATCCTCGTCCTTGTCTACAATCATAACCTCGTTGCCGAGCTTCATAAGTTTGTCGCCAAGGAGCTGGCCGAACTGACCCATTCCTATTAATAAAACAGATTTCATATAGAACCTCTACAAATTTTGTTTAACCGATAAGAAGGGTATCTACCGGTCTGCGGATTTCCGCCGCGTTTCGCTTTTTGCCGAGTGCAAGGGTAAGCGTTAATATGCCCACTCTGCCAGCGTACATTAAAAAGATAATTATTATGCTTGAAGCAACGCTGAGCTTAGGAGTGAAGTCCATAGTAAGCCCCGTATTGCTTAATGCCGAAAAGCACTCGAAGAAGACGTCTTTAAACTCTTCTTTGGGCTGAATAGTGCCGATAGTAAGTGCGGATAATACTACGCCCATAAGGAAGGCGGCAAAGATTGCAAGCGACTGCGAAACGAGTGAATACTCGATGCGCCTTTTGCCTATGTTTATATCCTTGCGCCCGCGGCAAGCCGCAAACATACCCATGGTAATAACGGCAAAGGTGCCGACCCTTATACCGCCCGCAGTGGAGCCCGAGCCGCCGCCGATGAACATATATATTATGGTCAACAGATAACCGCTGTCCGAAAGTTCGGTGCAAGAGGTGGTGGCAAAGCCCGCCGAACGGGGGGTTACCGCCTCGAAGAAGGAAACCAAAAGCTTCTGCCCGAAGTTCATATTTGCTTGGGTTTCGCGCTCGAATAAAAGGAAAGCGGCAGTACCCAAAACTATGAGTATGGCGTTTACTATAAGCACAACTTTGGTGTTAAGCTGGAATTTTTTATATCTGAATCTGCAGTCAATAACGTCGCTCCATACCGCAAAGCCCAAGCCGCCTAAAATGACGAGGGCGGATATGGTCAAGGTGACGATGGGGTCGGTTGCGTAATTTGTCAGTGAAACGAATTCGCCGTATTTAGAACCCATTAAGTCAAAGCCTGCGTTGCAGAAAGCCGAAACGGAGTGCCAAACCGAATAGTAAATGCCGTCGGCAACCCCGAAATCGGGGATAAACCGTATCATTAAAAGAAGAGCGCCTATAGTTTCGAAAATCAAAGTTCCGCCAACTATACGCAAAAGTAGCGTTTTTATGCCGGTAAATTTTCCGCGGGAGTCAAGCATAAACACGTTACGGCTGCTGAAACCCATTCCGTGCTTAAAAATAAGGAACGCCGCGGAAACCAAAGTCATAAAGCCCAAGCCGCTCATTTGAACGAGAAAAAGTATTACGAGCTGCCCGAAAAGCGTCCAGTGGGTTGCAACGTCGTAAGGGGACAGACCCGTTATGCACACCGCCGAGGCCGCAGTAAACAAAGCGTTTATATATGAAGTTTGCTGTCCTTCTTGCGTGGCGAAAGGCATTATCAAAAATATACTGCCGACGATAGTGCCCCCGAGATACGCAAGGGCAAGTATCTGCCAAACGGAAAGACTGAACTTAAATTTTTTCTTCATTTATATCTTCCGAAATCCGCTTAATTTTAACATATGCAATTTTTATTGTCAATAAATTGCGCGGAGGTAGATTTTCGGCGAGTTGCGCCGAGACGTATGCACCAAGGCGGCAAACGGGCAAAAAAACGGCTAATATTCGCCGTAACACATTTTATTTTCAAGGCATATGCTTTAATACGGATTTTGCGGCGGCGCACATATTTGCGGCGGCTCAATTTTTTCGCCGTGCAAGCGTTTTGCCGCACTTGAAAAAAACTACATATAAATTTTAAAACATATGCGTTTACGCGGCAAAAAAAAGTCGGGTGGAGGGGGAATAAGAGGTAAAAAAGCGAAATTTGTCGAAAGAGGAAAAAGCCCGTTTCACCCGTTTTCAGTGCGTGAGTGGAGGGGTGCCGTCCTTCTTTTTATATGCGTTTCCGCTGAAATGTACCTCCGCTGACTTGTTTTAAAACTGATATGATTTTCCGCTGATATGCGGCAAGGAGGTTGTTACGGGTAAGTATTTCGGAACAGACGGTTTTAGGGGCGAGGCGGGCACCACCATCACTGCAGAGCAAGCGTTTAAGGTCGGCAAAGTGCTCGGATGGTACTTCGGCGCGCGCCTCGGGCGGAAGTGCCGCGCTGTCATAGGCAAGGACACGCGGCTTTCCTCTTATATGCTTGAATATTCACTTGCATCGGGGCTCACTTCGGTGGGCGCGGACGCGCACATTATGCACGTAACCACCACCCCTTCCGTATCCTACATAACTCGGTGCGACGGGTTCGATTGCGGAATTATGGTTTCGGCAAGCCACAACCCCTACTACGATAACGGCATAAAGCTTTTAAACGACCGCGGCGAAAAGATGGAAGACGGCGTAATTGCCGTTATAGAAAGTTATTTGGACGGAGATTTTACCGCCTTTGGCGGTAAAGATATTCCCTTTGCGCGCGGGCAAGATATCGGGCGCACCGTGGACTACGTTGCCGGAAGAAACCGTTATATCGGACATTTGATTTCGCTTGCGACTTGCTCCTACAAGGGTATGCGTATAGGGCTTGACGGCGCTAACGGCAGCGCATTTCAGATTGCGCGCAGCGTGTTCGAGGCTTTGGGCGCAAAAACTTATATGATAGGCGATAGCCCCAACGGCACCAACGTGAACGACGGCGTGGGCTCCACCCACATCGAGGCGCTGCGCGACTTGGTTATAAAAAACTCGCTTGATATCGGCTTTGCGTTCGACGGCGACGCCGACAGATGCATTGCGGTTGATACGAACGGCAACGTAATTTCGGGCGACGAGGAAATGTTTATCCTTGCCAACTATTTAAAAAACCGAGGCGAGCTTGCCTACGGCAAGGTGGTCTGCACCGTCCTATCCAACGGCGGGTTCATACAAAGCCTTGCCGCTAAGGGCGTGAAGTGCGAGGTGTGCGACGTGGGCGATAAAGTCGTGTGCGACACCATGACGAGAACGGGCGCGGTGCTCGGCGGGGAGCGGAGTGGGCACATAGTCTTTTCCAAGTACGAAACTACGGGCGACGGACTGGTTACGGCGGTTATGCTTATGGAGGCCGTAGTCGAAAACCGCGGCTTCGACGGACTTTTGAAGGGCTACAAAACCTTCCCTCAAGTTGCGCTTAATGTTCCCGTAGTCGATAAAAAGCTTGCTATGGCGGGCGTGGAAGCCCTTGCCGAAAAGCTTAGGAACGAGTTGAAGGTTCGTTTAATCGTCCGCCCTTCGGGTACCGAGCGGTTAATACGCGTTACTGCGGAAGGTGAAAATGAAGAACTATGCTCTCTGGCGTGTAAGATAATTCAAGGCAAAATAAACGATAATGTTGAGGTGTAGACGGTGTGTGGGATAATCGGTTACATAGGCGGCGGTGATGCCGCCGAAATAATTTTGGGCGGGCTTAAACGGCTTGAATACCGCGGCTACGATTCGGCGGGCGCGGCCTTCCTTGCGGACGGAAAACTTCAAGTAATGAAAAAGCAAGGACGGGTGGAAAAACTTTCACCGCTTTTAAAGGGCGTTGACGCGCGCGTCGGCATAGGGCACACCCGCTGGGCTACCCACGGCGTGCCGTCGGATATAAACGCGCACCCCCACCGCGCGGGCGGCTTTGCCGTGGTGCATAACGGCATTATCGAAAACTACGCCGAGCTTAAAGCCGAGCTTATCTTAGGCGGCGCGAAATTCCTTTCGGATACCGACAGCGAAGTCGTCGCCCACCTTCTTCAAAAAAATTACAACGGCGATTTGGTTTTCGCCTTGCGTGAAACGGTTAAAGTGCTCAAAGGCTCATATGCGCTTATGGCGATATGTGAAGGCGAGAATAGGATAGCAGTGGCACGCCACAAGAGCCCGCTTATTATCGGCTACGGCGCGGACGGAAATTTCTGCGCCAGCGACGAGCCCGCCCTTGCGGGGCTTTGCAACACCATCACCATTTTAGAGGACGGCGATATTGCCGAAATCACTTCGGGCGGCGTTAAAATTTTCGACAAATTTTTTAAGCCCGTTTCCCGCTTAAAGGAGCCCAACCTTGCGGTATCTGCAAGCCTCGGGCTTGACGGGTGCCCGCACTATATGCTTAAAGAGCTGCGTGAAACGCCCCTCTCCGTAGAGGCAACGGCAAGGGCGTTCGGCGGGGTCAAGGATAGCTTACGAAAAGAGCTTGACGGAATAGAACGTATAATTTTAACGGGCTGCGGCACGGCATACCACGCCGCGCTTATCGGCAAGCGGTACATAGAGTGCTTTGCGCGCATCCCCGCAGAGTGCGAAACGGCGGGTGAATTCCGATACAAAAACCCCGTTATAAATAACAAGACGGCGGTAATTGCCGTAAGCCAAAGCGGGGAAACGGCGGACACGGTTGAGGCGGCTCGGCTTGCCCTTTCCTTGGGGGCGAAGGTTATCGCCGTTACCAACTCGCACCGCTCGGAGCTGACGAGGCTTGCAACCGTCGTGGTGCCCGTTGCGGCGGGTCCCGAAATCTGCGTTGCCGCAACCAAAAGCTACACGGGGCAAATTGCCGCACTCTACCTTACGGCGGCGGTGCTTGCGGGCGAAAGCGTCTATTCGGAGTGCGCCGAAAAAATAGAAAAAATCCCCGCCCTTCTCACACGAACGCTTGAAGATTTGGATATGCGTTCACTTGCACACATTTGCGCGTCAAGCAGCGGAGTGTACTTTTTGGGCAGAGATTTGGATTATGCGGTTGCGCTTGAAGGCAGTTTAAAGCTGAAAGAAATTTCCTACGTTCCCGGCGAGGGGTACCCTTCGGGCGAGTTAAAGCACGGCACGCTTGCGCTTATCGACGTGAACACGACCTCCGTAGTTATAATCACCGACGAGGGGCTTGCGGGCAAAAGCGAGAACGCGGTGGAGCAAGTCTTATCCCGAGGCGGCAAGGTTGCCGTTATAACTAATATTGCGGAGGTGGAGGAAAGGTTTTCGGGCAAGCTGCCCGTAACCTATTTGCCTAAGTGCGATAAGCTTTTATCGCCGCTACTTTCCGCCGTGGCGGTGCAGATGCTTGCCTACAAGGCAGCGGCGGTTTTAGGCAGAGAAATCGACAAACCGCGCAATCTTGCAAAGAGCGTTACGGTAGAGTAAAATAAAAAGCAAGGATTAGAGTATAGTCCTTGCTTTTTCTTTTTTATCGTGATATAATAAGGTTACGACAAACGAAAATTTACGGAGAGTATTATGAAAAAATTTGTAGGCGTAATCATTGCAACTATGGCGTTGGTTTTGTGTTTTGCGTTATCTGCTTGCGAAGTAAAATACGCAAGTCATTACAGTTCGACGTTTATGACGACGACGAACACCCAAGAAGAAGCGTCCGTTACCTTTGACTCTTTCAGTGGAACGTACGTAATGAAATTAAAAAACACGGGTGACGAAGAAACGGTTTTATCTTATAATGCGTCGTTGGGAGAAGGAAGCATAAAGGTTTACTATGACTTTAATGATGAAAAGCTGACCTTATTAGAAATCGGAGCGGGCGGTTCCAAGGAAGGAAAAACCGAAGCGTTTACAGGCAATAAAACGATTTACGTAATAATCGAATCGGACGGTAAATGCACCGACGGCAGCTTTTCGTTTACTTTGAATAAAGCAGAATAATCAATTTCAAAAAATACAGCCCGATAGCTTGGTTTGCAAAGCTATCGGGCTTTTAGTTTGATTTGAGTTTTGTTTGTGTTGCTCTAACGCAATTAAGATACGTGATTAAACGGAACGTTTACTCTAAATATTTGTCCTTTAAAAATTCTATGTTTTCGTCGGTTAAGCCTAGGGCTTGCTTGCAGTACTCAACTATACTGCCGTAACGCTGTTTAACAGTGTCTATCGCGTGCTTAATATATTCGGGCTTTGCTATCATAAGCGCGTAAAGCACCCTTTTAAAATTGCGGGAAACGGGCAGTATTAAAAGCCCCGCTTTTTGCAAGGTGCACTTTTTGCGCTGGAACCTATTCGAGGCAACGTAGTCCGCAATAATAAGCTCTTCGTCCACGCCGAGTACTGATTCCAAAAGCATGGCGGCAATGCCCGTTCTGTCCTTGCCCGCGCTGCAATGCCAAAGTATGCAATTCTCGTCCGCCATAACTAAGTCGAAAAACTTTTTAAGAGATTTTTGCGAGCGTTCGTCAAACAGTATGCGTTCGTAAACGTCTTGCATATACGCGTCCGCCGTGCCGAACTCGGTTGCTATGCGCTTGCTTTCTTCCCGCCAAACCTTTGCAAGGCTTTTGGTGTAGGTTATCCCCGCCGCCTCGGCAATCACGAGGGGGAGTATAACTTGCCTTGCGCCGTTTAAAACGCTGTCGGGGTAGTCAAGCCGTTCGCGCTCGATACGCATATCTATGACCGTGGTTACGCCTATATTTTCCAAATAAGAGCGGGTTAGCTTGGGGAGCTTGTAAAGTCTGCCGCTTCTAATAAGCTTGCAGTATTTTATACGCCGTCCGTCCGCCGCGGGGAACCCGCCCAAGTCGCGCGTGTTATTCAGTTTTTGTAATCTCAGTCTTTGAATTTCCACTGCGCGCTCCAAGCGTCTATTTTTTAAAGAATGGTTTATATTCCGTCTTTTTCTCGGAAAGAACTATTAAAACTTGTGCGGGGAGGTAGACCGTCCAAATAACGGAGTGGACGAAGCTTTTAAGCCCCTCGGATATGCTTACGCCGATAGTCGCGTCGCTTGCGTTGCCGTTTATGCCGCCCATGTTGTCCACGCCCACGCAGATATCGCAAATCGTGAAAAGCACCAGCCCCACGAATAATAGTATATACTTTTTGTCGATTTTAATAAGGAAGCCGCTTTCCACGGCGTTAATCAAAAGCTGAGGGAAGTAGATGACCGCAAGCACCACAACCGCGGAATTAAGCATACCCAGCCCGCCTAAAACGGCAAGCCCGACCGCAACTACGCCAAGCCTTACCCCCAAAGAAATCCAAGGCTTTTTGCCGTTTATAAGGTAAATTCTTGCAAAGTGAACGGCTTGGGTAAGAATAAAGGTGCAAATGCCGACCTCGAAGTATTTGTTTAAAACGAGTATAAACAAATCGCTTATCGCCGTAAAGACGAGGGCAACCGTAACTACTACGCCGTCCTTGCCGTAAAAATAAATTCCCACCGCCGCAAAGGCAAGGCAAGTTAAAATACCCGCGTATTTAAGATAAATTAAGTTTTCGTGGTAAGCAAAGTCGTAAATCTGAAAGATTATATAAATTACGCTTTCGATTAAAGCGAACGCAGCGAAAACGTAAAAGGCTATGCTTTTGGGCAACTTAAATTTCATATTTCAATCATTGTAAGGTATAGCTTGTAAAATTGCAAGCTATTTTTGCTTTGGGCGGTATTTTCTTTGCTAAACCCGAGGGGGTGTGATACAATAATAAAGAACAGATTTGAAGGTGAAATTATGCACGAAGGACACAGACAAAGAATGTACGATAGGCTTGAAAACGGCGACTCGTTTTACGACCACGAGGTGTTGGAAATGTTTCTTTTCAACGGCTTGCCCCGCGCCAATACCAACCCGCTTGCACACGCTTTGCTGGATAACTTCGGCTCGCTTGCCGGCGTGTTCGGTGCAAGCATAGAGCAGCTTATGACGGTTAAAGGCGTAGGGAAAAACCTTGCGCTGTACATAAAATGCAACGCCGAAGTGTTCCGCCGTATCAACCCCGTCAACGCGGGCGTTGCGGTTTTAAAAACCTATGAGGACTTTAAAACCTTTGTCACCGTCAGAATGCGCGGAAGGCAAGAGGAAGTGCTTGAATTTTACTTCCTTGAAAAGAACGGAAAGGTTAAAAGAATTTTCTCTTTCACCGATACCGACAGAAACAAGGTGGAAGTGGATACTGACAAGATTGCCGAAATTATCGCCACGGAAAAGCCGTACGGAATTTTGGTCGCGCACAACCATTTAAGCGGCAGTTCGAAGCCGTCGATAAGCGACGACAGATTTACTAAGGAGCTGTGCCTTTTGTGCAACATCAATAAAGCGGTGTTGTACGACCACTGCATTTACGCTTCGGATAACAATATTTACAGCTATTTTGCCGACGGCAAGATAGACGAGATAAGAAAAGATTTCTCGTTTAAAGAGCTTATAGACTCGCAGATAAAAAAGCGTGAAAACGAATAGGAACGCATAAACGAATTTAATTGACAGCCGCTTGCAAGTTTGTTAAAATAGGTATGCGTTTTGCATGGAGAGATGGCAGAGCGGTCGAATGCGGCGGTCTTGAAAACCGTTGATGGGCAACTATCCGGGGGTTCGAATCCCTCTCTCTCCGCCAGCTATTATAGGCAGATACGTTTCCGGGACGTATCAACCCGCGTCAACCGAATAGGGGGCGCGGTCTTTTTTATGTGGCAGAGCGGTAAGCACTATGTGCTTCGGTACGACGAATGCGGCGGTCTTGTAGCCGCTTTGCGGCGTAATAGCGATTGTTCGCCAAAGGCGCAATCGCGTCAAACCGTTGATGGGCAACTATCCAGGGGTTCGCGCGAACGAAGCGACGCTTTGCGCGTATGTGCAAAATCCCTTTCTCTGCCAAAAGAAAAACTAACTTTGGGAACGGTTTCGATTTATTTTTTGTTAAATTGTCTTGGCATTCAAATTATGTTATGATATAATAAGAATAACTATTAATCTTAGGAGTTTACATGAGTCAAAATTATTATCCGCCTAGACGTGATAAGAATGCATTTACTTGTCCTTTTTGTAATGTTTATGCAGTACAGTCTTGGCAGAGATTAGATAATAGCGGATATGAAGGGAAAAATTTACATTTTTCTTATTGCAATCATTGTTATAAAAAAGGTTTATGGTTAGACGCGCAAATGATCTTTCCAAAGCAAACTAATATTTCCATGCCAAACGAAGATTTGGCGGAAGATGTGAAGGAACTCTATTTGCAAGCAAGAAATATTTATAGTGAGTCGCCCCGAGGTGCATGTGCATTACTAAGACTTGCCGTACAAAAATTATGTATTCAATTGGGAGAAAAGGGTAAAGATTTAAACACCGATATTGCAAATCTTGTAAAAAAGGGGTTGCCAGAAAAAATCCAAAAGGCTCTAGATATCGTACGATTAGTAGGTAACAATGCCGTTCACCCTGGATTAATAGTTATTGAGGATAATTTGGAAATGGCCTCAAGTTTGTTTGAATTAATTAATATTATTGCAGAAAAAATGATATCTGAACCGAACCGATTAAATGAACTTTATAATTCTTTACCGCAAAGTAAACTTGATGAAATTTCTAAAAGAGATGGGAATTAAAACAGTGGGCTACATTAAGTAGTCCACTGTTTTTGATAAAGAGAATGAAGAAACCCCTGTGGTTCGCGCGAGCGAAGCGACGATCTGCCGAGGCTCCCGAAGGGAAACGGCAGAATCCCTCTCTCCGCCAAGAGCAAAAAGTACGAACACACATCAAAGTGGTTCGTACTTTTTTTATATGATGGTTTTGGTGTGCGTTGGTATATTAAAGATATAAAATAACTTCATTATCGAACAAATTTATTAAGCAAGTAAGTTTACGTATTTATTTTTAATTAATGCTCTTGAAAATTTTAAATTTTTAAAAATGCCGCTATAACATTGCTCATATCGTTAGATTGTGATAAAATGGAGATAGCGTAATCGCCATAGTATTATATGGCTGTTGTAAGTATATAGCGAGAAATCGAGATTCTTTGAACCAATAGGGAGAAAACTATGGGGACGTACAACGTACTAGATCTTTTTTGCGGCTGTGGCGGCATGTCGTGGGGGCTTTCAAAAGGTGGATTTAATATCGTCGGGGGAGTTGATATTTGGAACGTTGCATTAGATACGTATAAAAGGAATCACCCTAAAGCGGTTGTTTTTAATCAAGACGTTTCTCAAATAGCACCGGATGATTTATTAGATAAAATGAATATTGATTCTAAAACGATTGACGTTTTAGTAGGCGGTCCTCCATGCCAAGGGTTTTCAAAAAATACTCCGGCTAGTTGGAGGTTCCTCGAGGATCCCAGAAATCAATTGTATAAAGCATTTTTAAGATTCGTTGAAAGAATAAATCCCAAAATAGTAATCATTGAAAACGTTGCGGAAATTTATAATGCATTCGGCGGAGTAGTACGCGAAGAGATAATCAACGCTCTACAGCGTTACGGTTATTCAGTAGACGTGAAAATAATTGATATGTCTAAATACGGTATTCCTCAAAAAAGAAGAAGATGCTTTTTCTTTGCGTCAAGATGCGGACGTCCCGGTTTCCCGAATGAAAAAGAATGCAAATTGTCAGCGTGGGAAGCGATATCAGACCTACCGGTGATTAATCAAGGCGAGGGCTACGACGGTATGCCGTATACGGTTAAGCCTATTAATGGCTTTCAAGCACATATGAGAGAAAACTCAAACTGTGTCAACAATCACGTAGCTAACGTTTTAAAGCCTTTACAAACAAAAAGAATATCCTCTATCGGGCCGGGCCAGGGCCTTAAGGATATTCCAAAGGAAATGCAAGTAAAAAGCGGCTATTCCGGTGCGTATGGACGGCTGGATTTTGAAACTGTAGCCCCCACCATAACTCGATGGGTTTTTCATATCGGTTCGGGCAGATATGCCCATCCGAGAGAGAACAGAGGGATTACGATGAGGGAAGCTGCCAGAATTCAATCGTTTTCAGACGATTTTTACTTTTTAGGGAATCGTGTTGATCAAGCGGGGCAAATCGGGAATGCGGTACCGCCGTATTTTATGGAGCAATTAGCAAAGCATATTATTAATGCTATTGAAGATGAGGCAAAATGATATTAACAATTTCTTTTTTTGTAAGACGTTTAGGGTCAATGCAAAGTATTTGAGAGGTATCCGGTAAAACAAATCTTTCAAAGAACTGTTTTTGTGATGGATACCATCTATAAATACATCTTCCGTCGTTCTTTCTAATGCCTTGTAAACCGTTGCGTTTTTCGTTGGTCCACTGCCAAGTAATATCACTAGCGTTATACTGACGTATATCCTCTTCCAGTATTGCAAAGCGTTTTTTATCAACGGTTTTTAAAAGCACCATTATTCTTTTTGATTGTACTTCTTGAATAGTTGCATCGGTTTCTATTTTATTATTCCAATGCTTAAGCAATGCGGCACCGATTAAATCGGGGTCGCTATTTTCATCCAGAGCGGGAAAACCTAACTCAATAGACTTTTTGTAAACGTCAGAACGTTGCACGACAAGCTCAAATTCGCAATTAGGATAAAAAGCCCATTGCAAACTTTTTACGGACCACCCTATACGTTTTTCTTTGTCGACGACATCATATAAAAGTTTAGACCGAGTATTGAAAAAAGGGTCAATACCGTCAATATCTTTCGTATATTCCCAGATAGCCTCTAAAATAAAATCCTCGATATCGTCGATAAACGGAATTGACGTCGCGGCTTTTAGCCCATCGGTAAGTTTTTCTAATTCTTTTGTAGATAAATAATACTGCATATAGTTAAGACTCTAAAAACAATTTATACGGTTCGATTTCTAATCCGTTTGCGATTCGTTGAATATTTTCTAAGGAAATACTTCGTCTATAGCATTCAATCGCACTGATATACGTACGGTGAAGGCCACACTTTTCCGCAAACTTTTCTTGAGACAGTCCTGTTGCTTTACGATATTTCTTCAAGTTGTTCGCAAATACCTTTATAATATCCATATAATCACCTTATATTTATTGTATTAAAATGAATACAAACAATCTACATACAATAAGTATCAATCAATGACGTTAATTGCGTTAACTGAATAGGGGGCGCGGTCTTTTTTTATTTTATATTAACGTCATATTGTTTCAGTAATTCAAGATACTCGTCGAATTTATGCAAGCGAATGGGCATGGGAGGGTTGTTGTCAAAGTAAAGAATAAGCGCGGGGCTGATATCTTTATATTTTTCTACGAACTCCGCTTTAACGCAATGACCCGTTTTTATCAAGCCTTGCGCCTTCGCGTGATAATTAAAATATCCCATAAAAAAATTTTGCCCAGAAATCGTTTTTATATGATTAATTATATGTTCGCCCGTTTCCTTTGCCTTTTCATACGGTTTTTTGTCGGTCTTGCATGATTGATTTTTCGGCGCAAAATTGGTAAAATGTATATATGAAATATAATATACGGAAAATGCAGCCGAGTGAATATTCTTTACTGAACGACTTTTTATATAACGCAATATTCATTCCGCAAGGTGTAGCACCACCGCCCAAAAGTATAATTGATAATGACGAATTGCAAGTTTACGTTAAAGACTTCGGCAAGCAAAAGGACGATATAGCATTGGTCGCACAAGTCGGCGGCAAAATCGTCGGGGCAGTTTGGACAAGGATTATGAACGATTACGGGCATATCGACAACGATACGCCGTCGCTTGCAATATCGCTTTACGAAGAATACAGAGGTAACGGCATAGGAACTGATTTAATGCGAAATATGCTATTGCAGCTAAAACGGAGCGGATATAAACGAGCTTCGCTTGCTGTTCAAAAAGCAAATTATGCCGTTAAAATGTATAAGAAAGTCGGGTTTGTTATTATTAATGAAAACTCGGAAGAATATATAATGGCGCG
This sequence comes from uncultured Clostridia bacterium, assembly GCA_947175325.1. Classification (GTDB taxonomy): domain Bacteria; phylum Bacillota; class Clostridia; order Christensenellales; family Borkfalkiaceae; genus Coproplasma. The sequence continues at coordinate 14,756 of CAMWME010000006.1, read as the reverse complement.
TGAATTATAACCGGCTTTTCGGTCTTTTTAAATTTGTGATAGAATTTATTAAAGGAGCATATGATGACGGAAGCACTTATTGCGGTTGCCGCCGTGGTGGTTTTGGCGGGGATAATAGTATTCGTTTTATTTTATATCGGGGTTGTAAATTCTTATCACCCGATGAAAAAGCCGAAGGAAAATCAAATAAGAGTAGCTTGCGTGGGGGACAGTATAACCTACGGCTGTATGTTAAGGAATAGGCGTAAGAACAACTATCCCGCCGTGTTAAACCGTTTGCTTGGCGAAAATTACTGCGTCAACAACTTCGGCTACACGGACAGAACGGCTATTAAAAGCGGAGATTTGCCCTTTACTAACGAAAAGCTATATAAGCAGAGCCTTGAATTTAACCCAAATATCGTCGTGTTTCTTCTGGGAAGCAACGATTCCAAAGAAAAGAATTGGAACGAAGAAAAGTTTATCAAAGACTATAAAGAGATTTTAGACAGTTATTTGGCGCTTGATTCTTTGCAAAAGCTGTATATTCTTATCCCGCCGCCGTTGTTTGAGGTGCGCGGTAAAGTTCCTTATAGTTTGCGGCAAGAAGTAGTCGAAAAAGAAATTTGCCCAGCGATAAGGAGCATTGCAAAAGAAAAAGGTATAGAGTGTATTGATTTATACGAAATATTCAAAGGCCGCAAAGACTTGTTTGCCGACGGCGTTCATCCCAACCCCAAGGGCAGTAAGCTTTTGGCGGAAAGCGTATATCAAGCGATAACAAATTAAAATTATTATGAAATAAAAAAGCGCCGCGCACTTGAAGTGCGCGGCGCTTTTTTATAACTAACCGATTATACTTTTAATAACTTCTTTACCGCTGCTTGCATCTTTTCAAGCGCGGCTTCGGCGTCGGGCTTGTTGTTCGCCTTTACCGAGAAGTAAATCTTCAGCTTGGGCTCGGTGCCCGAAGGACGTACGCAGATGAAGCTTCCGTTTTCTAACTCGTAATAAACGCAGTTGGTGAGGGGTGAGCCTATCTCGCTGGTCGCGCCGGTTGCAATATCCGTCTTAATGTTTTTGGAATAATCTCTTACCGTCGTAACCTTGTAAATATCGAACTCGGTTGCGGGCTTTTCTTTAAGCCCGTCGACTACGGCGTTCATTTCCTTCATCGCGTTCAAGCCCTTGAAGGGAATGGAGATGTTGCAGTCTAATACGTAGCCGTACTCGCTGTAAATTTCTTGTAAGCGCTGGTAAACCGTCTTGCCGACGTACTCGTAATAGCAAACCATTTCGGCGCACAGCATTGAGGCAACTACGGCGTCCTTGTCGCGCGCGTGCGTTCCGCGGAGATAACCGCAGCTTTCTTCAAAGCCGAACACGTAGGTGTGGGAGTGGTCTTTTTCCCATTCCTTGATTTTCTCGCCGATAAACTTAAAGCCTACGGGCACCTCGAAAAGCGTTACGCCGTACTTCTGGCAAATGGGCCTTGCCATGCCCGTCGTTACGAAGGATTTTACAACCGCCGCGTTTGCGGGCAAGTTTCCGTCCTCTTTAAGCCTAGTCAAAATATAGTCCAAAAGAAGTATGCCGACTTGGTTTCCCGAAAGCGCTTCGAACTCGCCTTCCTTGTTTTTAACTGCAACGCCGAGGCGGTCGCTGTCGGGGTCGGTGCCGAATACTACGGTTGCGTCGATTTTTTGCGCGAGCTTTATGCCGAGGGATAAGGTTTCCTTAAACTCGGGGTTGGGCACTTCAACCGTTGAAAACTCAGGGTCTTTTTTAACTTGTTCTTCAACTACCGTCGCGTTAATGCCTATTTTTTTGAGGATAGTGGTAACGGGGATATAGCCCGAACCGTGAACGGGAGTGTAAACGAGTTTTAAATTTTTACCGCAAGCTTTTATCGCCTTTTTGGAAATGGTGAGCTTTTTAAGCTCTTTATAATACTTTTTGTCTACCTTCGAGGGAACGGCTTTTATATGCTTTTTAGCTTGCTCCGCAGTGGGTGCGGGTGCGCCGAGGTAGTCGGTAATTTTCTGTATGTATTCAACTACAACTGCGGTATCGTCGGGGGACATCTGCGCGCCGTCCTCGCCGTAAACCTTGTAGCCGTTGTATTGCTTGGGGTTGTGCGAGGCGGTAACCATAATGCCCGCAAACGCGTTCAAAGCGCGTACCGCATAAGAGAGCATGGGCACGGGGTGAACGTCGTTGAATTTATAAGCGTTGATGCCGTTCGCTGCAAGAACTTCAGCGGCGGCGGTAGCGAACTCGTCGCTTTTAAGGCGGGTATCGTAGGAGATGGCAACGCCCCTTTTCATAGCTTCCTCGCCCTTGGTTTTAATAAATTCCGCAAGACCTTGCGTTGCGCGCTTTACGGTGTAAATATTCATCATATTCGTGCCGTAGCCTATAATTCCGCGCATGCCGGCAGTGCCGAATTCAAGCTCCGCGCCGAAGCGGTATTCGATATCTTCTTTATTATCCTTTATGGCTTCAAGCTCGGCTTTGGCATCGGGAGCAAGTCTCTCGTCTGCAAGCCAGCTTTCGTAAGTTTCTTTAAAACCCATAAATTCCTCCTTAATTATCATATTACTGCGGGACATGCCGTAGTACTACTGACTGTTTAACACATTGATTATATAAAAAAATCTCCGCTTTGTAAAGGGAGATTTTCAAAAAAATTTATAATTTTTTAATAAATTCATAAAATTAATCGTCGTTACCGCGGAAGAATTCCTCACGGGATAAGGGGCGCTCCTTCGCGGGCGAAATAATCGTGTTCTTGTCAACGGAATACTTAATCTCTTCACGGTCGTAGTAGTTCACGAACTCGAAGCAGATAATTATCACGTAGCTTGAAGGAACGGTGAGTAGAAGTCCCACGCCCAGCGTCAAAATAGCCGCCGCCATATTCAGCGCAAATACGATAAGCACGATAACCGCGAAGTTCGACATTACGTTGAAGGTGTTTTTGCCCTTGCGTGCAAACGCGTACTTCATAGCCGCGCCTTGCTTCATTTTTCCGCGGATAAGTGCGGGAAGCCAGTCCGAGGTTACCGTCATCTTGAACGTGATGGCAAACACGACTGCAAGCACGAAAAGGAACAGACAGATAAAGAAGTAGACGACGTGGTTCAACAAAGTGAAGAATAGGAAGAACATTGCAACCACGATTATCAAATCGAATAAAACCGAAAGGGGAACGTAAATCGCGTTGTATATCGCCGCGCTCTTTAAGTTTCTTATCAGCGTACTGAAGAAGGGTTGTTTAGCCCGCAGCGCCATCTTGTCGTTGATAATGGAAGCGGTGGCGTAGTTGCCCAGCCCCATAAACCATTTGGATATTATCGTTATAAGAAGAATTAAAAGTCCGCTTAAAATAGCTTGCGAAAGCTTGGTGTTAAAAAGCTCTATAAGCTCGGCGTAAGCCGTCTGCACCTTTTCGGAAAGGTCGGCAAGCTCGTTTATCTTTCCGCTCAAAAGTGTGGTTATAAAACCTTTTGTACCCTCGATAATGGTGTTTAACTGCTCGGAGTTGATAAAGGTTTTAATAAACGGGTAAACGCCCGCCCAGCATATTAGGCCCGAAATTACGAGCACGATAAGCCTATATAAAAGCTGTTTGTATACTACCGAAAAGTTGTCCACGAATACGTGGAAGGAATGCTTAAATTTCATATTGATACCTTAATTTTTCAATTGATGCCCATATATGCCTTAAATAACGACTATTTTGCTTGTAAATTTGTTGCCGTTTATAACTAAATAGCAGTAGCTGTTTTGAGAATATCTTGACAAATTGCCGGGGTTTATAAGCGTTACGCCCTCAATTTCGTCCTCGCGTGCGCGGTGGGTGTGCCCGTATAGCACGATTTGGCAATTTTCCTCATTGCCCCGCATATATAGCTTAGTTAACGTGGTTTTTGCCGAGTATAAATGCCCGTGCGTTGCTAATATTTTTACGCCTTCTATATTTAAAACCACTTCGTTTTCACCTAAGTTTACGGGGTCGCAGTTGCCGTTTACAAGAATTACTTTGTCCCCGAACTCTTTTTTAATCCGCGCTCCGTCGCCCGAAGTATCGCCCAAATGTATTATATAATCGCACTCTTTAAAAATACCGTAAAGCTGCGTTATTTTAGGCATATTCCCGTGCGTATCGGAAATTATAACCGCCGTTTTCATAGTTTAGAGCGCAAATCCGCAAGTGCGCGGTAGCGGTGGGAAACGCCGTTCTTTTCTTCTTCGGTGGCAAGCCCGAACGACTTTTTCAAATCGTCGGAGTAGAATAGGCAGTCGTAGCCGAAGCCGTTTGTGCCTATCTCCTCGAACAGAATTCTGCCGTAGGTTTTGCCTTGCCCGAAGTAGGTTTTGCCGTCGGGGAGGCATAGGCAAACCGCGCTTTCGAAGTGCGCGCGTCTGTCGTAAACGTGCTCCATTCTTTTAAGCAAAAGCTTCCTATTCCCCGCGGGGCCCTCGCCCGAAAAGCGTGCGGAGTAAATCCCGGGCGCGCCGTTGAGCCCGTCAACGCACAGCCCCGAATCGTCCGAGAGGGCGGGAAGGGAAAATTTCTTTGCAATGGTTTCCGCCTTGATTTTGGCGTTCTCTTTAAAGGATTTACCCGTTTCATCTATCTCGTCGGTAAAGCCCAGCTCTTGCATAGAAATTATCTCTACGTCTGTGAAAATAGATTTAATTTCGGCAATTTTGCCCTCGTTGCTGCTTGCAACTACAATTTTTTCGAGCTTCATAAATAAATTATATTATATATAAAGTTAAAAGTCAATCCCAACTGAGCCTATGCAGCTCGCCTTTGCAATTGAAGCCTTTGAAGTCTTGCTGTCTAAGTCCCTCGTAAACGGCTATCGCAACCGAGTTCGAAAGGTTTAAGCTTCGCGTATCGTTCAGCATAGGTATGCGTACGCAAGTATCCTTATGTGCTTTCAAAAGCTCTTCGGGCAGCCCGCGTGTTTCCTTGCCGAATACGAGGAAGTCGCCCTCTTTAAACTCGACGGAGGAATAATTTTTCCGCGCCTTCGTAGTAAAAAAGTAGAAGGAGGCTTCGGGGAATTTAGCCACAACCTCGTCAAAATCGTCGTAATAGAAAATTTCTGCGTCCTTCCAATAATCCAGCCCCGCGCGCTTTAAATACTTGTCCGAAACTTCGAACCCGAGCGGGCGCACCAAGTGCAGCTTGCAGCCCGTTGCGGCGCAAGTCCTTACGATGTTGCCCGTATTTTGCGGAATTTCGGGCTCAACCAAAACGATATTAAACATAAAAAATCCTCTTAGTTTATTATTTTATAATAAAGCGCGCGAAATTGCAATTTATTGCACGCCGAAATTTCATTTGACAAGGGTTGACTGCGTAAGTTACAATATTATTCGGTGGAGGTTGCAAAAAACGGCAATAAAACTTATGAAATTTTCTCTTTTAGCGCTCGGCTCGTCGGAGGTTCTGACGATAGTAAACTGCATGCTTTTATTGTTCGGCGGGGTCGCTGCGTTCATCATAGGTATGAATATGATGGGCGGCAACCTTGAAAACGCCGCCGGCAAATCTATGCGCCGACTTATGACCAAGGCAACCAAAAACCGCTTTTTGGGCGTGGGAACGGGTGCCGCCGTTACGGCGATAGTTACTAGCTCTTCCGCAACGACCGTCATGATAGTCGGCTTCGTTAACGTCGGGCTTATGACCTTGACGCAAGCGGCGTCGGTAATTATGGGCGCGAATATCGGTACCACGGTAACGGCGTTCATTTCTGCAATATCCACGACGGGTGCAGAGTTTGAAGTTACCGCGCTTTTCGCCTTCGTCGCGTTCGTCGGCGTTTTAATGTCGATGCTCTGCAAAAAGGACAAAATCAAGCGTATAGGCGCAATTTTGCAGGGTTTGGGGCTTATTTTCATAGGTATGAACGTTATGTCGGGCTCTATGAGCAAGATGCTTACCGACCCCGAAATCGAAGGCTCCGTCAAAACGCTTTTCATAACGATAGGCGGGGACGGCGCACCGAACTGGTGGCAGATAATCGTTTTATTCCTTTTGGGTGCGGCGCTCACCGGCTTGGTGCAATCGTCCGCGGCGATAACGGCAATCGCCATTTCTCTTGCAAGCAGCGGGCTAATCTCATTGCCTATGGCAATGTTCATAATACTCGGCACCAACGTCGGCACTTGCGTTACCGCGCTTTTCTCGTCCTTGGGGGCAAGCGTAAACGCAAAAAGAACGGCTATCGTTCACCTTCTGTTCAACGTAATAGGCAGTATAATTTTCATAATACCTTTGGCGTTCACAAGCGGTTATATAGCCGATTTCTTAAATTCGGGTATTCCCAATATATCTTGGCAAATCGCAATTTTCCATATGGTGTTTAACCTTTTGACGACGGCGATTTTGCTTCCGTTTATTAAATATTTGGTTAAGCTTGCGTGCTTCCTCGTTCCCGAAAAGAAGACCAAGGAAGCTTCCGAAGAATGCGGCGTTTTGGATAAGCGTCTTTTAAAGACCCCAGCAATCGCCGTGGGGCAAGTCAGAAAGGAGCTTACGCATATGGGCGCACTCGCATTTGAAAACTACAAGCGCGCACTCGATATGCTTTTAAGCGGAGATTTAACGGGCGCAGACGAGTTCGCCTCAACCGAAAAGAACATTAACGATTATAACAGCTTCATATCCTCCTTCCTCGTAAAACTCTCCTTGCAAGACTTGGCTGAAAACGACGAGAAGAAGGTAAGCTCGTTCTACCACGTTGCGTCAGATACCGAAAGAATAGGCGACTACGCGGAAAACATAGTTGAATACGCAACCCAAATGGTGAAGGATAAAGCGCAGTTTTCCGATGCGGCTAAGGCGGAAATTCTTGAAATGGACGGGCACATTACCGAGCTGTACAAGTGCACCACAAAGGTTTTCGGCGAGCTTGATTCATCCTACTTCCCCGCAGTAGAGAGGGAAGAGGCGGCAACGGACGATTGCTGCAAGCAAATGCAAGAGGCGCACTTAAAGCGTGCAACTGAAAACAGCTGCAATCCCGAGGCGGCGGCAGTTTATCTGCAACTTGCAATAAATATGGAAAGAATTGCAGACCATATGCACAACATCGCCAATTCAACCAAGTCGTATCATCCGTACAATTAAAACGCATAAACTACTAAGCCCGCAGCGCATAGCGCCGCGGGCTTTAAAATTGCGTTATTTGAGGGATATATGGGGGTTAATTTACATTTATATCGTCGTTTTCTTCCGTATCTTCCGCGTTTTCCACCGCGTTTTCGCCCTCTGAACCGTCGTCATCCGCCACGGCGGCTTCCGAAAGGGCAAGGGGAATGGGAACTTCCTCCGTTTTTTCGGGCGTTTTTTGCGATTGCCCCCCTAATATGCGCCGACGAACGGCAAGAAAGGCGTAATAACCGCCCGTAAATATCCAGAACAAACCGACGTACACGACGTACAGCGCGATAAGGTAGGAAAGGTAGAAGGTGTAGTTTCCGATTGTAAACGGTATGTAATCGAAGGGAAGGGGCAACGGGTTCACTTGCGTGAACGCATAGTTGGGCGGCGACATATCAACGCCCGGTGCGCCGTAGTCACCGATAACCAAACCGCAGTCTGTTAAGTAAGTACTTACAAGTCCGCTTGCAACGGTTGCAACGACTATCACCAAACAGTAGTAGATAATGGGTATAATGCAGTCCTTCAATTTAAACTTGTAGTGTCCCACCGCGGACGGCAGAACGCACAAACCGAACAAGAGGCAATGCGTCAAGCAGAAGTACAAAATGGAGTAACTGCAAAAGATTCCGTAGTTGGACATTTCGTCCTTGCCGAAGTAGATAAACACCGTCAGCGCGCCCGCCGCGTGTACGAAGAACGAGGTGGAGTACAGCACGCGCTTTTTCAAAATTACCGAAAGGCAAGCGACGTAAACGCCGATATTACAAATGAAGAGGGGCAACGCGGCGAACACGTTGTTATATACGTTGTAGCCGTCGCCGAGTAACATCGAGTCCTTGCAGTGGTACTGAATTAAAAGTACTATCGCACCCGCAACCAAGAAGTCTTGCTGTTTCTTTTTATCGAACCTTTTCAAAACGTAGTAGCAGCCGACGGTGAACCCGACCAAAATTGCCAGTGCCAAGAAGTGCCACAATGTGAAGTTCCTAAACCGTAAGAAGCTGTCTTGGGGAATGGAATTAATATCGAAGAAGTTTTCGAATACGTTCAGCGGCATAACCGCGATTATTGCAAGGGGCAGATAGATGAAACTTTTCGCGCTCACCTTCCAGCCGTCCCTTATAAACAGTGAGGCGCAACAGAGAAGTTCAAGCGCACAAGCAATAAAGAACAGCGCCATGTTCGCCGCTTTGGGCATAAACTCGTTTATGCTTGCAAATACCTTTTGCGCGGGCGTTGCGCTTTCGGTCATCATGGTTATATCGAAGAACGACCCGAAGGTGCAACAGCTAACTATAATAAATACCGGCAAGACGTACTTTGCAATATCCGCACAGCATTTCTTCTTGTACCACACCGCAAGCGGTAATAATAGCAGACCGCACTTTTTAATCCACTGGCATAGGACGAAGAAAAAGTTAAACTCCCCTATTCGGTTAAATATGTAATAATCGGAAACGGTGAAGGTCAGCACCAGCGATACCGCAAGGTACAGCCCCGTACAGACCTGCAACGCAACCTCGTTTATTCTTTTGAAATTCATAACAGTATTATACTTGATACACACCCCTTGTGTCAATGGAAAGTTTTGCCGCCAAACCCTAAAAAATCCGGCAAATCGTTTGTAAAATGTATTAAAGAGTGGTATACTAATTTCAAATAAATTTAACGGAGAAATATTATGGCAAAGATAACCAAGGATACTTTAATTGCAGACTGCCTCAGAATAAACCCCAACAGCGCTGAAATTTTACAAGCTGTAGGTATGCACTGCCTCGGCTGCGCTATGGCTCACGGCGAGACCATCGAGCAAGCGGTTTACGTTCACGGCAACGACCTTGACAAGGTTCTTGCAAAGCTTAACGAAGGCGTAGAAGACTGATAAATGAGCGGTAAAAAACCCCCTTCAAAGCCGGTATTAATAGCTGCAATTCTGCCCTTCCCCATAGCGGTGGTGGGGCTGTTTGCTTTCGTGCACTTCAATATCCCCGCGGGCTTTATCGCCACCGTGGTCGCGCTGGTTGCGTACTATATAGTGTTCGGTATCGTCTTTGCGGTTTTCAAATTGAAAGAGGACGAAAAGCGCGCCAAGGATTTAGGCGATTTAACGCTGGGCAAGTACGTCAACCTTACCATGGCTTACGCCAACGCCACAACCGAGGAGGAGATGGCAGAGGCGGCTGAAAGGTTAGAGCTTGCTATGCAGCGCGAGGTTGAGGAAACGGCAAGCAAAAAGAAAAAGGTCGGCACCATAATTTTTATGGTTTTAACCTTTATAATCGTTGCCGCCGCGTTTATCTTCTACGCGCTGGATATGGAAACGGTAACGTTTATTTGTATAGGCGCGTTCGTAGGGCTCGTGTTTCTCGTCGTAATTATAATTGCTTGCTCGTCGCACGTCCGCACGAGGCCGCCCAAGTCCGCAGATAAAACGGGCGAGGGGAAGGTGCTTGCTTGCGCGGCTTGTATAAGCATTTCGATTTTATCGGGTTTATCAAGAAGCGGCGCAGAGTATAAGACCAAGAGCAATTATAAAGTCGTGCTCATTATGGACGGAAGAAGTATGTATGCGTACAGCCACGAGCGATATTTCCACGGCGAAAAGGTGAAGGTAGCCTATTCCGATAAATCGGATAAATGTTACATAATATAAATACGTAAAGCCCGACGGCGCAATCGCGCCGTCGGGCTTTTCTCATACAAGACAAAAATTAAATATTATTTACCACGCCCGAAAACAGCGTTACGCCTTGCTGGTCGGTGATAATAAATCCGAAAGCTCTGTCAATTATAAAATCGGCGTACACGGTTTTCATAGGCGCCGCCGCGCCCGCTCCGGGTATATAAACCACCGCCGCACCCTCGATGCCCTTTTTATCAACTACGAGGTTGGTGACGTGCTGTATCTCCGAGCAATAACAAGGTGCGTCCGTCAGCGTAGAAAAGTCGCAACCCTCGCCAAACAGCGTGGTTATTCCGAACTTTTCTTTTAAAACCGAAGTAAGGTCGCCGTTGTAGGTGCACTTGTATTCGGGGAAGAAACAGCGGGTTTCGTAAGCGATGTTGTTTTCTTCATCAAACGAACCGTAGTCTTTAATGGCATTTACTGTTGCAAGATTCTCTGCCGTAAACACTTCGTCTACGCCGTGCCCGTCCTTCGGCAGTAAAAATTTAAGTTTATACCCGTTTGAAGTCTGAGTGTAAAACGCCGAATATTCTTCCGCCTCGTAAGCCTTTCCGCCGAAGTAGTAACCTTGCACTAATTTCTTTGTGGTTGTCGAGCCGTCCTTTGCGGTGAAAGTATAGGCGTTATCGGTCATCGGCAAGTCCCGCCCGTAATTGTTCCAAATAGCTTTAAGGTACAAAGTGTTTATAAGCGTAAACAGCGTTTCAGTAGATAACTGAAAGTCGTAATCTATAACGCCTTTCGTCTGGTCCTTTACGAATTTGCGTATCGCCTTGTTTGCGTTCTTGTTGTCGTGCAAAAAGTCGGCGGCGTAGGAATAGCTGTAAAAGGTGTCCGAAAGGGTATTGATGCACTCTTGCTTTACTGGCGTTCCTTCGTTCACCCAAATTGAATTTGTCAAATTTACAACGGATGACTTGCTGTCGCGAATGAGCGAGCGGTAGAAGGTGGGGAAGTTCGCTTGAAGCTCGTCGTAAGTAACGCCCAATGCGGAAAGTATCTCTCCGCGGGTATCGCCGCCCGCGCACTCCGCCGCAAGCGAAAGCGCCGTGAACACCGAAACGGGCGATACGGTAAAGTTATCGTTTTTCTCGTAATCCTCGTAAACGCCGGTTGCAAAGCGCGTAGCAAAATCTTCCGCTTTTCCCTTAAACGCCGTAAAGCTCTCGGTATAAAGCTCGTTGCCGTAGCTCAGCGGCTCGGTTTTGGCGGGCTTGCCCAACTCGGTGGATTTGCCCGCGTCGCACGCTGTAAAAGATAAAGCGCAAAGCGCCGCGCAGCCAAGCACCGCAAAGGTTCTCAATTTCGGTTTCATATCAGTTCCTCCTAATATTATAACGAAACGGCACCCCGTTTTGTCCCGCAAAATATGGAAACGCTGGAAAAATCTTTGCATTGCGCGGGGGTATAATCCTTGGTATAATATAACCGTAGAAAAACGGAGGTGAAAATGTACAAGTTTAAAACTGTTGCCGCCATTGCGGCTACGCTTTTAGCCGCCGCAACTTTGGGCGGCTGTGCGGCAGTAAACGATACTTACGAAAAGGAAGAAGATATAAATATTACTCAGCAAACCCCCGAACAGCCAGAGGGGAACGGTGGTACGGAAATTCCCGTGGTAGTGCCCAAGGTGCTTACGGTTTCTTATATAAACGTAAAGTCGGACGGAGTCAATATCCGTTCGGGCGCGGGCACGGGCTACTCATCGCGCGGCACCGCAGAGAAATCGACAATGTACGCCCTAAACGACAGTACTAACGGCTGGTACAAAACGGGCTATAAAAACGACTCGGCTTACATATCCTCGAAATATTGCGACGTGGTTGAAATGAAAGCCAGCGACGACGTGAGGATAGAGGAGGTTATAAAGGAGGGCACGAAGCTCTTAGGCACGGCTTACGTCTACGGCGCGGTTCGTTACCACGACGGCAACGGGCGCAAGCTGAATAACTTCAATATAAGCGCGTTTGACTGCTCGTCCCTAATGCAATACATATTCTACACGGGCGCGCACGTCAATCTGCAAATGAACACCCGCACTCAAATTTATCAAGGTAAGACGGTTAAACGGTCCGAGCTTAAACGCGGCGACCTAATGTTCTTCACCAACGCGTCGCGCAAAAACCTTTCGGGCGTGGAGCGCGTGGGGCACGTTGCGCTTTACCTCGGCGATAACTGGATACTTCACACTGCAAGCGATTACGCAAAGATAGAGCAAATCTCTTCGACGAGGTGGAGCTACTTTATCCAAGGGCAACGCGTACTCTAAAAGTACATATATGCTTCGCAATACTGTGTTGCGTTGCGGCAACCCTCAGTCATTTACGCATAGTAAACTCCTTCGGGTTTTCCTCGCGCGCCTTGTCTTGCTTGCATCTCTGCACTTTTAATCGCTTATAACTAACTATACTGTTAAACAATAGAAGCCGCCGCGCAAAATCTGCGCGGCGGCTAATTTTTATTCATCACCGAAAAATTCTTCGTAAGAGATATCGAAATACTTTACGATACTTTTTATTGCATTAATGTTTGGTTCAGTGTTTCCTTTTTCCCAATCCGATACGGTACGCGCAGAATATCCGAAAAGCTTCCCAAATTCCTTTTGCGTAAGACTTTTGCTTTTTCTTAAATTTTTTATGGTTTCCGCTACCGCTTTCATATATCTAGATTTTAGCGGGTTTTCCGCTAAAATAATTGACATGGCGGAAAATCCGCCATATAATATATATGTATCAAAAGAGGTAACTTATGCAAAAGTCAATAATATTGGAACTTGTTAATAACGGGACTGGTCATAAGAACAAGCCAGAGCTTTATAATAATGAAAAATATTTCAAAAGTAGTATCCGTTTTTATAATATTATCGACGAGTTTATTAAAGACTTATCCGAAGACGAAAAGCAGAAAGCTTTGGATAAGATATTTGATGCGCTGGGCGATATTGAAGGGGCAGCCGCCGACGAGTCTTTTAAAAAGGGCTTTAAGCTTGGACTTATGCTTGCAGCGCAAAATTTTTTAGGTTAAAAAAAGGCAGTGTAAATTCACTGCCTTTTTATTATTGTTTGTCTTCGTCCTTATTTTCAACCTTGCCGGTTATAAAATCGCCCGAAGGGGGAGGGGGAGTAGCGGCTTTATCCGCGCGTTCTTGCATGCCCTTGAAAAGGAACATAAGCCCCGCAAATCCGAGCGCGCCGCCAAGCGGCACGAAGCCCCACCACAGATAATATACGAAAATGAATATCGTAGCGGCAACGCACGCCACCGAAAGTATACAAAATATTATTCTTAAATTCTTTAACATATTTCTATATTACTTAATATGGGCGTAAATGTCAAGTTATATGCGGGAGAATGGGGTATAACTATTCGACGGCGATAGGAGGGAAGGTCGTAGTATCTCCGTCCGTGCAGCGTACGACAAGATAGTCGTTGTTTTCGTTAATTCGTACGCTTTCCCATTCGGCGAGCGTGCCTCTGAAAGTAATTTCCTCAAGATAGGTGCAGTTGACCAAAGCGTACATTTTGATATCGGTAACGCCCTTGCCTATGGATAAACTTTCAAGCGCAGAGCAGTGTTCGAATACGCTTAGGGTAAGTTCAGTTACGCCGTCGGGCAGATAAACCGATTTAATCGAGTAACATTCGTAGAAAGCGCGGTTGTCCAGCTTCGTAAGCGTAGCGGGGATATTGATTTCCGTAAGCGCGCGGCAACCGTTGAACGCGTCCATTCCAATCGTCAGCAAGTTTTCGGGCAAAGTAACTTTTTTAAGCTCGAAACAGCGGTAAAAGGTTTTTTCACCGATTTCGGTGTACGTTCCCGTAACTTTTACTTCGGTCAAGACTTCGCAGCCGTTGAACGCGTTATTGCCCAGCGCCTCCAAATTAGCGGGCATTTTTACGCTGCTTAATTTTTTACAGCCGTAAAACACCCTTTCGCCCATTACGGTTACGGAGTCGGCAATGGTTACGGTGGTAAGGCTTTCGCAACCTTTAAAAGCGCCGTTGTCAATAAGCGTTACGCTGTCCGGTACGGTAACGCTCGTAATTTCACAGTTTTCAAAGGCGTACTTTTCAATCTCCTTAACCGGCAGCTTATTGTGGGTTGAGGGGATTTTTACTTTTTTGCCCGTAAACGCATCCGCACCCCTAACCGTGTAATAAGCCTTGTCTTTGCTTAAATTATAAATCAGCCCGCTGCTTCCGCCGTCTATGCAGCTGCAGCCGGAAACCCCTACCGCACACGCAAAAGCGCACACCGCGGCAAACGCCGCAAAATATTTCTTTTTCATATTTGCCTCTATATATTCAGTATATATTATTTACAAAAGCTTTGCAAGACAAACCGGTAAATTTGTATTTCACAATCTAGCGCGCACGCGCGCGCACGCGTTATATATAATGTAGGTGCGCGTCGGCATATGATTAGATATACATTTGAATAAAATTAACGCAAAATGTCAAAAATTAACTTAGGCGGAAATTTTTTGAAAAATATTAAAAAATCAATTGACTAAAAATAGGGCTTATGATATTTTATTTAAGCTGTCGGAAGGGTGGCGGAGCAAGCCAAAATTCGACAAAAAAAGCTATAAAAATTTTTTAAAAAAGTTTTGAAATTCGCTTGACACTATAATAATCCTTGTGATATTATAGACAAGCTACCGCTAAGGCAGCGCGGCTTTTTTGCCGTTTTACGCAGTTTAAAAATTGAATAGAAGGAAACGAATATAAAAAAGTTTCTGTCAATTAACTTTGAAGTACAAATAGTACCACAAAGCAAAGTCAGCATAGATAATGACTATAAATAGTCGAGATAGAGCCACGGTTGCTTAGGCAATCGGTTTTATACAATTAAACTTAAGAGTTTGATTCTGGCTCAGGATGAACGCTGGCGGCGTGCTT
>CAMWME010000005.1 GCA_947175325.1 uncultured Clostridia bacterium | reverse complement strand
TGGTTGTTTAACAAAAACTAAACTCAAATCAAACTAAAAAGCCGCGCGGCTATTACGCGGCGCGGCTTCTTTTATGTATACATTTTTCCTATTATAAAATTAACTAACTTTACGGGCAGTATGCGCTGTAAAAATACCAAAAGCTTATACGACCCGCCGACCGTAACCCGCAAAGGCGGGTTTTTCTTTTTGGCAACTTTTAAAATAATCTTTGCAACGCTTTCGGGGCTTTTGCCGTGAGTTTCGTCGTGCGCCATTTTTGCAACCGACTTTTTCGCCCGCTCGTTTTCGCCCTCGCAAACCCTTGCATCGGTAAAGCCCGTTTTCGTATCCCCGGGCAGAACGGCGCAAACCTTTATTTTGTAGGGCTTGACCTCGTTGGCAAGCGCGCGGGAGAAAACCTCCGTGCCCGCCTTGGTTGCCGAATACATTGCTTGATAGGGGAGGGGCATTATTCCGCCGACGGAAGAAATATTTATAATCTTTCCGCCCGCCGTCATATAGGGTATAATCGCACCGCTTAAAACGCAAGGCGCGGTCAAGTTCACGCCTACGATTTGCTCTATACGCTCGGCAGAAGCTTCTTCCATAGCCCCCGCAATACCCATGCCCGCGTTGTTTATTAAAATATCAACGCGACCCTCGCGCCCGTAAACTTCCTTGAAAATTCTTTTAATTTCTTCGTAGTCGCAAACGGAGGCGGAGTAGCAAGGGAAGTCGTTTCCCGCGTAAGGCTTTCTTGCAACGCCGTAAACCTTACAGCCGTTTTTCAAAAACAGCTTAGCGGTAGCAAGCCCTATGCCGCTCGTTGCGCCCGTTATAATTACAACTTTATCGGTAAACTTCATAACGGTTAAATTATAAATTTATCCGCCCGCATTGTCAACTTTTTCAAAAACTGCAAAAAAGCGCTTTACAAATAAAATATTATTTGTTAAAATGTGAAAGCTGTAAATTCACACTTAAAGGGCGGGTACCCCGTGGCGGTAAAATCTTTAATGCCGCTTTAAGTACCGATAAGCCGCGCCTTTAAGGAGGTTAAACGGAGGAATAATTATGGCAGTTATATCTATGAAACAACTGCTCGAAGCGGGCGTACACTTCGGGCACCAGACGAGAAAATGGAACCCCAAAATGTCCAAGTACATTTATGCGGCAAGAAACGACATTCATATCATCGACTTACAGCTTACCGTCGATTTGATTGAAGAGGCGTACAAGTTCGTTTGCGAAGAGGCAAAGCAAGGCAAAACCATTCTTTTCGTCGGCACCAAAAAGCAAGCTCAGGACGCCGTTAAGGAAGAGGCTGAGCGTTGCGGTATGTACTACGTGAACTCGCGTTGGCTCGGCGGTACGCTGACCAACTTCAAGACCATTCGCACCCGTATCGAGAGAATGGTTAAAATCGAAAAGATGGAACAAAACGGCGAGTTCGACCTTCTTCCCAAAAAGGAAGTTGCCAAACTTAAAGAAGAATACGAAAAGCTTCAAGCTAACCTCGGCGGTATCCGCGATATGAACAAGCTTCCCGGCGTTATGTTCGTGGTTGACCCCCATATCGAGGACATTGCAGTTGCGGAAGCGCGCAAGCTCAATATTCCCATCGTTGCTATCACCGATACGAACTGCGACCCCGACCTTATCGACTACGTTATCCCCGGTAACGACGACGCTATCCGTGCGGTTAAGCTTATTGCTTCCGTTATCGCTAACGCAGTTATCGAGGCAAACCAAGGCGAAACGCCCGTTCTTCCCGTTGAGGAAGAGGGTGAACCCACTTCTATCGAAGAGGTTGTTGCGGCGGCGGAAGTCGTAAAGGACGAGCCCGTTGAAGAAGTAAAGAAGCCCGCAAGAAAGAAGAAGACCGAAGAGGCTAAGGCAGAGTAAGGAGGACGATAATATGGCATTCACGGCTAAGGACGTAATGGAGCTCCGCGAAAAGAGCGGCGCGGGTATGTTGGACTGCAAAAAGGCTTTGACCGACGCAGACGGCAATATGGAAAAAGCGGCTGAGCTTCTTCGTGAAAGAGGCATTGCAAAGGCTGTTAAAAAGGAAGGCAGAATTGCGGCAGAGGGCGTCGTAGGCGCTTACGTTTGCGACAAGTGCGGCATCGGCGTTTTGGTTGAAATCAACTGCGAAAGCGACTTCGTATCCCGCGGCGAAAAATTCCACGGCATAGTTGACGCCGTTGCAAAGGTTATCGCTGAAAACAAGCCCGCTGACGTTGACGCGCTCAACGCGTGCAAGCTTGAAGGCGCAACCGTTAAAGATTATATCACCAACGCAACCGCGGTTATAGGTGAAAAGATTTCTATCCGCCGTTTCGAAATTTACGAAACCAAGGGCAAGATTGAAACCTATATCCACATGGGCGGCAAGGTCGGCGTTATGGTTGACGCCGTTGACTTCAAAGAAGGCAGCGAAGAAACTTTGCACGATATAGCTTTACAGATTGCGGCTGCTAAGCCCGGCTACGTAAAGTCCGACGAAGTTCCCGCAGAAGTTATTGCAAAAGAAAAAGAGATTATGCTCGTTCAGATGCAGAACGACCCCAAGAACGCGAAGAAGCCCAAGGAAATCCTTGAAAAGATTATCGACGGCAAGATGGGCAAGTTCTATTCCGAGAACTGCCTCGTTGACCAACCCTTCGTAAAGGACGATAGTCAAAAGATTTCCCAAGTTATCGGCAACAAGTTCACGGTTGCCCGTTTCGCTCGCTTTGAAATGGGCGAGGGCCTCGCAAAGAAGAGCGAGAACTTGCAAGACGAAGTAGCTAAGCAAATCGAAGCAATGAAAAAGTAAAAACGCATATAAGCGGCGCGGAGTTTGTACTCCGCGCCGATTTTTATATTTTTTCCATAATTTGTAAATGCGGTTGATTTTTTAGTGCGTATCTGTTATAATATTGCGAAGAAAATATAAATAAACTTTAAGAGGGTTAAAATGACGCCTAAGTATAAGAGGGTGCTTATAAAGCTTTCGGGCGAGGCCTTGGCGGGTCCGCAAGGGCACGGGCTGGACGAAAGCGTAATTTCAAAGGTTGTCGAACAGATTAAAACCGTTCACGATATGGGCGTTCAAGTTGCCTTGGTTATCGGCGGCGGAAACTTCTGGCGCGGCAGACAAGGCAAGCAGATGGACAGAACCACCGCAGACCATATGGGTATGCTGGCAACGGTTATGAACTCGCTTGCAATGATGGACGCGCTTGAACAAAACGGGATACCCACCCGCGTTCAAACCGCGCTTATTATGACCTCGCTTGCAGAGCCGTTCATTTTAAGAAAGACCTTAAACCATTTCGAAAAGGGGCGCGTAGTTATCATTGCTTGCGGCACGGGCAGCCCGTACTTTTCAACCGATACCGCGGGTGCGCTTAGGGCGTGCGAAATTCAAGCCGACCTTTTACTTATGGCGAAGAATATCGACGGAATATACGACAGCGACCCCAAGCTTAACCCCAACGCGAAAAAATACGAGCATATTAATTATATCGATATTATAAACAACGGCATCAAGGTGATGGATACTACCGCCGCCACGATGTGTATGGAAAACGATATTCCCGTGCTTGCGTTCGGGCTTGACGAAAAGAACTCGATTATCCGCGCAGTCTGCGGCGAAAAATTAGGAACGCTTATTGACAATAAATAAGGCGGTGTAGTATGGAAAAGTTAGATAAGAAAAAGGTACTTGCAGTAGTTTTAATAATCGCGCTTATCGCGGCTTTGGCGGGTGCGGTTTCGCTTTTGTACAACTCAATCGACATGTTCAGCAACACACCGTTTTCCGGAAGCGACGATAAACCCAGTCAGTATTATACTTCGTTGCAAAAGCCGCTTGCAATAATTTTGGTCGTTGCGGCTATCGTTGCGTTTACGGGGGTTGCGTCGGGCATAGCTTCGTTTATAGTTAAAAATCAAAAAGCAAAGACGGCGTGCCTTGTAATAAGTTTGGTTGTTGTGGCGGCATTTCTTGCTTTTATAATTGCGGCAAGTTACGTATGGCAAGGCGACTATAATAAGAGCTACGAATATTACGCTGATAAGTTTCCTCATTATATAACTACGAGTTATCAGATAAGTCAAAAATATGCAATTTATTCGGGCGTTATGGCGGTGCTTATTCCGCAGCTCGTATATTTTACGGTTATCGCAGCCGTGCTTTTAACGGTTTATTTAATGGATAAAAAATCCGCAACCAAAGCGGTTGAAGCAAACGATATAAATTCAGAAAATAAAGGGGAATAATTATGATAGATAACGAGCAAGTTGAAGAAATACTTTTAATTTTGGACGACAAGCTTACCAAAACCGTAAGCGTTTTAAAGGAAGAATACGCTGCCGTCCGCGCGGGCAGAGCTAACCCCCATATCTTGGATAAGGTTATGGTTGACTATTACGGCGCGCCTACGCCCGTAACGCAGACCTCGAATATATCCGTGCAAGAGGGCAGATGCCTCGTTATCGCGCCTTGGGACGTATCCCTTTTAAAGGGTATCGAAAAGGCGTTGCAGCAGTCGAACATCGGGATAACTCCCACCAACGACGGCAAGGTTATCCGCCTTGCGTTCCCTCAGCTTACCGAGGAGAGAAGAAAAGAGCTTTCCAAGCAAGTTCGCAAAATGGGCGAGGACGCGAAGGTTGCCGAGCGCAATATCCGCCGCGACGCACTTGAACAGCTTAAAAAATTAAAGACTGATAAAGTTCTTTCCGAGGACGAATACTCGTCTTGCGAAAAGGAAGTTGAAAAGGCGGTTTCCGACGCGGTTGCCGAAATCGACGCGGCAGTTGCGGCTAAGGAAAAGGAGATAATGACCGTTTAATAATGGACGAAAATAAAATTCCCTTGCATATCGGGCTTATAATGGACGGCAACGGCAGATGGGCGAAAAAGCGGCTTATGCCCCGCTCTTTTGGGCACAACGCGGGTATGAACGCGATGATTAAAATTGCCGAGCACGCCAAAGCCCGAGGGGTTAAGTATCTTACGGTTTATACTCTTTCAACGGAAAACCTTCTGCGCCCGCAAGAAGAGCTGGAAGGCTTATTCGGACTTTTCCGCAAATATTTTACTAAGAACGTGCAAAAACTGTATAAAAGCGGCGCGGGCGTTAAAGTGATAGGCGATATCACGGCGCTGCCCGAGGACGTGCAAGCGCTTTTAACCGACGGCGAAAAGAATTCGCCCAAAGACCCCGCGTTTACGCTTATTTTTGCAATTAATTACGGGGCGCGTTCTGAAATATTGCGGGCTTGTAACTTGGCAATAGAAAAGGGCGAAAAGCTTGACGCGAGTGGGCTTGAAGCTTTTTTGTACACGAACGGCGTGCCCGAGCCTGACTTGATTATAAGGACGGGCGGAGAGATGCGGCTTTCAAACTTCCTATTGTATCAAGCGGCTTATTCCGAGCTGTATTTCACGGATACGCTATTCCCCGACTTTGACGAAGGGGAGCTTGACAAGGCTCTTGCAGAGTATGCAAAGCGTGAACGCCGCTTCGGAAAAATTTAAAAAAAGGAATATCTATTTTGGCAGAACAAGAAGTACGGGGCGTTGAGCCCGTTGAAAACGGAAATAAAAAGAAGGGCTTGACTTCCCTTCAAAAGCGCGTAATTACCGCGGTTTGCTACGTGGTAGTTTGGATAGCAATGTGCGCGCTTAAATGGTGCGTGCCCCAAGGCAACGTGCCCGGCGGTTGGGGCTCTATCGGGTTCGATATGGTGTTTACCGCCGTTTCGGTTATCGGCGCATACGAGTTTTTGCGTGCGATAGACCGTTCCGAGAGCGGCATTAACTGTAAAATTTCTACGCCTCAGCGCGCAATTACCATTGCTTTCTGCGCTATGGCGGTACCCCTTTTCACCGTAGTTGAAATGGCTATGAACGGCGGCTTGCTTGCTATGGCTTGCGCGTTTACGGTTTACGTAATGTTCCTTGCCGCAACCTCAGTGTTCGACCACAGAAAAAGCTCGGTAAAAGGTACTATTTACTGCATTTTCTGCATGCTGTACTGCGGCGTGCTTTCAACCCTTCTTTCGGCGATTAACCATTTAGACAACAACTCTATGGCGGCGATACTGCTCGTGTTTATGGTGCCCGTGTTGACGGATACCGGCGCGTTCGTCATAGGAAGCTCATTGAAAAAATTCGTGCCCTTGAAGCTTGCGCCTCAGCTTTCCCCTAACAAGACGGTTATCGGCGCGGTGGGCGGAATAATAGGCGGCGTGCTCGGCGCGATTGCAGTTTACTACCTTATGTACTGCCTCGGCGGGGTCAACGGACAAATTATCTACACCGGCTTTAACGGCGTTGATTTGACGGTAAGAAGCGCAACATTCCCCGCGCTACTCTCGTTCGTGCTCGTGGGACTCGTAACCTCGTTTATGGCGCAGATAGGCGACCTTTTCGAAAGCGCGTTAAAGAGGGAGTGCGGCGTCAAGGATATGGGCAACCTTCTTCCCGGACACGGCGGCATTTTGGACAGATTTGACAGTATGCTGTATTGCAGCGTGGTAGTTTTCATCAGCTTCGGCGTGATTATATAAAGAGTAAATAAAATTCGGTGCGCGGGCAAAAAACGCAATTTTCCCCCGCGCCGAAATTATTTTTATATTGTTTCGTTTTTGTCATTAATTAAAAATTTACGGGTATAATAATTATGAAAAAGATTGCTTTATTAGGTTCGACCGGCTCAATAGGCGTACAAGTTCTAAACGCTGTGCGCCGCCACCCCAACAGCTTTAAAATCGTTGCTATGTGCGCTTACAGCGAGTCCAAGGAGTTCACTCAGCAAGTAAAGGAGTTTTCCCCCGAGCTTTATGCAGTGGCCTCCAAAAGCAAAGCAAAGGCTTTAAAGGTTGCGGAATACGCAGACGCGGATATCGTATTTAACGCGGTAAGCGGATTTGCGGGGCTGGAATACAGCATTAGGGCTATCAAGGCGGGCAAAACACTTGCGCTTGCAAACAAGGAAACCTTGGTGTGCGGCGGCGAGCTAGTAAGAAGGCTTGCCAAAACCCACGGTGCGGAAATCATCCCCGTTGACAGCGAGCATTCGGCAATTTGGCAGTGCCTAAACTTCGATAGGGAGGCGTCGTTTAAAAAGCTTATTTTAACGGCGAGCGGCGGACCCTTCAGAGGCTACACCTTAGAACAACTTGAAAAGGTAACGCCCAAGCAAGCTTTAAACCACCCCACTTGGCAGATGGGCAAAAAAATCACTATCGACTGTGCAACCCTTTTAAACAAGGGCTACGAGGTTATCGAGGCGCACGAGCTTTACAACGCGCCCTATTCCAAGATAGAGACGGTCATTCAGCCCACCAGCGTAGTGCATTCCCTCGTGGAGTTTGCCGACGGCGGGCTCTTGGCGCAGATGGGTACGCCCGATATGCAAATACCCGTTCAGATGGCGCTTACTTACCCCAAGCATATGACTACCGCGGCGCAGCCTTTAAGCTTTAAAAAGGCGCTTTCCGTCGAGTTTATACCTATGACTAAAAAGCAGTACCCGCTGTTTGATTTGGCGGTTAACTGCGGCAAAGAGGGGGGCACCTTGCCTTGCGCTTTAAACGCGGCGGACGAGGTTGCGGTTAAAGCGTTCTTGGACGGTAAAATTAAATTCACCGATATTCACGCTACGATTGAGCACGTGCTTTCCACGACCGTGCGCGACGAGCTCGTTAGCTATAAACAGCTTGAAGAGGTCGACCGCACCGCGCGTTGGAAGGCGCAAAAATTCATATTTAAAATTTCAAAATAATCCGCGCCGAAAGCCGCGGATAAAGGGATAAATGGGTTTACTTTCAGTTTCCTCGGTCTTGTCCACGATAGGCTCGGTGTTGCTTGCAATACTCATATTGCTCGTAATGATAACCGTGCACGAGTTCGGGCATTATCTCGCGGGTAAAGCGTTAAAATTTAAAATCAACGAGTTTGCGATAGGCTTCGGACCAAAGCTTTTTGCACACAAGCCAAGCGAAGAAAAGGAGGAGTTTTCTATCCGTCTTTTGCCGCTTGGCGGGTTTTGCGGGTTCGACGGCGAGGACGGCGTAAACGGAGAAGAGAGTAAGGACAGCTTCACCGCAAAGGCGCCGTGGAAAAGAATTATCGTTCTGCTTGCCGGCCCGTTGATGAATTATCTTTTGGCGCTGCTTTTAATAATCGTGTCTATGTTTGCGTTCGGTCAGCAAGTCTATAAAGTGGGCGGCATTGACTGGGGCACGGAGGAAACCGCCGCGCAGTACCAAAAATACGAGGGGCACAGCCTTGAAGCGGGCGATTTGATTTTGGAAGTGAACGGCAAACGGATTTACCTCGTAACCGATATGATGTCCGCGCTTAAAGGAAAGACGGACGAGGACACCGTTCCTATTCTCGTTTACCGTGACGGTGAGGAAATAACGCAACCCGTTCGGCTTCGCGCTAACTGCGACTTTCAAAATTCTAACGAAACGAGCAAGCTGTGGCGCGCCCTCGGCATAGGCACCGTTCAGCGCGACGACGGCACTTATTGGAACCTATCTGCGGACAATTACCGCTTGGGGTTCTTCCAAACGATAGGCGGCTCGTTCGTATATTCCTTTAAAATCGCGGGAACGATTTTCAAGATTTTGGGCGAACTGCTTACCGGCAACTTAGGTTTAAGCGCAATGGGCGGACCCGTTACGACCATAAAACTTACTTCCGAAATTGCGACCCAAAGCGTGCAGTCCTTCTTTGAAATTGCGGCGTATATAGGCGTAAACCTTGCGGTGTTCAACCTATTGCCGATACCCGCGCTTGACGGCAGTAAAGTTATTTTCTGTTTGATAGAGTGGGTTTTCCGAAAACCCGTGCCGCGAAAGATAGAGGCGATTATTCACGCAGTCGGCTTCGTGCTGATACTCGTCTTTGCGGTAGTGGTGGATATATTACAATTTGCTAGATGCTAAAAAAGCCCGACGGCAACGCCGTCGGGCTTTTTAATTTCAGTTTTCTTCGGGTGTCGTTTCAACGGGTTTGGGTTTAACGAGCGCGTTGGCTTGAATTGCTTTAAGCTGTCTTACGAAAGGCTTTACCGAGAAGATTATCACGCCCACGACTATGCACACGAGCGCGTCGACGAACACGAACGAGTTGTAACCGAGGCTGTAAATCCATACGTTGTCGAGCGTGGAGTATTCCGAGAACGCGAACACGCCCGAAAGGGTGTGGCACGCAAAACGGAGTGTGGCAGCGCAAACCGCGCCGAGGGCAAACTGCACTTGGGGGAGCTTGTCAAGCTTCTTGATTTTCGTGAAGGTGCCCGCCAAGCCCATAGCGGTGAAGGCGAGGGGATAGTCCAAAAGGAACTGCGCGGGGTGGATAATCCACGGGTCTTGCACGGCTTGCAAGGTGCCGTAAACGAGTCCCGCCAAAACGCCCTTTCTTACGCCGAAAATGTAGGCGTAAATCATAAGTGGCAAAAGCGACGCGGGCGTAACCGAACCGCCTTGGGGCAAGTCGATGGGCTTTATGTAGGAGAGCGCAAAGCTCATTGCAATGCACACCGCCGCGTAGGAAATGGATTTACTGTCGAACCCGCGCTTTTCGTTTCTGCCGACGAATACCGCAACCAAAACTATTGCAGCAATAATTACGGCCGAGCAAACGTATAAAACTGCGTTTTCGGTAAGGGTAATCACCGCGCCGTTGTTGTCCTCCGCAGTGCCGTGTGCCGAGTAAACGGCAAGGCAAACGAAGGTTGCAATAAACGCCGCAAGGAACAGGCATGCAGAGGTCATGCAAGTTATTTTAAACGCCTTTTTATCGAACAGTGAGGATATATACGCCGCGGCAATTCCGAGCACTGCAACGCCGCCGAGGACGGTAAAGGGGATAAGCACCAGCCCTAAAATTTCGGGATATTCCGCGTAGCCCTTTTCGGCAATCTTCGCGTATTCGAGGGCGAACATACTCACGATTACTGTAATCGCAAAACCGCAAGCAATGCCCACGCAAGCGTTTTTAAAGCCTTTAAACGCCTCGGGCTTTTTGAGGTGAACGAGTAGCCCCACTGCAATAAGTATTGCAACGAGGGCAATCGCGGTATAGAAGAATACTTGGTTCAAAAGGCTTTGCGCGTATTCCGTCCATACTTCCGAGTACAGATAGTACTTCTGCCCGTTTTCGTGCTTTATGCGGTCGAAGAACGAGCTTGCAAGGTGTGCAAGAAACATAAAAAACTCCTTCTACCGCCGAAAATAAAAATCGCCCGCGCAAAAATACGGGGACGAAAGAAAAATCTCTTTGCGCTATCGCTCAACCATTACGTTGCCGATTCAAAGGGTATAATCTCAGCTCGCGCATATACTTCGCATCTCTTTGTCGCGCTTGCGTTTTTGTTGCGGTCATTTACGCCATAGTAAACTCCCTTACAAAAGCCGCGCGCTCCGCGACCTACTCGTATCTGCACGAGCTATTGCCGCTTAATCTGCGTTCGTATATACGGGCACCCCCGACGGTATTTAATTTATTGTAAAAAAATTATATTATAAATACTGTGCGCTGTCAATTAATTGAAAGGAGTGGAGGGAGAAAAAAATAAACCCCGTGCCAATGCGTCGGCACGGGGAGATTTTATTAAATTTTGCTTTTTGAAATCGCTTCCACAGCGGGGCATTAAGCCTTACCGGTTTAAACCGCGCAGAACGACAGTCTGCAAAACGTACACGCCTAAGGAATCAGATTTCACCCGTAAAGTGGTACATTGGAGTTTACCTACCTTTTTCTTTCTTTATTCCGGTGCAAGTACCCATTGGTCTTACCTCCCAAAATAAAATTCCTTAATAAAGTTCCTTATCATATAGAGGCGGAGCATACCGCCGAAAATAACCTTGACCCGCTTTCGCGGCTACGTATCCTTCATATAGCTTACCTCGTATTAATGTTGGTACCTAACATTTTTTGTAAGTTATTTTCTTTTTCTGACTTCATTGTACCATAGATTTTTAAAATGTCAACCCCTTTTTAAAAAAAATTTAAAAAAATTAGCATTTCCAATTTTTGTATGCTATAATGTATCGAACGGAAAAACAGGAGATAAATATGAAAGGTATATTTGCTATCGACTCGGGTTTAGGCTTCGTTGTAATACTTGCCTTAATCTTGTTGTTTACAAAAGTTTTCGGTTTGATATTCAGAAAAATCGGGCTTCCTCAAGTTCTCGGCTACATTATCGCCGGCATTTTGATTGGTCCCGCAATCTTCGGCGAGCTTTGCGGATTCTCGCTTATAGGCGTTGATAAGAGCAACGGCGCGGAGTACACTTCGCTGTTCCTCTTGAACTCTAACGGAGAAGAAACTTTCTCGTTAGGAAAAGACGGGCTTGAAATATTCTCGAAAATCGGCGTTCTTTTGTTAATGTTCTCTACGGGGCTTGAAACGAATCTTCAAGACCTTAAAAAGACGGGTGTTGCCGCAATACTCATTGCGTGCGCGGGCGTCGTAGTTCCGCTTATACTCGGTTTCGCAATTTCAATGCCTTTCGGAAATATCGGGCTCGGTTTTAACGAAACCGCAAATATTTACCGCAGCATTTTCATAGGTACTATTCTTACGGCGACTTCCGTTGCCATAACCGTTTCGGTTTTGAAGGAGCTCGGCAAAATCAATACCAAGCTCGGCACTACTATCGTTTCCGCGGCGATTATCGACGACGTTATCGGCATAGTGCTTTTGTCCGTTGTTACGGGTATTGCAAAGGCAAGCGCGGGCGACCCCGTACCGGTTACGGATTTTGCGTCTTTCAAAGCGCAGTGGTGGGGAACGCTTATTATGATAGTTGCGTTCTTCGTAGTGGCTATCGGGTTAGGCTTCGGCGTTTCTTATCTTTTCAAATGGCTCGACAAGAAATGGCCCACGACCCGCCGTATCCCCGTTTTCTCGCTTGCGGTATGCTTTATTTACAGCTGGGCTGCCGAAGAAATTTTCGGCGTTGCGGATATAACGGGCGCGTTCCTCGCGGGCGTTGTGCTTTCAACGGTACACCGCGCAAGCGCTTATACGAACAGCAAGATAGAAGTAAACACCTACACTATGTTTGCACCCGTATTCTTTGCGAATATCGGAATTTCAAGCATATCTTTTGCGGGGCTTGACCCGAAAGTACTGTTATTTGCCGTGCTTGCGGTTCTGATGGGACTGATAGGAAAAATCGTCGGTTGCGGCGCGGTTGCCAAAGGATTTAAATATAACTGGCGCGAAAGTGCAATCGCGGGCGTTGGAATGATGGCGCGCGGCGAGGTTGCGCTTATCGTTACGGCAACCGTTACGAACGAAGCTCTTGGAGCAAGTGCGCTGCCGCAAGAATTTATGATAATGACGGTACTTTTGATTTTGGTTTCGTCTATCTTAACGCCCATACTTTTAAAGGTTTTGTACGGCAAGGACAAAAACAAGCAGTTGCCCGAATCGGGTGAAGGCGGCGGAGAAGCTCCCGCACCCGACGGTGGTGAGACTACTGATACGCCTTTGGCGGAAAACCTTGGCGTAGGTGAGGAAGTTAATAAATAAATTAAAGCCGCGCGGTGTAATTGCCGCGCGGCTTTCGTTTTGATTTATCTGGAGAGCATCCAATGCTTTACGTCTTCACGCTCGATAGGCGTGATGTTTTCTGTTGGATATTTTGACAGTGGTCCGCCGTTGGTGTAGATAAAGTACTTTCCGTCGCTCGTTATATACAAAGTCTCTTCATAGCCGTCCGGGTCGCCGGGTTTACCGTATGTAAATTTTTTATCTACGGTGGAGGACGCAGTGTCGTAAAGAATATGGTTAATTTCTCTACTCATAGGTCGTAACTCCCTTAACGTGTTAAATTCTATCATATTGAAAAATTTAAGTCAATTTAAAGACTTTTGCGTATTTTTTGACAAGTTATTTGTTAAAAACTAAATTTTATTGTTAAATTCGTTATAAAATTACTTAAAATTGCGTCGCATTGTAAAGTAAAAATACTTGACAAAGCTAAACGGCCGTTGTAAAATAAAACGGTAAAAACTATGGACAAAGTTTCTTTTATAGCGCTGTGGGACGCATACCGCGGGCTTTTAACGCCCACCCAGCAAGAGATAACGGATATGTATTTCAACCTCGATTTGACCCTTTCGGAAATCGCAGACGAGAAGGGAATAACGAGGCAAGGCGTTTCCGAGTGTTTGAAAACTTGTAAAAAACAGCTTGAAGAATACGAAGAAAAGTTGGGCTTTGTCAAAAAACTGAGTGAAATCAGCTTGCGGGTTTCGTTTGCGGCAACCGATATAGGCAAGTGGGCGGAAGGCTTTATGCACGCTCACCCCGAATATACTCAAGATATTGCAAATCTGTTGGCTATACTCGATAAGGAGGTATGATGGGCGCGTTTTCATCACTGTCTGAAAGATTAAACCACATATTTTCCAAGCTTACGAAGCGCGGCAGACTTACCGAGCTTGAAATTAAAACGGCTATGCGCGAGGTGCGCGTCGCTCTTTTGGAGGCCGACGTCAACATTCAAGTCGCCAAAGAGTTCTGCCGTGAGGTTTCCGAAAAGGCGGTCGGGCAAGAAATTTTAAAAAGCCTTAACCCCGCACAGCAAGTTATTAAAATCGTAAACGAAGAACTTATCGCGTTGATGGGTTCTACCAACCAAAAGCTGAATATATCCCCCAAGCCCCCCACGGTTATTATGATGTGCGGCTTGCAAGGCGCAGGCAAAACCACTATGTGCGGCAAGCTTGCCGTAAACTTAAAAAAGAGCGGCAAAAAGCCCCTTTTGGTCGGGTGCGATATTTACCGCCCCGCGGCGATTAACCAGCTTAAAGTAGTCGGCGGCAAAGCGGGTGCGGAAGTGTTCGAAAAGGGCACGCAGAACCCCGTTAAGACCGCGAAAGAGGCGGTTGAATACGCGCGCTCGATGGGCTACGATACGGTAGTTATAGATACGGCGGGCAGACTTGAAATCGACGAGCCGTTGATGCAAGAGCTCGAAAATATCAAAAAGTCGGTTGACGTCTCAGAGATACTTCTCACCGTCGACAGCATGATGGGACAAGTTGCCGTAAACGTTGCAAAGACGTTTAACGAAAGGCTTGAAGTTACGGGCGTAATCTTGACCAAGCTCGACGGCGATACCCGCGGCGGCGCGTGCCTTTCGATAAAGGCAGTAACCGGCAAGCCCATTAAGTTCATCGGTGTGGGCGAAAAGTTGACCGATTTAGAGCCTTTCTATCCCGACAGAATGGCGTCCCGTATCCTTGGAATGGGCGACGTTTTAACGCTTATCGAAAAGGCGCAAGAAGTAGTTTCCGAAGAACAAGCAAAGGCAATGCAGAAAAAGATGCTTGAAAACACCTTTACCTTGGAGGACTACCTCGTGCAGTTCGAGAGTATGAAGAAGATGGGCGGTGCCCAAGCGTTGCTTGCGATGATGCCCGGTATGGGCGGCAAGGTTAAAGCCGAGGACATTGACGAGAAGAAAATAGAACGCACCAAGGCGATTATCCAGTCAATGACCCAAAAGGAAAGGGTTGAACCGGCTATTATAAACTCTTCGAGGAAGAAGAGAATTGCAGCTGGCAGTGGCACGAGCGTGCAAGAGATTAACCAGCTTTTGAAGCAGTTTGAGCAGACGAAGCAGTTGATGAAACAGTTCAGAAACGGTAAGCGAAGATTACCTTTTTAAATAATTAATAATTAAAATTTTTATATAACAGGAGAAAACAAAAATGGCAGTTAAAATGAGACTTACGAGAATGGGCGACAAGAAGAGCCCCTTCTACCGCGTAGTAGTTATTGATTCGAGAAAGGCGCGTTCGGGCGAATATATCGACAAAATCGGTTACGTTGACCCCCTCAAGACCCCCGCTGAAATCAACATCGACGTTGAAAAGGCTAAGGCTTGGCTTGCAAAGGGCGTACAGCCTACCGAAACGGTTAAAAGCTATCTCGTAAAGGTTGGCGCAATGGAGCAGAGCAAAAAACTCTCGGCTCCTAAAACTAATGATAAAAAGAAGAAAGACTAATTTTTAGAAGGGCGCAATAATCCCTATTTTAACGCGCCTAAGGGAGTTCATTTATGAATGAGAAGATTTTAGATTTAATTAAGTACGTGGTTGAAACCTTTGCGGAAAAGAAGGACCAAATCAAGTACGAGGTTGAAGAAAAAGAGAACGTAATCGAGGTTACCGTTCTTTTGGACGAAAGCGATATGGGCAAAGTTATCGGCAAGCAAGGCAAAATTGCCAAGGCTTTAAGAACGCTCGTCGCATCTTCCACGCCCCGCAGCTGTAAGCGTTACGCGGTAGAAATTAAAGAAAATCAAAACTAATTTTTAGTGGCGCAATTTGTTTGCGCCACTATAAAATTACGGGAAAATTTATGGAAAACACACTTACGGTTGCAACGATTTTAAAGCCGCAAGGTATCCGCGGCGAGGTAAAGGTTAAAGCGCTTTGCGACAGCGCGGAGGACTTAAAGGGCTTAAAGCGCGTATATATAGGCGGCGTGGAATACGGCGTTCTTTCCGTGCGCGCACAAGGCGAGGTGGGCTATATCGCTTTAAAGGGCGTCTTTGATAGGAACGCTGCCGAGCTTCTTCGCGGTAAGGATATAGACGCCTTGCGTGAAGATATGCCGCCCTTGCCCGACGACCGCTTTTATATTGCCGACCTTACGGGCTGCGCCGTCGTTACTTCTTCGGGTGAGGATATAGGAGAAGTTATTTCGGTTACCCCCGCAAGGACGGATATTTACACCTTGCAAACCCCCAAGGGCGAATTAAGCTTTGCCGCGGCGGAGGGCGTTATAGAGGAAGTGGATATTCCAAACAAAAAAATTACCGTCAACAAAAAAAGGTTCAAGGAAGTTTCGGTTTGAAAATTACCGTTCTCACGCTGTTCCCCGATATGTTTGCTCCCTTGAAAGAGAGCATCGTCGGGCGTGCAGTTAATTCGGGAAAACTGAATATCGACGTTATAAATATACGCGACTTTGCCGAAAACAAGCACTTAAAGTGCGACGATTATCCCTTCGGCGGGGGCGCGGGTATGGTCATGCTTCCTCAACCCATAGCCTCTGCAATCGAGGCGGTTGACCCCGACCACGAGGCAAGGCGCATTTACCTTTCGCCCAAGGGTGAAACCTTCAAGCAAGAAAAGGTGTTTTCGCTTTTGAATTACGAGCACTTAATTCTTCTCTGCGGGCACTACGAGGGAATTGACCAGCGCGTAATAGATTTGTATATCGACGAAGAAATCTCTATCGGCGACTACGTTTTGACGGGCGGCGAGCTGCCCGCAATGGTCGTTTGCGACTGCGTGGCGCGCTACGTTGACGGCGTAATTTCGGACGGTTCTTTGGTAGACGAAAGCTTTTCGGGCGGCGGGCTTGAGTACCCGCAGTACACCCGCCCCGCCGAGTTCAAGGGGCTTAAAGTGCCCGAGGTGCTTTTATCGGGCGACCATAAAAAAATAGACGAGTGGAGGAAGGCGGAGTCTGCAAAGCTTACTGCAAGCCGTCGGCCCGACCTTATGGACGGTGAAAAGAAATGAAAACTATTCAGTGGTTTCCCGGTCATATGACGAAGGCGATGCGTATGATGGAAGCGCACCTTTCCTTGGTGGACGGAATTATTTTCGTTCTGGACGCAAGGTGCCCCGCGGCATCGTTCAACCCCAAGCTTAAAAAAATGGCGCAGAATAAGCCCGTTTTATACGTTTTAAACAAGGGCGATTTAGCCGACGAACGGGTTGATAATTTATTGAAAATTATTAAAAATTCGGGCGCGCAAGCCGTTAAAATAAATGCGGTAAATGCGGGTTCAAAGAGGGATATTACGGGGGCAATCGAAAAATTAGTTGCCGAAAAGCGCGAGCGCGCACTTGAAAAAGGCTACAACAAGGTTTTCCGTTTTATGGTTGCCGGCGTGCCCAATACCGGGAAGTCAACCTTAATTAATCTGCTCGCGGGAAGCAAGCGTGCGGAAACGGGCGACAAGGCGGGCGTAACCCGCGGCAAGCAGTGGATAAGGTGCGACGGGTTCGAGCTTTTGGATACCCCGGGCACGATGCCGCCCGCGTTTGAAAACCAGCGCCTTGCAATTCACTTAGCATACGTGGGAAGCGTCAACGACGATATCTTAGATATGGACGATATCGCGCTTGCTCTTTTGGAAGAGCTTGCCGAAAAATACCCCCAAAGGCTTGCCGAAAGATACGGCATAGAGGGCGGTACACCCCTTAATATGCTTGAATCAGTGTGTGAAAGACGCCAATTTTTGCTCCGCGGCGGGGAGTATGATTACGAGCGTGCGGAGCGTGCCGTTATCGACGATTTCCGCAAGGGTAAGCTTGGCAGAATAACCCTCGATACCCCCGACGATTTAAAGGATTTAAAGTTTTAAATGGACAAGCTTAAATACGAAAGAGAATTTAATTCACAAGGCTACAAATACGTTTGCGGCGTTGACGAGGTAGGCAGAGGACCTTTGGCGGGCCCCGTCGTGTGCGCGGCGGTAATTATGCCCCTTGACGATATCATAGAAGGCGTTGACGACAGCAAAAAATTAAGCCCTAAAAAGCGGGCTTATCTTGCCGAAGAAATTGCAAAAAAGGCGATTACCTACGGGATATGCCGCATCGAAGCTGAAGTTATCGACGAAATCAACATTTTGGAAGCCACCAAGCTTTGTATGAAAAACGCTATCGAAAGCCTCAAAATTAAGCCCGATTTCGTCCTTACGGACGGGAATATGACGCTGGATATAAGTATCCCGCAGCAGAGCATTATAAAGGGCGATTATTACAGCTATTCGATAGGCGCGGCTTCTATTCTTGCAAAGGTGTACCGTGATAATTTAATGGACGAGTACGCCGAGGCTTACCCCGAATACGCCTTTAAAGAGAATAAAGGCTACGGCACGAAAAAACATATAGACGGGATTTTAAGCGCGGGTCTGTGCCCCATTCACCGCAAATCTTTTACTAAAAAATGGCAGAAGTAAACGAAAATATAACCTTAGGCAAAAAGGGCGAGCAGCAAGCTCAACAATACTTAAAAAAGAGCGGTTGGACTATCCTTGAAACGAATTGGCGCAACCCTTTCGGCGAGGTGGATATCATTGCAAAAAAGGACGAAGTTATCGCTTTTATCGAGGTAAAAACGAGGCTCACAGACGCGTACGGCGCGCCGTCCGAAGCGGTGCAAAAAACGCGGAAACTCAAATATATTCGGGGGGCAAACTATTATTTTTACAATAAAAATATTGATTGCACAGTGCGTTTCGATATAATAGAAATTTATAAGGGTGAATTAAACCATATAGAGAACGCCTTCACGGCGTAGAATAAGGAGGGAAACGAAATGGAAAAGAGAGCTTACGATATTTTTTCAAAGGCAACGCGGGACGTGTCGATAAGGGTTATCCCCGGGCACTTTGCAACGAGGCACTCGCACGTCAACTACTGCGTTGATATGACTAAGGTCAAGTCGGAGCTTGATGCGTCCAAGGCGACGGCAAAGCTTTTCTGCGATGCGTTGGGTGCAACGCCCGTTGACACGATTATCACGCTTGACAGAATGAAGATGGTGGGTGCGTTTATGGCGCACTACCTTTCTAATACTTACATAAACAAGGGACAGAACATTGCGGTTATTTCCCCCGAAATTTCGGGTGATAAACTGCTGCTTCGCGATAACTTTATCTCTTACTTCAAGGGCAAGCGCGTCGTGCTTTTAACGGCTTCCGCAACGACGGGTAAGGACGCAAACAGCATTATAGAGGGGTTGAGCTATTACGGCGGTATTCCCGTTGCGGTGGTCAGCGTGTTCGGAGGAAGCTTTGCGTGCCCCGTGCCTGTATACAAGCTTTTCGGGCTTGAAGATATCCCCGATTATTCTTCAAACTCCCCCGTGGACTGCCCGCTTTGCAAAAAAGGAATGAAGGTAGACGCCGTTATTAATTCCTACGGATACAGCAAAATCATCTAAAATGCATATATACTTCGCATAACTTTGTTGCGCTGTGGCAACCCTCAGTCACTTACGCCTAAGTAAGCTCTTTCGGGTTTTCCTCGCGCGCCGCGTTCTGCTCGCATCTCTGCATTTTTAGGCTACTTTTCTATACATATTATATGTATAAGGAAAATGCTCTTAATTCTTTTGTGAAAATTGCGACACACCCCCCAAAAACAGTTGCATTTTAAAATTTTATTTGTTAATATTAATTTCGACTTCGGACAGTCCTCTGCTTAAAGCGTAAGCAAGAATGTCTTAATATTACGGAGGTTTTTTATGAAAGGTTTAGTTGAAGCCATTGAAAACGAGGGTATGAAAAAGGAAGTGCCCGTATTCAACGTAGGTGATACGGTTAAGGTCGGCTTCAAGGTTATTGAAGGAACGAAAGAAAGAATTCAGAACTTTGAAGGCGTAGTTATCGCTAAAAAACACGGCGGAATAAGGGAGAGCTTCACGGTAAGAAGACTTTCTTTCGGCGTAGGCGTTGAAAGAACGTTCCCCTTGCATTCCCCCAAGATTGCCTCGATAACCGTGGTTAAACGCGGTAAGGTAAGGCGTGCAAAGCTTTATTACTTGCGCGGACTTACAGGCAAGGCTGCAAAGATAGCAGAAATCAAGTAATTAAAAAAAGCTCCCGCTATGCGCGGGAGCTTTTAATTTACCTAAGAAGGATTAGCCTATGTTATCCAAAATAACGAGTTTTGCGCTTTGCGGGCTTGACGGCGTTCCCGTCGAGGTGGAAACCGACATCAATAAGGGTATGGTATCATACGACTTGGTAGGGCTT
Organism: uncultured Clostridia bacterium; assembly: GCA_947175325.1. Lineage (GTDB taxonomy): Bacteria > Bacillota > Clostridia > Christensenellales > Borkfalkiaceae > Coproplasma. The sequence continues at coordinate 65,157 of CAMWME010000005.1, read as the reverse complement.
CCCGACGCGGCGGTAAAGGAGAGTAAAGAGCGCGTGCGTTCGGCAATAAAGAACACCGGCCTTTTATTCCCCGTGAACAAAATCACTATAAACCTTGCCCCCGCGGACATAAAGAAGGAAGGTTCGCAGTACGACTTGCCGCTTGCAATAAGTATTTTAATTGCGGGCAACCAGCTCATGGCAAAGACGGACGGCATCGTATTCTTGGGCGAGCTTGCGCTGGACGGCGCGCTTCGCCCCGTTACGGGCATTTTACCTATTTTAATCTCTGCCAAAGCCAAGGGCTATACACGCTTTATCGTGCCCGCGGCAAACGCCAACGAGGCAAGCTATATTGAAGGCTTAACCGTATTCGCCTTGAACAGTTTAAAGGAAGTGGTTGACCTTCTCACGGGCGAGCAAACTTCCAGCCCGTTAGCTCAGCGCAGCTTTAAAGCGGCTGTAAGCGCGCAAAAATACAATTACGATTTATCCCTCGTCCGCGGTCAAAAGATAGCCAAGCGCGCCTTGGAAATCGCCGTGGCGGGCGGTCACAATATTCTGCTTGCGGGGCCTCCCGGAACGGGCAAAACTATGCTCGCGCGGTGTATCCCCACGATTATGCCCGATATGACCTTTGAGGAGGCTTTGGAGGTTACCAAAATACATTCCGTGGCGGGCAGCCTTACCGAGGAAGGAATAGTTTCCTTGCGCCCGTTCAGAACGCCCCACCACACCTCAACCGTGGTCGCTTTGTGTGGCGGCGGGAACACCAAGGTTCACCCCGGAGAAATTTCTATGGCGCACAAGGGCGTACTGTTTTTGGACGAGCTGCCCGAGTACACGAGAAGAACTCTCGAATCCCTCCGTCAACCCCTTGAGGACAAGGTTATAACGGTTGCGCGCGCGGGCGGTGCGGTTACCTTCCCCGCGGACTTTATGCTTTGTGCAAGTATGAACCCTTGCCCTTGCGGCAACTACGGCTCGGCAACGCTGCCTTGTCGGTGTACGCCCGCACAAGTCCATAAATACAGAAGTAAAATTTCGGGCCCGCTTTTAGACAGAATTGATTTGCAAGTCGAAGTGGACGGCGTCAAGTACGAGGATTTATCGGGCGAAAGCAACGAGGAAAGCAGCGTGGAAGTAAAGAAAAGGGTTGAAACGGCGCGTGCCGTACAGCGGGTGCGGTTCGAGGGCGAGCCGAATTTAGTCAACGCGAATATGGGCGAAAAGCAAATTAAAAAATATTGCAAGCTTTCCCCCGAGTGCGAAGAGGTTTTGCGTACCGCGTTCGAAACGCTTCACTTATCCGCGCGTGCGCGTTCGAGAATTATTAAGGTTGCAAGGACTATTGCCGACCTCGATTTTTCGGAAGAGATTAAGCCCGAACACATTCTGGAGGCGGCGTCTTATAGGAGCTACGAGGCGAACAGTTGAACTACACCGATGAAGAAATAAATTTAATAACGCTTTGTTCCTTCGAAGAACTGACCGACGCGCAAAAAAGGCTTTTGCTTTCGGATTTGGATTCTTTCAAACCCGATTTTGTGAAACGTGAAGAAAGCTTGATTAAAAGTCTTACGGTCGGCGTATATAATAAAGTAAAGGCGAATTTTTACGACGGCGCCTACCGCGACAAAATTTTAGCCGAACTCGACGAGGCGGGCATAAGGTGCGTAACCTATTTTTCAAAGGACTATCCGCAAAGTCTTAAACGTATTGATACGCCTCCCGTGGTGCTGTATTGCAAGGGCAATTTAAGCCTTTTGAATACGGAGTGCTTCTCGGTCGTAGGTTCACGGCGTACCTTGCCGCAGATTTTAAAGCTATGCAAAAACACCGCAAAAGAGCTTACGCGCCACTTCACCGTGGTGTCGGGTATAGCAGACGGCGCGGACGCGGCGGCGTTGGAGGGCGCGTTTGAAAGCGGCAAAGTAATTTCGGTTTTGGCTTACGGGTTTAACTATTTCTATCCCGCGGAAAACAAACCGCTCATTGAGAGAGTTGCATCTGTTGGGCTTGTTATTACCGAGTACCCGCCCGCAACTGCCCCGCAGAAGTTTCTTTTCCCCGCCCGCAACAGAATTATTGCGGGACTTTCAAAGGGAACTCTCGTCGTTTCGGCGGGCAAAAAGAGCGGCGCGCTTATAACCGCGCACCACGCAACGGAATACGGCAGAGAGTTGTTTGCATATCCTTACACCGTGGGCGTTGCCTCGGGCGAAGGGTGCAATCAGCTACTGAAAAACGGCGCAACCCTCGTGGAAAATCCACTTGACATATTCGATTATTTTGGGTTAGACTTTAAACCGCAGCCTACGGCGGAGCTGTCCGAGGAAGAGAAAATCTTGCTCGATGCTATCCGCGAGGCGGGTGAAGCGTTTATCCCCCAACTTGCCGAAAAGTTAGGCACCCAACCTTTCAAATTAATCCCCACGATTTCAAAATTAGAAATTAAGGGTTTAATCGTAAGGCTCGGCGGCAACCGCTTTTCAGCAATTTAATTAAGTACACAATTCCGCATAAAGGAGTTTTTTCTATGGATTTAATCATAGTTGAGTCGCCCTCGAAGGCGAAAACCATTTCAAAATATTTAAAGGGCAAGTACCGCGTTGACGCTTCGGGCGGACACGTAAGGGATTTACCCGAAAAGACTTTGGGCGTAAAAATAACCGAGAATTTCGAACCCAAGTACGAAATCACGCCCACTAAAAAAGAGATTATAAGAAGACTCGCGCAAGAGGCTAAAAAGAGCGGCAAAGTCTACCTTGCAACCGACCCCGACCGTGAAGGCGAGGCGATAAGCTGGCACTTGCAGACCGTTTTAGGCTTGGACGAAAACGCGGCTAACCGTATCGAGTTTAACGAAATTTCTCCTACGGCGGTGCAGAACGCGCTTAAAAACCCGCGCAAGATAAATATCAACCTCGTTGACGCGCAGCAAGCGCGCAGAGTTTTGGATAGGCTCGTGGGCTATAAGCTTTCGCCCCTTTTAAACAAGCGCATTCAAAACGGACTTTCTGCGGGCAGAGTGCAATCGGTTGCCCTTCGTTTAATCGTGGACAGAGAGCGCGAAATTCAAGCGTTTAAGCCCGAAGGCTACTGGCAGTTGAACGCGTACCTTCAAGATACTGGCAAAGCTTACGCGCCCTTTAAAGCCGTTTATCAGTTAAAGAAAAACGGCGAAAGCGTTCCCGCAGAGGTTGCCGAAGAAATCGAAAAGCAAGTTAAGGCGGGTAAGTTCCAAGTTACCAAAGTTAAAAAGGGCATAACCAAGCAACACGCGCCCGCGCCTTTCACAACGTCATCGCTTCAACAAGACGCGTCGAACAAGTTCGGTATGACTTCCCCCGAAACGATGCTCATCGCCCAGCACCTTTACGAAGGTATGGACGTAGGCGGCGACCATATCGCGCTTATCACCTATATCAGAACGGACTCCGTCCGCGTTTCCAAGGAGGCGCAGGACAACGCCATTGCGTTTATTAAAACCGCTTACGGCGAAGAATTCGTTCCCGAAAAGCCCAACTTCTACGCGACCAAAAAAGGCGCGCAAGACGCACACGAGGCTATCCGCCCCATCAATCTTGCCGTTACCCCCGCAAGCGTGAAGAACAGCTTGGATAAAAAACACTACAATATCTACAAGCTCGTGTACGACAGATTTATCGCTTCGCAGATGGCAGAGGCGCAGTACAACTCTATGCAGATAGAAACCGAGTGCGCGGGCTACACCTTCAAGGCAAGCGGCAAGGCGCTTCTTTTCACTGGCTATACCGCGGCTTACCAAGACGCGCAAAAGGAAAAGGAGGACGAGGAAGAAACCTCAAAGCTTCTTCCCCCGTTAAACGAGGGCGACGTTCTGGACTTGAACGAGTTCGTCAAAGAGCAGAAGTTCACTAAGCCCCCTTACCGCTATACCGATGCGTCGCTCGTTAAGGCGATGGAAGAAAAGGGTATCGGCAGACCTTCGACTTACGCTTCGATAATCTCCGTTTTGAACAAGAGAAAGTACGTCGAAAAAGACGGCAAGTATATGGTGCCCACCGAGGTGGCGTATTCCATCACGGATATGCTTTTGAAGTATTTCACGGATATTATGGACGTCGGCTTCACAGCGCATATGGAGGACGAACTCGATAAAATCGAGGACGGCGGTTGCGACTGGCACAAAATAATTGCGGACTTCTACCCCGGTTTTGCCGAACAGCTTAAAACTGCGTCAACCGACGGCGACGAAGAGACGGAAGAAATCTGCGAAAAGTGCGGCAGCGTGATGATAAGAAGAATAGGCAAGTACGGCAAGTATCTTGCTTGTTCAAACTACCCCAACTGCTCCAACATCGTCAGCGAAAGCGACGTTGAAATTTCCCCCATGCGTTGCCCCAAGTGCGGCGCGAACATGGTCGTAAAAAGCGGTAAGTTCGGCAAATTCCTTGCTTGCCCCAACTATCCCGAATGTTCTTCCATTTTGCCCATAGACGCCGAGCCTACGGACGAAAAGTGTACCGAGTGCGGCACGAATATGCTTTTAAAGCACGGTAAGTACGGCAAGTATTTGGAATGCCCCAAGTGCGCTTCAAAGCGCCCGTTCGTTTCCAAGGAGCAGATAAAGGAAGGGGACAAATCCGAAGGTAAGTGCCCCGAGTGCGGCAAGCCTATGCGCCGCATGTCCTCAAAGTCGGGTAAAATCTACTTCGGCTGCACGGGCTACCCCGAGTGCAAATTTTTAAGCTGGGACGTCCCCACGGGCGACAAGTGCCCCAAGTGCGGCAAGTTCCTTATAAAGAAGGGCGGCAAAATAAGGTGCTCCGATAAGGACTGCGCCTACACTGCCGATATACCCGAAAATGAAGGTTGAGGTAATAGGCGCGGGGCTTGCGGGCTGTGAGGCGGCAAATTTTCTTGCAGAGCGCGGGGTTGAAGTCGTACTCTACGACATAAAGCCCAAGTCGTTTACTCCCGCCCATTCGGATAAAAACTTTTGCGAACTCGTATGTTCAAACTCTTTAAAAGGCAAGGACCCGTATTCCAACGCGTGCGGACTTTTAAAGGAAGAGATGCGCGTCTTGGGTTCGCTTACTATGGAGGCGGCGGAAGCAACCTCCGTTCCCGCGGGCGGCGCGCTTGCCGTCGATAGGGGAGGCTTCGCCTCTTTCGTAACGGAAAAAATCAAGCAAAATAAGAATATTTCTATCGTCTGTAAAGAGGTGGAAGAAGTGCCGTCTTCGTGGTGCATAGTCGCCACGGGGCCCTTGACCACGGACAAGCTTTCTTGCGGTATTTCAAGCATATGTGGGGGGCAATTGCACTTTTTCGACGCTTCCGCCCCCATAGTTTCAAGGGAAAGTATTGATTTTGATAGAGCCTTTTTCGGCGACAGATACGGCAAGGGCGGGGACGATTACGTCAACTGCCCGCTTTCAAAAGAGGAATACGAAACTTTCGTAACCGAGCTTCTTGCGGCAGAAAAGGCCGTATTGCACGACTTTGAAAGAAAAGAAATTTTCGAGGGCTGTATGCCGCTAGAAGTTATGGCTTCACGCGGATTTGAAAGTTTGCGGTATGCAAATTTTAAGCCCGTAGGGCTTAAAGATAAGGACGGAAACCGCTTTTACGCCGTTTTACAGCTTCGCAAAGAGAATGCGGACGGCACGGCTTACAACCTCGTAGGTTGCCAAACCAATTTAAAGTGGGGCGAACAGAAGCGGGTATTTTCGCTTATTCCCGCACTGAAAAACGCGGAGTTTATGCGTTACGGGGTTATGCACCGCAATACTTTTATAAATTCGCCCACTTGTTTAAATGCGGATTTTTCACTAAAATCCAACCCTCAAGTTTTCTTTGCGGGGCAAATTACGGGCGTTGAAGGCTACGTTGAATCAGCCGCAAGCGGGCTTCTTGCCGCCGTTCATACGTATGAAAAACTGCAAGGCCGCACCCCGAAAATTCCCGATAATACCACCGTTTTAGGCGCGTTATCGGCACATATATGGGGGTCTACCGAAAATTTTCAGCCGATGAACGCAAATTTCGGCATACTTAAACCCGCCGAAAAATTGATAAAAGACAAAAAGCAAAGGTATGCCTATCTTGCCCAGCGCGCCCTCGACAGCATAAAAGCCTACAAGGAAAACTTATGATAAGTTTAAATAAAAAACAGCCGAAGTACTTATACAAATTAAATCTTGCACTCGTTTTGTTTTTTGCTTTATGGTTTGCTTTGGGCGTTCCGCTTATGGTAACGATAGGCTGTATTTACGGTGAAGAAGTAATCACATACGCTGTAATGATAAGCACGTTTGCGCTGTTTTTCATAGGGTTTGCGATTTTCTTTTTAGTGGATAACAAGTTACACAAACGGTTTATTGAAGAACGCGCGGCACAGCTTGAAGAAGAATTTTGCGAAATGCCATTCGAAGATGCAGAACAAATATTAAAGGAAAAGGGAATAATAACCGACGCGGGCTTCGTAGTTAAAACCGACGGTGTATTCGGCGAATGTGTTATACCTTTTGAAAAAGCTCATCTTGCATTTAATTTTATTGAGCTTGCTTCAACTGTTAATATGGATTTGTGGGTGTTTGCACAAGATGGTGAAGTGCCGGAAATAGATTACAACATCACCTCAGTCATGGAAATATGCAAACAAAATGAGTCGTGGAAAAATTTCATATCCGGCTCTTCAAAGCATGCGGTGTATAAGTTGAACTGCGCTATTTACAATTATTTACGATATAAAGACACGAACATTAAATACGACCAATACTTCAAATTATTAGTAAAAGACAAAAAAGAATTTACCAAAGAAGCTTTAAAATATTCAAAAATGCTCACATGGAATTTCACTGGTTACAGAATACGTTTCTGATATTTAGTTTCAACGGGCGCAAAAAAGTTTACATTAAAGTATAAGACGTTTTTAAAGAGGATTTTAAAATGACAGAATTTCACGCAACTACTATTTGCGCCGTAAAAAGAAACGGCGAAACGGCTATCGCGGGCGACGGACAAGTTACCATGGGCGAAAGCGTAATTTTCAAAAATTCCGCACAGAAGGTTAGAAGAATTTACGGCGGCAAAGTTATCTTGGGCTTTGCTGGTTCGGTTTCGGACGCGTTTTCTTTGAGTGAAAAGTTCGAAGGTATGCTCAACAAATTCTCGGGCAACCTTATGCGCTCGGCCGTGGAGCTTGCCGAGCTTTGGCGTTCGGATAAAGCCGTAAGAAAGTTAGAGGCTTTAATGATAGTTGCCGATAAGGACACGCTTTTAATAGTTTCGGGCACCGGCGAAGTAATCGAACCGGACGACGGCATTGCGGCAATAGGCAGCGGCGGCAACTACGCTTTGGCGGCGGCGCGCGCACTGTATCAGAATACCGACTTCACCGCCGCGGACATCGCCAAAAAATCGTTAAAAATTGCAAGCGAAATCTGCGTATTCACCAATGATAACATCAAATGTGAGTGCATATAAGGGGGTAACGGCAGTGGATTTGACACCTAAACAGATAGTACACGAACTGAACAAATACATTATCGGGCAAGACGAGGCGAAGAAGGCGGTTGCAATAGCGCTTCGTAACCGTTACCGCCGCAGTCAGCTTTCGCCCGCATTACAAGACGAGATTACGCCCAAAAACATTATAATGAAGGGCCCCACGGGCGTCGGCAAAACCGAAATTGCAAGAAGACTTGCAAAGCTCGTAAAAGCGCCTTTTATTAAGGTTGAGGCGACCAAGTACACCGAAGTGGGCTACGTAGGGCGCGACGTCGAGAGTATGGTGCGCGACCTTGCAGAGTGCGCTATCCGCCTCGTAAAAGAGGAAAAGACGGCGGAAGTAAGCTATAAGGCGACTGCAGTTGCCGAAAGGCGCATCGCAAAAGTTCTTGCGGAAGTCAAGAAGGATGAGCGCGGTGAAACGGCAAAAGCCGTATTCGAGGACAAGCTGGTTGAAGAAATTCATGCCGGCAAGCACGACAACGCCGTAATCGAGATAGAAGTTGACGATATACCCAAGCCGTTGGAATTATCCCCCGGCAGCGGCGCGGCAATTGACTTGGGCTCCATTTTCAGCGGCATAGGAATGAACAAGAAAAAGAAGCGCAAGATTACCGTAAAAGAGGCGAAGAACCTTATCATCGCCGAAGAAGCGGATAAGCTTATCGACAACGACGCCGTCAATGCAGAGGCTTTGCGCCGTGCGGAGAACGACGGAATTATCTTTATCGACGAAATTGACAAAATTGCGGGCAAGGGCAACCACGGCGCGGACGTTTCGCGCGAGGGCGTTCAGCGCGACATTCTTCCCATCGTCGAGGGCTGCACCGTAATGACTAAATACGGGCCCGTAAAAACCGACTATATTTTGTTTATCGCGGCGGGTGCTTTCCACGTTTCAAAGGTGGAGGATTTAATCCCCGAGCTTCAAGGAAGATTCCCCATTCAAGTCGAGCTTAAAAGCCTTACAAAGGAAGACTTCGTCAATATTCTCACTCAGCCCCAGAACGCTATTACCACTCAGTATTCGGCGTTGCTTGCGGTTGACAATATCGACTTGCACTTTACTAAGGATGCAATTGAAAAAATCGCCGAGGTTTCGGAGGATATCAACAACACTTCCGAGGACATCGGCGCGAGACGCCTTCACACCGTTATGGAGTATCTTTTAGAAGATATTTCTTACAACGCGGGCGGCAACGATTACCCCGTAATCCCCGTTGAAGTCAACGAAAAGTACGTTGAAGAGCACCTTGAAAATATAATTAAAAACCGTGATTTAAAGAAGTACGTTTTATAACGAAAATACCGTTATTTAAGGCATATATGGGGGTCTATCGTAAAAATGGATACTTTTGAGATAATATTTACTTGCGGTTTTTGTGCGTGCGCGGTGGGCGTAATTATCGCGTTATTCTTTATCTGCCGTAGAAAAAGGGGCGGAAGCGATTCCCGCAGTTACCGAGAAAAAAAGGAAGAATACGCAAATCAGCTTTGCGTCGGGCTTGACGGCGAGGGCGTTTACGAGCTTGCATTAAAGTACAAAGAAGGCGACGGCGTTGACAGAGATATTATTCTTTCGGAAGAACTCGTTAAAAAATCAGCCGAGCTCGGCTATGCACAAGCGCAGTACGAGGTCGGTTGCGATTACGATTACGAGCAAAACGACTTAGCGATAGAATGGTTTGAAAAAGCTGCCGCGCAAGAACACGAAGAAGCTATGCAAAAGCTTGGCGATATATATAATTACGGTCGCGACACCGGCACGCCGGTCATTGAAGAGGACCCCGAAAAGGCTTTAAAATATTATCTTCCGCTTGCCGAAAAGGGCAACGTTGATTTTATGAAATCAGTTTCGCTTGTGTACGCGCTTGGGTATGAGGACGAAGAGAACGCGTTAAAGTGGCTTGCAAAAGCGGCTGAGGCATCGGGCGATTTGGACGATATTTTGCAAGTCGCGCAGCATTATTCAATGGACGGTGACAGAGAGAACGCGATTGCTTGGTACAAAAAAGCCGCCGAAATGGACGAGGCAAAGGCTTTTTACGCTATCGCATTAGAGTACGAGAGAATGGACGCCGACCCCGCCGAGATAAAAAGCTGGTTCGATAAGGCGATAGCGGCGGGTTATACCCAAGCCGAAGTTGCCGTAGCTTTTAGGCTTATGCACGGCGAAGTCTTCGAAAAAGACGTAAATAAGGCTTTCGAGCTGTTTTCAAAGCACGCCGAGCTCGGTGACAGTATGGGGCTGTACGGCTTAGGGCTGTGCTATTTGAACGGCGAAAGCGTATCAAAAGACGAAAAGAGGGCCGTAGAATACTTTAAAAAGGCAGACAATATCTTGTCAAGACAAGAGCTTATTGATTGCTATCTTGAAGGTATAGGCGTAGAAAAGGACGAAAAAAAGGCTTTTGAAATGCTTATTGAAGAAACCTCCGAGAAAAACTTGGGCGGCGATTCAATTTCTTGGTATAAGCTTGGCGTGTGCTACTTTTTCGGCAAGGGCGTTGAAAGCGACAAGCAGAAGGCAAAAGAGCTGTGGAAGAAGGCTGCCGAATGGGACCACGAGGACGCAATTGCCGCGTTGGATAAATACTTCGGCATAACTGTAAATAATTAAAGATGAAGGTTTAATTATGATTAACGTACCTAGGGGCACGAAGGACGTTCTGCCCAACCAATCTTATAAATGGCAATACGTAGAGGAAACCGCGCGGGAGGTTGCGCGCGTCTTTAACCTTAAAGAAGTACGCACCCCGACCTTCGAGCATACCGAGCTTTTCAAGCGCGGCGTGGGTGAAACAACGGACGTCGTAAACAAAGAGATGTACACCTTCGAGGATAAAGGCGGAAGGTCAATGACCTTAAAGCCCGAAGGTACTGCGGGCGTTGCAAGAATGTTCATTGAGAACGGTCTTGCAAGCTCACCTATGCCCGTCAAAACTTTTTATATCACGCCCGCGTTCCGTTATGAAAACCCGCAAGCGGGAAGGCTTAGGGAGTTCCACCAGTTCGGTATCGAGGTGTTCGGCTCGTCCTCTCCCGAAACCGATGCGGAGGTTATTTTTGCCGCTTCGTCCTTTTTGGACAAGCTGAAAATTAAGGGCGTAAAACTCGAAATAAATTCGATTGGGTGCCGCATATGCCGCAACGAATATAATAAAGCGCTTAAAAATTACTTTGCACCGCACCTTGAAGAAATGTGTGCAAACTGCCGTTCAAGGTTTGATAAAAACCCTTTGAGAATGCTTGACTGCAAGGAAGAAAAGTGCAAAAACATTGCAAAAGGCGCACCCAAAATCACCGATTATCTTTGCGACGACTGCAAAAAACACTTTGACGGCGTACGCTCGCTTTTGGACGCCGAAGGGCTCGAGTATACCGTTAACTCCAACATAGTAAGGGGTCTAGACTATTATTCACGCACCGTTTTCGAGTTCGTTTCTACTGAAATAGGCTCGCAAGGCACGGTGTGCGGCGGCGGTAGATACGACGGACTTTTGTCGGAGCTTGGCGGCAATCCCCTTCCCGCGATAGGCTTTGCTGCGGGAATAGAGCGACTTCTTCTTTTAATGGAAAACACGGGCGTACCCTTCCCCGAAGATAGCGTTCCGCTTATTTATTTGGCGGGAATGGACGAAAAATCAAGGGCGCAAGCCTTTAAAATTGCGGCGGGTTTAAGGGGCAACGGCGTGTGCGCCGAAGTCGACCATATGCAAAGAAGCGTAAAGGCGCAGTTAAAATACGCCGATAAAACGGGCGCAAAGTTCGTTGCCGTAATAGGCGAAAGCGAGCTTGAAAGCAGCGTTTTAAACGTCAAAAAAATGTCTGACGGAACGACTTCCGCGGTTAAAATCGCTGAACTTTACTCATACTTATGCAAGGAGGATAAATAATGGAAAGTATTGACGTTGCTCGCTTTGACGAACTGTTAAAAGGCGAGAAACCCGTGGTTTGCGATTTTTACGCAACGTGGTGCGGACCTTGCAAAATGCTTGCACCCGTAATGGAGGGAGCGGCTGAGAAGTATTCCGATAAAGCCGTGTTCGTAAAGGTTGATATTGATAACAATTTTGAGCTTGCCGCCCGCTACGGCGTAACTTCGATTCCCCTCGTCGGGGTGTTTAAAAACGGAGAGCTTGCCGATAGCAGTTTGGGGTATACTTCTAAGTCCGAAATGGACGAGTTTCTTTCAAAAAATCTTTAAAAAAGTTAAAAGCGGCGGCGCATAAAATGCGCCGCCGCTTTTATAAAAATAGCGTTATTTCAAGCATATGTGGGGGTCTATTGATTTTTTTCTTGCTTTTTCTTTGATTTTAAAGCGTTGAATTTGGCGTTGGTTATTTTAATAAGCTTGGATAAAGGCTTGTACAAAATGAGCACGGCTATCGTAATTAATACCGTTTTAACGAAGTTGAAAAGCACCGCCCAATACCAAACGCTTAAATAGAAGTCCATTCCCGTTGCCCAGTCGGGCGCACCCGCGTAAGCAATTAAAAAGAAGGGGAATGTTAAAAGATAGTTAGTAGGTATCGACCAAACAACTTGGCACACGCAACCTATAACGAGTGAAATTATTACTGCCTTAATTCCCTTGCGCTTTTTGTAGACTATTGAGGGAATAAGCACGTAGGGCAGCATAATCGTAATATTTGCAAGCTCGCCGACGCCAACCGTTTGTGAGAAAGTCAGCGCGTGTAAAATCTCTTTCAACACGCCCACGACGACACCCGCAACGGGCCCAAGAGCAAACCCCGAAATCATCACGAATGAGTTTGAAAAATCCACTTTCAAAAACGGTACGGCGGGGATAATAGGGAACTCTAAAAACGGCATATACAAAACGTAGGCAAGCGCGGTAAATACCGCAAGATACGCCATTCTGGTTGCAGTAAAATAGTTTTTGAACGCTTCGCCGATTTTGTTTTTCGGCTTGGTTACTTGATGCATTTCTTCGTTTTCTTCCATACGTAAACCTCTCAAAAAATTATTTTCAAGCCGTTCTTTGCATAAAAATACGCCCCGAAAATTCGGGGCGCAATAAAACGAAAACCGCTTTACAGTTCTTTTATCATCCGGACTTTACCGTCGGTACGGGAATTTCACCCGTTCGGGAGCGAACGCTCTTCGCAGACTATACTGCCGGTGGGGAATTGCACCCCGCCCCAAAGAACAACTTTAAATTGTAATTTAATTATAGCTACGCCGTTCGTGCGTGTCAAGTAATATTTAGTAAGTTCCAAAACATTACTTGCGGTACGACAAGCGTTTGCAAGTAACGGCTATGACGATGTAATTAATTATTAAATGTTAGTCCACACCGCGTGTAGAGTTATAGAATACGGAACATCGTAATACATGCTGCCGGACTCAAACCAATGCCCGTAGCCATTGTCGTCTGCATAGAACCAGCCATCAAATTTCTTGCCTTCCGGCGCAGTGGGCGTGGGAAGACTTATTCTCGTGTCGAAGGTTACAGTCTTTGTCTGAACGCTGCAAGTACCGCCGTTCGCGTCGAAAGTGATAGTATAAGTTTTAGGCGTCCACTTTGCGTATAAAGTCATATCACTGTTTACTTCCGTAGAAAAGTCGTAAGGGGTCTTTAAAAAACTATCCGCATACCACCCCGCAAAGGTATAGCCCGTCTTTGTGGGGTCGGAAGGCTTCGGAACCGTATCACCCGTTTTTATCCACCACGTATTGACGTTTGTTCCGCCGTTTGAATTAAACTTAACGTCGTTATAGTTAGCACTCCATTTTGCATACAAAACGGTATCCATATAAATTTTAGTTGAAAAATTCCATGCAACGGTACATTTCTCATCTATATACCATCCGACGAAAGTGTAACCCGTCTTTGTGGGGTTGGTGGGCTTTGTTGCCGCATAGCCCTTTAAGATGGTTATGGGGGCAACGATGCTTCCGCCTTGACTGTCAAACTTTACTTGATAGGTAGGAGTGATTGCGTTAGGGGAATAGTATTCAAAATAATAGGTTACCGTCATTCCCGAAACTTCAATTTGAATACCGAAAAGGAATACTCCGTTTGAAAGCCTTGCGTAGTTGAAGGTCTGCTCCAACGCGGGTTCAAAGAAGACAACTCTTTCGTCATCAAGCAGATAACCCGTTTTTCCGTAATAAGATAAAACGGTGCCGTTCACAAACTCGATTTCCTTTTCCGATATACTTACCTTAGTACCATACGACTGAATTATTGCGTCGTAATTGAAGTGATCGGTAGAGGTCATATTGTTAGCATCTACGTATATTACGTCTTGTCCGCTGACCCAACAGACTAAGCTGTTCAACGTATAATCAACGAATGTTTCTTCTTCTTGCTTTCCTTGCTCTTCTTGGTTGTCGTTGCAGCCTAAGAAGGCAAAACAAGCCGCCAAAATTGATATAGCGGATAACGTGATAAGCACGTATTTAATGAACTTTTTCATAATCCACCTCTAATTATCGTGAGTAACTATTACTTAAACATTGTAATATAATTGTTTGCAAAAAGCAACAATTAGTTTAAATCCGGTTGCAAAAATTAACTGAAAAATTTTTCCCGTAAATCCTTTTACAATAATTTTTTTTATGGTATTATATTGCTGTAAAAATTATGGTTTTTATTTCAAACAGCCCCGAAGAAACGATTAGTTTCGGGGAAAATTACGCAAAAACAATAAAAAATGGCGCGGTAGTCGTTTTAAACGGTGAAATGGGCGCGGGCAAAACCGTCTTTTGTAAGGGTGTTGCCAAGGGGCTTGGGATAGAAGAAGAAATCCTCAGCCCCACTTACGCATATATGAACGACTATTCGGGCAAGCTGTATCATTTCGACTGCTACCGTTTACAAAGCGGCGCGCAAGCGGAAGGGCTTGGGCTTACCGATTATTTCTACGCGGGCGGTATTTGCGTTATCGAGTGGGCGGAAAATATCAAAGAGGTTCTGCCCGAAGCTTATAAAACCGTAACAATAGAAAAGCTTGAGGAGGGTAAAAGAAAGATAATTTATGACTGATTTTCTTGCAATTGACACTTCTTCACGCCATTTAACCGTCTACGCGCAAAAGGGGGATAAGTCCGTTTTACGGCACTTGCCCGACTGCGCCATGCAGCATTCCGTCGTTTTAATGGACGAAATAGATAAGGCTTTAAATGAAATTGCCCTCACCCCGCAAGAGTGCGACTTTTTCGCTGCGGTAACGGGGCCGGGCTCGTTTACGGGTATAAGGATAGGCATTGCCACGGCAAAGGGCTTTGCACTCGCTGCAAATAAGCCCTTAAAGCCCCTCACCGCGTTCGACCTTATTGCATATAATGTCAACAGTAAAAAGTCGTTCGTCGTAATCGACGCGGCGCACGCGCACTATTACGTCTGCGGATACGAGGAAGGAAAAGTTTGCTTCAAGCCTTCGTATCTTTCCGAAGAAGAGGTTGCGGCTTTGCCCGCGCCTTTGTTCGGTTTCGAAGACTTGCCGTTTAAAAACTACAACAAACTCGAAGTAAAAAACTGCTTGATGAATGCGGCTTTAAAGTGCGGCGAACTTTCAAACGATATGCACGCGCTTTACGTTCGCAAAAGTCAAGCGGAGGAGGCGCTTTGTGAAAATAAGAAAGTGGGAATATAAGGATATACTCCGCATATCCCAAATTGAGACGGAGTGCTTCCCCTTAGAACCGTGGAGCTTTAAGATGCTTGCTTCAAGCTTCGAAAGCGAAAGCTTTCACGGCGTGCTTGCAGAGGACGGGGGAGAAATTATCGGCTACGGCGGCATAACGGTTGCCGCGGGCACTGCAGATATTGCCAACGTTGCCGTAACCGAACCCTACCGCCACAGCGGTGTGGGAACGGCGATAATTTCCGAGCTTACAAAAACGGCGGCCTCTCTCGGCGCGGAAAAAGTTTTTTTGGAAGTGCGCGTATCCAATTCAATCGCCATGGAGCTGTACCTCAAAAGCGGCTTTAAAGGCGCGTACGCAAGAACGCGCTACTACTCCGACGGAGAGGACTGCCTCGTCATGGTAAAGGAGCTTTAACATTTTTATAGACGGTAAATTCGTATCCTTTTCAAGATGCGGCGTGGGGGAAGATATACTTCTTCTGCACGGCTACGGTTCTAAAAAGGAAAGCTTTTACTATCAGATAAATTTCTTAAAAAACTACTTCTGCGTAACTGCGGTGGACTTCCCGTGCTTCGGCGCAAGCGAGCCTTGTGAAGAGGCGTGGGGCGTAAAAGAATACGCGGACTGGCTTTTAAAATTTATGGACCAAGCGGGTTTAAAGTGCCCGTACGTTTTAGCCCATTCGTTCGGCGCAAGGGTTGCCCTAAAGCTTTTTTCAGTTGAAAATACGCGGATAAAAAAGCTAGTCATAACGGGCGGCGCTGGGCTCGTAAAACCCCGTACACCCCAATATATGCGCCAAATAACGCGTTATCGGCGGGTAAAAAAGCTGTTTCCGAGGTTCGCGGAAAAGCACTTCGGAAGTGAAGAGTATAAATCACTTTCGCCGTTGATGAAGCAAAGCTTTAAAAAAATCGTCAACGAAGATTTAAAGGGCTGCGCCTCAAAGATATCCGTTCCTACCTTATTAATATACGGCAAGGACGATACGGTCACGCCCCCGACAGAAGAAGGAGCAACCTTCAATTCGCTTATTCCCAATAGTACGCTCGATATAATGGAGGGCGGGCATTTCTGTTTTTCAGAACGTCCCCAAGAATTCAATTTTAAGCTGTTCGAATTTTTAACGGAGAGATAATGTTTTTCATTTCGGTTCCAAAGACAATTGAATGCGTGCTGTGCGCCGTCGTGTTTTCACTTCTTTTCAGCGGCTGTTTTTACAGACTGCTCGGAATATTGCAGTCGTCGGGCTACAGCGGCACGCGCCTTATAAAATGGTCGCACAAAAAGGGCAACCTCGTTTTCGGCAGACACGTGCTGTTAACGCTTTTATGCGCCCTTTCGTGCGCCGTCATTTCCCTCAGCTTTTCTTTTGCGGGTGAATGGTCGGCGGTAATCGGCTTTGCGTCGTATATAATCTTCTTTTCCGTGTTTATTTGGGCGGATAATAGGGTTGCGCTTCGAACGCCTTTGACCTTCACGCCACGCTTAAAACGCCTTTTCGTCGTTTTGGTGCTTGTAAATGCGATTATTTCCTACCTTGCAATCTGTCTTTTAAACTTTGGGGACAGCGTTTGGGGCAACCACGTTTTCACTACGCTTAGGTATTGCCCGCTGTCGGTGTTCCCGCTTTTAATGTTCCCGATAGCGCTAATTGCGAATTTAATTGATAAGATTTACGAGGTGCCCCACAACAAGACCTTCGTCAAAAAGGCAAAAGCAAAGCTTGCTAATTCCGATATTAAAGTAATAGGCATAACGGGCAGCTACGGCAAAACCAGCTGCAAAATAATTCTCACGGATATCCTTTCTAAGAAATACCGCGTGCTTTCAACGCCCCGTTCCCACAACACTCCTATGGGGCTTGCCCTTTCAATCAACAACAACGATTTAAAAGATTACGATATTTTTATTGCGGAAATGGGCGCGCGCCACGTCGGCGACATTGCAGAGCTTTGTGAATTCTGCCCGCCGGATATTGCGGTAATCACCGGAATTTGCCCCCAGCACCTTGAAAGCTTCGGCAGTATCGAAAACGTAATCAAAGCCAAAAGTGAAATTTTGGCGGGCGGCGCTAAATACTTCATTTCACCCGACTGTTCCTCGTTATTTGAGGCATATTCGGGGGACAATTGCTGTTTAGAGTGCGTTTCAGATATAGTTTGTAACGCGGAAGGCAGTACTTTTACTATCAATTTGGGCGGCAAAGCATATAAAGCGCATACGCGCCTTTTAGGTAAGCACTCGGTTGAAAACGTAGCAATTTCCGCGCAAGTTGCATATAATTTAGGTATGACCGCAGAGGAAATAGTTGCGGCTATCGACGGGGTCGACTTTATCGAGCACAGACTTCAGCTTATAAAGTCGGGCGGCGTAAACATTCTTGACGACGGTTACAATTCCAACGTCAAGGGCGCGGCGGCGGCTTTGGAAGTTTTAAGAAGTTTCGGGGGCAGAAAAATCGTAGTAACGCCCGGACTCGTCGAACTCGGCGTCTTAGAGGAAGAAGAAAACACCCGCTTGGGCGAGCAGCTCGTCGGGCTTGACTTCGTTATCCTCGTCGGCGAAACGTTAATCACACCCGTAAAAAACGGTTATCTTGCAAATGGCGGCGAGGCTTCTACGCTTAAAGTCGTTCCTACGCTTAACGCCGCACAAGAGGAACTTAAAACCATTCTTCAAGACGGCGATACGGTGCTTTTCCTCAACGATTTACCCGATATATATTAAAAACGAATAAAATAGGCTTAAAAAAACACCAAAGCTAAAGAAACTAGCGGAGGTGATTTTTTATGTCAAAAAATATAATCGTCGTGTTCGGCGGCGTATCTAACGAGAACGAGGTGTCCGTCATCACGGGCACTATGGCGGCAAATATTTTAAAAAACGGCGGGCACACGGTAATTCCCGTGTATATCGCGCAAGACGGTTCAACCTATTGCTCGCCGCAGCTTGCCGACGTAAATAACTTTAAAACCGATACTTTCCGCACCTTCCCCAAAGCAGTAGTTGCAAACGGCGGGGTGTACCTTTTCAATAAAAAGGGCAGAATGAAAAAGTTCATAAAAGCGGACGCCGCACTCAACTGTTGCCACGGCGGCACGGGTGAGGGGGGCGCCGTCAGCGGGCTTTTTGAAATTGCGGATATACCCCTTGCAAGCGCCGGTATTTTCGAATCCTCGCTGTTTATGGATAAGTATTTAACCAAGCTCATTTTGTCGGCTTTGGGCGTAAAAACGGCGGAATACATATATATAAAAACCCTTGAAGAAGTCGATTGTCCCCATAATATGCCGCAGTTTCCGCTTATCGTTAAGCCCGTAACCCTCGGTTCGAGCATAGGCATAGAAAAGGTAAACGACCTCAAACAGTTGCAATCCGCCGTGCAAACTGCTTTAATTTACGATAGCGCGGTAATAGTTGAAAAGTATCTTGAAAACCGCCGCGAAATAAATTGCGCCGCATACTTTCACGGCGGCGAAGTCGTAACTTCTGAGTGTGAGGAGGCCATCTCGGGCGGCGATATCCTAAGCTTTGAGGATAAGTACCAAGGCGGAGGCAAAAGCGTTCTTCCCGCCGACATTCCCGCAGAAACTGCTAAACTAATAAAGGATACTACCCGCAAGGTTTATTCCGATTTAAATATGCGCGGCATCGTCCGATTCGATTACATAATCAGTGGCGGCGAGGTCTATTTAAGCGAGGTGAACACCGTTCCGGGCTCGCTGTCGTATTATCTGCTTTCAAGCGGTTTTAAGGACTTTTTCGCCGTATTAAACGCCGTTATCGAGCAAGCGGTGGATGATTATAAACTGAAAAAGACCAAAAAACTTCTCCATACGGGGATACTTGAAAACATTTCTTCCAACTCTTTAAAGGGTAGTAAACGCAGCAACGACTAATAAAAGAGCCCCGCGGCAACCGCCGCGGGGCTTTTAAAATAAAACTAATTCTCTGTATTCTCGTCAGTATCTTGGGTTGTCAAGTTATTGCTTTCCGTATTCACGGCTTCAACCTTTTCACCCTTATCTAAAATCTCACCCTTAAAATCGGGCAAAAGGTGGGCGCGTTTAAGCTGTCGTTTAAATCTGCATACGTAACATATTATAATCGCAACGGTGATGCCGATAATTTCTTGTAAAACGTTTGCGGGCATCTTCAAAACGGCAACTTCGGGTGCAAGAGTTTCCCACGTTATACGCTTTATAAAATAGCCTAAAATTACCCAAAGGGCCGGCAATATGCTTGAAATAACGGCAATTACACCCTCACGCTTGTTGCTGTCCGCCTTATTGAAATACTTCTTCAATACCATAAAAATCAAAGAAGCAAACAGCCCTTGCATACCGTGAATTATAAGCGATGGTATTGCGTTGTACGCCGTGCCGTTTATTCCGAACAAATCGAAAAACGTCGTTCCTATACCGCCGACTATCGTCGCCGCCAACGGGTCCAAAATATACGCGGCTGTGTATATGGCAAAGTCGCACCAATAGATTTTGCCCGTAAGCACGGGTATCCCCGGTATGTACCCCGTTGCAACCACAAGCGCGGTCATTAGCGCAGTATAAGTCAGCCACTTAGTGGTAAATAAAACTTTTTTCTTTTTGTTTTTAACCATAGCGTTACCTATTATATCAACCGTTTGGTGTTATTAGAATAATCAATTTAATATAATTTTATAATACCAGATATGTACAACTACGACTTAAAAGGTAAAAACAAATACTACACGTTATATTCTTGCGTGCGCGACGATATTTTGCGCGGTAAAATAAAGGCGGGGGAGAGGCTCCCTTCCAAGCGCGCATTCGCCGCTGAGCTTGGCGTAAGCGTCGTAACCGTTCAACTTGCCTACGACCAGCTGCTTGCCGAGGGCTATATCCGCTCGAAGGAGCGCAGCGGCTTCTACGCCGAAAAGGTGGCGGAGGGGCTTAAAGAAGAACGCAAAGCCGCCTCAAATTATACAGAAATCGAGCAAGAAGAAAACTTCAAAATTGACCTCGTCCACGGCAATACCCCCCCGAATATGTTCCCGTTTTCGGTATGGGCGCGGCTTATACGCTCGGTTTTGTCAGACTGCGGCGAGCATCTTTTGGAGCGCGTTCCGTGCGACGGCGACAAGGGGCTTAAAAGCGCCGTGGCGGCGTATCTTTACCGCTCGCGCGGGATAGACGTGGACCCGCGCTATATCGTCGTAGGCGCGGGCGCAGAGCATCTGTACGGCGTTATAGTTCAGCTTCTCGGGCGGGATAAGCTTTACGCCGTTGAAAACCCGGGCTACGGTAAAATTTCTTCTACCTACGCTTTGAACGGCGCACGCTGCCTTCCCGTAGGCGTCACAGATACGGGTATCGACGTTTCCGTTCTTGAAAAAAGCGAAGCGCACGTTGCTCACGTTTCGCCGTCCCACCAGTTCCCCACGGGCGCGGTAATGCCCGTTTCCGCCCGCTCGCGCCTTATCGAGTGGGCAAAGCGAAGCGGCGGCTACGTCATTGAGGACGAGTACGACAGCGAGTTCCGCCTAACGGGTAAGCCCTTGCAGTGTATGTGCGGGCTGTGCCCCGAAAAAGTAATCTATATGAACACCTTCTCCAAAAGCCTTGCGCCGTCAATGAGAATGGGCTACATGGTCCTTCCGCCCGCGCTGTACGATAGGTTTTTACAAATCTTTTCCTCGTCGGCAAGCTTCGTGCCGCTGTTCGAGCAAAAGGCGCTCGCTAAAATGCTTGACGGCGGCTACTTCGAGCGGCACCTAAACCGATTAAAAAACTACTACCGAACGGTCCACGGCGCGCTTTTGAAAAAGCTTGCATCTTTGCCCGAAAGGTGTGAGGTGCTTGACACGGGCAGCGGACTTCACGTAATAGCCAAATTCCCCGACGCGCAGTCAGACGGGCAAATTAAGTCGGTTGCCGCTGCCCGAGGAATAAAAATCAAGTGCCTTTCGGATTACCTTCTTGCGCCGATGGCGGGGGTAGAGGGGTGCGCCGTAATCAACTACTCGGGGTTAACGCCCGAAATTCTATCGCAAATTTAACAAAACGGCCGCGGCAATAAAATTGCCGCGGCCTTATATTATTTTAAAGTTTAGTAAATCTATAACTTTTGTGTTTTTGAAAGTTAAGAGCTTTCGTAATTAAGCTACTCGGTTAAGCTGAACGCTTATCTTGCACAGTTCAATGCAACGTAACTTAAAAGCGAAACACCGTAGTTTTCAACTCTTTCGTCAAGCTCGTTTAATGAATCGTAAATCATTTTTTTACCTCCCGAACTCATTTTGCACCCGAAGTATAGCACCGGTTTTTTTGTTAGTCAATAACATTTACGAAAAATTTTAAAATTTAAATTTTGTTACTTTGTAACACTATATTATGTTAATTTAGATAATTTATGTTAACTTAACATATTTAAAAATGTTAAATGTAATATTTTATCATAATTAACATTTTTCTTTATTATTTAACAATTATAAAAGCGCCCGCCGAAAAGTATCTCGGCGGGCGCTTTACAATGGGGGTAAAATTATTTGGATAACAGTTTAAGATACGTGTCGGGATTCTGCATTCTGTTGTTTTTGTAAACCTCGAAGTGCAAGTGGTCGCCGTCCGCGTTCTCGGCACCCGTTGCCGCCGCAACCTTGGCAATAACGTCGCCGCGGTTTACCGTTGCACCCGCCCTCAAGGTCTCGTTGGGCTCAACGAACTTGTAAACGGTGGTAATACCGTTAGCGTGCTCGATTTCTATCATGGCGCCGTAAAGTCTGTCGTTCGTGTAAACGCTTTTAACGGTGCCGTCAACGGCTGCAAGAACTTCCGTTCCCGCATTGCACTGGAAGTCCATACCTTGATGCAAGCGGAAGATGTTCAAGGTCTTGTTGTGCCAGAATACTTGCGCTTGAGAAACTACCACGTTCTTCACGGGCGTGATAAATTCATACTTGGAAGAAGTGTCCACGGTGGGCTCTTCGGGGTCCTTAACGGGGGGCTTGGGGTCCTCGGTCTGACTATTGTCAATGGTGGGGTTGCCAGTGGTCGTGGGTTTAACGCCGAACACGATACCGACGGTTATAGCGGCAATCACCAAAAGGCAAGCCGCCAAAATGAGGTAGTACGTAAATATTCTTTTCTTCGTAGGTTGGGTTTTTTGCTTGTTTTTCATTTTTTTAACTCCTTTTTATATTTTCTTGACAGCATTTAAGCCTTTTATTCAGTATCCGCCGAAAATTATCGGTGAAGCCACTCTTGCCGCATTGCCCTTAACGGCTATATGCAGATTTATCTTCTGGTTGTTAAGTTTTACGGAATATGGCAAATCTGCCGTGCAGTAGTAGTTGACCCCGTCCGAAAATTTTTCTTCGAACACGACTTTTCCGTCAACGCTCTTTAAAAAGCTTTCCAAATCGAAGTCCTCGTAATCCGTGCTTTCCCCGCAAACGTTTTTAAGGCAAAGCTTTTGCGCCTTTGCAAAATTTTTTACGGTTACGATTTTGCAGTCTGCCGAGCTCGTTCCGCAGTAGAAGGTATAGGTGCCGCCGCTTTCAAAGCATAAGTCTTGCGGCATAAAAGCCACTGCCATAAGTACGAATACAGCTGATATCGTCAAAAAAAGCAGTCTTGCAAGTCGCATCGCTAAACCCTCCTCGTTACGTTTGTTATTGCCTCAAATTACAAAAATAAACCTTGTAATTAAATTTTTTTGCAACAAAAAAGCGGAGGGGGATTAAACCCGCTCCGCATCTGATTATTCGTCTTTATCTTTTTTATCCCGTCTTTTCCGTTTTTTCGGCTTGTTTGCCCGCTTAAACGGGTTGCCCTTGACGATAATAAGCGCAATCGCCGCAGTAAGTATTACCGTCCCGAACACCACCAGCCAGAACCAACCCGTCTGCAAAAAGCTTACGCCGGTTTCGCCGGGTACGGGCATATTCATTCCCCAGAACCCCGCAATCATCGTGGGCACTGCAAGAAGTACCGTTATAATCGTAAGCTTACGCATCGAGTCGTTTGAGTTGTTGGAAATAACCGAGCCGTACGCGTCCATCGTAACGCTTAAAATATTCTTGTATATATTACAAGTTTCAATAGCTTGTTTATTTTCTATGCTGACGTCTTCGTAAAGGTCCTCGTAATCCTCGTGTCCCTTCACACCCTCAACCTTTGAAAGCTTCGCGTGTACCCTCTCGTTCGCCGTCAAAGAGGTGGAAAAGTAAACCAGCGAGTTCTGCAAATCCAAAAGCTGAATAATTTCGGTGTTTTTCATATTTTTGCCCACCTCGTTCTGAATGCGGTGGTTTTTTCTGTCTATCTGTTTAAGGCAGTACAAAAACCTTTTCGCGTTATTCAGCATAAAGGTAAGGGCGAAATGTACGGGCTTGTCGCAAAAAACGCGCTCTCTGCCCGTAATAAACTCCTTCAAAACGGTGTTGCCTTTAAGGCTAACGGTTATTATACACTCGGAATTATAAATTATTGAAAGGGGTAGGGTGGTGTAGCTGTCGCCGTTCGCGCCCTCCTCCATAATGGGGCAGTCAACGACGAACATGCTGCAGCCCTCGTCAAATTCCGAACGCGCGCGCTCTTGTTCGTCCAATGCGGCTTTAATCATATCTTCGGGCACGCCCGTGATTGCGGCAACGTCCTCGCACTCGTCGTCGGTGGGGTCAACCATGTCAACCCAGCAATTCTTTATAAACTTTTCGGACCTTTCCAACTTTCCGTCAGCGGCAGAGAAAAAATACTTTACCATAAGTCCCTCCTTGTAAATTCGTCAAAAAAAATGCACGGAACAATTCCGTGCACTACGAATCTACGCTTCTGTACGGAATTAATTCACTATAATATTAAGTTACAACTATCCGGAACGTCCATTTCGCACTCCTAAAATAAGTATAACTATTATATCCTATTATATTGCAAATTGCAAGTTAAAGTTTAAAATTTGTTTAAACTTCATTCAGTACAAGCTCAAATTTCTGCCCGTTATAAAGCTTTATTATTATTTTGTTACCAACTTGCTCGTGCTTACCCACAATACAATCTTTTAACGCGATAAATATATCGGCTAAAAATTCGTCCTTCTTAACCTTGCCTTCCATTATAGCTTTGATAATTTCTTCCCTTTCTTCGGGTGTCTTGTCCATTTGTTTTTCTCCTTAGTAGTTAATAACAGAAAGTATAGTCTAAAAACAGATTATTGTCAATAATATGACTACATTTTATAATTAGCATATGATTTCTTACGCACCGTTTTGGAAAACTTTAAAAGAAAAAGGGGAATCTACTTACACGCTTATTAACAAGTATAATATGAGCGGTAGTTTTATTCACCGACTTCGCAAAGGGGACGGCATAAGTACCACAAAGATAGACGACCTTTGCAAAATTTTAGATTGCAAAGTAGAGGATATTATCGAATATATCAAAGACTAATAAATAACGCGCCCGTAAGCCAATGCTTGCGGGCGCGTTCCTTATGTCCCCAAATCCGTTAAATCAAAATTTTACCCTCTAAGAAGGAGTTAAACAGCCCCTCAACGTCGCAGCCGCTCTTTATAAAGCAGCCTATCAAATCGTCCGCCGTGGCAATTTTGCCGCAGTTTTCGTTAAAATACTTCTTTAATCCGCCGAAAAAGCTCTCGTCCCCCAAAGTAGTCCTAAGCATCTCGAACAAAATCATACCCTTGTTATAGGTTACGTTGTTGTATTCTAACTCGCTCGTGTATTCGCTGAGGTGTCTGTGCATACGCGTGTCGGCGACGTCGTTCAACTGACTGAACACGGTGAAGAACGCCCTGTAATAGCTCGTCGCGGAATTAATCATTCCCTTACGCGTAAACCCGTAGGTGGGGTGGCTTTCGAAGAAGGCAAGTGTAGAGTACTCCGCCAAACCCTCGTCTTGCCAAGCGTCGTTCATCTGGTCGCTGCCAACCATCGCGTACCACCATTGATGCGCGTTCTCGTGCACGATAGTGTAAATGTTGTTGTCGGAATCCAGCCCCTCGGCAATCATCGTAAGGGCGGGGTACTCCATACCGCCGTAGCAGAACCCCGTCTGCACCACGGCAAGGGTGGGGTAGGCGTACTTGCCGAAGGTTTCGGAAAAGTACTTCAAGCTTTCGGTTGCCGCCGCCAAAGAGTTTTCGGGCGTGGTGTCGTTGACGTAATAATAGCTCACCTCAACCCCGTCAACCGTTTCGGACACAACCTCGAACTTATCCGAAAGCACGAGCGCGAAATCACGCGCATTGTTCAAAGTGTAGCTGCACTTTTTTCTGCCGTCTACGCAAGTTTCGCTCGTTTGCTTGCCGCTGCTCGCCACGGCGTATTTTTCGGGCACGTCAACGGTTACGGTGTAATTCGCGCATTCGGAATAGAACGGGTCGCCGCAATAATAGTAGTTACACTCAACGAAGCCTTCGGTATTCCGCCCGCAAATAACGGGGTAAAAATTGCCTAAATTTACAGTGTCCGCGCATATCCCCGTACGGTGATTTACCTTGGCAAAAGTAAGGGTGTAATAAACCGTCAAAACCACGTTATCTTCGGGATATATGGGGGTCAATAGGTTTACAACCAGTATATTTTCGTCCTCTCCGGCGATATTCCAGCCCGCGCAGTTCTCAACGTTTTCAACCGTCATATTGCCGTAGCTTTCGCCCGCGTAGTACGCACGGTTTTTATAGGTATCCGAAACGGGCGAATACGCCGCGCCCTCTCTAAACGCATTGCCGTAAAGGTTGAACTTCAAGTCGCTTATCTCGGTATCGGTGTCGTTGTAATAATCAACGTTCATCGTGCCCGTAAGCGTGCCCGTTTCCTCTTCGTAGATGCAGAAAATATCGTAGCAAGTCTTATTGTCGTCTTGCTTTTTGCAAGCGGTAAGCGTTACGCAAAATGCAATTACGCATACGCTAAGTAAAACCGAAATAAATTTTTTCACCCTTTCACCTCAATGGCCGCAAATCGCGCTTTTTAAAATAAGATATGCGCGCGTTTTTATAAATAAAACCCGTTTTAACATATTTCCGCCCGCCGTAATAAAATGTACATTATGGTATTTTGCGTTGTAAACGACGGCTCGGTTGAGGAAAGGGAGACCCTTCCCGACTGCGACGTGGCAATTTTCGGGTTCGGCGGACTTGGCGAAGTGGACTATGAAAGCGAGCTTAAAGGTGAAACCGACAAGTTCGATAAGGTCGCAAGGCTGTCAAAAGAGGGCGAGTGCGGGCTGGTGTGCGGCTGCAAAACGGTAAGCCGCGGGCTCGTCAGAAAGTCTGCCGCCGTGTCGGATAGGGGCAAGCTTTTGGGTATTTCGGATATGCTCCACGTCTTGGACTGCGAGGATTATAAAAGTGGCTCGTCCTTGGGCTTTTACCGCGTCAACGGGTGCAAGGTCGGGCTGTGCGTCGAGAACGATTTGCTCTTCCCCGACACCTTCAAAAGTCTGTCAATGTGCGGGTGCAACGTAATCGTCGCCATACTCGAAGAACTGCGTGACAGCGTCCCGCCGCTACTTATCCGCGCCTACTCTTATCTGTACGGAATACCCGTCATTATGGCGGCGGGCAAAACGGCTTATTTCGCGGATATATCGGGGGCAATCGCAACTTCTACGCAAAATATCACGCTGTTTGAGGTAAGCCCGAGGAACAATTATCACCTCGTTACCACGCGGGTTAAAGGCATAACCGCAGATTCTAAAAACGACTATTAACTCTTGACAGTTCCCAAATTAGTTGTATAATAAAATTATGACTGAAAAAGAAAAGATGCTTGCGGGTAAAATCTACGACCCGAACGGAACTGAATTGAGGGCACTTAGGGCAAGGGCACACGCGCTTTGTATGAAGTACAATTCGACTCCCGAAACCAAATCCAAAAAACGGGAGAAAATTCTTTCTCGGCTTCTTCCCGATAAAGGCGAGGGGGCTTATATTCAAGGTCCCGCGCAATTCGATTACGGCGTGTTTACCAAGGTTGGCAAAAACTTCTACGCGAACTTTAACCTAACCGTTTTGGATACTTGCCCCGTAACGATAGGCGATAACGTTTTCGTCGGACCTAACGTTTCAATCTTAACGCCCCTTCATCCGCTTAGGTACGAGGACAGAAACCCTTACGTTCACCCCGACGGTTACGGCACTGACAAGGAGTACGGCGCACCTATCACCATAGGTGATAACTGTTGGATAGCGGGTGACGTAAAAATTCTTGCGGGCGCAAAAATAGGCTCGGGCTGCGTCATAGGCGCGGGCTCGGTCGTTACAAGCGAAATCCCCGATAACTACCTTGCTTACGGCGTTCCTTGCAAGCCTATAAGGAAAATAACCGCAAAGGACGCAATCGACTTAAAAAAAGAACTTTTTTAATTGAATAAGCGGCGATTTGAAAAATTTTTCAAATCGCCGCTTTTGCTTGTAATTTGTAAAAAAGCTTGTTATAATTAAATTATTATTATAATTTATTTCTAAAATAATAAACGGCGCAAGCAAAACCACGCTTTTGCGCCCGCGCACCCAATTTGTGGCTACGCCACCTCAGCGCGGGTGAAGTGCCACAATTATATATGTGTGTGCCCCAAGAGATTGCGGCACGAGGGGCGAGAAGCCCCTAAAAATCACGAAAAACTTTATTCGCAGAATAGAATGAAGTTTTTGTGAGGAGGGTTTATTTTATGTACAGTATGACCGGCTACGGCAGAGGCGAATACAAAAACGGCGGTATAGAGCTTACCGTCGAAGTAAAAACGGTAAACAACCGCTATCTTGACGCGGTCATAAAAGCACCTAGAATTTTGGTCGCACACGAAGAAACCGTTCGCACCGTCTTGCGCGAAAAACTCACACGCGGTCACGCCGACGTTTTCGTTTCTTTATCCGACAAGCGCGAGCGTGAGAAAACCCTTTACCTTGACGAAGAAACTGCAAAATCCTACGTCGCTGCGGCAACCCGCATAAAAGCGCTGTTCCCCGAAATTCAAGACGATATCAGCGTAAGCGGCGTTCTCCGCTATCCCGACGTCGTAAAAACCGAGGACGTAGCCGCCGCGGACGAGGAAATTTTAACTGCGTTAAAAACCGCGCTTAACGCTGCTCTCGGAAAACTCAACGCTATGCGTGAGATTGAGGGCAAAAAACTCGAAGAAGATATGCTTTCGAGAATGAAAACCATAGAAAAACTGGTCGGCGAAGTCGAAACGCGCGCACCCGTCGTCGCACAAAACTATAGGCAAAAGCTCGAAGTCAAGATGAAAAAGATTTTGGAAGGGGTCGAAGTGGACGAGGGTAGGCTTTTAACCGAAGCCGCGCTTTTCGCCGACAAAAGCAATATCGACGAAGAATTAACCCGCTTGTACTCCCATATCTCTCAGTTCCGCGAAATTTGCCGTGAAAAGCTGGTCGGAAGAAAGCTCGACTTCTTAGTTCAAGAATTCAACCGCGAAACCAACACGATTTGTTCAAAATCCAACGATTTGGAAATAACAAGGTTAGGGCTTGCGCTCAAAAACGAAATCGAAAAAGTAAGGGAGCAAGTTCAAAATGTTGAATAACCCTATGAAAAATCTGCTTATTATAATTTCGGGCCCTTCGGGTGTCGGCAAAGGTACTATCGTAAGAAAGCTGCTCACGTCGGGCGACTACGCGTTAAGCATTTCTTGCACCACCCGCAACATGCGTGAAGGAGAGGTGGACGGCAAGTCTTATTTCTTCATAAGCAAGGAACAATTTTTAAAAACCATTGAAGAAAACGGCTTTTTGGAATATTCCAACCACTTTGAAAATTACTACGGCACGCCCCGCGCATTCGTAGAAAAGCAGCTTGAAACGCACGACGTTATCCTTGAAATCGAGGTGAACGGCGCGTTGCAAGTAAAAAAATCCTATCCCGATGCACTCCTTATAATGATTTTGCCGCCCGACGTGGACGCTTTAAGAAGCCGCCTCATTGGTAGGGGCACCGAAAGCCCGCACGAAATAGAAAGGCGCATCTCGAGAATGGAGTACGAGCTTTCCAAAAAGGATTTGTACGATTATACTTTCGTAAACGACGACCTCGACAGTTGTGTCGAGCGATTAGAAAATTTATTCAAAACTTTAAAAGGAGCAAATATATGATAAATTATCCCCCCGTTGACTTACTTATCGAACAACTCGGCACGGACGGACAGCCCGTATCAAGGTATTGCCTTTGCGTAGTTGCGTCAAAGCGCGCAAGACAAATTATCGAACAGACCGCGGGCCAAAACGCGAACAGCAAAGAAATCGTAAAAGAGCTTGCCGTCGCGTCAAGAGAAATCGCAAGCGGCAAAATCAAGTGCGTAAAGGACTAACTTCTTTAAGTGTACGCACAAGTCATCGTTGACATAGCCCACAGCCAAGTGGACAGAATATTCGAATACTCTTGCCCGCCCGAAACGGTGGCGGGCTGTCGTGTAAAAGTACCCTTCGGTGGAAGGATAATCGACGGCTTCGTTTTAAGCGTAAGCGATAAATCCGCATACCCGCCCGAAAAGGTCAAACCGATAGTAGAGATATTCGACGAACCTCCCGCGCTTCAACCCGAATGCTTTTCGCTGATGGAGCGCATTTCTTCGCGCTATAAAGTTCCCAAGGCTGCGGCGCTTCGGCTTTTTCTGCCTTCGGAAATGCGCCACGGCAAGGTGCGTGAAATTTATAAAAAATACGCGAAACTTGCACATATTACGGCACCAATCTCAAAATCCGCAAAAAAACAGCAAGAGGTTTTAGCCTTTTTAGACGGCAAAGAAGAGTACGATTACACCCAGCTTTGCAACGAATTCGGTCGCGGTGCGGTCAATTCCCTCGTAGAAAAGGGCGCGATAACCCTTGAAAAACGCCAAATAAAGCGCAACCCGTTTTCGGGTGCCGTTGCGTTAGATATGCCCAAAACTCTAACATATATGCAGGGCAATGCTATAAAAAGCATAGAAAATTCCGAAAAAAGAGTGCATCTTATCCACGGCGTTACGGGCAGCGGCAAAACCGAGATTTACCTTCAAATTATCGCAAACGAAATTAAAAAGGGCAAAACGGCGATATTCCTCGTTCCCGAAATTTCCCTAACCCCGCAAATGCTTTCCCAGCTCCGCGCACGCTTTAAGGGCGAGGCGGCAATTCTGCACAGCGGTCTTTCCGCGGGCGAGAAATTCGACGAGTGGTGGCGGCTCCGTTCGGGCGAGGCAAAGATAGCTATCGGCGCAAGAAGCGCGGTTTTCGCTCCCCTTGAAAACTTGGGCGCAATTATAATCGACGAGGAGCACGATTCGTCTTACCTATCGGAAACAGCCCCGCGCTACTCCACCGTTGAGGTGGCGAAGTTCCGCGCGGAATACAATAACTGCAAACTCATTTTGGGCAGTGCCACGCCGTCGGTCGAAAGCTATCTTTCGGCAACCGAGGGCGAATACAATTTAATTACTCTGCCCGAGCGCATCAACAAAAGACCGATGCCCGAAATAATAATTTCGGACATGCGAAAGGAAGTTAAGCGCGGCAACCCTTCGCCCTTTTCCTTGGCACTTAGGGAAGAGCTTGACGCAACCTTGAAGTGCGGCAACCAAGCGATTATATTTCTTAATCGCCGCGGCTACTCCCAAAAGGTCATTTGCCGCGACTGCGGATACGTCGCCAAGTGCGAAAACTGCGACGTTACCTTAACTTACCACAGCGAGGAAGATTGTTTAAAGTGCCACTATTGCGGCGCAAAATACAGAATGTTGCCCGCTTGTCCCGAGTGCGGCGGCGTACATATCCGTTACAGCGGTACGGGCACCCAGCGCGTCGTTTCGGAGCTTTCTTCCCTTTTCCCCGACGCCCGAATACTCAGAATGGATAACGACACCGTCTCCGGCAAGGACGGGCACTATAAAATACTTAGCAAGTTTGCCAAAAAAGAGGCGGATATCCTCGTCGGCACACAGATGATAGCAAAGGGGCACGACTTCCCCGCCGTAACTCTCGTCGGCATTTTGGACGCAGATATGAGCTTGCAGTTCTCGGATTACCGCAGCGGGGAGCGCACTTTCCAGCTAATTACCCAAGTTTCGGGCAGAAGCGGTAGGGCGGATATGAAGGGCAAAGTCGTTCTTCAAACCTATTGCCCCGAAAATTATATTTTGCGCTATGCCGTAAATTACGACTATCTCGGCTTTTTCAACAACGAAATTCAGATAAGAAAAGCAACTTTCTTCCCGCCTTATTCCCTCATTTGCCGCGTTATGGTAACGGGCGAGGACGAGAAGAAGTCGCTTGAAACCCTCAAAGAAGTGTACTTTGAAATAGAAGAATTGAGAAAAAGCGACCCTAATCAGTTCATTTTCCTCAACAAAATGCACTCACCAGTCAAAAAAATTCAAGGCAAGCACCGCTATCAAGTGCTAATGCGGCTCAAAAATACTTCACTTTTACAAAAGATTTACGAAATTTCGGTCGCGCACACCACGCCCTCCGTCCTCGTGTACGTTGAAGAGAATCCCACGAACCTCTCATAGGAGTATAAAATGGCTATAAAATTCGTCGTTCAAACGGGTGACCCCGTTTTAAGAGAAAACTGCAAACCGATTAGAACCTTCAATTCCGAGCTTTGGCAGCTTTTGGCCGATATGAAGGAAACCGTCCGCGCAGAAAACGGCGCGGGACTTGCCGCACCTCAAATCGGACTACCCATAAGGGTAGTCGTTATCGACGTGGAGGAAGGCTTTTTCGAACTTATCAACCCCGTCATCGTTTCAACCAAGGGTGAACAAGTCGGACCCGAAGGCTGCTTGTCCGTCAAGGGCAAGCAAGGCACGGTGCGCCGTCCCAACAAGGTAAAGGCGGAGTACCGCGACAGATACGGCAAAAAGCACAAGCTTACGGCTGAGGGCTTCTTCGCCCGCGCCGTCTGCCACGAGCTCGACCACCTCGACGGTAAGCTTTACACCGACGTAGCGGACGAGTTGTACGACTTGCCTCCGGAGGATTAATATGAAAATCGTCTTTGCGGGTTCGCCTCAGTTCTCCGTTCCCGCGCTTGAAAAACTTTTAAACAGCGGGAAGGAGGTTGTGGCAGTTATCACCCAACCAGATAAACCCGTCGGCAGAAAACAAATTTTAACCCCCACGCCCGTGAAGACTTTCGCACTCTCGCACGGTATTCCCGTATACGAATTTAAAAAGATACGCGAAAACTGCGATACCCTTCGCGCTTTGGGTGCCGATATCATGATAACTTGCGCCTACGGTCAACTGCTGACCGAGGAAGTTTTAAACTGCTTTAAGGGCGGGGTGTGGAATATTCACGCCTCGCTTTTGCCCAAGTACCGCGGCGCTTCACCTATTCAGTCGGCAATTTTAGGCGGAGAAACCCATACCGGCATAACCGTTATAAAGACCGAGCTTTCCCTCGATACTGGCGATATGCTCCTCGTAAAAAGGTGTGAAGTCGGCAACCTCACTTGCGGCGAACTGACTGAAAAATTGTCCGTTCTCGGCGCAGAAGCGGCAGTGGAGGCGGTAACTCTTTTAGAGGAAGGTAAGAACCAACTTTTAATGCAAGACGAGTCAAAAGCCACGCTTTGCAAGAAGGTTAAAAAGGAGGACGGAAAACTCGATTTTTCTAATTCCCCCCAACATATATGCCGTTTAATCAAGGCTTTCAGTCCCGACCCCGTTGCTTTTTGCAATTTTAACGGCTCGATTTTAAATATATACAACGCAGAGATTTGCGCCCTCAACGGCGGCAAAATCGGCGAGGTTATCTCGGCGGACAAGCACGGCGTTGCCGTTCAGTGCAACGGCGGCGCAATTTTAATTACCGAATTACAGCCCGCGGGCGGGAAGCGCATGAAAGCGGTTGATTTCATCAACGGTAGAAAGATAAAGGTAGGGGACTTCCTTGACTAACCCTTTATGCGACCCGTACTTAATACTTACCAAAGTTTATAAGGAAGGTAAGTTTTTAAAGCAGTCCATTGCCGAAACTCCCGTGGAGCCTTTGAATAAATCCCGCACCGTAAAAATTTGTTACGGCGTGCTTGAAAAAGACGGTTATTTGGAGCATATATTGGGGGCAAACGCAAAAAAGCAGCCAAAAAGCGCGGTAAAAATTATTTTAAAAATCGCGCTGTATATGCTTGAATTTATGTCAAAGCACGACTATATGGTCGTGGACTACGCGGTAGAGCTTACTAAAAAACTCGGCAAAGAGGGCGCGTCCGGTTTCGTTAACGCGTTTTTAAGAACCTACAAGATACCGCCCTTGCCCGAAAAAACTGACGAGAGAATGGCGGTAGAATGCAGTGCCCCCTTGTGGCTCGTCAAAAAGCTTAGGCGCAGTTATAAGGCAGAAGCTTCGCAAATTCTCAATGCGCCCAGCTTAGGGCTTTGCGTTCGGTTTGAACGGAACGCAGAAGCCTATTTGCAAAATCCCCATACGGAAACCCCGTTTAAGGATGCGTATATTTTCAATAACTTCGTGCGCGGCGACGGCTTCTTTGCGGGCGATTACACCTTCCAATCCGTAGGTTCTATCGCAATTTGCACGGCGATTCCCGTTTGCGGAAGCCTTTTGGACGCTTGCGCCGCACCGGGCGGCAAGTCAGTGTTACTTGCAAAAAAGTGCAAAACGGTTACTTCAACCGAGCTTCACCCTCACCGAGTAGAGCTTATTAACGCCTACGCTCAAAGAATGGGTGTAACCAATCTCACGGCGATTCAAACCGACAGCACAGTCTTTAACCCCGAATTTGAAAACGAGTTCGATGCCGTGCTTTGCGACGTTCCTTGTTCGGGTACGGGCGTTATAAACGAAAACCCCGATATCAAGCTTTTCCGCAAAGAAAGCGATATTGAAAGTTTAACCAAAACCCAGCTTGCAATTTTGGAAAATTGCTCCCGCTACGTTAAAGACGGCGGACTTTTATTCTACTCGACCTGTTCGGTTTTGCCCGAAGAAAACGACAGCATAGTTTGCAATTTTTTGCAATTGCACCCCGAATATGCCTTAAATAAGCCGCTTTCACCCCTCGAACATAAGGAAACCAAGTACGGCTTGCAATTCCTTCCGCATATCTCTTTGGGCGCCGGTTTTTATCTGACTTCGTTTATCAAAAAAATATGAAAAAAATCCTTCAAGATTTAAGTTTTACGGAACTTGAAAACTTAATATCCTCTTTCGGCGAAAAGCCTTTCCGTGCAAAACAGCTTTACACGGGGCTTATGCAAGGCAAAAAAATTTCCCAAATCAATATCCCCGCGCCCTTGCGTGAAAAGCTTTTTGCGGAGTACGAGGACGAGGCTATAAGAATAATCCAAACCCTCACCTCCTCCGACGGTACCGAAAAGTACCTTTTCGCCCTTGCCGACGGTAACGTTATTGAGGGCGTGCTTATGAAGTATAAATACGGCAACACGCAGTGCGTTTCTACTCAAGTCGGCTGCCGCATGGGCTGTAAGTTCTGTGCAAGTACTCTCGGCGGGCTCGTTCGCAATTTAACCTCGGGTGAAATTCTTTCGCAAGTCCTTGCCGTCAACGCCCTTCACGGCGGCAATTTGTCTAAGCGCGCCGTAACGAATATCGTGCTTATGGGCAGCGGTGAACCGCTCGATAATTACGACAACGTCATAGCCTTTTTAAAGAACGTTTCCGCGCCTTGCGGCATCAATATTTCGGCAAGAAATATATCCCTTTCAACTTGCGGGCTCGTACCCAAAATTTACGCGCTCGCTGACGAGCAAATCCCCGTTAACTTGACCATATCCCTACACCAAACCACTGACGAGGGGCGTGCAAGGACTATGCCGATAGCGAAAAAATACACCATTTCAGAGATACTTAAAGCTTGCGAATACTACTTTGAAAAGACGGGCAGAAGATACATTTTCGAGTACTCTTTAATAAGCGGTGAAAACTGCGACGAGGAGCACGCCGAAGGGCTTATAAAGCTTTTAAAAGGCAAGCCTTGCCACGTCAACCTTATCCGTCTTAACGAGGTAAAGGAGAGGGATTTAAAAACCATCACCGAGAAAGAGGCGTATAGGTTTTTGGGTCTTTTGGAAAAGGGCGGGCTTTCCGCAACCCTTCGCCGTCAAATCGGCGTGGATATCGGCGGCGCATGCGGACAGCTTCGCGCAAGCTACTTAAAAAACGAATAGGAGCAAATTATGAAAATCAAAATCGCCCCTTCGATACTTTCGGCGGATTTCTCCGTTATAGGTGAAACCGTAAAAAAATTAGAAAAATGCGGTGCAGATTTAATCCACTGCGACGTTATGGACGGCAGCTTTGTCGAGCCGATAACCTTCGGCGCGCAAATGATAAAAAATATCCGCCCCCTCACAAAGCTACCCTTAGACGCGCACCTTATGATTGAGCATCCCCAAACGCAGATAAAATTCTTTGCAGAAGCGGGTGCCGATATAATCACGGTGCACTACCAAGCTTGCAAAAAGGTTTCGGATACCTATTTGGAAGAAACTTTGCGCCTTATTAAGTCTTGCGGCGTAAAATGCGGCGCGGTCGTCAACCCCGACGTCCCCGTCGAAAACCTTTTCCCCGTGTTCCCGCTTTGCGATATGGTGCTGTTAATGTCGGTCTACCCCGGCTACGGCGGACAAAAGTTCATCCCCGAAGTGCTTGAAAAGGTCAAAAAAGCTCGTGAATACGCTATTAAAATAGGCCGCCCCGATATGGATATCGAAATTGACGGCGGCGTTACCGAAGAAAACGCGCGGGCAATTATTGAAGCGGGCGCAAACGTTTTGGTTGCCGGTTCTGCAATATTTAATGCCGAGGACACCGCAAAAGCAATAGCTAATTTAAAACGCTGAGTTCACACTTTTTCGTCCCTTAAGCATATAATAAAACAACTGAATTTAAGGGGTGAAGTATGACCGTAATATGCATTAAACCGCCCAAGGCGATAAGAAAAATTTTAAGGCTGTTTTTCAGAAAATGATTTATACGGATATGCACACCGACACGCTCACGGCTTGCGCTGACCGCAGCTCTGACCTTGTCGGATACGAAGGACAAACTAATCTTACCAAACTTAAAAAGGTAACTTGCGCGGCGCAGTGTTTCGCTATTTTTACTGAGGGCGAAAGCGCCGCTTTTGACTTTGAAAAATATTTAGCCTACTACAAGCAAAATATGCCGAAACTAAGGCATATTGCGGCACCAATCGCAAATTATAGCGATATTTTGCAGTGTGAAAGAGAGGGTAAAGTCGGTATAATCCTAACCGTTGAAAACCTCGGATTTATCGGCTCCGACCTTGATAAGATAGACCGCCTTAAAAAAGAGGGCGTAAAAATGGCTTCCCTCGTCTGGAACAACAAGAACCTTCTTGCAAGCCCCAACCTCGTTTTCGAAAACGGCTTGCCTCAGTTTGAAAAGCGAGTCGACGAAGGGCTAACCGCCCTCGGCAAAGAGGCTGTCGAGCGTCTTGATAATAACGAAATAATAATTGATATTTCTCACCTTTCGGACGGCGGCGCGCGCGATATTTTAAACGGCAGAAAAATCCCTATCGTCGCAAGCCATTCCAACGCGCAAAGCGTGCTGAACGTTTGCCGAAACCTTTCGGACGAACTCATAAAAAAAATCGCCGACTGCGGCGGCGTAATAGGCGTAAATTTTTGTAAGGATTTTCTCGGCACGCCGGCATTTGACTGCACCTTGAAAAATGTCCGCCACCTAATAAGCGTTGGCGGTGAGGACGTTATCGCCATCGGTTCGGATTTCGACGGTATACCCGTCAATCCCGAAATTCCAGACTGCACCCGCGTTCCCGCGCTTTTAAATTATCTTATTGATAGCGGTATCCCTAACTCTACGGTTGAAAAGTTTGCTTACAAAAACTTTTTGCGGGTATTTAAAGAGGTGTGCGGCTAATCAAAATAAATTGCACGAAAAAAGCAGTTGCGTTTGCTTCGCAACTGCTTTTGTTTTATTCAAATAAGGTACGGTAAAAGTAGCGTACTATTTACGCTCTTTCAACGGTTTTAAGGCATCTCGTGCAAACGTAACCCGTAACAACCTTACCGCTGTTTACGTACGAAACTTTCTGAACGTTAGCTTTAAACGTTCTTCTCGTTCTTCTTTTTGAGTGGCTCACGTTGTTGCCCGTGGTCTGACCTTTTCCGCAGACTGTGCATACTCTCGACATATCAAACACCTCCGAATAGGTATAATATTTTAGTAAAAAAGTTCACAAATAAAGCCGTTTTGCAAAAACAGCTAAATAAATATATCACGCAATTTAAAAAAAATCAATCAAAAACGCGTTGTAAGTTTTATTTTTTTGTTTATTTTGCAAAATAATTTTAAAACCTTTTCTCAAAAAAGGTCCTTGTCAGCCATTAAGTTACCAATTATTTACAATAATTACTTGCAAATTGCGTCCAAATGTTTTAAAATAGTATAAGGCAAAAGCGTTACTTACGCAAAAATGCCGCTTTCGGGAGATAGAAATGTCTGTAAACACAAGCAACGTATTCGGTAAAATTTCAATATCCGATTCAGCCATCGCCAAGGTGGCTAAAAACGCTGCGCTTGAATGCTACGGCATCGTGGATACCAGCTCCCGCAAGCTTACCGACTCGCTTTCCGAGCTTTTAAAGAAGCAACCCGACGGCAGAGGCATCAAGGTCGTAACCTCGGGCGACAGAATTTTTATCGACGTCAACGTAATTATCAAGTACGGCGTATCTATAAACGCCGTTGCAGAGTCCTTAAAAGAGAGCGTAAAATACAAAGTTGAAAAGTTCACGGGCATGATTGTCGACACCGTGAACGTCAACGTCATAGGTGTCAAATTATAAAAATCCGCGCAAACCCCGTTTGTGTGGATTTCTGTTACTATAAATCAAGAAAAATTTTAATGGTGTATTAATTTATGGCAAAAACGGTAAACAGCACTGAATTCCGTAAAATGGTGGCTTTCGGTGCCAGAAATCTTGAAATAAATAGGGCGGAAATAGACGCAAGAAACGTCTTCCCCGTTCCCGACGGTGACACGGGTACTAATATGTCGCTCACGCTTCAATCCGCAGTTAAGGAAATGAACGCTTGCACTTCCAACCGTTTTCAAGAAATTTGCGATACGGTTTCAAAGGGCGCACTGCGCGGCGCGCGCGGCAATTCGGGCGTTATTTCTTCCCAGATTTTCCGCGGCATCTGCTCCGTCGTACGCGATACCAAGGACGCTTTCGATACCAAAACCTTTGCAAAAGCTATGGAAGCGGGCTCAAAAGTTGCTTACGGCGCCGTATCCATTCCCAAGGAAGGTACGATTTTAACTGTTATTAGGTTAATGGCGGAAAGCGCCCCCAAGCTTGCAAGCAAGCATAAGGACTTTATTCCCTTTTTAACCGCTTTAATAGAAGTCGGCGACGAAGCTTTGGCAAAAACTCCCGAGCTTATGCCCGTCTTAAAGAAGGCCGGCGTAGTCGATTCCGGCGGCATGGGCCTTATGACTATAATGCGCGGTTTCTTGTCCGCGCTTTCGGGTGAGGACGCCGAGCTCAGCGAAATTCCCAGCGACTTCGTTGACGGCGGAAAATCCGACGAGGACGTTTTCGGCGACAATTCCGACATAATAAATCTCGATTTAGGCGACATTGAATTTGCCTATTGTACCGAGTTCTTCGTAATCAACTTGAACCAAATGACCACCCTTGCCGACATTGACAGACTTAAAGAAAAGTTAATGAACATCGGCGACAGCGTCATTTGTATCGGCGATTTAGAGCTTATTAAGGTTCACGTTCACACCAACACGCCGGGCGTTGCGCTCACTTACGCGCTCGAGCTTGGCGAACTTGACAGAATAAAAATCGAAAACATGCTCGAAGAAAACCGCGCGCTGAAAGCTAAGCTCGAATCCGAGAAGAAGGAGATGGGCATGCTTTCCATCTGTGCGGGCAAGGGTCTTGAAGAAATTTTCAAGGACTTAATGTGCGACAGAGTTATCGAGGGCGGACAGACTATGAACCCTTCCGCACAAGATATCGCGGACGCGGTGCAGAAGATTAACGCTTCAAACGTATTCGTGTTCCCCAACAACTCCAACGTAATTCTTGCGGCGGAGCAAGCAAAGGGGTTAGTTACCAACCGCACCATTCACGTTATTCCCACGAAGAACGTGCCCCAAGGCTTTGCGGCGGCGCTTGCGTTTAACCCCGAAGCGTCCGTGCCCGAAAACAAAACCAATATGACGCACGCCATAGATAACGTTGCGTCTGGACAAGTAACCTACGCCGTGCGCGAAACCACCATGAACGGCTTCAAGCTGAAAGAGGGCGACATCATAGGCCTTGACAACAAGCGCATTCTTGCCAAAAGCGACAACGTAGTTGACACCACCTTGAAGCTCGTTAAATCCTTAAAGAACGACGAGCACGGTATGATAACCTTATACTACGGTGAAGGCGTAAAGGAAGAGGAAGCGCAAGAGCTTGCGGCAAAGCTTGCCGAGCAATACCCCGACTGCGACGTGGATTTCCACTTCGGCGGGCAGCCCGTGTACTATTATATGGTGTCTTTGGAGTAAGCGCATTTTTACGATAGACCCCCATATATATTGCAATTAACGATAATTTTCAAGG
The DNA here is from genome assembly GCA_947175325.1 of uncultured Clostridia bacterium. Classification (GTDB taxonomy): domain Bacteria; phylum Bacillota; class Clostridia; order Christensenellales; family Borkfalkiaceae; genus Coproplasma. The sequence goes on along the minus strand of CAMWME010000005.1, from coordinate 25,448 downwards.
GAAGACGGCCGTCTTCCCTTTAATAAAATTTGCGGAACGCTTATGCAACTCACTTCTATTAAATACGTTTCGGATAAACGTGAAAAAGACTTCAATAAAATGGGCGTGTACACGCTTGAAGAATTAGTCCGCCATTTTCCGCGGGACTATCTTGACTTGCGCCACGCCACGCTTTTAAAAAACGCCTACCACAACGACGTTATTTTAACCGTGTGCGAAGTTTTAAACGTAGAAGTCAATCCTTACGCAAAGCGGCCCTTCGTCAAAGCCCTCTGCCAGCAGTGCGGACATATGTTTACAGCGATATGGTTTAATCAGCCTTACGTCGCGCAGAAACTGAAAGTAGGGGAGTACCTCTTTTACGGCAGAGTTCAAAATAGGTACGGTATGGGTTGCCAAATGACTAACCCGTCGTTTGAGCGTACGGACAAAATTTCCAACCTTCAAGGGCTCGTTCCCGTCTATTCTTTATCGGGCGGTTTAACGCAAGGCGTGGTAAGAACGGCTATCCGTCAAGCCCTAAAAAAAGTGCCGTATTTAAGCCATATACCGGCACCTTTGCTCAAAAAGTACAACTTAATGCCGCTGTCCGAAGCCTACTATAAAGTCCATTGCCCCGAAACCTCGGAGGATATAAAATCCGGCTCGGCGCGTATCGCCTTGGAAGAATACTTTCTTTTAATTTCTGCGTTCAAAGTTATAAAAGGCGGGCGGGAAGAGGCAAGAATGCGCCGCTACACCGTCAAGGAAGACGATTTACGTAGCTTTATTTCCCGTTTCCCCTTTGAATTTACATCGGGGCAGAAAGAGGCGGTAGCAAAGGTTTTCGAGGCGGTTCATTCCCCCCACAAAATGAATATGCTTTTGCAAGGCGACGTCGGCAGCGGCAAGACCGCAGTGGCGTTATCCGGCATATATATGGGGGTCAAATCGGGTTTTCAAGCCGCAATGCTCGCCCCTACAGAGGTGCTTGCCCGCCAAAATGCGGAGCTTTTGAAAAGGTATTTTCCCGACTACAAGGTCGAAACTTTAACGGGCTCAACTCCCGCCGCCGAGAAGAAGGCGATAAAGAAAGGACTTGCAAGCGGTGAAATACATATCGTCTGCGGCACCCACGCCGTCATTCAAGACGACGTAGTTTTCAAAAACCTTGCCTTCGCCGTCTGCGACGAACAGCACCGCTTCGGAGTTGCACAACGTTCTTCACTCGTTGAAAAAGGCGAGGGGTGCGACGTGCTCGTTATGTCGGCAACGCCCATTCCCCGCACGCTTTCTTTAATTTTCTACGGCGACCTCGACGTAACCACAATAAAGGACAAGCCCCGTTCCCGCCAAGAAATTTCCACCTCGATTATTCCCGAGCGCAAATATGGCGATATGCTCCGTTACGTTGCCGAGCAAGCGGCGCTGGGCAATCAGACCTATTTCGTCTGCCCCAAAATCGAGGGCGACGACGAGGGCACGGTTATGTCCGTAACCGAGCTTTACGACGACCTGCGCGCAAAAATGCCGTCGGTTCGCTTCGCTCTTTTACACGGCAAAATGAAGGATAAGGAAAAGAACGCGATAATGTCCGCGTTTAAGGCTAAGGAGTACGACTGCCTCGTTTCAACCACCGTCATAGAGGTCGGCGTGGACGTGCCCGACGCAACCACCATGATTATTTATAACGCCGAACGCTTCGGCCTTTCACAGCTTCACCAGCTCCGCGGGCGCGTCGGCAGAGGCGACAAAAAAAGCTATTGCTTCCTACTTATGGGCACCGATACCGAGGAAGCGCGTGAGCGCTTGTCCGTCATAAAGAACTGCGCGGACGGTTTCGAAATTGCCGAAGCCGATTTAAAGATGCGCGGCGGCGGCGACTTTATGGGCACGCGCCAAAGCGGCAGAATGTTATCCGAGATAAAAAATCTCCGTTTCCCCGTAGAAACCGTTTTTACGGCAAAAAAACTTTCGGACGAAGCTTTTTCGGGCATACTCGACACGCGCGAGCTTACCCGCATAGCCGCCGAAAAGTACAAAGCGCTATCCGACGTAACGCTTAACTGACGCCGCTTAAAAAATCTTATAAAAATTATTTGACAATTAAGTAAATATTTGTTAAAATTGCTTTCGCACGCTTAGTATGGACGACTATGCTGAGCGTTGCGGAAGCTTTTCATTATTATATATTATAATTGCTTTTTCCTTTCTCCGCTTTTAAGGGTACGCGGATAAGGTGAAATATTCAAACTAACAAGGAGGTAAAAAGATGCCTACAATCAACCAGCTTATAAGAAACGGCAGAGAAAAGCAGGTCTACAAATCGAAATCGCCCATTTTGGACAACTGTCCTCAAAAGCGCGGCGTATGCCTTTCGGTTACTACCACGACCCCTAAGAAGCCTAACTCCGCTATAAGAAAGATTGCAAGGGTTCGCCTTACCAACAAACAGGAAGGTACCGTTTACATTCCCGGTGAAGGTCACAACTTGCAAGAGCACTCGTCCGTCCTCATTCGCGGCGGCCGTGTAAAGGATTTACCCGGCGTTCGTTATCACATCATTCGTGGTGCGCTCGATACGGCTGGCGTTTCCAAGAGAATGCAAGCGCGTTCGCGTTACGGCGCTAAACGCCCCAAGAAATAATCGTTAAACCCCAAATCTACGGCACACTGCGTTGTTGCGGCAATTTTTTCTAGGGTCATTTACTTCAAGTAAACTCCCCGTCGTAAAAAATCACCGCGCCTAGCATTGCACCGCATCTCTGTGGTTTATACACACAGAACAGATTAAAAATCCCTACTTGTTTACGGACATTTCACCCTTACCGTTATAAAAGTAGGCAGTATTTGCGGACGAAATCCGCAGAGAAGGTTTGCTACCGCATAGCGGCAAGCATTAGCTTATTTAAGGTAAAAACCCTTAAAAATCAAAAAGGAGGATAAAATTATGCCCAGAAGAGGCGGCGTTCCCAAGAGGGACGTATTACCCGATCCCGTGTACAATTCCAAGGTTGTAACGAAGCTCGTTAACCAGATTATGTACGACGGCAAGCGCGGAACGGCACAAAACATCGTTTACGACGCTTTCAATATCATGAGTGAAAAACTCGGCAAAGACGCAATGGAAATTTTCGAGCAGGCTATGAACAACATCATGCCCGTTTTGGAAGTTAAGGCAAGGCGTGTGGGTGGTGCAAACTACCAAGTTCCCATCGAAATCAGACCCGAAAGAAGGCAAACCCTTGCAATCCGCTGGCTCGTTATCGCAACCAGAAAGCGTAGCGAGCGTGAAATGAGCGCTAAGCTCGCAGCAGAGCTTATCGACGCTTACAACAACGCCGGCGGCGCGGTCAAGAAGAAGGAAGACACGCACAGAATGGCAGAAGCAAACAAGGCGTTTGCTCACTTCCGTTTCTAATCAGAGGTAAATTATGGCAAGAGATTACGACTTATTGCATACCAGAAACATCGGTATAATGGCGCACATTGATGCGGGTAAAACCACTACTACCGAACGTATTTTGTATTATACGGGCATCAACCACAAGATTGGTGAAACGCACGACGGTACTGCAACTATGGACTGGATGGTTCAAGAGCAAGAAAGAGGTATCACTATTACCTCCGCTGCAACCACCTGCCACTGGACGAGGACCGGTGCAACCAAGAAGGACGAGTGCCGTATAAACATTATCGACACCCCGGGACACGTTGACTTCACCGTTGAAGTTGAACGCTCCCTTCGCGTTCTCGACGGCGCAGTTGCAACCTTCTGTGCAAAGGGCGGCGTTGAGCCTCAGTCCGAAACCGTTTGGCGTCAAGCGGACAAGTACCAAGTACCCCGTATCGCATACGTCAACAAAATGGACATCAACGGCGCAAACTTCCAGCGCGCAGTAGATATGATGAGGGAGAGGCTTCAAGCTAACCCCGTTCCCATCGAGCTTCCCATCGGTAAGGAAGATACCTTCCGCGGCATCGTTGACCTTATCGAAATGAATGCGGAAATCTACGACAGCGACGACGGCAAGCAGTATCATAGGGACGAAATCCCCGCAGACTTAAAGGACGCGGCGGAAGAAGCTCATATGGCCGTTATGGAAGCGGCTGCAGAAGGCGACGACGAGCTTATGGAAAAGTTCCTTGAAACCATGGAACTCACCCCCGACGAAATCCGCAAAGGACTTCGCAAGGCAACCATCGCTATGAAATGCACCCCCGTTTTGTGCGGTTCTTCGTACAAGAACAAGGGCGTTCAGATGCTTTTGGACGCCGTAATCGACTTCCTTCCTTCCCCCGTAGACGTAGCTCACGTCAAGGGCGTTAACCCCGACACGGGCGCAGAGGAAGAGAGAGAAACTTCCGATAACGCGCCTTTCGCGGGTCTTGCGTTCAAAATCGCAACCGACCCCTTCGTTGGCCGTCTTGCTTATTTCAGAGCATATTCGGGCGTTCTCGATTCCGGTTCTTACGTTTACAACTCAACCAAGGGCAAGAAGGAGCGCGTTGGTCGTCTCGTTCAGATGCACGCAAATACCCGTACCGAAATCCCCAAGGTTTACTCGGGCGATATCTGCGCCATCGTAGGCTTAAAGGATACCACCACCGGTGATACCCTCTGCGACGAAAAGAACCCCATCGTTTTGGAGCAAATGACTTTCTCAGACCCCGTTATCCAGCTCTCTATCGAGCCTAAGACCAAGGCCGGTCAAGAGAAGATGACGATGGCTCTCGTAAAGCTTGCAGAAGAAGACCCCACCTTCAAAACCTATACCGACCAAGAAACCGGTCAAACCATTATCGCCGGCATGGGCGAGCTGCACCTCGACATTATCGTCGACAGACTTCTTCGCGAATTCAAGGTCGAAGCTAACGTCGGCGCACCCCAAGTTGCTTACCGCGAAACTATCCGTCAAGCGGTTGACTGCGAAGGTATGTACAAGCGTCAGTCGGGTGGTAAAGGTCAGTACGGTCACTGCAAACTTCACATGATTCCCGGCGAACCCGGTTCGGGTTACACCTTCGAGGATTTAACCGTCGGCGGCTCTATTCCCAAGGAATATATCCCCGCAATCGACAAGGGTATCCGCGGCGCGGCAAAGAACGGTTTCCTTGCCGGCTACGAAGTAGTGGACTTCAAAATCCAAGTCTACGACGGAAGCTACCACGAAGTCGACTCTTCGGAAATGGCGTTCCAAATCGCGGGCTCCATGGGCTTTAAGGACGGTATGGCAAAGGCTAAGGCAGTCCTTTTGGAACCCATTATGAAGGTTGAAGTTATCACCCCCGACGATTATTTCGGCGATATCATGGGTAACGTAACCGCACGCCGCGGCACTATCGTTTCAACCGACGACAGAGCTGGCGCAAAGGTAGTGGACGCAGAAGTTCCCCTTTCGGAAATGTTCGGCTACGCAACCGACCTTCGTTCCAGAACCCAAGGCCGTGGTCAGTTCACGATGCAGTTCGACCATTACGCAGAAGTTCCCAAGTCCGTTGCTGATAAGGTAATCGGCGAAAGAGCTAAAAGGAACTAATTCAAACAAGCCCTAAATTGGCAAAAAAAGTTAATTTTTTCGCGTTTTTTAATTGTCTTTTTAATAAATTTACTTTATAATATAGACGATGCGTACAAAAAACGCACAAAAACTGCTTTAATTTAAGCGACTTACCGCAAAGCTGCGGAAGTATATATAAAAAAATATATTATTAGGAGAAACAAAAAATGGCAAAGGCTAAGTACGACAACAGCAAGCCCCACGTTAACATCGGCACAATCGGCCACGTTGACCACGGCAAGACCACTCTGACCGCAGCTATCACTATGGTAATGGCGTGCAAAGGTCAGGCAGCAAAGATGAAATACGACGAGATTGATAAAGCTCCCGAAGAGAAGGCTCGTGGTATAACAATTAACACCGCTCACGTTGAGTATCAGACTGAAAAGCGTCACTACGCGCACGTTGACTGCCCGGGACACGCTGACTACGTTAAGAACATGATTACCGGTGCGGCTCAGATGGACGGCGCAATCCTCGTCGTTGCAGCAACCGACGGTCCCATGCCCCAGACCAGAGAGCACATTCTTCTCTCCCGTCAGGTAGGCGTTCCTTACATCGTAGTATTCCTTAACAAGTGCGACCAGATGGACGACCCCGAACTTTTGGAGCTCGTTGAAATGGAAATCACCGATACCCTTGAAGCTCAAGGCTTCAAGAACTGCCCTATCGTAAGAGGTTCGGCTTTGAAGGCTTTGGAAAAAGCTTCTTCCGGCTGCCCCGATGCAGAAGTTCTTGCAGCTCCCGAGTGCCAGTGCATTCTTCAGCTTATGGACACCATCGACAGCTTCATCCCTACCCCCGAAAGAGATACCGCTAAACCCTTCCTTCTTCCCGTCGAAGACGTATTCACGATTTCCGGTCGTGGTACCGTTGCTACCGGTAGAGTAGAAAGAGGTACCGCTCACGTAGGCGATCCCGCTGAAATCGTTGGTCTTATCGAAAAGCCCGTCGGCACCGTTATTACCGGTCTTGAAATGTTCCACAAGAGCGTTGACGAAGCTATCGCAGGCTTCAACATCGGCGCACTCCTTCGTGGTATCGATAGAAAGGGCATTGAAAAAGGACAGGTTCTTGCAAAGCCCGGCACCGTTAAAACTGCTACCAAGTTCACCGCTCAGGTTTACGTTCTTAAGGCAGAGGAAGGCGGCCGTCACACTCCTTTCTTCAACCACTATCGTCCTCAGTTCTTCATCAGAACTACCGACGTTACCGGTTCTATCGAGCTTCCCGCAGGCACCGAAATGGTTATGCCCGGCGATAACGTTGAAATCAGCGTTGAGCTCATCAAGCCCGTAGCAGTTGAAGAGAAGCTCCGTTTCGCTATCCGTGAAGGCGGCAGAACGGTTGGTTCCGGTACCATCGTTAAGGTTCTTGGTTAATCATTAATATTAAATAAATAATTTCGAAACACTCAGCCCGTGCAAACCGCACGGGCTGTTTTATTGTAATTAAAATACTTGGTTAAGCGGAACGCTTATGCGGGCTGTTTTATTTGTGTTGACAAAAGTAAAAATCTCACTATAATTTAAATAAATAAAAAAAGTTTTATCTTTGCGGGACAAACGCATTTTTAAAATCGTTATAATTATAAAAGAAGCAAAGGAGTTCTTTTATGTATTGCAAACACTGTGGTCACGAAGTAAACGAAAAAGCTATAATCTGCCCCAACTGCGGAATAGCTACCGATAATTATACTGCGGTTTCAAAGCCCGCTGCCTCGCAGCAAAAGTTTAACGGTTTTGCCCTCGCGGGTATGATTTGTGCGATAGTAGGCATTATCGGCGGCGACTATTTAATATGCCTTCCCTCGTTAGTGGGCGTAATTTTAAGTATCGTCGGTATGGTAAAAGTCAAAGAATACAAGTCGGGCTTCGGCTTTGCGCTTGCGGGCATAATCGTCGGCGCGATATCGCTTTTAATATGGTCTATCGTTTGGATGTTCTTAGGCGCGGCTTGGTTTAATATACTATTCGTGTGGTAAAATTAAACGAAACGTTTTCTGTTGACATTCTCAATATAATATTGTAGAATAATAAAAAATTAAACCACACGGAGAAAAAAGATGTATTGCAAAAATTGCGGAAAAGAAGTAAACGAAAATGCAGTAATCTGCCCTAATTGCGGTGTTCCGACGGATAATTATACTAAGTCTGCGGCCGCACCCGAGCAGAAGAACACGCTGGCGCTTGTCGGCTTTATCCTTTCGTTTTTCGTAACGATTGCGGGTTTAGTCATTTCGATTATCGCGTATAAGAACGCCAAAAAACCCGAATATAACGGCGACGGTAAAAACTTCGCACTTGCCGGCATTATTATCAGCGCAGTTTCTTTGGGACTCAGCTTAATCCTCGGCATAATTTATTCGGTAATTTGGATAAACTTTATATATATGTTGCCTATGTATTAATTTTCAAGCCCACGGCAGTCAATGCCGCGGGCTTAATTTTTAGTCATTTTTCCGTATATTACCACAAATTATTCAAAAATTTTTTCATATTTCATTGACATATGAAATAAAGTATTCTATAATATTTTGTGAACGAACTGTGAAATTTCACAGAAATAAGTCAAGGAGAGAAAAAAGATGTTTTGTAAAAATTGTGGCAAAGATATTGACGATAGCGCAGTCGTATGCCCTAACTGTGGCGTAGCTACGGATAACATGGCAAAGAACACGACCCCCGCACCCGCTCAGAAGAACTCTATGGCACTTGCAGGTTTCATCTTGGCGCTCTTGGGCTTCAACCTTATCGCGTTGATTCTTTCAATCGTAGGTTTGTCCAACAGCAAAAAGCCCGAATACGCCGGCGACGGCAAGGGTTTTGCAATCGCGGGTATCGTTATTGCTTGCATCTATATCGGATTGTTCATCATTCTCGGTATATCTTGCTCCGCAGTTGGTTGTGCAGCACTTGGCGCAGCTGGCGCATATTAAAATCAGAAAAAAAAGAACGCTTTCAAAAGCGTTCTTTTTTTATTTTCTTGACAGATTTAATAAAACATTTTATAATAAACTCACTTAGAACTCATATGATAAAAAGGAGGGAGTAATATGTTTTGTAAAAATTGCGGTAAAGAGATAAGCGACAACGCAGTGGTTTGCCCCAACTGCGGCGTTGCTACCGATAATATGCTTCAAACCACTTCGGCTATAACTACGGGTCAGCCTAAGAGCGCGAACGGCTTTGCAATAGCTGGTCTCGTTTTAGGCCTCGTAGGTCTTTTCGGCGGCAACTACGCGTTTTTAATCCCCGGACTCGTCGGCTTAATTTTAAGCATCGTCGGTATGGTTAAATCCAAACAGTACGCAGCCCCCGGACTTGCGCTTGCTGCGCTTATAGTCAGCATAATCACTTTCTTGATTTGGCTCATCATCTATATAGCGGCATTCGGAATACTTTTTGCAGCTATCTTCGGCGCCGCCGGCGGATATTAAAATCAACTGAAAAAGGAACGCTTCAAGCGTTCCTTTTTTTATTTCTTATAAAACTTGCACCACGCGCTAAGCGTGCAATTTCCGCAGTCGGGCTTTTGCGAGTGGCAAACCCGCCTCCCGTGATAAATAAGGTAGTGGTGCGCCTTCGACCAAAGTTCCTTCGGAATCGCCTTGCAAAGCCCTTCCTCAACCTTGGCGGGCGTGTTGCCCTCGGAGATCCCAAGTCTGTTCGAAACGCGGAAAACGTGCGTGTCCACCGCAATCGCGTCCCCGCCGAAAGCCACCGCGTACACCACGTTCGCCGTCTTTTGCCCGACGCCCGCAAGCGTTTTCAGCTCGGCAAGGGTAGGGGGGACGCGCCCTTCAAACTTCTCCAAAATATCGTGCGAGGCGGAAAGTATATGCGCCGCCTTATTGTGGTAGAACCCGCAAGAGAAAATGTATTTCTCAAGCTCCTCTTGGCTAAGGGTTATCATTTTTTCGGGCGTATTGTATTTTTCGAACAGCACCGCCGTAACCTTGTTCACCCGCTCGTCGGTGCACTGCGCTGAAAGTATAACCGCCACCAAAAGCTCGTACGGCGACTTAAAGTGCAGCGCGGGCTGTGCGTCGGGGTAAAGGGCGGAAAGCTCGTTTAAAATTTCCTTCGTGTTATCCATACCGCAATTTTACCACAATTAAAAAACAAAATCAATCAAACTGCGCCCAGTCATTCCGCCCCGTCATTGCGAGCGCACGCGAAGCAATCCAGTCTTCAAATCATTTCACCGCTATTGACAACCTTTCTTATCCGTGTTACCATATATTAAAATCAAAAGAACGGGGCGCACCTTAGTCCCGCTGTGAGGGAAAAATGAAATTCAAAAAGGCGTTAGCGGTCGGCTTTGCAGCACTTCTCGTGGTCGGATTAACCGCTTGTAAAGGCGGTGAAGAAGAAAACGGCAACAGCGGCGTTGCCTCGGACTATAACTTTGAGGTAAACGGCAGCAAAGTAACCCTCCGTTGGGACAAATACGACGGCGCAACGGGCTACTCTATCGAAAAGTCCTCTTCCCGCTACGGCGTATACGACTACCTCGATTATGTCGACGGCGGCGTCAACGAATACGTTGCTAACGATATCAACGCCTACTACAAAATAACAACCTATACCGAAAGCGGCGATATCGTAACCGTCGGTATTTACAGCCAAGAAACGGCTCTGTTCGGCAAGAATACTTATATCTATTCCCCCGACGACGACCCCGAAAAAATAAAGGAAGAACTCGACGCCTTCTATCATAAAACGGACGGCACCAAGGAGGGGGCACAGAAGCGTGCCCGCGGCGAATTTACCGAGGACCGCCTTGCCGCATTCTTCAAAGCGGGCGAATACGATATCAATATAAATATGGGTTACTATACCGCGCTTGCGGGCCTTGGCGCTTCGCCCGACGACGTAACTATAACCAACGTCAGCACGGACGCGCCTATTTCTCTTTGCAACTTCTGGCGCACTGCCGAAAATTTAACCGTAAACAGCGATATGCGCTGGGCGGTATCCCAAGCAACAAGTCTTCGCCGCGTACACGTCAAGGGCGACCTTAACCTTTCAAGTATTGTCGGCGACGGTGGCAACGACTCTTCAACCTCGGGCGGTTTTATTGCCGATACCAAGGTTGACGGGCGGGTAAACTCGGGCTCACAACAGCAGTGGCTTTCAAGAAATTCCTCCTTCGGCGGCTGGCAAGGCTGCGTGTGGAACTCGGCCTTCGTCGGCGTTGAGGGCACCCTTCCCGCAGATAATTGGGCGGGCCTCAACCAAAACTATACTAATATAGAAAACAGCGGAGCTATCCGCGAAAAGCCCTATCTTACCTACGACGAAACTAACGGATACCGCGTATTCGTTCCCAATACCGACTCTACCCGCGGCACGAGCTGGGACGGCGCGGGCGAGTACTTATCTCTCGACAAATTCTACGTGGCGCGCAGCGATAGGGACACCGCCGCAACCATCAACGCCGAGCTTGCAAAAGGTAAAAACCTAATTCTTACGGCGGGCGTGTACGAGCTTGAGGCTCCCCTCAAAGTAGAGCACGGGGGCGCGGTTGTTTTGGGCTTGGGCCTTGCAACCTTGCGCCCCACGGACGATAATACGGATACTCTTCTCAGAATTGCAGATACTGAAAATATCAGTGTAGGCGGTTTGCTTTTCGACGCGGGCAAGAACACCAAAACCCTCTTAGAGGTAGGGGAAGAAAACAGCAATAATCATTTCGAAGCACCCGCGGTATTGTCCGATTTATTCTTCCGCGTAGGCGGTGCCAAGGAAGTCAACACTTCGGTTGAAGCTTGCGTGGTAATTAATAGCAATCACGTCGTGGGCGACAACTTTTGGATATGGCGCGCCGACCACTGGGACGGCGTCGGCTGGGATAAGAATAAAGCAGATACGGGCATCATCGTCAACGGCGACGGCGTAACCTTCTACGGCTTGTTCGTGGAGCACTTCCAAAAATATCAAACGGTATGGAACGGCAACGGCGGCACGACCTATTTCTACCAGTCCGAGCTTCCCTACGACGTCCCCGATAAGGCAAGTTGGTCGCCCGACGGCACGGTCAACGGCTATGCAAGCTACTACGTAGCGGAGGGGGTAACCACCCACACGGCGCACTCGCTAGGCGTGTACTCGTATCTTCGCGACGCGTCGGTAACGCTCGACAGCGCAATCGTCTGCCCGCAAACTTCGGGTATGGATTTTAACCATATGGTTACCGTATGGCTGACGGGCAAACCCGCCTCCGCCATAACCCATATTATAAACGGCGAGGGGGAGGCGGCTGTAAGCGGCGCAACCGTGCAAGTTCTTGCAAAATACACCCCGCAAATCAATAAATAAATATTTATTTAGTATTGACAATATAAATATAAGTGTGTTATAATATATCAAGTTTTGATAGTTTATTTCACCCTTGTCAAAGGGGTACCCCTTTGGTGCTTGCACGCAAGCACCAATAACCGCTAAAAGGATAATTTTTTTCTATGAAAAAAATCAATTTATTAAAGGGAATAGCTCTGTCGGTATCGGCTCTTATGGTGTTCTCACTCAGCGGGTGCGAATATTTAGATAAGATTACGGGCGGGGATAATAACGATAAAAATAATAGCGGCGGCAATATAACTTCAACGCCTCCCGCAGTATACATTACACAGTCTGAAATTTCTCTTTCCGTGGGCGACACCATATTATTGGAGGCCGTTTCAACCGACGGCAGCGCGATTATTTGGGAATCGAGCAGTCCCGAGTACGCAACGGTAGAGGAGGGTTTGGTTACGGGCTTAGCTGTGGGCGAAACCACGATAATGGCTTCAACTGCCTCGGTAATGGCGACTTGCACGATTAAGGTCAATCCGGCGCTCGCGGGCAGTACGGTAACTCCCGACCCCGAAACTCTCGTGCTTGCGCTTGCGGATTTCAGCTTAGAGGTCGGCGGTTCAGTCACTTTAACAGCAACCTCTTCGGTTGCGGGCGCCACCGTAAAATGGTCTTCATCCAACCCCGCGGTTGCATCCGTTACAAACGGCAAGGTAACCGCTAAAACGGCGGGTACAACTAAAATCACGGCGGCAGTCGGCGATACCAAAGCCGTATGCCAAATAACCGTTATAAGAAGCGGGCTCCCCGCAGACTCGGCAAAGCCGGGCTACAACTTAGTTTGGTACGACGAGTTTGACGGAAGCTCCCTCGATACTACCAAATGGGGCTATCAGTACGGCACGCAAGACCAATACGGTTCTTCCACGGGTGCGGCGTATTGGGGCAATAGTGAGCTTCAATATTACAACGAGGACGCGGTAAGTGTATCGGGCGGTTCGCTTAAAATAACGGCTAAAAAACAGCAGCAAGGCGACAGACCCTATACCTCGGGCAGAATTTTAACCCGTGATAAATTCAGCCGTACCTACGGCTACTTCGAAGCAAAAATGAAAACCCCTACCGGCAACGGTATGTGGCCCGCGTTCTGGATGCTTCCCCAGCCTTCGACAACGGCAAATTCGGATAATATTTACGGCGGTTGGCCCAATAACGGCGAAATCGACATAATGGAGGCAAAGGGTAGGCTCGGGAATATAATCGATACTACTATCCACTTCGGCAAATTGTGGCCCGAAAACCAATATATAACCAACACTACGACTTTCGGTAATCCTACCGACGGTTACGCGCTTTCATCGGCAACCGATAATTGGCACGTCTACGCCGTTGATTGGACTAAGGACGCTATAACTTGGTATGCCGACGGTGAGCAAGTATTTAAGGTAACGAGCGATAGGTGGTGGACCCCGTCGTCCAACGCGGCTTCCGCGCCGTTCGACCAGCCCTTCTATATTCTTTTAAATCTTGCAGTAGGCGGCGGTTACGACGGCGGCATCGAACCCGATTATGCAACTTTCACTTCCGCAACTATGGAAGTAGACTACGTAAGGGTTTACGAAAAGCAATAAATTAAGGTGATTACTACTTTAAAGTAGATTCATATAAATCAATAAGGAGAAAAAATGATGAACAAAAACAAATTCAAGAAAATCGCGGCTTTTGCATGCACGGCTGCGCTTACGGGCGTTCTCGCATTCTCGCTTTCGGCGTGCGGCGACAACAACGATAATAAAGGCGACGGCGGCGACGGTACCAACACTACCCAAACCGCTCTGCAGCTTAACAAGACCTCGGTTACCGTAAAGGCGGGCGAATCCGTAGACGTAACCGTTACGTCCTCGACCACGGGCAATATCGTTTGGTCAAGCAGCGACGATAGTATTGCTACCGTTAAAGGCAGCGGCACCGGCAACAAGCTCGGCAAAATTACGGGTGTAAAAGCGGGCACCGCAACCGTTACCGCAAAGGATGGCGACAACCAAGTAACTTGCTCGGTAACCGTTGAACCCGCTGCAAACCTTCACACCCCTACGAACGTCGTGTTCTCCGGTGAAGACAATTATGCAAGCGGCTGGCGCTATTGGACGGGCGACGGCAACGCAACCGTTAATTCTTGCGTAAACTATGCCGACAATAACGAAACGAACATTAAATACAATTTCGTAGACGGATTGTCATACAGCGTTCAGCTGTTCTATAAAGACTTCAAAACGACGGGCGTTACCCACGACGTTTCACTTACCATAGTATCGGACGTTGCGGCTAACATTACCGTAAACGGTAAAAAGACTGAATTGATAGTAGGCGAAAACCAAGTAGAAGTAAAAGGTGAAGACGCTTATGCGGGTTCTACTCTTTCCGTTCAATTCGGCGTATGGGACGAGAATATCGTTTCGGGCGTTCACGAATTCACTTTCAAAGATTTGGTAGTAACTTCGCACGCAGAGGTAGAGCTTAATGCTCCTTCATTCGAGTATGCGTCAGCTACTAAGGTTATCACCATAACCGACGACAACGCTGCGGAAAACGTTGAAAAATACGAGCTCGGCGTGTTTGCAAACGCTACGGACGAAATGCCCGCTTATGTCGTTGACGTTACCGGCGGTGAGCCTCTCGCAATGCCCAAGGTTCCTTCGGGTAGCTACACTATTAAATTGAGGGCGGTAAACAGCTCTGCAACGGTTCTCAGCTCCCCTTGGAGTGAAAATTCCGTTGAACTTAATTGGACTAACGATAAAACTCCGCTTACGTACAGTGAGCAAAAAGATATTGCAGACGGTTCAAATACTTGGTATTATTGGAACAGAACTTGGGACCCCGTTTGCTCCTTCGAAGCATGCTATCTTGAAAACGGTATTATAAAAGTCGTTGGTTTAACTAATAACGCAGCTGAAAATTGGAGCTTCCAATTATTCTATAAAGGTACCACCGGCAAGAAGTTTAATATAACCGTTACTGCAAGCAATGCGGGCAATATTACCGTTGGCGGCGTAATGAAACCGCTTGAGGCTAATACGGCTGTAACGTTTAATGACGTTGATGCTACCAACCTTGGAATACAATTCGGTGGCGGTGACGCATCTAACAATCTTTTAGGTGATATCGAGTTAGTAATCGTAGAAGGGTAATTAACTGACACAAAATATTAAAACCATAAACGGGGCGGCGCATCGTCGCCGCCCCGTTTACTTTTATTTTTTTAAAAGATAATAATGATAGAGAGGAAGTAATATGTCCAATAAACATATCGACCGAATTTTCAGCAAAAAATTGGCAAAGCTCATTGCTTTACCCATAACCGCGGTAATCTGTGCCGCCCTTATGGTTGCGGTAATCGTCGTTCCCATAATGTTCCCCATTCTTCACCGCGTATTCGGCGGTGACGGCGTCGACATTTCGGGCTCGGCCTCCGTGCTTGAAAGCGCGGATAAGGTCGTACGCAATACCGCAGAAGAAAGTATGGTTCTTTTATACAATAAAGAAGATAACGACGGCAATGCCTATCTTCCCCAAAAGAACCTTTCCAAAGTCAACTTGTTCGGTTGGGGCGCAACCGACGGCGGCTTCCTTTTAACGGGCGGCGGCAGCGGCGGCGCAACCATTCTCGATAAGGACAGAAACGGCAAGGACCGTATCAAGGTTGACTTGACCGACGCTTTCAAAGAGGCGGGCATCGAGTACAATACCGAGCTCACCAAGGCGTACACCGATTTCAGTAGCTTCGACGCCGATTACAGAAAAGGCGGCACGACCAACGCCTACGTTGACGAAAGCCTTAAAAACCCCGGCGCAGATTTCTATTCTACCGACAGAATGACCCAAGCGAAAACTTATTCCAAAGACGCGGTAGTAGTTTTAAGCCGTTGGGGCGCTGAAAACGTAGACAACAGCCAAAGTGCAGAGCTCAAATCCGTTCGCGGCTATGCCGACGGCAGCTTCCTCGAACTCACCAATGAAGAAAAGGCAATGCTCAAAGCTCTTGACGATAACAAGTTCGACGTAACGGTAGTCCTCAACGTCTGCAACGATTTAGAGCTCGGTTTCCTCAAAGATTATCCTTGCATCAAGGCGTGCATCTTTGCGGGTATCCCCGGTCAGTCGGGCGCAATCGCAATCCCCGAAATTATCAAGGGCACGGTCAACCCCTCGGGTAGGCTCAGCGATACTCTTCCTTACGACCATCAAACTTTTAACCCCACGTACGCAAACGCAGCCAAATCGGGACCTAACATAGTTTACCAAGAAGGCATCTACTTCGGCTACAAGTGGTACGAAACCGCAGACGCGGACGGCTACTTCGCAGCATACGGCAAAACCTACGAAGACATAGTGCAGTTCCCGTTCGGCTTCGGACTTTCATATACCACCTTCGAGTGGGAGCCCGACTTCTCCAAGGTCTTAACTCTCACTAAGGACGGCAGCTACGAGGTTCCCGTCAAGGTTACCAACACCGGCTCGGTTGCGGGCAAGG
Organism: uncultured Clostridia bacterium; assembly: GCA_947175325.1. Classification (GTDB taxonomy): domain Bacteria; phylum Bacillota; class Clostridia; order Christensenellales; family Borkfalkiaceae; genus Coproplasma. The sequence continues at coordinate 9,075 of CAMWME010000005.1, read as the reverse complement.
ACGTCGTTCAGCTTTACGGACACGCACCTTATACCAACGGCGGCGTTGAAAAGGCGGAGCGCGTGCTTTTAGACTTTGCTAAAACACCGCTCCTCGAACCCGGCGACTCCGAAACTGTTACCCTTTCGTTCAACGCTTACGATTTAGCGTCGTACGATATAAGCGGCAACGGCGGCTATAAGCTCGATAACGGCAAATATATAATTTCCGTTATGAACAACGCTCACTTCTACAAGCACAGCCCCGCCGTCCAAGGCGATAAGGGCGACTATAAGGAAATCAACCTTACTACTGCTATCAGCATCGATAAAGACCCCGTCACGGGCAACACGGTAGAAAACCTTTTCACGGGCAGCACCGCGTTTGCAAATTGCCCCGTAGACGGCAGCAGCAATATCTCGTATCTTTCCCGTGCCAAGGGCACCCGCACGATTGGCGGCAACGAAGTGGAGGTGGCGTTCGCAAACTTCCCCGACGTTGCGGCAACCCGTGATAAGGGCAGCAACCCCGACGTCAACGAAATCAAGGCTGCAAGCAAGGCTAAGTACGACTCCGCAGCAGTCAACGCGGGCGTTAAATACGGGCAAGACGCAAACATGTTCCTCGTAGGTGCAGAGAACGCAAACGGTCAAGTAGAGCGCGTTTCCCTCAGCACCTTGGAAGGCAACGGCGATACCTCGAATCTCGTCTACAACAAATGGATTCTCGACACGTTAATGGAAGAAGGATTCGATTCCATTTTCTGGGATTCCTTCTTAAACCAAGTAACCCGTCAAGAAACTCTCGACCTCATAGGTAAGGGCGGCTTCCAAACGGTGGCGCTGTACAGCGTAGGTAAAACCTTCTGCCGCGACAAGGACGGCCCCGCGGGCTTCAACAACAGCGTTGACGACGCCCTCGAAGCAAAGAGCGACCAATACACTCTGTTCTGCAGTGAATCCCTTACGGGCTGCAGCTTCAGCAAAGAAATAGCTTACTCGATAGGCGAAGCTCAAGCAAAAATCGCACAGTCCGTCGGCTTCCAAGGCTGGTACGGCCCCGGCGTAAACCTTCACCGTTCGGTATACAACTCGCGTAACTACGAGTATTACAGTGAAGACGCAGTGCTTTCGGGCAAGCTTGCGGCAAACACCATATCCGCCGCATACGAAAACAATATGTACTGCTACCTCAAACACTTTGCAGTCAGCGAAGCGGGCATCAACCCCAAGGGTCTTAACACTTGGCTCACCGAGCAGACTTTAAGGGAAACCTATCTCCGTCCCTTCGAAATCGCAGTTAAAGAGGGCAAGGCAAACGCAATGATGAGCGCGTTCAACAAAGTCGGCGGCGTTGACGCGGGCTACAACTACGCACTTCTCACGGGCGTTTTAAGAAACGAGTGGGGCTTCAAGGGCAGCGTCATAACCGACTGGTTTATGGGCGGCGACTATATGGGCGACTACGAAGCGGGCGTACTTGCGGGCAACGACTTGTGGCTCAACGGCACCTTCCAATCCTCGGCAAGCCTCAACCTTGACGATAAGCACGTGGCGTACGCGGCTCGTCAATCCGTAAAAAATATCTTGTACACCTATATCGATACCAACCTTTCGTCAGACGGCGTTAAGGTCAACGCGGCGCCTCATTCGACCTTGGTCGTTGCAGTTCAAGCCGTTGCGGGCGTATTGTTAGGGCTTGGAATAATAGCTTGTATAGTATTCACGGTTTTACCGTTAATCGGATACGAAAAATTTAAAGCTCTGTTTACAAAGAAGAGCGATAAGGAGGAAAAAGTAAATGAAGAAAATTAAAAAGGGAATGCTGTGGACGGTAATCAGCGCAGTACTCTCGTTCGTAATGATTTTCTCGCTTGCGGCTTGTAATACTAATAACGGCGGCAGTAACGGACTTATGTTAAACACTTATACTTTAACTATTGACGAGGGAGGCCAAAGTCCCCTTGCAGTTACAACCACCGTATTAGACGGAGCGGTTGACTGGTCGTCGTCGGACGAATCCGTAGCAACCGTAACCGGTAGCGGCACAGACAATAGACGGTGCATGATAGACGCACATAAAATCGGCACTGCAACCATAACCGCAAAATCGGGAGACAAGTCTGCAACTTGTGCCGTTACGGTAGTTGCGGCGGAAGTAATAACCATCACCAACAACGGCGCGGAGGTCAAGGGCGATATCTCTCTCAGCGGCGCGGGCGCAGTCACCCAGCTTGCGGCTTCGTCCTCAAGGGGACACGATATCGTATTGTCTTGCGATAAGAACGACCTCATTGCAACGGTAGACAGCAACGGACGCGTAACGGCAGTTGCAACCAGCGGCACCGTAACGGTTACCGCAACTTGCGCTCAGCATTCTAACGTTTCAAGCTCCGTAACCGTAAAGGTCGGCAGCGGCGTGGATTCGGCTTATGCAATCCAGCAAGGTGACGAAAACGGAACCTACGGCAACCCGTATAACTCCAACGCAAACCCCGGTACTTGGATTTATTGGAACCAATACGGCAACGTATCAGACCCCGTTTATAAAGAGGGCGTAATCGAATTTAAAACGGTAAACATCGACCCCAACAACGTAATTTGGCATAACGTTCAGTTTTTCTATACTGCACCCGCCAGCGCGAAATTGGAAAAAGGTAAACTTTACGAAGTCACTTTCGATTTTGAGCTTGAAAGATACAACGTTGACGAAGAGGGCAACGAAGTGGTTGAAAGCGATGATGATTGGTCGGGCAGAATTACCGTAAACGGTTACGTCGTTACGGTTAAAGACGGCGAAAACCATTGCACCGCTTACTACGAGCACAACGTTACCGCATTCTCGATGCAGTTAGGCGTTGAATACGTAGGCTGCGATATCGCCAATGCAAATATTAAGCTTTCAAACGTTCAGTGGAAGGTTGCCCAGCCCGTTCAGCTCCAAGCGCCTTCGTTCACGATTGCCAATAATAAAATCACGATTACCGATACTAATCCCAAGGGCAGCGTAGGAAACTACACGCTCAACCTTTACAATGACGCGGGCGTAAAGGTCGGCGGCGTTCTGGTAGAAAACGGTAAAGATATCGACACCTCTAAAATTAACGCAAAGGGTACGTTTACCGCTCAAATCGTAGCAAACTCGAAGAGTGCTAACTATATCACCGCGCTCGAGTCGAATGTAAACGCAAACAACACCGTAACCATCAGCCACGAGCATTCGCAGTACAATATGGAAAATGGCGGTGCGGGTATGGCTCTCTTAGAGGTCGGCACTTGGACTTATTGGCACGAAAGCTGGGTTGCCTTCAACGGCAAGGTAACCGACGGCGTTGCAACGGTTACGTTCAGCAACAACTCCGGCAACTGGTACGATACTCAGCTGTTCTACAAGATACCCGAATTAAATAAGGACGATAAGTACAACGCTAAGCTTCATATCAACAACGTTCCAAACAAGGGCAGAGTTTCTATAAACGGTCACGTTTACGAATTGCAAGCGGGTGACAACGAAATCGATTTGAAGACTTTGCTCGGTGCAAGCGCAACCTCCTTCACCGAAGGCACGATGGATAACGGTACGTCTATCACTATCGTATTCGGCGTCGACGGTGAAAGCAAAAAGCAAGAAATTCAAGCAACGACCGGTACCGGTATCGTCGTATATCTTGACGGATTGGTAAAAGTACAAGAAACAGTTTAAAGTAGCACAAAAGCGGGGCTTAAAAAAGCCCCGCTTTTTTTATATTTAAGTTCTGCGTCCTCCGTCATTGCGAGGCTTGCCGAAGCAATCCATATGCAAGCGCTCCGTTTTACCTCATTAAATTCTTCCGAAGAAGCTTCTGCCGTAAACGTTTTTCATTATATAGTATCCGTAAAACGCAGAATAATTTCCGCCCTTAATAACGGTCTTGGCGCGGGGCAAAAAATTTTCGGTAAACTTAACTGAAAGCCCGCACCCTATATTCGCCTCCTTGGGCGTATTGATAAGCGAACAGTGAATACCGTATCTTCCGAGCCGCGTGTTGCAGTCTATTGCTTGCGAGCGCGAGCGGAACACGGCAAGTACCTCTGTCATATATTTTTTACCTTCGTATATAATATAGTACTATCATAATATGTCGGAGATAAAAAAATTGATTTATTTCGATAATGCCGCAACGGGCGGCTTCAAGCCCGACGGAGTGATTTCCGCAACCACCGCCGCACTAAATCACAGCGCCAACCCGGGCAGAAGCGGGCACAAGCTCTCGCTTGCTTGCCTCGAAAGGGTGTATTCAACCCGCAAACTTTTATGCAAATTTTTCGGCGCGTACAGCTACGATAGGGTAATCTTCACCAAAAACTGTACCGAGGCTTTAAATATCGCCATACTCGGCACCTTCGAATCGGGAGACGAAGTGGTAACCACCGTTGCGGAGCACAACTCCGTTTTGCGCCCCTTGGAATTTTTAAAGGGCAAGGGGGTTACGGTTTCCTACGCACCCTTAACCGCCGAAGGGGAGGTGGACTGCGATGCACTTATAAACGCGGTTACGCCCAAGACCCGCGCGGTCGTGGTAACGCTTGCCTCCAACGTAACGGGCACGATGCCGAACATTCAAAAAATAAAATCCGCAATCCCCGAAGGCTGTCTTTTAATTTGCGACGGCGCCCAAGCTTGCGGACACTTTGAAGTTAATATGAAGGAGGCGGGTATCGACGCGCTCGCCGTTGCGGGTCATAAGGGTATGCTCGGCATACAAGGCAGCGGCGCACTTCTCTTTTCCGAAAGAATGAACCCCGCACCCGTTCTATTCGGCGGCACGGGCAGTGAAAGCTATAACCTCAATATGCCCGACTTTTACCCCGACGCCTTGGAAAGCGGAACGGTTTCCTACCCCGCAATAATTTCCCTCGGCGAGGGTGCGTTGTACCTAATGCAGAACTTGCAGCAAAGCCGTCAAACGGTGGAAAAATTAACGGCGTACTTGTGCGGGAATTTGGCTAAGATAAAGGGAGTAAAGCTCTATTCGAAGCCCAACCCGTGCGGAATAGTTTCCTTCGCCCTCGGCTTTATGCAGTCGGAAGAAGTTGCCTCGGTGCTTTCCGAAAAATACGGTATCTGCGTGCGCGGCGGACTTCACTGCGCGCCCCTTATGCATAAGGCGCTCGGCAGCGACGGGCTCGTCCGCGTGTCGGTTTCTTCGTTCAATTCTATGCAAGAATGCGAATTTTTCGTCCAAAAAATCAAAGATTTATGCTATCGTCAATATCCGAATTAGTAGGTAATACGTCCGTTTTGTCCATATCAAGCGGTTTGCCCGCCACGATACTTGCCAAGCTGGAATACTTAAATCCCGCGGGTTCGGTCAAGGATAGGGCGGTAAAATTTATGCTTGAAAGTGCCGAAAGATGCGGCAAGCTCACCCAAGGTTCAACCGTAATCGAGCCCACTTCGGGCAATACCGGCATAGCCCTTGCGGCACTCTGCGCGGCAAAGGGAATAAGGGCAATAATAGTTATGCCCGACAGCTTCAGTATTGAAAGACGGCAGCTTATCGCCGCATACGGCGCAAAAATCGTCCTAACCGACGGCAAACTCGGAATGCGCGGCGCGATCGAAAAAGCGCGTGAATTGCACGAAAATACGCCCCAAAGCATAATTTTGGGGCAGTTTGAAAATCCCGCAAACCCCGAGGCGCACTATCAAACCACCGCCCCCGAAATTTGGGTAGATACGCAAGGCAAGGTTGATATCTTCGTCGCTGGCGTCGGTACGGGCGGCACGATATCGGGTGTCGGAAAATTTTTAAAAGAAAAAAATCCCGCAATAAAAGTGGTCGCGGTCGAGCCGCAAAGTCCGCCCCCGCACCAAATTCAAGGCATCGGCGCGGGCTTTATTCCCAAAACTCTCGATTTATCCGTAATCGACGAATTTTTAAAAGTTCCCGATTTTGCGGCAACCGAAACCGCAAAGGAGTTGGCGCAAAACTTCGGCTTGCTCGTCGGCATATCCTCTGGCGCGGCGTATTGGGCGGCAAAACGACTCGCCGCCCGAATAGAAAACGCGGGTAAAACCATAGTAACCGTTTTCCCCGACGGCGGCGCAAAATACCTTTCTACGGGACTCTATTAAATACTTTTAAGTCTTACGATAACTTCTTTTAATTTGCGCCTTTTAAATCCGTCAACGAAGGGGGCAAGGGCGTTGTAAAAATTGTCAAGGTCGGCGTTGGTAAGCGTGCCTTCGCGCTTGCCGCGTTCCGCCTCGGAAATTATCGTATGTAAAATCTGCCCCTCGTTCTTGCCCGCCATAGCCTTGGTCAAAACCTTGGCAAGCTCAACCGTGTTGTTGTAAGTCGCGGCGTTGCCGTTTCCCGAGTTCGGGTTTTGGTTATTTCCGTTGTCGTTGGGTTGGTTTTCGGTATAACTTTTAAAATCTTTCATAAAAACTCCGCATATAATGTTATTATCAAAATATGCAAAGGGTTTATTTTATGCAACTTTTAATTATTCTTGCACTACTTTTATACGGCGGAAAAAGCGGCACTAAAAACATTATGGAAGAAGTAAAGCCCGTTTTGGAAACCTTCGGCGGCGAAGAAATAAAAGAGGCGTTAAAAAGCGCGGAAGAAATTTCGGGTATGCTCACCGCCGTGCAAGGTATTGCGGGCAGCGGCTTGTTCGGGGGAGAGGGGGCGCAACCCGCCTCGAAAGGCTTTTCCGAGCAGCCCTTCAACGCGGGCAACCCCGACGAGTTTTTCCCGCTTGCACCCATAGCCGCCATTGCGGATAAGGACATAACTTATTCCCTCTCGAAATACATATCAACTGCAAATTAGTTTTAATGAAAAGAAAAGCCGTGCCGCGAGTTAAATTCGCGGCACGGCTTTTCTTATTTAAAAGTATTCGATACTGTCAAAAAAGGCTTTAACTTTGGGGCGGTTTAAAGCTTTTTCGGCGGCGAACGCATCGTTTTCGTCAAAAACAAATAAAACCACGTTCACACAGCTAACCCCGTGCTTGTCGCGTTTGAAAGTGTAGCGTTCAAAGTAAAATCTGGCTTTTCTTTTTTCGTAGTTGAAATAAAAAGCCTTGCACTCAATATTCCCGCGTTTAACTTTAAAATCATCGCCTAATTTAACGCAACCCTTTTCAAAAATTCGTAACACTTCGTCGCTGTAATAAACGTTTATAAAAATGCTGAAATCATTTAAGAAAAATGTTATACCGTCTTCGGTAATTCTTCGAAGTTAAGCCTTTCAAAACCTTGGGGAGGGTCAAAAGCAACCCTTTCGCTGTAATATCTGTTACAGAAAAATTTAAACCTCTTCTGCATATATTTTGAATTTCTGCCCGTTTAAAAAAGTAATATCAATTGAATTGCCGTCAAAATTAGGCTCGCCGACAAAATAGCTTTTAATAAGGGGAGCAAGTTCTTCAAGCAAGCTTTGGGCACTGAAATGCGCTTCGTTTTTTGCCTCATTTATTGCCGCCGTATCTTCTATTGTAGTAATTTGGGTTTGATTTTTCATTAATAATACCTCCTGAGTTTTATGAATTTATTATACACCCCATTACTTCCAAACACAAGTTTTTTTGGAAGTAATCGTGAATAATAAAATAAGTTGGAGGCGCAAAGATTTGGATATTTTGTCGATTTTTAGCGAAAACATTCAAGAGCTCATAAATGATAAAAATTTAAGCATAGAAGAGTTCGCAAAAACTGTTGGGATTGACTTATCGGAAATATATAGATATTTACGTAAAGAGTATTTGCCGAAGCTATCAAACATAATAAAAATTGCAGATAGTTTTAATTATTCCATAGATTATTTACTTGGCAAAATTCCTTTTCCGGAAGATATTGATTTTAAAACAAAAGTACCATTTTCTCAACGTTTTAAAGAGTTGCTTACAAAGAAAGGTATCTCGCGTTATAGGTTAAGTAAAGACACAAGCATTTCAATAAACCGTATAGATGATTGGTATTACGGAAGATTTACGCCTTCACTTGAAAAAGCACTTAAACTTGCAGAATACTTTGACTGTTCTATTGACTACTTGCTTGGTAGAGAGTAATTAAAAGCGGCTATTGCTTTTCGGCGGGGCGTGTGTTACAATATAAATATGAAAATCGGTATTTCTACGGCAAGTCTTACAAGGTTAGAAACCGAGGACGCGCTCAATCTTTTAAAGGAAGTAGGCGCGGAAACCTCGGAAGTATATCTTAAAACCTTTTACGAGTACCGCCCCGAGTTTGCAAAAAAGTATGCAGAGCGTACGGCGGGGGTGGAGGTGAACTTTATCCGCGTAAATTCGCAGAACTTCGAGCCTCAGCTTTTTTCAAAGTCGCGTAGGGTGCGCGGGGACGGGTTTTATTGGCTTGACCAAATTCTGCGCTCGGCTCAGCTTTTCGGCGCAAAAAACTACGTTTTCCAATGTTTGGCAAAAACCGACGATTCCGCCGAGCGCCTAAGGGAGATTGCAGACTTCTGTGCACGCTACGGTGTTAACTTATGCGTTGAACACGCCGGCTGTCCGCAGCTTGCAAGCGGGATAGTTTTGAAGCAGATACATGCGTATTTGCAAGATATGCAAGGAACAATCGTTGCCGTCCGCGTATCAAAAGCGGATAAAAAGGTTTTCTCTCAGCTCAAAGCTGCGGGTTTTGACGGCGCGGTACTTGTCGAAACGTCGAACTTCAAAGAAGTGGAAGAGCTTAAAAAATCAGTGGAATTTTTAAAAGAAATTATATACAATATTAAATAATAAATCATATAATAAGGGAGAGTAAAAACTCCCTTTTTTTATTTAAAAAAATTATTTATTTAATAAAAAAACGGTTGTCGTACCGCAACCATTTTTCGGCCAATGAATGTTTAAAAATAATGAAAAAAATCCATAAAAATGGTTGACATATTTACTTTACTTTGGTAAGATATAAAAGCTGTCGGTTTAGACAGCGATGTTTTTCTTTTGAAAAACTGTCCTTTTTAGGGCAAAGCGAAGCTTGAAAACTGCATAGAAGAGAAGAAATAAAAGTACAAAAAAGGCAATTTAGATTAATTGGTTAATACGAATTAAAGTGCAATTTTGCGCCTTAAAAACTGTA
>CAMWME010000004.1 GCA_947175325.1 uncultured Clostridia bacterium | reverse complement strand
CTGACCTATACGTTGCGAACGTATCGCGCTACCAACTGTGCTATATCCCCGTATATTGGTGGGAACAAATGGGAGAGTAACCAGTTGCTCGCTCACGGCAGTTCGCTCGCAAGTGGTTCTCGCCATTAGTTCGTTTGGTGGGAACAAATGGGCTCGAACCATCGACCTCTTGCATGTCAAGCAAGCGCTCTGACCAACTGAGCTATGCCCCCGAACGGTTTATATTATAACATTTGCGCCGTGCCTTTGGCAAGTGTTTTTGCAAAAGCGACCGCAATTTCTTAAAATAAAGTTGAAATTTTTTCGGGTTAATGATATAATTAAAAAAAACGCAAAGGCGCTTACTATGGATAAACGTATTTACAAGGCATATCTTAAAATTTTAGAGGAAGAACTGCTCCCCGCGATGGGGTGCACGGAACCCATTTCCGTTGCCTACGCCGCCGCTTTGTCGAGGGATACTCTGGGGGCAATGCCCGAAAAGGTGGAAATTTCGGTAAGCGGAAACATACTTAAAAACGTGAAGAGCGTGGTCGTTCCGAACACGGGCGGAATGAAGGGTGTGAACTCTGCCGCGGCGGCGGGAATCGTTGCCGGCGTTGCCGAAAAAAAGCTTGAAGTTATTTCCGTAGTTACCGAAGAGGACAAAGAAAAAATTCTTGCCTACCTTAAAACGGCTGAATTTTCTATCGAGCAGTCTCAGTCGGGCTGCATTTTCGATATTAGCGTACGCGTTAGCAAGGGGCAAGACAGCGCGCTCGTAAGAATTGCGGGGCATCACACCAACGTCGTTTTAATCGAAAAGAACGGCAAGGACATTTTGAACCTTAATTTTCAGTCCGAAGAAGCGGCGTGCTGTGCGGACAGAAAGCTTCTTTCCGTAGACAAAATTTTAGAGTTTGCCGACTGCGTGAAAATTTCCGACGTGGAAGAAGTTATTAAAAGGCAAATTGCTTACAATACGGCGATAGCGGAAGAGGGGCTCACAAACGATTACGGCGCAAAGGTCGGCAAAGTGCTTTTGGGTGCGTTCGGCGAAGGTGTGCACAACCGTGCAAAAGCGACCGCGGCGGCGGGCTCGGACGCAAGAATGAACGGGTGCAGTCTGCCCGTAGTTATAGTTTCGGGCAGCGGAAATCAAGGTATGACGGCTTCGCTTCCCGTAATAGTGTACGCAAAACACCTTAAAGTCAGCGAAGAAAAGCTTATCCGCGCACTGGTGGTATCGGATTTGATAACCATTCATCTTAAAACGGGTATAGGTAGGCTTTCGGCTTATTGCGGAGCGGTAAGCGCAGGCTGTGGCGCGGGTGCGGGCGTGTGCTATTTGTACGGCGGCGGGTACGACGAAGTGTCGCACACTATCGTCAACGCGCTTGCGATAAACTCGGGCGTAATATGCGACGGAGCAAAATCAAGCTGTGCGGGAAAAATTGCTTCTGCGGTAGAGGCGGGGCTTTTGGGCTTTGAAATGAGCCGAAACGGCAGCGGCTTCGTCGGCGGAGACGGAATTTTGGAGGACGGTGTCGAAAGCACGATTGACAATGTCGGCGATATAGCGCGCGTTGGTATGCGCGAGACCGACGAAGAGATAATAAGGTTGATGATAAAGAACGCTAAAAAAACGCGTTAAATCAAGCATATATGGGGGTCTATCGCAAAAAACAGCCGTTAAAAGGGCTGTTTTGAACGGTATCGTTTTTTGAATAAACCCGGCGCGGAAACAAATATCCGCGCCTTAATTTTTATAAAATATTTTATAAAAAAGGATTGACGGCAAACGCTTTATTCTGTTAAAGTATATATAATATAGTAAAACGGAATTTTTCAATTTGCTAAGCCACGGCGGCGGATGAAAAATTATTATTTGAATTTCGGAGATTTTCATGGCTGAAAAAGAAACTAATACCCCTAAGACCTCAGCAAAGCCCGAAAAGGTGAATAAGGAAAAAACCGCAAAGGCGGCAAAGACGGAGGAAGGGGGCGGCTCTGCGTTTAAAGCGAAGGTTGCCGCGATTGTCCGCACGGATAATTTCAAAATTTTCGGCATTATAGCGTTATCGCTTATTTTGGTATTGTGCCTTTCCCTTGGGCTCGTTTTCGGACTTAAGAACGACTCTTTGGATGACGGCTTGGGCGGTAACCCTTTGGATAAAATTTATGAAGACTTCGGTGAATTAACCGTAACTTCGGTTAGCAATTCGCACAACAACAAGACTCAAGTAGGCTTTTCGGGTGAAATAGTAGGTACCGTTCAAAGGAATAAGCCGGTTGAAGAAATTCAGGACGGCGGCTTGGTTTCCAACGGCACAATCCCCAATTATCCTAAATACGGTTCAACCGCGAAGTATTCTACCGAGCAAAAAACTGCAGTTATCAGTGAAAGCAGAAAGCTTACAGCAAACGGTACTTGGATTGACGTTTCGAAAAAGACCTCCGGCTCCTACGATAAAATGGACGAAAACGGATATCTTTACAAAACGGACGGCACCAAGCCCGGCAACGGCGTGCCCGAGCGGCTTTACAAGCATACGGCTTCGGTCGGTTTGTACGGCGGCAACGTTGCGGACGACGAGCCCGCGGTGGTAAAGAACCTTACTTTCAGACCGAGAAGCTACGGCAGCTATTACAACGTGACGGGGCTTTACGCGCCCGCCGGCGAAGTTATAAAAATACAGCTGACGAACGCCGATATGGAGGCGACAAGCGGCTTAACGATACATATAGGTCAAGCGCTTTACAACGGCCAAGCGAACAATATTTGGGAGCAGAGAGGCGTAAACCGTATGCCCGTAATATTGAACACGATGAATATTACGAAGCAAACGGCAACCTACGACGAGGCAACGGGCTTATGGACGGGTTACGTCGGCTCGTTCTTGGGCGGACCTATCTACGTAAGAAACGAATCTTCTACTTTCTCGGTTACCATTTCGGGCGGCGTTAACTACGCGCACTTTATTCTCGGCGTAACCACAGAAGAAGAATACAACGTTTACAAGCAATCCTCGGCGCCTTACTTCGATTTGGAAGTATGGGATAGGGGCGTGCTTCACTCGGGGCCCAAGCGCAAAGCGAACGGTTTTAGCTACGACGACCTTTACAAGGCGGCTATTCTTTGGGAAAAGGTTTCCCTCGTTTCAACCACGAACGGTACCAACCAAGGCGTGGTGTTCTTATACGACCCCTTCGTTGCGGCGGGTGCGGCGGTTGCCTTCCCCGGTAGGCGTTCGGTGAACTGCCCCGAGGGCTGGTTGACGAGTTCGCTCAATTACAAAAGCTTCGTAACTTCCGGCAGCTGGGGTAACATGCACGAATACAACCACAACTTCCAAAATTACGGATTAGGCAGCGGTGCGGACGGCGAAGTAACCAACAACGGACTTAACCTCGTATCTTACAGCCTATATACGAAAATTTCTTCCTCAAGGCAAATTGGCGGCTACGGCGGCGCGGGGCTTTCGGGCTGGAACCAGTACACAAGCGCAACTTGGGTTACGCAAAGAGTAAATAATAACGCGATAGGCAGCACAAACGGGCTCGCAATATACGCAACCTTATTACATAACTTCGGGCAAGACCAGTACTTAAAAGCACGCGGCTCATCGGGAAAGAATAATTACTTAAACAAGTGGGCGACCAATACCCATCAAGATATGAGTTATTTTGCAAGTAAGATAAGCTCTTACGGCGGCGGTACATATACGCCTTCTACTGCCGTGGCTAACGCAAATTATCCGCTTTTCGTGCCCGTGGCTTCCGTTTATCAGACGGGCAGAACGTATATGTACGACAACGAAAAGCGTGAAATAAATACGATGCAGCCCTACGTTATCCCTTACGGGAAGTCGTTCAAGGTTGACTTGAACGAGTACAAGGTAAACGATGCGGGTCAGTACCAAAGCGGCAGCGTGGTTATAGGTAACGGCTTCTCATTCAAAATAAAGAGCGTAAATACGGACGGTGTTAACGGCACTTTCGTTAAATCGGGCGAGGAAGGCGTATACACCTTTACGCCCAACTCGGAGCTCCGTTCGGGTAAAATACGCGTGACGCTTGAAATTTTCTACGGGGAAGCAAAAGACGGCGTACGCGAATATAACGGGCACGCGCTTCAAGACGTGGATTTGCTTCTCGAATTCCAGCAGTCGCACGAAGGCAACAAAAACGTTTTGGAAAGAACGATTTATACGTTTGACGACAAAAAATATTCAAGCGCGACCGAGGCCTACGAAAAAGGCTACGAAGGATATACCGGCGTAGAAACGAAAGACAATAAAAACTATTCACAAAACAGCAATACCGATATATGGCTGTATCCTTTAAGATACACGGACGACGCAACTTACGGTCAATACGTATATACGCCTAATTCGGTGTTGGAGCTGAAAGGCAAACTGTATTTCCCCGAGGAGGGTAAATACCGTATCTATATGCGCGGGCGCTCTGATTGCGCTTTGTACGTTTCCAGAGATAACGGAAATACGTATTCTTTGGCGGCGCACATAGACAGAAACGATAACTTAGGCACTTCGGCAGTATTCTTCCCTAATAACGAAAAGACTTACTTCGACGTGGACGTAGAAGCGGAGGAGTGGGTTTACTTCAAAGAGGTTCTGATAGTCGAACCTATGCCGAACAGCAACAATATGGTAAGTTTCGTCGGCTTGGGTTTGGCACAGTGGACCACGCCCATGTACACTTCCGAAGTTACTTACCACACCGTGATTGACGGAAACAGAACTAATCTTACGGAAGAAATTACCGCCGACGGTTCGAGGTATTATTACACCGTTTCAAATATAAGACATTACGTTGAAAGCGACGGAACGAGATACTATTACAACGCCGACGAGAAAATCGACGAGAGTAAGGTCGGTGCCGTAGAGTCTGAAACTGTTTACAAGAATGCAAGCGGGCAAACCGTTTCGGCGGAAGAGGCAAGCAACACCGACCCCATACCGCCCGCAAGCAACGTAACCCCTACTTACGCAACGGCGTACAGACAGTCTTACGAGTTCCAAAAAGAGTTTGAAAGCGACTACTTCTTTACGAGGAGCTACAATTACAACTACGTCGGCGACCCCGAAAAGTATTCGACTTGGGACGAGGGCGTCAGCATCGTAAGCTGCAACAAAGCGGACGGGGGCGCGGCGTACAAGATTGATAATATACTTAAAGAGGGCATGGATACCTATTTCCATTCGGCAAGCAACGCCAACTATTCGGCGGGTGCTTTGGTTTTAGAACTGGATATGGGTAAACAGATTGCCGCAAACGGCATCACCTTCCTCGGAAGGTCGGATAAGGCGGCAACCACGGCAATGCAAGGGCTTCCCAACAAGTTCTCGCTTGAAGTAAGTGATGACGGCGTAAATTATACGAGCGCGGGCGAATATGAAAACAGCGGTATACGAAACAATACCCAAGTAACGGTAGCGTTAGACAAGGCGTATGAATTCCGCTACGTGAAGATTACGATAAATTCTACGTGGAGCAACAATAAGCACTTCATTTACAGCGGAATATATTTTACGTATACCTTCCAACTGACGGGCAACGGCTCTAACCATATAACACCCGACGACGCAAGATTTACTTACACCGGTACGTGGAAGCTTGCACAGACGCTTTCGACATTCGGGCACGTTTATCTCGGAGAAAGCGGGTCGCAAACGTCATTCGAGTACGACGCGAAAGAGGGCGGCAGATTCGGTATTCTTTCTTCAAACAGATACGGACAGAACTACGAAGTCTATATTGACGGAAATAAAGTGGATTCCGTAAAAGTGAAGGAAGATTCCAACGAATTTGCGATAAGGTATCTTACGCCCAAGCTTTCGGCGGGCAAACACCAAATAGTTATTAAATGCGTGGGAGAGGCGAATATCGACTCAATCGTGTTCTATTAAAGCCGATAATAAGCCCGCGGCAATTCGCCGTGGGCTTATTGACTTTTAGTATTGCTTGTAAAATCAGGAGTTTTTATGAAAGACAAATCATCGGAGAAAGAGGCGGCAAAGCCCGCAAAAGCGGAAACGGCTAAGACTACGGCAAAGCCCGCAACTAAGGTAACGGTTACGGCGAAGCCCGCCACGAAAACTGCTGCAACGCCTACGGCGAAGCCTACAACCAAGACAACTGCGGCGGCGAAGCCCGCAGCAAAGGCGACTGCTACGACTGCGCCTAAGGCGCCGCCCGTTGAGGAGAAGCCGAAAGTTGCGGCGGCGGAAAGTCCCGAAAAGGTGAAAAAAGAAAAGCCTGCAAAAGCGGCTAAAACCAAGGAAGGGGGCGGCTCGTCTGCAAAAGAAAAGTTTGCCGCTATCGTCCGTACCGATAATTTCAAAATTTTCGGTATCATAGCGTTATCTTTGATTATGGTGTTATGCCTATGCTTAGGGCTTATTTTCGGTCTTAAAAACTGCAACCCCGTGGACGAATTCGAGCATTTCGGGGAACTGACCGTAACATCCGTTGCTAATTCACACAAGAACAAAACTCAAGTGGGTTATTCGGGTGAAATTTTAGGTTCTGCAGAAAGGCATAAGCCCGTTAGCGGCGTACACGACGAAGGGCTTAGTAGCGGCTATCCTAAGTACAACTCGTCGCTGGGCGTTTCTACCGAGCAAAAGACCGCAATTATCCAAGAGAGCAGAAAGCTTACCGCAAACGGTACTTGGGTTGATTCCTCATTTACTACGTCGGGCTCGTACGATAAAATGGATAAAGACGGCTATCTTTATAAATTAGACGGCACTAAACCCGGCAACGGCGTGCCCGAACGGCTTTATAAGCATACGGCTTCGGTCGGTCTGTACAACGGCAACGTCGACGATAAGGAAACGGCGGTAGTAAAGAGGCTGACCTTTAAGCCCAGAAGCTATTCGAGCTACTACAACGTAACGGGGCTTTACGCACCCGCGGGCGAAGTTATAAAAATACAGCTTTCCGCCGCCGATATGAACGCGACGGGCGGTATAACTATACATATAGGTCAAGCGCTTTATAACGGTCAAGCCAACAACATTTGGGAAGCGAGAGATTTCAACCGTATGCCCGTAATACTCAACACTATGAGTATCACTAAGCAAACGGCAACCTACGACGAGTCGACGGGCTTATGGACGGGTTACGTCGGTTCGTTCCTCGGCGGACCTATCTACGTTAGGGACGAGGCTTGCACCTTCTCGGTTACCGTTTCGGGCGGCGTCAATTACGCGCACTTTATTCTCGGCGTAACCACCGAAGAGGAGTATGCGGTTTACGCAAAGTCCTCCGCGCCCTACTTCGATTTGGAGGTATGGGATAGGGGCGTTCTTCACTCGGGACCTAAGACCTACGCGCAAAGATTCAGCTATAACGACCTTTACAAGGCGGCTATTCTGTGGGAAAAGATTTCCCTCGTTACCACGAACGTTTCAAATCAAGGCATAGTATTTTTATACGACCCCTTCGTGGCGGCGGGCGCGGCGGTTGCCTTCCCCGGCAGACGTTCTGTAAACTGCCCTATGGACTGGATGGTAGGCTCGCTCGATTACGAGGGCTTCGTAACCTCGGGCTCGTGGGGCAACGTGCACGAGTATCACCACAACTTCCAAGATTACGGCGTGGGTGATACGGGCGAAGTAACCAACAACGGACTTAACCTCGTTGCGTACAGTCTGTTTACCAAGATTTCTTCCGCAAGACAGATTGAAGGCTACGGCGGCGCGGGACTTTCGGGCTGGAACCAGTACACAAGCGCAACTTGGGCTTTAAATAGGGTAAACAACAACAATATAAGCGGTACGGACGGGCTTGCGGTTTACGCAACCTTATTGCATAACTTCGGGCAAGACGCGTATATTCAAACCCGCGGAGCGTGGGGGTCGGCTTACTACGATAAATGGGCTAATTATACCCATCAAGACATGACTTATTATGCAAGCTTAGTAAGCTCTTACGGCGGAAATTATTCTCCTTCTCAAGCGGTTCAAGATGCAAATTACCCGCTTTTCGTGCCCGTATCTTCCGTTTATCAAACGGGAAGAACCTATAAGTACGACAACGAAAAGCGCGAAATAATAACTATGCAGCCCTTCGTTATTCCCTACGGAAAGTCTTTCAACGTTGACTTGAACGAATACGTGGCAGAGGGCGGGCAGTACAGAAGCGGCAGCGTGATTATAGGCAACGGCTTCAATTACAATATAAAGGAAGTTAAAACGGACGGCATAAACGGAACCTTCGTTAAATCGGGCGAGAAAGGTATTTATACCTTTACGCCGAACTCTGAGCTCCGTTCGGGTAAAATTTACGTAACCCTTGAAATAACCTACGACGGCAAAAAGGTGTGGAACGGGCACGAGCTTCAAGACGTGGATTTGATTCTCGAATTCCAGCAGTCGCACGAAACTAATAAGAACGTTTTGGAAAGGACCACTTACTTTTATACTGCGGAAACCGCTTACACCGACGCAAGAGAGGCGTACGAAAAGGGCTATGCGGGCTACTCAAGCAAGAACGACCGCGACCATTCCAATCCCACGCAAAACTGTAATACGGATATTTGGTACTGTACCGAAAGCTCTATATCCGATTTCCCCAATGCAAACCCCGAACTTGATATAGTTACGCCTAACAGTATCGACGAGGTTCGCGGCAAGCTGTACTTCCCCGAAGCGGGCAAGTATAATATTTATCTGCGCGGCAGAAAAAACTGTGCGGTGTACTACTCGATAGACGGTGGCAACACTTATCAATTAGGCACTTATATTTCCGATAACGGTACCTCAGCCGGTTGGCGGGAAGATAAGTACTTTACGCTTGAACTCGAAGCGGAAAGCTGGGTTTACTTTAAAGAAGTGCTTATCAACGTAAAGATAAGCGACAGAATGGCGGGCTTTATCGGGCTCGGTATCGGGCAGTGGATTGTGCCTATGTATAATCAGAAGCTTGACGCCGACGGTAACCTTATTTTAGACGAACACGGCAACCCCGTTTACGTTGACGCAAACGGTAACGAGGTTTCGGCGGAGGAGGCAAGCGACAGCTCGCTTAAACCGCCCAAATCCGTAAGCTACGCAACGGCGTATAGGCAAGCTTACGAGTTCCAGAAACAGTTTGAAAGCGACTATTTCTATTTAAGAACTTACAGCTACAACTATAAAAACAACGTTTGGCTGAATCAAACGCAGACGGTTGTTTCCACAAATTACGCCTCCGGCGTTAGCTGGAACTGGAGTCAGTACCCGACCGAGAAACTTGTGGACGGCGATAGAAATACTATTATTCATACGAATAGGGCTGCCTCTGTCGACAAGCCTTTTGAATTCGTAATTGACATGGGAGAAGAGAAGTCGGTAAACCGTATGGTTATGTACACACAGTATAGGGGAGGAAACGGAGACTGGCTTGCGCCTAAAGATTTCAAACTCGAAGGCAGTTTGGACGGCGTAGAGTTCTTCACGGTAGGAGAATTTACAGACGTCCCGCGCGGTAAAGACGAAATTTCCATCACTGTTAATTTCGAAGAGAAAACTTTCCGCTACTATAAATTAACGGTAACGCGCTCCGATAGGCTTCTTATAATCAGCGAAATCGAGATGTGGAATATCAACGAGATAAACGGCGGTACGCAGTATTCCCCCGACGACGTGAAGTTCAGCTATAAAGGCACTTGGCAGATAGCGCAGTCAAGTTCGTCTTTCGGTCACGTATATCTTGCAAACAGCGGTGCCGAGGCGTCGTTCGATTACGATGCAAAAGAGGGCGGCAGAATCGGTATTCTTTCTTCAAGCAAATACGGACAGAATTTCGAAGTCTATATTGACGGAAACAAAGTGGAGTCGATAAGCGTTAAAAACGACCCCGCCGAATGCGCGATTAGGTATATCACGCCCGAGCTTTCGCAAGGCACGCATAAGGTCGTTATAAAATGCGTCGGAGAAGCTAATATAGACTCTATCGTGTTCTTTTAAAAGGAGTTTTAATGAAGATTAAATTTTTAGGTACGGCAGCGGCGGAGGGAGTCCCCGCAATAGGTTGCAAGTGTAGGGTGTGCAAGCTCTCGCGTGCGCTCGGCGGTAGAAATATGCGTTCCCGCTCGCAAGCGCTTATCGACGGCGAGCTTTTAATAGAGTTCAACCCCGACACGCTTTGGCACTCGCACGCGTACGGTTTTGATTTAAGTGAAATCGACCACTGCCTTATCACGCACAGCCACCCCGACCATTTGTACCTTGACGATATTGATAACTTCCGCCGCGACTTCTGCCACGGAAGGGAGCGGGCTATTAGCTTTTACGCCGCGCAAGACGGGTACGAAAAGATAAAGGAAGTCAGCCTCCGCCCGTGGATGGGCGGCGCGGTTGAGCCCCGCTTGGTGGAGGCTGGTAAGGCGTTTACCGTCGGCGGCAAGTACACCGTCACGCCCATTCCCGCAAGCCACAACAGCGATACTTCGCCAGTGTTCTATTCGATAGGCTGCGGCGGCAAAAAAATTCTTTACGCGCACGACACTGGTTACTTCCCCGAAGAGGCGTGGGAAATTTTGAAGGGAGAGGGCCGTTTCGATTTAATTTCCCTCGACTGCACGGGCTGCCTCGGGCTTGACGGGCACGCCTACGTAAGGCATATGACCTTGTCGCAGTGCCTTGACGTTATCAAAAGAATGGAAAGCCTCGGGCTCGTTGACGGCAACACGGTGAAGGTGGTAAACCATTTTTCGCACAACGGCGGACAAACCTACGACGAAATGGTTGCGGCGGCGGACAAGCACGGCGTCGTAGTTTCCTACGACGGCTTGGAAATAGAGGTTTAAAACGGAATGAATACAGAACAGTTTAAAATACTTATGAAAGAGCAAGCGTATATCGAGGCTAATTCCGAAGCGCACCTTCATATGCACGACGCGGCGCAAAGGGCGCGGAAAATTACGGCTGAAATTAACAATACCTTCCACACCGCGGAAGAATTAAGGGAGCTTTTTTCCGAGCTTACCGGCCAAAAGGTGGACGATAGCTTCGGTTTGTTTCCGCCGTTCTACGCCGATTACGGGCAAAATATAACGGTCGGCAAAAACGTGTTTATCAACTCGGGGTGCTGCTTCCAAGACCAAGGCGGAATTGAAATAGGCGATAACGCCCTTATAGGTCAGCAAGTAGTTATAGCTACACTTAATCACGACTTAATTCCCGAAAAGCGCGCAAACATGCTTCCCGCCCCCGTAAAAATCGGCAACGGCGTTTGGATAGGCGCACACGCAACTATTCTTTCGGGCGTAACAATCGGTAACGGCGCAGTGGTTGCCGCGGGTGCGGTGGTAACGAAGGACGTTCCCGCAAACACCGTCGTAGGCGGAGTCCCCGCAAAAATAATTAAAACGGTTAAGGAGAGCGATTAAATGAAAGAGAAATTAAAATTAACAAAAGAATGGGATAAGGTTTTTAAAAAAAGCGAAAAGGTTAACCACGAAAAAGTAACTTTTCACAACCGTTACGGCATAACTCTTGCGGCGGATTTGTATAGCCCGAAAAACGCAAAGGGCAAACTTCCCGCTATTGCGGTGTGCGGACCTTTCGGTGCTGTTAAGGAACAGTCGTCCGGTCTTTACGCGCAAGAAATGGCGGAACGCGGATTTCTTACGGTTGCCTTCGACCCGTCTTTCACGGGCGAGAGCGGCGGACAGCCGAGATACGTTGCTTCCCCCGATATCAATACCGAAGACTTTTGCGCGGCGGTAGATTACCTTTCTTGCCGCAAGGACGTAGACCCCGAAAAAATCGGCATCATCGGTCTTTGCGGTTGGGGCGGTATGGCAATAAACGCGGCGGCTATTGATACAAGAATTAAAGTAACGGTTGCCTCGACTATGTACGATATGACGAGGGTAAACGCCAAGGGGTACTTTGATTCGGCAGACAGCGAAGGGGCGCGTTACGAAACGAAGAAGGCGTTAAACGCGCAAAGGATAGTTGATTACAAAAACGGCAATTACGAATTGGGCGGAGGCGTAGTAGACCCGCTTCCCGAGGACGCGCCGTTCTTTGTAAAGGACTACTACGATTACTATAAAACCGAGCGCGGCTATCACAAGCGTTCGCTGAATTCAAACGGTGGTTGGAATAAGACCTCCGCGCTTTCGTTTATCAATATGCCTATACTTGCTTACAGTAACGAAATAAAAAGTGCCGTACTCGTTATGCACGGCGAAAAGGCGCACTCTTGCTATTTCAGTAAGGACGCGTTTAAAAATTTACAAGGCAACAACAAAGAGTTACTTATTATTCCAAACGCCGTTCATACCGACTTGTACGACAGAAAAGATATAATTCCGTTTGACAAGCTTGAAGATTTCTTCAAAAAGAATATGTGCGCGGAGTAGTCTATGAAAAAGCTGTTAGTGCTTATTTTAATAACCGTTATGGCGCTATTGGGGTTTACAGCTTGCACCGACGGCAATTCAAACGGAGGCAACGGCGGCGGTGGTAGCGACGGCGGCGGTGGAACAACGAATCCGCCCGCAACGGCAGCTTCCGACACTCTTATCGCATACTTTTCTTGCACTAACACTACCGAAGGAGTAGCAAAGCATATCCAAGCGGAAACGAAAGG
The DNA here is from genome assembly GCA_947175325.1 of uncultured Clostridia bacterium. Lineage (GTDB taxonomy): Bacteria > Bacillota > Clostridia > Christensenellales > Borkfalkiaceae > Coproplasma. The sequence continues at coordinate 139,049 of CAMWME010000004.1, read as the reverse complement.
TACGCTTTACGAAATCGTGCCCGAAGTGCCTTATACCGAGGACGATTTAAAGTATTATACGGATTGCAGAGCGGACAAAGAGCAAAAGGATAACACCGCCCGCCCCGCAATCAGCGGAAATGTAGAAAATATAGAAAAATATGACGTCGTATTTTTGGGGTATCCTATCTGGCACGGTCAAGCTCCGAAAATAATCTATACGTTTTTGGAAAGCTATGATTTTTCGGGCAAGACGATTATTCCTTTCTGCACTTCGGCTTCAAGCGGTATAGGTTCAAGCGATACCAATTTGCACACTCTTGCGCCGTTCGCAGAATGGATATCGGGCAAAAGGTTTCCCTCGGGCACTTCTCAAAATACTATTGCAGAGTGGATAGAAAGTCTTAATATGAAATTTACTGAAAACATTATGTACCTGACTATTAACGGAAACAAAGTTAAGGTAACGCTTGAAGATAATTCTTCAACTAACGCGCTCGTTGAAATTTTGAAAAAGGGTGATATCGTTTACACCGCAGACGACTACGGCGGGTTTGAAAAGGTGGGCGCGCTGGGGCACACTTTGCCGACGAGCGACACGGAGCTGACCACGCAAGCGGGCGACGTAATACTGTATTTGGGCAGTAACATCGTTTTATTTTACGGCAGCAATTCGTGGGAGTACACGCGGCTCGGAAGAATGGAAGGTTATTCGGTTTCCGAGCTCCGCACATATCTTTGCGCCGACGATGGCCCCGTGCAAGTAACAATAAGCCTTGAATAGAAAAAATAACGCAAGTTATAAGCTTGCATTATTTTTTTGCGCGAAGCTATAAGCTAATTGATACAAAAACTGCAAAAGTTGGTTGACAGTAATTTAAGCTGTTGGTAAAATATTACTTACCACATTATATTATTTCGTAGGAAACGGCTTCTGCATATGATTACGCAAACGTTTGACGAGGTGTTTACCTTTGAATCCATTTATAGGGCGCACCTTCGCGGCAGATTAGCTAAACGCGACAAAATTCCGCTTGTAAATTTCGAAGCGTCACTTTTAGAAAATATTTACAAACTTTACAGCCAGCTTAAGGACGGTACTTTTAAGTTCAGCAAGTACCATCACTTCGTCGTTTACGAGCCGAAGAAGCGTGAAATTCAAACCTTGCGTTATTGTGACAGGGTAGTTCAGCACGTCATTTGTGACGATGTTTTACAGCCTTATTTCGGCAAACGTGCGATTTTAGACAACGCAGTGTGTCAAATAGGAAAGGGTTCGCACTTCGCATTAAAAAGATTTGAAAACATGCTCCGCAGCCACGTTCGCAAGAACGGGGTTACGGGGTATTTTTTAAAATGCGACATTTTGAAGTATTTTCCAAGTATTCCGCACGATAGGCTTAAACAAATTTTCTGTTCGCAGTTCGAGGACGAAAAGCTTAAAAACCTAATCGCGCAAGTCATTGACAGCTATTGCACCAAAATCGAGTTTCTTGAAAAGTACGGTTACGACTGCCTTACCCCCGACCCCGAACACACGGGTAGGGGCATACCAATCGGCAACCAAACGAGTCAAGTTTTCGGCATGTTCTATTTAAACAAGGTTGATAGGCTCGTCAAAGAAAAGCTACGCGTCAAGGTTTATTCGCGGTATATGGACGACTTCGTACTCGTGCATACAGACAAAGAATTTTTACGCTACGCGCTTAAAGAAATCGGCGCGGCGGTTGAATCATTGGGCTTAAAGTTCAATTCCAAAACTATGATATGTCCGCTGAAAAACGGCGTAACGTATTTGGGCTTCAGATACTTTTTTACGCCGAGCGGCAAGCTTATAAAGACGGTTAAAAAGAAAACCAAGTGCCGCGTACGCTGGCGCACCAAGCTGCTTAAAAAAGCCTACCTTGAGGGGTTGATTACCTCCGAGCGCGTAAGGCAGTCGCTTTCCGCGTTTCACGGTCACTTAAAGCACGCAAGGTCGTACAAGCTTAGAAGGGAAGTTTTTTTAAAGCTGAAAGCCTATGCAGAAGCGGACGGCGTTATACAGAAATATAAATAGGAGTAAATATGGAAGATACGGAAGAGAAGGAGAGCCGTGAAAATCTTGAACGGCTTGAAAAAGAAATACTTTACGAACTGAACTCGCCCGACTATTACGGGCTTGAAGAACCGCCGAAGCGCGGCGTGGTGGAGGGCGAAGAGAACGCCTCCCGCAAGCCCTTCCGCATAAACGACTTCGATACGCCGCACGATAGGGAAATGGCTGTTTTTACCCACGCGAAAAAACTGAGCGAGTACGTTTTCGTCATAACGGAAAAATCCCCCAAAAAATTCCGTTGGAGCATAATTTCCCGCTTACAGAATGCCTCTGTCGAGGTTATCGAAAATTTGTACCACGCCAACTTCGAAAGAGAGGTAGAGGCTCGGCTTAACTACCAAAAGCGCGCCGCAGTAAGCTTAAAGCTTTTGGACTTCTATGCGGAAACCGCACGCAAGAAGCAAGCAATCACCATTCGTCAGACGGGCGTGCTTGCACAGTACATAGCAGAAACGGGCAAGCTTTTAAACGGTTGGATAAAAAGCACCCGTCGCAAATAATTTCATTTTAGGAAAGGTCGGCTGTTTAAACCCCGCGTTTAAAAGCCGTGCTTTCGGGGCGGTAACCCGCATCGGCTCCTGGCTGCGTTCCGGCAACAACAATAATGCTAACAATGCTAATTCAGTTAATTCCGGTGGTAGCAATAACAATCATAACGTGACTGACCTCCGTGCCGTGCGCCCCGCGCTTCACTCACTTACTAAAAATAAAGTAGCGTACTAAATTTCAAAAAAAGACGGTATTGTATACCGAGCTTTTTAGGGCGGTAGCCCGCATCGGCTCCTGGCTGCGTTCCGGCAACAATTGGAATTCTAACAATGCAAATTCAGTTAATTCCGGTGGTAGCAACAATAATTACAATGTGACTGACCTCCGTGCCGTGCGCCCCGCGCTTCACTCGCTTACAAAAGAAGGTAAGTTTTCCCGTATTCGCATGATATAAGTATCTGCGGGCAGAATTGATTTTGAGATGAAGGGGGTTACCGTCCTGCATGCGTCGCAAGTTCGGCGAATGCGAAACATACTCAACCTTGAACTGACGGCGCTTGCTTAACTGCATATCTTTCAGCTTCATCAGCTTTTTTGTAAAGCGGTTGAGTACCTTTTAAAAAAACGCCTCGGCGCAAACTGCGCCGAGGCTTATTATTATGTGCAAAAAATACGGTTAATACCCATATATGTGCCAACTAACGGTAATTTTTTCCATAAAAAAAGCCCGTTTTTCGGGCACAAAAAAGTACACCTAATAGTATAATAGGTGTATTTTTCTGACTGTTTTTTGGCAATTTTTGCCATTCTGAGCATATACTAGAAATAAAAAAAATTCAAAAAACCCCCTTATATGCTTGACTTAACGATTTTTTAGTGATACTATACGGGTGTAAAAAGTACATCAATTATACTAATAGGTGTATTTTTCTATAATTTAAAAAAGCCGCTTTTTTGCGGTATATTCCGCCCCGAACCGCGGAGAAATAGCCCCTTTGTGTACTGTCATACTTGTTCAATTTGTATGGCAGCGGGGGCTTAACATTATTTATAATAATTTCTTTTCTACGGAGGAATTTATATGGAAATTAGAAAGAAAAAACATGGTAGGCTTGCAACGCTGGTTGCGCTGATAGCTACCGTAATATGCGCCGGTATAGCAGCATTTGCCGGTGTATTCGGTGGCTTTGGCAACGGCGTGCAAACGGCAAGCGCGAACGCTGCTTCGGGTGCTTACAACATAGGCGGTAGTACGGCGGGCACGTTCGACGCAAACGGACTTCAAAAGCTTATGGGTCAGATAATGGGCAAATCAACCGCTTCCTACAACGAGTTGAAGGCCTTTATCGACAAACAGCCCGATAAGCAGTTTGAGTCCTCCAAGTTCAACAACAACGCGGGTTACTTCACCGTAAAACTCGGTGGAATGGACTGGAACGTCGTATTCGCTTCCGAAGATACTTCGGGTGAAGTCGTTGCAACCTTGTGGCAAGCTTCAAGCTCCCTTCACGCACAGTGGAATCCTTGGTATTCGACGGATAAAACCTTGTATTACCCCTCGAATATGTACGGAACAAGCTTTATAAGGGCTTCGCTTGTCAACTCGCAATACGCGGCAAGGGCAATGGATGAAACCACTACGGGAATGTCCGGTTCGGGCTCCGGCTGGGACTCTAACAGAAAGTTTATGGACTACATAAACACCACCAACGCCGTGCAGACGGTAACTAAGGTAAAAATCAACAGAACGACGGGTCTTCCCATTATGAGCGGTACGGCAGAAGCAACTATGTCCGTTAGCGTACCCGTAAACCAAGTTTACCAAACGTACCATCCCTTGGTGGTTAACTACGGAAAGTACTTCGATACTCCCTCGCAAATTCCTTGGCAGTGGTATCAGTCCAACAGAAAAATTTACGGCACAGCTTGGTACGGTGACTGTAAAAACGACGGTCTTTTCGGCGCAACCTCGGGCAACGGAGGTGCAGAGGCGGCACCCAGCGGTTGGTGGTCCCCCGACGACGACTATACCGGCAAAAACGGTTACTCCAACTGGGGTGGCGATAAAATATGGCTTCCCAGCGGTTATGAAACCGGTTACAACAACGGCGAATGGGCGGGTCAAATTTACCCCAACCCCTCACAGCGTTCGGGCTTCTGGGGCTTGCCCTCTGCGGCTCGTCAAAACGCTACTACGGCGGTAACGCAAACCGAAATTGACAATGCCACCAAGAACGCAAACGCAAGCAACTATACGGACGCTACCGGTGCTGCGGCAAACAACGGACAAACGAACATGGACAATAGCTCCTGGCTGCGTTCCGGCAACCACGCTAGTGCGTACAGTGCTAATTCAGTTAATTCCGGTGGTAGCCTTGTCAATCCGTACGTGACTGACCTCCGTGCCGTGCGCCCCGCGCTTCATCTTAATCTTAAATCTGCCGCGTCAGCGGCGGGGTTGGTCATCGAAGCGCCCACGTTCGATACAACAACTAACGTAACTCTTACAAACAATAATACAGTGGCAACGCTTGATTACAGCGGAGCTGCAAAAGAAATCAATTTAACCACACCCGCAACGGGTGTGAGCGTGACGGTCACCGCACCCGCGTCGTACAACGGCACGACGAAGAAAATCAGTGTGACCGACGCGGGTACGTACACCGTAACGCTAAGCTGCAATGCGGGGTACAGCTGGTCTGACGGTTCGATAGGCTCTAAAAATCTTACCGTAGTTGTAAAGCCCAAGTCGATAACCGCGGTTGATTGGAAGTACAACGGCAGTGCAATACCCGCCGCGGGCGTTGCATACACGGGCTCGCCCATTATAGTTACCGCTTCGTACACGGGCGTAGGCTCCGACGGTACGGTTGCGCTCCCCATAGCGTATGCGGGCGACAATATTAACGTAGGTACTTTCAAGGCGGTAGCCATCAACAACGATTCCAACTATTCTATAGCAAGCAGCTTATTATCGCAAAGCGTACAGATTACCAAAAAGTCAATAACCCCCGTTTGGGATACGGCAAATAACGCAACCGTAACCTACGACGGCGAAGACCACGCACCCGCGGCTTGGTATATCGCGTCCACGGGCGAAAAAATTTATCTGCCCGTAACCCTTATGAAAGAGGGGACCACGGCGGGCACCTACGACGTACCTGCGTCCAACGCAATAACCGCGGGCAAGTATAAGGCGACCGTTGCGGCGAATACTTATAACGGCAATTACACGTTAGCGACCGCGGCAAGCATAGAGTTCGAAGTAGAAAAGGTTCAAATCTCTGCCAACGACGTAGAGTGGAGCTTCGTTTCGGGTGCAAAGTTTGCACCTAACGCAAAGCCCTCGGTTACGGCTTTGTTCCGCTTCAACAATCAAGCGTACGTCCTTGACGTAGACTTCGCCGCAGCTCCGAGTGGTACGGGCAACGTAACGACGTGGACGGTAGGCGACTACACGGCAACGGCTAAGCTCGGCACCGACGCAAAATTCGCCAACTTCGCACTTGCGGGCACGATTTCTCGCGATTTGAGAATTACCGATTCGGCAACCGGTAAATACACGGTAATTTGGGAAGGCTTCTCTTCGATAGTTACCTATAACGGGCAGGATCAAAAGCCCAAAGCTTATATAATCGTTGACGGTGAAAAGATTATGGTAAACGTCGGCATACTTATGCCCGATACCACCGTTAACTATACTAACCCCGCTAAGAATGCCGGAACTTATACCTACGTGGCTTCACTTACGGGCTACACGCTTGATAATCAGCAAACGACACAGCGTATTGACCCGAGAACTATTTCGGTCGTATACAACAATTTAACGGGTTTACAGCACGGCGCGCTTGACGGAAGCAACAACCCCATAAAGGTAACCGCTTCCACGTTAGACCCCGTAGCTAAAGACGAATACGATAACGGCAAGCTTAAATTCGTTGTAACGGGCGACTCGAACAAGGCGGGCACAAGGGTTGTAACCGCAGAGGCTCAGTCACAAGACGGCGGACTCAATTGGGTAACTTGCAACAACTACGTTATATCTAACGCTTCCGCGGTTCAGACCGTAGGCAAAAAGGTTCTTACCGATACCGACATTACGTGGAAGAACAGCTTAACCTACACCTACGACGGCAATATCAAAATTCCCGAAGGTACGGTAAACACTTCCGCACTTGCGGGCGGTGATACGGGCTCCGTGTACGTAATCTTCGAATTCGTATATGCGGTTGAAGTAGGTACTTACAGCGTTAAAGTATTAGGTATTTCCAACGACAATTACACCTTCGAGGGCACCAAGACCCTTACCATTACCGCAGACGGTTCTCAGACCGTGCAGTGGGAGGGGTTGCAGAACGGAGCGTCAAGCACCTACAACGGCTTAAATCAGCTTCCTAAGCCCTATATCGTAATCGGCGGCGAAAAGGTATATCTTGCAGTAGACAGCCTTACAAGGGGCGGCGTAGCTACCAATTCGGCTATTCTCGCCGGTAGTTATGTTGCAACCGTCAACGCAAAGACGACGGGCGACTACACCTATGCACAAGCTACTATAACCTTCACCATCAGCCCTTACGAGCTTAAAACTATTTACCTCACCCAAAACGTATTTATCTATTCGGGCAACAACAACGTTATCGAAGTGTATGCTTTGGGCGTAAATAACGAAAAGGTTGTAATTTCCAACAGAAACATTACCAAGAACGGTACTGCGGCTACGAACTGCATTGATGCGGGCTCTTACGTAGTAACCGTAAGCTCGGGTGCGCTTGACGATAACTACACCATTGCAAGCACCGTGAATTCCGTAAGCTTCGTGGTAAACCCCATGAGCGTTACGGTAAACTTCGGTAACCTTGCAAGCTGGGTATTCACCGACGGCAACAACCCCGCAATCACCATTACCGCAAGCGTTGCAAACGCAGTTGAAGTTAAGTACGGCAAATTCGGCACCGTAAATACCCCCGTAGCGGATAACGGTTCCGGTTCCTTCACGATTGCGGCAAACTCTATGTCCTCGTTAATAGGACAAAAGGGTATGATATCCGTAGCTGCAAAGAACGGCAACTATCAGATATCCGGTCAAAGCTTCCAAACCTTCGAAGTAGTTTCTTCCGTAACCACGGCAACGGTTGATTTTAAGCTTGACAGCAACGGATGGACGGACGACAACAAGACGTTCACCTACGGTGACAGCGCGGCTATCGCGGTTTCGGGTAGCGACGGCGTGGAAATCAAGTATTATAAGGACGGCGTGCTTCTTACGAACCCCATCACGGACGTTTCGAACCTCGATGCAGGTACTTACCTTATTACCGCATCACACGCTTCGCTTAACTTGACCTCCAACGTCAGCGGCACTTCCCGCAGCTTCAAAGTCAACCCCAAGGCAGTAGACTTATCCTCTGCAAGCTGGGTAATCGACGGCAACGCGGTTGCAAGCAATTCGGTTGCCTACAACGGGCAAATTTACAATGCTAGCTTAAACCTCGGTTCGCATGCAAGCGACTTCGACGTGTACTACACTAACGGTGCGAACAAGAACGTCGGTAGCGTAACTACAAAGGCGACCGTAGTGCCTAAGAGTGGCAACTACGTTGCAACCAACGTATCCGACACCTATTCTTGGAACATAACCGAAGCAACTGCAACGGTAGCTTGGAATGACAACGGAACGGTTGCAAATATAACGGGTGACAACGCTACGGCAACGGGCGGAAGCTTCTTCGTAAAGGAAGGGGCGGCTTACAAAGTCGTTTACAAAAAGAACGGTGTCGTTCTTAACGCCGCACCTACCGAGGCGGGTGATTACACTGCAGAAGTTATGCTTGCACTCGGCAATGATAACAACGTTAAAGTTAACGCGCAAAGCTTCAGCTTCCAAATCGGTTCAAGTTCTGTTTTACCTCCCGACGTGGGCGGCAACACCAACAACACCGACAACGGCGGAATGCAGAGCTGGTGGTGGATACTTCTCGTCGTATTGGCGGTACTTGCAATCTTTATAGCAATCATTGCACTTATCAAGTCAAGCAGAAAGAAGGACGGCGTATATGACGCCGACGGGTTCTACGACGACGTAACGCCTGGCGACTTCAATTAATGGCAATCCCGTGTAAACGGGTGTCATACCGTAACCCGAAAGAAAATACGGCCTATGAAATGAAATAATGTGGTTCTTATTTAGTTTTAAAAAGTCGCAATAAATCTTTCGGGTTGCGGATAATTTGATAATAATTTATAAAAGTGGGGCGTTTGCCCCATTTTTAATTTATATACCTCGAGCAAAATAGCACGTCTCCAGCCTCAAACCCCTTCAATAAATTGTGATAATAAAAAAACAGAGTAAGCAAAAGCCTACTCTGTTTTTTGGCGCGGAAGAAGGGATTTGAACCCTTGCTACGGTTTCCCGTACTACTCCCTTAGCAGGGGAGCCCCTTGAGCCACTTGGGTACTTCCGCTCAAAGTTAAGTTATTCAAAAGCCAAATTACTATATCATAATTTTATGCGTTTGTCAAAACATTATTTCGGGGTTTTTCAAAATTCATAAAAATTAAAGTTTACTTTTGGTGGGACAAAACCGTAATTTACTTCGTTGTAATTACGACACTTGCAATTTGGCAATAAAGTGATATAATAATCCAACGATAAAGGAGTAGGGATTTTAATATGAAACAAAAAAAGATTATAAGATATTTAACGTTGACTTTAGTAATCGTATTAATCGCGCTTTCTTGTTTTGCGGTCAGCGGTTGTTGTTTTTCCCCTACAAAAATCGAAAGGTGGTATATTAGGCACGTTATTGAAAACGGCAAGACTTATTACCCCGGTATTGGAGATTATTACAACGGAACGATTTTATCTTCAGACTATCTGGTTTTCTCTTTTAAAGAGGACGGAACCGTTACCATAACCGACCTTAACGGAAACGAGAGGACGGGTACTTTTACTGAAAAAGGTGGCATAAGAGCTAGAGCTACCAAGGTTACCGTCAATTTATCGGACGGCACTATCCTTACGGGAAGTTGTGGAAAATTTTCTTTTGACGGCACTTGGTATGAATTTATACTTAGCGACGGGAACGTAACTTATGAATTAACTGATGAAAACGCTTACCCGAAAGGAAGCCGAGTAGGAGTAATTTTAAAAGAAATATATCCGGCAATAGCTTCTCTTTCGGTGGCGGAAATAAAAGAAATAAACTACTTTATTGAAAACGGCGTTGCGGATTTAACGCTTACCGATGCAACGGACAAAGAAAACTTTTTAAGTTCCTTTTCAACGGCAAGCTTTTTAGCAGAGTACTACTTTGTTGGGGACAAACCTAACGGTTTTTATTACAATTCCGGCTTGCTCACTATAAAAACCGATAACTCGGAGTACGATATTTCTTTATGGGTGCACAAAGAATACAAAAAAGTTTATATCCGGTATAATTCAAATTATTATGAGTTACGTGATGACTTTGCTACATGGTTGTTGAGTTTTTTCACCGTGCAAGCGGATGAGGATAGTGCTTTAAAATAAATTAATTAAAAATTTTATCGGGGCTTGCAAATGCAAGTCCTTTGTGCTAAAATGGTAAAAGAATAAGTGAGGGGATTATGAGAATAGTATTTTTCGGTGATTCGATAACGGACTGCGGAAGGGACAGAGGCGATATTAAATCGCTTGGTACGGGATACGTTAAAATTCTGTCGGACAAGCTTCGCCCTATCTATCCCGATACGGATATAGAACTTATAAATAAAGGCGTTTCGGGGGACGAAGTTTCCGACCTTTTGGCGCGCGTTGACGAGGACGTAATTTCTTTAAAGCCCGACGCCGTAGTTATAATGATAGGCATAAACAACACCATTCACCAGTTCAAGGCGGACAAGCCGCTTGATTTGAAGCAGTTCGAAAGCGATTTAAAAGAGCTTTTAAAGAGGCTTAAAAAAGAGGGTATGGTGGTGATATTCCTTGAACCGTTCCTTCTGCCCGCGCCCGACAAGCTGAGAATGCGTAAGCTTTTTAACGAAGAGCTTGCCGTTGTAAATAAGGTTGCTTTAAAAACTGCGGACGAGTTCGTTGCTTACGACGAAATGTTCAACGGGCTTTGCGAAAGGTTGCCTTATTCCGAATATTCTTTGGACGGCGTTCACCCTACCCATAGAGGTTCTCGCCTTATAGCAGACCAAGCTATTAAAGCTATTCGTAAACATTTATTGTAAAATTTGAAATATAATTGTAATAGGTTTATGTTTTATGGAATTTATTACTTATATAATTTATTGTATTGCTTCAGTTTTTACAACTGCGTATGCGGGAGGATCAAGTGCCAGCTTGTTTGATTTGTTGGTTGGCATGTTGTGTTTGTTTATTTTTCTTGGCATTTTTGCTTGTGTAACATTTATAATCTGCCATTTTAGAAAGAAGAAGCAAAAAACAGACAACAAAGAAAGTAAAGTCAGCGAAGAAAAAGAGAGCCCAGTACTGTTCAAAACTTTGCCCGCAAAGCAAAAGAAAGACGGTAAAGATTTTATAAAGTAAAGCATATTTTATTTAAAATAATAAGCCGCTGCGCGAAACGCGCAGCGGCTTTAAGTTTAATTTTTACTCTTCTTCACGGGCAGTTCGTAGTATCTTGCAAGCCCGCCGGACGAGGTTTCCTTATAGCTGTTCAAAAGGTCCTTGCCCGTGTTGTACATGGTTTTAACTATTATATCGAAGCTGATTTTGCGGCTGTCCGCAAGGAAGTTCGCAAGCGACAACGCGTTAATAGCACGCATGGCGGCAACGGCGTTTCTCTCGATACAAGGTATCTGCACGAGCCCCGCAATGGGGTCGCAGGTTAAACCCAAGTGATGCTCCATAGCAACTTCGGCGGCGTACTCGATTTGCCCTAAGCCCATTTCAAAAAGTTCGGCAAGGGCAGCGGCCGCCATGGAACAAGCCGAGCCTATCTCCGCTTGGCACCCGCATTCCGCACCGCTTATGGAAGCGTTTTTCTTTATAAGGTTTCCTATAATTCCGCCCGTTGCAAGCGCGTGGGCAATTTCCAAATCAGTAAAGCCGCGCTCGTCTTGCATATACTTCAAAACCGAAGGCACAACCCCGCACGCCCCGCAAGTGGGGGCGGTAACTATAATTCCGCCGGCGGCGTTCTGCTCGCCCGTTGCAAACGCGTACGAGCATACAAGTCTGTTCTCGCGGGTCTGCGCGGATTCGTCAATGTGGCGTTGATTGAAAAGCTTTTGCGCGCGTCTTTTCGTGCCAAGTATCCCGGGGAGGGTGCCCGAAACGGCAAGCCCGTCTTGGATAGTCTGTTTCATCTGCTCCCAAACGGTGAGGAGGAAGTCGAAAATTTCCTTGCCCTCGCACATCTCTACGTACTGCCAAAGCCGCATATTGTGCGCCTTGCAGTAGTCCGAAATTTCGGTGTAGCTGTTAAGGGGATAAATGCTGTCGTCGGCGTACTTTTCGTATTTGTCTGCGGGCTCGCCGTCGAAAATTACTGTGCCGCCGCCGACGCTGTAAACGCGCTTGGTATCAAGAAGCTCGCCCTTTTTGTAAACCGCAATATCCATCGTATTAGGGTGGACGGGGCAAGGGGATTCGCTGTCGAAAACGACTTCGCACTTTAAGGGCTTTGCGGTTTTGGCTATAACCGTCTGCGTGCCGTGCCCTTCGCCCGTGAGGGCAAGCGAGCCGTAAATAGTAACCTTCAATAGGTCCGCCTTGGGGTACAAGCCTTTTACGATTTTTATAGCCCTTTCGGGACCCATCGTGTGGGAGGAGGAAGGGCCTCTGCCGATTTTGTAAATTTCGTGTAGTGATTGCATGCTTTAATTTTAAACCCGAAGGGGAAAATTGTCAACGGAATAAAAAAATATGTAACTTTTTTGTTTAACGGGCGGGATAAAGTTTATATTAATAATGTATAGAAAAACTGTGAGATAAGAAATGGCGAAGAAAAAAGACGATTTAAAGCATAACGAAGAAGAGGAGCTTGACGGGGAGCCCGTAGCCGCCGAAGAGCTTGAAGAGGTTGAAAAACCTTTGGAGCCTTCCGAGCTTGAAAAGGCGAACGCCCTTGCCGAGGACTACAAAAGAAAGTGGTACGCGGTTTCCGCCGAGTACGACAATTACAGAAAGCGCAACCAAGCCGCAGTTTCAAAGGCGTATGCGGACGGCGCGGCGGAGGCGGTTTTAAAGCTTCTTCCCGTTGCGGACAACTTCGGTTACGCGCTTGACGGAGCTTCGGACGAAAAGACGAAGGCGGGCATTGATAAGGTTATAAAAAGCTTTGCAAATATCCTCTCGTCGTTGGGCATCGAAGAAATTCCCGTTGAAGCGGGTGCGGACTTTGATGAAGGCGTGATGGAAGCGGTGTTAAACTTCCCTTGCGGCGACGGCGAAGAACCCAACAAAGTTAAACAAGTTTTAAAGAAAGGCTATAAGGCGAAGGACGGAAAGGTTATCCGTTACGCGCAAGTAGCCGTTACCATATAAAATAAGGAGTGTAAACATTATGGGAAAAGTAATAGGTATAGATTTAGGAACAACTAACTCGTGCGTTGCCGTTATGGAAGGCGGCGAGCCCGTAGTTATCGCCAACAGCGAGGGCAACAGAACGACCCCCTCGGTCGTATCCTTCAAGGCTGACGGCAGCCGTATCGTGGGTCAAGCGGCAAAAAGACTTGCAGTTGCTTCGCCCGACAAGACGGTTATTTCTATTAAGCGCCACATGGGCGAATCCTACAAGGTAAATATCGAAAAGGGCTATTCCCCTCAAGAAATTTCCGCAATGATACTTTCCAAGCTTAAAGCGGATGCGGAAAGCTACCTCGGCGGAAAGGTTACCGACGCGGTTATCACTTGCCCCGCATACTTCAACGACAGCCAGCGCCAAGCTACCAAGGACGCGGGCAAAATCGCGGGACTTAACGTTTTAAGAATTATCAACGAGCCCACTGCGGCGGCGCTTGCTTACGGACTTGACAAGCAAGAGGGTAGCCAAAAGGTTATGATTTACGACCTCGGCGGCGGCACCTTCGACGTTTCGATTTTGGAAATCGGCGACGGCGTTTTCGAAGTGCTTGCAACCAACGGCGATACTCACCTCGGCGGCGACGACTTCGATAACAAGGTAATCGACTACCTCGTAGACACCTTCAAGAAGGATACGGGCGTTGACCTTTCCAAGGACAAGATGGCAATGCAGAGGCTTAAAGAGGCGGCGGAGAAGGCGAAGATAGAGCTTTCGGGTATGAGCAGTACCAACGTAAACCTTCCCTTCATTACCGTAGTTGACGGCGCGCCCCAGCACCTCGATATCGACATTTCCAAGCCGAAGTTCGACAGCCTCACTTCCGACCTCGTAGAGCGCACGGTTGAGCCTATGAGAAAGGCTATGAGCGACGCGGGGCTTTCGTACAGCGACATTTCAAAGGTTATAATGGTGGGCGGCTCAACGCGTATTCCCGCCGTATTCGATAAGGTTAAACAAGTTACGGGTAAGGAACCCTTCAAGGGCATCAACCCCGACGAGTGCGTTGCGATAGGCGCGGCAATTCAAGGCGGCGTTTTATCGGGCGAGGTTAAGGACGTGCTCCTTCTCGACGTTATGCCTTTGACCCTCGGCATCGAAACCTTGGGCGGCGTATCCACACCGTTAATCGAGAGAAACACGACTATCCCCGTAAAGAAGAGCCAAATCTTCTCGACCGCGGCAGACAACCAGCCCGGCGTTGAAATCAACGTTTTGCAAGGCGAAAGAAAGTTCGCACGCGACAATAAGTCGCTCGGTAAGTTTATGCTTACCGATATTCCCCCCGCACCTCGCGGAGTGCCCCAGATTGAAGTTACCTTCGACGTTGACGCAAACGGTATCGTGAACGTAACCGCAAAGGACTTGGGCACGGGCAAGAGCACGAACATTACCATTACCGCTTCAACCAACTTATCCGACGAGGATATCGACAAGGCGGTTAAGGACGCCGAGAAGTACGCCGAAGAGGACAAGAAGCGTAAGGAAGCCGTTGACAACAAGAACAACTTAGAGGGTATGATTGACGGACTTGAAAAGACCTTGAAGGAAGCGGGCGACAAGCTCTCCGACGAGGACAAGAAGACCGTTGAGGACGCTATCGCAAAGGCTAAGACCGAGCTTGAAAGCGGCGACAACGACCGCATCAAGGCGGCAATAGATACCCTTTCAAACGACGTTCAACCCGTAATCGCCAAAATGTATCAGCAAGCGGGCGGCAACCCGAACGGCGGAATGGGCGGTACCCCCGGCGGCGACGACGGCACCGAATTTACCCAACACAAATAAAAAGTAAAATAGAACAAAGGGGTGTTTGCTAACACCCCTTTAAGCGGTTTTAACGTATGGCGGATAAGAAAAATTATTACGACGTTCTCGGCGTTCCCAAGACGGCTTCGCAAGACGAGATAAAGTCGGCGTACAGAAAGCTTGCAAAGCAGTACCACCCCGACTTTCACCCGGGCGATACGGTGGCGGCAGAGAAGTTCAAAGAGATAAACGAAGCGAACGAAGTTCTTTCGGACGAGAATAAACGCAAGCAGTACGACTACGAGCTTGAACATCCCGGCATGGGCGGAATGGGCGGTAACCCCTTCGGCGGCGGTTTCGGTGGGTTCGGCGGCGGAATGGGCGGCTTCGAGGATATTATAAATTCCGTTTTCGGCGGCGGCTTCGGCGGCGGAAGAGGAAGCGCGCAGACGGCAACCCCGCGCGGCGCGGACATTCAGCAGACGATAAACCTTTCCTTCCTCGACGCTATCAAGGGCTGCACGAAAACCGTCAGCTATATGCGTAACGAGCCTTGCACTTCTTGTAACGGCACGGGTGCAAAGGGCGGCACGGCGTACCAAAAGTGCCCCCGTTGCGGCGGCAGCGGTAGGGTGAAGTTCCAGCAAGACACCATTTTCGGCAGAACCATTCAAGTTGCGGGCTGCCCCGACTGCGGCGGCACGGGTAAGAAAATTTTGGATAGGTGCCCCGACTGTAAAGGCAAGGGTTACCAGCGCAACGAAACGCGCTTCACAGTCAATATTCCCGCGGGCGTGGATAAGGACAGCTCACTCAGAAAACGCGGCTTCGGGCAAGCGGCGGGCAACGGCGGCGAAAGCGGGGATTTATACATTAACTTCCATATCGAGCCGCACAAGCTTTTGCACCGCGAGGATAGGGATTTGTACGTTACCGTACCCATTTCCTACAAGACGGCGGTTTGCGGCGGAAAAATCCAAGTACCCGGCATAGACGATACGTTGGAGCTTTCCATTCCCGAATGCACCCCCAGCGGCACGCGCTTCTGCCTTAGAGGTAAGGGTGTAAAAACCATACACGGCACGGGCAACCTTTACGTTACGGTTGAAATAGACGTGCCCCAAAAGCTTTCGCGCGAGCAGTCCAAAAAGCTTGACGAGTACGAGGAGAGTGTGCCCTTAAAATCGTGCGACAAGATGCAGAAGTTTGCAAACAACGTATCCGCTATCTACGGCAAAAAGGTTGAGAAACAATAAATAATTGAATAAAAATTTGAATGCGGCGGCAAGTTTTCACTTGCCGCCGCATATAATATACGATTAAACTGTGGATAACTTATCAAAAACGCTTGTTTGTGTATTAAATCGGGTGGGTTATCCACCGAAAGTTGTCCACAATTTTTTGTTTAAAAAGTTTCAAAATGAATATATGCAATAAAGTTATCCACAAGTTATTAACATTCACGCAAAAAAGAACTAAAATCGCTCATTTTCGACATAATTTTGTGAAACTTTGTATAATTTTATCCACAATCGCGTTTTTATGCAAAAAGTTTCACGCTGAGAAACGTTTGTTAACGCTTTAAAACCTTACCTTTGCAAGGGTATAGGGTAGAGTCGAAAATAACTTCGCCGTATCCGTCCGCAACTATGCGCCCACTTTTCGGGTTTTTTACGGAAAGCACTTCGCCCGCAATATCCGCGTTTACGTCAGAGTATTCGAAAGCCAAGTCACAGCCCTCGGTGCGGCAGTTTATAAGGGTAAGCTTCTTGCAATAGCAGAGGGGCTGGGTGCCCGTGATAAGGCAGTTTATAAGCGTAAGCCCCTCGGAATACCAACCGAGGTACTCGCCGCGAAGAACGCTGTTTTTTACCGTTATGTTTTTTGAGTGCCAGAAGGCGTCCTTAGTGGAAAAGTCGCAGTCCTCGATAACGGCGTTTTTCACGTATTGGAAGGAATACTTTCCGATAAACTTGACGTTTTTAAAAGTCAAATTTTTACTTTCGAACATAAAGTATTCGCTTTCAATCTCGCACCCGTCAATGAGGATATTGCGGCAACGCCAACCGAACTCGGGCGATACTATTTTACAGTCGTTGACGATAATTTCCTCGCACTCGCGCAAGGCTTTAATCCCGCCGAGCGTGCTTCCCTCTATAACGCCGCCCTTGCAGTACCACAGCGCGGCGCGGGTCATTTCGTCCATAGTGCAGTTAGTAACCGTAAAATTCTCCGCGTGCCAAAGGGGATAGCGTAGGGAAAAGGAGCAGCCTTCAACCGTAATTCGTCTGCACTCTTTAAGCGCAGATTCGCCGTCTGCGGGTCCCGCAAAGGTGCAGTCTAAAACCGTAGTATCGTAAATATTGTAAAGGGCGCGTTCCTCGTCGTAGCAAAGCCCTTCAATGAGTTTTCTTTCGTTACGTTTCATACCTATATTATATAATGAAGTAAAGGGTTTATCAAGCAAAATTCAAAACCTTACGTGTTTTGGTTGACTTATAAATATATACACCATATAATAAATTTAATCAATGCGTTTTAAAGCACCTGCCCGATAGAGGCAAGTCTTTTTTTATAAAATGAGAATTCAGCTTTCAGACCATTTCACTTATAAAAAGTTAATACTTTTCGTATTGCCGTCGGTTGTGATGATGGTGTTCACTTCGATTTACAGCGTGGTGGACGGACTTTTCGTGTCCATCTTTGCGGGCGAAGCGGCGGTCAACGCAATTCAATACATATTCCCGCTTTTCATGGTCTTGGGCTCTATCGGCTTTATGCTCGGCGCGGGCGGCAGTGCGCTCGTTTCAAAAACGCTTGGCGAAGGGGACAATGAAAGGGCGAACAAGTACTTCACTATGCTCGTTATCGTTACGGGCGGAATAGGTATTTTAATTGCCGTTGCGGGTCAGTTCGTGGTCGCGCCCGTTGCCGCGCTTCTTTGCGGAAGCTCGGAAGGCGAAATTTACGAAAATTGTATTTTATACGGCAGAATACTTCTCGGCGCGCAGCCTTTCTTTATATTGCAGAACATATTCCAAAGCTTTTTCGTGACGGCGGAAAAACCCCGTTTGGGGCTTATAGCCACTGCGGCGGCGGGCGTTTTGAATATGGTCTTGGACGCAGTGTTTATAGTGGGCTTTGACTTGGGACTTCTCGGTGCGGCTATTGCAACGGCGGCAAGCGAGGTCTTCGGCGGCGTTTTCCCCTTGATTTATTTCGGCATAAAAAACAAATCGCTTTTGCGGTTTACAAAAACCAAGTTTTACGGCAAAGCTTTCTTGAAATCTTGCACCAACGGTTCTTCGGAATTCTTCTCTAACATATCCTCTGCGGTCGTTATTATATTGTATAACTTCCAAATAAGGTCGCTCGTGGGCGAGGACGGCGTTACGGCTTATACTTTTATGGGCTATATCGCAATGGTCTTCTTCGCCATATTTATGGGCTTCTCGGTAGGGTGTGCCCCGCTGATGGGTTATCACTACGGCGCGCAGAACAAGGACGAAATGAAGAACTTGTTCAAAAAGAGCCTTATCATTATTTCTATATTGTCGCTCGTTATGATGGGCTTGACGGAAGGGCTTGCCGGACCGTTGATGTCAATGTTCAATCAAAACGAGAATATTACGGGCATAGCGGTTCACGGGTTTAGAATATACGCCGTTATCTTCATTATGTGCGGCTTTAACATTTACGGCTCGTCGCTTTTTACCTCGCTTAATAACGGGCTTGTGTCGGCACTGATATCGTTTTTAAGGTCGATAGTGTTCCAAGTTACCTTCGTAATGACCTTGCCGCTTATAATGGGCATAGACGGCGTTTGGTCGGCGGGTGTGTTTGCCGACGTGGTGTCCTTAATAATAACGGTAATCTTCGTAATCTGTTACCGCAAGCGTTACGGCTATATGAAATAAAATAAATTAAAAGCGGCGCAACCATTCGGTTGCGCCGCTTTTTTTATAACACTTTTGATAAGAAGTCTTTAAGTCTGTCGTTTTCGGGGTTTCCGAAAATCTTTTCGGGCGAGCCTTGCTCCATAATGTTGCCGCCGTCCATAAACAGAACGCGCGTTGCAATCTCCCTAGCAAAGCCCATCTCGTGGGTAACTATAACCATAGTCATTCCCTCGTCCGCAAGTTCCTTTATAAGGTTCAAAACCTCGCCGACCATTTCGGGGTCAAGGGCGGAGGTGGGCTCGTCAAAGAGCATAACCTTGGGGTTCATTGCAAGGGCGCGCACGATAGCAATTCTCTGCCTCTGTCCGCCGGATAGGGTGGAAGGGTAAACGTTAGCTTTTTCTTCAAGCCCTATGCGCTTTAAAAGCCTATACGCGTTTTCTTCTGCGTCGGCTTTAATCTTCTTTTTGTTCGTTTCAACGGGTATAGGCGGAACTTGGCAGTCCTTCTTTTTGAAAAGGTTGCCTATTTTAATTTTGAGGTTAAGCCGTTTAAGCTTTGCAAGCTCTTGCATCTGCACGTGAACGGGGGCAAAGGTGATGTTCTTCAATATGGTCATATTGTTGAACAAATTAAAGCTTTGGAAAACCATTCCCATTCTGCGCCGTTGCACGTTTATGTCAACCTTCAAATCGCAAAGGTTGAACCCTTCGAAGAAGACGTATCCGTCCGTCGGGTCCTCCAAAACGTTTAAACAGCGTAAAAACGTACTTTTGCCGCTGCCCGAGGGGCCTATTATGGCAATCTTTTCACCCTTGTAAATCTTCTCGTTAATATCGTTTAAAACCGTTAAATGTCCGTAGGTTTTAGAAAGGTGCTGAACCTCTAAAAGTGCTTCGGGGTCAAAGGGCTCGATAGGCGCCGTGCGCTTGTTTAAGTATTTTGCTTTGTATTCTTTAACATTTTTCTCATTAGCGCTTTTCACTCTTTCTCAACCTCCTTTCAATAAGTTTAAGTGCTATAATGAAGATATAGACGACCACTAGATACAGTATGGCAGCAATCATGAATGCGGCAATGTAAGACGTTTTAAACGAAATAGTATGCGCGGCTTCGTTAAGGTCGAACGTAAGCGTGCCTACAGTTGAGCCGACAATGGAAATAATAGCGGTTTCTTTTAATAGCGCTATTATTTCGTTTCCTATTGCGGGGATAATGTTCTTGACTGCTTGAGGCATAATTATTCGCACCATTGTAGTCGTCCAAGAAAGCCCGATGGCTCTGCCCGCTTCGAGCTGCCCTTTGTCTACGGAAGAAATGCCCGCACGGATATTTTCCGAAATATACGCACCGCTGTTTATTCCGAAAGTCAAAATTGCCGCGTAAGGTTTAAACCCCGGAATGGTAAACACGGCAAAACACCAGAAAAAGAGTTGCAGCGCTACGGGCGTGCCGCGGAAAACGGTGGTGTAAACGTTGCATATGAATGCGGGAATTTTCATCCACTTATTGTGTTCTGCCGCAATTTTTACAAGCGCGACTATAAAACCCAATATTAACCCGATAAGTGCGGCTGAAAAAGTAACTATAAGGGTGTTACCAAATCCTTGCAGATAATATCCCAGATATTCTGAGCTGGAAAAAATTTTCTTTAAATCTTCAAACATATTATATACCTTTAAACAAATACAACCGGAGATAGTTTTCTCCGGTCATAAGTTTAATTTAAGTTTCAGTAAATTAGAGTCCGAGGTGCGTATTTACAAGCTGTTGAATGCCGTCCTTGCCAAGCTCTTCCAATACTTCGTTGATAGCATTAAGAAGCGCGGTTTGACCTTTGGTTACTGCAATAGCGTACGTATCGCAAGCAATTTCGTCATCCTCGCCTTCACCACCTTTATAATAAAGGGGAGCACACTTTAAGTTGTCTTTGCCCTTAACGAGCTGCTGCGCGGGAAGCTCGTCAATAATAACGACGCTAGTGTTTTTGCCTATATCCGAAACTGCAACGTTAAGGCTTTGGAAAGTAGTTTTAGCTGCAGTAGCTTTACTGGTTTCGGTGTCGTACAACGAACCGCCCTCAACCAACTCGTCGGCAAGGAATATATCTGCGGTCGTGCCGCCTTGAATACCTATCGTTTTACCCGTCATAGACTCCCAATAAACACCCGTAACACCGTCAGTCGTTGTGCTTTCGTAGGTCGCTGCATCGCTTGCGGGATAGATAACGTAGAGATTAGCAGTGTAATATTCTGTGGAAAAATCAACCTTTGCTTTGCGGTCGTCGGTAACGGAAATTCCGGCTGCACCAACGTTCGTAAGCTTTCCGGCAGCAACTGCGTCAACTATGGTATCAAAGCTAACGTTTTCAAAAACGACTTTTTTGCCGAGCTTTTCGCCGACCTTATTCATAATATCAACGTCTACGCCGACGATTTCTCCGTTCGAAACGTATTCGAAGGGTGCAAAGCCAGCCTCGGTATATACCGTAAGGGTGTCATTCGAACAGCCGGTAAAAGAAAGGGCCGTTGCTGCGACAACCGCTGCGGTTGTCATGCCAATAAGAAACTTTTTCATAATGTTTTTACCTCTAAAAATTTATTACGCGTTACACTATACACCTTGAATAAAAATAAATCAAGCAATTTTTCATATAAATTATTTTTATTCATTTTTTTGCATAATTATTTATTTTATGCGATTATGCAGTTGCAAACCGTGTAGCTATTTGGGATATTTTGTAAATTTTTTATCAAATTATGTTAACTACTTGCAAAATGGCTTTCGGCGTGTTAAAATTATATAGTTAGAAATATTTGGAAATTTGAAACTATGAATGAAGTTATAAAGTCTATCACCGAAGCCGAGGCACAAGCGGCGGAAATAAAAGCGGCAGCTTTGCAAAAGGCGGCCGAAATTACCGCTGCCGCAGAAGTGCGCGCGGACGAAATAGCAAGAAAGTGCGAAACCGACTGCAAGCTTTATAGGGAAAATCAGATTAAAAAGGCTGAGCGCGACGCAGAGGCAAACTACGAAAAGGCTCTTTCCGATAAGCGTGAGGAAGCTAAGGCTTACGCCGATTCATTAATAAAGAAGACTGACGGCGCGGTGAACGACATCGTGCGGAGGATAACCCGTGGCAGTTGCTGAAATGCAAAAACTTAATCTGGTTGCTATGTCTTACGACAAGGACAAGATTTTGAACGCACTGCAAAAGACGGGCGCAACCGAAATTAAAACCCATTACGAGGCGGAGAATACTTCGGTTTTATCCGAGGACTTGGAGGGGTTGACTTCGCGCGTGAACCGCGTGGACGCCGCTTTAAACCTTCTCGTGCCCGAGGTGGACGCTTATAATAAGGATAATAAAGTCAAGTCCGACGATTTAAAGGACGGGTTTAGCGTTTCCTACCGTGAGTTTATGGGTGCAAATTCCTTGCAAGAGGAGTGCGACGGGTTGGTAGAAAATATCAACCGTCTTTTCGACGAAAGAAGGGAGCTTACAGCAAAAAAGGCTAAGCTTCAAAAAAGCTTGGAAACGGCTGAAATTTATTCGGGCGTTGAGGAAAAGTTCAAAGAGTTTTCATCGACCGCACACGTAAAGATAAAACTCGGCACCATTCCCGCAACCGAGGTTGACAACCTTTTAAAGGCGGTTGAAGAAAAGGAGCTGTGCCACGTTTCCGTTCTTACGGCGGGCGCGGAAAGTGCGCTTATAGTATTTTCGGCGCACAAGTCGGAAGAAGGCGCGGACGAGGTTCTCGGCGCGTGCTCGTTTACGGCTTGCCCCTTCCCGCAAGAAAAATCGGGCGCAGAGGTTTACGCCGAGCTTAAAAAAGAAATAGAAGAAACTTCTGCCCGCTTAGACGGAATTTCAAAAGAAATTTACGGTTTGGGCAAGGACGTTAAAACTCTTAAAATTTACAGCGATTATTTGGGCTTCGAGCTTGAAAAGTTAAGTCTGTCCGAAAAGATGCGCGCAACCGCAAAAACCTTCCTTTTGGAGGCTTACGTTCCCAAGGAAGCGGAAGAGCTTGTAAAAACGGCTTTGGACGGAGCGACTAACGCAGTTTACTACGAGTTCAGCGAACCGTCCGAGGACGAGATGCCGCCCACTTTGTACAAAAATAACGCAGTGGTGAAAAACTTCGAATCAATTACCAATATGTACTCGCCCGTGAATGCGCGCGAGTTTGACCCCAACACCGTTATGGCTTTCTTCTACAGCCTATTCCTCGGCTTCATAATGGGCGACGTCGGTTACGGGCTTTTAATGCTTTTGGGCGGCGGTGCAATTTATTTAAAACTACGCGGCTCCGACAGCGGTATGAAAAGGCTTGCCGGCGTGTTCGCAGTAGGCGGTATCTTCGCCATATTATGGGGTCTATTGTTCAATTCGCTGTTCGGCTTGCCGAGCATTTTCGGTACGGGCAACTCCGTTATCCCCGACGCAAAAGACGCGCGTTGGTCGCTTATGGGCATACAAGTGCCTTCGGTACTGCTTATAAGCCTTGAAATCGGCGTCGTTCATCTGATGGTTGGCTATATCTGCAAGGCGGTACAGTGTATGCGCCGCGGACAGTTCTGGGACGGCATTCTTGACGGGCTTGTCTGGGCGGTATTTTCAATAGGTATGGGGCTTGCAATTGCGGGCTTTATTGACGAGCTGAATATGCCGATAATCGCATATATAGGCGGGGCAATGGCGGGAAGTATGCTTCTTGTTGCAATGCTTACCGCGGGCAGAAAAGAAAAACTTTTAGGTAAGTTTACTAAAGGCTTCGGCGCGGCTTACGGCATTATAAACTACGTTTCCGATATCCTCAGCTATGCAAGGCTTTACGGGCTTATGCTTTCGGGCGCAGTAATAGCGCAGATTATTTCCGGCTATGCAGTAATTCAGCCGGACGGAACTGCGGGATTTATTTTAAGCGGCAACGTCGCGCTTATAATTCTCGGCGTCGTGCTTTTGTTGGTCGGTCACGCATTCAATCTTGCAATAGGTCTTTTGGGTGCGTACATACACGACGCAAGACTTCAATACGTTGAATTTTACGGAAGGTTCTTCGAGGGCGAGGGCGAGCTCTTCGCGCCCCTCGGCTCTAACCGTAAATATATTAAGGTAATAAATAATTAAAAAAATAAAAAACTTTTGGAGGTTTTTATGGAATCAGGAGTTACAGGATACGTTATAGGTATCATAGGAATTGCACTGTGCGTGCTTGCGTGCGGCATTGGCTCTGCACTCGGTCTTTATAAAACGGGTAGCGCGGCTGCCGGCGTTTTGGGTGAAAATCCCAAAAAGTTCGGTAAAGTGTTAGTCCTCGTGCTTCTTCCCGCAACGCAAGGTATCTACGGCTTCATCATCGGCATAATCGCTTCAAGCTCTTTGGACGTTGCTTTGATAGCCGAAGAAGGCTGGGCGATTTTCGGCGCGGTAATGCCTATGGCAATTTCGGGTCTTATCACGGGTATCTTCCAAGGCAAGTCGGCAGTTAACTGTATCTACGCAGTCGGCAAGCAAGATTCACTCGGCGGTAAGCTGATTATCTACCCCGCAATGATTGAGTTCTATGCAATTCTTGGACTTATCATATCGATTATGCTCATTCCGAGCTTTTAAATTATGAGTAAAGAAAGTATTGTAGAACGCATAATTTCGGATGCCGAGAAGGAAGCGGAAAATATAATTTCCCAAGCCGAAAGCCGTGCGGAGCAAACCGTTCAAGAGGCGGATTTGCGTGCGGAGAGAAAGCTTGCGGGCGTAAAGGCGGAGGTGGCGCAAAAAGTCAAGGCAATTCTTGACGGTAAGGCGGCAACCGCCCGTCTTGACGGCGCCAAGGCAGAGCTTGCCGAAAAGCGGCGCGTTATAGACGTAGTCTATAAAAACGCGCTTGAAGCGCTTATCTCGCTTGATAAGAAGGCTTCGCTCCAGCTTGCGGAAAGGCTATTGACCGAGTTTGCAGACGAAGGCGACGAAATAGTGTTTGCGACGAATTATAAATATTTTGCCGAAGTTTCCAAGCTTGATATCGTAAAAGAAAAGAAGCTTAAAATATCAAACGGCAAATCTGCGCTTGAAGGCGGCTTTATCCTAAAAGGCAAAACCTCGGATAAAGACGTTTCTTACGGTGCGCTTTTGCAGTTCGATAGGGAAGATTATCAAGCGGAAATAGCTGCGGCTGTATTCAAAGGTTAGTTATGAGCAAGTCGGTTGACTACGTAAACGGCGTTATTGCCGCAAAAGAAGTCTATCTTTTGGGCGACAAAATATCCAAGCTTTGCGACGTCAGTGCAGAGGACGCTTTCCGTGCAGTTTCGGAGAGCGGTTTCGGCAAGGGCGCAGACGCCGTTTCGGTGTACGAATACGAAAAACTTTTGTACGCCGACGAGCGCGATTTAGACGCGTTCATACGGGAATATGCGCCAAATAACGCAGAAAAAGCCTATCTTTTATCCCCGCGTGATTTCCACAACGCAAAGGCAATTTTAAAGGCGCACTATACCGAATGCGACCTTGAAAAAATGCTTGCGCCCGAGGGGCTTTTAAGCGTTGAAACGATTACGCAATGTATCGCGGAACAAAATTATAAACCTTTGGGCGAAGAACTTTCCGCCGCTTGCGAAAATGCGGCAAAGCTTTTCGGCGAAGACGGCAATAACGAAGCTTCCGGCGCGGAAGTGGGTGCGATATTCGAGAAGGCGTTATTTAAGCATTTAAAGGCTTTGTGTTCAAGAAATTTAATGCTTAAAAAGCTTATTGCAAAAAGAGCCGATATGACCGATATTTTAACGGCACTTCGTTCAAAGACCCCCGAATATGCCGCAAATAACTACGTTTTATGCGGAAAATTGAAGGCGGAACAGCTTGCAAATTTGTTCCTCGAGGACGGGGAAAAGTTAGAGCACGCGTTAGATAACACGGGCTATGAAAAATTCCTTCAAATTTGTTTGGAAGATAAAAAAAGCGGGTTGCCCTTAACCCGTGCGGAGCTTATCAAAGATAATCTTGAAATAGATTTCCTTGCCGAGCGCAAGTACGAGTTAAAGCGTTCGCAGCCGTTTTTGTACTACGTTTTGCGCCGCCGCGCAGAGAACGCGAATTTGAGAATACTTTTCGTGTGCTTGCTTGCCGGTATGGGCGAAAACGATATAAAGAAGCGCCTACGCGCATTATAGGTATTGGAATGGAAGGTAAAATTGCGATAATCGGCGACGGCGACAGCATAACCGTTTTCAAGGCGGCGGGCGTTGCAACCTTTGCGGCTGAAAACGACGTAAAGGCAAAAGAGCTTTTAAGGAAGGTCGCCAAGGATTACAAAATTATATTTTTAACCGAAGAACTTGCCCGTCCGCTTGGCGCGTTTTTAAAGCGGTTCGACGAAGAACCTTACCCCGTAGTGTTATCAATACCTTCGGGCGGCGGCAGTACGGGCTACGGCACCGAGTGCTTGAAAAGCGCTATGGAGCGCGCCTTAGGCGTTGATATTTTATTCAACAATTAGTTTGATGTTCATTAGGAGAATTTTTCTATGGGAAAAACAGTAAAAGTTTCCGGACCCTTAATTATTGCGGAGGGCATGGCGGACAGTAAAATGTTCGACGTCGTACGCGTGTCCGATAAAGGGCTGATAGGCGAAATTATAGAGCTTCGCGGCGACAAAGCCTCGATACAGGTCTATGAAGAAACTTCGGGCTTGGGACCGGGTGAAGAAGTAGTTTCCACGGGCGAGCCCCTTTCGGCGGAGCTTGCGCCCGGACTTATTTCGGGTATTTTCGACGGAATACAGCGCCCCCTTACGACCCTATATTTTAAATACGGTGCGCGTATCTCGCGCGGGGTTTCGGTAAACAACCTTGACCGTGAAAAGAAGTGGCACTTCGTTCCCGTTGCCCAAAAGGGTGACGAGGTAGCCGAGGGCGACGTCCTCGGTACCGTTCAAGAAACCGAGCTTATCGTACATAAAATTCTCGTGCCCAACGGCATGGCGGGAAAAATCCTTTCCATAGAAGAGGGCGATTTCACCATAGAGGAAACGGTTGCGATTTTACAGACGGCAAACGGCAAGCGCCCCGTGTGCATGCTTAGAAAGTGGCCCGTAAGACGCGGCAGACCCTATAAAGAAAAGTTATCCCCCGCAAAACCGATGATAACGGGTCAAAGGGTTATAGATACTCTGTTCCCCATTGCACGCGGCGGCGTGGCGGCTGTGCCCGGCCCCTTCGGCAGCGGTAAAACCGTCGTTCAGCACCAGCTTGCAAAATGGGCTGATGCGGACATAATCGTCTACGTAGGCTGCGGCGAACGCGGCAACGAAATGACGGACGTACTTAACGAATTCCCCGCTTTAAAGGACCCCAAGACGGGCGAGCCTTTGATGAAGCGTACCATACTTATTGCGAACACCTCGGACATGCCCGTTGCCGCGCGTGAAGCCAGCATATATACGGGTATAACCATTGCGGAGTACTTCCGCGATATGGGCTACAACGTTGCGATAATGGCGGACTCGACCTCGCGTTG
This sequence comes from uncultured Clostridia bacterium, assembly GCA_947175325.1. Classification (GTDB taxonomy): domain Bacteria; phylum Bacillota; class Clostridia; order Christensenellales; family Borkfalkiaceae; genus Coproplasma. The sequence continues at coordinate 111,779 of CAMWME010000004.1, read as the reverse complement.
GGCGGAAGCTCTTCGTGAAATGAGCGGCCGTCTTGAAGAGATGCCGGGCGACGAAGGTTACCCCGCATATCTTTCCAGCCGTCTTGCGGAATTCTACGAGCGCGCCGGTATCGTTAAAATCCTCGGCGCGGGCGATAAGACCGGCTCGGTAACCGCAATAGGTGCGGTTTCCCCTCCCGGAGGCGATTTAAGTGAACCCGTTTCCCAAGCGACTCTTCGAATAGTCAAAGTCTTCTGGGGACTTTCGGCTTCGCTTGCATACAAGCGCCACTTCCCCGCAATCGACTGGCTTATTAGCTATTCCTTGTATGCCGACAGAATGAAGGACTGGTACGACGAAAACGTGGGCGCGGATTTCTACCGTTACAGACAGTTCGTTGCAACCGTTCTTCAAGAAGAGGCGGCTTTGGACGAAATCGTCCGCTTGGTAGGCGTCGACGCCCTTTCTTCAAAGGACAGGCTTACGATGGAAACGGCAAAGATTATCCGCGAGGACTATCTGCACCAAAACGCCTTCGACGACGTAGACACTTACTCGTCGATGAAAAAGCAGTACTTGATGCTTAAATTAATTTACGAATTCTACTCCCGTGCAAGCGAGGCGGTAGAAAACTTTGCCGATATGAGCGCTATTCTTTCTTGCTCTTGCAAGGACAAGATAGGCCGTGCAAAGTATATTCCCGAATCCGAGATTTCCGAGTTTGACGAAATATTAAAGACTATGGCAACCGAGCTTAAAGCGCTCAGCCAAGGGGGCGACGAAAATGTTTAAGGAATACAAAACCATAAAAGAAGTAGTCGGACCTTTGATGCTCGTAGAGGGCGTAGAGGGCGTAAAGTATAACGAGCTGGTTGACGTAATCTGCGCGGGCGGCGATATCCGTCGCGGCAAGGTGCTTGAAATCAACCGCGATAAAGCAGTAGTTCAGCTGTTTGAAAATTCCCAAGGCTTGCAAATTGCAACGGCAAAGGCACGCTTTACGGGCCACAGCCAACAGCTTGCAGTGGCAAAGGATATGCTCGGTAGAGTCTTTGACGGTATGGGCAACCCCCGCGACGGCGGCGCACCCGTTATCCCCGAAAAGATGATGGACATCAACGGCGAGCCCATCAACCCCGCCGCACGCGACTATCCCGACGAATTTATCCAAACTGGTATTTCGGCTATCGACGGCTTAAATACCTTGGTTAGGGGACAAAAACTTCCCGTTTTCTCTATGAGCGGACTTCCCCACGCAGAGCTTGCGGCGCAGATTGCAAGGCAAGCAAAGGTGCGCGGCGGCGACAGCAAATTCGCAGTTGTATTCGCCGCAATAGGTATCACCTTCGAAGAGGCGCAGTACTTCGTTGACGACTTCAAAAAGACGGGCGCAATCGAAAGGACGGTTCTTTTCACCAACCTTGCAAACGATCCCGCGGTTGAGCGTATCGCAACTCCGCGTATGGCACTGACTTGTGCGGAATACCTCGCGTTCGAGTGCGGAATGCACGTGCTCGTAATTTTAACCGATATCACCAACTACGCGGAAGCCTTGCGTGAAGTTTCGGCGGCTCGCCGTGAAGTTCCCGGCAGACGCGGCTACCCCGGCTATTTGTACACCGACCTTGCGACCATGTACGAGCGCGCGGGCAGAATAAGAGGAAGCGAGGGTTCGATAACCCAAATCCCCATTTTGACCATGCCTGAGGACGACAAGACTCACCCCATACCCGACCTTACGGGTTACATAACCGAGGGGCAGATTATACTTTCGCGTGATTTGTACAAAAAGGGCATCAACCCGCCCATCGACGTATTGCCGTCACTTAGCCGTCTTAAAGACAAGGGTATCGGCAAGGGCAAAACGCGTGAAGACCACGCAGATACGATGAACCAGCTTTTCTCGGCGTATGCAAGCGGTAAAGAGAGTAAAGAGCTTTCCGCAATCTTAGGCGAAGCCGCGCTTTCGGATACTGACAAGCTTTTTGCAAAGTTTGCCGAGCAGTTTGAAAAGCTGTACATAAACCAAGGCTTTGACGCAGACAGACCCGTTGAAGAAACGCTTGACTTGGGTTGGGAGCTTTTGAAAATTCTTCCCGTCGGCGAACTGAAAAGAATCAGACAAGCGTATATTGATAAGTACTTGAAAAAGGACGAATAATGGCTCGTTTAAACGTAAACCCTACCCGTATGGAGATGAAAAAGCTGAAAGCAAGGCTCGATACGGCGGTAAGGGGACACAAACTTTTAAAGGATAAGTCGGACGAAATGGTTCGCCGCTTTTCCGTGATAATAAGGGAAAACAAACTTCTCCGCGACGAGGTGGAGAAGGAGCTTGCCGAAACCTTAAAGCAGTTTTCGGTTGCCCGCTCGGTTACCCCTTCTTATCAAGCGGAAACGGCGTTTGCCATGCCTTCGGTTGCCGTCAAGGCGGACTGCCTCACCCAAAGCATAATGGGCGTGGAAGTCCCCAAGCTTTCTATTTCAACCGATAAACGAAGCGACGGCTTGCCTTACGCCTACCCCGAAATCACCAGCGAGGCGGACTATTCGGTTGAGCGCGCCTCCGCGCTTATCCCCAAGCTTTTGCGCCTTGCGGAAGTGGAGAAGGCGGTTAGAATGCTTGCCGACGAAATCGAGCGCAACAAGCGCCGAGTCAACGCTTTGGAATACGTTATGATACCTCAGCTTCAAGAAACCATAAAGTACATAAAATCCAAACTTGACGAGAACGAGCGCGCCGCAGTTATCCGATTGATGAAAGTAAAAGGCAAAGCTCAATAAAATTGTAGAGTACGCCCAGCGGGAAAATTCCGCGGGGCGCTTTATTTTTATTAAATTTAGTTACAAAAAAGCAAAAGTCGGGGTTGCATTGGGCCTAAAATTATGATATAATAAATAAAGTACAGTTAATTATTATAAAATCACGCTTACAATACAGTTAAAATTTGGAGTAATTATGGGTAAGACTCTACTCTTAAAACTTAAAGAATCGCTTATCTCGGTACTGCCGATAGCGGCAATCGTCTTAATAATTTCTTTTACGCCGCTTGCCCCGCTTACCTCAACGGAGCAAATAACATTTGCGGTTTGCGCGGTATTGCTTATTCTCGGCATAGGGCTTTTCAACCTCGGTTCGGAAATCGCAATGACGCCTATGGGCGAGCACGTAGGCACCGGTCTTACCAAATCCAAAAAGGTAATAGTCCTCGTTTCCGTATGCTTTATAATGGGCGTTTTAATTACGGTTGCAGAGCCCGATTTGTCCGTGCTTGCCGACCAAGTTTCAAGCGTTATGAACAATATGGTTCTTATCATAACCGTGGGCGTCGGCGTTGGGCTGTTTTTGGTTATTGCCATTTTAAAAATCGTCTTCAAAAAAGATTTGTCTTTACTTTTAATGTTTTTCTATATGATGCTGTTCGCAGTCAGCGCGCTGCTTATAGAAACGGGTAAAAACAACTTCCTTGCATTATCGTTCGATTCGGGCGGCGTAACTACCGGACCCATAACCGTGCCCTTCATAATGGCGCTCGGCTTCGGTATCGCAACGACAATCGGCGGCAGAAACGCAAACGAGAACAGCTTCGGTCTTATCGCGCTTTGCTCAATCGGCCCTATTATTGCCGTAATGGTTTTATCTTTGTGCTCGGGCGGCGGCAGCATTGACACCGATAAAATTTTGGAAGGTTACGAAACTATGGAGTCCTTGGGACACATAATCGGAAATACCTTCAAGGACGTAGCAATTGCGCTCGGTCTTATAGTCGTTTTCTTCTTCATTCTGCAATTCACGGTTTTAAAGCTTCCCCGCAAAAAGCTTGCCCAAATAGGCATAGGCATCGTCTACACCTTCTTCGGGCTCGTAATTTTCCTTATAGCGGTGGAAGTGGGCTTCATGCCCATCGGCTTCAAGCTCGGTAAGGAAATTGCAGACTTCTCCCAACCCGTCCTTGCGGTGTTCGGCTTCGTAATAGGCTTGGTGGTCGTACTTGCAGAGCCCGCCGTACACGTTTTAAACAAACAAGTTGAAGAAGTAACGGGCGGCGGCGTCAAAAAAATCGAAATGGTGCTTGCGTTGTCTATTGCGGTAGGCGTGTCAATTTGCCTTTCGATTATCAGAATGATTTTCCACTTCTCGCTTTTATACTATCTGATACCCGGCTATTTAATTTCTTTGGGACTTTCGTTCTTCGTCCCTAAAATATACACGGCAATTGCGTTCGACTCGGGCGGCGTTGCTTCGGGACCTTTAACTTCAAGCTTTATATTGCCTTTAATAGTTGGCGCGTGCGTCGTAATCAGCGGAGGCACGGAACACATTCTGACCCACGCTTTCGGCGTCGTTGCAATGGTCGCTATGACGCCCCTTATAACCATTCAAGCGCTCGGCTTTAAGGCGGTTATGTCAAAGAACGTCCGCAACAAGATAGCAATGAAAAGAATTCTCTCTGCCGACGACGAGCAGATTATTTACTTCAAATAGGAGGGGGCTATGGCTGATAAAAAATTGACCGAAACGCATATAAAAGAAAAAGCGGCGGCAGTTAAAGAACACGTACACGCAGTTAAAAAAGAAGTAAAGCAGCGCGTAGTTCAAAAAGTAAAGCCCGCCTCGCCCAACACGGTTACTTCCAATAGGCTTAAACTTCTCGTTACGATAGTTGCAAGAAGCAAAGCAGACTACTTTGCAGACCTAATTCAGTCCTTCGACGTAAATATGCAGATGATAGTGCTTGCAGAGGGCACGGCTAACGCGAAGATGCTCGGCATATTGGGACTTACCGACACCGAAAAGGCAGTACTTTTGGGCGTAATCCAAGAGGATAAAATCCCCGACGCAATGAGCACCTTGGAAGAAAAATTCAACACCATAAGGGACGGCAAGGGCATTGCTTGGACGATTCCCTTAACCAGCGTAATAGGTACGCTTATATACGGCTTTTTATCAAACAACAGACTGACTGTAAAGGAGAGCAAACAATGAACGGATACGAGATGATTTTGTGCGTAGTAAACGCGGGCTATTCGGAGCTCGTTATGGATGCGGCACGCGAGGAAGGCGCGCGCGGCGGCACGGTTATTCACGCCCGCGGCACTGCCAATAAAGAGGCGGAGCAGTTCTTCCATATCGCAATTCAGCCCGATAAAGAAATCGTTATTATTTTGGTTTCTTCGGATATCAAGGACAAGGTTTTACACGCAATTTATCAAAATGCGGGACTTAAAAGCGAAGGCATGGGTATTGCCTTTTCACTTCCCGTGGACGACGTCGTGGGTATCTCTAAATCTTCACCCGCACCCGTCGAAAAGACCGAAGAAGAAAGTACCGAAGAAAATAAAGAAGACAAAGAGTAAGTATAAAGCGCCCCGCCTCAGTTTATCGGCGGGGCGCTTTGAATATTTTCGGAAGTTATTATGGAAATAGATTTTTATCAAGGCGGTGAAAACTGCCTAATAATTTTCACGGGCTTGAACGGCAACACCAAGGGCTACGGCGATAAATACGTCAAAATTGCCGAAGCCGTAACGAAAGATACGGGCTTTTCCGTATTCGTTGCCGCAGTTCCCAAAAACTGCTGGGACAGTCCGCAAGAGGTGTTTTCAAACGCGTTAGACTACGCACTTTTAAAAATCAAAGCGGAAAATATCTATATAATGGGCAGCTCGGCGGGGGCAAACCTTGCTATTTGTTATTCCCATCTGTACCCGCAAATTAAAAAGGTTTTGGCAATAAACCCCGTTTTAAATTTGAATTATCACCGAACTAAGGAAGGCGTGTTAAAATTCAACGGCGAGAAAATGTTCGTTATAACGGGCGAGCTTGACCCTAGCGCCGTATGGCTCAACTCACTGCCAGCAAAGGAGAATTTGTCCACCGAAGTGTTGCAAGGTATCGACCACGTCTTTACGGATAATCTTGAAAAATTTATCTCTCTCCCGCAAGTACTGTTTAAGCCTAACTAATCAGCTTTATCTTCACCATAACGAAGAAGATTGAACAAAGGAGTAGTTTTATGAAAGAGCGTTTTAAGCAACTCAAAAGTTTTAATTGGCGATTATTTGCAGCTTTATGCGCGTTGGCACTTATTCCCGCAATCTATCAAACGATTAAAACTTTTATCATTTCGTCGAATAATCAAAGCGAAGTATTTGATATCGTCGGACAAATGGAATGGTTTGACCTAATCAATGAAACCTTGCAAGCCTTTTTGGTCATTCCGCTGTATTCTATTCTTAATAAAATTTTTAAGAATGACGAAGCGAATTTTGCAAAGCACACGTTTAAGACGGGACTTTTGACGTTCGCAATATACACGTTGTTTTCGATAGGCGTGCTTATTTACGGTGTGGTGCTGATAAAAGCAATGAACCCCAATGAAATTGACGTAGCCACCGTGAACGCATATCTTCAACTCGAAACGGTTGCGTTTATGATTGGCATAATCGTCAGTTTCGTAAACGTCGTTTTCGTCGTTGTCGGGAAAGATAAAAACGTTTATATATTTTTGGCTATACAAACCGTACTTTCTGTAATTGCAGATTTTGTATTTATTCCGAGTTTCGGAATTTACGGAATTGCAATATCAAATATAATCGTAAATACTTTACTTGCTGTATCAAGCTTTGTAATGCTTTATTTACAAAAACTCATTAAACCTTGTTGGTTCCATAAAAGCGACTTGCCCGTACTTAAAGAATGGTGTAAGATCGGTGTTTTTTCGGGTGTTCAGCAATTTATAGACAATTTTATTTATGCCATAATGATTGGTAGAATGGTCAATATGGTTGCCGAGCAAGGTAACTATTGGATTGCAAATAACTTTATTTGGGGATGGATGCTTATCCCTATTACGGCACTTTCAGAAGTAATCAGACGAGATTGTAAAGACGGATATAAAGAATTGAAACAATTTAATTATTATTTCATCGGTGCCGCAGTCGTTGCCGTTTGGGCAATTACAATTCCGTTGTGGACGCCGTTTTACCAATATGCGGAAAATTTGGAAAATGCGAATGAAATTTTTGCGATAACCATTAAACTTGCACCGTTTTACGTTGCTTATATCGGTTGCGCCATAATTGATAATATTTTTACCGGGCTTGGTAAAACGATATTTAATGCAATAAACTCGCTCGTAATTAACTTGGTATATTACGGAATATTTTTTATACTATATCTCACCAATGCCATTACTTTTACAATGGACACGATTATAATTATGTTCGGTTTGGGTATGGTCGTACATTTTGCATTATCTCTCTTGTTGGAAAAAGTTTTCTTTAAAAAATTTGTATTAAACAAGAAGGCTAAGGATGCTAATCCCGAAAAAGACGAAGAAGTGGCAGAGGGGACGCAAGACACGCAGCCAGACTAATTTGCCGTTGCAATTTTCTACAAAAAAATAATAGTATAGAAAAAGGATAAACCATCACGTGAAGTTTATCCTTTTTATTACCCGATTTCATTCAAGATTTTGGTATGATATTTTTCCACCCATAGTTGGCTCCATTTCACCCAATCATATATGCGTTGATGGATTTTTGAATCAATAGGCGTCTGAGTGAGGATGCGTTCCATTCTCTGCCAAATTTTATCTGAGAAGTTTTTTCTAAACTGCTTATCGGGCTGATAGGTATCTATCATTGTCTTTAATATCTCAAACATTTTCTCATCGTCACGTTGCAAGTTGCCGACGTTAGCCCATACCCAAAAAACGTATATAAAGTCGTCGTATTCGTCCCCTATAAATGTTTTATCCCAGTCAATTATGCCTACGATTTCAAGGCCGTCAAAAACAACGTTTTGCGTGCCTAAATCGCCGTGAACGTATACTTTATCGTTGAGATATTTTTTTGAAATTGCGTTAATTGTTTTTAACTCTTTCGTAATTTCGATGATATAAGATTTACTCATTTCATAGGTATACGCTATTGTTTTACCCTTTATATAGCTAAATAAATCTTTATCGTTTTTTACGCCTAAATATTTTGGCGCTTTCGAATAACCGTTTTCTTCCAACAGTTTTAAGAAGGTATATTCACATTCGTTAAAGGTTCTTTCTTTTTCAATTATATCGTCTGTAAGCCTCACGGATAAGCCGGAATAGCCGTTTGCAAGATATCGTTGTTTTGCTCTAATAGCTTTAACGCTATCGTTTAATTCGTCTAATTTTGCAAACAATTTATCCGTTGCGTTAAGCGCTTGTGTGGCACTAAACACAACTGCGCGCCCAATGATTTTATTGTTGCGTATTAAGTTACCGTTTTGCAAAATTTTATCACAGCTAAGCCGTTTGGCTATATTAAGGTTGTGAGCTATGCCGAAATTTAATATTTGAATAATACGTTTTTCATGTACGTTTGAATACGTTAAGGCAAAGTTTAAAATCTGATATAGCAAAGGGTGGATGAGAAATTCGGCACTTTGAGATTGCGTCAAAAACGAATTAAAAATATTTTCAGTTGATAAAATTGCGCGTAGAATATCATCTTCTAAAACTAAATTAGTACTCTCTATTTGAAGTTCATCTTCCAAATAAGAATTGAACGCTTGCCAATCGTCCGAACTACAGATTTCACATAATTTTTTAATAAGCAAATGTTTATTCATTAAGATTTATTATAAATTATTCAGCATCTATCGTCAAGTGCAAAAAAATTAGTTGTTTTTTATCAGTAGGTCATCTGACACGTACGACTAAATACGCGCTTTTTTGATTGTAACGGATATCGTCGGATTGCAAAAAGTTATTGACATAATTAATCTTGTTTTTTATAATTTAATTGTAGTTATTCCTTTTAAAAGGTTAAACGGAGTGTTATGAAATTAAAATTCAAATATTGGCTTATTATACTTTTATCGGCGCTCTTTCTCGGCGCCGCAATTTGGGCGGTCGTTCCCTCAATCACCGCGTCCGCGGATACGGGGAATATCACTTTCGCAACCGCTTCGGGCAAGTATCTGAACGCGGACTACCTTTCTGTATATAAGGTGCCGACGGATATGATGACCTACGAGTCAGCCGGCGGAGAGGCAAACGGCAAGCCTCTTTCGAATGCGTTTGACGGAAATTGGAACACGTTTTGGGCGACGGGTAGGGAGAACAACGGTCAAAACTCTAACAATCCCGCGTTTTTAAACGCGATTACGGTAACGTTCAGTCAGCCCGTTACAATCGAAAGCATCATTTACGCTGCGTCAAGCGAGCGCTTGGGACACGGCTATCCGATTACGCTTAATATCTACACGGCAAACGGCGGCGAGCTTTCGCTTTACGGCACTTGCAACAGCAACGCCACGAACGACAGAGTATTATTCACTTTACAAGAAGCCGTAACGGTTACGCAAGTAAAATTCGAATTCAGAAAAGTCAATACGATGCACAACTGGACGGCGACCGCAAAAGAAATTCAGTTTTTGCAGCCCGACAATCCCAGCGCAAATAAAGTTTTGGATTTGTTCGAGGACTACGCTCAGCTTAGCGTTAAAGAAGAATACGGTTCAAGCTTAGACGAAATACGCCAAGGCGTAAGCGGTTTAATCAGCTACGAAAGCGCGTTAAAGCCCTTGCTTGACAGAGCGGACGCAATTATGGACGGACACTTAAAAAAGGACGTCCGTCGTGAATTTTCCACCGACGAGAACGCAGAGAACGTAATAACGCAGTACGGTAACCTCCGTTCGTATGCGGGCAATACGCTTAAATTGTCACAATTCGGAATTAACCGTCAAGTCACCGGCGTTGCGGGACTTACCGGTCAGACGATAACCGTTTACGTAGACGCGCCGGCGGGTGACCCGCTGCCGTCGGTCGTATGCACCCAAGTTCACGGAGATTGGAGAAGCTGGTACAGTACTTTTAATTTGTCGAGAGGCAAAAACGTTATAACCTTCCCCAACTTCGTAACCGGCAACTATTCCCAAGCGGTAACGCCGGGAGGTCCTATACATATAGTCAACGCTTACGAACCTTCGCAGCAGTCTTCAAATGTAAAGGTTTATATCGAGGGCGGTTATACCTATCCCGTATTCCGTAAGGGCGGCGACGAAACTACTTTCCGCGACGAGTTGACCTCGTACCGCAATAAAATGAATGCGGAAGGGCTTAACGACGTCGTTGAGCTCGTGGGCGACCACTTCTTGCATACCGCAAGTGCGACGCGCGCTTATAACGATTTTATCAACCGCAATATAAGCCCGCAGAAAAACGCCGAAGGTTGGGACAATTATTTAACGGCTTTCTTGGAATTCGACGGCATTACGATGGACCCTAACGGGGAACATTATAACGAGAAAAATCTGCATCTGTACCAAAACTTCCGCAAGGTTCAGCCTTGGGGCGGCGCGGGCGCGTTTGCCTACGGCGAGCATATAGGCTTTATATCCTTCGGCGAGGACTCGATGACGAGCTTCGGCACTCCCGGTTGGGGCGTCGCGCACGAAATAGGACACTCGCTTGACTGTACCCCGCGCGAGATAAGCGAAACCACGAATAATATGTGGTCGAAATTCGAGCTGGCGTATTTCTCGAAAAGCGTTTCGAGAAACCAAAACGACTGGATAACGAATAATCTGACACCCGACGAAACGGCGCTTGACTTCGGTCTGTTTAACAGAAACAGAGAGGTTTATCAGATTTGGTGGAACATAGAAAGCTACTTCCACGGTTATTGGGGCAAGCTGGATAATAATTACCGCTACTTCAACGAAGCGGCTGCCCGTACCGCGGCGGGCGTAACCGCAGCAGACGGCAACCTTACCCAAGACGAGCGCATGGCCTATTTCTCATCGCTTGCAACGGGCGTAGACCTCGGATATTATTTCGAGCGTTGCAGCTTCTCTTTCAGCAGCAGCGGCGCGTTTAGACTCGATGCGACTACGAACGCCTATAAAAAGCTCGTTAAACAGGCAATAGAGGACGGCGTCATCAAAGACGAAAAGATAAAACTTTGGTATTTGGACGCAAACCAATACTTCTTCGATATGAATAGCGACGTTTGCTACGATTCGTCAAGCAAGGTTGAAATCGTCAGTGCAAACAAAACTTCCGCGGGTTACGTTTTGTATTTGCCTCAGCCCAATAACGTCGACGCGCACCTCGGCTACGAAATAATGGAATACAGAAACGGTAATTGGTACGTTATCGGTTTTACCTATGCAAGAAGCTTTACCGATACCAAGAATTACGCGGACGGCTACGTTCCCCAATATAAAATCCGCGCGTACGACAGATTGTTAAGCTGCACTACCGAAAGCACGGCTAAGTCTTTTAATGATATAAGACAAACCAACGTGTGCAGAATAGGGGAGACGTATTACAACGCGATATCCGAAGCCGTTGCGGCGGCAAGTGCAAACGCTACTATTTACGTCTGCGATAACTCGTACGAAGTAGCTATTACGATAAACAAGAATTTGACGATACTTCCCGACCCCTCGGTTAATGGAAGCGTAACCGTATCTAAAAGTGCCGTAGGCGCATTGTTTACCGTGGCGGGCGGGGTAGAGTTGACGCTAGGTGACCGCAACGGCGCAAAGCTCGTTCTTGACGGAAATTCATTCTCGCAGAACGGCGCGCTAATCAGAATAAACGGCGGCACGCTATGCGTTTATAACGCCGAGCTTTGCAACAATATTAATACCGACCACGGCGGCGCGGTGTATAACACGGGCAACTCAACGTTCGTAAACGTTACTATGAAAAACAACAGCACGTCGCAGAACGGCGGTGCAATTGCAAATTTCAGCGGCGGTGTAATTACGCTAACCGACTGTACGTTAAGTAATAACGTTGCAAGCAAATTCGGCGGCGCACTTACCCTTGACGGTAAAACAACGTTGATAAACGTTACTATGACGAACAACGCGGCAACTACCAGAGGCGGCGCAATCTATATGGCGTGCGGCAACAGCTCGAGGGCGGTGTCCATAGAGGGCGGTGTAATCACCGACAATACCGCAAACTGGGGAAGCGCTATCTACCTCGACAACGGAATGCTGACACTCTTCGGCGGCGAAAAGGCGGCACAGATAGCGGGTCAAATTTTCAAAAACGAAGGCACGCTTTATATAAGCATGGCATTCCCCGATTTTTCAAACGTAGCTTTCCGTCCTATTTCCTCCACCGAGGGAACGGTGATTTTGACGGCAAGCGGAAATCTGACGTTTACCGAGGAATTTGTAAAAGGCTTAAACGTAATGTGGTCCGTCGCATATCTCGGCAACAACAATAAAGCCGTTATGGTTAAGCCTAATACGGCTACGGTTACCCTTAACGTGAACGGAACCACCGTTACGCAGACGGTTATTCTCGGAGATTTCGTTTTGCCCGAAACGGCGGAAGACCTCGGCGAAGATAAATATATCTCCGTATGGACGTCGAACGGTAAATCCTACTCCGCTGGTGAAACTGTGAAAATTGACGGCAACTGTACTTTTACTGCGGAAATCGGAACGAAGTACGTCGTAACTTTGAAATACGACGCAGACACTGTTAAAACTTACTACGTCATACCCGACACAAATTTCTATCTTCCCGTTGACAGTGAATCGGAGCAGTACAAAATTACGGGGTGGACGGTAGGCGAGAACTGGTATGCGCCCGCCGCCGGCGTTACGATAACGGGGAATACGGAAATCGTAGCGGATTTAGTAAAACTTTATAAGGTTACCTTAGAAGGTAATGACGTGCAGACCGTATCTTGGCACGAATATTCTTCTTCGTTAATCTTGGAGGAGTGCGCTGCACCCGAGGGGAAAGAGTTCTCGCACTGGGAAATCGACGGGGTAGCGTACAACGTAGGCGACGCAGTTCCCGTAACGGGCGATACCGTCATAAAGGCGGTGTTCAAGGACGCTTCGGACGTAAACGGCAGCGGCAGCTTACAAAACCCTTCCGAAGGAAACGGCAACGGTTCCCAAGCATGGGTCGCAGTCGTTATCATTATAGTCGTATTCTTGGTGGTAGCCGGTATAGGCGCTGCGGTAATTATCGTAATAAAGCGTAAAAATTCCGCCGCGGAAGAAGACACCGAAGAATAAAATTAATCATTACAACTTAAAAAACCGGAGAGCAACGTGCTATCCGGTTTTCTTTTTTCCGACAATATCCTATTTATCCTAAAATTTCCGAAAACTTTTTTGCGGGATACTATGGATTTTTCGCCCAATAAGTGATATGATATATTTGATTAATTATATTATATAATTGTAAGTGAAAATTATTATATTCGGTTTATACGAAAGACGGGGTATGGCATGAACGAAAGAAAGCAGAAAATTTTAATCGTAGACGATTCGGAAATGAACCGCGAAATTCTTGCCGATATGCTCGGCGACGAGTTCGAAATTATGGAAGCGCGCGACGGTATACAAGCGGTAAACGTACTCCGCAGCTACAGCGTGGAGATTTCTCTCGTGCTTCTCGATATCGTTATGCCGAAAATGGACGGTCTGGAAGTTTTGGCTGTGATGAACAGCTATAAGTGGATTCAGAATATCCCCGTCATTATGATTTCCGCAGAGAGCTCGGCTTCGTATATCGGAAGAGCCTACGAGCTCGGCGCAACCGACTATATTCAACGCCCCTTCGACGTGGCGGTCGTACACCGCCGCGTGCAGAACGCGATTATGCTTCATTCCCAACAGAAAAACCTTATAGGGGTCGTGGAAGAACAGATTTACGAAACGCAGAAGGAGCAGTCGCTTCTCATAAATATTTTAAGCCACGTCTTGGAATTCAGAAACGGTGAAAGCGGTTTGCACGTTTTCCACGTACATACCGTGACGGAGATATTGCTGCAAAATCTTTTGAAGATGACCGATAAGTATCCGCTGACGCCGAAGGAAATTTCCCTTATAGTCACTGCGTCCTCGCTGCACGATATAGGAAAAATCGCGGTGGACGCCGACATATTGAATAAGCGCGACAAGCTCACGCCCAAAGAGCTTGCTTTGCTTAAAAAGCACGTCGAGTACGGCGAGCAGATGTTGAAAGAAATTCCTTTCCATCAGAACGAGCCGTTGCTTCGCGTTGCGCGGGAAGTCTGCCGTTATCACCACGAACGTTACGACGGAAGCGGCTATCCCGACGGATTGAAGGGGGACGATATTCCAATTTCCGCGCAAGTCGTTGCGATTGCCGACGTGTACGACGAGCTGACGTACCGTAAAGAAGTTCATCACGATATTGCAATCGAGAAGATTGTACGCGGCGAATGCGGCGCATTCAATCCCGTTCTTTTAAAAGCTCTTCAATTTTCCGCGGACAGAATCCGTGCCGCCTTGCGCGAGAGGTCTTTAAGCGTGAACAGCCGTAAAGACTTGGAACGCATCACGCGCGAAGCTATCTCCAACAGCGGGATACGCGTATCACAGCGCACGCTGGAACTTTTGGAGCGCGAGCGCGAGAAATATCAGTTCATAGCGGCCGGTTCCCGCGAAATCGTTTTCGAAGCTTACCGCGACCCCGCCATGATTTCCTTCGTGGGCGACGGCGGCGAAAAGCTCGGTTTGGGCGATACCGTAACCGACCCCGCAAACGACGCGAAGGCTATTGCTTGTTTCGGCGAAGAAACGCTGAAAAAGCTGTTTGGTTTGATTGCCTCGGCAACGAGTGAAAAGCCCGAGGCAAGTTTGGACTGCACTGTTAAAATTCAAGGCAAGCCTTGCAACTGCCGCATAGCTGTTATGGCGCTGTACGGTAAAAGCGCCCAATCGGACGAGGACGAGTTCCAAAGCGCAATAGGCAAAATTTACACCTTGGACTAAGGCGCGAACTTATAAAGAGGATACGATATGACTTTGGAAAAGTTTTACGAGAAAATCGGCGGCAATTACGCCGATACTATAAGCCGTTTAATGACGGAGGAGCGCATACTTCGTTTCGTGCGTAAATTCCCCGCGGACGACAGCTTCAACGCTTTAAAAGACGCGCTTGTCCGCGGCTCGCAAGAGGAGGCGTTCCGCGCCGCGCATACGCTTAAAGGGGTCGCGCAGAACCTCGGGTTTACCGCACTGTACGAAAAAGCTTCCGCAGTTACGGAGGTTTTAAGGGGCGGCAGCCTTGACGTGGCCGCGCTTATGCCCGATTTGGAGAGCGTTTATCGCTTAACGGTAGACGGCATTGCCGATTTAGATTAAACGAATAGGACGAGGAGACGTGGTATGCAGAACGTTTCAAAATTCAAATTAAGGTTTAAAACTTGCATAAAAATAATATCGGCATTTACAGCGTGCTTGATATTTTTTTTATGCAATTTGGTTTTTATAAATTCAACGGCGTTTGCTGATAGCGAACAGTCGGATAACGCACCTATAAAGGCGTGCGTTTTCAAGTTCGCCGGTTATCACGATAAGGACGAGAACGGCAGACTGTCGGGCTACGGCATAGAATTTTTAAACCTCGTTTCCAAATATTCCGACCTCGAATTTCAATACACGGGGTACGATATGAGCTGGAACTGGAACAGCAAAGTGGACGACGAGGAAACTATACTCGATATGCTCAACAACGACAAAATCGACGTTGTAACCTCCGTCAGCAGAAACGCCGAAAGGGAAGAAGAGTGCGACTTTTCCTTGCCCATCGGCAGAAAGAAAACGGTTTTATCTATACGCAGTAACGAAATGCGTTTCGTCCGCGGGGATTACGCTACGTACAAGGGTGAAAACGGTGCGCTTCGCGTGGGGCAGCTTACGGGCAACAGCCAAAACGAAATTTTAAAAGAGTTTGCCAAGGACAAGTTCGATTACGTTACGGAAGACGATAACGGGAACTCGTTTATGTACGGCGACGACGACGCGCTTGCGGAGGCTTTGCGCCGCGGTGAGGTTGACGCAATACTTTCCAGCAATTTAAGAAAGACTACGAACGAAAAGGAGCTTGACGTTTTAGAGGAAGCCGACTTTTACGCCGTAGTAAAAAAGGGCGACCCGAAAAAAATACTTTCCAAAATCAACGACGCTATCAGACAGATGGATATTGACGAGGGCGACTGGCAGAACACGCTGTTTTATAAATACTACGGCCCCGGTTATTCCTCCGAGCTGTCGTTCAGCGCGCGCGAGCAAGCGTATATCAATAGTTTAGTGAATGAAAAAAAGATAATCACCGTAACGGCAAGCGGCGACCGCGCACCCTATTCCTATACGGAGAACGGCGAGTTAAAAGGCATTATGCCCGACTATTTTGCCGAGGTTATGAAGCTTGCGGGCTTGTCCGATAATTTCAAATTCGTTGCGCCCGACGCGGATGCAAACGTCGTACTTGACAGCACGGGCGATGACGACGTTATTGAGGACGTCGTTAAAGGCTGCTTCAAAACCAACGGCTATATGACGGCGAGAATGGCAAGGGTTACTAGGCAAGACCACAAAGGCGATATAAAGAAGGTCGTAGTGGCGGATTCAGAGTTCAAGGAAGTCCTTGAACAAGACGGATATACCGTCGTAAGCTGCGCCACCGGTGAAGAGGCTATGCGCGCCGTACTTAATAATGAGGCGGACGCGGCTTACGTTTACGCCTATACCGCACAGTGGTTTATAAATCACGACCAAACAAATTCCTTGTATTACACTTCCGTGAACGGTATGAGCACGAGCTTCAGCATGCACATAAGCGAAGAAACCGACCACGAACTCGTCACCATACTCAACAAATGTATCAATCAGATGTCCGACGACGCGCTAAATCAGCTTGCCGCAAAGTACACCTCGTATTCGATAGAGGACGTAAGCTTTTGGCAGTATATAAAGGCAAACCCCGCAATTATAGTTGCAATCGTCGTCGCGTTCGCAGTCGTGGTATTCGTTATACTTTTCCTCTATCTGCGCGGGCAGTGGAACAAGAAGTTGCTTCTTACAACCGAGCAGTCCAACAAGAAAATGGGCGAACAGCTTTCCATAGTCGAGGCGCTTAGCCGTGATTATGCTAACGTGTATTCGGTCGACGAAGAAAGCGGCACGGCAAAAATCATTAAGCTTGAGGGCTACGTTACCGAGGGGCTCAAAAAGGGCTCGGCGGAGGAATACAACTACGCCGTTATTCTTGAAAATTATATCCGCAGCCGCGTTCACCCCGACGATAGGGAAGAGCTGTCGCGTGCGCTTTCTTTGGATAACGTAAAAGATAAGCTGAACGCAGACGGCGAATATCAAGGCAGCTACCGCATAGAGGATAGCGGCGAGATACATCACTTGCAATATACGTATCTAAGGATTGCCGATAGCGAGCAAGGTCGCGGCTTTATCCTTGCGGGCTTTAGAAACATTGACGAGGTAATCCGCAAAGAGCAAGAGCAGAAGAACGTTTTGTCGGAGGCGCTGGCGCAAGCCCAATACGCCAACAAGTCCAAGACCACTTTCCTAAACAGCATGTCCCACGATATCCGCACGCCCATGAACGCCATTATCGGCTTTACGTCTTTGGCGGAAAAGCACCTTGACGAGAAGGAGCAAGTGCGCGATTATCTTGGCAAAATTATGACCTCGGGCAATCACCTTTTAAGCCTCATAAACGACGTGCTTGATATGAGCAGAATCGAAAGCGGCAAGGTCAAAATCGACGAAAAGGAAACCAGCCTTCCCGAAATTATGCGCGATTTGCAAACCATAGTCCAAGCCGACGTAAAGGCAAAGCAGCTCAATTTCAGCGTCGATACTAAGGGCGTAACGAACGGGATAATAGTTTGCGATAAGCTCCGCCTAAACCAAGTACTTTTAAATATTATCAGCAACGCCGTGAAATACACCAAAGCGGGCGGCACGGTCGGCGTGCGCGTCGTACAGACGGCGGAAGCGCGTGAAGGCTACGCCTCCTACGAGTTCAAGGTCAAGGATACCGGCATAGGTATGAGTCCCGAATTCTTACAGCATGTTTTCGAACCCTTCGAGCGTGAGCAGACTGCCACCGTAAGCGGTATTCAAGGCACGGGACTCGGGCTTGCCATCACCAAAAACCTCGTGGATTTAATGGGCGGCACTATCACCGTGGAAAGCGAAATAGGCAAGGGCTCGGAGTTCACGGTTAAGTTTTGTTTCCGCGTTGCCGACAGTGCGCCTAAGTCGCTTCAAACGGAGCAAGATGGCGCAGACGACAAGAATAAATCCGCGCGCTTTGACGGTAAAAAGCTTCTTTTGGTGGAAGATAACGAGCTCAACCAAGAGATTGCACGGGAAATTTTGGAGGACGTCGGTTTCACCGTTGATACGGCGGACGACGGAAGCGTAGCTGTGGAGCGCATAAAGGAAATGCCCGCCGGCACTTACGATTTAATCCTTATGGACGTGCAGATGCCTATTATGAACGGCTACGAGGCAACTAAGGCAATCCGCGCGCTGGACGATACCGCAAAGGCGGCAACCCCCATAGTGGCGATGACGGCGAACGCCTTCGAGGAGGACAAGAAGGCGGCAATGGACGCCGGAATGGACGGCTTTGCGGCTAAACCGATAGACTTAGCAAAACTAATGAAAACTCTGTCCGATATTTTAAAATAAGCGTTATTACAAGGTGGGTAAAATGGACGTTGTATTAAAAACGGAAAACGGCAGATTTAATTATCGGGCTTGCGCCATAATTCTAAGCGGTAACAAGCTTTTGGCAATGACTGACGAAAACGCACCGTATTATTATCTTATCGGCGGAAAAGTCGAATTGCACGAAACCGCGGAAGCTGCCGTTTTAAGAGAAATCAAAGAAGAACTGAACGTCAATGCCGAAATCGTTCGCCCGCTTTGGGTATGCCAAAACTTTTTTACCGAAAAGGTAAATAAGGATAGATATCACGAACTTTGCTTTTATTTCTTGGTGGATATTTCAAAAACGGATATTTTGGAAAAAGGCAATAAATTCGTGCTTCAAGAAGGAAAGCACACCTTAACCTTCGAATGGCTTAATATAAGCGAACTGAACGATAAATATCTAGTACCGGAATTCATAAAAAAGGAAATCACCCACCTACCGAAAACCTTAAAACTAATTACCGTAATGGAATAAATAAAAAGCGGAGAGCAACAAGCTCCCCGCTTTTTTGTGTGCGCGAGATCTCTCGAGTCCCCGCTATGGTACTGTTTATAGTCTCTGCTTATATTATACGCTTGAAAATAACAATAATCTGTGATATAATATAAACATTATTCATTATGATATAACTGATTTTAACGGAGAAATCAATGATGGCAATATATTTGGTTGACTATGAAAATACACAAAATCTTTTAGGGATAAATGACCTATCCGAAAATGACTATGTTATAATTTTTTATAGTCAAAAAGCAAGTTCATTATCATTCGATGTGCATAAAGAAATTTTAACTTCAAAAGCGACTATTGAATATAAATGCGTTGATGTAGGTAGTCAAAATGCGCTTGACTTTCAATTAGTAACCTATTTGGGATATTTAATAAATCAACATGAAATCTCTGAATGTAAATTTTATATCGTTTCAAAAGATAAAGGTTTTTCTTATGTTGTAGCATTTTGGAAGCAGGAAAAAAATATTGATATTCAAATTATTTCGGATTTGACGGGAAAACCACAAAGCATAGCAGTTGAAAATGTAAAAACAAAAACAGTAAAAACGGTAGTGAAAAATACAAAGGCAAATGCCAGCGTTGAAAATGTATTAAAGCAAGCTAATCTTGGGTTAAATAAAAATGAAATAAAAGAAATATGTGTTATGGTCGCAAAATATAAAACGACGCAAGCAATCAATAGCAATCTAAATAAACTACTGAAAGATAGTACAAAAACGGGAGAAATTTTTAAACTTATTAAACCCTTTATAAATAAGAAAACAAAATAATAGTTAAATTAAAGTATATAAAGCGAACCGAAATGGCTCGCTTTTTTGTATAAAAAACAACCTTATTCGGAACATTCGGTTTACCGAAGTATTCAAAATAAGATGTTGAGTTGTGCGCCGCGGAGTTCTGCCGTTTCCCGCAAGCGGGAGCCCTCGGCAGAGCGTCGCTACGCTCGCGCGAATCCGTAGGGATTCTCAGCCTTACGACAAAACAAAAACCTAAGTCGGTATTCGACTTAGGTTTTTGTTTGGTGCGCCGTAAGGAATTCGAATCCCTAGCCTTTGGTTCCGTAGACCAACGCTCTATCCAGTTGAGCTAACAGCGCAAATTCAAAGCCGCTATTTTCAAACGGCTAAGTTATTATATAAAATATAACGTTTTTTGTCAAACGATTTTGGCGAAGTAAAATTTAATTTATTTCCAAAGCTCGTCAAGGTCAAACCCGAACACTTGTACGGGCTGCAAATAGGCAGAGTGTGCCAAATCGTAAGGCACGACCATTGCCCCGCCGTTGCTGTCCAAATCTATTCCGAACTGCTTATACGCCCACCACACGATATGCGCGCACTGCGTCTTTTTTATATCGTTCTTGCTCGTAACTACGCCCGCAAGCCCCTCGTAAGGAATATCCAAAAGGCTCGTCTTGGCATACTTAACCACGTCTTGCACAACATCGGGGCTTATCATTTCGGGGTTGGGTCTTAAAACCATAAAGTTTACTCTGTTCGTGAAGTACTGGATTTTGCCTATTTTGCTGTAAGTTCCGTAAGCGTTCGCTTCAAGAACGTTACCGTATCTCTCGTCCGTAACCATTCCCGCGTGCCCTATGCGTACGAAAGAAATGTGGGTGGCGGAAGTAACTATTATATCGCCGTCTTCGAGGAAAATATTTGCAACGTGCTTTTCGATATAATCGGTGCAAGCGTAGGGGGCAACTTGGTCGTTTTTAACTTCGTGCGGTTCGAAGAAGTCCGCTTGTATCTGCTTTATAAGGTTTTTGCCCGCCTCGCCCTTTTTAAGCGCGCGTTCAATGCCTATCTTCGTCAGCCCCGTCTGGCGGTATAAAAGCTCGTAATCAAGCTCGCCGTCAAGGTCCAGTTCTTGCATTTCGTAATCGGGCTGTATGCACCTAATCGTGCTGTCCGAAACCCAAAACGCAATCTGCAACCCGAAAGCGACCAGCGCCAAAAACACGATAAACGCGGCGCAAACGATTAAAGCAATTATTCTTTTTGTAAGTTTTTTTTTCGTCCTTGCCATATTATTTCGTAAGTCTTTCTATCGCCAGCTTGTAAATTTTAAAACACTTTTCTATTTTGTCAAAGGTTATGTACTCGTTCGCCTTGTGAATGGTCTGTTCTTCACCGGCTTCTTCGGGCCCGAACGCCGCCCCGCACTTCAAAGCGCGCGCGTATGTTCCCCCGCCGATTGCAACGGGTTGAACGGCTTTTCCCGTTACCTCGTTGTAAACCCCGCAAAGGGTCTTAATAAGGAAACAGTTCTTGTCGTTATAAAGGGGGGCTTGCTCGGAAACGATTTCAAACTCAACCCCGCTTTCCTTAATGGGCTTTAAAATATCTTCTTTTTTCATCGTGGCGGGGTAGCGGATATCGCAAGTAACGCAAATCCCGTCCCCGTTCTGCTCGATTACGTTGGGTGAAAAGGTGAGGTAGCCCGTTTCGTCGTGCAACTCTTTAAGCCCGAAGCACTTGCCGAAAAGCGCGTCCTTAATCACGTCGAGCCCGAGATACTCTAAAATAGGCTCAATCGCGTTTACGCCCTCGTCGGGGGTAGAGCCGTGCGCCGACTTGCCCACAGAAATCAGCTTTCCGCCTTCGGTCAAAAGGTGAAGGTTTGCCGCCTTGTCCAAATTCAGCGGTGCCATTACCTCGCATCTGTCGCAAACCATATTCGCGTACTCGCCGCCTTTAAGGCCCGTAAAAGAGCAGTCCTCTCTGAATTTCAGTTTAATATGCAAAATGCCTTTTTCCGCATAGATAACGGGGAAGTCCGCGTCGGGCGAAAAACCTTCCTCGGGCATAACGGCGTGCGCCTTATAATATTTAATGCACTCCCAGCCGCTTTCTTCGTTGCAGCCGACTATAAGCTTAATTCTGCGCTTGGGCTTAAAGCCTTCGTCCAAAAGCGCCTTCATAGCGTAAAGCACGCAAATAGCGGGGCCTTTGTCGTCCATAGCGCCTCTGCCCCAAACGCGCTTATTCTCGTAATCTATTTCCCCGCCGAACGGCTCGTGCGTCCAACCGCTACCCGCCGGCACAACGTCAAGGTGAGCAAGGATAGCAAAATCCTTACCCGTGCCGAAAACTACTTCGCCCGCGTAACCGTCGTAATTTTTAGTTTTGAAACCTAAAAATTCCGCAAGGCTTAAAAAATAGTCAAGGGCTTTTTTTGCGCCCGAACCGAAGGGTGCGCCTTCTTCGGGTTCGCCCTTGGAAGAATTAAACTTGATTAATTGCGATAAGTTTTTTAAGATATCGTTAAACATATTAAACCTACTGAAAAAAACTTAGTAAAAACATTATACACTTTTTTTATTTTATGGTAAAATAAAAAAGATATATTTTCGGAAATTTCCCAAAGCCTTTTAAACGGTAAGTTAAGGAAATTCCGCAAGGCAGAAATGAGCGACAAAAAGAAGTTTGATATTTATTCCACAAAAATTATAGATTACGTAAAAGTTTTCCTTGCCGTGCTAATGGGCGTAATATGCTTAGTCATCTGCGCCCAAGCTTTCACAAAGGTTTCACCGGCAAACTTCTACGCAACCGTGGCGTGCTGTATCGTTTTAACCGCGCTCGAAAGTATCAACGCTTTCGTAATAAAAAACTTCGTCGCAAAAATGGTGTTCTACGGGCTCGATTCGGCGCTAATTCTCACCATCTGTATCCTTACTGGTAACTCGTTTATGTCCACGATTTACTGCATAGTCTTAACGCAGTGCTATATCGCGGTGGAACGCTTCAAGGATAAAACCATACTTTTCGGCGTAAGCTGCGGCGTTTTCACCATCTCGTTTTTAATCGGTAGCTTCGTCAGCAACTCTAACCCCGATGCTATAGATATTATTTCGGGCGTGCTTTTCGGCTTGCTTGCAATCGTAATCGACTTCATCGTCGTCGCGTTCTTGCTTAAATTCTATAAAACCAACGTTGAGCTTTCCGCCGCGCTTAAAGAGGCGGACGAAAACCGCGCAAGGCTTGAAGAAACTTCGGAAGAGCTTACGGCGACCAAAGTCTTTGAAGAGCGAAACCGTATCGCAAAGGACATTCACGACACGGCGGGTCACTCTATGACCACCGTAATTATGCAGACCGAGGCGGCAAAGCTTCTAATCGACGAAAACCCGCAAGAGGCAAAAAACAGAATAATTTCCGCAAATATTCAAGCGAAGAACGCCTTGGAACAAATGCGTGAAAGCGTTCACCTTTTGGCGGGGCGCGACAAAGTTCACCCGTTGAAAGAGGAAGTAGAGGAAGTTATCGCCCAAACGATAGACGGAACGGACGTAAAGGCGCGTTACGATTTGGACGACGCTCAACCCGATCCCGAAACCTACCGCGTAATAGTAAACAGCTTGAAGGAGCTTTTGTCTAACGGCATACGCCACGGCAACGCAACCGCCTTCTACGTCGAACTCAAAGCGAGAAACGACGAGCTTACTTTGCTCGTGTCCGATAATGGCAAGGGCGTTAAGGGCGAAATAAAGGAAGGCTTCGGCTTAAAAGGCATACGCGAAAAGGCTGAAAGGCTTGGCGGCAAATGCTGGCTTTCGGGAGAGGAAGGTGAAGGGTTCGAGGCGGAAATATCCCTACCCTACAAAAAGGAGACGAAATGATAAAGGTATTATTGGTAGACGACCAGCAAATTCTTGCCGAGGGCATAAAGTCGGTGCTCGAAACCTCTAACGAGGTTGAGGTGGTGGGCATAGCCTCTGACGGCGTGCGCGCGGTTGAAAAGGTTATGGCGCAAAAGCCCGACGTCGTTTTAATGGACATAAGAATGCCCAATATGAACGGCGTGGTCGCAACCAAAAGAATAAAGGAAATTGACGAGAATATCAAAATAATTATTCTTACCACCTTTGATGACAGCGACTATATTTTAAGCGCAATCAACAACGGCGCAAGCGGTTATCTCTTAAAGGACATCGGCGCTACGGCTTTAATCGACGCGGTTAAAAACGCCTACGCGGGGGATACGATTTTACCCGCCAAAATCGCCAAAAAGATTACTGACGCCGCCGCAATGATTTCTTCGGACAAAGAATACAAGCTGAAAAAGGCGTTCAACTTTTCCGAAAGGGAGGTGGAAATCGCCCTTATGCTCGTTGACGGTTTCACCAATAGGCAGATAGCTTCCGCCTTAAAGCTTTCGGACGGCACGGCAAGAAATTATATAAGCGCAATCTATTTAAAGCTCGGCGCAGAGGGGCGTTCCGCCGCCGTAGAAAAACTGAGAAATATGTTGTAGACCCCCATATATGCCTCAAATAACGCAAAAAAATCAAGTTATACAGTAAAAACCGCCGTTCGGCTAAGCCGAACGGCGGTTATTTCAAGCATATTATGGGGTCTATCGCTATAAATCGAACGCTATTGCGGTAATATCGTCGTTTAATTCCTTGCAAAACGAGCGCAAATTGTTTTCAAGGTTTTTAATAAAATCGTCAGCCGTGCGGGAATAGGAAAGGGTTTTAATGACCTTGTCTACGCCGAACATTTCGCCCCGCTCATTCTTGCACTCCGTCGCGCCGTCCGTAAGCAAAACCAATATGTCGCCCTTCTCGTAATGAATGCTGTCGTCAAAGTATGCGGGGTTATCAAACCAATTCGATACGGGCGGAGAGTTTAACATAATCCGCGTAATGCCGCTGCCCGTCTTTAATAAAAGGGGTACGTTGTGTCCCGCCATCGAATAAGTTATGCTGTCCTCGTCAATGCGTACGGCGGCAACGGTGACGTAGTTTCTTTCGTCTAAATTCAACTCTCTGAACTTCGCGCTGAGGTTGGATATCGCTTGCGCGGGTGAGGGGCTTTTCTTATCGTAAGCCGCCTTAACGAACGCCGAAAGCATACCCGCCGCAACGCCCTTTCCGGATACGTCGGCAATCATACCGCAAGCGGAATTTCCTACGGTGTAAACGTCTGGCAAATCTCCGCCGATTTCTCTGCAAGGAAGGTAGGTGTAAGAGTATTTCTTTCCGCCGGCCCATTTCCCCGCTGGCAAAAGCCTTTGCTGAATGTTCTTTGCCGTCTGCAATTCGCGGGCAACCTCAAGCTCGAAAGCGTCGTCGACGGTTGCCATACAAAGACCGCCGCCAAGCGGGGTTACGGTAATGGAATAAGCTACCTCGTGCACGTTTTCACCGCTTTTAACCTTTTGGAAAACACGCCTTACGACTTCTTTGTTTGATAAAAATGCGTCCTCAAAGGTTTCCGCAAGCCCGCAGCCGCGGCATCCGCCGTCCTCGCCGCAATGCTTGCAGTTACCCGCGCAAGCGGTTACCGAGCCGAGCGTTCCGCGCAAGCTTCCGTTCGGGAACAGATTTCTGAAAGCGCGGTTATAGAACGTCGATTTTAAGTTTTGGTCGGCTACGACAACGGCAGACTTCACGTTATCGAGTATTCGCCTTAAATATTTTTCGGTCATAAAAATTACGGTAAATAAAATTTAAGCTTGTTTTCAACGATATGCGCGTCAAGGGGTACGTTGTCGTACAGCTCGCCCTCGGCTTGCAGAGTATAATTTTCGTCCTCGTGAACGAACGTTACGGCCTTGGTCTTAACGAAGGTTACTTTCTTAATTTTGTCAATCTTACCAAGCATAAGCTTAATGAACGCGCCAATCATTTTCGGCTTTGATATGTAGTCAACGATAAGCAAATCGAGGTATCCGTCGTCAATTTCGGCGTGGGGGAACAGTTTTATGCCCCCGCCAAGCTGTTTTCCGTTGCCCACTGCGGAAATAAGCCCGAAGTGTTTTTCTTCTTTTCCGTCGTATTTAATGGTAAAATTACAGCTTTTAAAGTGTAATAAGCAAGGAATAAGCGCACGGGCGTACTTGGTGTGCCCGCGCATCTTTCTCGAATACACGCGCTTTAAAATATCAACGTCAAGCCCCATTCCGATGCTGTTAATCGAA
Organism: uncultured Clostridia bacterium; assembly: GCA_947175325.1. Taxonomy (GTDB): domain Bacteria; phylum Bacillota; class Clostridia; order Christensenellales; family Borkfalkiaceae; genus Coproplasma. The sequence goes on along the minus strand of CAMWME010000004.1, from coordinate 85,826 downwards.
CGGAGCCCCGAAGCAAGCTCTATAAAATCAATAGACTTAGGCGCCTTAAATGCAATAATTTCAGCCGCCTTTTTAACGTCGTTAGGGATTTTTGCGGTTGCGGCAAAGTCGTTGCCCGTGCCGAAGGGTATAAGCCCGACCGAGCACTTATCAAAGTCCTTAATGCCGTTTAAAATGTCGTGTAAGGTGCCGTCGCCGCCCATCGCAATAATCGTACTTTCTTCGTTTAAAGAAGTTATCCGCTCAGCGTGGCGTTTCGCGTCGCCCTCTTTCTGGGTCAAAAGAACTTCGTATTTTTTGCCCGCGACGTCAAAAACCTTTTTAACGGTTTCCAGCCGCTGAATTCCCTTACCTTTCAAATGTGTTTCGTTTGCAATAATGTAATACAAAGCGTTTCCCCCGCGTATTTCATTCGTAAGCTATTTAATTATATACTAAAAAAATAATAATTGCAATAATTTTAAAAAAGGCGTATAATCGAAATATATGAAAAACACCTTGCCCGAAAACTTAATACGGCTTGCAGATAGCTGCCCGTATCCGCTTTACGTTGTGGGCGGCAGAGTACGCGACTTTATCGCGGGGCTTAAAGCGGACAAGCTTGATACCGATATCTGCGCCCCAGTCGACGCGGAGGACTTCGTCGCGCGCGCAAAAAACGCGGGCTTTAATATCGACGCGGTCTACAAAAATACCGGCACTGTTAAGCTCTCTTTCGGGGGTGTAGATTACGAGTTTACGTCGTTCCGTTCGGACGAATACGTAAGGGGAATTCACCGCCCCGTAAACACGTTTTTCACCGACGATATTTACCTCGACGCGCACCGCCGCGACTTCAAATGCAACGCCGTTTATTACGATATAAAAGAGGGAAAATTCGTTGACCCTTTGGGCGGTATCGACGATATAAAAAACCGTCGAATGTCAACCGTTGCGGCTGCCGAAAAGGTGTTCGGTGAGGACGGCTTGCGCCTTATGCGCCTTGCAAGAATTTCCGCAGAAACGGGCTTTACGCCCACCGAAGAATGCCTTGACGGCGCACGGCAAAATGCGGGCTTAATCGCCGATATCGCACCCGAAAGAATATGGGCGGAGCTGGACAGAATTTTACACGCCGATTTGCGATACGGTGCCGAATATGCCGCAAATAACGGGCTTTTCGTCCTAAAAACCACGGGCGTTTTGGCGGTAATTTTACCCGAACTTTATCTGGGCCACGGTATGGCTCAAAGAAGCGATATTCACCGCTACGACGTTTTGGAGCACTCTTTCCGCACGGTTATGTACGCGGATAAAAGTATTCGCCTTGCCGCGCTTTTGCACGATATCGGCAAGCCCTATTGTATGAAAAATTTCGGCAACTTTTACGGGCACGAAACCGAGGGCGCAAGGATTGCGGAAGAGGTTTGCAACCGTCTGAAAGTTCCCAAAAAACTTACCGAAAAAGTGGTCAAACTTACCGCCCTTCATATGTACGATTTGCGGTGCGACGCGCGCGAAAACAAGGTGCGTAAATTCATAGTAAAAAACTTAAATTATTTCGACGAGCTTATGCTTTTAAAGCAAGCCGATTTTTCAGCTTGTCGGGACGATTTATCCCCCGCGCCGTCCGTCGTTAAGATGACCGCCATCTTGCAAAAAATGAAGGAAGAAGGCGTGCCGTTGGACTTAAAACAGCTAAACGTTCGCGGGGACGAACTTATAGAGGCGGGCTGCCCGAAAGAGCTTACGGGCAAAGCTTTGGAAAATCTTTTGCTTGCTTGCGCCGTCGGGCAAACGGAAAACGAGAAAGAAAAGCTTATTTCATACGCCAAAAAATCGCGGTTTTTCGCGTCAAATTAAAAACCGCACAAAATGAGTTGACAAAAAAATAAAACTATTATAATATAGTTTAGCACAGTAAGTGCATTTACCTTGCATACCGTAGGTGGTATGCCGATTAAGTCCGGGAGGTGAAAAAATGAAAACTTACGAGATGATTTACATTCTCGACGCGTCTTTGGCTGACGAAGCGAAGGAAGCAATCGGGAAGAAGTTCGAGGACGTAGTTACGTCCAAGGGCGGCAGCGTGGTTTCCGTTGACAAGTGGGGCGTTAAAAAGCTTGCTTACCCCATCAACTACAAAAACGACGGCGATTACACGGTAATGACTTTCGAGGCTGACGGAGCGGCTGTTAAGGAACTTGAAAGAGTTTCCGACCTTTCGTCCGAAGTCTTAAGAAGAATGATAACCGTAAAAGCATAAACCAAAGGATAAAATTATGAACAAAGTATTTTTAATAGGGAATTTAACGCGCGACCCCGAACTTACCGAAACTTCGGGCGGAATTAAGATTTGCCGTTTTGCCATTGCAGTCAATAGGACTTATGCAGCCGGCGACGGTGAAAGAAAGACAGACTTTTTTAACTGCGTTGCATGGCGCGGTTTAGGTGAAACGGTTGCCCGCTATGCAAGAAAGGGCAACAAAGTTGCGGTATCGGGTTCTATAGAGCTTAGGAATTACGAGGACAGCCAGGGCATTAAGCGCACGGGCATTGACATCGTTTGTCAAGACGTAGAGTTCCTCTCGCCCAAAGGTAGCGGCGACGAATTCGACGCACCCGCGCCCACGCAAAGGGCCGGCTCCAAGCCTCAGCTTCAACCCTTCGACGACGACAGCGATATTCCCTTCTAATTTCAAGGAGATAAATTATGGAAGAAAATAAAGTAGCGCCCGCTAAAAAGGCGTATAAAAGATTTCCCCGCAAAAAGGTTTGCGTATTCTGCCAAGAGAAGACTACGGTTATCGACTATAAGGACGTTGCAAAACTCAAAAAGTTCGTAACCGAAAGCGGCAAAATGCTTCCCCGCAGAATGAGCGGTACTTGTGCAAAGCATCAAAGAGAGCTTTCCAAAGCTATCAAGCGCGCAAGAATTGCGGACTTGCTTCCCTTCAAAGGTGACTAATTAAATAACAAATTAAAAAGACCTTGCGAAAACAAGGTCTTTTTTCTACGCCGAAATTTAATTATTTTTTGTGAAGCACGTAACTTGGGTAGCCGTTTACGATTTTTGAAAGATTGCTGTCGTAATCTTCAAAATCCAAGTGATGGACGAGCGTAAGATAATACGAATCGGAACGCTTCGAAGTGGTAGACGCAACCAAATAAAAAACTTCTTCTTTGCCGTCTATTTCTACGGTTGCACCGGTCAGTTTTACTGCGTGTTCGTATTTAGTGTTGTTCTGCGTAACACCTAACCATTCTGTAGTAAACGAGGTTTCGTAGCAGCCTAAATATTCCATATTCGAACCTTCGGCATGATAATCCTTTAACGCTTCCTCATTGCACGAAACGTTTAAGACGAACGATAAGTCGTCGTTTACCGTCAGACTTATATCGTAGTCAATGCTAGTATCGGCAAACTCCTTTGTGTCTTTAAGGTATTTAAATACCCTTGCGCCTTTGTTTGTACAACCGCTTAAAACGACCAAGATACTCAAAGCAAACGCAATGCATACAACGGATAATTTCTTCAAAATTTCCCCCTTGAATTTTATTAAGCATACCGCCGTAAAAGTAGTATGCATTAGATACTTTTATTATAGTCTTTTTTTCGTTATTTCAAGCATATGTTGGGGGCAATCGCAATTTTAACGTTTGATTTGCACCTAATTTGCTCACCGCAAAAGCGGTTAGGAAACCCGATTAAACGGAACGTTTATAATTTCTTGCACCGAATATAGCGGTGCCGAGGCGTATCATATTGCTGCCTTCTTCTATGCAGAGTTTCCAGTCTCCGCTCATTCCCATTGAAAGGTACTTCAAATTCGCGCCTCTTTCGTTCAGTTCGTCAAACTTTCGGCGCATAGCTTTTGCCAAGCCCCTTAGCCGCGCCTCGTCGCTGTCAAAGGGGAGCATAGCCATAAGCCCCTCAACCTTTAAAGCTGGCAGTGCGCTTATCTTTTTATAAGCTTCTTCGGCTTCTTCAAGCGCAAATCCGCCTTTTGTTTCCTCGTTGCCTATATTTATCTGTATTAAAACGTTAGAGGTTACGCCCGCGTTTGCACTCCGTTTTGAAAGCTCTTCGGCTAAATTCAATCTGTCAATCGAGTGGTAAAGGTCAACCTTCCCCACGAGATATTTAATTTTATTCGTTTGCAGATGCCCTATAATATGGCGGCGGGGGTTGCCTTTTATTAGGTCGAATTTGTCCCTAAATTCTTGCACGTGATTATCGCCGATATCGGTTACACCCCCACATATGGCTGAGTTAATGCTATCTGCGGTCTGCAATTTAACCGCTGCAACAAGCGTAACCTTTTCCCCGAACGGGTTTTTACAAGGTATTTCTTTTAAAAGCTTTTTCACGTTTTCTTCTATCATAAAAAAAATTTTAACTTAAAATAATTGCCGCTGTCAAGCCATTATTAAAATTCCGCGTTAAATACTTTCTATTTTAAAAATTTGGTGCTATAATAAATACGGGTACGAAAAATGGAAAAGAACAGTCTTTGGGTTATTATCGTCGAGATTGTGTGCGGACTCGTCTGTATCGGTCTCGGTATTTACTATATATTTTGCGGCAGTGCCACTCAAGTTGCCGTGTTCATGCTCGTGGGCGCGGGGTGCTTCGTAATGGCGGTACGCAAGTTTTTTATTATGCGTAAGCAAAAAAAGGACGAAGAAAAGGACGAGAAAAGCGATACCTCCAAGCAGTAAATTACAGCCTTGCCGCTTTCGGCAAGGCTCATTTTTTACGTTTTTTCCCATTATATAATAATGTTAGTTTGCTCGGATTTTGTCACAATGTCATACAAAAATATGACAATTTTATCTCGGTTTGGGATATTTTGGCTTAAAATTGGGTAAAAATTAAAAAAAATCTTAATTTTTGACAAAAAATTATCATATATTTTCATTACAAACTTGACATTTTGTCATAAAAGTTTTAGACTTATAACATAATAAACTAAGGCATAATCGGCAACTCGCTTGCCGGAGAAAAGATATGATAAAGAAAACTAAGCCCCAACAAGGGTTTGAAGAACTGCACGTAGTTAAAAACGCCGGCTTTAAGGAAACGAAAAAAGTCAAGCGCGATAAATCGGTTAACCGCCGTGCCGGTCTTCACGATAAACTTAAGAATTTAAAGGGTGAGGTTCGCGTTAAAAGGCGTAAACCCCTCGGTTTAAAACACGTTCGCCGTATGCGTAAGTTCGCCGCGGTTGCTGCAGTCGGTGCAGTCGGTGCGATAGCGGTAGTGGGCGTGGGCTTTTTTTCACCCAAAAAGACTACCGAGCTGAACCAAGACTTCCAAACCGTTTGCTTCACGGCTCCCTCGGACGGTACCAAACCCACTGACCACACTCTCGTTGAAAACGTCGGTTATTTGAACTACGTTCTTCAAAATCAAGAATACTGGTCGTCGGAGATGTTCTCAACGGTTATATCGCTGGGCTTTTCGCAGACGGTTGAAACCTACAAGCAGTATTACGACGACGTGTTGATTTCCGCAGACGTGGCAAAAGGCTTCTCGTCAAAGGCAACCCAGTTCTGCGTTGCAAACGGCGTCGTTATGTGGCGCCCCTCCGCGAACAAGGACTTCGACAAGATGAACACTCCTTGGTCGACGGGCGAAGCGCAAGCTATGACGGTTAATACATATAAAATGAACCGCGGCTTCCCGCCTTCGGAGTTCTCCGTATACGTACTTAACGAGCTTACCATCGCCAACGCAGCCGAATATTCCGTTACGGATAACGGCGACGGCACTTACGCGATGACGCTTAACCTTAACGTCAACACGGGAGAGGACGAAACCAGCGCGGACTACTATTATAAATTACAGATGAAGGTTACGGGCGACTTGTACGACTGCCCTACGATACATTCAACTTCGGTAACCTACGTCTTCGACGAGAATTGGCGCATTCTCGAATTTGAAATTTCAGATTCATACAACGCTCCCATCGCTGCAAACTTTGCTCCCAGCTGTACTTCCAATACCAAAGTCAAGTTCGATTACGGCGAAGAAAACGCAGTCAACTCTTTCTGGAAAGATTATTTCTCTTCGGAATACGACAGAGTGAAGGATTCCTTAGTTGACGGTGCAAAAGAAGAAGAAAACACCGACAACGCAATGGGCTATCTTTCGGGCGCGTTTGCAAGCGTGCTTACGGAAGGCGCGGTATTCAACGTCGGTTTAAATATTGACGATTTGAATTTAAACGGCGTTGTTTCCGTGGAAATGGAAAACAGCAGCTTCAGCGGTCTTTCCGCCAAACTCGGCGATATCCTCGTTTGGCTTGACGGTGAAACCCTTTACGTAAACGACGGCGCGTCAAAATACAAACTTGATATTGGCGGCTTGCTTTCTTCGGGCGAAGAGGGCGAAGACGGCGGCGACCTTCTCGGCGGCTTCGACGTTGCGGCTTTGATGGACGAAATGACGCAAGGCACGTTTATCCTCAACGAGGAAACGGGGGTTGCAACTTTAAATTCCGAAGTGGAGCTTTTCGGACTTACGGTTCCTATGGAGTTCGAGTTCCAAAAGGCACAGGACGGCGGAGTTGAACTCAACTTCTTAAAGGCTGAAATTCCCCTCGGTGAAAAGGTAGTTAAGGCGAAGCTTTCCTTCGGAACGGAAAACGACAAGCCCGCAATTCCCACCGATACGGCGGCGTACCAAGATATTTTAAACGATGGAATTACCTTAGATATTTCACTCAACTTAAACGGCTTCACGCTTGACGGGCTTGCAAAAATTATAATGCAAAACGGCGCGTTTGCGGGCGTATACGCTAAGCTTGACGATATTACCGTTTATTACGATTACCCCCATAATATGCTTTATTTAAGCAAGGGTAGCGTCAAATATTCACTCGATACTTCCACGCTCGGCACGGGCGATGCGGACTTGCCCTCAACGCTTGGCTCGCTTGAAATAAATTCGCTTTTGACGGACGTTTTAGCGAACCTTTCAACAAGCGAAACTTCTCTCGGCACTAGCCTTGATATTAATATAGACGCGCTTGGAACCGCACTTAAAGCGGCGCTCGATATTCGTCTTTTCGGCGGGCTGAAAGTTGACGCGGGCTTGAAGATTGATAACCTCAACCTTACGGTTAGCGCGGCACTTAGCAACGAGAAGGTAACCCTTCCCGACGTCGAAGATTATCAAGATATTTTAAATACCACTATTACCTTCGACGTTAGCTTAACCCTTATGACGGGGCTTACCGACGAGGCGACCGGCATACGCGACGGAGCCGTTCTCGAAGGCAAGGTGGCGCTGTGTCTTAAAGACGGCGCTGTAAAGGAAATCCGCGCAGATTTCGGCGGACTTGCGGTTTACTTTGACTTTACTTCAAAATCGCTTTACCTCAAGGTCGGCACCACTAAGGTTACGTTAAATCTCAACGAAATGGATTTAACCGATACCGCAATTCTCTCGTCCTTGGGCGGCAGCGAAATTATACCGGTTGATTTACCCGACGCGATTAAACAGCTTTTGACCAACCTCATAGGCGACGGTAAAACCATTTCTACCAATGCAGACCTTACTTTGTTTAACGCATTCGTTCCCGTTTCGGCTGAACTTGATTTGTCGGAAGGTATAAGCGCAAGCGTAGAGTTAAGCATTCTCGGCGTAGACGCCGTTGCAACGGTGGCGTTAAGCGAAGATACGCTTGAAGCCTTAAGCGACGAGGCAAAGGAAGAATACGTTGACGTCCTCAAAGAGGGGCACAAAATCGTAGAAAGCCTCATCGGCGACCACATCTCGGCAACGGTTAAAGGCTCGCTGTATACGGGCGACGAAATCAAGTACACCTTCAAAGCGGCTCTGGAATATGATAAGGGCACGGTAAGCGTGGACGAAGACGGCACGGAAGTTGACAGCAAGGCGTATATACACCTCAATATCGGTCTTACCGCTAAGCAGCCCGCAGACGACAGCCTTTATATCGACCTCGTCTTAATGGACGCTAATCCCATTGGCGTTGACGCGAACGGCAAAACGACCGGCGGCTACACCAAGGACGGCAATTACGACGTTTACCTTTCGGTTTCCAAGTATGAGCAAAGCACAAACGCTTTACAGATTTACGCTCCCGTTGACGAAATTTTAACTCTCGTTTCAATGGTCGGCGCAATGGCTAATCTTGACCTTGACCAAATCGAAATCAAAGCAGAGAACCGCGATGAGATTATCACGGCTATCGCACAAATTTCCGGATTGCTTGACGATATGCTTATAAGCAAATATCTTCCCAAGAGCGTGCAAGACAAATTCGCCTCTCTCGGTGACAGTCTCATTCCGCAAATTCTCGGCGTCAGCCTTGAAGAGCTTTTGAGTAACCTCTTCGGCAACGTCGACAGCACAGTGAAAGATGTTGAAAAATCCAACTTCTTACTGTCGGATAAATACGTTTCAAGCATCAAAACCACCGACGAAAGCTTAATATTTGTGCTCAATTCTTCTTTAATATATAATAATGAAAGCATTGATAACCTCACCGTTGAGTTCACAAGGCTCAATAAAGACGGCGTTTACTACGTCGGCGGCGTGAACCTTGATAATATCTACTTCGGCGAAAATCTCTCCAATAAACTCAATCTCGGTTTGCAGCTCGGCTACGACGAAATTATCCGCCCCGATGCGAACAAGGATTTGAAAGGTTATCTCAACGCCGACGGGCTTGATACGCTTGTAAACGGCTTAATCAATTCCGCAACCCACAAAGTGGAAGGCACCGAAGACGAGTACGACTTAAATCACTATTACCTATTACAAGGCAGCGTAACGGCTAAAATTAATATAATAGGTCTTAAATTAAAAGAGGCTGAAATTCAAATTAAGTCGTTGGCGGTTTACATTGACCAAGAAACGAACAACGTTTCCCTTGACGCGCATATCTATTACGATAGCGTCGGAATGGTCGGTCAAGTGGTAATAGACGGCAAAGCGGACGTTTACCTTTCCATGCATCTCGGAAGTAACCAAGGCGGCGGCGACATTATCATAAGAAAAGTAAAATACACCCAGTATGAAGGTTGGTCAGAGAAAAAACTGTCCACTCCGAGTGTTGAAGTCCGTTCGATGACGTTAGAAGAATTTTCTAACAATATGATGGACAACATCATATTCATACTCAGTTTAGGTCCGACGGTTACCGAAAGACTTGACGGTGCCGGCAACAACAGCGGCAGCGGCGTTAACTTCGATGGCTTCGATTACGGTCAATATCTTGACGCTATACTTGCATACTACGTTTCGGAACAGACCTCAACGGGTGCAAGCTGGACCATTGCAATTAACGGCGGATTATTGACGAGCCTTATAGGTATGACTACTTCCAATATCCCCTTAAAGTTCAGCGCAGACTTGAACGAAGACGGCTCGTATACGGTAAGGTCGCTTCAAATTATTAAATCCAATTTGACACTTGTCAATAATGTGGTTGACCTTGATTTCTGGGGTAGCTTCACTTACTGCAACCCGAACGAGCAAATAGAAGAGGGCTACACGGATAGTTCTGACGACCTCTTCAATATGGACGTAACCGTTACAAGCGAATACGACTTAAAGTATACGGATAGCAGTTTCAAATGGGCTTGCGGTTCGTACGTCAAGCTTCCGATTGGCGTTTCCGTAACTTTGGACGGTTTAAGCCATATAATTAGCGGTTACACGGCTACCACTCAGTACGGAACGAATAACGTGCAATTTGAAGGCTACGTTGAAGAAGACGGCGTTCGTTACGGCTTGGTAACGCTTAAATCCGATACCGAGTACACGGCAATTTGGAGCAAAGCTTATACAGTATCGTTTACGGACGAAAACGGCAAAGAACTTTACAGCGTTATTTACCGCGAAAACGACGTTCTTAACTTCGGTAATATGCCCGAGTGCCCCGAGCTTGAAGGCTACACCGTTCAATGGGTAGACAAAAACGGCACCCCCGCAAACGGCACGGCAGTAACGGGAGATACGTCGTTTAAGTTGGAGTACGTCAAGACCCCGTTAAAAGTGAAGCTTAACAGCACGGTTGAATTCAACTATGCGGGCTATGACGGAACTTATAAATCCCTTCCCGTCGGCTTTGAAGAAGGTTCTGATTACGTCGTTGCAGACGCTACCGCAGAGGGTTATACCTTCGTCGGATGGTGGTACAACGATAACGGCAACTGGCGCCAAGTTACTTCGGTTTCCGAGTTTGTTGACGCGGGCTCAGTAACCTTAGAAGCTCTTTGGCTTAAAGCCGATATCAGCTGTACTTCTTCAAGAGACGACTATCGCGAAGGTTGGGCGCAAACGCTATACTATCGCTATACTTTCGAAAGCGAAGTATCCTATCACTTCGAAGGCACTTACAGCCTCATTGAAAACATTAACTGCACGAAAACAAGCTATACTATGCACCTTATTAAGGACAAATCAAGCAGTGATTATCCCTACAATTTCGACGGCTATCAAAGCAAATTGGAAAAGCAAACCGTCGTACTAAAGGACAGTTGGGGTTCTGCTAAATACGGTAGCTGGAATATGGTTGTAACTTTAACCTTTACTTTGCCAGACGGCAGCGTATGGTCTACGCCTCAAACGGGTGCATTCAGCTTAACGGGTAACTATTAATATTATTGTAAAGCAAAGCGGCGGCGCAATTTTGCGCCGCCGCTAAATTTTGAACACGATAAAAAATTGCTTGTAATTTATAGTTTCATTTGTTATAATTTAACTATGAGCGAAGAGATAAAGGAAAAAAAGAACGGTAAAGAAGTTACCGTTGCCGTATTAAAGCGTGCTTTGGATATATTCTCGGGCGTGGTGCTTCTTATCGCCACGAGCTGGATTATTCTTTTAAGCGCCCTCGTAAAGTTCTTTGAAGATTTCCATAACCCTTTCCACGCGGGTAAACGCATTTCAAGGAAGGGTAAGGAGTATAAGCACTTCAAAATCCGCACCATGTGCATTCACGCGGACGAGCTTGAAAAGCAGCTTCAAGACGCGGGCTTGAACGAGGCGGAAGAAATTCCTTTCAGAATGACTAACGACCCCCGTATCACCCCGGTAGGTAAGTTTTTAAGAAGATACTATTTCGATAGGTTCCCCGCATTTTTAAACGTAATCGCGGGTCAGATAACCGTTTTCGATATCTTCAAAAAGCGCGAAGAAATTATATAAAATCAAACGTAAAGCCCGAAGGCGCACGCCTTCGGGCTTTTTCAATTAAACTCAATCTTTAAATAAACTTTTAATCATCGTGTTCGCGTAAAGCACGGGGACAATCGTAATTTTATCCTTGTACTTTAAAACCGACTTCATATTTTTCGCGGGCACCAAAACCTTTTTAAAGCCCATCTTCACGCACTCGGCAACGCGCTTTTCGCAGTAAGAAACAGCCCTAACCTCGCCCGTCAAACCAACTTCGCCGAACACCGCAGTGTACTTGTCTATCGGCTTCCCGAAGTAGGCGGAGGCAAGCGCGGCGCACACCGCCAAATCGCAAGCGGGCTCGTTCAGCTTAATTCCGCCCATCGCGTTCACGTAAATATCGTACCCGCCAAGCGCAAGCCCGCACCGCTTTTCCATAACGGCAATCAAAAGCACTAATTTGTTGTAATCAATTCCGAGCGGCATTCTTCGCGGCTGTCCGAACGTCGTCTTTGCAACCAAAGTCTGAATCTCAACGTTCATACACCTTGCGCCCGTCTGCGCGGGGGTTACGGCGGAACCCGCTTCCTCGCCGCGGCTTTCGGATAGGAACACGCCCGAGTAATCGGTTACCGCAATTATTCCTTCGCCCGTCATCTCGAAAACGCCCACTTCGGCAACGTTTCCGAATCTGTTTTTCACCGCACGAAGAATACGGAAATTCTCTTGGTTTTCGCCCTCGAAGTAGAGGACGGTATCCATAATATGTTCCAAAACTTTAGGACCGGCAAGCGCGCCCTCTTTGGTTACATGCCCTACGATAAAGAATGTTATGCCTCGGCTCTTAGCTATCCGCATAAGCTTGGAGGCGCATTCCCTAACTTGTCCCACCGAACCCGAAGAGGAGGAGAGGTCGTCCGTATAAACTGCTTGAATACTGTCTATTATGCAAAACTCGACTCCGTCAAGCTCGCTTTCAAGCTCGTCAATGCAAGTTTCGTTTATAATCAGCATATCGCCCGAGTCAAGGTTAAGTCTTTCTGCGCGCATCTTCACTTGCGAACAGCTTTCCTCGGCGGAAAAATAAAGCACTTTATGCTTTGCCGAAAGGTGCGCCGCAATCTGCGTCAACAGCGTGGACTTACCTATTCCGGGGTCGCCGCCCAAAAGCACCAACGAGCCTGCAACAATGCCCCCGCCCAAAACGTTATCGAACTCGGAAATCCCCGAAGAAGTTCTTTCGTATCTTTCAAAGGTAATCTGCGAAAGTGGTTTCGCCCGTCCGCCCAAGGACGGTTTTTTAATTGCTTTTGTATCGTTTGCGGGTGCAATGATTTCTTCCGCCATCGTGTTAAACTTCCCGCAAGAAGGGCACCGCCCAAGCCAGCGCGGGCTCGAAGCCCCGCACTCACTGCACACGAATTCAGTTGTGGTTTTACCGTTTTTAGCCATAGTTGTCCTTTATTATTTTATAATTTTTCTGTGCCGAATATATGCTGCAAATCGTTTAAAATTTCCGCATTTTGCGCTTTGTCCTTACTTAATTTAACAGACAAAAAAACGTTTTTAGTGTCGCCCGTTATATAAATCTTTCCTTTCTTTTCGGCTATTACGGGGTTAGGCAGAGCCGATTTTATATCATTCGTCACGTTATTATATTTATTGCGGAAGAAAGTATATATCGAGGTTTCGGTCAAAATATAATCGTTTTTGTACGTTCTGCCGTAAACGGTGTATCGCCCCCAGCCGAATACCGTTGCAGATACGACCGCACCGATAAACGAAGCGGTCGTCTTTGCCGTGGCCTTACGGTTTACGGCTTTGTTGCCGAATTGCCCCGTAACTAAAATTCCGTTTCCGAGTGTGTCCTTTATCTGTTGCAGAACGTTATTTTTAACTTTTGCGTTTTTTGTTTCCGTGGTGTAACACAAAACAGTTATTAACAATAATCCGACGCCTACTATGCCGGTAAAAAGTGCGATTATTGCAAATTTTCCGTCGTTTATTACGTTTCCGTAAAGCGCAAATGCGCTTGACTCGGCTACGCTACCTCTAACAGTTTTAATTTTAACGGGTGTATAGCCTTTATAAATGCTTATCTCTTCAAAAAACCCGTATTCTGTTTTTGGTTGGATTATAGTTTTTTCTTTGAAGATTTCAAACTCGTATTCTCTCTCGTTTTCGCTATAATCGTCCTTTATAACCGCAGAAACTCTTAAACTTATATGTCCGTTTTTCCAAATAGTGAGTTCCTCATCGGTATTATTCTTTATTTTACCTTGAAGAGCATAGCCGTCGGCGATTTCAACAATCCGGAATTCTTCGGTTATGGAAACGGGCGTCGGTTCGGGCACAAATAAAAATATAAGCGTAACCGCTAAAAATGCCAACGTAAAAGCAAGCAATACAAAAAACGGTATTCTGTTCGGTTTTACCATAGCTTAAACCTCTTTCAAAGTTGCAACCGCGTGTACGCAAATTCCAAGCCCTTCGCCAACGAAGCCCAAGCCCTCGCAAGTTCCCGCAGTAACGGAAATTTTTCCGCAGTCCGCACCCGTAAGCTCGGCAAGGCGCGCAACCGTTTTATCTATATAAGGGGAGAGGCGGGGCTTCTCGGCTTGAACCGCCACCGAAAGATTATTCACCTTTAAGCCCTTGTCGCTAATCAGCCCGATAACCTTTTTAAGGAGTTCCGCGCTGTCCGCGCCCTTAAACGCGGGGTCGCTGTCGGGGAAGTAGTGCCCGATATCTTTTAAGCCTGCGGCGGATAAAATCGCGTCCATCACGGCGTGCAACGCAACGTCGCCGTCGCTGTGTGCAATAAGCCCCGTATCGCACGGAATTTCCACTCCGCACAGCTTAATATAATTCTGCTTTTTGCCGAACGCGTGTATATCCACGCCGAACCCCGTCAACCCGCAAGCGGCGGTGAAGGGGAGTTCCCTATTGAAATCACTTTTATAGGTCAACTTAATGTTGCTTTCCTCGCCGTCAATAAGCCGCGCGGGCTCGATAAATTCCCCGTAAACCGCGCTGTCGTCGGTGTAAACCTTATCACCCGCAAGCGCGTAGGCGCGGCGGATATCTTCCGTCAAGAACCCTTGCGGTGTCTGAACGCGGAAAGTAGTATCCCTATCAAGTCTGTCGGTTATATAGCCCAGCTGTCCGCAAACTGCGGTATCGGTAAGCTTAATTGCCGCAACCGCGCTGCCGAACTTTTTAACTCCGTCAATGCAGTTTAAAATAAGCTCGTGAGAAACGAAGGGACGCGCCCCGTCGTGAATTAACACTATCTCGCCAGTAACCTCGTCAAGCGCTTTTCTTACGCTTTCGGTGCGCGTCGCGCCGCCTTTTACTACCCTATAATTAAGAGGCTTGCACAGTGCAGAAATTTCTTCCAAATCGTATTCGGAGGCGGCAACTATAACTTCGTCAACTTCGTGTATATTAAATTTTTTCAGCGTGTGCCAAAGCGCGGGCGCGCCGTAAAGGGGGGCAAGCAGTTTGTTTTTATCAAAGCCCGCTCTTTCGCCCTTGCCCGCCGCACATATAATAACGCTAACTTTATCTTTCAATTTTCGTCCTCGCTAAGTATCTCGTATAAAGTTGAAGCCTCGTCTTTTTTAACGGTTTCTTTAATATTTAAAATTCTGAATTTTACCGCGCCGCCCGTAAATTGCAGTTCAACCTCGTCGCCGATTTTTATCTGCTTGGCGGGTTTAACTTCCTTGCCGTTAACGATAACTTTGCCCTTGTCGCAAGCTTGCTGTGCAAGGGTTCTGCGCTTTAAAATTCTGGATACTTTTAAAAATTTATCAATTCTCATAATTTTTTTAAAATCAGTTGACACTATTGATTTTGTGTTGTAAAATAATACACTGAACTAAAATGCAGTTTTAGCGCAATTTTTACTTTTTTGGTAAAAAATTACGCAAAAATACGGCAATTTTCGCCCCGTTTTTAAGCAAATTTCCTATTCATTATATATTAAATGCTTTCAAATGTAAAGGGCAAAACAAATTTTTTTTGGAACATTCGATTTTTTCCGGTGAAAAGATATAAACGGATAATCGCCACAATGTGAAATATAAATTAAGGCAGAAAAGCCAAAAGGAGTTCTTTTAATGAATTTACCGATTCACAAGTATGGCAAAACCGAAAGGAGAAAGTTCGGTAAAATAAACGAAGTTATAGACATTCCCGACCTCGTTGAAATTCAAAGGTCAAGCTATGACGCGTTTATGAAGGAAGGCATTGCCGAAGTCTTTGAAGACTTTATGCCCATCACCGACTATTCCGACCATTACGAGCTGTATTTCCTCGAGCACTGGTTCGACGAAAAGCCCAAGTATGACGAGAAGGAGTGCCGCAACCGCGACGCTACTTACGCGCTTCCCATGCACGTAAAAATCAGACTCGTCAACAAGGTAAAGGAAGAGGTTATCGACCAGCCCGTATTCATGGGTGAGTTCCCCCTTATGACGGATTCGGGCTCGTTCATCATCAACGGTGCAGAGCGCGTTATCGTATCCCAGCTCGTCCGTTCGCCCGGTTCCTACAATGCCTCCACGAGGGACAAGACCGGTAAGGAAATTTTCGGCACCACCGTTATTCCCAACCGCGGCGCTTGGCTTGAATTCGAGCAAGACGCACAAGGCGTTTTGTGGGTTCACGTTGACAGAAAGCGTAAAATCTGTGCAACCGTACTACTTCGTGCCTTAGGCTTCGGCTCGGATAGGTCGCTTTTGGATTTATTCGCAAACGACAAAATGATTGAAAACACCATTGCAAAGGATACCACCAAGTCCGAAAGCGACGGTCTTATCGAGCTGTACAGAAGGCTTCGTCCCGGTGAAGTTCCCACCGAAGCTTCCGTTCGTCAGCACCTCAACAACTTGTTCTTCGACCCTCGCCGTTACGACGTGGTAAAAGTCGGCAGATACAAGTTCAACAAAAAGCTCAACCTTGCTTATAGGCTCACCGGCTGCAAACTTGCAGAGGACGTGTTCAACCCCGAAACGGGCGAAATTTTGGGCCACGCGGGCGAAGTAGTTTCGGAAGCTAAGGCTATCGAAATGCAGGACTGCGGCGTGAACGAAGTATTCGTTCTCGTATCCGACGCAGAGCAAGGCGAAATCAAACACAAGATAATTGCAAACAACACCGTAAACTTCACGGCGCTTTCCAATAAGAGCCACAAAGTGTACGGACTTTTGCCTACCGTTTACTACCCCAACTTCAAGTTTATGCAGAAGATTGCGGCAGAGTGCGAAGGCGCAAAAGTGGAAGAAGTTGCGGAAAAATTCCGCGACGAAATCAACGCAATTTACTACACGGCTGAAACTCCCGAAACGGTTGACGAAAAACCCGAGGACAAGAAGAACAGAGAAAAACGCCGTGAAATGCGTATAAGATTCGTTGCCGGCTGCCAAAAGTTCAACGAGCTTTTCAATTCCGATATAACCGAAATCAGCGCAGAGGACAAGAAGACTATAAAGCCCGTAATCGAAAAGCTCAACCACAAGCACATTACGGTTGACGATATCGTTGCGGCAATCTCCTCGAATATCGACTTGCAGTACGGTATCGGCACTATCGACAATATCGACCACCTCGGCAACCGCCGCGTGCGCTCCGTTGGCGAGCTTTTACAAAACCAGCTCCGTATCGGTATTGCAAGGCTTGAAAAACTCATTAAAGAGCGTATGGCAACGCAAGACGCGATGGAAGTTACCCCTTCGGGCCTCGTCAACGTCCGTCCCGTTACCGCAGTTATCCGTGAGTTCTTCGGTTCTTCACAGCTTTCGCAGTTCATGGACCAAACCAACCCCGCTGCAGAGCTTACCCACAAGCGTAAGCTTTCCGCACTCGGCCCCGGCGGTCTTAACCGCGACAGAGCAACCTTCGAAGTCCGCGACGTTCACCACTCGCACTACGGCAGACTTTGCCCCATAGAAACTCCCGAAGGTCAGAACATCGGTCTTATTTCCTCGCTTGCAACATTCTCCAAGGTCAACGAGTACGGCTTTATCATGAGCCCTTACAGAAAGGTAGAGCACACCTACGATAAAGAAGGTAAGGTTATCGACACTTGGGTAACCGACCACGTAGACTACCTTACCGCAGACGAAGAAGACAGATACATCGTCGCGCAAGCAAACGAGCCGCTCGATATAACTAACCGTTTCCAAAACGAGCATATCGGCTGCCGTCACCGCGACTTAATCACGCAGTACACCGCAGACAAAATGGACTATATGGACGTTTCGCCCAAACAGCTCGTTTCAGTCGCAACCGCGCTCATTCCTTTCCTTGAGAACGACGATACCAACCGTGCACTCATGGGCTCGAACATGCAGCGACAAGCAGTTCCCCTTATGAAGACGGAAAGCGCAATCGTTGCAACGGGTATCGAGGGCGCAATCGCACGCGACAGCGGCGTTATGGTACGCGCAAAGAACGCGGGCGTTGCAGTAGGCGTAGCTTCGGACTGCATCAAAATTCAAGAAGCAAACGGTCTTGTAACCGAATATCCTTTAAAGAAATTCGCGCGTTCCAACCAAGGCACTTGCCTTAACCAGCGCCCCATAATCAATACGGGCGACAAGGTTGAAGCGGGTGAAATCATTGCGGACGGCCCCGCAACCAACAACGGCGAGCTTGCCCTCGGTAAAAACATTCTCATCGGCTATATGGAATGGGAAGGTTACAACTACGAGGACGCTATCCTCATTTCCGAAAAACTCGTTCAAGACGACGTATTCACTTCAATCCATATTGAAGAACACGAAACCGAAGCAAGAGATACAAAGCTCGGCGCAGAAGAAATCACGAGGGATATTCCCAACGTATCCGAAGACGCGCTTAAAGACTTGGATGCAGACGGTATTATCCGCGTCGGCGCGGAAGTTCAGCCCGGCGATATCCTCGTCGGTAAGGTAACCCCTAAGGGCGAAACCGAGCTCACCCCCGAAGAAAGACTTCTCCGTGCAATATTCGGCGAAAAGTCAAGGGAAGTAAGGGATACTTCCTTGAAGGTTCCCCACGGTGAAGGCGGTATCGTCGTTGACGTAAAGGTATTCACCCGTGAAAACAAGGACGAGCTGTCCCCCGGCGTAAGTAAACTCGTGCGCGTATATATCGCGCAAAAGCGTAAGATTCAAGTCGGCGATAAGATGGCGGGACGCCACGGTAACAAGGGCGTTATCTCGCGCGTGCTTCCTCAAGCGGATATGCCTTTCCTTGCAGACGGCACGCCGCTCCAAATCGTTCTTAACCCACTCGGCGTTCCTTCGCGTATGAACATCGGACAAGTCCTTGAAGTACACTTGGGTCTCGTCTGCAAACAGCTCGGCTGGAAGATTGCAACCCCCGTATTCGACGGCGCAACCGAGCAAGACATAAAGAAGCTGTTCCAAGAGAACAACCTTCTCAACCCCGAAGGCAAGGTTGACGGTAAAATTCAAGTATACGACGGCAGAACGGGCGAACCCTTCGAAAATAGGGTTACCGTCGGCGTTCAGTATATGATTAAGCTTATCCACCTCGTTGACGATAAGATTCACGCTCGTTCAATCGGACCTTACAGCCTCGTAACGCAGCAGCCCCTCGGCGGTAAAGCGCAGTTCGGCGGTCAGCGTTTCGGCGAAATGGAAGTTTGGGCGCTCGAAGCTTACGGCGCGGCGCACATCTTGCAAGAAATTTTGACGGTTAAATCGGACGATATCGTAGGCCGTGTAAAGACTTACGAAAGCATCGTTAAGGGCAACAACATTTCAGAGCCCGGCATTCCCGAGGCGTTCAAAGTCCTTTTGAAAGAATTGCAGTCTTTGGCGCTCGACATTAAAGTACTCACCGAAAACGGCGAAGAGCTTATCATTCGCGAGCTTGACGACGACGATGACGTTATTCCCACCGCTAAGGCGCGTGAAGCACAAGAGATTGAAGACAGCATTCCCGAAACCGAGTTCGATATTATCGGAGGCGGCGAAGTTGAGGAAGACCTTGACGAGCCTATCTCGATATTCGACAACGACGAGGACGACTTCACCTCGAAGGAGCTTTTCGGCGACGGCGACGATATGGACGACTTCGGCGACGACGATGACCTCGGCGACAAGTTCACCCTCTTTGACGAGGATGACGACGATAAGGACGAGGAGTAAGGGAGGTCAAATATGTTTGAATTAAACGATTTCAATTCTATAAAAATAAGCGTAGCTTCCCCCGAAAAAATAAGGGAACTTTCCAAGGGCGAGGTAACCAAGCCCGAAACCATAAACTACAGAACGCAAAAACCCGAAAAGGACGGACTTTTCTGCGAGCGCATCTTCGGACCCATGAAGGACTGGGAGTGCCACTGCGGAAAGTATAAGCGTATCCGTTACAAGGGTATAACTTGCGAAAGGTGCGGCGTTGAAGTAACCCGCGCAAAAGTAAGGCGCGAAAGAATGGGACATATCGAGCTTGCGGCTCCCGTTTCCCACATTTGGTACTTCCGCGGCGTTCCCTCGCGTATCGGTCTTATCCTCGATATGAGCCCTAAGGCGCTCGAACAAGTTATCTACTTTGCGGCTTACGTCGTTATCGACCCCGGCACGATTAAGACCCTTGAATACAAACAAGTAATAAACGATAAAGAACTTCGCGAAATCGAAGAAAAGTACGGCGACAGTGACGTTACCGGCTTAAAGGTCGGCATGGGTGCGGAAGCTATCCGCGAACTTTTAATGGCCGTCGACCTTGAAAAAGAGTGCGAAGAGACCAAGAAAATCATTGACAGCAGCAATGCAAGCCAAAAGCGCGTTAAGGCTGTTAAGAGGATAGAAATTTTGGAAGCGTTCAGAAAGAGCGGCAACCGTCCCGAGTGGATGATTTTAACCGTGCTTCCCGTGCTTCCCCCCGAACTCCGTCCCATGGTACAGCTTGACGGCGGCAGATTTGCTTCCTCCGACTTAAACGATTTGTATAGGCGCGTTATCAACCGCAACAACCGTTTGAAGAGAATGATTGAACTCGGCGCGCCCGATATGATTGTCAAGAACGAAAAGCGTATGCTCCAAGAGGCCGTTGACGCACTTATCGACAACGGCAGACGCGGCAAGGCGCTTTCGGGCCCCTCTAACAGAGAGCTTAAATCTCTCTCGGGTATGCTCCGCGGTAAGCAAGGCCGTTTCCGTCAAAACCTTCTCGGTAAGCGTGTCGACTATTCGGGCCGTTCGGTTATCGTCGTAGGTCCCGAACTCAAACTCTATCAGTGCGGCTTACCCAAGGAAATGGCTATCGAGCTTTTCAAACCCTTCGTTATGAAAAAGCTCGTTGAAAGCGGCCAGTGCCACAACATAAAGAGCGCAAAGCGTACCGTTGAAAAGGCTAAGCCCTTCGTATGGGACGTACTTGAAGAGGTTATCAAAGAGCACCCCGTTCTTTTGAACCGTGCGCCTACGTTGCACAGACTTTCCATTCAAGCGTTCGAGCCCGTGCTTATCGAGGGCAGAGCAATTAAAATTCACCCCTTGGTATGTACCGCGTTCAACGCCGACTTCGACGGCGACCAGATGGCA
Organism: uncultured Clostridia bacterium; assembly: GCA_947175325.1. Classification (GTDB taxonomy): domain Bacteria; phylum Bacillota; class Clostridia; order Christensenellales; family Borkfalkiaceae; genus Coproplasma. Next base: position 65,126 of record CAMWME010000004.1, on the reverse strand, counting down.
GTGCACGTACCCCTTTCGGTAGAGGCGCAAGCAGAGGCAAGGTATTTGATGCTTTCCTCCAACAATATCTTAAAGCTGTCCGACGGCAAGCCCGTTATGCAGCCCTCGCAGGATATGGTTATGGGCGCTTACTACCTCACCATTTTAAGGCGTGAGGAAGGCAAGTACTACCGTTACTCGGGCGACAGATATTACGAGTGCGACGCGAACGAGGCGGGCGCAGAGAAGTACGTTGCAAACGCGTACATCTCCGAAGACGAGGCTATGATAGCCTACCAGCTCAAACTCATTCACATGCAAGACGAAATTTACGTCCGCAGAACGGTAACTATCAACGACGAAAATTCTCCCTACAACGGTCAAACCGTTACGGGCAGAGTTAAAACCTCCGTCGGCAGAATTATCTTCAACAGCAATATGCCCCAAGATTTGGGCTTTGTAAACCGCGAAAAACCCGAAGATTATCTCAAATACGAGATTTCTTACGAGTTCCTCGGCAGCGCAGTTGCAGTAGGCAAAAAGCAGCTCGGCAAAATCGTTGAGCGTTGCTTCAAGACGGGCGGCGCACCCAGGGCGGCTGACATTCTCGATAAAATCAAAACCCTCGGCTACAAGTATTCAACCGTCGGCGCAATCACCACTTCGGTATTCGATATGCACATTCCCGAGGCGAAGAAGGCTATCGTTGCGGAAACCGAAGCAAACGTTATCAAAATCGAAAAGAAGTACCAGCGCGGACTTCTTCGCGAGGAAGAGCGTTACAACGCGGTTATCAACGCGTGGGACGACGCAACCGACAGAGTTACCGACGCATTAAAGAAATCACTCGACAAGTTCAATCCTATATGGATGATGGCAAACTCGGGTGCCCGTGGTTCAATCGACCAGATGAAACAGCTTTCGGGTATGCGTGGTCTAATGGTTAACCCCCAAGGTAAAAAGATTGAAGTTCCCGTTAAGTCGTGCTTCCGTCAAGGCCTTTCCGTTCTCGAATACTTCATTTCTTCGCACGGCGGTCGTAAAGGTCTTGCCGATACGGCGTTAAAGACGGCAGACTCGGGTTACTTAACCCGTAGGCTCGTCGACGTTTCGCAGGACGTTATCGTCCGTGAAGACGACTGTATGGCCGGTATGAAGAAACCCCGCGGTATGGTCGTAAGGGCAATTATCGGACCCAACGGCGAAGTTATCGAAGGCTTAGAGGACAGAATTCAAGGCAGATTCGTTTCCGAAGACGTCAAGGATAAAAACGGCAACGTTATCGTTCCTCAGAACGGCTTCGTAACCGATGCGCTCGCTAAAGAGGTTATCGCGGCTGGCATCGAAGAAGTTTCTATCCGTTCGGTATTCACTTGCAACTCGCGTTTCGGCGTGTGTGCAAAGTGCTACGGCAAGAACATGGCAACCAACTCACCCGTTCAAGCGGGCGAAGCAGTCGGCGTTATCGCGGCTCAATCCATCGGCGAGCCCGGTACCCAGCTTACCATGCGTACCTTCCATACGGGCGGTATCGCGGCTACGGGCGACATTACCCAAGGTCTTCCCCGTGTAGAAGAGCTTTTCGAGGCGCGTAAGCCCAAGGGCTGTGCAACCCTTTGCGAGGTTTCGGGCGTAGTTGCTATCGACGATAAGGACAACTTAAAGCACGTAATTATCCGCGACCCCGTAACGAAGGAAGTGAAGAAGGAGTACTCGTTGCCCTTCAATGCAGAGCTTCACGTAAAGACGGGCGACACCGTTCAACCCGGCACGGTACTCAACGCCGGCTCGGTATATCCTCAAGACATCTTAAGAGTATCGGGCGTAAAGGGCGTTCAAGACTATATCCTTGAACAAGTTCAGTCCGTTTACCGTTCGCAAGGCGTTGATATCAACGATAAACACGTTGAAATAATCGTTCGCCAAATGCTCAGAAAGGTAAGAATCGAAAGCGCGGGCTCCACGAACCTTCTCCCCGGCGAAACGGTCGATATGTTCACCGTAGAGGAAGAGAACAGAACCGCTATCGAAAACGGCGGAACCCCCGCACTTCAAAAGCGCGTGCTTCTCGGTATCACCAAAGCGGCGCTCTCTACCGACAGTTTCTTGTCCGCAGCGTCCTTCCAGGAAACCGCAAGGGTACTCACCGACGCAGCTATCAAGAACAAGGTTGACCCGCTTATCGGTCTTAAAGAGAACGTCATAATCGGTAAACTTATCCCCGCCGGCACCGGCGTTAAGGAATACAAGAATATGTCCCCCGTAATCAACACGAGCTACACCAGCGTAGTTGATCCCTTGGACAAAATCTAATTTAAAGTAAAACAAAGCGGCGGAGCCTAACAGCTCCGCCGCTTTTATTAAAATGTAAATCTCGCTTGCTTACGTTCAGTCTAAATGGTATAATAGCAATATGAACGAAATACTTACTTTTACAAGCCGAGAAGAATTCAGACGGTGGCTTCACGACAATTGCTTGTCCGATGACGGCGTTTGGCTTTTATTCGGAAAAAACGGCGGTCCCAAAACGTTAAAGTCGGAAGAAGCGCTTGAAGAGGCGTTATGTTTTGGCTGGATTGACGGACAAATGCAAAGTTTGGGCGACAAAACTTATAAAAAATATTTTTCCAAGCGCAGAGCGAAAAGCAAGTGGTCGGATAAAAATAAAGCACTTGTAAAAAGTCTTGAAAAGCGTGGACTTATGACGGCTTTCGGCAGAGAGAAGATAGAGGAAGCCCAACAGAACGGACAGTGGGACGCCCCCGATTTAATGTCGCTTGGTACGGAAGAGATAGCTGTTCTTTCCGAACTGCTAAAAGCGTACGAACCGGCTTACGCAAATTTTCAAGCAATGCCGCTATCCGTAAAGAAAACCTACACCCGCGCGTATTTCGACGCAAAAACGGACGCTGGCAAACAAAAACGGCTTGTCTGGATAGTAGATAGGCTCAATAAAAATTTAAAGCCTATGTAATAGGAAGAATACTATGACAGAACTTACAACAATGATAAATATCGGCAAAGCGATGGCTGTTAAGCTGAAAAGCGTTGATATCGATTGTGCCGAAAAACTTATTGAGCTTGGCTCTAAGGCAGCGTTTTTCAGACTGAAAACAAAATATCCGCAAGTGTGTTTGGTGCATTTGTACACGCTGGAAGGCGCAATTCAAAACGTAGAATTTAACTGCCTTTCCAAGGAAACGAAGGCTGAATTGAAAGCGTTCAGCGACTCATTAAAATAATCACTATTAAGAAATTAACAAAAAGGCGCAGAAAGCGAATTTTAGCTTTCTACGCCTTTAAATTTTATGTGAATCTTTATACTTGTGTGGTATCGTCCATATGCGTTTTCGTTGAACTGTGCCCTTCCGCATATGCGGCTAAGGCGTAGCTTGCTATAACGCCCGCAAGGCACAAAATCGCACCGATTGCTATCTGCACGCCGTCAACGGGGGCGGTAATAAATTCCTTCGTCATAAAAATGGCGGGGATAGAGCCGATTACAAACCCGAATATAGCCCAACCCGTGCCGCGCGGGAATTTCTTCATTAAAAACTTCATAAGTTTTGCAATGGTGAAGAACCCGACTACAAGCCCCAACGCAAACAATGCAAGCACCAAAACCGAGTGCCCGAAGCTCGTCAAAAGCGCGGAAATCGTGTCCAAAATGGGTTGATAATAACCGAAGATAAGTAGAAGCAGCGACCCGCTCACACCGGGCACGACTAGCGCACACGACGCAACCGCCCCGATTAAAACAAGCACGAAGTATCCCCAAACGGGCATACCAACGCCCAAGTCGGCTTCAAGGTAAGGCATAACGCCTTTCACGCCCAAAACCGAAATACAGCCGAGTCCTACGACCACTAAAAACGGCAAAACCGTTGAAACAATATCAATTAGCTTAAATCCGTTTTTACGGGTGTCCTTAAAAAGTTTCGGGCAAGAGCCGACCATAAGTCCAGCAAACAGCAGTATCGTTGGCATAGGCGCGTATTCAATTGCGTACTTCAAAGGGAAAAACATTGCCGCAATCCCGACCAAAGCCCCCAAAACGATGGGCAAAAGGAAGAAAAAGCTATTTTTAAAGTCTTTCCTTAAATCGCTTATCGCGCTTATCAGCTTGTCGTAAACGTTAAACAGAACGGCAATCGTTCCGCCGCTTACGCCTGGGATAATCATAGCAACGCCAATTCCCGCGCCAAGCCCGAAGTTTTTGAAAAATTCCTTCACTTTCATAAATATATTTTACTTTAAACTTCCGTTAAATATAATCTTTATTCTTTAAAGCTCTGACAGCAAACACGAACATTCCCGCGCCGACAGCCCCTATAACTATTCCGGCTCCAAGCGGAATAAACACCGTTCCGTCTTGAATAAACACTTTTTCGGGATTGCTCGGGTCATACTTTATCTTAAAGGTTTGACCCTCGTACCGTGACGCGTTTGCCGATTTTACGTGAGAGCTTTTCTGTTCGTATCTTACACCGTCAACGTAATATTCGTAGGTTTCTTGCGCCAACAGTTCTTTTTCGCCCGCCCACACGTCAACGTGAATAACCGTTGCCTCGGTAGTGGTCTTATCCGCGTTGTCCGTAACCGTAGTAATAAAAAGGCATATAAGCCCGCACCCGACCGAGAAGAAAACTATTGACATTATCAGTGCCAAAATATACGGACCTTTGCCCTCGGTTCTGCTCATAGTAATTCGTCCCCCGTAAATCTGCGGTAAACGTTTATGCACCCTATGCAAATGAACAAAACGCCAAAGCCGAGCAGTCCGTTAGCGGCGCAAACGAAAGCCCCGCTAAACGTAATTTGAAAAAACGTAAACCCTCCGGCAATGCCTATTGAAACCTCGACGGCTATGCACATACCCGTAAAAATAAGCCCTACCGGCAAGCCCACGTAACCCGTCATACCGTGTATAGCCATAAAGATTACAAGGCTCATAACAAGTAGCATAACGCCGCCCGCGCACAGCATAATGGCGGTAGAGGGCTGCCAAACAACTTCGGGATGAAGCGCGGGGTGATACACGGTAACGGTGTTACCCGCAATAAAGTCGACGCCCGACCAGCTGTCCGCGCCCGCAGTAATATAGGTTTTGCCGTTTTCTATAATTTGAAATACCAGCCGCGATTTCCCGTCGTCGGTAACGTAATTTATTATTTCGGCTTGCGCCTTCACGTAGACGTCGCCGTATATTTTAGAAATTTCCGCCCCCGCAATCGCAAAACAAACGGCGGAGCCTATAATGCAAATCAGGCAAGGCGCAATGCACGCCTTTTTAAATTTGAATTTCTTTTCTTTATATTCTCTTTTGCGCCTTTCGCGCATCTCTTTCTTAAATTCTTCGCTTTCTGAATACCAACCCGACTTATCAACCGTGCTCGCTTCGTAGGCGGCGTCTAATGCGTCAGCGTCCGCACCGTGCCTCGCGCCACCGAATTTTCTCAAAAAAGCGCCCCATTTACCAAAGAACGAAAGGTAAACGATAAGGCAAAATACAAAGCCGACGAACAGCGTTCCTATTCCGTTAAAAATGCCGTCGCCGCCCTTTAAAAATTGCATAACGCTTACGCCGATTCCGTATATCCCGAATACCGCAATAGCCGCAATCGCGCCGATTTTCATCAAATGGTTATTTTTCATTCAAAATAATTATACCCGACTTTATAAGTCGGGTCAATTAAATATTGTAATTAAATATAATCGTTTATCTCAATTCCCGCTAACGCAAGTTTTTCGTCGCACTCGCGGTAATACTTTTTATAGAGTCTGTAAATTCCTTTCGCCCCGTCGGGGATAAAGGGGAAGGGTATGCTCTCGTCCTTTACAAGCTCGTCCACACGGTAGCTTCCGTTAACCTTCCAAAGCCCGAACACACCCACGCTAATCGCGTCTGCGGGGCACCCGAAGGAACACCCCATACAAAGCACGCAGTCGTGCCCGAATTTGAATTTCCCGTCCTCGTATTTAATATTATTCTGCGGACAAACGTTGACGCACCTCATACAATTCACGCACTTATCCTTGTGCACCTTGAATAAGGGTCCGTGTAGGTGCGCGAACTTTTGCTCTAAAAAGCGGACGGGCGCAACCCACATTGCTTTTAAAACGCTGCGCTTAACTTTTTCCCGCTTGCCTTCCAAAAGCTCGCGGCAGTGCAAATCAACCAGCGCGTGTGCGTAAATCCACATCTGCTTCGCCATTGCGTCCTTGTGGCGGTATATCATATTATAGGGCATAACTATGTGTCTCTCGCACATAACGTCGTAGCCCTTTTTCGTCAATATTTTAAGGCACTTTTGCGAGGAGCAGTCGTTTAAATGCAGCCCCTCGCCCGAAGACTTAAAAAAGAAGGTGGGCTTGTTTTCAACTTGCGGTAAAGCCTTGCACAGTTTAATTGCGGGCTCGGGTGCCGAAAATCCGTGTATAGGATAGCCTATACCCACCAAATCGTATCCGTCGGGAGAGGGCATCTCGCCGCTCTTTTGGGAAACGCGGTAGATATCTACCGTCACGGACGCGCCCTCATCGGGCGCGTCCGTGGCATTTTCTGTATTTGCTTTTTCCAAGTATTTTTTATACAGACCCGCAACCTTCAAAGTGTTGCCCGTGCCTGAAAATACGTATAAAATTACTCTCATTTTTTAATAAAATCTTCTTCGTGGTCAGTAAGCGGATAGGTATTGTCGGTTTCGCTTTCCTCGTGAGAGTCAAAGTACACTTGCCCGTAGAACGGTATATCCGCAAACGCACCGTAGCGCCAAGGCTTAGGTTCGTCAAAATTGCACCAATACCCGCCCTTTAACACGGTGTAGGGTGTAAGCGCAAACTTGTGACCGTCGCGGCACTCCCACAAAACCTTGTTGTAAGGGTTGCCGTCGTATTCGGTAGAAAGGCACTTGCCTCCGCGGAAGGCGGCAGCTTTCTGCAAATCTTCAAGCGTCCATTTTTCTATGGGCTTCTTATCGTCGTAGCCGTGGTCTAAAAGCATAGGCTCGGCGTTCTTGCCGTCCCTAATTGCGTTGTAGTCCACCGCGGTGCCGTCCTCAAGCTTGCCTTCGCACAAAAGGGGATAATCTTCCCACTTAGAAGGAATGCTCTCGTACTTTTCACGCCCTCCGAAGAATGCGCGCACGCGTCCTTCCTTGTCGTGCTTCAACCAGTACGTAGGCGAGTTTGTGTTTTTGAAAAGCCGCTTTATCGCAAGGGTCGAAATGAGGGAAGAGGGCACTATCTTGCCAAGCTTGAAGTACCAGTACTTCTTGCCCATTCTCTGCCAGAAAATATCGTTTGATTCCGTGCGGTAGTGCAATGCGTTTTCCAACTCGTCACTGTCGTAGAACCATCCGCCGTGGAAGTTCCTCGATATATTCCAGTTAGGCTTGAAGAATTTCTTCACGCCCTTGCCCATAAGCTTGAACCCGTCGTTTATCGATTCGTAGCCCGTAACTCGGCAATTAATTCCGCCGCCTATATTGTATATCTTATTCCAAAATCCGTCAAGCTCTCCCGAAGAATCCTTTTCAACGATTTTCTTGCAAAGGATACCGCTGTCAACGTCCGTAACCCATTCAAGCGCGCCGTTCCATACCGTATGGAACATAAGCCCGTCCTTCAAATTATTCTTGAACATATACTTATGAAGAACGGCAGTCTGCCTTAAAGATATAAACCTTTTAAGTCCGCTCTCCAAAACGTACTTTTCGGCTTTCATTTTGTGCATAGAATACACGTCGTAATCGCTTGAAATCATCGGGTCGCCCACGCGAATCCAAAGGTGGGGGTAAGCTCTGTGCCCATACATAGCAACGGTAGCAATATGTACGTAAGCTATTTCCTTTTCACGCCCGCTTGCAAGTATCGCGTCAACTATATTCTTGGTGCCTATGTAATTACTCTTATAAGTCCCCATCGGGTCGTGGTCGGATTTAGGCGGTATCAAAGAGGCGCAGTTTATCACGTAATCCGCCCCATCGATTAAATGCACGCAGTCGTCGTAGTGTGCAATATCGCCCTTAAAAGCGTAAATTCTGTCCCGATATTTTTTTATAGTCTTTTTTACGAACGGAGGGATAGACTTTTCATCCTCAAATAAAATACATCTTACTTTAAAGTTTTTATCCGACTGCAAAAGGCTTAAAAGCACTTCGCCGCCCATTGCGCCGGACGTTCCCGTTAAAGCTATAACTTTACTCATTTTTTGCATCCTCTATATTTATCCGTGGTTCGAATTTAGTTTTCAAGTTTTAAATAGACGAAATCAAAGCTCTCTCGTCGGCTGTAAGGAGAAGCAGCCGCCTCGGGCACCGCAAACGCCCCTTATGCGTTTGCTCATCTCGCTTTGCAAAACAGTGGGTGTCCACTGTTTTGAGAAATCAAAGCTCGTCATCAAAGTGGTCTTTGTAGCCTTCGCCGTAAATTTCTTTCGCCGAAGAAACTATCATAAAGGCGTGGGGGTCAATCCCTTTCACAACGTCCCTGATTTTCGGGTATTGGAAGTTTTTAGCCGCGCACATAATAATACGCCGTCCCTCGCCCGTATAAGCGCCTTCGCCTTCAACGTAGGTCGCGCCTATGTCAAGCTCCTTTAAAATCTTGTCGCAAATAAGCGCCGATTTTTCTTCCGTGGTAATAATGTATAAAAGCTTTGCGGAATTTCCGCCGTACAAAACCAAATCGAAAAGTAAGGTGAAAACGACTATCGCTATAAGCGTATAGCACGCAAGCTCGAAGTCTTGGAAAACCGCAAACGCCACACCCATTATCGTTACGTCGATAATCATAGATATGATGCCGGTCTTGATATAGCGGAATTTTTTTCTTAAAATCTTTACTATTATATCGGTGCCGCCGGTGGAGGAGTCCATTCTGAATATAAGTCCCAGTCCTATCCCGAACATCGCGCCGCCGATAAGTGCGGGAATTAAGAGTCCGTCCGTCTTGAAAATTTCACAGTCCTTGAAAGCAAAGTTCCAAAGCTCTATCATAAGGGAGGAAACCACCGTCGCGAACAAGGTTGAAATTGCGAACTTCTTTCCAACGAACACCGCCCCCAAAATAAACAGCGGAACGTTTATCGCAATAATCAGGATTCCCGTTATGTTCGTTTCTATCGGCAATATTTCGTTAATGATAATTGCAATACCCGTTGCCCCGCCGGGCGCGATATTGTACGGGTCAAGGAATAAGGCAACGCCAAGGGAATAAATTATACAGCCCAGCGTAATTATCGAATAGTCCTTTAAAATTTTTAAAACCGCTTTTTTCGTAATCTTACCGCTGCCGTTTTTTTTGACGGATTTCAAATTCCAAGCCTCCGAATTTATCACTTAAATTATACGCAAAAATCTGAAAATAGTCAATAGACTTTGTAATAAAATTGTAAATTTAAACTCAAAAATTTTTCAATTGCCCCGCACATATAGCGGTTTTATTTTTTATTCGCATTTTTTAAAAACCGTCAAAATTTCAATTGCCCCCCATATATGCCGCACTTTCGGGGTGTTTTAGTTATTAAATCAGCGCAAAAAGCGCATTGCCCCGCCAATATGTGCGTTTTTAGACAATTTTTTAGAATATTTCCATTTTTTCTCTTTTGCGCGCGTTTTACACGTTTTTTGCAAAATAAAAGCCTCGGCAAAATTACTTTCACCAAAGCTTTATGGTGCGGATAATAGGATTTGAACCTACACGATTTCTCACTGGATTCTAAGTCCAGCGCGTCTGCCGTTCCGCCATATCCGCAAAAATATTCAATATCGATTAAGTGATATTTTAATGAAACTTTTTTAAAAAGTCAAGTTATACTTTACAATCGTCAAAATTAATGTTTTAATTTATAAAAAAGTATTCGAGGTTATTATGGGCTTTCTCACTTTAACGGGTGTCGGCAAAGAATACAAAACGGGCACGGTCAGCGTAACCGCTTTATCGGACGTTTCTTTCGAGTTGGAGGACGGCGAGTTCGTCGTCATTCTCGGCAGTTCGGGCGCGGGCAAAACCACTCTTTTAAATCTCTTGGGCGGAATGGATAACGCCACCTCGGGCGAAATTATTCTCGATGGCAAAAAGATAACCTCTCTCGATAAGCGCGGCTTAACTCAGTTTAGGCGCAACGAGGTGGGCTTCGTGTTCCAGTTCTACAACCTTATGCCCAATCTCACAGCGCTCGAAAACGTTGAAATCGCAGTCGAAATCTGCAAAGACCACCTTGATCCCAAGGAGGTTTTAACAGAAGTCGGGCTTGAAGAAAGGCTTTCAAACTTCCCCGCACAGCTATCTGGCGGAGAGCAACAGCGCGTTTCCATCGCGCGCGCGATAGCAAAGAATCCCAAGCTTCTTTTATGCGACGAGCCCACGGGCGCGCTCGACTATAACACTGGCAAGAAAATTTTGAAACTTTTACACGACGTATGCAAAACAAGTAAGCGCCTCGTCATAGTCGTTACGCATAACTCCGCGCTCAAAGATATGGCGGACAAGGTCGTGTACATAAAAAGCGGCAAAATCGAAAATATCGTAGTAAATCCTAACCCCAGCCCCATTGAGGATATAGAGTGGTAAAATGAAAACCTACTTAAAAACCCTAACGCGAATGTTCAAAAAGCATATAACGCGTTTCATCTCAATAATCTTTATCGTCATAGTGGCGGTGGGTTTTATTTCGGGCATCGGTACATCTACGGACAAAATAAAGTACTCCATGACGGATTACTACAAAGCCCAAAACGTCAGCGACTTGGTGCTGCGAAGCACAGCACTTACGGGGTTTAGCGAAAGTCAACTATCGGGTATCGACATCTTGAAGGAAACTTACGGCGCTAACAACGTAAGCACGAGCGTTCAGCTCGACGTCGAAACGGAAATCGACGGCGTTAAGCAAACGGTGCGCTTGTGCTTTTTGGACGGCTATTCCGAGGGCGAGTGGACGGTAAATAAGCCCGACCTTATCGACGGAAAAATGCCTTCAAAAGAGGGTGAAGTACTGTGTGAAAAAGTCGACAACAAGATACTCGGTTTTTCGATTGGTGCCCATATATCCTTGAGTTTAGCGGCTCAACTGCCCAAAATCGACGTCAAAATAGCGGGTATAGTACTAAGTCCGTTGACCTTTGCAAACGACGGCGAGCCCAGCGATTTTAACGACGAGGATATGGAAGTCCCCGACACCATCGACGCGGCAAACGCACTTGACACTTTGGATAATATCTTGTATTTGTCCTCAAGCCTAATCCCGAAAAATCCGTTTACCGGTGCGCCTCTTATTTCCACGAATACGGTATATCTTTCATTCAGCGATAAAGACAAATTCAACGCATTCGATAAAAAATACGATAGCTATTTGGCAGAGCAAAAGTCAGTCGTCAGCGCCGCACTTGAATTAGACGCCGAGAGCTCCGACGTAAAGATTCTGACGCTTAAAGACAATTACAGCTTCGTTTCGCTAAATTCTTACGCAGACAAGGTTATGGGCATAGGGCTCGTTTTGATGGTCGCGTTCGTATTCGTAACCGCACTCGTCGCGCAGTCCACTATGACTAGGCTAATGGAAGAAGAAAGGGCGCAAATCGCGTGCCTCAGAACCCTCGGTTATTCTTCATTTAAAATCGTATTCAAATACGTATTGTTTGCTATGATTGCCGCGGGTATAGGCGGCGTGGCTTCCTACTTCGTGGGGTTAGGGCTTGCACATCTTATTTATTACGTATTCAATTACAGCTTTGCAATGCCGCCCGTATCTTCAACTGTTGCGTTGCCCTTCTATGTAATAGTATTTTTCGTAATCGTTGCCATAACTTTATTAGCTACGCTAATAGCGGGCTTAAAGCTGACAAGCGAAACGCCCGCAAATCTTCTCCGCCCCAAACCGCCAAAGGCGGGTAAAAAGGTGTTTTTGGAAAAAATTCCGTTCATTTGGAACGCCCTCTCGTTTAAATACAAATCTACGATGCGTAACGTTTTAAGGTATTTAGGGCGGTTTATTATGACGGTGGTGGCGGTTGCAGTGTCAACTGCACTCGTAATGGCGGGGCTTGCCCTTTTAGATGTTTGTCTGTTCGGCGGAATAAATTCTCCGTCGGTTATGGCAATTGCAGTCGTCGTAATAATCTTTGCGGGGCTATTAACTGCCGCAGTTATCTACACTTTAACTAATATCAACGTCAGCGAAAGAAACCGCGAGCTTGCAACGCTAAAGGTTCTCGGCTATCAAGAAAAGGAAGTGGCGGGTTATATCTACCGTGAGGTTTATATTGATACCGCCGTGGGCATAGTCTTCGGCTACCCCTTGTCAACGCTGATAATGTGGCTCGTTTTTAGTGTAATAGCTGTCGGCTCTATAGGCGGCGTAAACTGGTTCTGGTGGCTAATCGCTCCCGCAATCGTGATTTTCTTCGCCTTCATAGTTACTTTAATGTTAAAGCGCAAAATCGTAAAAATCGATATGAACGAAAGCTTAAAAGCCATTGAGTAATTTGTCGAAAAAGTGCGTTATTTGGCACATATGTGCGGGTCTATGCATATTTACCGCCCAAAAATCGAGCGTAAAAAGCGCTTTAAAAACCACACAAAAATAATGGTAATAAATTCCTTAAAAACAATTGACTTAATTTTATTCGTTTGTTATACTTATAAAGCTGTTTGAATTTTCAGCAAATAACGCGTAGGCAAGGGTAGGTGAAAAGAGATGTCAACTATCAAAGTAGGCGAGAACGAATCAGTTGAAAGCGCGCTTCGTCGTTTTAAAAGAAAGTGCTCGCGTGACGGTATAATCGGCGACCTTCGCAAGAAGGAATTCTACGAATCACCTTCCGTTAAGCGCAGAAAGAAAGCAGAAGCTGCAAGAAAGAGAAACAAAAATTAATTTTGAAGTCTGTTGGACGCAAGTCCGACGGACTTTTTTCATTACGGAAAATGTCGAGTAAAGGAGGATTTTGCATTTTTATGGATGACTTAAAGCGAATGGCGAAAGCGGCTAAAAACAGACTTAAAAGTAATTACTGGGCAGACTGTAAGGAAAACATTGAGAAAAACACTATTGACGCGAAAAACAAAGGGCTTAGTGAAATCAAGGTTAAATCTTCCATTAAAAGCCGCGTAAAAAGCGAAATCAAGGGCGAAAAGCAAGACGAGTTCTACAAAAAAGTAAAAGAGTTGCTTGAAGCCGAAGGGGAAGTTTCCGACGCCTTGGGCAGACTAACCGATAAAGAATATTACTCCACCTTATCTTACGAGGAAAAGCAAAGGTACAATTTGGAGCTTTCTTCAAAATATCTGAGCGCCTTGCAGCGTTACAGAAAAGAGAAGGAAGCGGGCATTATTTAATTGAATTTTACGATAACTTATGATATAATAAAATATATGGACGAACTCTTGAAAAACCTTAACGAAGAACAGTTAAAACCCGTATGCGATACCGAGGGCGCGGTCCTCGTTCTTGCGGGCGCGGGCAGCGGCAAAACCCGCGTTTTAACTTCTCGCATAGCCTACATATTAAGAGAGGAAAAGGCAAGTCTATCTGAGATACTTGCCATCACTTTCACGAACAAAGCTGCGGGCGAGATGAAGGAGCGCTTACAGCGCATGCTGGGCGACGAAGCCGGTGATAGTAAGTGGATTTGTACTATCCACTCTATGTGCGTTAAAATTTTAAGGCAGTTCGCCGAAAAGGCGGGTATTAAGCCCAATTTTTCGATATACAGCGAAACCGAGCGCGCAAACGTAATAAAAAAGTCCTTTCAAGAGCTTGATTTCGACGACGATAAGCTTTTAAAAAACGCCAAATTTCATATCGGCAACGCCAAAATGTTAGGATTGTCCCCCGAAGAATACGGCAACAAATACGTCCACGAGCGCGGAATGGACGATATCGTCGTTATATACGAGAAGTATGATAAGCACTTAAAAGAAAACAACGCGCTTGATTTTGACGATTTACTTATTGAAACCTTGCGCCTTTTAAAGCGCGACGAAGAAACGCGCGAGTATCTTTCGGACAAGTTCAAATACGTTTTGGTTGACGAGTTTCAAGACACGAACTCGGTTCAGTACCAAATTATTAAGCTTTTATCGTCCAAGCACGGCAACCTTTTCGTCGTCGGAGACGACGACCAGTCAATTTACGGCTGGCGCGGGGCGGAAATAGATAATATTTTAAAGTTCGATAAGGACTTCCCAAACGCTAAAATTTACAAATTAGAGCGTAACTACCGCTCCACCAAATCCATTTTAAAGCTTGCCAACTGCATTATTAAGAACAACGTAGAACGCCGCGGCAAAGAGCTGTGGACTGAGGCGGGCGATGGCGATAACCCCGTTTATTACCAAGCCGAAGAAGAAGCGGGCGAGGCGCTTTACACTGCGCGCGCTATAACCGACGCCGTTGCACGCGGTAAAAAGTATTCAGATTTTGCGGTTTTAATGCGTATAAACGCCTTAACGCGCTCCTACGAGCAAGAGTTTACAAAATACGGAATACCTTATAAGGTATTCGGCGGCTTCCGATTCTTCGAAAGAAAGGAAATTAAAGATATTCTCGCATACCTTCGTATCATTTCCAATCCGTACGACAGTGAGGCGGTTGAAAGAATAATCAACGTTCCCAAGCGCGGGATAGGGGGCAGAACCGTTCAGATTATGTACGAATACGCGCAAAGCACGGGCCTTACCTTATACGATGCGGCGGTTGACTGCGAAGAACTGCCCTTGACGCGCGGCACTAAGGACAAAATAAAAGACTTTGCCGACCTTATAAAAGGGCTTATTATTTCGGCGGTGGATATGCCCGTTGCTCAACTCGTGCGGGACGTGCTCAATAAAACCAATATCCGTTCCGCCTACGACGACGGCACGGACGACGGCGACAGCAAGCTTGCCAATATTGACGAATTTATCGCCTCGGTAGACGATTTTTCGCGCTTAAACCCCACGGCCACGCTGGACGAATATTTAAATCAAGTAACTCTGTCTTCCGATTTGGACGAAATGGATGACGGCGATTACGTAACTTTGGCAACTATTCACGCCGTAAAGGGGCTTGAATTCCCCACGGTATTTATCTGCGGGCTTGAAGACGGAATTATGCCCTCGTCAAGGCTTTCGGAAGACGGCAGAAGCGAGGAAGAGGAACGGCGGCTTATGTACGTTGCGATAACCCGCGCAAAGGAAAAGCTTTATTTGACCCGTTCAAAATCGCGCTACCTCTACGGACACAGAGATTTAACGCGCCCCTCGCGCTTTATTGCCGAGCTTGCGCCCGTGTTGGGTGCGGCGGCGTACGAAAGGCCGACCTTTGGTTATTCCGGCGGAATGAGGAAGTACGGCAACTCTTACGGCGGCTCTTCCTACGGTGGAGGTGCCGTGCAGTCAAGCGGCAAAGCGCTGTATTCCGAGTATGAAGAATTCGAAGGCAGTACACAGCAAGCCAGCAGCTTCAAGGGCTTTTTCGGCGGAGCAAAAAAGAGCGAAAGTAAGGCAAACGGCACGGGCAAATACTCCGTCGGTATGCACGTAAGGCACCCCAAATTCGGTGTTGGAATGGTCGTTGCGTTAAAGAACGACGGAAACATTATCAACGTAGCTTTTGACGGGCAAGGCATCAAAGAATTGTCCGCGAGTTTAGCACCTCTTACGATACTGTAAACCTAGTTAAATCAAGCATATATGGGGGTCAATTGATATATTATGGATAAAATGCGCGCCTTAATCGACCAACTTAATAAATGGGCGTACGAGTACTACGTTTTAGATAATCCGTCCGTTTCGGATAGAGAGTACGACAAACTTTACGACGAGCTTCGCGCCTTGGAAGAAAGCACGGGCAAGGTGGAGTTTGACAGTCCGACGAAGCGTGTCGGCGGCGAACCTATAAAGGGCTTTGAAAAGCACGCGCACATTTCGCGGCTTTACAGCCTTGATAAGTCCGTAACTTACGACGAGCTTGACACCTTTTTTACGCGCATTAAAAAGGTTGAAGAAAACCCCGAGTACACGGTTGAGTACAAGTTCGACGGGCTTACGATGTGTTTAACTTACGACGGCGGCAAGTTCGTGCGGGCAACTACCCGCGGTAACGGCGTCGAAGGCGAAGACGTTACGGCGCAATGTTTAACTATAAAATCATTCCCGCTTGCAATACCTTATAAGGGAACTTTGGAGGTGCAAGGCGAGGCGGTTATCCGTTTAAGCGTTTTGGAAGAATACAACAAAACGGCAAAGGAGCAGCTTAAAAACGCGCGGAACGCGGTGGCGGGGGCGATAAGAAACCTTGACCCGAAAATTACCGCCGAAAGAAAGCCAGAAATTTTATTCTATAACGTGAACTACATGAGCGAGGGCGAGCTGCCTTCGCAAACGGCACACTTCGACTTTTTAAGGGAGCAAGGCTTCAAGGTGTTCGAGTTTTTGCGGCTGTGCAAAAACGAGGACGAGGTGAAAGCCGCTATCGAAGAAATAGAGATTGAAAGAAAGAATTTAGACGTACTTACGGACGGGGCGGTTATTAAGCTGAATACCACGAAAGTAAGGGATATATTGGGGTATACGGACAAATTTCCGCGCTGGGCTATGGCTTATAAGTTCGAGGCAGAGGAAAGTATTACTACCGTAAAAGAAGTAGTTTGGCAAGTCGGCAGAACGGGAAAACTTACCCCGCTTGCGATTGTCGAACCCGTTGAGCTTGCGGGCGCAACCGTAAGAAAGGCAACTTTAAATAACTTCGGCGACCTTACTCGCAAAGACGTAAAGGTCGGAAGCAAAGTTTTAATACGCCGCTCGAATGAAGTTATCCCCGAGATTTTAGGTGCAGTGGAGCACGTTGAAGGCAGTTTAAACGTAGAAAAGCCGAAAAATTGCCCGTTCTGCGGAAGTTCGGTGGAAGAAGTGGGGGCAAACCTTTTCTGCCCGAATAAGTATTGCCCGCCGCGTGTCGTGGGCAAGGTTGAACATTTTGCCTCAAAAGACGCTATGGATATTGAGGGCCTCTCCGAAAAGACGGCAGAGCTTATGTACGATAAGCTTGGCTTGCGTGAATGCTCGCAAGTTTACAATTATACTTACGAAGATTTCAGTAGCTTAGAGGGCTTTAAAGATAAGAAAATAAATAATTTATTGGGCGCAATCGAAAAAAGCAAAACCGTTTCCTTAGAAAGATTTATCTTTGCTTTGGGTATCGACGGAGTCGGTAAGGTTGCCGCAAAAGATTTGGTTAAAGCCTTTAAAAATATTGATAATCTTAAAAGTGCCACAAAAGACGAGCTTTTGGAGCTTGAGAACGTTGGTGATATTACAGCGGAGGCTATCGTCAACTGGTTTAAGGACGAAAAGAACCTTGCAGAAATTGATAGTTTGCTTTCGGCGGGCGTGAACCCGCAAACGGCGCAAAAGAGCGTTATTTCAAGCATATTCGGGGGGCAATTCGTTGTATTGACCGGAACCTTGCAAGATTTTAAGCGTTCGGAAGCGCAGAAAATAATAGAAGAAAACGGCGGCGAATGTCAAAGCTCGGTTACCGCAAAAACGACTTTGGTTATTGCGGGCGAGTCCGCGGGCAGTAAGCTTGACAAGGCTAAAAAGCTCGGCATAAAGATTATCGACGAAGCCACTTTTAAAGAAATGATAAAGTAGGTTTTTGGCTGATTTTTGACCCATAAATCAATCGGTTGAATTTCTGTCGCTTTTACGATACAATGGTTGTGCGATAAAAAGTAATTTAGCGGAGATAAAGAAAAATGCTTGTTTTATGCTCAAATGGATTATCAAGTGAAAAACTCATATCGTGCGTCCGCAACATGATTATCGGACAGAAAACCGCAGCATTAGTTGTTACCGCTGACAATGAATATAAGGAAGAGAATTACCACGTCGACAGATGTATAAAAGAACTTACGGCACTGAATTTACGTGTAGATTTATTTGATTTAGATAAACAGCCTGCCGAATTGTTGCTAAATTATGACGTGGTTGAGTTTATAGGTGGAAATCCGTTCTATTTACTGCGTTCTATTAAAGAAAATTGCGCCACAGATATATTAAAAGATTTAGCAAACAAGAGAATTTTGATTGGCTGGAGTGCGGCGGCTTTTGTATTCAGTCCTACGCTTGAGTTGGTGAATAGCTTTTCTCCGGAAATGAATTTTATGGGATTAACTGACTTGAATGCTTTGGCTCTGACAGACATTCAAGTGTTACCACATTACAGCAGATTAAATACTAAATTAAATACAACATTTGAGCACGTCGAGGAAATATGCTCTGCCTATGAAGAACGTCATAATATTAAAGTTATACGTATTAATGATGGCGATGGCGTTATTATTGACGGAAGTGAAACTGTTGTATGCCGTACATAAATTTCAATTAAACTTAATCACACTATATAGTAAAAGGCTTTCGGGAATTCAATCCGAGAGCCTTTATTAAGTTTAAAAGCACACTTTGTCAAGGTAAATTTTTACAATTTGCACTTTACAAAATGCCCTATATATGGTATAATAACTAAGTTAGTTAACACTATAAAGGATATTTTATGGCAGAAAAGAGTTATAACGCGGACGATTTAAAAATTTTAGAGGGGCTCGAGGCAGTGCGCGTGCGCCCCGGTATGTATATCGGGTCGACGGGCATTAAGGGCTTGCACCATATTCTTTGGGAGATAGTGGACAACTCTATCGACGAGGCGGCGAACGGATACGCCGACGAGATAACCGTAATACTGCACAAGGACGGTTCGGCTTCGGTGCGCGACAACGGGCGCGGTATGCCCACCGACGTGAACACCAAGGTCAAGATGAGCGGCGTTGAAATTATATTTACCAAGCTTCACGCGGGCGGTAAGTTCGATACGGGCAACTACGCCTTTTCGGGCGGGTTGCACGGCGTGGGCGCTTCGGTTACCAACGCGCTTTCCGAATGGCTGCACGTGGAAGTTTACCGCGGAAACAAATTCGTTATGGACTTTAAGTCCACCTACGACAAAGATGCGAAGAAGTGGCGTTGCGGTCAGCCGGTTGCGCCCCTTAAAAACACGGGCGAAAAGACCAAAGAAAAGGGTACCTTCGTGCAGTTCAAGCCCGATAAGGAAGTTTTCGAGACGGTCGAATGGAACTACGACACAGTGGCGACCCGCCTTAAAGAGCTTGCCTTTTTGAACAAGGGCGTGCAGATAAACCTTCTTGACGAGCGCGAGCTTTACGCGTACGAGGAAGGCGAGGACGAGGACGGCAACGAAACCAAAGTTAAGGTTAAGCTGCCCGACCGCGAGCCCGTTACCTTCAAGTTCGACGGCGGACTCGTTGACTTCGTCAAACATATGAACGAGGATAAAACCGTACTCTACCCCGAGCCCCTTTATTACAGCGCGATTAAGGATATTCAAGTTAAGGGTGCGCCCGCGGGCAAGATTAAAATCGAGTTTGCCTTAGCCCACACTAAGGACGACACCGAGAGCTTGTTCTCGTTCGTAAACAATATTTCCACCGTGGAGGGCGGCTATCACGAGACGGGCTTCCACAACGGACTTTTGAAAGCTATTAACGATTTTGCTAAATCTAACGGCGTTTTGAAGGCGAAGGACGCGCCTTTCGTTGCCGACGATATCAAGGAAGGCTTGACCGCCGTTTTAACCGTGAAAATGCAAAACGTGGAATTCGAGGGTCAGACCAAGACGAAGCTTGGCAACCCCGAGGTTAAGGCGCCCGTTGAGCAGACGGTTATCGAGGGCTTGCAAAAGCTTGCCGAAGTGCGCGGCAATAAGACGGTATTTGACAAGATAGCGCAGAAGGCGAAGTTTGCGGCGGACGACAGAATTAAGCACCGTGCAGAGCGCGACGTTGCCAAAGCCGCGTCCGAGAACGACGGGTTGAACCTTGTAGGTAAATTAGCCTCTTGTTCGGGCAGAAACCCGGAACTCAACGAGCTGTTCATAGTCGAGGGCGATTCGGCGGGCGGCACGGCAAAGCAAGCGAGGGTTAGGCAGTACCAGTCTATTTTGCCTTTAAGGGGCAAGCCCTTGAACGTGCAGAAAAAGACCGCGTTGCAAGCACTTCAAAACGAGGAAATTAAAACTTTGATTTCCGCGATAGGGGCGGGGTTCAACCGCAACTTCGACGTGGAAAAGACGAAGTATAAAAAGGTAATTATTCTATCCGATGCAGACCAAGACGGTATGCACATTCGGTGTATTTTGCTTACCTTCTTTTTCAAGTATATGCGCGACCTTGTGAACGCGGGGTGCGTGTACATCGGTATGCCGCCCCTTTACAAGGTGTACAAGGGCGACACGGTTGAGTACGCTTACGACGACGCCGAGCTTGACGAAAAGATTAAAAAGGTTGGCAAAGGCTACAAGCTTCAACGCTACAAGGGCTTGGGCGAAATGTCCGCAGACCAGCTTTGGGATACGACGATGAACCCCGCAACGCGCAACCTTATTCAAGTTACTATCGAGAACGCGGCGCAAGCGGCGGACGTTATAGATATGCTGATGGGCGATAAGGTTGAAGGCAGAAAGGACTTCCTTGCTAAAAACGCGAACTTCAATAAGGTTGACGGGTTTATCGAGAAGGTGAACTTTAAAAACGAAAATAACGCGGAGGTGGTTGACTGATGGCTAAGAAAGATTTTCAGACTACTATTCCGCAAGGTAACGTATATATTCAGAGCATCGAGGAGGTTATGCCCGGCTCGATGCTGCCGTACGCGGAGTTCGTTATTTTGGACCGCGCGTTGCCCCGCGTCGAGGACGGCTTAAAGCCCGTACAGCGCAGAATTTTATACACTATGTACGAGATGGGCTTGACCCCCGACAAGCCGCACAAGAAGTCGGCGCGTATCGTCGGCGATTGCATGGGTAAATATCACCCGCACGGCGACAGCTCGGTTTACGACGCGATGGTCAGAATGGCTCAGCCCTTCAATATGCGTATGACGCTTGTCAACGGGCACGGTAACTTCGGCTCGGTTGACGGCGACCCCGCCGCGGCTATGAGGTACACCGAGGCAAGGCTCGAGCCCCTTGCAATGGAGCTACTTAAAGACCTTGAAAAGGAAACGGTGCCGTTTTCCTTCAACTTCGACGACAGTTTGTTGGAGCCCGACCTTTTGCCCGGACATTACCCTAACCTTTTGGTAAACGGCGCGAACGGTATCGCCGTAGGACTTGCAACGAACATTCCCACGCACAATTTGGGCGAGGTAATAGAAGGCTGCTGTGCGTACATCGACAAGCCGTCCATTTCCTTAAACGAGATGATGAAGATTATCCCCGGCCCCGATTTTTCTACCGGCGGATACATTATTGCGAACGAGCTGAAGCAAGCGTACGAAACGGGCAAGGGTAAGATAGTTTTGCGCGCGAAGTACGCGGTTGAGCAAGGCGATTACGGCAAGAAGCTGATAGTTATAACCGAGCTTCCGTACCAAACCAACAAGGCGGATTTACTTCGCAAGATTATGCTCCTTAAAGAGGACAAGAAGGAGCTTTTATCGGGCATAACCGACATCGTGGACGAAAGCGACAGAACGGGTATGCGCGCGGTCATTGCCGTGAAGAAGGAAGCGGACGTTGACGCTATTTTGAAGGTGCTGTTCAAGTACACCGATTTAGAGTGTACCTTCGGTATCAACATGGTCGCAATTGCGGGCGGTAAGCCTAAGCAGTTGGGGCTGTTGGAAATTATAAGACACTACGTAAACTACCAGCGTCAAGTGGTAGTAAGGCGTTGCAAGTACGAGCTTAAAGAAGCCGAGGCGCGTTGCCATATTTTAGAGGGCTTGATAGTAGGCGTTCACAACGTGGACGAAGTAGTTAAGATTATTAAAACCTCGGAGAATACGGGCGACGCAAGACGCAAATTAATTGAAAGGTTTGAACTTTCCGAAAAACAAGCGCAAGCTATTCTTGATTTAAGGCTTGCCCGTCTTGCCAAACTCGAAGTCACCAAGCTTGAGGACGAGCACGCCGCACTCGTTAAGAGAATTGCGGAGCTTAACCGCATACTCGAAAACAAGGACTTGCAGTGGAAAATCGTCAAAGACGAGATGCGCGAAATCAAGGCGAAGTACAAGAGCGATAGGCGCACTCAGATTTTCGAAAGCGTTGAGCAAATTACCGTGCGCCGCGCGGACGTTAAGGTGTTTATACCCAACTGGACGGTGGCGATAACCGGTGCGGACAACCTTAAATGTATGATAAGGGAGGAGTTCGACAGCCACTATAAAAAGAAGCTGAACGCGACCTCTAACCTTAACGTGGTTTATAAGCAAGTCGTTCACTGCACTAACGAGGACACGGTATATTGCTTCACCAACCTCGGCAACTGCGTCAAGATAGATTTGAACGAAACCGAGCCCATCGACTACCGTGCTGCGGGCGTGAAGATAGAGAATGTTTGCGACGGCGCGGAAAAGAAGGAGTACCCCGTTGCGCTGTTTGCGGTGAAGGGTACGCCCGAGGGCGAGCTTCTGTTCTTCACCAAGCAAGGCGCGGTAAAGCGCACTGAGTTTGCCGAGTTCGAAATAGGCAGAAAGATTACGCAAGCCTTTAAATTAAAGGCGGGTGACGAGCTTCTTACCGTTGAAAAGTACGATGACGACGAGTTCTCGACGATGCTTTTCGTTACTAAAAAGGCAATGTGTTTAAGCGCGGCAAAGGACGACGTGCCCGTTCAAGGCAAGGCTGCGGGCGGTGTAAAGGGCGTAGGCTTAAACACGGGCGACGAGGTTATATTTGCAACCCAGCAAAACGGCGAGGGCGAGATTATAGTAGTTACTTCCTTAGGCGGCGTAAAGCGCGTTATTTCTTCCTTGTTCGAAACCTACAACCGCGGCGCGAAGGGCGTCATGATAGCGGACATAAAGGGCAAGGGCGAGCTGATTTTTGCGGGCTACGTAACCGTGCCTTACAACTTAGCGTTCTATACGGCGCAGAGGGTTATGTTCGAGGTAGACAGCGAAGATATATCAATCGAAACCCGCGTGTTCAAGGGCAAGCCCATTAAGGGTATAGAGAATATCACTAAGGTCGTCGGAATGAAGTATAAGTCGGAATACGACGGCGGCGCGGTACAGATTAAATTTTAAAATTTGTGTTAATAATTCTGCGTGCGGGAAAACGAAATGAAAAAGAGTAAAGAGGCGTTCAAACAAGAACGCGAAAAGGTAAAGGCAAGGGCAAAAAAATTGGGGCCGGTAAAGCTTGTAATTTTATCGATTCTTGCGGTCGGTACGGTGTGCTCGTTCGTGCTGTACGATTATATCTTCGGCGAGTGGACGGTGTTTACCGTAAACTACGGCTCTGACTTTGTAAACGGCTTGATGGGGGCTATCCCGAAGATAATCCGGTGCGTGCAGATTATAACCATAACCGCTATAATAACGACGCTCGTGCTGTTCGTTATTTCACGCCTTTTTACGAAGTCGCAAAGAAGTAAAACCGTTTCAAGGCTGTGCTGTAACCTCATAAAATGGGTGGTGGCGATAATCCTCGTAATCGTCGTTTTGGCGGTGTGGGGAGTAGACACTACGGCGCTGATAACCGGCGCGGGCGTGCTTACGCTCGTGGTCGGACTCGGTATGCAAAGCCTTATTGCCGACGTCATTGCGGGGCTTTTCATAGTGTTTGAAAACGAGTTCAATTTGGGCGATATTATAACCGTGGACGACTTCCGCGGCGAGGTCGTTGAAATGGGTATCCGCACGACCAAGCTGAAAGCCGAAGGAAATATAAAAATTTTCAACAACAGCGATTTAAGGAAGATTTTGAATCAGACGATAGAGCCGTCCGTTGCTAAGGCGTATATAGATATAGAATACGGCGCAGACCTCGGCAAGGTGGAAGAAATTATTGCGCGTTGCTTGCCCGAAATTAAAATAGAAGGCGCGGTGGAGGGGGTAACCTACAACGGCGTAAGCTCACTCGGCGCGTCGGGCGTACAGCTTTATTTTTCAGTCAAGTGCAAGGAAACTGATATATTCTCGGTACAGCGTGCTTTAAACGGCGAACTCAAAAATATGTTCGACAAAAACGGCATCAACATTCCGTTCAATCAAATCGTTATCCATAACGCAGATTAAATTAAATAAAAATAAATGTGCCCGCGAGCATTTGCTCGCGGGCACATATTTTTTAAAAGTAATTTGCAGTTTTAAACATATGCAAGATTATTCTTCCGTGGGTTCAGCCGTTTCAACGGGTGCCGCGGACTCCGCCTTGGCCTCTTCCGCGCTTTCGGGTGCGATAATTTTGGGCATCTTCAAGCCCGCCATTCCGTACAAATCGTCAAGCGGAGGAAGGGATTTAAGCATTCCCGAAAGGAAGTTCGCAGTAGCCGTTTTGCCTTCGCCGTTCTGTCCGCCGTCCCAAACGGTAACCTTGTCAATCTTGATATTCTTGATTGCTTCAACTTGGGTTGCAACAAGGTCTTCGAGCTTGTCGGCTATCATAAGGCGAACAGCCTCGTCCGCACTGCCGGCAGCTTTAACCAGCTTCTGCATACCTTCGGCTTGTTTCGTCAAGGTTTGCAATACACCGCGCGCCTCAGCTTCCATTCTTGCATAGATAGCATCCGCTTCACCCTTTGCACGACGGCGGATATTTTCCGCTTCCGCGTCCGCCTCGATTTCGATTCTTCTCTTTTCGATTTCGGTTGCAACGATGACGTCGGCCTCTTTCGTTGCCTTTTCACGACTTGCACGCGCGATTTCCGCCGCTTGCTCTGCCGCATAGCTTTCTTCTTTAGCCTTTGCCGCCTGAACGTTTTCCGCCGTAACCGCAAGTTTCATTGCCTCAGCCTCACGTTGACGGAGGGTTGCCTTGGACTGCGCTATGTCTGCCTTAGCTTTGTTTTCGCCCTCGATTGCGCGGCTTTCCGCCTCGGCTACGTTGATACGCTGTTCCATCTGAGCCTTCGCCTCACCTATGGAACCTTTCTTATTCTCTTCCGCAACCGAAATCTTCGCGTCGTTTATTGCCTTTGCCGCAGCCTCTTTACCGAGCGCAGCTATGTATCCCGACTCGTCTGAAATATCGGTCACGTTAACGTTGATTAATTTAAGACCTAACTTTTTGAGTTCGCCCTCTACGTTTCTGGAAATCGCTTCAAGGAACTTGTCACGGTCGGTGTTGATTTCCTCGATGTCCATGGTTGCGATAACCAGACGGAGCTGACCGAAGATAACGTCCTTTGCAAGTTCGGAAATCTGTTTAAGCTGTAAGCCTAAAAGTCTTTCCGCCGCGTTCTGCATAATCGCGGGGTCGGTCGAAATACCAACCGTGAAAACGGAGGGAACGTCGATACGGATATTCTGCTTTGACAGCGCGTTTTTAAGGTCTACCGAAATGGAAAGGGGTGTCAAGTCAAGGAAGGTGTAGGACTGGAAGAAAGGAACTACCAGCGCCGCGCCGCCGTGAATACACTTCGCGCTTCTGCCCGTGCCGTCCTTGTTCTTGGATACTTTACCGTAGATAATCATTACTTTGTCCGAAGGACATTTTTTGTACCTTGCAATGCATACGAGAAGAAGCATCAAAAGCACAAGTCCCACAACGATTCCGACAACGATACCTATCGTTTCGCCGGTACCCATAGCCAACAAATTGTTCATTTTTATTTCTCCTTATAAAATATTTTTAACCTTCAACGGGAGTATCCGTTTCGGGATTTTCTACGTTTTCGCTAACTCTTGCAACAACCATACATTCGTTTTCGGTTGCTACTATTTCAACTGCGTCGTCTACGGAAAGTCTCTCGCCGTCCGTCATTGCGTCAAGCTCAACGAATTTCCCTTGCGCGTTCATGGTTATTTTGCCGCGGCCCGAACGGTTTTCGGGAATGGAAACGTAAACCGTTGCGCGCTTGCCCACAAGCTTGTCGAGCTGTAAATTTCCGTTGGACTGCATTTTATACAGAAACCGCAACAAGAGAACCACCACCGCAAACGCCGCCGAGCCCGCTACGAGGGCAACTATTATCGAAACCCATTGTAGGTTTTGGGCAATAAGTGCACAAGTGAGCAAGCCCGCCCAGCTACCCACCGCGAAGAAAGCGGTAACGCTTTTCACGGTGAAGATGGATACGCCCGAGTCGGTGTCTACGTCGATATCGCCGTCGCCGTCCAAATCAACGTCGCCGCCGAAGGAAGTAAAACACAGCATTACTATCTGTATAATTAAAAACACGGTTGCGGCTATACCCAGCCAGAAATAAATCTGCTCTAAAACGGTAAGCCCCGAATACCATTCAATCATTTCGTCAACCTCCTACAATATACTTATAAACCGTGTGAATTATTATAAAACATAAATTAGATAAATTTTTATCGAATTATTAAATATTTTGAATTTTCCGAACGAAACTATTATATCATACTAATATATAATAGTCAACGGTAGCGCAAAATCTTCCGCTTGCCAAAAATTTGAAGGGGAGAGTTGCAAAAACGTATATATGAATATATGCAAAGCTGTAAAGTTGAAGAAGTGAATAAGTGTGCAGCATAGTACGTTAAAAAAGACACGGAGTGTTACCGTGCCTTTTTATTTTACTTATTAAACTAAGCCCATACCCTTGCCGTAGAAGGGGGAGGTTTCTTTCAGCCTTGCAAATCCGCTGTCGGGCAGCGAGCCGTCCTTTTGGCGGGGCGCAAGTGCGGCTTCCTCGCTCAAAGTTATAAAGTCGTCCACAGTCAGCGTGCCGTAATTCGTGTCGTATTGTAAGTCGCCTTTGCCACTGCTGGTTAAACCGAAGTTGCTGTTTTCAGTTTTACCAGTGCCCCTTAGATAGCCGGGGTTTTTGTTTACCTTGCCGGTCGTATTAGGATAATACATTGACAAGCAGTTCACAATAGTGTGTCCGAATTTACTGGATTCGTCAAGCATATAATTATAACCGTTGTCCCACGCAACGCAGTTTGTTAAATAAATTCCGCCCTTATTGTGGTTCTGGTCAAAGCCCTTTACGGAGTTCGTAATATTATGTCCGAACGATACGCAGTTTTTAACTAGCTGAACACCGTTTGAACTGTTGCCGCCAAGCTTTATGCCGTTTCCGTTGCCGTTAAAAGACCCGTCACCTCTGTACTTTATTGCTTTTCCGTTTATGTCAAGAGGAAATGCTTCAATTCTCTCTTGTACCCAGCCCTTAACGCCTTTCTCGGGGCTAATAAAGTCTGCCTTTTTGCCGGCTTCCCAAGCCCAACAATCTTGAATAAGAACGGAGTAGTCCATCTCGTAAAGGTCCCAGTTGTCGTCTGCGTTTCTCCACGCGCGGCAACCTATAAACGCGTTGTTGATGCCCGCGTACATTTTGCAAGCAAATCCGTCCGCGTCTGCGCCGTAGTTCGAATCGTGGTCGCAGTTTAGGTAAGAGTCGCAGTTTTCAATAAGGTTATTGCTGCACAGTGCGCCATTGGGGTTGCTCGTTGCGTGCCCGAAACCGAGCTGAACACCCGTATCCAAATTGTGGTGGGTAATACATCTGCCGAGGTAGTTGTACGAGCCCTCGATTTTGATTCCGTTATCGCCCGCGTAACAAACGGTTAAGCCGTGTAACTTCCAGTAGTCGCCCGTAATTAACACACCGATAGCGGCAGGGGTGTTGTTGCCGGGAGCTTGCTCGCTGAAATTGAACTCAACGTTGCCCCAGTTATACGCTTGAATGGTTATGGGCTGTTCCGCCGTGCCGCTCTTAGCCAAATTGACCCTTTCCGAATAATGATAAACGCCGGGCATACAGAAAATGGTAGTACCCGCGGAAGCCTTTTCAACGGCCTTCGCCAAAGAGTACAAGGGCGCGTTCTTGCTGCCGTCGTTGTTGTCATTGCCGTC
Organism: uncultured Clostridia bacterium; assembly: GCA_947175325.1. Lineage (GTDB taxonomy): Bacteria > Bacillota > Clostridia > Christensenellales > Borkfalkiaceae > Coproplasma. The sequence continues at coordinate 37,315 of CAMWME010000004.1, read as the reverse complement.
TGCGGAAAGCCAAATGGAAGTATCCTTTACGGTAGGCTGAACGCCGTTTTTATCGTCCTCGAAAACCTTGATATCGGGCTCGTCTGGGTTTTTGATTGTGCTGCCGTGGTTGCCGCCTCCGGGTCCGCGTTTATCGTCGTCGGTGGTGTCGTCGTCCGTCTTGTCACCTCCGGTGATGTCATCGGTGTTGCCGTTGCCGATATCTACCGTGTTGTTTGCGCTGTCGGTGCCGTCTGTATCTTCACCCGTTGCACAACCGAAAAACGTAAACGAGCTTAACCCTAAGCAAGCCAAAGCTACGGCCAAGCGCTTTAAAATCTGTTTCTTATCCATATTTCCCCCATAGATTAATAAATTAATCTAACGTTATTATATTCCTCGATATATAAAAAGTCAATACAAAAATCTGCACATATGTGCAAACCGCAACGCCACAAAAAAAAGACGGTATTTGACCGTCTTTTTTTTGGTAAGATTTATTTAGGATTATTCGAATAATTTTACTCAACCTACGAGCATAGTTTATTTGCTTGCATATTTCTGTAAAAAGAAATATAATATTTCCAATAAGCGCAATAGGGGTACTTTTATGGATTATGTTACAGCTAAAGAAACAGCCGAGCAATGGAACGTAACGGAACGTCAAATATATAATTACTGTAATGATGGCAAAATTGAAGGTGCAATTAAGAGGGGTAGTGTTTGGCTTATTCCTATTGATGCACACAAGCCCGTAGATTCTAGATATAAAAAAGATGACATAGAAGTAACAAACAGCATTAAGTGTGGTGATTGTTTGCAACTTATCGAAGAAATTCAAAATGAATCATTAGACCTTATTGTTACGTCACCGCCTTATTGGGCAAAACGAATTTATAATGGGTCTGGCGAATTAGGCTCTGAGGCCACACCGGAATTATATGTTTCTACGCTTGTTTCTTATTTTGATAAATTTAAATCTAAATTAAAAAAAGATGGGAACTTGTTTGTCAATATTGGTGACACGTTTTTTGGCTCTGGTGCGGGTGCTTGGAGTAAGTATTTAGATGATGACGGCAATGTCACCGAATACCAAAAAGAGAGAAAAGAGAAGTATTTTACAACTAAACCTTTACAACCTAAAATTCAACAAAATGGAAAGCTATACCAAAATAAACAACTGCTTTTAATTCCTGCAAGATTTGCTATTGCTATGCAAGAAAGCGGTTGGATATTACGCGACGATATTATATGGCATAAGCCGAATAGAATACCGGCAAGTGTAACTGACAGATTTAATAATACATATGAACACGTTTATCATTTTGTAAAAAGCAAATCGTATTTCTTTGATTTAAATGCGGTGAAGGTGCTTGGCGCAAATGGCAAAATGAAGAACCCAGGTGATGTTTGGTCTATCAATACACAGCCTTTGGACGGCAACCATACTGCTTCATTCCCTGAAAAATTGATTGAGCAAATTGTTATGGCAGCTTCGCCTAAAAATGGAATTGTGTATGACCCGTTTATGGGTACTGGCACAACTTGGGTTGTCTGTGAGAAATTGAAGCGCAATTTTATTGGCCACGAAATAAATAGTGAATTTGTGCAATATGCCTATTCGCGTTTTATAAATGCATTAAGGAAATAGCAATGAGCAGTTTTATTGAAATAAATCATTCAAAAACGTGTGACTGTTCAAGCAAATTGTTGTCTTGCTTGCCTCCAAGAGAATGGATGAAATGTCAAATTGGGGTATGGGAATTTAAATATGAGCAACGTGATGTACGTGATAAGAACTTGCATCCTGCCACATTCCCGATTTCTCTACCCAAAAAAATTATTGAACTATTTACGCATAAAGGCGAGCTTGTGCTTGATCCTTTTGTCGGTTCTGGTACAACATTAGTTGCTGCACAAGACTGTGAGCGTAACGCTATTGGTTTTGACCTAAATGAAAAATACATAGAGTTAGCGAAATCACGTATAGTAGATAATTCAGTTGCGAAGGCAATAGCGATTTGTGATGACGCTAGGAACATATCTAATTATATTGAACCAAAATCAGTAAAATTAGTTGTTACTTCACCGCCTTATGCTAATATTTTAAATCATCAACGTACAAATAAAAGTCGCAGAGGTGATGAAAGGCATAATGAGCAATATGGAAAGATAGAGCAATATAGTCAAGACCCAAGAGACCTTGGTATTTTGGAAGCACCTATTTTTGAAAAGGCAATAACAGAAGTTTTTTCCAACATAAAACCCATATTGACAGAAAATTCTAATGTTTTAATAAATATTACTGACGCTTGGATAGATAAAAAAAGGGTTCCGTTACATATTAATGTTATTAACGCTATGCGAGCAGCGGGATACTGCTTAAAGAATACAATTATTTGGGATAGACGTAATATAGTCAATAGAATTGGCATTTTTGGTTGGCCGACTAATTATATAACGATGGGAACAACTTTTGAATATATTTTGAATTTTGTAAAAGATTAAACCTCAATATGTATGTCATATAAATCGATTTTTCTTGACGGCTTTATTCTAATTTTAGTGCCGTGATTATGCTTTGTACGAGCGTCAAAATCTACATAAATTGAGCCATCTTCGACTAATTTTAAAAAACGTTCTAATGTAGGTTGCATATAGGCCTCAAAATTTTGATATTTAAAATACTCAATGCCGTCTATTGTTTTTCTATCAACATTCACATAAAGCAGATTTGCAATCTTTGTTTCTAAAATTCTTTGAATATTATCAAAACTCCAATAAGGGCGTATGGCAAAATTATTAAGGCCAACGCCCTTTTCTAATGCTTCTTTCCAAGCATTATGCCGTTCGCTGATTTTTTTATAATTAAAGTCAATATATAATTGTTTTTTACTGTAATCGAGAGATACTTTAAAACCTCTATCACTATATTCAGTAAAATGTAAAGTTGCACGAAAACTTCTTTCTGAGTTAGGATATTTCAGACCAGCTTCTTGATGTTGCCAACCATATTGAGGTAACAAAATAGAGGGGACTATTTTTGCACTTCTCGGCTCTGGTTCGGTATGGAATAATGTTAAAAGCGAACTTGAAGCAGAACGATGACTTTTTATTTCCCATTCACCCATATCTGGCAACTGATAATTATTTTCTGCTATATCTAACAAATCTTCTAACGTGTTACCTACGCCGCCGTCATTGCCAGCTCTATGACTTGAAATCCAACCCATTTGCTCTATTTCTAAAAATCTTTTTTTAAATATTTCAAAAGTAGTACTCATTAATAATTCCACCTAAAATGTAAAAAATTCGGCAAGTGTAACATTTAAAGCGTTAGCTAATTTTTCTATATTGATGATAGAAATGTTACGTTTGCCACACTCAACGCTTGTAATATAAGTTCTATCAAGTTGTGCGTTATCCGCTAATTCCTCTTGACTTATACCAATTTTATTACGTAGCTCTTTTACTCGCTTTCCAACAGCTTGTTTAATATCCATTAAAACACCTCGTATTGAAATAAATTATACTATTATGTGACTTTTATAGCAACGGACTTTGAGTCACATTTGTAAGCCGAGTAATTGTGTACAACGTAACATGTGCTTGAATAAAAAGTGAAGGAATAGTGTACAAAAATTTGTACAAAGTGCAGTTAAACCAATTCAATTGCTTGCTTGCCCGTTACGTGCTCTATATCTAATCTTATAATTAAAAATGCAGATTTGAATTTTTCTATTTCCGCTTGCAGTTCTTTATCGTGATTAGGGTAATATTTTTCGCCTAATTCTTTAATGGCGTACAATGTTTCCGCGCTATCTTCAACGATTTCGACGTTGCCGAAAGCAATAACGCTTTTATAAAAAGTAGTATATTTTTCGGGCTGTACGTCGTCTTTATCTATAATGCAAAACGTCGCTTTTTTGCAGTTTTTTATTGCGTCGATTTTGTGCCCCGATTTGGCGCTGTGAAAATAAATTTTACCGTTCGAGTAAACGTAGCTTAATGGTACGGAATAGGGGTAGCCGTCAGTATCTATAACAGCCAAAACGCCCGAAGTATTATCCCGTAAAATCCGTTCGATTTCGTCTTGCTGCAATTCTTGCTTAAATCTTCTCATTTTCCGAAACATCGTTTCCCCCCGCAGTTTGTTTTTTGTTCATAATACTCCAATTTATAAAACCGTAAATATCCATCACGAAAAACGCAATAAAACAAATTACCATAGGTAAGTAGGTGATATTTTCGTAGCTTGCCATACTCCACATAACAATCAACACCACGTCGTTTAAGCTGTAAAATATTGCGTAAAACCGACTTCTTCGCGCCGTCAAGTAAGCCGCCATAAACGAGGTTAAAACCGAAACGGTACTGACGATTAAGTTCGCGGTATTAAGTGCTTGTAGTATGAAGTAAAACGCAACCGTTACGGCAACCGCCGCGGCTAAGAATATGCACCATTCTTTGCGGGAAACGGTATTAACCTTGACCTCGCTTTTGTTTCCTTTATAGGGGTTGCGTAGCCACGATATTAAAGCCCAAATAGCAATAGGCGCGGTCATTGCCAAATACGTTATCATTTCGCCGTAGTAACTGAACGAGTAGGAAATTATGCCGTAAAACACACTGAATACTATCGTTAAAAACTGTCCGATAGGGTTGCCCTTAGAAACGAATATCAAAGCGGTTGCGCCGATTAAAGAGCCGGCAAGATACAGATATTGCGTGTTTTTAAAAACGAAGAAAAAGACTATTATCGAAATTACGCTTAAGCCCCAAATCAACCATTCGGCGAGTGTAATGCTTTTTAGAAACTTTTTCATGACGCCTCAAAAAAAATAGCACTTCGCTTATATCTTCTAAGACCTAACGATATAAGTAAAATGCTGTTGCATCCGCAAGTACTCGGTAGCACTTGCTAAATTTATTTTTTATCATTGTATCCGAATGCTACGCCAAAGTCAACTAAAAATCGCGGCGGTGGTAGAGGTGGAACACGAAAAAAGACACAGCTTTAACTGTGTCTTTTTGTGATTTTAACCTTCGTAAACAATTACCGCTTTACAGTTATAGCGCCAATTACTGCCCCATGCGGCGTCGGCTTCCTCCTCGGAAGCAAAGCCTTTTACGATAATCGTCTGTTCAGCCGTCCAGTATTCAAATGCATACTGTTTAACTTCAACACCCGCGGGAATTACTATCGTGGCATTCGTACAATTGGCGAAAGCATCTGTACCGATAATTTCCGTTTCTTCGGGAAGCGTTGCTCCGTCAAGCGCAAACACAACCGTTCTTGTTGCGATTTCAACTAGACACCCCGTAACCATTTTATAGACTGTATTTTCTTTTTCAACCGTTAATGAAGTAAGGTTCTCGCAACGCCAAAACGCATTTTGTCCGATACTCGTTACGGTTTTGGGGATTTTAAATGACTTTAAAGCCGTGTACGCAAATGCGGCGCCCCCGATACTTTCAAGACTTGACGCTCCGTAAACGAGCATTCCGTCGCTGTAACCGAAAGTAACCGAAGACAGTATCGTGCAATAGGAAAATGCATTTGAAGAAATTTCACTAAGCTTTTCGGGCAGCATAATGGAGTTTAAACTTGTACATTTAGTGAATGCAAATTTTCCTATAACTTCGAGCTTGCTTCCCATATTGAACGAAACGCTTTGAAGGGAAGCACACTCTGCAAATGCATAATCCCCGATAGCTTGCACGTTGCTCGGTATTACTATGCTTTTAATATCCCGTCCATGGAACGCGTAGGAACCGATTTCCGTAACGTAATCGGGAATAACAGAGTTGTCTGCGCCCGCAACGATGGTGTTTGTCGCTATTTCTATTATACAATTGCCGTCTTTTTTGTAAGTAGTATTTCCTTCGTCAATCGTAATTGCGGAAACTGCCGCCCCCATAAACGATGTGGCGTATATCTGCGTAACGCTTGCCGGGATTTCGCAAATCTCAATGGCGTTGCAATTTCTGAAAGCATATGCATCTATTATTTGCAGATTACTGCCGAAGACCACCTCTTTAAGAGAAGTGCAACCGCTGAAAGCAGAGCCGTAAATTCCGGTTATGTTCTCGGGCAATTCGATTTTTTCAAGGCTGACGCAGCCGCTGAACATTGAATAATGAGAATAGCCCAAAGTTTCAAGTTCGCCGTTTTCGAAGATAATTTCTTTTAATTGTAAGCAACCGTTAAATGCGGAATCTTCTATGTTTGCAATGCTTGCCGGAATATGAATGCTTTCTATTCCGGAGCCGATAAATGCCGCGCGTTTAATTTCCGTTACGTAGTTAGGGATAACCGCGTTTTTAGTGCCGGTAATCAAAGCGTTTGATTCTTTTTCAATCAGGCAGCCGCTTTCAACCTTGTAGACTGCGTTGTCTTCCGCAACCGTAATGGTTTCAAGCTTAGGGCATTCGCGGAAAACCCCGATAAAAGAACCGTGGTCTCCGTAATTCATTCCCATATAAGTTACCGTTGAAGGGAAGGAAACGCTTTTCAGATTTTCACATCTGGTAAAGGGATGGGCGCAAATTGTCGTTACGCCTTCCGGTAATTCAATGCTCTCTAATTTTTCGCAGTATGCAAAAGCGTTTGACCATATCGTTTGAAGATTGTTGCCGAGGAATACGATACTCTCTATATCTTTACAGCTCTGGAAAGCGCTGCTGCCCAAAGCCGTAACCGGTAAGCCGTTATGTACGGCGGGGATATAAACGGTGCCGGAAGGACGGGGGTAATCGTATTTTACACTGTATTCCGTGCCGGCAGAGTTTAAAGTATATTTTAAACCGTCGCTACCTATTGCGGGGGCAACGCGGGTTTCGGTGTGAGATGAGTCGTGTCTGCAAACTCGAATATCTACGCCGTCCTCGTTTTCGGTTGCGGGCACTGAAGCCACCCAATCTCCGAATGAGTGTCCGCGTGCATTAATAGTTGAAGTAATCTTATGCGACGCGTCGTTACTGCATACGTAAGCGCCTTCACCTTCCTCCGTGCAAGTGGCGGGGGTTATTGTTACAAACGGGCTCCATTTGTGCCCGTAAGGGTCTACCGCGCGCTCCTCGATATGTTTATTTTCGTTGCGGCAGTATCTGGTTTCCGTGCCGCCTGTCGTGCAAGTGGGTGCAATAGTTACCACCCAATCGCCGTAATCGTGCCCAAGACTGGGGATAGGTTGCATATCGGTATGGTTTTCGTCGCGTAGGCATACTCTTGTTTTCGTGCCGCTGTTTTCGCAATCGGCTTCCAAAACAGTTTCCCATGCGCCCCAGTTATGTCCTAATGCGGGTATTGAACCTATATCCAAATTTTCACAGTTATTGCAACTACGGTTTTTTACGCCGTTAACAAGGCAAGTTGGCTCCGTTGTGGTTTCCCACTCGTTCCAGTCGTGCCCCGTGGCGGGTATAGTGCGGTATTCTTTTATTGAAGGGTCTTTCAGCGCTACTCGCATTTCTACGCCCGTTTCCTCGCAAGTCGGTGCGGTTACGGTTTGCCAATCTCCGAATTCAACTTCGGTTTTGTTTGATTGCGCTATGAAAACAACGGATAAGACAAGAAGACAAAAGAAAGCGCATACAGCAAAAAGAATAAGTAACTTATTTCTTAACTTCATTGCAAATGCCCTCCTCATTATTATAAAACGTATTATATCATTATTTGGCTTTTATGTCAATTCCAAATATAGATGCCGTCGTATTCCCGCGAACGAGTGGCGGTGTACTGAACACGAAAAAAGACACAGCGTAACCGTGTCTTTTTTGCTTTAATCTTGTTCTTAATTAAACACGCCGGCAATAGCAGCACATCCGCCCAACGCAACCACAAGAATAACCGCTATTATGATAGCGATAATCAAAACGCAGAAGTAACTTCTTGCAAAGCTGCGCCTATTGATATTCGTGTCGCTGAAAGCGCATACCAACAAAGCAATAAATCCGATGAGCGGAATCGAGAATAAAATCTGATACCCGAAGTAGGACCATGCACCCATGGGGCGGTATTTTGTCGGCAGTCTGTTGATTTCGTCTAATTCTATATTGTTCATATTCTTTCTCCTTTGTGTTAAAAAATTATAAGTATTGTATCACCGCGTTAAATAATATGTCAATTGCCACCGCGTTAAAAGGACTTACGTTTGAAACTCTATAGACAGAATTTCGGTTATCCTTATTTCTATCATATATTTCCCAATATAGCCTTTGAGTGCGATTGCTCGTGCAAATGGCGAATAAAAATCCAAATCAATGTCAAAACGGCTTTTTAACAATAGCTTTTTGACTTCCGAGAAATCAACTTCGGAAAAACGTTTTTTATGGCATTTGTAAAAAGAACAATGTTCAAAAAGCTTATCTCCGTAAAAATCTTCAATATTAATCTTCATTCTGCACGGCTTTGATAAGGTAGCCTCTTTGCCGGCATCATTTAAAATATATACGCCCTCGTCAAAAATAAAGGCTAAGCCGTTTTCTTCAATAGTAATATCGTTTACCGAAGTATCGTGTAATCCATAATCAATATATTTCTCAAACATAAATCCCTCAAATTTTTTGTTTTTCTCGTAGGTATTATAACAAGAATTAATTTAAAACGCAAAGATTTGCTACACTCAACGAACGGAGGTAGGGGCGATTCCTAAATGCGGGACCACGAAAAAAAGACACAGCTTTAACTGTGTCTTTTTCGTGGTGACCCATATTCAGTTTTATTCGGATAATAGACCTACTGCATTTTTTTGCCAATATCTTTTAATTGATTATTTACTGAAATAATATTTGAATTCAGTTTTTTAATTTCATCACTTATATTTTTAATTTCTTTTATTTGGTTTTTGGATATTTTCTCTATTTCACTAATCTTTTCTTCTTCAATATTTAATCCGTAGTAACTTGATAATACAGAATGAAAATCAATTTCTAAACACTGTTCAATCGTTCTCTCTAATGTTACATAACTGATTTTTACGGCACAATTATTATTAAGTAAAAAATTATAATAATTTCTGTCTAAACCTATGTAATATATTAGAAATCTCACATCTTGATTTGAAGCTAAGTAAATTTCATTAGAAAGGCTCTTTAAAAGGCTTTTTTTAAATGAAATTGCTATATCCCCAAAAGTATCTATTTGCTTTAACCATTCTTCATTAAATTCAATACTGCCTTTACGGATTTCTGCTTGTCCCATATTTTTAACAACCAGTACTACAGAATTATTAATGACTTCAATATAAATTTGTAATACGCCCTTACTTTGTTCAAAATTCTGCTGTAAAATTGCCTCTTGATTTTCTTTACGTTGGCGCTCGACTTGCCATACAGAAACTAAACCTAACAAAATAGTTCCTATGTATGCAAGAAGCCCTCCAAGCATTGAACCTAAATCTGAAATATTACAAATACCATTTGCCATTAAACCAATAAAAGTAGCTAATGCGGATAGTGGAATAATTGTAAGAATTAATAGAACCCACCACAATTTTTTTATAAATTTTCCAAATGTAAAATCTTTTTTATCTTTCATAATCTTTTAAATCTAATCTATCTACAAACTTTTAATATCGCAAATAACATTTTAATAAAGATATGTGTTTAAATCAGATTTAAACCTTAACCTTTACCACTTTAATTCCCGCGATGTTCACGGCATTTGTAGTTCCGCAATATACTAAATTCCCGAATTTATCGTCATTTTCTATTTTAACTAAAGAATTATAATTTGTGTGATTTTCTTCTAAAAGATTATAAAAATAATCGCAATCCTCAATGTTATCAAGCCAATAAAAATAAATGTATTCACTATCTTTTGTTGCAGAAAGGTACGTGCCGTTTTTATTTCCTAAATCGGTTGTAACCGTCACAGTATAACCGCCGCTCTCAAGGTTTGTTTTCATTTCATCGCTACTAGGGAAATATGTTCCGTTTTTATTGTCATTACAAGCCATCAAAGATAGCGCTAAAACGGACAATATGCAAACTAATATAGATGTAAACAGTTTTTTCATATGCTTAATTTCCTTTTTTATTTGTTTCAATTATAGTACTTTTATATTTTAAAAGCAACATATTACAAAAAATATTATTGGATGATATGACGGGTGTTTAAAAAATGTGGAGGAGTGATGCATGGGAATCTGCCGCTTTCCGCAAGCGGAAGCTTTCGGCAGAACTTCGCTTCGCTCGCGCGAACGATGGGCTCGGTTCAGAGTACGGTAACACGAAAAAAGACACAGCGTTAACTGTGTCTTTTTCGTGGTGACCCGTACGGGAATCGAACCCATGTTACCACCGTGAAAGGGTGATGTCTTAACCGCTTGACCAACGGGCCTTATTTTAGGCTTAAAGCCTTATATGTAAAACGCGTATGCGTTAATTATTTTGGTAGCGACGGGTGGATTCGAACCGCCGACCTGCCGGGTATGAACCGGCCGCTATAGACCAACTAAGCTACGTCGCCATATTCCCTAAATAAGGGAAGAAGTGGTTGCGGGGGCGGGATTCGAACCTCGCGACCTCCGGGTTATGAGCCCGACGAGCTACCTGGCTGCTCTACCCCGCGATATGCGCTTTTCAACAAAGCTATATCATAATATTAAAAAATCAAAAATTTGTCAACTGTTTTTCGGCGCTAATAAAATTTTTATTAAAATTTACTTTGTAACTTGCAACTTATATACAAATATGCTATAATAACTTTTATGAAACTTGAACTCGCCGCATATAGGGGCAAGAAAATTTGCGTTGCCGTGTCCGGCGGCAGAGATTCGATGGCGCTTCTGCACTTTATGAACGCGCACAAAGAGGAGTACGGGATTACCCTTTCCGCTTTGAATTGCGACCACGAAATGCGCGTAAGCTCTGCAAGCGACAGCGAGTTCGTTAAAAATTGGTGCGGCGAGAACGGCATTGATTTGCTTTGCTTCAAAGCCGACGAGCTCGCGCTTAAAACAGAGGCGGAGGCGCGCGATTGGCGCAGAAGCTGTTATTTCAAAGCGGCAAAAGGCGCAGACTTTATTGCAACCGCTCACCACTTGGACGACAATGCGGAAACCGTGCTTTTTAACCTTGCACGCGGCAGCGCGCTTGCGGGCGCTACGGGAATAACCGACGCCGTTGTTACGAGCAGTGAAGGGGACAAGCTGAATTTAATTCACCCGCTTATCGCTTGCACGAGGGCAGAAATTAACGCTTACGTTGCAGAAAACGCCGTGCCATACGTTGACGACGAAACTAACTTCACGGACGCATACACCCGCAACTATATTCGAAATAACGTACTTCCCGCGCTTGAAAAAGCCGTTCCCGACGCGGCAAAAGCCATTTACAGATTTTCACGGCTTGCGGCAGAGGACGAGGCGTTTATCAGCGCCGAAGTTGAAAGACGCGGTCTGTTGAAGTTTGACGGCGATACTGCAATTATCAAAAGTTGCGAAAAACCGTTGTTTTCTCGTGCGGCGGTTGCGGTTATTAAAGATTTTTTCAAAAGGAAGGATTACACTTCTACGCAAGTTGAAGTTTTGTATAAATTACAGTTTGCCGAAAACGGAAAAAAGTTCGAGTTTTTGGGGCTGACTGCTTACAAGGAAGCCCGCGGTATTTCTATAATGAAAACCGTTTCTGAAGGGGCAGACTGTGAAGTACCTTTTTTTGACTATATGTGCGGTAAATCAAGCATATATGGGGGGCAATTGCTTAAAATAACGGAAAATTGCAGTGATTTTACTGCTTTTTCTGATAAAAAAATATTGAAGTTCGACCTTGCAGCTATACCTCAAACCGCAGTCGTTCGCTTTATTGAAAGCGGGGACAAGTTTACAAAATTCGGCGGCGGAACGAAAAGCTTGGGTGACTTCTTCACGGATAGAAAAATCCCCGTAAGATTAAGAAAAACAATCCCGTTAATTGCAAACGGCAATGAAATTCTTGCCGTTTGCGGGGTTGAAATATCCGATAAGATTCAAATTAAGGATAAAACCCGCAAAGTGGGATTTATTATCAGTGAAAAATTTTAGGAGTTAATTATGCCTTTTATCGATTGCAAAATTTCAGCGAAACTTACCGATGAAAAGAAGGAAATTTTAAAGACTGAACTCGGCAAAAATATTGCGATTATGCACAAGCCCGAAAGCTATTTGATGGTCGGAATTGCCGATAATTACGATTTGTATTTTGCGGGCAAAAAGCTGGAAAACGCGGCATATGTGGGGGTCAAACTGTTCGGAAACCCTTCTTCAAGCGATTGTGAGCGTATGACGGCGGCAATTTGCAACGTTTTAAAAGACAAACTGAATATTCAGCCTTCTTCCGTTTACGTTACCTATCAAGGCATATCGGACTGGGGTTGGAACGGCGGAAATTTTTAAGTTAAATTAACACGACTTAGGAGAAAGTTATGAATAAGCATCCCGATTTCGAGCGCGTTATGCTCACTGAGGAGCAGCTTAAACAGCGCGTGAAGGAAGTCGCCCTTGCCGTTGACGAAGAATACGCGGGGAAGCGCCCTCTCGTCGTAGGAATTTTAAAGGGCAGTATAATTTTCTATGCGGATTTTATACGGTTTCTTACGATGCCAATAGAACTTGATTTTATGGTTGTATCAAGCTACGGCTCGGGTACGGTTTCTTCCGGTAAGCTTAACATTAAAAAGGATTTGGATAGGGACGTTGCCGCAAGAGACGTGATAATCGTGGAGGACATTATCGACAGCGGATTTACGCTTGCGAATTTAAAAGCGCTTTTGTTGGAGCGCGGCGCGGCGTCCGTTAAAATAGTTACCCTCTTGAACAAGGCTGAACGGCGCGAGTACGATATCGAGCCCGATTATAACTGCTTTGATATCGAAAACGAGTTCGTAGTGGGATACGGACTTGACTATGACGAGCAGTATAGGCACATTCCGTACATAGGAATTTTAAAACCGAGCGTTTACGAGAAGTAGCGCGCGTACGGGCGATTAACGATTAATATGAAATGAGGAGAAAATTATGGAAGACGAGAACAAAGGTATGACGCTGAAAGACATTTGCAAGACCATTTGGCTGAAAAAGTGGCTTGCACTTATAGTTGCGGTTTTGGTGGCGCTTGCGTGCGCGGTTTTGATTAATTACGTGTACAATCCCAGCATAAAGACTTATGAAACTGAGTTCAGCTTGAATTTGCCTGGGAGCGATAACGGTGCTTTTTACAGCTATCCCGACGGAAAACTGTTTTATTATTCTGAAATGACTTCCGTGAAAACGCTTAACGAGATAAAGGAAAAGGGCAATTTTTCAAACGTTAACGTGGACAAAATGGTTAAAAACGGTGATATAAGTATCACGCGTAACGTAACGGTTACTCCTTTATCTGCGGACGGCACCAACGTTTACAAGGAAACGGTTTATAAAGTAAGTGCAAAAATGAAGTATTTCGGCAATGCTAATGAAGCAAAAGAATTTTTAACTTCTGTTGCCGAATATCCCGCCGAGTATCTCAAATCTATGGAAATAAATTATGACTTACTCGAAGGCTTCGATTCTTATGACAATAATATGTTAAAGCAGCAGTTGGAATTTTTGACGCAAGAATACGGCTCGCTTATTGCGACGTACGGTAATACTTTTGTCGTTGATGGTAGAACTTTGATTTCTTATGCTCAAGAAGTTACGGCTTATCTCGGCGTTGAAACGGACGTAAAGCAATACGAAGCCGAAACCGTTAAAAAGCTTACCGAAACATTTAAAAACACGAGTAAGGCGGTTTACGAAAAGGCTACGTCCGTGGCGTTCGTTCAACCTAATATTATCGTTGAACAAGGCGGAATGTCGCTTGTAAAAATATTGTTATTAAGTATAATAGTTGCGGTCGTAGTTGCGTTAGTTGCAGCATATGTTGGGGGGTATCTCTCTTTAAAGAAGAAAAAAGCGGCGGGCAAAGCCCCTTCAGATAGCGCGCCTCAAGGCCAACCCGAAGTAGAGGCGGAAACCTCTCAAACGGAAAATAAAGAATAATTAAGTTGTATTGTCAACCCGAAAAAAGCGGGTTGACAATATTTCGGTTTGAGTATGGAAAAGACCAAAAAAATAAGTGCAAAGCTTATTGCGGCGGATATTGCCGAGTGTGCGCTTTTCGTTGCGCTGATGACGGCGGGGGCAAATATAAGTATCCCTTTCTTCCCCGTGCCGCTTACCTTTCAAACGGTTTTAAGCGTGCTTGCCGGCTTGCTTCTCGGCTGGAAGAAAGGGGCGATAAGCATGGCGGTTTACTGCGTTGCCGGGCTTATAGGCATACCCGTTTTTACGGGGCTCGGCGGCGGAATTGCCTACGTTTTAAAACCGACCTTCGGATACGTTCTCGGCTTTATTTTAAGTGCGCTGGTTGCGGGGCTTTTGGTACGCAAAGACGGATTGCCGTTCTGGCGGTATATGGTCGCGGCAGTAGCGGCGTTTATAGTTAATTACGCCGTAGGGGTGCCCTATTTTGCGCTTGTGTGGCAATTCTATCTTCATTCGCCCGACCTTTGGAAGTACGTCGTTGAATTCAACCTTTTGTATATGCCTAAGGATTTGGCGCTGTGTCTTTTGGCGGCGGTGCTTGCGTGGCAAGTTCTTCCGCACATAAGAAGGGGCAGAAATAAGCTGAAGCAAACTTATGCCCCGAATAAGCAAGAAGATTAAAAAATACCGCCTTAAAGGCGGATTTTTTTTGCTTGCAATAAGAAGTAGTATGTGTTAAAATGTCTTTATACACTTTTCGGTTTTTAAGCATACAATGTTCGTATGCAGAAAACCGTTTCAGTAATAGACCTTAGGGCAATTAGACAAAACGCTTTGAATTTGCGTAAAATTTTGGGTAACAGATTTTTTTATGCGGTCGTAAAGGCGGACGCTTACGGGCACGGTGCGGAGGAAGTTGCTCGCGCCATCGAGGACGTAGTTGACGGCTTTTGCGTTGCAATAATTGACGAAGGTATTGCGCTTAGGGTTGCGGGGGTATCCAAACCCGTTTTGGTATTCACTCCGCCGCTGGATAAAGGCGACGCATTAAGGGCTGCTTTTTATGCTCTTGAACTGACCGTCAATTCGGTTCATACGGCGGCGCTTTGCGGCGATAATTTGTGCCATATAAAAGTGAATACGGGAATGAACCGTTCGGGCTGCAATTTTTCAGAACTTCCTAAGGTTTTAGACGCGGTGAAAGCCGATAATATAGTTAGCGTGTATTCGCATTTATACGCCCCCGAAAATTCGGCTGAAAGCAGAAAACAGCTTGCGCTTTTCGACCGTGCTGAAAAGCTTGTAAAAGCGCGAAACTCCAACATATTCGGGCACCTATCGGCAAGCGGAGGCGTTTTGCGGGGCGGTGAATACCTTAAGGAAGGGGCGCGTGCGGGCATACTTTTGTACGGCTATGCGCCTAGCGGATTTTACGCAAAGGGCTTTACGCCCGCGCTTAAAGTTTATGCAAGAAGAACCCAACAGACGCAATTCATCGGCGGTGGCATAGGCTACAATATTGCAGATAAAAATTACGGCAAATTAAGCGTTTACCGCTTGGGTTATGCGGACGGTTTTTTCAGGGGCGTTCCGCTTGGTGAAAAGACGTTGTGCATGGACGCTTTTATATCAATCGGCGGCGAGGATTTGAAGTGCGTTTTAGCCGACGCGGACGCATATGCAAGGCTTGCGGGGACTATCTCTTACGAGGTGCTAACTTCGGTTACCAAGCGTTCCGAAAGGGTGTATTTACGGTAAGATAATTTTTTCAAGACGGTTTGGACGAGCCTTTGGCGAGTTTTTAACCGAAAAGGGGTTTACGGATTTGGAAAACAGAGAAAAAATTGCTTCAAAAGATTTTGGGAAGAAGTTTCTTTTAGAGCTTAAAGACCTACTCGTAGGCGCAGCTTTTCCGCTTATGCTTTCGCTTATATTAAGCTCAACCGTCATCAGTTACGCGGCGTACGGTAACGAGGACGATATTGCGCTTAAAATAGTGGTTCTGTTGGTCGGCGAAGTGCTGATTATTGCCGCAACGGTAATTTTTGGCAAGCAGAACGGCACGACGGCTTATAAAAAGACGGTGCAAAACGGCAACAAACGCAAAGTGGGCGCAACTGACGACGGCTCGCGGCTGTATATCGGCGAGTACTCTTTGGTAAAGGGTGTACTGATTCCTTTAATAAGCTGTGTACCGTTTATAATCTTTCAGATTATAGAGGGCGCGTATCATAACGACGTATGCCAATTTGCGCTTATGTACGCATTCGGCTGGGCGTATTTTCCCTTTAAGCTTGCGGGGCTTTCGCAGTGGCTGAATCTGATATGGATAATTCCTTATGCGGGCGTTCATCTCGGCGCGTATATTTGGAGCGGAAAAGTCGAAAAGAAAAAGCAAGACCAGCTTGCCGCCGTTGAAGAAGTTAAGGGCAATAAGAAAAAATGAGAATTATAAGCGGTAAATATAGGGGCTTGAAACTTGCCGATTTCGACGGTAACGACGTAAGACCCACGGCGGACAGAGTAAAGGAAAGCCTTTTTAACGTTTTATACGGACAAGTTGTGGGCGCAACCGTGCTGGATTTGTTTTGCGGTAGCGGCAATTTGGGTATAGAGTGCCTATCAAGGGGTGCGGAGTGCGTGCACTTTAACGATATTTCTACCGCAAGCCTTGAAATTTTAAAGAAGAACCTTGCCCGTTTAAAAAATCCGCAACAGTTTAAAATAACTAATTACGACTATTTCGTGTGCTTATCAAGGGCGGACAAGTATGATTTGATATTTATCGACCCGCCTTACCGTCTTGAAATCGGCGTTGACGCGCTTAAACTTATCGGCGCTGGAAACCTTTTAAAAGCGGGCGGTTTGGTCGTATTCGAGCGCGACAGAAGCTTCGAAGGCGAAATAGCGGGTCTTAAAAAGATTGACGAAAGAAAATACGGAAAAACTTATTTAACCTTTTTTGAAAAGGAGGCTTAGACGTGGAAAAGAAAAAGTGCGTGTTTGCGGGGACGTTCGACCCGCCGACTACGGGGCACGAAAAGGTGGTTGAAGGCTGCCAAAAACTGTTTGACGAAGTGGTTGTTGCGGTGATGATTAATCCGGACAAAACGCCGTATTTCAGTGAGGACGAGCGGGTTTTGCTGTTAAAAACGCTGTTTTCGGGCGAAAAAAGGGTAAAAATACGCACGTTTAGCGGCGTAGTGGTAGACCTTTTAGAAGAAGAAAATACCCCGTTCTACGTTCGCGGAATAAGAAATACCGTTGATTTCGAGTACGAGAACGCAAACTTCTTTGCAAACAAAAAACTTAAAAAAGATATCGTAACGGTGTATTTGCCCGCAGAACAGCAAGATTTGCATATAAGTTCTTCGCTCGTTAAAAATTCAATCAAATTTAAAAAGGATTATTCGGAATATATCCCCGAAAAGATAAAGGAAAAATTACAAAAGATTTTGGAGAGTAAAAATGTTTGAAAAGCAGATAGAAATACCTTCCGCAGAGGAAATAGTCAATAAGACCCCCTTGCCCTCAAGCCTTAAAAAGATTAAGGAAGAAAGGGATAAGCTCGTTGCCGACGTTATAAGCGGCAAAAGCAATAAGCTTTTGATGATAGTGGGGCCTTGCTCCGCACACGAAGCGAAGCCCGTTTTGGATTACGTTGAAAGGCTTGGCAAGCTTAACGAAAAGGTTAAGGACAAGCTCGTTCTCGTGCCCAGAATTTACACCAATAAGCCGCGCTCGAAGGGCGTGGGGTATAAAGGTATGTTCTCTCAGCCCGACCCTACCAAGTCGGAGGACATTTTAAAGGGCATCTACGCCATAAGGGATTTGAACATAAAGGCGATTGAATCGAGCGGGCTTACCGCTGCCGACGAGATGCTGTATCCCGAAAACATTTACTACGTGGAAGATTTGCTTTCGTACATCGCCGTTGGTGCAAGAAGTAGCGAAAACCAAATGCACCGCCTCGTTGCGAGCGGAATTGACGTCAGCGTTGGCGTAAAGAACCCGATGAGCGGCTCCGTATTGGTGCTTTTAAACTCCATTTACGCGGCGCAGAGCGGTCAGACGTTTAAGCTTAACGGCTGGCAAGTAAAGACGGA
The DNA here is from genome assembly GCA_947175325.1 of uncultured Clostridia bacterium. Taxonomy (GTDB): domain Bacteria; phylum Bacillota; class Clostridia; order Christensenellales; family Borkfalkiaceae; genus Coproplasma. Next base: position 19,239 of record CAMWME010000004.1, on the reverse strand, counting down.
CGGCAACCCGTTGGCGCACGCTATACTTCGCGGCGCGGTTGACGGCTACGGTAACGATATCCCTAACTTCCACTATGAAACGGTTATGCAGGTTGCGGACGGCTATGCAAAATCCGGCATAAAGAACCCCGCGATAATTATCGACGCAAATCACTCTAACAGCGGTAAGAAGTTCAAGCAGCAGATAAGAATTTGTGAAGAAGTTATGCAGAACAGAAATTACGATAACGACTTCAAGAAAATCGTTAAAGGTTTTATGATTGAAAGCTTTTTGGAGGAAGGAAACCAGAAAGAGGATATAGTTTACGGTAAGTCGATTACCGACGCTTGCCTCGGCTGGAACGATACGGAAAGGCTTATTTTAGACATAGCGGAGAAAGCGTAAATTATGAAATGCGCCTATTTGGGGCCTTGCGGCAGTTATAGCCACCTTGCCGCAACTAAGATGCGCCCCGCTGACGAACTGATTGCATACGGGAATTTCCGCGCCGTAATAAACGCCGTTGAAACGGGCGAGTGTAATGTAGCGGTTATCCCCATAGAGAACACCTTAAACGGCGGTGTGCTTCAAAATATCGACCTTTTACAAGCGGCGGAAAGCGTGGTTGCGGTTGAGGAAACTGCGTTGCCGCTCGACCACCGTATCGCCACATTAAAAGGGGCTGCATATAGCGGTATTTCGCGCATTTATTCGCATGAACAGCCTTTGGCGCAGTGCGGCGAGTACCTTGCGAAAAGCTTCCCCTCGGCACAGCTTATAGCTACTTCGTCCACGGCGGCAAGCCTTGATATGGTTAAAACTTTGTCGGACGCGGCTATCGTCGGCGCGCACGTAAAAAGGGAGGGCATAGTTCTTTCCGAAGAAAATATTTCGGACGGCAAAAGTAACTTTACTCACTTTCTTTTAATAAAGCGCGGAAGCGTTAGCGATAAAGTGCAGTCCTCAAAGATTTATTTTTCGGTAACTTGCTTGCACGCTTCTGGTGCGCTTTTGGATATTTTAGAGCCGATGCGCGCGGGTGGGCTTAACATGACTAAAATACAGTCCCGCCCCATAAAAGACAGAGCGGGAGAGTACAGATTTTTCATAGAGGTTGAAGGGAACTACGCCGACGGTGCGGTTAGAAAAGTTTTAGACGGCGTTAAAAAATCGGCTAAATCTTTCAAGCTTTTGGGCGCGTACTAAACGCGTTATTTCAAGCATATGTGGGGGTTAACCGCAGTTTTACGCAATTATTAGCAGTAAAAGAAAGCATACTACGGCTTGCAACAGTTTGACGCCTATAAACTTAAACGGCTTTACCCCCGCACCCAAAAGGTAGCTTAGCTGTTGCAAAAGAATGGACAGCCCGCCGAAGGTTATCAAAAAACCCGCAAGGGCAACTTGCAGTTTTCCGCCGACGGCTGACAGCGCGCGGCAGCCCGTGGTTGCTTCAACGAGCCCGAGGCACAGCGCGGAAGAAGTTTGTTCGTCAAGGAACAAATTGAAGAATTTTTCAAGCGGGTAGAATAGGTGAAAGTCGGCGCAGAAATTTGCTACGACGTAAAAGAACGCAATGAACCCGCCCGCAACCGTTACGGCTATTACCGCGCCGTAAAAGGCGTCGTATAAGACGTTGCTTTTTGGCAACGCGCGTTTCAATTCGGTGGAAGTACTTTTTTTTGAAACGAGGGCAATAATTAAGGATACGACGGTTACTGCAAACACGTGGGCAATTAAGATTTTTACACCCGTAAGTTTGTCCCCGAACATCTTAAAACCTACGCTGCCTATAATAAACAGCGGACCGGACGTGGAGCAAAGATAGGCGACTTTGCCGCTTTCTTTTTTGGAGAACGCACCGCCTTCGTAGAACTCACTAACGACTTTACTGCCCGCGGGATAGCCCGAGCAGACGCTTAAAAGAAAGCAAGCCGCGGCGGCGGGTGGAAATTTGAGCTTCCCCGTTACGCGTTTTAGGGGTAGGGACGCCTTCTCGGCAAGTCCCGTCTTAACGAAAATCAAGGTTATGCACATAAACGGGAACAGTGCGGGAAGAACACATTCCGCCCACATGGCAAAGCCTTGAAAGCAGCTCGTAACGTAGCGCTCGGGGTGGATTATTATCGCCGCGGCGAAAAATATTAGGGCGAAGCACAAAAAAACGTAACCGATTTTCTTTTTCATTACGATTTAAATATATTTAAAGTTACGGGCGAAAATCACAAACCGCTTATCCATGCGGTTGATTTTGTTTAAAGGAGAGTATATGAGTAAAACTTTGGGGCTTGCGCTTGGTAGCGGCGGCTCTCGCGGAGTGGCTCACGTAGGCTTTTTAGAGGCTTTGGAAGAAGAAGGCATCAAGCCCGACTATATTGCGGGTTGCTCTATGGGCGCAGTCGTGGGCGGCTGTTACGCAAGCGGAATGTCCGTTGCAGAAATGAAGGAAGTCGTGCTTGCGTTGAAAATGCGCGATATTTTGGACGTGTCCCCCGCAGTTATAACTAAAATGTCCCTTCTGCGCGGCAGAAAGGTGCTAAATCTGTTGATTAAGCACTTGCGCGTGCAATATTTAGAAGATATGCCCTTGCCGTTCAGATGCGTTGCAACCGAGCTGTATTCGGGCGAATTGCACGTATTTTCAAAGGGGAACGCCGCAAAGGCAATTCAAGCTTCAAGCTGTATTCCCACGGTTTTCCGTCCCGTGCAGATAGGCGGAAAAATGTTCGTTGACGGCGGGTGCATATGCAGATTGCCCGTTAAAACGGTAAAAGATATGGGCGCCGACGTGGTGGTGGCGGTGGACGTTTTAAAGAACACAACCGAAACCATTGACGACGTAAATAACATTTTGGGTATGGTTTTGCGCGTTTTCGATATAATGGACGCAAACCAGACCAAGCTTAGGCTTGAAAACGAAAAAGGGGTGTGCGACCTTTTAATCGAGCCCGAAATCCGAGGAATGAGCCAATACGTTATAAAGGATTTAAACTTCGCTTACGAAGAAGGTTACAAGGCCGGTAAGACATACGCGGATAAAATAAAGGAACTTTTGAAATGAACGACCTTTTCGATTTAAACGGCAATGAAAGCGGGGCAAAGCCCCTTGCCGAGCGCATGCGCGCAAACAACTTAAACGAATTTATAGGACAGAAGCATATCGTTGCGGAAGGCTCTCTTTTAAGGCGCGCAATATCCTTGGATAGGCTTGGAAGCTGCATTTTCTGGGGACCTCCCGGAACGGGCAAGACCACGCTTGCCAATATAATTGCCCAGACTACGCACGGAGAATTTATAAAACTGAACGCGGTGCAGTCGGGCGTATCCGACGTGAAGAAGGCGGTAGAGGACGCAAGGAACAATTTAAAAATGTACGGCAAGCGCACTTATTTGATGCTTGACGAGTGCCACCGTTTTAACAAAACTCAGTCGGACAGCCTTCTTCCCGCAATAGAGCAAGGCACCATAATTTTCATAGGTTCCACCACGGAAAACCCCTATGCGTCGATGACTCCTGCAATAGTTTCAAGGTGCAGAGTTTTTGAGTTCAAAAGGCTTTCGTTCGAGGATATTCGGGGGGCAATCGCAAAATCTTTGACGGATAAACGCAAAGGTTTGGGGGAATATTCGGCAACCGTTGACGACGATGCACTTGACCATATAGCGCGTGTTGCGGGCGGCGATTTGCGTACTGCGTACAACGCTTTGGAGCTTGCCGTGCTGACCACCCCGCCCCAAGCCGACGGAAGTATAAAGGTTACTTTGTCCGATGCGGAACAGTCCATTCAGAAAAAGGCGATGTCCTATAGCGAGGACGCGTACTACGACTATCTTTCGGCTTTCTGCAAATCCTTGCGCGGCAGTGATTCGAACGCCGCACTTTACTATGCGATGCGGCTTGTTGAGGGCGGTTGCGACCCTATGATTATTGCAAGGCGGCTGTCGATTCATGCGGCGGAGGACGTGGGTATGGCTGACCCCAACGCGCTGAATATTGCGGCGTCGGCTATGTACATATTCGAAAAGACGGGCTACCCCGAAGGGTTAGAGCCGTTGTGCGAAGCTATCGTTTACGTCTGCGAAGCGCCCAAAAGCAATACCGTTGAAGTTGCTATGAACGCGGCAAAGCGGGACGCGCGCGAGGTGCGCGACGACGAGGGCGTGCCGCCTTACCTTAAAGACAACACCTTCGGTGATAGAGATACGAAGGCGCAAAGCTCCAAGTACAAATACCCGCACGATTATGCGGGCGGCTACGTTGAACAGCAGTATCTTCCCGATAAGTTAAAGGACAGAATTTATTACACCCCGTCCGATTACGGCTTTGAACAAACCGTAAAGGAAATAAGAAAGAAAAAAGGCAAATTAAAATAAGGGGCACTTATGAAAAAATTTGCAGCGTTATTGGTTGCGGGTGTTTTGTCCGTTGGCATACTATCCTTGGCGGCTTGTAAACCCGAAGAACCCGAAAACAGTAAAATTCCGCAGATGCCTAGCGGAGTAAAGTTTACGCTTGTTACCGATACGGATTCACAATTATTTAAAATTTATAGCGACAAACTGTCTAACGCACAAGCTTTAAGCGTTCAAACGTATAGCTACAGCAAAATTTACGGACCTAATAAAGGTGATAATTTTAACAGTTTTAAAGAGAAGGAAGAAGTTGTCAGTATAAACGTTTTAAAGACGAACGGGAATGCGTACGCCTTTAAATCAGATAATTATTCCTACAAAACTACCGAAACAAGCGGTAACGCCGTGTTGTACGACGGCACAGGGAACACGGAAACTTGTATAAAAAACGAAAACTACGAAGAAACTCAAGCCGGTTCTGTAAAGTCCCGTGAATCGGCTTCGGAACAGTTTAATGAAGTAATAACTCCGAAACGTTTATCTGATCAGAGTACGGATTTTAAACATAACGATTTACCTCTTAAAGCTTACGATACTTATACGATATTCCAAATTATTGGCGGAGGAGAGTTTCGCCTTAACGCCTTAAATGAAGAACACAATTTCAACGCCGTGTACAGCTACGAACCGGCTGAATACGTAAGTCTTTTCGTAGACCGTTACCGCAAGAATACGAATAACCATGATACTACCGTTTTGGTTGAGCCGTCGGGCTACGGGCATTGGATAAAAAGCGGTAAAGTGTATATTTCAAGCGATTCAACGAAGGTTTATATAGATATTACCGAGGAAGTTGATTACGGGTTTAAAAACGTTAATTGGCACGAAAAGGAAGAATACAGAACGGTTCAGTATATAGATTTATCGGTTGAGTTAAAGGAAAGCGACTTTCCAGATAGTTTGATGAATTAAAACTAAATAGTACGGCGCCGCGGTGGTTTGCAAAAACCGCCGCGGCTTTTTTCGTGCAATAAAACATAAAAGGAGGACGGGCTTAATAAATATAAAACGTAAGCCGAACGCTGCCCGAAAAGCGGGTTAAAGCGTTTTCGACAAAAAAACAAGTATTCAAATTAAAGCAGACAAATTAAGCGTTTTGCGGTTTGCTAAAATCGGAGAGTAAGTTGATACAAACGGTTAAATTCAAAACTGTTATTCTTGCGTTTGCCGCTGTGGCGATGGCGGCGGTACTTAGCGTTTCCGTGTACTTTACGGGCGCGTACGCGGTCTTTTACGGCAACACGCCGAGGCTGATACCCATTTACTGCGTAGAGAGGGAGGAAAAGGTTTGCTCGATTACCTTTGACTGCGCGTGGGGTACTGAATATACCGACGATATTTTAAAGGCGCTTAAAAACTGCGACGTGCGGGCAACCTTCTTCATGGTTGAATTTTGGACCGAGAAATACACCGAGTTCGTGAAAAAAATCGACGAGCACGGCTGTGAGATAGGCACGCATTCTTCAACGCATTCCTATATGAGCAAGCTGAACGCCGAGGACATAAAGCAAGAGCTTACCACGTCCTCCGAGGCTATCGAAAATATAACGGGGAAGAAGGTGGAGCTGTTCCGCCCGCCCTACGGTGACTACGACGACGAGCTTATAAAGACGGCTTCCGAGCTGGGCTATTACAGCATTCAATGGGACGTTGACAGCTTGGATTGGAAAGATTTATCGGCGTCCGATATAGCGATGCGGGTTATTAACGGCGTTAAAAACGGTTCGATAATACTTATGCACAACAACGGGCTTCACACTGCGGAAGCCGTGCCCATAATACTTGAAACTTTGAAAAACAGAGGCTACTCATTCGTGCCGGTTGGCGAGCTTATTCTTCGCGAAAACTACGTAATAGACGGCACGGGGATGCAGAAGGCGGCAATTTAAAAACCCCGTTATTTGCGGCATATATTGGGGGCAATCGAATTTTTTACAAGGAAATACTTAATTTGGAGGCATATATGAATTACAACACGGAGAAAAACAACAAGGTTTACGTGTACGGCGAAATCGTGTCCGAGGCAACCTTTTCACACGAGGTCTACGGTGAAGGCTTTTACGAATTTTTCGTGAAGGTTATGCGGCTTTCGGGTCAAGCGGATATTCTGCCCGTAACCGTATCCGAGAGGATAATGACGGAAGATATGCGCGTTGGCAGTTACATTTGCGCGCTTGGGCAATTCCGCTCTTACAATAAGTTAGAGGACGGCAAATCGCGCTTGATGCTGACCGTTTTCGTGAGAGAGCTTTTGGATACGCAACCGGGGAAGAACCCCAACTCGATAGTTCTTTCGGGCTATATCTGTAAACCGCCCGTTTACCGCACCACGCCATTCAACAGAGAGATTGCCGACCTTTTAATTGCGGTGAACCGCAGCTACAACAAGTCGGATTATATCCCCGCGATAGCTTGGGGCAGAAACGCCCGCTTCGTGCGTAATTTATCCGTGGGGGACAGAGTTGCGCTTTCCGGTAGAATTCAGTCCAGAGAGTACCAAAAGAAACAGCCCGACGAAACCTTTATCACTATGACCGCTTACGAGGTTTCGATTTCCAAGCTTGCGGCGTTCGACGACGAGGCGGACTTCGATATTGACGAAGAATTCGACCTCTATTCAACCCCGCACGCATATCAGAATAACGAATAATACGGAAACACCCGTCAACGTCGCACGGTAAGTGCGGCGTTTTTCTTTTAAGAAAAAAATATTTTTCAGCCCCTTATTTAGTTGCAAAATTGAAAACGAATACTATAATAAAAGCCGAAATGAAAAAGAGTAAGACGATAAACTTAACCGGCGGCAACGTGTGGAAGACGCTTTTGCTATATTCGTTGCCGCTTTTCGGCAGTGCGCTTGTGCAACAGCTTTATTCTTTGGCGGACTTGCTCGTCGTGGGCAACTTCGCGCAAGAGGGTGCGCTTGCGGTGGACGCAATAGGCAACGCAACCGTAATTATAAACGTGTTGATGGCTTTTGCACTCGGTGTGAACGGCGGCTGTTCGGTAATAGTTGCAAGGCACTTCGGCGAGAACGATAACAAGAAAGTGCGCGAGACGGTGAATACGGCGTTTATTGCGGCTGCGGTGCTGTGCGCGGTAATAGTTACGCTCGGTTTCGGGCTGGGCAATATATCGCTCGTTGCGCTTGACGTTCACGGCACTTATTTCGACGATTGTTTAGGCTATCTTTATATTTATATCGGGTCGCTGCCTTTCGTATTTTTCTATAATTTGGGGTGCGGAATTTGCTCCGCTCTGGGGGACAGCAAAACGCCGTTTATCTTCCTCGTAATTTCTTCCGTAATGAACGTTGGGCTGGATATATGCTTCGTTTACTGGCTTCATTGGGACGTTGCGGGTGCGGCTTGGGCAACATTTATTTCGCAAGCGGTTTGCTGTATTTTGACCGTTTTCGTACTCGTAAGAAAAGTGCGTTCTATTAGGTCGGAAGAAAAGCCGAAAGTTATAAACGCAAGGATTTTAAAAGAGCTTACTATAGCTTCCGTACCTATAATTTTGCAGCAAAGTTTCGTTTCGGTCGGCAACTTTTTCGTCAACCGCTGTATCAACGGGCTCGACGAGGAAGGCAACGCAACTACGGGCTTTACTACGGCTTTCAAAGTACTGGTCATGGCGACGATGAGCGTAGTGGCGATGTCAAACGGATTTTCCAACTTTGCTTCGCAGAACCGTGCGGCGGGCAAGTACGACCGCGTCAAAAAGGGCTATTGGGTTATGCAGTGTTATTCCATGGCAATAGTTCTGATTTTTGTAATCGTTTTCGTTTCTTGCCCCGAATTTCTAACGAGGCTGTTTATTCAGAAAGACAAACTCAACGATATCGCCTTAGGCTACTCGGTTCAGTATCTTACGATAGTTTCGTGCTTTTTGCCCGTAGTGTCGGTAAAAATTATTTCGGACTGCGGTGTGCGCGGTTGCGGTGGAAACCTCGGCTTTACCGTAAGCACCTTTACGGATTTACTTTTAAGGGTAATTTTGGTGTACGTCTTGGTTGCGTGCGGCTGGGGCTTTTCGGGCGTGTGCTGGGCGTGGGCGATAGGTTGGAGCATAAGCGCGGTTATCGCCGCCGTGTTCTGGCTTCTCACGGTAAGGAAGCTGCGAAAGGAAGCAACTGCCAACCCTCCCGCGGGCGATATTAATTGACAGCGCGCGTTTACTATGATATAATGGCAAAAACTGTCGCATTAAGGCGGCAAATCGTGTTTAAGGAAATTTACTATGCATCCTGAGGCTTTATTTGAAATTTTCGGTAAAGGCGTTTACGCCTACGGCGTATGTATGGCAGTCGGAATTATTCTTTGTTTCGGCTTTTTGCTGTTTACGATGTGGTATAAAAAGTTTAGCGAAACTTCTACCAACGCCGTACTCGTTATAGGTATTTTAGGCACGGCTTTCGGCATTTTTATGGCGATGCTCGTGCAGTCCATTTTGAATTACGCAAAGGACCCTTCAAAGCCCTTCCAGCTTGCGGGTATGACCTTTATGGGCGGACTTTTAGGCGGCGTCGTCAGCTTCCTTGCAGTGTGGAATATTTACGTTTACGTTATAGGACCGCGCACAAAAATTAAGTGGCTTACGAGCAAGGATATGAACGCGGGGCTTTCCGATGCGTTGCCCTTCATACCTATCGGCATTGCGATTGCACACGCCTTCGGCAGATTCGGTTGTTTCTGGGCGGGCTGCTGCTACGGTCAAGAGGCGGAATGGGGCTTGCAGTGTGCCGCGCCTCACGGCGTTACGCTTCCCGTTAACGTTATTCCCACGCAGCTTTTCGAAATGTGCTTCCTTCTGCTGCTTGCGGGAGTAATGGCGCTACTTTATTTTCGCTTTAAATTCAACTATAATTTCGGCGTTTACGCAATAGCGTACGGCATTTGGCGTTTCGTTATAGAGTTTTTCCGCGACGACGATAGGGGCGCGCTTATTCTCGGCTTACAGCCCTCACAGTTCTGGAGCATATTGATGGTGCTCGTGGGTGTAGGATATTTCTTCTTGCAATACTATCTTTTGAGAAAGCTGATGAAGCACCCCGAACTTCAACACAAAGAAGAAAATAAAGACAAAATCGAGCTGACCGAGGACGGCACTCCCGTTCTTGCACAAGGCGCGGAAGTTAGCAGAGTAGTCCCCGCAGAGCCCGAAGATAAAGTACAAGACGAAACGGAAGGAGAGTCATGAAAAGCCAAAGCGTAGTAACCGATTTAAGAAGAAAAATCTTTACGGCAGTTGCGCGCGTAGCATACGAATCCGATAACCCCGCAAGTGATTTGGAGGAAATTCCCTTTTTAATCACCCCCGACGAGGTACCCAAGTACCGTGAAAGCATCTACCGCGAAAGGCAGATAGCTTCCGAAAGGGTTCGTCTTGCAATGGGGCTTTCGCTCCGTCCCGCAAACAAACCGGTACATATCACGGCGGGCGTAGATAAAAGCACCATTGCCGACAAGTATTACGAGCCGCCCCTTATGCAAGTTATTCCCTCTGCGTGCGACTGTTGCCCCGATAACGAGTACGTCGTTTCCAATCAGTGCCGCAACTGCGTTTCGCACGCATGCATCAAGAACTGCCCGAAGGGCGCGGTTTCTATCGTGGACGGAAGGGCGTTTATCGACCAATCCAAGTGTATAAAATGCGGAAGGTGCAAGGCGGCTTGCCCTTACGACGCTATCGCTCACCACGTCAGACCTTGCGCCGCAGCGTGCGGGGTGAAGGCTATTTCCTCGGACGATTACGGCAGAGCGCACATAGATAACGATATTTGCGTGGCGTGCGGACAGTGTATGTCGGCTTGCCCGTTCGGAGCTATTGCCGATAAATCACAGATTTATCAGCTTATTAAAGCAATTAAACAAGGCGACGAAGTAGTTGCCGCAGTTGCACCCGCAATCGTGGGGCAATTCGGCGCAAAGGTTACCCCCGGCAAGCTTAAATCCGCGCTTCTTGCGCTCGGTTTTAAGGACGTTTACGAGGTTGCAGTCGGCGCGGACGTAGGCTGTATTGCCGAGGCGCACCATTACGTAAACGAGGTCGTAACGGGCAAATTGCCCTTTCTTTTCACAAGCTGTTGTCCTGCGTGGGCTGTGCTCGTAAAGAAGCAGTTCCCCGACCTTGCAAGCGAGGTTTCCGAGGAGCTTACGCCCATGGTAGCTACGGCTCGTTCGATTAAAGTAAACCGCCCCAACGCGCGCGTGGTGTTTATAGGACCTTGCGCCGCTAAAAAATTGGAAGCTTCAAGAAAGGCGGTAAGAAGCCACGTGGACTTCGTAATTACCTTTGAAGAGCTTGCGGGTATGTTCGACGCAAAGAATTTGAACCTTGAAGAGATGGAAGAGCTCCCCGTCAGCTTACAAGCAACTGGCGCGGGACGCGGCTACGCTTGTGCGGGCGGTGTTGCAAGCGCGATTGAAAGCTGCATTAACGAGTACTTCGCCGGAACCGAGGTAAAAATTCAGCACGCCGAAGGGCTTACTGACTGCAAAAAGGTTTTAACGCTTGCAAAGGCTGGCAAGCTCAACGGATACATGATAGAAGGAATGGGCTGCCCCGGCGGTTGCGTTGCGGGCGTGGGAACGATTATCCCGCCCGAGCGCGCAAAGTTCGCGGTTGAGCAGATAGTGAAGTCAAGCGCACAGCCCGTGCCCCCGAAAGAAATGGAAGACTTGGCAGAAAAGCTTACCAAAATGGACTAAATATAACAGCCCCGCGCCTTGCGGCGCGGGGCTTAAAATTTAAAAAAAGGTGCAAACTTTATTATATGTACGATTTAGCAATTATAGGCGGCGGGCCGGCGGGGGTTTCCGCGGTAATCAACGCCAAAATTTTGAATAAAAGCTTTATATGGTTTTCTTCCGGCGAATCTTCAAAAAAAGTTGAGCGTGCCGAGCTTATTAAAAACTACCCCGCACTCCCCGATATTACGGGCAAAGATTTGGCAAAAGCCTTTAACAAGCACACGCAAAGCCTCGGCATAGAATCCGTCAACGAAATTATTACGGGCATTTACCCCATGGACGGCTCGTTCAGCTTGCTCGCGGGCAGTAAAAATTACGAGGCTAAGGCAGTTATTTTGTGCCTCGGCGTTGAAACCCAAAAGCCCGTGGACGGAGAGGAACGGCTTTTAGGACGGGGCGTAAGCTATTGCGCCACTTGCGACGGCTTTTTATACAAGGGCAAAAAAATCGCCGTTTACTGCACGGACAAGCGGTACGAAAGCGAAATCGAATTTTTATGCTCGGTTGCCGAAAAGGTTTACGTTATGCCCCTCTACAAGGGCTACGAAATAAAGGCAAAGAACGCCGAAATTATTTTAAAAGCCCCCACGTGTTTTTTGGGCGAAAACAGACTTACCGCCGTGGAGTATTCGGGCGGCAAAGTAGAGGTCGACGGCGTATTCGTTCTGAAAAGCGCGTTTTCACCCGCGACGTTGGTGCACGGGCTTAAAGTCGAGGACGGTCATATCTTAGTGAACCGCAAAATGGAAACTAATATAAAAGGGCTGTACGCCGCGGGCGACTGCACGGGCAGACCTTATCAATACGTTAAAGCGGCGGGCGAAGGTAACGTTGCCGCCCATTCGGCTATCGAATATTTAAGCGAAAAATAGTTTTTAAGCGCGGCTTATTTTAAGCCGCGCTTTTTATTTTAAATAAGTACTTGAATTTAAAGGCTTTTCGTGTTAAAATTGTAATAGAATATACAAATGACTTTTTGATGAGGTAAAATTTATGCTTGCTACTTGGTTTTTGCCGGAGGATTTATACTGGCTTGAATGTATAATAAGAATACTACTTGCAACCGTTTTGGGCTTTGCACTCGGAGTAGAGCGCCAGCTTCGCCTTAAAGTTGCGGGTATCCGTACGCACGTCGTCGTTGCTGCGGGTGCTGCGCTTTTTACCGTCGTATCTTTCGGTTTCAGTAAACTTTTCGGCGGTGATTCCGCCCGTATAGCGGCGCAAGTCGTTACGGGCATAGGCTTCCTCGGCGCTGGTATGATTATGCACAAGGAAACCGCCGTTTTAGGGCTTACCTCTGCGGCGGGCATTTGGCTTACCGCTGCAATAGCAATGGCGGCGGGTGCCGGTATGTACTACGTTGCAATCGGCGCTACCGTATTGAGCGTTTTAATACAGCTTTTCTTGCATTTGCCCATTCGCCTTTTCCAAGATAGGCACTATAACGAAATCAAAATTACCTTCAAAAGCGACACCGACGATTGCCTTACGATAATTAAAAAGCTTTTCGATATAAAAAGCTTTACCGAATTCAAGGCTGTCCGCGTTGAAGAAGAGATTGTCTACCACGCAGTAATTCATACCAGAATGCAGGTGGATGCGGCGTTTATCTTTAAAGCATTGCAAGAGTATCCGTTCGTCGTATCGCTCGAAAAGACGGAAAGCGACCGTTAAATATAAGGACTACTATGAAATTCACCGAACTTACTATACATACCACTACCGAAGGTAGTGAGCTTATCGCCGATATTTTGTGGCGGTACACTAACTACGGCGTGGCGATATCCGACGTTAAGGACGTCATCGCCCTTCAACAGAACAAAGTTTTGTACTGGGACTACATAGACGAAAACCTTTTAAGCGAGCGGCAAGACGTGCTCGTTAAAGCCTTCGTGCCGAACGACGAAACCGCAACCACCTTACCCAAAATACGCGAGGACTTGGAAGAACTTTCTTCAAACTGCGCGGGCTTTACTAAGCTCGGCTCGCTTGAAACGACCTTGCGAGAGGTTGAGGGTGACGATTGGATTGAAATTTGGAAAACCCATTTCCGCCCCTTGCACATAGGCGAAAAAATCGTCGTGTGCCCCGAGTGGATTGCTTACGACAAAAAGCCATTTGAAGAAGTGGTGAAGCTGGACAGCAATATGGCATTCGGCACGGGCGAACACGAAACCACGGCTATGTGTCTTAAACTGTTGCAAGAATATTTAACGCCGTCAAGCGTCTGTATCGACGTGGGCTGCGGAAGCGGCATTCTCGGCATTTCCGCAATTAAACTCGGCGCAAAGTACGCATACCTTACCGACATTGACTACGTGGCAGTCGAGAGCGCAAAGCACAATTCGGAAATAAACGGGGTGGCGGACAGCGTTACGGTGGCGCACTCCAACCTTTTGGATAACGCCGAAATCAAGGGCGACATTATGCTTGCCAACATCACGGCGGAAATTCTGTGCGGACTTGCGCCCTCAATCCCCAAGAATTTAAAGGCGGGAGGCACGCTTATTTTAAGCGGCATAATCGAAAGCCGACTTGAAATGGTTATCACCGCTTTTACGGCGCAAGGGCTTAAATTGGAAAAGACTTTAAAAGAGGGCGAGTGGCTTGCCCTATCGTTTAAATTATGAGCGCGCATAAAAGATTTTTTATCGAAAAACTTAACGTGGGCGAAACGGAAGTTTATTTGGAAGGCGAAGAATTCGTTCACGCAAAAACCGTGTTAAGGGTTGAAGAGGGGACGGAAATCGTGCTTTTGGACGGCAGCGGAAAGGAGTATTCCGCGATAGTCGCAAAAATCGAAAAACACCGTTTGTTGGCACATATTACGGGGTCAATTGAGGGTGAAAGAGAACCCAAGACCCCCATTTATTTACTTTGCGGAGCTTTGAAGGGGGACAAAACCGAGCTTATCGTTCAAAAGGCAACCGAGCTCGGCGTATCCAAAATAGGCGTGTTTTCTTCCGAATACTGCTCTGCTTATATGAACGACAATAAATTGGAGCGGCTCAGAAAAGTTGCCCGTGAGGCGGCTAAACAGTGCCAACGCTCTTGCGCGCCGGAGATAGAATATTTCGGCGATTTGGATAGCGCGTTAAAATCTGCGGGCGACTACGCTAACAAGCTGTTTGCTTGCGAGTTTTTAGAAAGCTCTAACGGCGGTGACTTATCTTGCCTTACGGGCTCTACCGCAGTCGTAGTGGGCAGTGAGGGTGGATTTTCGCATAAGGAATACGAGAACGCGCAAGCCCTCGGCTTTACTGGAATTTCGCTCGGTAAAAGAATTTTGCGCGCTGAAACTGCGGCAATTACCGTCTGTGCGCTAATTGCGTATGCTTTGGGTGAGCTGAAATGAAGGCGGTAGTCTTTACGTTGGGGTGCAAGGTCAACGAGGTTGAAAGCGCCTCTATCATGGCTACGCTTGAAAAGTTCGGCTGGGAAGTTTCGGACAAGCTGTCTTATGCGGATATTTTCGTTTTGAACACTTGCGCCGTGACCAGAGAAGCGGAAAAGAAAAGCCGCCAGCTTGTTGCCCGCGCGAGGAAGTTCAACCCGAACGCACAGATTTTTGTTTGCGGCTGCGCTTCCGAAAAGGACAAAAAAGCGTATGAAGAAAAGGGAGTAGCATTCGTAAGCGGGGCAAGGAATAAGGGCAAAATTATTTCCGCAATCGCAAGCCGCTACGGCTGTGAGGATACGGGTCTTTCCTTTCCAAAACAGACTAAAACCCGCGCCTTTATAAAGATACAAGATGGGTGCAATAACTTCTGCTCATACTGCATAATTCCCTACCTTCGCGGAAGGGAAAAATCGCGGAAAGTCGAGGATATATTGGGGGAAATCGCAAAAACCGACTGCCCCGAAGTGGTTTTAAACGGTATAAATATTTCTTCCTACGGATACGAAAATACAACTCTTTGCGACTTAATCCGTGCGCTTAAAGATACCGATAAGCGAGTGCGGCTCGGCTCGCTGGAATGTAATATAATTACCGAAGAATTTTTGACCGCGCTTAAAGGGCTGAAGGACTTTGCGCCTCAGTTTCACTTGTCTTTGCAAAGCGGTTCTTCCGCCGTGTTAAGGGCAATGAACAGACACTACACGCGTGAGGAATACGTAGAAAAGTGTAAGCTTATCTATCAATTTTTCCCCGATGCGGCGATAACTACCGATATTATTGCGGGGTTTGCAACCGAAACTGAGGTCGACTTTTTAGAAAGTCTTTCGATAATTGAAGAGGTCGGCTTTGCGCGGGTGCACGCGTTTGCGTTTTCACCGCGTGAAGGTACGGTGGCTTATAAGTTAAAAGATTTGCCGCCCGATATAAAAAGTGAACGCCTTCATAGGCTTTTGGCGGCGGGTGAAGTAGCGGCAGAAAAGTATATAAAAAGGTTTTTAAATAAGCCTTTAAGCTTTATTGCGGAAGAGTACTCGGAAGGCTTCACGACTGGATACACCCCCAACTATATTAAGGTTTACGTACCTTTATATCTCGAATGCGGCAAAAAATACGGTGTGGAGCTAACTGAAATTTTTAAGGACGGCGCATATGCAAAACTCATTACAAGGTGATGAAAAATCAAAAAATAAGCGCGTCAAAGAAAAGCTGAAATTTTTCTTCAAAGAAACCTTTCGCCCGCACACCAAGGAAGAATATGCCGAAGTTTTTACGCGCGGACTCGGTGATAATTGCAGTGAAAATATTGCAAGAAAGCTGCCTTGGCTTTATATACGCGTGTTTGCGCTGAACGTAATTTTATTTGCAATAATTGCATTCGCGTTTAGGCTTGCAAGATATACCGCGGATTATCAAACCGCAATTTTGACGGGCGGACTTCTTTTCAACGTTCCGCTTTTTATATTAGCCTTCGAGCTTTACCCTAAGCGCGATTTAAGCCTTTTGAAGCTGTGTGCAGCACTTTTGATAGGCGGTGTGATTTCAACCGTAATTATCACGCTCGGGTACGAGTACATTTATAGCACCGTAAACGAGCCGAACGTGTGGATTTCCACGCTGTGGGTGGGCTTTTGGGAAGAGTTTATAAAGGGCGCCGTTGCTATCGCGGCAATATTTATTCTCGGCAAGAAGAATCCGTTTTATTGCTTTTTAATAGGCTTTGCCGTTGGAACGGGCTATTCTTTTACGGAAGACTTAGGTTATATTTATTCCCTTTCGCGTTCTTACGGAACGGGCTGGCTGGTGCTTACTTCGGTCGGGCGCGGACTTTCGTGCGTGTGTTCGCACGCGCCGTGGACGGCTATGATTTGCTGGGCTTTCGCCAAATTTAAAAAGCCGTTTATTAACTTCCGCTTTTACGGAATAGTAATTGCAATGATGGCTTTGCATTACTTCGCCGACGTGCCGTTTTTTGACGATAACCTCAACATATTACGGGGTGTAACTGTCGGTTGGGCTATCGAAGCGGGGGTAGTTGCCGCAATTTTTATAGCGGTTTTCTTCGCCTTGAAAAGCTGTTTTAAAGAGCTGTATTTCGAAGGCAAGCCCGAAATTTATCAGCCGGAGCCGATTACTATCAGTGCAAGAATTTCGCATACCGCGAACTTGACGGCGGTGCTTTGCGCCGTAGTGCTAAGCGTGTTCGCCTTTGCGGGCTGCTGCATTAAGACGGGCGAAAAAGCAATCACTGAGAAGGTTGACGACGTGCCAAGCCTTATTGACAGAATTCAAGACGGTTTGCCCCTTTACGCAAATTGGGAAAGGGAGTACGATAAAGACTCCGATGACTACACCCGATACTTTGTTGAAGGTCAGCTTGCTGGTGCTACCCAAAGAGAAACGGACGGCGATTGCAATTATTTTTACGTTTACGCCTTTGAAGACGGGCAACCTATTCTTGAAAATATCGCGGTGAAGGTGAAAGGCGTTAAAGGACTTCATTACGTACATCTTATTCAAGTTTTTGAAGATGCGTATTTTGATTGGTTTAATTATCCCAGGTATACTGCCGTGCCGGATATTCCGGACGAGGAGGAAGCGCCGCCCGAGGTTGAGGAGCCCGATATAACGGAACCCGAGCCTACGGAACCCGAAGAACCTTCCGAGCCTAAAAAGCCCATACTTGAATTCAGCTATTTTTATATGAATAATTCGTTATCCATAGGCTACGACCGTGAAAACAAGGAGATTTTTTTGTGGACGGGCAAGACGGAATTTGAAGGGCTTGGCTCGATTATCGCGCTGTCAACGCTTGCGGGTGCAACTTTAATAGGCGGCAGCGCGGCGTTTATTACTTTAAAAATTAAAGCAAGGAGAAATAAAGATGCTTGATAAAGACTGTTTATTCTGTAAAATCATAAGGGGTGAAATCCCCTCTGCCAAGGTGTACGAGGACGAGAAAATGCTCGTGTTTAAGGATATTGAACCCAAGGCAAAGGTGCACCTTTTGGCAATACCTAAAAACCATTTTAAACTGCTTTCCGAAATGGACGAAGATAGGGCTGAGGATTTAAAATATATCTTAAAAAAGATACCTCAAATTGCAAAAGAAAACGGACTTGAAAACGGCTATCGCCTTATAATAAACCAAGGCGACGACGCGGGTCAAACCGTGTTCCATTTGCACGTGCATATCCTCGGCGGCGAGGTGCTCGGTTGGTGATAGACCCCCATATATGCTTGAAATAACGCTAATTTAAAGGCGGCGGAGAATTTTCTCCGCCGCCTTTTTAAGTTTCTTCTAAAATTTTTCGCGCCGCCGCCTTGACGCGCTCTTTTAAGTCTTGCGGTGCTTCGACTTTTACCGCCCCGCCGCAGCTTAAAATTTTGTTTATAAGCACGCTGTCGTTCGGCAAAGTCATGGTTGCAACGAAGCCGTCCCCGCGCGGCTCGATGTTGTCAATGCCTAGCCAATCTTCGGCGTCGGCAAGCGAGTTCTTTTCAATGGCAAAGGTTACTTCAATAAGCTCGTCACTCCGATAGTAGAAGTTTAAGTAAATGTCATCGCGGGTGAATTCTTTTTTTACAAAAGTTTTGCCGGTAAAAGTTGCCGACTTCATTCTGCCTATTTTAAACGTTCTGAATTCTTGTTTGGTGTGGCAGAACGCCCAAACGTACCAAATATTTTGTTTGAGAATAAGAACGTGCGGGTCGATTACTCGCTTGCTGTGCTCGCCCTCACGCGAGATGTAGTCGATAAGCAAGCTTTTGTTTTCCTCAACGGCTTGCTCGCAAACCCTCATTTTTTCCGAGAATTTGATATTGTCGCCCCAAGTTCCGCCGTCGACAATTATATTGCCGCAGACGGAGAGCTGAAGCTTTTCGTTCTTTTGTCTGCTTTCAAGCTTTTCTCTTGCGGAAATCAAGCTTTCGTCGGAAATTTGTGAAGCCATAGCGTTGAGGGCGTTGATGGTGGAGGCGTATTCCTCACGCGTGAAGTAGCCCGTGGGCAGACGGAATGTGTCTGCAATGGTTATTCCGCCGTAACGGCCGCGCGCAATGTCTATTGGCACGCCGCACACGATAAGCTCTTCTATGTAGCGGTAGACGCTTCTAACCGATACCTCGTAACGGCGGGCAATTTCGGTTGCGGTGACCTTCCGTTTTTGGAGTAATAGCATTAAAATTTTCAGCATTACGTTGTACTTCATAGTTATATAACCTCCCCCTTGGGCATAATATAAACCGATAAAATAAAAAATTAGTTATTTTATTAAAAAAATTTTATCATATATGACAATATCTGTCAAGTATAATCGGTAAAATGTAGCTTGTAAATAAGTTAAGGGGCAAAAAAGCGCCGAAAACTTTTGCAACGAGGCATTGTGGAGGAACAAAAAATGAACTTTACGGCATATATTGAAAGACAGAAGGGATTAATAAGGGAGCGCCACGAGGGCGAGCTGTTCCTTTTGGATAAAGGTGAAGTGATTCCTATGTCTGAAAGTGATAAGCTGTTTGCCGAACTTGACAAGGTTAAGGGGCTTAACACCCGCGAAAGAATGTATTTCAGGAGGGTAGTATGATAGAATTTTTTAAGAAGGCTATAAAGCTTGCCGTTGCAAGTACCGCGGCGGTGATAATGATTGCGATATTGTTTTAAAAGTAAAATTACAGCGGCGGCGCACGTATCG
>CAMWME010000003.1 GCA_947175325.1 uncultured Clostridia bacterium | reverse complement strand
GACCGTTCCGGTTACGGAAATCGGCGGAGTAACGAACGTCGGTTGGGGCGGCATTTACCTTTACCGCTAAAATGCGGCTAAGGCGTAAATAGGATATTATTTATAAGGAGAAAAACTATGAAAGAAAAGAAAACTGTTGCATGTGTTGTTTTGGGCGTTTCGCTGGTGTCGCTTATCACGGTAATCGTTGCGGCGTTCGCCCAAAGTATAGATTTGCTTGCCGATGAGCACGTGGAATACGGCGGGGTAACGCTGGGTGCTTTTTTGTTGGGCACGGCATTCACCGTAGTATTTTGCGTAAATAAAAAGCATAGTTTTGCTGTAAATTTAAGCCTTGCAATTACGGTGGTTACATATTGCGTTATTTCATTGATTGCGTTTGCGGTGAGCGACGTTATAGAATACGGGTATTCATCTGTAGATAGTGGGTATTTGGCGACTGCGCTCACGCTTGTTGTCAGCACGGCGTTGACTTTCGGGGCGTGGATGTATTTAACGCTTATTAAGAAAAAGGAAGAATCCGCCCCCGCAGAACAGACCTCCGAAAAAAGCGAATAATTTTAAAAGCAAATACACAAAAACGGCGCGGGTTGTCCGCGTCGTTTTTTTGCAAACGCAACCCAAAGTTTACGTAAAGAAACTTGAAAGAGGTGGTATTTTCAGCTTAATAGGTGTATAATCTACTCAAAGGCTAAATAGGAGTGACACTGACTATGACTTTCGGTGACAAGCTTGCAAAACTCAGGCGGGAGCAGAATTACACGCAAGAACAGCTTGCCGACCTACTTGGCGTATCCAGACAATCGGTAAGCAAATGGGAAAGCGATTCGGCATATCCCGAAACGGACAAGCTTATTAAAATTTGCGAAACGTTTAACTGCTCGTCCGATTATCTTCTTTTAGACGTTGACGAAGCAAAACCGCAGCCCGCTAAAACTCACGACGACGAACCTTACGCGTTTGAAATCCGTATTCCCAAGATAAAGGAACGCAAAAGCAAACGCACTTTATGGGGTATGCCGTTGTGGCACGTAGCTAAAAATGCACACGGTATTATTGCGATAGGCGTCAAAGCGAAAGGTATTATAGCCATAGGCGTACGCTCTTGCGGCGTAATATCCGTGGGCGTGCTGTCTCTCGGGGTAATATCCGTCGGGACTTTGTCGCTGGGGCTGCTGTTTTCGTTAGGCGTATTCGCCGCCGCTTTGTTTGGCGTCGGTACGATTTCGGCGGGTATATTTGCAGTAGGCGCAATAAGCTTCGGCGCGTTTGCCTTGGGCGCAATCGCAATAGGCGACGTTTCAGTCGGCGCACTTGCAATAGGGCGATACGTAGCGATAGGCGACCATGCGCGGGCGATGATTGCGGTAGGCGGACACAAAGCCGACGGCAGCGTGTTCGAGTACGTGGGGCGTATGACTTTCGAAACTAAGCAACACGTCAAAACGCTGATAGATAGTAACGTCCCCGCATATTTAAAGTGGGCGGCATCAATCGTCAAGGCATTGCTGTCTTAGTCGGTCGTACGCCAACGTCGAGAACCCTTGAAAGTAAATAAATAGCAAATAAAAAACGGCGCGGTTCGTCCGCGTCGTTTTTCTATTTATCACGGCGGCTTGATAAATAAATGGAGGAGAAATGAAAAAAATATTTACCTTTTGTAATTATTGTGATATAATATAATATATAATTTTTATACTTGGTCGGTTTTGTTAGGAGTATATTTATGGTAAAGAAAAAAACGAAGCACGCATTATTGATTTTAGCGAGTTTATTTTTATGCGCGTTATTGCTTTTCGGCGGTTTGGGTTTAAATACCTTAAACGCATTTGCCGAAGAAGCTTCAAGCGATAAAGACTTATATTTGTCCTCCTTAGACTTCTACAAGAGCGAGAATATAGAGTCGGGCAGACCCGTGATAAAAGATGCGGTGGACGCCAACGGCACTAAAATGCAGTTAAAAGTAGAAGGGGCTTGGTATACGTTTGACAAAGGGTTGTATACTCACACCAACGCTAATAAGGCCTACGTTGCGTTATATTATAATATCGAGAATTATAATTACCGATATTTTACTGCGTACGTGGGATTAAACAGAACCGCAACCAAAGGCGACGGAGTAGGGTTTAACGTAGGCACTTCCGTGGACGGAACGACTTGGACTTGGATGGTAACGAGTCCGCAACTTATCGGGCCTCAAGCCGAAGCCGAATTTATATCCGTAGATATAAGCGGAGCCAAATATTTGCAATTGTATGCTAAAAGAGGGGGCAATAATGCACACGACCACGCGGCGTGGGCAGACGCCAAACTGACGAATTCTCCGGGCGGTGACGGTGCCGTTATGCCGTTGACCTCGTACGACTCACAGATAAAAGCCAAAGTTGCAAGCGGTGCCGATTTGAACGATAAGGAGTTGGAGCTGCTCGTTTTACAAAGAGAATTCGTAAGCAGAGTAGGGCAGTACGCTTTGAAAAGATTTACGACCCAAAGCGGCGAAAGTGATGCAAACAACGAAGGCGTAAGCAACGAAGATAATAAAGCCGTTTTAAAGTGGCTTTTAAACGATTTAGACAGTTTAAGAGAGTTTATGCTTGGGGGCACCCCTTTCGGCGGCTCTTACTATAACTCTTTGACTCAGTTGTCAAGGTTATACAAACACTATAAAGGCGATTTAAAAGATACAAGGCTATTAAACAATAAGTGGTATCCGAACAGAACTTACGGTGAGTTGTATAGAACTATGATGTTCTCGATTGCGTTGACTCACGATAAAACGATAGGTTCTTACTTACAAGCTTCACGACCCGAAAATCAGTCCGAGGCTTTGAGAAGATACGCAATTTACAGATATATGTACGAAACCGAAAGATTCGTTGCGACGAGAAATTCCGACGGCAGCTGGGCTTACGAAACTATGAACTTATTCGGAAGCTTAAAGGTCGAAGAAATGCGCTGGATAATGAGCAACATAATCGACGACGAATCTATTCTTTGGCTTAACGATTACGTTCAAACGAGAATTAACGCCAACCCGAAAAACGCCGGAAATTTACACACCCCGCACTCTTACGTAAGATATACCGACCCGAATTATAACAATCCGGTATTTTATGCGAACGAAAACTATGACTATTTCAATAAATTGTTTGCCGTAGACTACAAGAATGACAACGGCGTAGCAAACAATGATAATAAATTCGAAGAAGGTACGGTCGGAGAAGGTAAAGTCGGGCTGTGGGACACGAGCTATACGGTTCCTGCCGGAGAAGGTGACGAGCCTTACGTAATTACCGTTTCGAGAAGCGCGGAAGGTGAAGCAAAACTTCAGAAGGTCTGGATGAACTTCAACAATAAGTTCAAGACGGGTTCCGTGTGCGGCGGTATTTCGAAAAGCGGCTGCAACATTAGGGGAGCCAGAGGTATTCCCGCAAACGTAATAGGTCAACCCGGGCACGCGGCGATATTGTATTACAGCAAAGACGCCAACGGAAACGGCTCTTGGAAAATAGATAACGACGTCGGCGGCTGGGTAGCTGCGACCAAAAACGAGAGACATTTGCTCAGTTGGGGAAACGCGGCTTGGCAAAGAAATTCCGGAGGCGGAGGTACCGTCGTTTTCTTCCACCTTGCACAAGAGTGTTTAAACGATTACGATAATTTCGTGAAAGCGGAAGAATATACTTGGCTTGCAAAAGTATATCAAGGCGATTTGGATAAGCAAGAGAACTTGTATGAAAAGGCTTTAACCGCCCAACCCAAAAACCTTGACGCGTGGTACGGACTAGTTAGAACGTATAAGGCAAAGTCAAACAAAACCGCTCAAGATTTCGGTATCTTGGCAAAGCGAATCGGCGACACGCTGTATAACCACCCGATGGCTATGCATTGCTTGTTAAGACTGTTCTTAACGGATACGTCAATCGCAGAAGAAGATAGCATTCTTTCAAACGAAGCAAAGGCTGTGCTTTTAACCCCCGTATTTACTACGCAGTTAAAAACCGTAGAATTTGACGCGTTGACTAAGGCAAAAACCAGCGGAAGCACTGCGGCAAAAGTAAAAGCAAACCTCATCTTAGGGGGGGCGGATACGTCGGTTGCAGACTTCTCGTTCGACGGTGAAAACGCGGGCTGTATAGTGTGGGCGGATACTTACAACGACAGCACTTTCACTTGGAAATACAGCGTAGACGGCAAACAAACGTGGAAGGAAGTTACTTTTGACGAGGGGCAATCCCACGCCTATAGGTTACCCGAAGAAGATTTAGTAAAAATTTCTACGGAGAACGACATTTACGTATATATCGTAGGCGCCTCTCCCGATAACGCGTACAGAATAGACGTGGCGGCAAAACCTACTATGCCCGACACGCTGTACGCCAACGACTGGGAAAACAGAGTAATGGGCGTTGACGGCAACTATGAATGGAGATATCTCACCACCGACGCAGAGGGTAATTATACGCCTACTACGGGTTGGATATCCTATGCACAAGCTTCACCCGACTGCACGGGCAATAAAGCAATAGAGGTCAGATTAAAGGGTACCGCCAAAAACCCCGCGAGCGACGGAAGAGTATTTGCGTTTACCGCCGATAACGATACCGCAGAAAGAAAATATATAAGCGTAAACTATTTATCAATGATAGGGTTCTCTACGCAATCGAAAGATTCAAAAAGACCGAATTACGCTGTAAACGCTATCGACGGCAACGCCAAAACGTATTGGCATACCGACTATGCGGAAAGCATAAAAGCGACGGAAAATACGCCGTATTTAATCATTAAATTAGACGTTCCCAGATATATTTCGGCTTTGGAATTCGTTCAGACTCAATATAACGCAAGCTTCAGTATCTTTGCCAAAAACGTAACGGTTTACGTCAGTGAAGACGGTGAAAATTGGAAGGAAGCGGGAAAGCGTGAGAACTTTGAGAACATAGACGATTTAAAGGTAGTTCATTTTGCCGAAAGCGTTTACGGGCAGTACGTAAAATTGGTAATGAACGACTTGTATGAAACGAACAAGAACGACGGCGTGTTTACGACGGTATCACTTGTAAATCTCTACGAAGATACCACCAAAACCACGTCTCCCGCCGGAGACATTATGCCTAGCTTATCTGCGGTAAAGCCGAGCAAAAACGTATTCGAGGGCTTAGGCGAAATAGTCAACGAAGACAAAGCGTTCGAAATAGCCGGTGCACCGAAAGAAGACGAGCCGTTCGAAATAGGTTGGGTACCCGGCGCGGGTCAAACCCCGGACGGAACGGAACCTTCCCCCAAATCAAATGCCGCTTTATGGATATCGTTGTCCCTCGTTGGCGTAGCGTTATTAGCCGTAGCAGTCGTTTTCGTGTTATGTAAATGCGGAGTAATAAAAATTACCGACAACAATAATACGGACGGAGGCAGCACCCCCGAAACGGATACTTCCGAAACGAAAGCAAGTGCGGCTAAGCCCAAAGCAACTACTGCCGAAACGAAGGTAAACGTGGTTAAGCCTAAAACGACTACTGCCGAAACGAAGGTAAATGCGGTTAAGCCTAAAACGACTACTACCGAAACGAAAGTAAACGATGTTAAGCCTAAAACGACTGCTACCGAAACGAAGGTAAACGTCGTTAAGCCTAAAACGACTACTACCGATAGCGGTAAAACACGCGTAAAGGTAAATATCAAAAATACCAAAAAATAACAAAACAGTAAATAAAAAGCCGTTACTTCGCGTAGCGGCTTTTTTCATTGACAGTAAGGGCAATTTTTTGTTACAATACAAAGGTAAAAACCAAAGAGGATAAATTATGTACAAATCATTTAAAAAACCTTGTTTAATTTTATTGTCGGCGATAATCGCGGCTATGCTTGTTTTGGCGTGTGCGTTTATGCTTTCGCCCAAAACCACGGCGCACGCGGACGCGGAAGAAACTCACGACCATTCGACGATGACGGAGTTGACGGCTCGTCCCGCGGGCGGCAATCTGACGGCGGGCGCGTATTATCTTGGCGATAATATCAGCGGCAATATAACCGTCAGCGGCACGGTAACCCTTTGTCTTAACGGTCACAACGTTACGGGCGACGGAAACGATTCTGTTATCACCGTAAGCCAAAACGCCACGTTCACTTTGTGCGACTGCAAAGATGCGGGCATTATAACGGGTGGAAATGCAGAGCGCGGTGGCGGTGTGCTTGTTAGTGGCGGTGCGTTCACAATGTCGGGCGGCACGATAAGCAGCAATACAGCGACCAGCGGCGGTGGCGTGTTCGTTTGGAATAGTGGTACGTTTATTATGAACGGCGGTACGATAAGAGAAAATATTGCGTCTAGTGGCGGTGGTGGCGTGTTCGTTAACACCACGTTTACTATGACGGGGGGCACGATAAGCGAAAATACTGCGGAAAGTTACGGCGGCGGCGTTTACCTTAACGGTTCCACCACGTTTAAAATGTCTGGCGGCACGATAAGCCGCAACACTGCGAATACTGGCGGCGGCGTGTTCTTAGCGAATGGTTCAACGTTCGAAGTCTTCGGCGCTCCTAACGTAACGGGCAATGAAAAGACAGACGGCAGCGATAATAACGTTGATGTAAATTATGATATTTGCACGGTTACGGGCAAGCTTACCGCGGGCGCAGAAATCGGTGTGAATAGAATAGGTGAAATTGCAACGGGCTATAATCAAAGCGACGCCCCTTCGAACTACTTTATCCCCGATGATGCCGAAAAGTGTGTTTATTTAAGCGACGAACCGAGCGGCACGGTAACTATCGGCAACCATAACTGGGAAAATGCGCCGTGGATGGCGAACCACTTGGCTCATTGGCGCGCTTGCCAAAACGGTTGCGGAACGTGGAAGGACAATGAATTTCATAATTTCAATCAAGAAGTTGTAGGAGAGATGTATTTGAAATCTGCCGCAACGTGTACGGAAAAAGCCGTTTGTTATAAGTCCTGCGAATGTGGCGCGTACGGCGAGGAAACGTTTGAATACGGTAAAGCGCTCGGACACTCGCTTACGCACCACGAGGCAGTTGCGGCAACCGATGAAGAGGACGGCAATACCGAATACTGGTCTTGCGGCGAGTGCGACAATTATTTCTCTGACGAGACGGGCGAAAACGAAATTACCGATAAATCGAGCGTGGTATTAAACAGATTAAAACCTACTACGCCCGCACCCGATAATAACGGCAGCGACCAAACGCCTACCGCACCCGCGGAAGAGCCGAAATCTTATTGGTGGCTGTTCTTGCTGCTTATTCCTATTGCTATCGTCGTAGGCGGCGTAATGCTTGGTATATACGATTATAAAAAGCAAAAAGAAAATAATAAATAAGCAAAAAGCCGCTACACCTCGTAGCGGCTTTTTTCATTGACAGTAAGGCCAAATTTTGTTACAATTAAATTAGAATAGTTTTTTGTTAAACGAGTAAAGTTATATTATAACGGTACTCTGATTACGTAGGAGGACAATTTTATGGCAGATAAGAAGAAACCCGACGTAAGCGCGATAATAGCCATAGTAGTGGCTATTGTAGGCTTTCTTGCAATTTATGCGGGTGTGCTGTTTGCGTGCGGCGTGTTCGGTAACAACACGCCCGATGACAATACCGACAAAATCACCGTAACGATAGAAGTTAACGGCGGCACGGGCACTTATAATAATATGACGTTCGTGCTGGACGAAAACAACAGCTACACCTTTACGGACGAAGAAAAGGCGGCATTAAGGGACGCGTTAAAGCGTGACGGGTACGAGTTAAAGGGTTTAAGCACGACCCCCGACGGTGAAGGCGGTTGGACCGTTACTATTCCCAAGGACGCCGAAAGCCCCGTAAAGCTGTACGCAATTTGGGAGGAAGAGGAACCCCTTCTCCCGCAAGAGGATAAGTATACCATTACTTTCGATATGCACGACCACGGAACCGCGCCCGCAGATATTACGGACGCTACGGCGCTGCCCGCGGAATTGCCCGAGGTGGAAGACGTGGACGGTTGGCTTTTTGCCGGCTGGTATTTAGACGAAAACTTTGAAACGCCCGCAGAAGCCGGCGCAACCATTATTGAAGATACGACCCTTCACGCATTGTGGGTACAAATACCCATTCCCCCGCACCCCGACTTTAACATTACCTTCGATATGCACGGGCACGGGGACGCGCCCGCAGATATTATAGATACTGAGACGCTGCCCGCGGAATTGCCTACGGTAGAAGACGTGGACGGTTGGACTTTTGTAGGCTGGTATTTAGACGAAAACTTTGAAACGCCCGCAGAAGCCGGCGCAATTATTAACGATGACACGACCCTTCATGCAAAGTGGGAACAAGCCAGCCGGCCGGTGAAACCCGGTTATACCATTACTTTTGATATGCACGGACACGGAACGGCACCCGCAGATATTTCAAACGCGATAATGTTGCCCGCGGAATTGCCCGAGGTGGAAGACGTGGACGGTTGGGGCTTTGCGGGCTGGTATTTGGACGAAGATTTTGAAACGCCCGCAGAAGCAGGTGCATTTATTAGCGGAGATACGACCCTTCATGCAAATTGGATTAAATGCATTCCCTTGCCGCCGCCGATATCGTAATATTAGTTTGCACAGAAAAGAATACAAAAAGCCGCTACTTCGCGTAGCGGCTTTTATATTGACAGTGAGGGCGGTTTTTGTTACAATAATTATATGCAAAAGGAAAGTATGACCGCTTTGGAAAGGTTGAAGGCGGGGAACAAAGATTATTTAAACGCAAAGAAGGGTTCGGGCGATATTTCGCCCGAAATTCGTTTACGTACCAGCAAGTACGGACAAAAGCCGTACGCGGTTATCGTAAGCTGTTCGGATTCGAGGGTTATTCCCGAATATATCTTTTCGGCGGGGCTGGGGGAGCTGTTCGTTATTCGCGTTGCGGGCAACGTAATTGACAACCACCAGCTTGGCAGTATCGAGTACGCCGTGGAGCATTTGGGCTGTAATTTGGTGGTAGTGCTGGGGCACACGCAGTGCGGCGCGGTTGGCGCGGCAACGGAGAAAAACGGCGGGTTCGTCGGGTTTATTACCGACGAAATTCGGCAAGCTATCGGAGAGGAGCGGGACGCGGTAAAGGCAAGCGTTTTGAATATCAAACAAAGTGTTTTGAAAATAGAGCGGGCGTTAAATGTTGACGGCTTGCAAGTTTTGGGCGCGCTTTATAACACCGAAAGCGGAGCCGTAGATTTCGATTTAAAAGGCGTGTGAAATTTTAAAAAACCTATTGCACGGGCTGACTTGAAGTGCTATAATTTTTACCGTGGACAAGGCGTTTTTACGACTGCGAAGATATTTACAGCACCGCAGATACGAAGTAAAGAGAATACATAAATCTTGGGTAGGGTTCGGTACCGGTTTAAGCGCGGTGCTAAGCGACCTTTTTATCGTCGCGCAGTTGAGCCTTATTATCGCTTTGTACGGCTTGGCGTGCTGGTACGCGCCTATCTTTTGGTACGTGTGCATGGGGCTTACCGCGGTTTCTATCGTATACGTGCTGATATACGAGCCCGACTTACAGTCGCGCATAAGCTGGACCGTGCTTTTCGTTTTGTCTTGCGGGTTAGGCTTTTTTATTTACGCACTTTCCAGAAAAGCCGTTTGCTACGGAATTCATAGACTAAAATTTTCAAAAATTTCAAAGAAGGCAGAGCCGCTTGTCGGCGAGTTCCAAGTTCGGAAGTGCTCGCCCGAGGTGAAAGCCGACTGCGAGTATTTGTACCGCGCGGGCGGGTTCGTGCCCTATTCCAACACCGATTTAAAATATTACCCCTACGCCAAAGCGGCTATGGACAACATTATTGCCCGCATCGACGCCGCCGAAAAGTTCGTGTTTATGGAGTTCTTTATCCTTGCGGACGGAGTGTTTTTGGATAGGCTGGTTTCGGTGTTTAGGCGCAAGGTTGCCGAAGGCGTGGAAGTTCGGCTTATGTACGACGACGTGGGTTCGGCGGGCGTGCTTTCTTCCTCGGCGAAAAAAAGAATTAAGCTTACTGGCGTTAAATTAAAGACTTTTTCAAGGCTCGCTTCGCCCTTTTACTTCGGCTTGAATTACCGCGACCACAGAAAAATCGTGGTGGTGGACGGTAAGACGGGTTACGTCGGCGGGTTCAATATGATTGACGACTGCGCCAACCAACGCAAAATGGAAGGCATTTGGAAGGACAGCGGCTTGCGCCTTGACGGCGCGGCTGTGGACGGGCTTTCGCTGACCTTTATGCGGCATTGGGAGTTCGCCACGAACGAAAAGCTGGACTACACCAAATACATAGACAACTACGACAGAAGCTTAAACAAATCAACCGTCGTGCCCTACGCGGGCGGGCCGGAGATTAAAGAGCCGATTTGCCGTAACCTTTATATGCGCGTTATCGAAAAGGCGAGCAAAAAGCTTTACATAATGTCGCCCTATCTCGTGCCCGACAGCGTGATGACGAAGGCTTTAAAAGATAAGGCGAAAGCGGGTGTGGACGTAAGGCTTATTTTGCCCGGGGTGCCCGATTACAGATACTTGTACCGCGTAACGCAAGCCAACGCTATTAAGCTTATTAAGAGCGGGGTTAAGGTTTATTATTCGAGCGGTGAGTTCGTGCACAGCAAGGTTATGCTGACAGAGCACTGCGCCGTCGTGGGCTCGGTAAACCTCGATATGCGCGCGTTCTATCAAGAGTTCGATAACGGCGTTTACTCGGACGACAAAACTTTAATAGAGGCCGTAGAGAAGGACTTTGACGAGGTCTTTGCACGCGGCGGGCAAACGACGAACACTAAACAGAATTGGTTTAGCGCGGTGATTGCGGCGTTTTTAAAACTGCTTTCGCCGTTAATGTAATAAGAGGTGAATTATGTTAGGAAATTTTACTTACTGCAATCCGACGAAGCTTTACTTCGGTAAAGACGCGCTTGACGGGCTTAAAGAGGAGCTTAAAAAGTACGGCAAAAATATTTTGCTCGTTTACGGAGGCGGCTCGATAAAGAAGAACGGCATTTACGATAAGGTAATTTCTATTTTATCGGAGTGCGGGAAGAAGGTTTACGAGGATGCGGGCGTTATGCCTAATCCCACGTACGAAAAGCTTTTGGAAGGTGTTGCCCGTGCAAGGAAGGCTAAGGCTGACTTAATTCTTGCCGTGGGCGGCGGCTCGGTGTGCGACTACGCAAAGGCTGTGTCCGTTTCGGTGCATTTGAAGGGTGACCCGTGGGACGAATACTACGACAAGTTCGAGGACGTAAAGTGCAAGGTGGTGCCCGTAGGCTGCGTTTTGACGATGGTGGGCACGGGCAGTGAAATGAACGGCGGCGCCGTTATAACCAACCGCGAATTGAAGTTAAAAATAGGGCACGTTTTCGGCGAAGAGGTTTTCCCTAAGTTTTCGATTTTGAACCCCGAATTTACTTACACCTTGCCCAAGTACCAAATGGTGGCGGGCGTGTACGACATTATGTGCCATATCTTAGAGCAATACCTTTCGGGCGAGGACGACAACACTTCGGACTATATCGCGGAAGGGCTTATGCGCTCGCTGATAAACAGCGCGAATATCGCGGTGAAGAACCCGACCGACTACGAGGCGCGTTCGAACATTATGTGGACGGCGACTTGGGCGTTGAACACGCTTATTGCTAAGGGCAAAACTACCGACTGGGAAGTGCATATGCTCGGGCAAGCCGTGGGCGCGTACACCGACGCAACGCACGGTATGACGCTTGCCGCAGTTACTATGCCTTATTACAATTACATTTTGCCGTACGGTTTGCACCGCTTTAAAAGGTTTGCCGAAACCGTGTGGGGCGTGAACCCCGCGGGCAAGTCCGACGAGGAAGTTGCAAAGGCGGGCTTAAAGGCAATGGAAGAGTGGATGAAGAGCATAGGCTTGGTTATGAATTTGACCGACCTCGGCGCAACGCCCGAAATGATTGAAGGGATTGCCGACGCAACCCTTACAATGGACGGCGGCTACAAGGTTTTGACCTATGAAGAGATAACTGAAATTTTGAAGAAAAGCCTATAAGGTTTTAATGCATTTATTAAAAGAAGCCCGCGCGACTTGTGTCGCGCGGGCTTTATTTTTTTTGAGTTTAAAATACTTAGTTAAGCGGAACGCTTATTTGGGCTGTTTGCCGATATAAGCGAGGATGCCGCCGTCAACGTAGAGGATATGTCCGTTGACTGCGTTCGACGCGTCGGAAGCAAGGAACACTGCGGGGCCCGAAAGCTCGTCCGCTTCAAGCCATCTGCCGGCGGGAGTCTTTGCAATAATAAAGCTGTCGAAGGGGTGACGGCTGCCGTCGGGCTGCTTTTCACGAAGAGGTGCAGTCTGAGGGGTTGCGATATAGCCGGGTCCAATGCCGTTGCACTGAATGTTGTATTCGCCGTATTCGGAGCAAATGTTCTTGGTGAGCATCTTCAAGCCGCCCTTTGCAGCAGCGTATGCGGATACGGTTTCGCGGCCGAGCTCGGACATCATCGAGCAGATATTGATAATCTTGCCGTGACCCTTTTTAATCATCGAAGGGATAACCGCCTTGGACACGATAAAGGGACCGTTGAGGTCAATATCAATAACTTGTCTGAACTGAGCGGCAGTCATCTCGCACATAGGGATACGCTTGATTATGCCCGCGTTGTTTACGAGGATATCAATAACGCCGACTTCTTTTTCAATCTTTTTAACCATTGCGTTGACGCCTTCTTCGTCGGTAACGTCGCAAACGTAGCCGTAAGCTTTTACGCCTTCCGCCTTGTAAGCGGCAAGACCTTTATCGACAAGCTCTTGATTAATATCGTTGAAAACTATCGTTGCGCCCGCCTTGGAAAAGCCCATGGCAATTGCAAAGCCGATGCCGTACGACGCGCCCGTAACGAGTGCGATTTTTCCGTCAAGTCTGAAATCTTTCATTTCCATAATAAAAAAATCTCCGTTTAAATTTATTATGCCCACATTATAACATATTTATTTTCTTTTGTACAGAGGAGAGAGGAAAATTTTTCCATTTAAATTGTCTAAAAACCGCCCCGCCTTGACGAAGGTTTACCGTTGTGGTAAAATTTTTACGAGGTGTTTGCGGAATGTTCGTTTTAAGAAGTAAATTAAGCATAATACAAACTATCGTCAATTGGCTATTGTTAGCTATTGTCGGTGTGAGTATATATTTTGCGATTGAACAGCCGTTATATTATATATTCGTTGCAGTTTTTGTTTTGGCGTTTTTATTCGTTATACATAAAAGCAACTACGTAATATTGAAAAAGGACGGGGTAGTTTACCGCAAATATTGGATTTGGAAAAAGGATAAATACGATACCATAAAAGTACTTTTTATTACGAAACACAGCCATGCGGGGAAAGCGAGTATTTACGATTTCCACGATAAAAAAACTAAACAAGTATCCGGCTGCATTTTTCTTATGAAAGATATTACACTTTCTGCAAAAGAGAGTTTAAGTAACTCCGTTAAAATGAGTGGAGAGTGGAGCAGTACTTTAATAGATTTTCAGTATAAAAACGAAATTCTTGAAAGGATTTTATCGGGCGGTTTTGACGGCGAAGTTTATATAACTGAAGAGATGGACGGCGTATTGGGCGCAGAGCTAAGGCGCGTTTTAAAAAAAGCGGATTTTGATATTTCTAAGATTAAGGTGGTATAGGCGTTATTATGGAACTGAAAAAATTGCCTTACGATTTAACGGTTTGCAAGGTTAAATCGGAAACGGATATCGACTTAAATAAAGAATTTTATTTCGTTGGGAAAACCGACGAGGAAATTTCTTTGGTGTGCAAAACTTGCGATGCGCCGCAAAATACCGTTGCGCGCGAGGACGGGTGGAAGGGTTTTAAAATACAAGGCGTTCTCGATTTCTCTTTAATCGGAATTCTGTCTAAAATATCTACGATACTTGCCGAAAACAAAATCGGGATTTTCGCGGTTTCAACCTATAACACGGACTACATTTTAGTAAAAGAAAAAGATTTCGAACGGGCTTTGAAATTACTATCCCAAAACGGTTATACGGTGATTTAAAAAGTAGCGCCTAATGCAGTATAAACCGTTTTGCTATAACGTCTCATTAAATCATTGACTTTTTTAATGTGGAAGTTTACAATAGCTTTAATCTTTAAAGGAGGTCGGCTTACGCCAAATTCGGTATGACATATTTGACGACTATAACTACTACTACGAATATTTGCCGAGTGCGTATGCCGATTCTATAATCGTCATATTATTTGCGCTCGGCATTTTGTGCCGAGCTTTTTTTATGAAATGCATATAAAGAAGGAGAAAACAATGAAAGCAACTATCGTACTTGTCGGGAATACCGATACACAAAACTGTGGGGCAAAGCTGATGTTGGAAGCGAATAGGCTTGGAAACACGGGTTTCGAAATGGCTCGCCTGCCGTTTCACGTTTCGTTAAAACAGACTTTCGTAATTAACGATATTGGCGAATTTGAGAAATTTTTTGATGAGTTTGGCTCAACCGTATCTCAAATGACGATTCCGTTTGAAAAACTTGTCTTATCACCCAACAACGCTATTGGTGGCACACCGTCCGGTGTTATGGCGCTTCGCGCAACGAGGACGGAGGAGCTTGATGCGTTACAAAAACGCTTTTTCAATAAACTCACGGACAGATTTGGTCCTTGCCCCGCAGAGCACGATAACGACTATATATTTCATATGACTATTGCCATAGGTAAAGCCCCTTATGAGAATTACGTTCGCGCATATGAGGAGCTTATCACTCGACCGATGCCTAAATCGCTTTGTTTTGATAAGCTTGCGTTTTTCTACTATGACGATAACTCCATTACCGCCGGTACGTATTTTTGCTATAAAATTATTGATTTAAAGAAGCATTAATTGGTTGTAGGGCGGCGTGGCATAAATGCGCTCGTTTATTCAAGCACCAGCCACAGTGGCAAATACGATTATAAATGCGTATTAAGCCTATGCAACTTGCATTAGCGAATACTGCGTGATACAATGTAATTATTAAAAATATAATTTTATGTCTTTTTGAAGGTTAAGGTTGAAATGAGAATTAAAGATTTAGAAGGGAAAGAGTGGGAATACGGCGAATGCCTTTCGTGTGCAATAAACTCTAAAAAAGTTCAACCCTATGGCGGAATAATATTTGAGTCGAAAAACTTTACCGTTACGCAAGATTTTTCCCGACCGATAAACGGGTTCGTTGTAATATCTGCAAAAAGGCACGTGGTTACGTATGACGGGCTTACTTCCGAAGAAAGAGCGGAGCTGGCTGAATTGGTTTTTAAAACGCAAAAGGCGCTTAAACGCTTGGGGGTATGCGAATATTTCAATATATACGTTGCGGAATATAAAGAGGGGCATTTCCATTTGCAAATATTGCCGAGATATAAGTGGATGGAAGACGAAAGAGGAACGATAATAGGAAACCTAAACCGCGGTTTTAATTATGCAAAAGAAAATCTGAACACGAAAGAAAATTTAAAACAAATTAAAACGACTTTACAAAATCTAAAAAAAGAAATGAATAAACTTTGAATAAGGATATTCACTAATATGGTAATTTTAATTTCGGGGACAACGCATACGGGCAAAACTGCTTTATCGCAACGGCTTATGGAAAAATATAAAATCCCGTATTTTTCTATTGACCATTTAAAAATGGGGCTCTTAAGAAGCGGTAAAACTTCGCTTTCGGTAAACGATGATGAAAAACTTACGCCGTATCTTTGGTCGATTGTAAAGGAAATGATAAAGACGGCAATAGAGAACAAGCAAAACCTTATTATTGAGGGGTGTTATATTCCGTTTGCTTGGCAGAAAGATTTTGACGAAAGATACTTGCACGAAATCAAATTTTATTGCCTTATTATGTCTGCCGAATATATTGAAAACAACTTTTCAGATATTTTAAAATTCGAGAGTGTTATTGAAAAGCGTATTATAACCGACGTAAATAGAGCCGAGTTGATAGCGGACAATAGGAAAAATTTACAAAAATGCGAAGAATACGGATTGGAATATATTTTGATTGATAAAAACTACAAAATTGATATTGAGTTATGATAATGTAAACGAAAAAGAAACCGAATTTTCGGTTTCTTTTTCGTTTGGGTGTTCTTATACGCCCGTAATGGTGCACCACACACAACCTTATTCGAATACTATCGAGTAAGGTTGTGTTTTTAATTACAAAAAAGGCGAGTTGTTATAACTCGTCTTTTTCTTCAAAAGCATATAAAAAACCGCAATCTTCATTTTCTTGTCCTTCATCATAAAGTTGTCTAATAAATAGCCCCAAATGATTGAATTGAAGCGTGTGTTTCTCTTTATTTTTACAATAAGGACATTTCCCTTTAATTTCGTAATATTTAACGGGCAATTCTATATTAACATTTTTTTGCATTAAATGAGCAGTAACGCAAGTTCTATGTTGTCCGTCATTAAAATCGTAATGGTTGCAGTCTTTATAATAATAAACTTGAATTTTAGTAACTGCGTATAAAGACTGATTTAAAATCTTTTTCCCTAAATCTAAACAGTATTCCGCAGACCCTCTTTGTATGTAATTGCCGACATAGGTAAAATTTTCAATTTCACATATAGGTTTTAAATCTAACGGACAAATGCCCGTTTTACAACGGCTACAAGTATTTTCGGTTAATCTGAAATTAAAGGTTTTTCCTAATGGGTTAAAATTAATTACTTTCATATGTGAATTAATAATTTAATTGCTTACTATTTGCGTAAAATCTTATGTTATCTAATATTTTATTTCTATCAAAATGCAAAAACTGCACATTTAATGTTTCTTTCCCTTCGTCATTTATTCCGCTTTGATAATCGCCGACATATAAAAATTGTGTATCAGCATTATGTATATGAAAATCTAACAAGCGTTTATGTGCGTCATTATCATACAGTTCAAGATATGCTTTTTGTAATATTTCACATTGAGCATTATAAAAACCGTCAAGTTCGTTCATTAACTCGATTTGTTCTAAATAACTCTTTAATAATTCTTTTGTTTTGGCTTTAATATTAAAATCTTCTAACAACTCATTTTTGTCAATATAAATTTTTAATTTTGTATCATTTTCGATAGATATATGAATATTAAACCCTTTATGCTGTAATACATTCCTTAACTCATAACAAAATTGATATTCTTTATGATTATCATATACATTATGAGTTATGTTGTCCAATGCTTCTTTATCAAAATTTTTACCGATGGCACTTAAAAAAGGTTGCAGATTACTTAAATAAGCATTTATAGCTTTTTTTAATTTACTATATGGTTGATTAAATGCATATGGGCTTAATTCGCCACTAATGCTATTTAAACAATTAATAACATCGCAGTATAGCATTTTGTTTTCAATATAAGTTTGAATTAAATTATCACAAATATTGAAGTTATCCATATCGGAAGAAAATTGTAAATATTGCTGTTCAATATCTTCACCATATAGAAACATTTCGTGATTATTGTTAAACTTAATAACTTTCATTTGCAACCCTAAATTGTTTAATCATTTTATTTATAAACAGAACGGTATTAATCAAAACGAGTTAAAAGCATTTAGCAACTTGCTCTAATTGATACTTTATGATAAAATATTTTAAATAAAATGTGATACTTTTAGGAAGAACTATATGCAAGTAGATTTGAAAAACCGCAAGCTATTAAAAGAATGGAATAAAATTAAAGATTTTAATATTTTTCAAGATATAAATGAGTTTGCTTTGCTTTTTTACGAAAAGCCTTATGGAATATGTATGAGGAAATACACCTCTTATCCGTGGTGCAAAGAAAATTTCTTTTTTGGCTCATATGACGAACTTAAAGAATGGTATCAGACCACCGATGAAATACCTTTTTATGTCAAAGAAGTCGTTGGACAGAAACTTGGCAGACTGACAGTTTTAGATTTTCTATACAAGCATAATTCAAAAGGAATACGCACATTGCACGCTAAATGTAAATGCGATTGTGGCAACACAGTTGAAGCAGATTATCGAAACTTAAAGCACGGAGACATTGTAAGTTGCGGTTGCAGAGTGAGGAATAAAGAACCTCAAATCATAAAACCTCTTACCGAAGAAATAATAGAATTTTGGGACTTTGATAAAAACGCAGGCATCGACCCTTATAAAATTTCCCAAATGAGCACGGAAAAATTTTGGTGGAAAGACAATGAGGGCAATAGCTATCAACTTGCCCCCTATGTATTTGCAAAAGAAGATAAAACACATAGCTCTTTCCCCGAACAAGCATTATTTTATTATATAAAAAAGGAATATTCGTCCGCTATAAATCGAGCCAATTTTATAACTGCCGACGGCGAAGTTCTTGAAATTGATATTTATATTCCAACTTACAATATAGGCATAGAATATGACGGTCTATTTTGGCACAAAAATAAAGCTGAAACTGATACTTATAAAAGTAATGTTTTATTTGAAAACGGTGTTTATCTGATAAGAATTAGAGAGAATGGCTTACCCGATTTAAATGTAAAAGATTTTATTATCAACCAATGTCCATATAATTCTACTAATGAAAGAGAATTTGTAGAAACAATAAATAAAGTTTTAAATGAAATTAATTATAGAACGAACAACATAGGCTATGCTAAACTTGCATACGAAGATTTTATACAAAATAAAAACTCTGTTTTTGCCTTATTCTACAATAAGCCCATAGAAAACAGTATAAAAGATACTTGCATAGGTAAGTTTTGGGATAAAGAAAAAAATGGCATTTTAAAACCAGAATACATAAATAGCGATTGCAATATACCAATATTTTTTACTTGTTCATTTAATCAAAGTTTTAAAATTAGACCGAAAACATTATTTGAAAAGATAAGTGTTCGTAATAAAATATTTAAATGCAATACTTTCTACAATAGTTATGATTGTAATCAAGTGGAATGCTGTCCATTTTCAAAGCTATCATTTTGTAATATGGGTTCACGCTGTTTATATAGAAAGGGTTACGAGTTGCCAATTTTGAAATGTGAAAATAAAAGTATAAGGCAGAAAGCAATTAGAACAAAAAACAAAATTTATCGATATTATGACTGCGGAATAGGTTGGGTGGAAAAAGCTCTCAAATCAGTTTTAGAGCTTTCATTTATAAATAAAAGTGCTTTCCCTTTTAGCACCGAAACAGTTGGCGCATTTTGGACTAACCATAGCAAGATTAAAAGTTATAATTATTGTTATTTTCAGTACAATTATAGAGATATTATTATACAACAAGGAGAAATAAAAAATTTTAATTTTTTGATAACAGAAGAATTATTTAACAATATTCAAAATAGTACATTAATAATTTATCAATTACTTTTTAAAGAAGAATATATGCGAGGTTGGCGGTTTTATAATTTTTTAATTTTACATTTCGACGAAAATGGGAAAATTATAGGACAAGAAAGTAAAATAGTTTCAAATACGGAATTTGAAGGTGAATTAGATTTTAGAAGTAATTATATCTATAATTCAAAAAAGGTTATAGAGAAGATACTTTCACTTTAATAATTTATGGCACTGTGGCGGGTGCTTGAATAAACGAGCGCGCGGCTACGCCGCGCGTTCAAGCACCCGCCACAAAAGAAAACAACCAAATAAAAAGAAAGCTATGAATGCCGCACGAAAGGGGCGTTTGCGCTAAACCGCTTGCAAATCGCCCCCTTCTTCGTGCGGCGGCGTAATTCATAACCTTATACTTTTTAGTATAGGGTTGTTTTTTCTTTTAACGGCGGTGCGCCCAGCTTTTCACACTTGCGACAACGCTTTTCAAAATTCCCCTTATACTGTCATAATTTTCAGCGTTCGGCGGTGTAAACTGTTTTTCGCAAGGCAAAAAGCAAAAAAATTTAAAAAATTATGTAAACAAATGTTTGACTTTATTCTTTTTGCGTTATATAATACTTGCACGCACGCAAAAAGTGCGGTTACAATTTAATATCGGGACTGCGTCAATAGGAAATCTATTGTGCAGCTAAAACAGCATACCAGAGTATAGTTTAAGGTGCGAAGTAGCGATTAAGTGAAAAGCCGGCTCACCCCCAACACAAAGAAAAGGTGCAGAGTTGCGTTTTAATAAGAGAGAAGATAGCACACTCTTATTCAACGGGCGATGTACAAAGTTTTATGAGATTAAGTTCTCGTAAGATTTTGTACATCGCCCTTTTTTCGTGCAAATTTTTTCGATTTGGAGGACAGAAATTTGCAGGGAAACAAGACACAACAATTAGAAGTAATCACTATCGGAAAACCCGACATTCGGGCGTTGACCGAAAGCGAGCGCACAGCTTTTTTTGAAACGCTTTTAGCAAGGCTTAAAGAGCTGAAACAACAGCACGGAAATTAAGGGGGAAAATGTAATGCCATATATAGGAACAAAAGTGTATTCAGACGGCGGACATTATATCGCTATTCCACCCGAAAACTTTCCGAGCAAACAGCGGAAACGGAAAAAGCCAAAACCCAAACCCACTACTACACAAAAGACGGACAGAACACCACCTACTACACCGAAAGACAAATTTGAAACGGCGTACAAAGAGAGCCAAAGCCTACCCAAGCGAGAACGGAAAAAGTATATTGCCGATAAGCTGAAAGCCGAGTTTAAGACCGCCGAGCAAGTAAAAGAATTTGTAGAAAGCAATATCGAGCGCAAGAAAAACAACGCTTATAAACGCTATACAAGATTATGGCGCAAAGTGCATTTACAAAAGGAATGGAATTATTTTGTAACCTTTACCTACGACGATACAAAACTTGACGAAGCGCAATTCAAAAAGAAGTTGCGGAACGCACTCAAACACGCAGTAAACCGCAACGGTTGGAAATATATCGGCGTATGGGAACGCAGTCCAGAGAAACAACGCCTACACTTTCACGGCATTTTCTATATACCGCAAATGATAGGCGAAATTGTAGAAGTTAAAGATTACAGCACTAAAAGCCACCGTATGCAGACAACCTACCAAAATACCCACTTTTTAAAAGAGTTCGGGCGCAACGATTTCAAGGCAATAGATATTCCGAACGATATATCGCAGTCGGTTAAATACCTACTTAAATATATTGAAAAATCGGGCGAAAAACTTGTTTACGGCGGTAAACTACCTACCTATTTCAAAAGTGATATTTTGGACGAAGATATAGCTTGCGGTTTTGGTGTGGACGAAAAGAAGTTACTACTATTTGACAATTTTGAATGTATAGACGAGGGCGTACTTATGGGCAAAGTAAGTCCCGAAGTTATAGAGCAAATGCCCAAAGCCAATTAAATATTTTGTCTATCGACGGGCGGAGCGTAAACGGAAACGCACTCTGTTGCAAGGGTAAAATGCACTACTTTCGTAGCCCTTGCAGCAGAGAAAACACAGCCAACGAATACACTTGATTTTTGCGTTTTCGTTTGTTCGCCCCTTGTCGAAAGACAAAATAAAAAATCTATTTTAAAAGGAGTTTAAAAAACTATGAAAACAGCAGTTATCTATGCAAGATACTCTTGCGATAACCAAACAGAACAGTCCATAGACGGACAACTTCGGGTATGTGAAGAATACGCACAGCGGAACAATATTCTCATACTCAACACCTACATTGACAGAGCTATGACGGGTACTAACGATAACAGACCAGACTTTCAAAAAATGCTTAAAGACAGCAACCGTAAAGAATGGGATTATGTGCTTGTATATAAGTTAGACCGTTTTAGCCGTAATAAGTACGAAACAGCAATACATAAAAAGACTTTAAGAGATAACGGTGTTAAGGTGCTTTCCGCTATGGAAAACATACCCGACACACCCGAAGGAATTATACTTGAAAGTTTACTTGAAGGTATGAACCAATACTATTCAGCCGAGCTTGCACAAAAGGTTAGTCGTGGAATGAAAGAAACACGGCGCAAAGGCTTCTATCAAGGCGGTGCGGTATTGTACGGTTACAAAATTGACGGACGGAAAATCGTAGTTGACGAGAACGATGCCGAAGTAGTCCGCTATATGTACAAGCAATATGCAAACGGCGTATTTGTAAGAGATATAATCAAAGACTTAACCGACAAAGGAATTTTATATAAAGGCAAGCCGTTTGTTAAAAACAGCGTTTACAATATTTTGCGTAATGAAAAGTATTCGGGCGTATATAAACACGGCGAAGAAGTAATTGACAATATGTATCCGCAAATCGTTCCTACCGACATATACGAAAAAGTCCGTGCGAAAGTTACTAATAATAAGTACGGCAAAAAGAGCGTACACATTGATTTTCTATTACGGCAAAAATTGATATGCGGAAATTGCGGACAGCCTATGCACGGCGAAAGCGGTACAACCAAGAACGGCACGAAAATTTATTACTACAAATGCAACGGACGAAAAAAGCGCATAAATGATTGCAACAAAGGTATGATACGCAAGGAAGTCATTGAAGATATTGTTATCAATACCGCCGTTGAAGAATTAAGCAACCCCGATAATATGACCTATATTGTAAAGGGACTTTTGCGAATACAAGAAATGCAGTTAAAAGAAAATTCCGTTTTAAAGGTTTTAACAAGACAGCAAAAGCAGGTTGAAACGGCTATAAACAATATGGTTAATGCCGTTGAGCGTGGTATTATAACTAATGCAACAAGTAAGCGTTTAAAAGAGCTTGAACAGCAACAAGAACTATTAGAAAGACAGATACTCATAGAGCGCAGTAAACAAGCCGTACAGTTTAAAGAAAGCGACATCAGAGAGTTTTACGAGCAAATGTTACACGAGCCGAAAACGCTTATTACCTACCTTATAAAGCAAGTAGTTTTATATGACGATAAAATTAAAATACAATTTAATAGCCCCATTAGAATTAGTCCCGACGACGAACAGTCGGGGCTAATTTTTTATTCGGAAACTATTGAAATGATAACTTACAAATGGGCGAATACTAAACCTTATACGCAGAGAACAGAACTTGTATTGTATATATAAAGCCGTAGAACAACGGCTATTTATTCCACAGTGCTATTGACTGAAACTTTTCTTGCGGTGTGTATATAGGCAAATAAGGGCGAAACACAGCAACCCACCTAAAAGCGTTTAGGTGGGTTTTGGTTTGCCTTTGGCGCACGAGCCTAACACACCGCAATTTCAGTCAATAGCCTTTT
This sequence comes from uncultured Clostridia bacterium, assembly GCA_947175325.1. Lineage (GTDB taxonomy): Bacteria > Bacillota > Clostridia > Christensenellales > Borkfalkiaceae > Coproplasma. The sequence goes on along the minus strand of CAMWME010000003.1, from coordinate 141,570 downwards.
GCGGCATAAACCGCCGTTGCGCTTGACTTTTAAGTAAAAGAAAATAACCTAACCCGATACTCTTTTAAGTATTCGAATTAGGTTATGAATGGTGCACCTTCAGGGACTCGAACCCTGGGCCCACTGATTAAGAGTCAGTTGCTCTACCAACTGAGCTAAAGGTGCATCTATTGCCGCAAGAGAGGCGGCGTTTTTTATAAGTGGTGGTCCATCCGAGACTCGAACCCGGGACACCTTGATTAAAAGTCAAGTGCTCTGCCAACTGAGCTAATGGGCCAAATGGCTGGGGTGGCTGGATTTGAACCAACGAATGCGGGAATCAAAATCCCGTGCCTTACCGCTTGGCGACACCCCAACGATATAAAAAAGAATATGGGGCGGGCGACAAGTTTCGAACCTGCTACCTCCAGAGCCACAATCTGGCGCTCTACCGATTGAGCTACGCCCGCCATATATCTGGTGCGCCCGGAGAGACTCGAACCCCCGACACACGGCTTAGAAGGCCGTTGCTCTATCCTGCTGAGCTACGGGCGCATAAGCATCTGTTGCGCGCATGAAGACTTTGGAGCGGGTGATGGGAATCGGACCCACGCAACCAGCTTGGAAGGCTAGTGTTCTACCATTGAACTACACCCGCATAGAACAAGCGAATTGCAGTCCGCTACAACTCAATGCTAAAAAATTATAACAAATTGGTTTTTTGCTGTCAACTCATTTTAAAAGAGTTTTATTACAAATTTGAAAAGACGTGGGGGAAGGAAAAGCCCGCCGAAAGCAAACGCTTTCGGTGGGCGAATTTTATTCAATTTTACCGTTTATCTCGTTCGGTAGCGTCGGAAGATGCGGCTTCGGCTTTCTTTTTGCGCTTGTCCGAAGTGCCGACGTAGATGAGGTAGCCCGCGGCAATTGCTATAAGCAAAAGTACTAAAAGTATTAAAACGACGGGTTTAATTAAATCCTCGTAGGTTTCTTCGGGGTCGGGGGTTTCGGTGGGAGGGTCTTCGTTGAAGACGTAGGTTTGAATAAGCCCAGACCTTACGTAGCCCGTATAGGTTGCCGTAACGTTTCCGTTCTCGTCTTTTTCTTCGTATTCAATAAGATAGAAATCACCGTCAAGTACTTTTTCAAGCACGTTATCGGTACTTTGTTTGAGTTCCTTTAAAATTTTAACTTTACCCGACACGCGGACGATTTCGTTTGCTGAATTTTTTATGCTGGTGCCCACAGTTTCGATGGGTGCGGAATACATAAAGCCCTCGGTTGCGGTGCCTTCATCAAATTTGCTATCCTTTAACGGGTGAACAGTGATATTTTCAGTTTCCCTCGGATGAATCAAATAGGCTTTAACTTCTTCCTTATCGGTGGTTTTATCCTTCACCTTCATCGTGATTATGGAAATACCGTGCGTTTTATCACCTACGGTATATAAAAGAAGGGCGGTAGGCTTTTCTGAAATGTTTACCTTAACCGTTTTTACTTTAACAGTGTTGAGCGTGTCAAATGTTACGGATTCTTTTGTAAGCTTGTCTAGCTTAACTTCCGTTATATATGCGTCGTCTGATAAGCTGACGAATTGAAGGTCGCTTTGCTCAAAAGAATCTGAAAGCTTTTTAAATGCGTTGCCGACTTCAATTTCTTTCGTCAAGTCAAAGTCATTAACCTTGACCTTAGTGCCTTCCGTGCCGTTCAGCGTGTAGAGGAAGCCGCCGTTTACTGCGTAAACCGTCGTGCCGTACTGTTTAATATTTGAAAAGCCTTCAAGCAAAATGGCGGGTGTGGAGGGGTTATTCTTATCGAGGAAATAATATGCCCCGTCATTTAAAAAGTAATTATATTTATTGGGAAGAAGAATATCTTCGGTTTTCGTCGTGTCAACGTCATTGTATTCGGGGTTTTCGTCCGAATAGAAATTTTTAAGCGCGGCTTGGAAATTTTTAAGCGCGTAAACCTTGTTTTCGTCCGTTTCGTAGTAGAACTCTCCGCCCTCGAAATAAAGTCCTTGTATAGTTATATTGCTGATTTCGTAGGTGGTTACGAGCTCGTTCCCGTATTTATAGATACGGTCGTCTTGTAAAAACAAGAACTCACCGTTGCCGACTGCGTAATCTTCAAGGTTTTCAAACGACGGTGCGATTTCAAAGGTGTCGGGGTAGTACTGCTTGTTCACCGTTTCGTCCGAACCGTCCGTTTCGGCAAAAGCAAGCGCGCTGCCGCCCAAACCTACGGCGCAAACCGCGGCGATTAATGAAGTTGTGAAGCACAATAACTTTTTCACAGTTTGATTATATCACACCTTTTAAAAATTTGTAAAGTAATTATCGTTCGTTTTGTTTGCTTGCGGCTTGGCTTAGTTTGCCAAGCCGCAAGTTGTTTGAGGAGAGAATGAGCTTCGGTTACACAAATTTTTAAAAAATTTTTAAATTTATTTTTTAATTGTGCGTTTTTTGTCAAGTTTAAGGGGTTAAAATACCCTTGAAAAACAAACAAATGTTTTGTTAAATTTGAGGTCGGAATGAAAAGCAAACAGCTTATTAAGTTTTATTTTTCGGCGGGCAATATTAACAAAGCTTTGGATAATCTTATTCTTGACAAGGCTTTGAAGTCCGCAAATTACGGAAAGAGTTGTGAATATTACGCCGAGCGCATTTTGACGCTGATTGATGCGAAGGAGGAGCTTTCCAAGCTGTGGGGCTACCTTGACACGGTGGTGTCTTCGCTTACGGACAGAGAGAGGTCGGTTTTAAAATTTTACGGCGCGTTGAGGACGGGGCTTTCGAAATTGACGGTAGCGCGGGCGAAGGAGGTCAAGCGCGTAACGGTAAAATTTACCAGGCACGCTCGACTTATCGGGCGTTACGGCGAGGGGGTGCGGCTTGTAAAAAAGTATTACTGTCTTGCTTAGCCGTCTGATTTGGGCGGAAGCTTGGGGCGCTTGCCCGCAAAGTACAAAACCGCAACGGCGATTACCGCAACGGCGGTTATCACTGCGGCGGTAATCAAGGTAACGTTTACCGAATTTTCTTGCTGTTTAATATCGGTGGATACGGTGGCTTGGGGACGGTCGTTTCTGGGGTAATCGGTAATTTGCCCCGCTACGTAGCCGTAATTGCCCTCGTAATAGACGTAGGAAAACCCCGCGGCATTCAGCTTGCCGTTGCCGTAAAAGGCAACCGTAACGTTCGTTTTAAGAGGCTTTAACGGCGAACCGCCGAGGTCGGCGCGCAATTCAACTTCGAAGGTGTGGTTTAAGTATTCGTTTTCAAGCGGTTCTTCAATTGGCACTAGGGTGCTTTTAAGGCAATATCCGTAAAGCGCCCTATACGCGCCCTCGTCCTTGGCGTAGCGGCAATAGTACCATTCGCCTTCGTCCTTTAAAATTTCCACGCAGTAGGTTTCTGGTATGGCAAACCACGAAGTCGTCGGGTCCTTTTTCTCGCAAAAGTACGCCGTTTCGCCCTTGCCTTCCTCGTCCCAAGCGTAAGCGTAGCGGAAAACGGTTTCGCCCTTTGCGAAGTGCGGAACCGAGAAAGACAAGCATATTAAGGCTGAAAGCGCGACGACGAGCGCGACCTTTATGTACTTCATACCGACGACATTATACAGTAGTCTACACCGCAAATTAAGGGGGATTTTGGCAAAAAAGGTCTTATGCAAAGGGATGATATATTAAAAAGAATTGCAGAGATAAACGCAGAGCTTGAAAAGCGCAAAAAAAACGATAGGCTGGCGCAGTACAACGCGGGCAAAAAGAAACACAAAAAGCAAATGGTTTTTCATAGGTGCAAGAATCGCAACCGCTGGGTTTTCGGCGGCAACCGCTCGGGCAAAACCGAGTGCGGGGCCGTTGAGTGCATTTGGATGCTTAGGGGTAATCACCCGTATCGGGAAAACAGAAAGGACGCGTTTGGTTGGGTGGTTTCGCTGTCGCAACAAGTTCAGCGCGACGTGGCGCAAGCAAAAATTTTAAGCTATCTTCCCAAAAGCTGGATTGTGGATATAACTATGCTTTCGGGGCGCAAGGACAGCCCCGCCGGCGGAGTTATCGACCAGATTAAGATAAAGAACGTTTACGGCGGTATCTCCACCTTGGGCTTTAAAAGCTGCGACCAAGGGCGGGAAAAGTTTCAAGGAAGCTCGTTAGACTTCGTATGGTTTGACGAGGAGCCGCCTAGGGATATTTACGAGGAGTGCCTTATGCGCGTAATGGATAAGCGCGGTGATATATTCGGCACGATGACGCCCCTTAAAGGCAGAACCTTTATCTATAACGAGATTTATCTTAACCACCGCAAAAACCCCGAGGTGTGGCACGAGTTTATGACTTGGGAAGACAACCCGTATCTTTCAAAAAAGGAAGCAAAGCTACTTGAAAACGCTTTGGACGCGACCGCCCTCGACGCGCGAAAGTACGGCAAATTTTCGGAAGGGGCGGGGCTTGTGTATCCCGAGTTTGACGAGAGCGTGCACGTGATAGAGCCCTTCAAAATCCCGCCCGAGTGGCAAGAGAATATCTCTATCGACCCGGGGCTTAACAACCCGCTTTCGGCGCACTGGTACTGCGTGGATTGGGACGGAAATATCTACGTGGTTGCAGAACACTTTGCAAGCGGGAAGGATATTGATTTCCACGCAAACGCAATTAAGGCGATAAGTGCGAAGCTCGGGTGGAAGACGGACGGCAAGGGAAGAATTTCCGCGCTTATAGACAGCGCGGCAAACCAGCGCACGCTTGCCTCGGCAAAGAGCGTAACCGAGCTTTTTACCGACCGCGGGATAGTGGTCAATCCTAACGTAAACAAGGATATATTCGCGGGTGTATCGCGGGTGAAAAGCTTTTTACAGCGGGATAACGGCGAGGCGAACATTTATATCTTCAAAAGCTGCGTGAACATGATAGAGGAGTTCAAGACCTATTTTTGGGCAGACGGGGACGCGCCCGTAAAGAAGGACGACCACTGCATGGACGAGCTTAGGTATTTTATTATGACGCGCCCCAAGCCCGCAGCAAAAGCCGAGGAGGCGTCGCCCGTGCTTCAAGACAAGCTGCGACGGATACGGAGGCTGCAACGGGGCAGAAAAAAGTATTAAGGAGGGGAAGAAAATTCGGAAAGAAGAAAAGGTAAAAAGCGCGCTTATTAAGTGCGCGACGGGGCTTTCCACAAGCGAGGTGGTTGAGGAGTTTTCAATCGAGGACGGCGAGCTGAAGCTTGTGAAAAAGAAGGTAACGAAGAGGGAAATTCCGCCCGATATTAAGGCGGTTAAGCTTTTATTGGAGGAGCGCGGCGAGGCAACCGACGAGGAGCTTGAACAAGAAAAGCAAAGGCTTTTAAATATGCTTGACGAGCAAAATTAACGAGGAGAATATATGGAAAATACGAATTTAACGCCCGAAGAAAAGCTTGCGGGCGAGGTGGAAAACGACTTTTTAAGGCGGCAGCAAGAGAGGAAGAGCTTGGAGCGGAGCTGGCAACTGAATATGAACTTCGTCAGCGGAAACCAATTCTGCGACTTTGACGCGAAGGGGGAAATTGCCGAGGAGGGCAAGGATTATTTTTGGCAGCAGAGGCTTGCCTTCAACCATATCGCCTCTATCGTGGATACTAGGCTTTCCAAGCTTTCGCGCATTCGCCCCGCGCTCACGGTGAGGGCGGCAAGCGACGAGGACGGCGACAGACACTCGGCAGAGCTTTCGTCGGCGATACTTGCGGCAGTGCACGACAGCGCGGATTTCGACGGCGTGATGAACAGCGCGGCGCTGTGGTCGGAGGTGTGCGGAACGGCTTTTTACAAGGTGGTTTGGAATTCGGAGGGCGGAAACGCGGTCGGCGTAACCGACGACGGTAAGGCGGTTAAAGAGGGCAACGTGCAAGTTGTTGCAGTGTCCCCGTTTGAGATTTACCCCTACTCGCTGTCAGTTGAAAGCGTTGCCGAACAGCCCAGCATAATTCACGCAAAGGCGCTTCCCGTGGAGGAGATTTTCAGTATGTACGGGGTGCGTCTTGCGGGCAGAGATATCAAGGATTTTATAACCGCGCCAATCCTTCAAAAAATCGATTGCCCCCCGAATATGCCGCAAATAACGGCAACAAAGCACGGTTACGAGCTCGTTTTGGAGCGCTACACGCGCCCCTCGGCGGACTACCCCGAGGGAAGACTTACGGTGGTTGCGGGCGGAAAGGTTTTGTTCGACGGAGAGCTGCCGTACAAAAACGGCGAGGACGGCGCAAGGGACTACCCGTTTATAAAACAAGTTTCTCTGCCGGTTGCGGGCAGCTTCTTCGGGGCGAGCGTGGTCGATAGGCTTATCCCCTTGCAGCGCGCGTACAACGCCGTGAAGTGCCGCAAGCACGAGTTTTTAAACCGCATCGCTATGGGCGTGGTTGCCGTGGAAGACGGCTCGGTCGACGCGGACGAGCTTGCCGAGGACGGGCTTATGCCGGGGAAGGTCATAGCGTACAGACAAGGCAGCAAGCCGCCCGAAATGTTGACCTTGGGCAGCGTTCCGTCCGAGTTCGGCGAGGAAGAAGAAAACATTTTGAACGAGTTCACTAAGGTTGCGGGCACGGGCAATCTTACGGAAAACGCAAGAAGCTTTGCGGGCATAACCTCGGCAACGGGGCTGCAGCTTATCATCGAGCAAGACGACCAAAGGCTGAATTTGACCTACAACTATATGAAACGCGCCTTAAAGATGATAGGACGGCACGTTTTAAGGCTGTACCGTCAATTCGCTTCGGACGTGCGGCTTTTAAGGTACGCGGGGCAAAACAACGTTTTAAACCTCGTGTACTTCAAGGGCAGCGACGTGTCCTCGGACGACGTGGTAATCGAGGCGGACAGCGATTTGAATATGACGCCCGCACAGCGCAGAACGGTCATTTACGAGGCGTTGGATAGGGGACTTTTCAACGACGCGGACGGCAAGCTTTCAAGCCTTGCCAAGGGCAAAATTTTGGACCTTTTGGGCTATTCTTCCTTCGTTGGCGCGCGTGATTTGGACGGCTTGAACCGCGCCCGCGCCGGCGAAGAAAACCTTGCAATGCAGAAGGCTGAGGCCGAGGTTAAATCTTACGACGACCATGCAATTCATATTGCGGAACACACGGCGTACCTCTTGTCAGAAAAGGTGCCCGAGGCCGTTGAACGGCGCATATGTGGGCACATAGCGGCTCATAAAGCAAAATTAGCGGAGGAAAATATATGAGAAATTATGACGATAAAATACTTTCGGAGGCGAAAAAGGAGAACGCTGAGGATACGACTTTACAAGTGACGGCGGAAGCCGCAGAGGCGGAAAAAGATACGGCCGCAACGGAGCTTGGGAAGTTCGAGAGCGTAAGCGCCCTTTTAGCTGCCTACAAGAGCTTGGAGGCCGAATTCACCCGACGCAGTCAACGGCTGAAAGAGCTTGAAGAGGGGAACAAGGCGCATGATGACGACTGTGCGCCCTCCCGTGAAAGTGCCGATGGGGTAAGCAACCTTGACGAAGGCGTTAAAAAAGCCGTAATCGAGGAATATTTAAAGACCGTTGCAAGCGGTAAAAGTGTACCCCTTATAGTTGGCGGAGTTAGCTCCGCCGCACCCAAATTCGCGCCTAAAACCGTTAAAGAGGCGGGCGCGCTTGCAGAAAAATTTTTGAAAAATTGAAAGGAGAATTTAATTGATTACTATCGAAAACGCAGACAAAGCGTTAAAAGACTATTATCTTGACGCCGTTACGGCGCAGCTCAACGACGGAATATCGCCCTTTTTTACGGCGGTTGAAAAGAACACCTCGAACGTATTCGGCAAGGACGTGAAAATCGCGGTAGTGCGCGGCAACAGCGGAAGCGTTATGGCGGGCGCGGAGGACGCGAACCTTCCCGACCCCTACAAGAACAGATACCTTGACATCGCCGTGCCCCTTAAAAACCTTTACGGCACTATCGAAATCAGCGACAAAGCGCTTCGCGCTTCCCGCGACGCATCGGGCGCGTTCGTAAACCTTGTAAACGCCGAAATGGACGGGCTTATTTTAAGCGCGAAGCAGAACTTCCAGAGAATGCTTTTCGGCGACGGCTCGGGCGCGATTTGCAAGATAACCGCAAAATCGAGCAATACCACCTACAAGGTTGATAACGTTAAAGAATATTACGTCGGTATGCAAGTGGATATAGCGGGCAGCGGCGTTACGGGCAACGACGTTACGGGGCTTTACATAACCGCCGTCAACGCGAAAAACTCCACGGTAACCTTCTCGTCCAACGTAACTACGAGCGTCGTGGGCGCAAAAATCTACCCTCACGGCTCGATGAATAACGAGCTTACGGGCTTGGGCGCAATTTTCGACGGAAACACGCTGTACGGCTATTCCAAGGCAAGCGAGCCTTACTTTGCGCCCTATAAGGTTGACGCGGGCGGAAGTCTTACCGAAGAAAATCTGACCGATATAATCGACTATATGGAGGAAAACTTCAACAGTACGATTAATATGATTATCTGCTCATATAAGACGAGGAAGAAAATTGCCGCGCTTATTTCCAACGAAAGACGCGTGGTGAACTCTACGGACGCGAACACGGGCTTTGGCGTGGTTACCGTCAACAATATCCCCGTCTATGCGGATAAGTTCTGCCCCGAGGACAGAATACTTTTCTTGAACACGGACGACTTCTGTTTATCTCAGCTTTGCGACTGGGAGTGGCTTGAGGACGAGGGCGGTAAAATCTTAAAGCAAGTGCCCGGCAAAGCCGCGTACTGCGCGACCCTCGTAAAGTACGCCGAGCTTATCTGCAAAAAGCCTTGCGGACAAGCTATGCTTTACAATTTGACCTCCGCCGCAACGGACCCTTCGGAAAACGATTAAGCACAGTTAAGCGGGCGCGTCGCGCGTTCACGCGCGGCGCGCCTTAAATTTGTAAGGAGGTAAAATGAAGGTAAAAGATATAATCTTGACGGCGCTTAGGTTCGTGGGGAGAGAGGATATATCACAAGAGCTTTTATCCGTGGGCTATGCGGAGGACGCCGACTTGACCGACGAGCAGAGCGAGGTGGTGGAAACCCTTTTATACTGTTTCAACTCCGTTGAGGACGAGCTGGCAAGGTGCTATATCCCCCTTGAAACGGAGGAAAATTTGACTTCCGAAAACGGCGTTTACGACTATACGGAGTTCAGCTTACGCCCCGTAAAGATAATTTCGGTAAAGTCGGCGGGGAATCCCGTAAAATATTCTTTGACGGCGCAAAGCCTTATTACTGACAGTGCGGAAATTACGGTTGAGTATGGTTACGCCCCTGTAAAAAAGACGTTGGACGACGATAGTGAATTTTCCTCTTTGGGTGTAAGTGAAAGGTTGGTTGCCGCGGGCACTGCGTCGGAGTTCTGCCTTATCGACGGGGAGGCGACCCTTGCAAAAACTTGGGAAAGCGTTTACCGCAGTGAAATAGAAAACGTTCAAAGAACGCGTTTAAGCGGGCTTCATCTGCCGCCGAGGAGGTGGGTGTGAGCGTTAAAAAAGTATTTCCCGCAACCGCCATAAAGCGGGTGGACGCACTTGCGTCGAAAGGGGCTTTAAGCGTCGGCTGCTTCGTGCACGACGGAAAACTTATCCCCGCCATCAACTCTTGTACACGGTTGAATAGGCTCAACGAAAAAGCTAAGCTTTCTTGGTATTCCGGTTTAACCAAAAGATATTTGCTTTTTACGCAGAACAAGCTTTACTATTCGTTTGGTGCGCTGAATTCGCCGACGACGGTAAGCTTTATCGCGAAAAGCCCGTCTCTTATAGAAATTCGTAATGCTACTGCGAGCGCGATTTATCTCTTTGGGGATACTACTTATTTCAAAATCAACACGCTCGGCAATGCGCTCACGTTTAAAGGGGGCGTTATGGACTGCGTAATGAAAAACGGAAGAATTTTCGGCATAGACACCTCTAAACGGTACACTATAAGGTGGTCGGGTGAAGGCGGTATCGACGATTGGACGGAAGGTATTTCGGGCGCGGGGTGGGCGGCCTTGTCCCAAGGATACGGTGAAATTCTGAATCTCGTGGTCTATAAGGAAAAGCTGGTGGCTATAAGGGAGTACGGCTTAGCCGTGCTTTCGGCTTACGGAACTCCCGAAAATTACAAGCTCAGCTATCCCCCGTACAAGCTGCCGAAGGTTTACAAGTACACGGCTTGCGTGGTTAACGAAAAGCTTCTGTTTTGCACCGACGACGGAATTTATTCGTACGACGGGAATACGGTTGAAAAGGCGGGCTTCGAGCTTGCGGACGAAATTGAATCCCCCACGTTTGCAACGTGCAATAACGGCAAGTACTTTTTGTGCGGTGTAAGTAAGACGCTTAAAAGAAAGGCGGTTTTAGTCTACGATGCAGCCCTAAACGCCGCCTATATTATAGACACGGACGCAAACACAATCAGTGTAGGTCCCAACGTTTTTGCGTATTCCGACACCTACGAAACGCAGCTTAAAGAGGGCGGAGAATACTCTTTTACAAGCGGAGAGATAGACTTTTCCACGAGGGGCTTAAAGGTCTTGAAAGAAGTCGTAATTGACGGTGACAAAGACGTGCGGCTTGAAGTGTCAAACGGCGTTATTTCGCGCATAGTTGGGGGTGTACGCGGAAAATTCCGCCCCAATATACGCGGAAAAAGCTTCAAAATAACGGTTTGCGGAAAAGGCAAAATAGACGGCATTTCCGCCGTTGCGGAGGTGTTGAATGAAGTATGACGTCGTAGAAGTTTCCGAAGAAGACCTTAAAACCTTTTCAGCCGTGCAGATGCAAATTTTAAGAACGGCGCAAAAGGGCAAGGACGAGCTTATACACAAAATGGAAAAGGAGTTTGCGCTTTTCAAAAAATTGGTCTATACGGACGATATGAAGGAAAGTTCGCTTTTAGAGCAAAAGAAGGCCGAGCTTCAAGCGGAGTACGAGTACCAGCTTGCAATTATCGTGGAGCAGTACCACTACGGCATGGAGCTGAGTGAACCGCTTATCCCGACAAACCCCGATGCGAGCAAGGTCGGGTACATGGTGGATTATTCTTTGCCGTATTCCGATAGGTACAACATAGTTAGGGATTACTATCTTTCGATTCCCGACCCTACGGAAAGAATGAACCTTTACTCAAACGACCAAGTTGCCAAGGACTATTTATCAAGCTACTATAGGCCGCTTTTTAACGTTTTATACAGCTACAGCATATAAAATACGCCGCTCTAACGCGGGGCGCGCACGGCAAAGCCGTGTGCGCCCTTTCAAATTACTTTACATTTTTAAAGCGGCTTGTTATAATTATTTTATGAGAATTGCGGACGACTGGAAAGATTATAAAATAATTGCCACTTCCGACGGAATGAAGCTTGAAAATTGGAAGGGCGTAATTTTGCTTCGCCCCGACCCGCAAGTTATTTGGAGCGGAAAGGATTTATATTCTTTTGGCGGCATAAACGCCGTTTATCACCGCAGTGAAAAGGGCGGCGGCGCGTGGGAAAAACGCGCTTCTTTCCCCGCAGAGTGGACGGTTTCTTACCGCGATTTAACCTTTAAAATTAAGCCGATGGGCTTCAAACACACGGGGCTTTTCCCCGAGCAAGCAGTCAACTGGAATGAGCTTAAACGGCTCATATGTGGGGGTCTATCGCAAAATTCCGGTAAAGAAATCAAGGTTTTGAACCTTTTTGCGTACACCGGCGCGGCTTCCGTTGCGTGCGCCAAGGCGGGGGCGAAGGTCACCCACGTAGACGCGGCGAAAGGCATGGTCGAAAGGGCGGGCGAAAATGCGCGGCTTTCGGGCGTGGAAAGCGGGATACGCTACATAGTGGACGACTGCATGAAGTTCGTTGCGCGTGAAATTCGCCGCGGCAACAAGTACGACGGAATTATTATGGACCCGCCCAGCTACGGCAGAGGGCCCGGCGGCGAGATGTGGAAGATAGAGCGCGACCTTTTCGGTTTCGTAAAGGCGTGCGCGCAAATTCTTTCGGATAAGCCGTTGTTCTTTTTAATTAACAGCTACACTACGGGTTTGCAGCCCGCGGTTCTCAAAAATATTTTAACGCTTGCCTTGAAGGATTTTAAGGGCAGTACCGAAGCTTACGAGGTCGGAATTGCCACCGAGGAAGGCATACCCCTTCCTTGCGGTGCAAGCGGACTTTTCACGGGAGAAGGCTATGGACAAGAGTGAACTTATAATTTTGTACGAAGATAACCATGTCATCGTCGTTTTAAAGCCGCAGATGGTTGCGTGCTGCCCCGACGAAAGCGGGGATTATAACCTTTTCGACTGCGTGAAGGATTATTTGAAAGAGGCTTACAACAAGCCCGGCAACGCCTTTTTAGGACTCGTGCATAGGCTTGACCGCCCTACGGGCGGTGTGATGGTCTTTGCAAAGACTTCAAAAGCGGCGGCAAGGCTGTCCGAACAGATGAAAAACGGCGGTTTCGAGAAAAAGTACTACGCCGTGCTGTGCGGTACGCCTTCGAAGAAGAAAGCCGTTTTAGAGAATTATTTGAGAAAGAACAGCATCAACAACACCGTTTACGTGTGCACCCAGACGGAAGAAGGGGCGAAGTTTGCTTCTTTGGAGTATGAAATCAAGGAAGAAAAGGCGGGGCTTTCACTTGCCGAAATTACCTTGCACACGGGCAGAACGCACCAAATACGCGTTCAAACCGCCTCGATAAACTGCCCCGTTTACGGCGATATGCGTTACGGCGGCGATAAGGCGGTTAAAGGTAAGCTTGCGCTTTGGGCGTACAGCTTGCGGTTTAAACACCCCACCACTGGCGAAAGCTTGAAATTTATGATAGAACCGCCCAAAGAAGAAACGCCTTGGAAGTTGTTTGATATTTAAAATACGTTTATTGTTATCTATTAGGACTATTATGGACAACTACGTAGACGAACGGGATTATAAGCTGTTAGAAAGCGATAAATATACGTTTTTCGTGCTTAGCCGTATTATGGGCGGAAAATGCGATTTGCTTTTAACGGACCATGAACGGCTTATCGTTTGCTTTTCGTGTAAACCATATCCGGTATGGATATGGACTGCGGACGGAGCCAATGAAGACGTTATGGAGCAAGCATATCAACTTGCAAAAAAGCATTCCTTACTGGACGGCAAGCACAGCTTTAACCTTAAATACGATTTGGCACGGTATTTTATTAATAGGGCTGCCACTGATAATCTGAAACTTTCTATCTCGAAGAATTGTTGTGCTTACGATTGCCAAAAGCTTGTAAAGCCTACCGTGCTTGCCGACGGTTCCATTCATCGTTTAGGCAGTGAAGATATTGACGAACTGGTAGATTTTTTGGACTCGCTTCATAAAGAAATAGGAATTGACCAAACGGATAGGCGCAATTACCGTTTGCAGGCAGAAGCGTTTATCAATGTTGGGAATACTTACTTTTGGAAGGATAAAAACGGGAATAGCGTTGCAAGCTGTAAGTTTACGCCTAACGGAAATATGGCGAGCATTAATCTCGTATTCACCCGTCCGGAATTCCGCCGAAAACACTATGCCGAAAATCTGGTCTATCACGTTACAAAACTCGTAATGGAGGCAGGTTACGTTCCTATGCTTTACACTGATGCCGATTATATCGCGTCGAATTCTTGTTATATGAAAATAGGGTATATTCTTAAAGGAAAGCTGTGTACCATAGGTTAAAATTAAAACCGCCGCGCATCGCGCGGCGGTTTTCTTTATTTTATTGAAAACAGTTTGTCTATCAGTAAATGCCCCTCGGCAACGTGAGCTCCCGTTTTGGCGGCTTCGTCCTCGGTATAGCGCTTTGCGCCGTTAGAAAGGTTTTTCGCGCTTGAATACAAAAGATAGGGCACGGGGTCGGAGGTGTGCGTCTTTATCTCGCAAGGGGTGGGGTGGTCTGGGCAGATAAGCATTGCAAAGTCGCCCGCCGCGCTTAAACGGCTGATAAGCGTTTTAACCACACCGTCGATTTGCTCAACGGAGTAAACCTTGTTTTTGAAGTCGCCGTGGTGCCCGCACTCGTCGGTGGCTTCCATATGAACGTAAACGAAGTCCAGCCCGTTTAAAAGCTCGTCCGCGGCGGCGTTCGCCTTGCCTTGGAAGTTAGTATCGTAATTTCCGGTCGCGCCGTCAACTTCTATTATCTTCATACCCGCAAGCAACCCGATTCCTTTAACGAGATCAACTGCGGAAATTATGCCGCCCTTTAAGCCCCTCAGCTTTTCAAAGTCTGCAAGCGCGGGCTTTGTGCCTTCGCCCCACAGCCAAATGCTGTTTGCGGGTTTTTTGCCCTCTTTCACGCGCTTTATATTGACGGGGTGAGAGGACAAAATTTCATAGCTTTTTTTCAGTAGACCCTCATATATGCTTGAATTAACGCCTTTCGGCAAGTAATTTTCAATGATTTTATCACTGATATCGTGTGGGGGCGTAAGCTCTGCACCGACGGCTCCGTTATTTAAAACGAGGCAGTGCCTATACTGCACTCCGGCGTAAAACGCGTATTCCTTGCAGTCTAAATTTTCTTTTAAGCAAGCGATAAGTTCTTCGGCTTCATCGGTGGTAATTTCGCCCGCCGAGTAGTCTAACATAACCTTTTTTTCATACGGTTCGTCTTCGGATAGGGTAACGAGGTTACACCTAAGCGTCACGTCCGTATTTTTTAATTTAATACCCATTGAAACGGCTTCCAAGGGTGAGCGCCCCGTGTAAAAGCTTTGCGGGTTGAAACCCAACACCGACATATTCGCGACGTCTGAGCCGGGTTTGAAGCCTTCGGGCACCGTCTTGCAAAGCCCTATTTCCGCCCTTTCGGCTAAGCCGTCAAGGGTGGGCGTCTTTGCATATTCAAGGCAAGTTTTATTGTTAAGCGATGGTATTTTCCAATCTGCCATACCGTCGCCAAGTACCACTACATACTTCATAGTTTTATTCCGTTAATGCGTTATTTAAGGCATATATGGGGGTCAATTTAAATCCCAATCCACGGGTTTTTTGCCGTGAGCCAACAAATATTCGTTAGTTTTAGAGAAATGCTTGCACCCGAAAAAGCCGTTATACGCCGACAGCGGCGAGGGGTGCGCGCACTGTAAAATCAAGTGTTTTTTATTGTCAATGAGGGGGACCTTGCTTCGCGCGTTGCCGCCCCAAAGTATGAACACCGTGTTTTCGGTATTGTCAGAAATCAGCTTTATCACGCTGTCAGTAAACCACGCCCAACCGCAATTCTGGTGAGAGTTCGCTTGGTGCTCCCTAACGGTCAAAGTGGTGTTTAAAAGCAGAACGCCGCTTTTCGCCCACTTGGTCAAATCGCCGCAGTTCGGCTCTTTTATGCCTAAATCCGCCTCGATTTCCTTATAAATGTTTACAAGCGAAGGGGGAAGCTTAACGCCCTCTTTCACGGAAAAGCACAAGCCGTGCGCTTGATTAGGCTCGTGATAGGGGTCTTGCCCCAAAATTACCGCCTTTATCGAGGACAGCGGCGTGTAGCGGAAGCAGTTGTACAAATCGTACATATCGGGGTAGACGATATGCGCCCCGTATTCTTTTTTCAAAAATTCGCGGATTTTAAGATATCTTTCATCCGCAAACAAGGTGGCGAGCACCTCGTCCCAACCGCCGCCGAAAGGTTTCATAGGCTTTCCAAAATCTCCAAATATTTCTCGCATTCGCGCTTTGCGCCTTCCAAATCGTGTTCCAAATAGTTTCCGCATTCCTCGCGCTTGTTGCCGGGCACTTCGTCAAAGTTAAGCGCAACGGCAAAACATTCTTTTAAAAGTGCCAAAACTTGCGGGTAGCCGAGGTTTACGGTAAGAAGATAAAATCCCGTTCTGCACCCCATAGGTCCAAAGTAGATTATATCGTCCTTTTTGGCGGAATTTCGCAAGGCGGTTGCAAGAAGGTGTTCAACCGTGTGCAAAGCGGCGGGGGAGATATAATCCCCGCAGTTGGGCTTTTTAAACCTCAAGTCCCAAGTGGAAATGCCGTGCAGCTCGTTGCAAAAGTGCAAGCCGGTCGTAAGCTCGTCGTGGTTTTTTGAAAACGAAGGTATTTTATCCATAATAAATTTCATCCGTTATGTTTTTAAGTTCGCTTTTAAGCGTTTCAAAGCAGAGGGTAAGGTTGTTTAAATATTGCTCGGTCGTGCTGCCGCTGCCAGCCAAATCCGAAATAATTTTATAGGCGTAGCACTTCACGCCCGCGTTCATGCAAGCTTGAACGATAGCTCCGCCCTCCATATCGCGTATATCCGCTTCAAGGACTTTCGTAAGCAGTTTATAGTCGTCTTTGCTGTCGTTGAACCTATCGCCCGTAGCAAGCCTTTTTGCGGGGTATTTGCCGTATATGTTGAGGGCAACGTAGTTTTCCGTGCACTCGTCAAGGGTGCCGATAGCCGTGCCGTTAATCTGCGATAAATCAAAATCGTACTGCACCGCGTGAGAAATCTGATAAACCTCACCGACGGCAACGTCCTTGTTCAGTCCGCCCGCAACGCCGATATTTACAATCTTTTCGGCTTTCAGTTTGTCAATGGCAATTTGCGTGCCGCAACCGGCGTTAACCTTGCCTACGCCGCACATGACTATTGCAATTTTTTTCTTAAACAAAGTGCCTAAAACTACGCGCTTGCCGCTAATTTTACGCTCTTTAACGTGTTCCATAGCCGAAATTACCGGCGCGGCTTCCTTGTCCATAGCTATAACAAAGCAAATCATTTCTTATCTCCCGTGCATACGGCGTAAACGGCGCGGTCGGAATAAGTATCAACCGATATGTTGCAGTCGGCTTTTTTACCGTCAAAGTAGAGGACGCCGCCCGCGTATTCAAGCCTTTTAATCCAAGCCACCGTTCCGCCGAGATATTTTATATATGCTTCTTTTGCAACCCAGTTCTTTAAAAACAGTTTATAATCTTCTTGTATTTCCACCTTTTCGCGCGAGGTAAGGCGGCTGTATAAGGCGTCGATTTTGCGCTCTTTATACACTTCTAAATCCACGCCGCACTGCTTGTCAGATACTAAAACGACGCCTTCGTCCCCGCTGTGCGAAATTGAAAAAAAGACGGGATTTCCCTCTATGTAAGGTTTCCCGTAGACGCCGCAACTTATAGCGTAATTGCCACATATATGGGGGTGTAACGCTTCTTTTAGCGTTTCTTCTATATCTTCAGTGCGGCAAAAATACAACTTTATCATAGCATTAAAGATTCAATGTATTCAATCTGTTCTTTGGTTGCAAGGTCGTTGGTGAAGGCGCACGCGCTTCCCGCCGCCGTTGCAAAGTTGAGCGCAGAGAAGTAGTTGCCCGTTTTTATATACTCGTGGATGAAGCCCGCAACCATACTGTCGCCCGCGCCTACCGAGTTCACTAGCTGACCGCGCGTTGCCCTTACGTACATTGACTGCGCCGTTTCGGTTACCATAGCCGCACCCGCCGAGCCCATGGAAACTATTACGTTCCTTGCGCCCATTTCTTGCAGCTTGCGCGCGCACGCAAAGATGCCCTCAACGTCGGGCACTGCACTGAGCCCGAAGATTTCACACATTTCGTAAACGTTGGGCTTGATGAGGAAGGGCTGGTATTTAAGCGTTTCGGTCAAAAGCTTGCCGCACGCGTCGACTACGATGTTCACGCCCTTAATGGCTTTCAATTTTTTGAACATATCTGCGTATGCCGTGAAGTCAAGGGTGGTGGGCACGCTTCCGCATACGACCAGCCAGTCGCCCTCTTTCAAAAGGGTCTTAAGCTTGCGTACGAGTTTACCCACGTCGTTTGCGGAAACCTTTGCACCGGTGCCGTTAATGTCCGTTTCGGTGTTGCTTTTAATTTTAACGTTGATGCGGCTTTGCCCTTCAACTTCTATAAAATTATAGTTAAGCCCCAGCTCGGTTACCTTGTCGCGAATGTATTTACCCGTGAAGCCCGCAACGAAGCCGAGGGCAAAGGTTTCTTCGCCCAGCTCTTTTAAGGCAAGCGAAACGTTCAGCCCTTTTCCGCCCACTGCAAGCCTTTCGCCCGAGGTACGGTTGACGATTCCGCCTTTAAGATTATTCACTTGTACGTAGTAATCCAAAGAGGGATTAAACGTTACCGTGTAAATCATACAGTAAAACTTTAATTCTTTTTACTTAATTTGTCAATAAAAAACAAAATTAATCGCTTGATTTTTTGCTTGGGGGCACATATAATAGTAGTACTTATTTTTACTTGCATTGGGCGAGTTTCAGATTCGATTGCGGGTAGAGAATGAGAAAAGCATACCAAAGGCTCGGCTTTGTAAAAACGGAAACTTAAATTTAAATGCAGAATCGAAAGATTCCAAAGTTATTGCTTTCCCCTCTTTCAGAGCGGTAGGCGTAGCTTGTGCAGCTTAACTTAAGCTGTCCGTCGTAACTTTTTCACCGTTGGAAAGTTCTCGGCGTTAATTAAACGGTAAAACTTTTCCGCGTTCTGCTGCGCGCGGGCAAGTGAATTTCAGCGGCATGCGCTTTGCGTTCCCCGTCCGTCGGGGATACAAGGTTAAGTTCAAAGGCGGAATAAGTATGTAGAAAGCTCAAACGAAACTTGTAAGACGCGGGTGCGAGTCCCGCCTCGTCCACCACGATGTGGTGAGAACGATTTTTTGTACCAAAAAAATCGTACTTTCCAAAAAGTTAAAAAGCAATCCGTAAGAAAAACTTACGGATTGCTTTTTGTTTATGAGTATTCGTTTTAATAATAAGTATTTAGTTGACTAAAAGCTTGCGGTATATTTTAAAGTGGTTTTTATGTTTGTCATTCTTGCACATCACAGATAAAGTGTTTGTCTCGTGTCTGTTCAAATCTGATAGCTTGAAGTTTAAAATTTAGTTGAATGCCGTTGATTGAAAAACTTTTTATTAATGTCGTATTAACAATCAGAAGTATGAAAATAAAGTTTATTACTAAGTATTGAAATTTTTATTTAATTGTATTATAATATGACTATTAAAATAGTGACTAATTAAATCTTTAAAGATTTTTTTATTGGGAAAATACTATAATGAAACCATACGGAAAACTGACACAAGGCTCAATAATTAATAGTGTTAAAATAGATAAATATCCGGATTATCAATTTTATGGGGTAGTCATTACGGCTCGATGTGATATTGCTAATTGTAAAGTTTCTAAATTTTATTATCTCACAGCGGCGCCTATCGATATATGGATTAAATCGGAAGGTATGCAGATTGCCGTTGAGCAATACTATGATAAGCAATTAAGAACTATTTTAAAGCCTTGGGAAGACAAATTGCCGGATTACGAAAAATTATTAAACAGTCCTTTGGATAATATTATCAAATTGTTAAGTACAGCGAAACCGATAGATGGGAATGACAGTGATGATTTTAAGCAAAAAAAAGAGCAAACAGTAGAAAAATTAAGTGAATTATCAATTTATGATTCAGCAGTTATAACAAAAGATGCTTCTGAAAAACTTTTTAAAAATGAGAATATAAAATCTAATATAATTAATGCACTTAATTCGGTTTTAGAAGAAAAGCATACACATTATTGTTTTATTCCGTTTATAGGGTTGGACGCTGTTGCGTCAGATAAGAGCAACTTTTCAAAAGCAGAAATGATTAATGAAGGGTACATTATAAATTTATTGGATATAGGCTATTTGGATTATAAAACAGCGGAAAAAATCGAAAAACAAGAACTTGATTTTGATAAACTTACCCCCGAGGATTTAGAGTACTACAATCAATTCTTTTGTTTAAATTCTAAAGGAGACTTAATTTATCCAGAGAATATTATAATCTCTCCATATATTGAATGGATTATGCAACAGTTCTCGCAAGCATTTATTCGTATAGGAGTAGAAAAACCCACGCATAAAGATATTAAGAGTTATTGGTCAAAAAAAGAACTTTTTAAGTGAGGTGAAGTATGAAATTTGTATTATTTGAAAAAAGTGCCGTGGAGTTGCTGGCAACAAAAGCTGAGTGTCAAAGTACGGATTATTCTGTTGGAAAAAATCTAATTGATACGATTTTATGCTTAAATGATGACAAAAATTATTTGAGTGGGTTGTGTATTGAAACAGATACGCACGGTTTATATTTTATAGGGAAAGAGAAGAGCTCTAAAATTTTGGTTATTGATTTAACCTATTGTAATTTGTTAAAAGTTGAAAAAGATCATCCGGAAAATATAATTGTAGTATTACAAAAAATGTTTCGAGCAGCGTTGCATTTTTGGAACAGGCAACCGTTTACTAATGCAGAACGAGTAAACAATTCAAAATTGGTGATTTTCCCCTTCCCGTATAATTATAATAGACGAGCAGCAAATAAACGATTAGTTTTAGAAAGAGAACCTAAATCTAAACGATTAGTAAAAAGGGGTATAGATTCTCCACTTTTAGCATATAAGTACAATGATGAATCTATGCCTTACGGTAGCGAAGAAGTTGCAAATGTAAATGTATTGGATGATGCAGGAGAAGCATATCTTAGAATTCGCAATATTGTCGATTTTTCAGATAGCACAACTGATATACAAATTCACGACGCATCTTCAACTCCATTCGTTGAGGTATCTACTGGTAAGTCGGTTTGGAATGAAGGTTTTAGATATTTGGAATTTGAATTACAATATAAAAAATTGACTGAAAGGCAAAAAAGTGTTGTAGATTTTGAAAATGTTAATGTGCCTTTGCGTATCGTCGGATCTGCGGGTACGGGTAAAACTACATCTATGCTATTGCGCGCATATAGATTATTGAAAGATGCGCAAGGTGCGAATAAGAGATTTAATATTGCATTTTTTGCACATAGTGAATCTACAAGATATGAATTAGAAGAATCTTTTAAAATTCTTGATAACGAGAATGAATTTACTTCTTTAAAAAATCCGCAGAATATAGAATTTATTACGCTTTTTTCTTTCTGCAAGCGCTTTAGAAACATAAAGGATATCCAAGTATCTGACGATGATGCAAGCGACGCTAAAGAATATCAATTAATGTTAATTGAAGATATTTTTAACAAAGTGCATCAAAATCATTATAAGCAATACAAGCAGTATCTTTCGTCAGAATTACGTTCGTTATTTGATAATACAGATAGCTATATAATTGCATCTATGTTACAACATGAATTTAGTGTACAAATAAAAGGTAGAGCTGACGGAAATATAGAAAGTTATAAAAAGATTGAATCTCTAAAAAACGGATTGCCGGTTAATAATGGACTAGAGTTTAAAGATAAAGATTATGTTTATAAAATATATCAAGCATATCAAGAATTACTTGAAATGCAATCAGTTTATGATATTGACGATATAGTAATTGAAGCTCTTTTGGGTTTAAATGCTCCTATATGGAGGCGAGAAAGAGCGATTAAAGGGTACGATTACCTTTTTGTAGATGAAATGCATTTATTTAATTTAAATGAGCAACATGTGTTTCATTATTTAACAAGGAATATTAATCAAGAGAAAATACCAATTTGTTTTGCTCTTGACTATAGTCAAGCAATTGGAGATAGGGGCGATCATTCAGATAGCTATATTGAAAAAGAATTATCTAATGACGGGAAATATGAATATAATACAGTTATGCGCAGTTCGTCATATATAGTTGATTTGTGTGCTTCAATTATTGCGTCTGGTGCTTTGATTTTTCAATCTAGTTTTAAAAACCCTTATTTGAATACTCCACAAAATTGCTTTTCTATTAAAGATGAAGCAAAAGCAAAAACTCCAAAACTTGTAATGGTTAAAAATGAGGAGGCGATGCTTGAACAATTAAAAAATGAATGTGATACGATTATTCGAGAGCTTACTTGTAAAAATCATAGGATAGCAATTATTTCTTTTGATGACAAATATGTTTCATTAGAATTTGTTGAGAAATTAAAACAAATTTTGTCACGTGAAGTTTTTTTATTAAATGGGCGTAATGTAGCAGGGTTGAACTCAGAGGTAAAAGCTAAAGATAAAGTGATTTTTACTTCGCCATATAATATTAATGGATTAGAGTTTGATGCGGTAATACTATTGGGTGTGGATGGGAAGCGAGTACCTCCTACAGACGGTGTTGCGGATATTGCTAAAAATTATCTAAAATATCGGGCGTACAATATGCTTTATTTATCTTGCTCGCGAGCTAAATATCGCATTGTCTTATTGGGAAACGAACAGAATGGTGACTCAGAATGTCTGAATTATTCTATTAACGCAGAAACTTTATATAAAGAAAATATAGATTAAAACTTGTATAATTTTCCCTTAAAAGATTTAATTATCAAAGCAATCCGTAAGAAACCTTACGGATTGCTTTTTTGTTAGAACGGTTCAAAATGTAAGTTTTTGTAGTATTCGTTTTCGTATTCGATGGGAGACAGATAACCGAGATGTTGGTGTGGACGGTAGGAATTGTAATAGTTCATATATCTGTCTACAACTGCAACCAATTCATCAAAATGCTCAAATTCGCAGTTGTTCAAATCTTCTTGCTTAAAGTTAGAGAAGAAACCCTCAATTACCGAATTATCGTAAGGCGTTCCCGCTTGTGAAAGCGACTGTTCAACTTTTAAAGCACGTAAAAGGTCTTCATATTCTACAGAAGTATAATTTGTGCCTTGGTCGCTGTGAAAACTAAGTCCGCTCGGTTTTTTACGGAATTCAAATGCGTCTTTAAATGTATTTACGGTCAAAGCGCTGTCATTCTGACTTGAGACTCTGTAACCTACAACTCTTCTTGAAAAGAGGACCATAACCACGCAAATGTAAAATCTGGTGCTGTTGATTTTAACTTCCGTTACGTCACCTACCAAGAATACGTTGGGGCGTGACTGCGTGAAATTCTGTTTTAATTTGTTTTTGTAATAGAAAGTAGTAGGTTTATTTGTTGCTGCTGTTTTTGTGGGATGTTTTCTACGTTTACTTTTTAAATTAAGCTGTCTCATTAAGGACGATATTTTCTTTAACGAGCTTATAATGCCTTGTGAATATAATTTTTGATAAATTTTGTTCGCACCGAATCTCCGTCCGCTTTCGTAGTGGATTTATAGAATGAGTTTTTTGAGTTCTTCATCTCTTAAAGCGTTTTGCTTAACTTTACCTCTCACCTTGCGGTGGTTGTAAAATGTGGTGTGGTGAACGCCGATTACTCTGCACATATGTTTTAAAAAATATTTGCCGTCCATCTGGTCGGCAATTTTTAATTTCTGTTCAAGAGTCGGATGCAGTAACGAATATGCCTCTTTTAAAATGTTGTGTTCGGTAGTCAGTCTATCGAATTTGGCTTGTAAAGTTCAAGCTGCTTATATGTAAATTCTTCGCCTTTACACGCATCTTTTTGACAGAATAGAGTTTTATCCAACTATACATACAGCTTTTCGAAGTATTGAAATCTTTACATATTTCGTTTACGCTTTTACTTTTGCGGTATTCACGCAGTGCCTTTGTCCTAAGTGCCCTTGTGTACATTATCAATACACCTCCTAAATTTATTACAATTATGATAACATCACAGTAATAAAAATAGGTTTAGTGTTACAGTATGGAGGTTATAATATAAATAGGGTTGGTTTAAATAAATATTTTTGCTGGAAGTAAACAAATGAAACAGACATTAGAAAATGTTATAAAATCAAATAGTAATGGGTTATTTTTGCTAGATCCGCCGACAGGATTTGGTAAAACAACTTCTGTTATAGAAATTATAAAAGATTTTTTATCTGGATCTTCTTTATATTCAAAGGTTAAAAAGATATTTTTTGTTACAAATCTTAAAACAAATTTACCTATTTTAGATTTATCAAATGAATTAAACGAAGAAGAAAAGGGACAATGTTTTCAAGCGAAGGCTACGATTGATTACATTTTAGACCGCTTTTCTAATACTAAAATAGATAATGCAGAAATTATGAGCAGCAAGGAATATAAAAATCTAAAAAAAGATATCGATGCATATCACGCAATACAAGCATCGTTGAAAAATGATGAAAGCAATTACGGATTGCGAAATAGTTTAGCGGCACTAAAAGATAAGATTTCATTAGATACTGAACGCGAATTCAGGGATTATATAAAAAGCAACTATTTATCAAACAAATCTATTGCAGATAGAAATGAATTTATCAATAGTAATGGTTGGTTAAAATTTTTATATCCAATCTGTGACTTAGAAAAGTATAAGGTAATTTTTTTAACTACAAAAAAATTTATTTCACCGATAGATACTTTTCGCAGATTACCTTTCTATGCCTATAATGATGAAATCACTAAAGACTCAATTGTTTTTATAGATGAGTTTGATTCCACAAAAGACATATTATTAAATCAAATTGTTGAAGACGGGTTAAAAAATAGAACTGATTTGATTAGCCTTTTTCTTGATATTCATTTTGCGTTGGATAACATAGTTTTGCCCAAAGGTTTACTTTATACATCTGAATATCACAAGAAAAAGGTTGAAAGTGGTGAATGGCATACACCAGAATGGCATTATGATCATTGGCGTGATGAATTCACCAAAATATATGAAAAGCATAACTTAAAATATGTATTGAAGAGTGTAAACTTTGAAGATGGAAGAGCATTTTTATACGATGACGGTAAATATTTTAATGTCTTTAAAGATAGCTCAAAGAAATTTATATATGTAGAGTTAGACACGAATGCAGATTTTTTGTCATTGAAAGCAAAAGAATATACTCAAGAATCAATGCCTATAAATTATGTTCTTCGTGATATAGAATACTGTATTGACGGTTTTATTGAAGCGCTTTTTTATATTTATAATAATTATTTATATTATAAAAACGAGGGTAAAAAGAGTTACGAAATAAAGTATAGAGTCGAAGAGGCGATATATACGGTTTTGGATGCTTTGAATTTGAAGGAAGAACAAAAGCAGTTTATATATTCAAAAATTCAAAGAGGTGACTTTATATTTAATAAGCCTCAAAAAGATGCAGAAATGCGTCATGGATTCAATTTTACTGAAATCGAAGATAGTAATTATCATGATATAAAGTCTATTGTGCGTAATTACAATTTTCCGACCACGCCGGAAGATGCAATAATAAGACTTGTTAATAATGCTTTGGTTGTTGGTATATCAGCTACTGCAAAAGTTAATACTTGTATAGGCAATTATGATAGTAAATATTTAAGGGGTAAATTAAAAGATAGAATAATAGAAATTGATGCTGAGGACCAATGTAGAATATCTCAACACTTTAATGATATGACTGAAAAATTGCTTGGGCAATATCAAATTCATGCTAAAGTTGTAGATAATTTTAATTGCTTCACCGATAGAGAACGCAGTATCGAAATGATAAATTTAATATTCAAGGATGAATTAAAGGAAAAGTATATAGAAATTTTAAATAATAAAAAGACTAAAGTTTATTACTTTCTAATTGAATTAAAATTAGCTTATATTTATAAAGAGATTTTTGAAAATGATATTTATTCGTTTATAGCTTTTATTAATAGGTTTCCAAAGGCTGGCGAAGATCTTGATTCTGACAGATTAACAGAAATGTTTGATGATTTAAACGAACAAAATAATTATTCGGATATTAATATTGAAATAGTCGATTCAAAAGAGTTTGATTATAGATTTAATGTCATAAAAGAAAAATTGTCAAATGGTGAAAGAGTTTTTGTAATAACTACTTATCAAACGATAGGCTCTGGTAAGAATATACAATATCAAATTCCAGAATCGCAAATGGATCGTGTAATAATTGATGCTACTGATACAAGGGGTACAAAAGATTTTGAAGGTGTTTATCTTCTAACGCCCACAAATTTAATTCAGACGCTATATTTTGATAGCGAAAGCAAATATAATGACTTATCAAAATATTTATTTCAACAAGAATACTTATATCAGAATAAGCATTTGATTTATCCACAAATGAAGAGTAATATTTCAAATGCATTCAGAAAAACATTCTTTGGTGAGAATAATATTTTTTATACTAGAAACAATGATTTAAATTTGCATACTTTAAAAATTTCGGTGCAAGCTGTGGGCAGAATTTGCAGATGTAGGAATAAAAACAAAAATATTTATGTGTATGCAGATTATGAGGTGGTAGAGCGGGTTCAAGAAGCGTGTATAACTGATTGCCCTAAATTAATGAACGAAGAGTTTAAAGCACTTTTGGACATTAAATTAAATCCGCCGTTCCCTAAAGAAATATTACAAAAATTTTCACAACAAAGCAAAGAGGCTTACAAATCAATTTCAAAAGCGGCTCACTATGTAAAATATTCAAAGTATAATGTTACCAAGTGGCAGGATTTAAGGGAATTCGTTTTAAAAAATCCGACTTGTGAAAATCCAGGAGAATACGAGGATTATTATTTTAAATTTGAAGATAAAGTTTCCGGATACTCATTTAAAAAGGATAAATTTCAAAACATTATTGATTTGCGTATATCGCCAAAGAGCAATATGCAATATGTTTCTGAAGACGAATGTGAATTGCCTATAATTCTATCTATCGGTCATATTAAAGAATTTTTTCAACAAAACAAATATGCTTCAACATTTAAGAAGGCGCATTATATTATGAGCCCATCTTTATATCAGCAAGTATATTTAGGTGCGTTAGGAGAGATTGCAGGGAAATTTATCCTTGAAAAGGAACTGGGTTATGATTTGAATAATTTAGATGCGGACTGCTATGAATTTTTTGATTATAAGAAGGGTAATGTTTACTTTGATTTCAAGAATTGGGATAAATTTGTAAAGGACAATGACGAATATGTTAAGAAAATAGAGTGGAAACTGGGTACGCTTAACGGCTCAAAATGTTTTGTAATTAACTTGCTAAAAAGAGCAGATTCGCCAGCAAAAATTAATATAAGTGAGAATGTAATTCAAATTCCTTATTTGTTTGATGGTGAAATAGGTGAAATAAATTTTGAGGCAATAAATTACATTAGAGACTTGCTTTAAAAACAATAATACATAAGTTTAGACCTTTGGTTGTTACACCCCCTAAAAAAGGGTGGTTTTAAGACTTTTGGTCAGTCAATCCCAAAACGGCGCGGTGCCGCAAAGCACCGCGCCGTTTTGGTGTTTAGTGGTGTTGCGAGCACCCGCCGTGCGCGCGAGGGCTTTGCCCGTTGCATTGCCGAGGGTTGACTTCCTTCGTATAGTTTGTTATCATATAAATGAATCTAAATGCTTTTCGGAGGACAATATGGTTGTCTATATTAAAGGACAATCGGGAGAAATTTACGCTTCACCCGTTTTTGCCGAAATCGGTAAGGGGTGGAATATTAAAAGTGTTGTTTTGAATGAAGCGGGCGACTGCTTGATTTTATTGCCGGTACTTAAAAAGGGATTTAAATATATTCGCAATAATTATTTTTATATTGATGAAACCGTTCAAGACGGTTGGGTAAAAAGCAGAAGGATTAGCGGCTTCCCCGAAATTATTAAAAATAAAGCACTATTAAAACAACTTAAACGCGGTAAAGCAGTTTCAATAGACGGACTGAATATTATTAACGAATATAATTTGCCTTTGCCCGTAATAACCAAATTTGAGGTAAAAACGGAGCAAGACGTTTCTACGTTTGATACGGTTTGTTGGGGATTGCACGACGCTTATATTGAGAAGATTGACCGCATTGATAACGATTTGATTGTAAACTTCGATACGAATTGGGAAAAACATATTATAATTACCTTTCATAACGTAACCGAAGCTTTCGGCTTAGACAATATAGCGTGCATTTTAGATTCTACGTTCAAAATAGAGGCTAATCGCATAACTTGGGAAGTTACAAGCGGCTTTGATTCTTCGTGGAACGGTTTAGACGAAAGGCAAGTATATATCGTTGCAGAAAAAATAACGTGGGAACTTTTAATTGATTAGTAGACGAAAAATTTGATTCTTATTAAGCATATTTTCATTCACCAACTATAATAAAAGCGGCGGCGTGCAGAGATGCACGCCGCCGCTTTATTAATGCTTATGAGTTATACGTAATCGTAATGGTTGCTTGCGTTGAGGAAACGCTGTCCATCTTTATGTCGAAGATAAGATATTTCCCGTCGTTCGTCGTGTATTTCGGGAATGCGCTGCTAAGTTTCCCGCCCGTCTTCCATAGGTCGGTGTCCATTGCCCACCCGTCCGAGCTTTTAAACTTAGTTTCGCCGTCCGCTTCAACTAATTTTATAAGCGATATATCGGACGAAGTGTTGTTGTAATCGGTAAACGACTGGTAGTCGTTCTTGTACGGGTTTTTAATCCAAGACGATACGTGGTAAATTCTTACGCCGTAAGCCGCCCCGTCGTAGAGATAGCTGTTGCTCACCGAAGCGTGCAGCTTGTTAAGTCCTTGCGCCGAATACAAATCAATTAAAAGATATTCGCAGAAATACGAATTGTCGAATTTCAACGGAACGAGTATCGCGTCGCCCTTTGCTTGCGAGCTTTGAATCGTAATAGTTTGGGTGGAGGTAACGATTTTAGGGTCAAGCCAGCCGAGCATCGTTTTTGAGTAAACGTTCTGGTCGCCAACGGTTGCGTCCATCATATCCGCACCGCCAAGCCCTTCGTCGCTGCCCTTGTTTTCTTCATAATCGTAGTAATCGTCAAGCCCTAAAAGGTGACCCGTTTCGTGAATGTACGTGGCGGCGTTAATTTTAAGCCCCGATATTTCGGGATAATACTCGTTGGTATATCCGCCCTTCACGCTTTCTTCCATAAAGCCAATGCCCGTAAACATATAGTAGTACGCATCTTTGCCGTCGTACTTCGTTTCGTCATAGTTCCAAGTTACGTACGCCCACCAGAAGTCGCCGTCGTCGTAATCTACGGGAGCCGAATAAAGAAGGTAAACCGCGTCAAGCGTGCCGTCCTTGTTGTAGTCGTATTTGGTAAGGTCAAGCTTGCTTTCGTAATATTTAAGCACTTCGTGCAAAAGAACGTTGTCGCCGTTGTTATAAGTTTGACCTTGGTCGGTTGCCGTAAGCCCCGCGTAGTAGGTAGAAGAGTTGCTTGCCGTGTAATAACTGACGCTGCCCATATTATAACCGGCTATATCGAACGAAAGGTTAAGCTTGCCGTACGAAGCTTTTTGATAATAAGTTTTAACGCTTTCCCAGCCCGTCTGCTCGGAAGTGCCGTTGAACGCGATATTGAGGTTTGAAAGATCCGTTTGGGATACCGTGGTGTTGCTGAATTTAATGGGAATTACGAGTGCGTTATAGGTGCCCGTTGAGGGTAATCCGGTGATGTCTTTGCCTACAGAAACCAGCTTATCTTGCAGTCTGTTATCGTCGAAGGTCGCCGCATTGTAGGTCTGTTTATCCATCAAGTTGGTATTGCCCGTGCTCGTGCTGCCGTTACCGCCCGTGCCACCGTTGCCACCGTTGCCGCCCGTGCTACCGGTGTTGCCGTTGCCGCCCGTGTTACCGGTGTTGCCGTCGTCTTTGGGTACTACGATAAACGATAAACTTTGGCTTGCTTTGCCTATAGTAAGCGTAACGGTAAAGTACCCGGGTGCAGCCGTGTTCTCGTTGTCCGTGTCAACCATATCTCTGGTTACCGTTATACGGTATCCGTTTTTGTCTTTAACGATAAAATATTCGTTGTAATCTATCGTATCGCCGACTTCGATAATGCAAGATTTGCTCGTGTCGACGGAAACGGTATAATCGCCCGTATCAGTGCTGCAAGCGCCGATTGTGAAAGTTAACGCTACGATTAACGCAACGAGAATAACCAAAAATTTCGTTCTTTTCACTGTTATTACCCTTTCGTAAATTTTTTTGACTTCTACATTATATATCGTCACGGGGCAAAACGCAATAGAAATTATTAAACCCGTACTAATTAAAAATGCAGCGCAAAGCTCAGCCCGCGCCGCGCTTTTGCCAAATATTGTAAATACTTTTCAAAATAAGTAATTTTTTAACAATTGTCATTGACAAATAAATATATAAGTAGTATAATTATTGAAATGATACGAAGGGCAGCTGCCCTTGTGCGTTGCAAGCAACGCACGATACTACTTAACCGTATTAAACGCACTTTGCGATTTAATAAATTAGATTTGCGGTTCAAGCCGCGGCTAATTAAATATCTGGAGGAAAAAGATGAAAAAATCAAAACTAATGAAAGCCTTATTGGTTTTCGGAATGAGCATGGTAACGGCGACGTCCATCGTCGGTTTAACCGCATGCGGTGACGAGCACGACCACGTTGACGAAAACAATGACGGCAAGTGCGATATATGCCAAAACGATATGACGCCTCAAGGTGACGACAGCGGAACTAATTTAAAAGTACCCGTTGAAAAGGTTGAGCTTAACAAGACCGACCTTACGCTTGAAATTGGCGATGAGGAAACCTTAACGGCAACGGTTACGCCCGATACTGCAACGGTTAAAGCCGTTAACTGGTCGGTTGAACCCGCGGGAGTAGTTGACGTGGTTGGCGGCAAAGTTACTGCAAAAGCTGCCGGCACTGCAACGATAACGGCAACGGCGGACGGCAAAAGCGCAACTTGCTCGGTTACGGTAAACGCACCCGCGCCCAAGCCCGAAGTTACCAAGGAAGAATGGGAAGCGGCGTTAAGTGAAACTGCGTTTACAAACTTTACTGCTACTTCTTCAATGACGGCAACGGAAGACGAGGAAGAGACAGCCGCTATAACCTATAAAGTAGACTTGCCTAACGGAAAATATTACCACAATGACAGTGGCGATGCATATTATTCCAAGGAGGCCGAGGATAAGTACTATAAGTACAGCAAAGCCGAAGACAGCGAAGACTATTCCAAGGATGAAATCACCGCAGAAGAATATGCGGAGGGTTTGCATATGGAATCATCTCCGTTAAATTTAACGGGTTACAAAGATATCTTTGAGGACGTAGATTACAACCCCGAAAAAGAATCGTATATCGGCACCGGTGTTTTGCCAAGCGAGGATATCCCTCAAGGCTTCGACGTTGAATTCAAATTCGATAACGGCAAGCTTATATATGCAGTAATTTATTATGATGACGGCGCTCCCGGTATGGTATTCGAGCTTTCCGCTTACGGCACGACAACCGTTGACTTGCCTAAGGTAGGCGGCGATATTGATAAGGTGGACGTTGAAAAGGTTGAACTTAACAAAAACACTCTTACGCTTGATATCGGCGATGAGGAAACCTTAACGGCAACCGTAACGCCCGACAATGCGGACGATAAAACGGTAAGCTGGACTTCGTCCGATCCGTCCGTTGCAACCGTAGACGATAGCGGTAAAGTAACGGCGGTTGCGGTAGGTACGGCAACGATAACGGCAACGGCGGACGGCCAAAGCGCAACTTGCAATGTAACGGTAAACGACCCTAACGGCGAACACGTAAAGGTGGACGTTGAAAAGGTTGAGCTGAACAAAAACACTCTTACGCTTAAAGTTGGCGGCGAGGAAACCTTAACGGCAACCGTAACGCCCGACAACGCAGACGATAAAACGGTAAGCTGGACTTCGTCCGATCCGTCCGTTGCAACCGTAGACGATAGCGGTAAAGTAACGGCGGTTGCGGTAGGTACGGCAACGATAACGGCAACGGCGGACGGCCAAAGCGCAACTTGCAGTGTAACTGTAAACCCTAGCAACGAGACGGGTATTGCACTTACGTTCTCTAATGTTTCAAGGTATGGCGGAGCCAATAACGACGAGAACGTGGAAATGACAGTTAAATATGATATTGGCGAAGATGCAATCGATATGGGTGCCGATAAACAGTTTGACGCGGCATATATTAACGGTACGAAAAACGCCGACACCGGCTGGGCAGACCAAGGTACGCCGGGCGGTACTCATCGTCAAGCTCATCTGTGGTTAAGGGGCTTTAAGGCTGAGTATGACACAGAGTACGTTATTACGCTTAAAAAGGGCGACACCGTCGTTGCAACCGGTACTCTCTTAATCGAGACGCCTAAATCTATGGCGGTTAGCTCCGATACGGAAAACGCCCTTATCGGAAATATTCTCACGCTTAATCCCGAAGACGTCGTAATGCTTGAAGCCTCAATAACAGGCAACTTCCCCGAGGGTGCGGCTTATAAATGGCAAATCACGAAAGGTGGGGAGTATATAGAGCTTGAAAGTGAAGATGAAACGGCTATAATAACTGCCAAAGAGTATAGCGGCGAGGATAATCTGACTGCGGAAGTAACGGTAACGTACGGCGTTGAAGGCACGACCGTTTCCAAGGTGATTAGCGTCACCGTAAAAGGTAGCGGCAATAATGGTGACGACCCTTATGCAGCGATAACGTTGGTACTTGAAGGAAGTGCGCCGTATGCTCCCGAATTCTTTGAGTTTGTTCTTACAAACGCAAATCAGCCGTCGGGAATAACCTACGCCGCAATCAAAGAATCTTGCACATCTTACAAAATAATGGTAGCAGGTGACGAAGAAAAAACCAACTTGGCGGGTACGCATTGGAATATGTTCGTGTTTGGTCCCCCCGCAGATAATTGCTACCATTTGCAACTTCAAAATACTGCACAGTGGAAGTCCGGCACCACTTACAATATAGAGTTCTATAATGGCAGCACGTTAATAGCAGTTGCAACCGTCAACTACTAATAACGAGTAAATACTACTTAAACTAAAAAACGGGACGGAATTTTCCGTCCCGTTTTATTATTTATTTTTATCTGTAAGCGGTAAAGCGTTGCGCTTTTTTCGGTCGCTTATCATTCTTGCAAGGTACACGGCGGGCGTGTCCAAAAGGGTGGTGAAGATATAAATTATATACCCCGAACCGAATATTGATAGCAGCGTCATGAAATCGTAAGTGCCGGCAAAGGCAAGCACGGTAAACAAAACCGAATTAATAAACTGGCTAACGAGGGTAGAGCCGTTGTTTCTCAGCCACAAAAACTTGCGCTTGTCGCCGAACTTCTTTTCGGTGAAAGCCCACCATTTGTGGTACAGCCACACGTCGAAAAGCTGGCTCACGGCGTACACCACTAGGGACGCCATAATCATTCTCGGCGTATTCGAGAATACTGCGCTTATCGCGCCCATAGCGGTGTCTTGCTCGCTCGGCTTGTACAGTAGCCAGCTTTGGCTTAATATAAGGAAGAATACCGAGCAGAAGATTCCGATAATTACGGCTTTATTCGCCGCCTTTTTGCCCTCGCATTCGGATAGAATGTCGGTGATTAAAAAGGTTACGGCAAACAGCACGTTGCCCAGCGTTTGCTCCAAACCGAACGCCTTAATCAAAATTATAACTTCGATGTTTGCACATATGGTCGCAATTGCAGATAAGCAGTAAAGCCCGCTTTTGCCGAACAGAAGATACCCCAAAAGCGCGAAACCGTAAATAACTATAACCGATAAAATAAGCAGTAACTCGTTCATTCGCCCACCCCGAAGTCCGTATTGTTCACAAGAATATCCACGCGTAAGTCGTCCTTGTACTTGGGGTACAGCTCTTGCATAAACTCCGCAATCACGCTCTTGTCGGGCTTAACGGGGGTGGAGTTACCGCACATTATGTTTATACAGATGCGCTCGAAGTATCCAAGCCCAAGCTCTATATCGCGCCTCATGCTTTCAAGGCTTTGACCTTCAAGCCCGAATAAAAAGTTCGCCTCGTCAAAGTTCTTGCTGATTATCTCCGGCTCGCGCACGGGTATGCCCTTTTTGTAAACGCCCTCTCTAAGCTCAAAGTCGAAGGTTTCAAGCCCCAGCTTCATTTTAAGCGTAAAGCCCTTAAAATCTTCCCTCAGTGCGGGTATCCTATTGTCGTAAAGGTAGTGCGCCTCGAAGTGGATGGTGTGCACGCCCTTGTCGCGGCAAACCTTTTTTATATAGTCCAAAGTCTTTGCGTCCAGCTCGAACACCGAACCGCTGTTTATAATTTCAACCTCGCCGAACTTGCCCGTAATTTTATCCAAGACCGACTTGTTCAGCTTGAAGTTTTCGTTTTCGTCGTCAAGGCAGTCGTGGTGGTAGTCGCAAAATAAGCACTTTTTGTACGCACAGCCTTTCCCGCGCAAAAGCACTATTTCGCGCTTTTGCTTATCCGTAATTTCCGAATATCTGTCCATAAAAATAAAAGCGTTTTTAACTTCCGCAAAAGTCAAAAACGCGGGGCGCAATTTGCGCCCTTAATCCTCCTAGTTTTGATTTTGCTTTTAAATGCAAGGCAGGATGGTTACGAACTGCCCAATTCAATTTTCTTAACATATTTTATCACGGCTGTAAGCAAAATGCAACTTATTTTGCAGTTTAAAAAATTAATCTTTCACACCCGCAAAATTTTGATTGCCCCCTATATATGCCTTAAATAACGCAGTTTTTTCGGGGGAATTATGCAAAGGTGTTGACATTTTCCGACATTATAGTTATAATCAAGGCGTATTAAATATATAAGAGGTGTGTTAATGAACAAAAAATTTACAGCCTTTTTCAACGGCTTGGGTATGACGGTAAATAAGAATACCGCGTACGGCGTTGTAAACGGCTATGAAACGAACGCGCGGCTAAACAATTTCGATAACGTTGCGCCCCTTTTAGTACATATTACTTGTTACACCACGGACGAGGCAAAGCGCAATATTGCAAACGCGCTGAGGGCTGCGGCAATAAAGTTTTGCAACTTCCAATTCTCGCCTTACGGGCTTACGGTCGGGCTGAACGATATGACGGGCGGTAGACTTTTGAAAAGGCTGAACAGCGTTTTGGATTTATTGTATAGCACCATTGCGGCAAACGGCGGCTTGGGCGTAGGCTACTGCCCCGTGTGCAGCAAGGCGTTAGAGGCGGAGCAAATCGTTCCGTGCCAAATCGACGGTTTCACTATAAGTATGGACGAGGAGTGCAAAACCAACTTAAACGCCCTAATCGACGCCGAAAATAAGGACTTCAAGGAGGCACCCAACAACTACTTACGCGGGTTCCTCGGCGCGGTGGTCGGTGCGCTTGCGGGCGTAGTGGTGGCAATTCTTTTAAACGTTGCGGGCTTCGTATCCTCGCTGTCGGCAATAGTTTCCGCAGTTTTGGGCGCTTTTCTGTACGAAAAATTCGGCGGAAAACCCAACAAAATGATGATAGTGATAGTTTCGTTGACAACCTTCGTCTTTATGGCTGCAACGGTTCCGGCAATTTACATAGTTACGTCGGGAATAGCTGCATACGAGGCGGGCGTAAACATGTCAATGTTCGAAGCCTTTGCTCTCCTTATGCAAGACTCGGAATTCTCCGGTTGGTTCTACAGTGACCTTGGTCTTATCTTGTTGTTCTCCGCACTCGGCGTCGGCTGGATTATCTTCTATCTTTCCAGAAAAATCAAAAGAAGACAGAACATACAGTAATTGCGTAAAAATTAAATCGGGCGGTATCGTTTACCGCCCGTTTTTTTTGATTAGTCCCCGAATATGCCGCAAATAACGCGGTTTTTTAGTAATTTATTCTTGCCTTACGCCCAAAATATGTATGCCGCGGATTACGGCGGCGTTATAGGAGGATAGGGGTTTATTGAACGCGTCGTAGGTATGCGCCGCCACGAGTATTTGCCCGCGCGCAAATCCGACCACTACGGGCGAATGATAAAAATCCCCCGTCCCCGTGCCTAGCTGAATTATATCGCCCACCTCGACTTTATCAAGCGAAACTTCCTCGGCAAAGGGGCCTACGCCCTCGTTTTTAACCAAAAAGTTATAAAGGTATTCTACGCCCGTCCACGAAGGGGTGCGGTCGTTCACGCTCTTATAGAACCACCCGAAGGTGGGAGTAAAGTTCATAACCTTTGCGCCCGCGTAAATACATTGAGAGGCGTAGTTCGTGCAATCTCCGCCTATCTTTGAAAAGTCGTAAAATGCGGGGTTTCTTGAAAAAGCCCACTTTTTTGCATAGGCAAAAGCTGCCTCTCTGTCATAGTCTAAAATTCTCATACATGCCATAATATGCTTGAAATAACGCGTTTTGTTACGATAAAGTTGACATTTTTCGGCGGTAAAGCTATAATGTTAGAGAAATAAGTAAATAGGGGTGAATTAATGATTACGGTTTCTTTCGTATGCCTTGGCAACATTTGCCGCTCGCCCATGGCGGAGCTTATTTTAAAGCATCTCGTCAAAGAGCGCGGGTTAGATAACAGCTTCGATATAAAATCCTTCGGGACCTCGGACGAGGAGGAGGGCAACCCCATCTACCCGCCCGCAAAGCGCACGCTAAGGGCGCACGGAATAGAGGGCGAGCATATCGCAAGGCAAATTTCTTTAAAAGATATAATCAACAGCGACTTTATTCTCGTTATGAATTCAAGCAACCTTTTCGATATTTTACGGCTTACGGGCGGGGAATTCGGCAGCAAAATTTTCAAGCTTTGTTCGTTCACTTCTAACCCTCGCGACGTGGCCGACCCGTGGTACACCGGCGACTTCGAAAAGGCGTTCGTTGACATATATGACGGGGTCAATTGCTTTTTAGAGTACGTTTTGAAAGAGAAAAAAGACGCCATAAATTACGATTTAGGGCACTGAATTTCAAGCCCGCGTTTCCCAAAAACGCGGGCTTTTTTATGCGGAAATTTCTCGGTTTTCGGGCAAAATTTAGCATAATTTGACAAAGTATTTTTTGCCTTTCGAAAGCGGTTTTCTCTTGACACGCGTATATTTTATTATTATAATAGTAAAACACGTTTATTATAATACACACGCCCCGCGCGAGGTACGGCGGGCGAAAATTTAGGAAAGCACGACGCTTTAAAATGGAGGCGCAGATGTTGGCGAACGAACGGCTCATCTTCAAAATGTCAATAGAGCAGAAAGTCAAATTGGTGACTAGCTTAAAACTGTACGAGAATTCGGCTAACGAAAATTACGAATTCCCCGTATTCAAATTGACCCGTAATCCCTTGGCGGACAGCTCGGGCGTTTTTGCTACGCAGTTTCCTTCGGATAGGGCGCTTGCGTCTTGTTGGAATAACGCCTTAGTTACGGAGGTTTATTCCAAACGCGGCGAAGAGGTTGCCGCCGTCAAAAAATACGCTTGCTTCAACGTTACCGATTCCGTCTCCGCCGAAAATATTTCCGAAGATTACTTTTTAACCGCATCAACCCTCGGCAGTAAGGCGAAAGGGCTTTCCCGTGCAAGACAGTTTTTTAACTTTGAAGAATTTATCCCGCAAAGCGGCGAAGAGCAGTCCGTCAAGAATTTGCAAGACGTTATATTAAGCGCAGCTTCGCCCCGCTCGGTTTACTTAAAGAACCCCGAAAATATTGAAAATTACAAAGCCCAAGAGGACGAGGGTTGCCTTTTCTACGGCGTAGCCGAAAGTTCCGACGAGGCGCTCAGATACTTTTTAAACGGCTGTACGCTCGTATTCTTGAAAGCGGACTTTACGGCGGAAATTATCGCTAAACTCAAACAGCTCACCGTCGAGTATAGGTCGGCGTACGCTGATTACCGTTCGAAAATAATAACCTTATCCCAGCTTGACGCACGCTGTCAGTCGCTTGAAATCTTCGACGAAGAAATTTTAAACGAGGCTTGCGACAAGCTTATTTCCGCTCTGCTCGAAATGCGTAAGCGCGCGCAAGAAACCGTGCCTACCAAAACCGCGGTTAACCCCAACCACGTTGCGGCTTTCGACGAAATTTCGGACGACGCCCTCGCAATAACGGCGGCAAGGCAGTCAACGGTTTTACTTAAAAACAGCGGCGTTCTTCCCCTTTCAAGCACGGCGAAGGTTGCTATTTTGGGCGACAGTGCAAAGGACTATATTTACCAGTCCGAGTTTTACAGCGGCAAGGCAACTGCCGAAAGATTGCCCTTCTACACGGTAAACAACTACGAGATTAACGCCACCGGCTTTGCAAGCGGCTACTCAAAGGGCGACGGCGTAAGGCAAGATTTAATTGATATCGCCGTAGACCTCGGCAAGGACGCGGGGCTCGCCATCGTATATTTAAGCGCGGAAAAGGGCGCGAACATTTTGCCCGAAGGGCAGCTGGCGCTTATCGACGAGCTGAATAAAAACGGCGTACAGATTATCGCCGTGGTGGCGTCGGACGGCATTATAGATTTTAACTTTGCACAGAAGTGTGCGGCGGTTCTTTTGACTTACCGCGGCGGGCAAGGTAGTGCCCGTGCAGTGCTTGATATTATCAAGGGCTTGGCAACCCCGTCGGGACGGCTTACCCAAACCGTCCCTATGGACATTAACAACACCCAAAACTATTTGACTATTCCCCGTAACGAGGTGCGTTATCCCTTCGGTTACGGGCTTTCCTATACCAAATTCGAGTATTCGAACCTTAAAATCAACGAGCGCGGTATAAGCTGTACGGTGAAGAACGTGGGCGATAGCGACGGCTTTGCGGTGCCGCAGTTCTACGTGCAGAAGTTCCGCTCGTCAAGCATTTTCAAGGATAAAATTCTGCGCGGCTTTGCAAAAGTTTACGTGAAGAAAAACGACTACGCGCGCATTGAAATTCCCTTCGACCAAAACACCTTTAAAATTTACGATGCCGAGTCTGGGCTTTACCGCATAGAGGGCGGCGAGTACACCGTTAAGATTTCCGAAAACTATTTTGACGACAGGCTCGTCGGGTCGATAACGCTTGCAAATTACGTTTTCAAAGACGAGTACAAGGGCGAAATCGTCCAAAGCGTACAAAACAGCGACGGCACCGCGGTTAAGTTCGACGTAAACCAAGAACCGCCCGAAGTCAGAAAAGCTAAAAAGCAGCTGTCCTTCGGCGTGAAGCTGTTCGTTGCTATCCTCGTTACCCTTTACTACGAGGGCGTAATGGCGGCGCTTGCCTTTACCGATATCGTTTGGGATAAGGATTTGATTTTCTACTGCGTGATAGGCGGGCTTTCGGCAATATGCCTTGCGCTGTTTATAACCTACGTGGCAGTAATAGCCAAAAAGCGCAAAAAGCAGCACTATATTCCCGTGAACGACGTGCTTACGGACTTAGTCGAAAACGTCAAAGAATTTGACGAGGTTTCAAAGGTTACGTATATCGAGCCCGTGAAGGAAGAACCCGAGGAGGAAGAGCTCCCCGTAACGGTGGCGGCGGATACGCCCAAGGAAAAATCCTACGATTTGTCGCTTGAAGAGGACGAGGAAGTGGAGATTACCGAAAAGGTTACCTTCCACGAAATCTGCAACAACTTCCAAGCCTTTGCACAGAGCCGCGGAGTTACGGTTGATATAACCTCGGTAAGGGCGCTGTTTGCCGCGATAGGCGCAAGCAAAATAGTTATCGTTTCAACGAAGAACACGGACGTTATGCCCGACTTCTTGACGGTGTTAAACGGCTACTTCAACAGCCGCGAAATGACAGTTGCGGGCGAAAATTGGAAGGCGCTTTCCGACCTTGTATGGAAACAGCAAGACGATAAATACGTGCTTTCTGATTTTGCAAACACCGTTTACTCGGCAACCAAATCTCCCGATAGGCTTTACGGCGCGGTAATCGGCGGGGTAAATGCGGAAACCGTTTTAAGCTGGTTTGCGCCCTTCGTAACCTACGCGAACCACCCCACCGAAGAACACAGCTTGAACCTAAACGAAGAACTTTCGATAATTCTTCCCAACAACATCTGCTATATTTTATCCCCCGCGGAAGGCTTGGGCGACAAGTTCCCGCGTGAGGTTGCGGACGCGGCAATTCAGCTAGATTTGGTTTTAAGCAAAAACGAGCCCGCCGAAGAAGTGGAGGCGGACGTAATATCCAAAGCCGCGATTTTAGACCTCGTTAAGGAAGCTAGGGAAACGTTCTATCTTCCCGAAAAGATTTGGAAGAAGCTTGACGAGCTTTTCGAAACTATCCGTGCAACCGAAAAATTCCGCCTTGGCAACAAGAACACCTTACAGCTTGAAAAGTTCACTTCGGTGCTTTTGGAGTGCGGCGGTGACGAGGCGGAGTGCGTGACGGATATCTTCCTTGGAAAGATAGTTCCGCTTTTGAAGCTTACCAAAACCTACGCGCAAGACGGCGGCGACAAAACGGTATTCGGCATAGTCGAAAAGCTGTTTAACGAAGAGGAGCTTACCAAAATTCAAAGGGCGCTTGCTAAATCCGTATAACGCTCGAAGGAGAAACTTATGTTAAACTTAATATCTGCGTTCTCCTTTGCCGAGTTTTTCGGTAACGTGTGGGACGCGCTAACAAGTAAAATCGCGCTTATAGTTTACGCCGCAATAATTCTCGTATTGATTTTGGTGATAGTAATCCGCGTAATCGTAAACGAACAACGCCGCATCGCCGAAATTCAAGATAACGACGCAAGGCGGCACGAGGTTCACGAGAACGAGCAGCTTGAAACCGTAAGAGCGGAGCTTGACAAGAAAATGAACAAAATCAGCCTAGACGTGGCGGCGGTAAAAAGAAGCGTATCCTACGGGCCGCTCAGCGTGATGCCGGTCGGTGCAACGCCCGCGCGCGTCGGAAGCGGCAAGGCAACGGAAGCGGCAGAGGACGAAGAGGTGAACGAGGGCGGCTCGCGCTTCTATATGCTTACCGAGATAGACAAAGAGTACGAGAACTACGCCCGCCCCGACTACGACGACGATATAACGCTTAAAGAGCTGTGCGAAGAATTCCGCAACTTCTCGGCGGGCAAGTTAAAACTGTACTACGATATCGAAGATATAAGAAGATTTATCGGAGCTTTGGCAGTAACTAAGTTGATTATTCTGCAAGGTATGTCGGGTACCGGTAAAACCTCATTAGCATACGCCTTCGGCGAGTTCCTTGAAAACAAGACGGTAGTCGTACCTATCCAACCTATGTGGAAGGAGCGTACGGACCTCGTCGGTTATTACAACGAATTTACCAAGAGATTTAACGAAACCACGCTTTTGTACAAAATGTACGAGGCGAACAACAACGAAGAGATATACGTAACCGTTCTCGACGAAATGAACATAGCACGAGTAGAGTACTACTTTGCAGAATTCTTATCGCTATTGGAAATCCCCAACCCCGACGGGCGAAACCTTGACGTAGTTGCAGACAGATGGGAAGACGACCCCAAGCTGTTACAACACAACGGCAAGTTAAGACTTCCCACGAATATGTGGTTCGTAGGCACTGCAAACAACGACGACAGTACGTTCTCTATCTCGGATAAGGTTTACGACCGTGCAATGGTATTAAACCTCGATAAAAAGGCAACGCCGTTCGAGGCGCAAGGCAGTAACAAGAAAATATCTTCAACTCACCTTGAAGAGCTTATGGCAAAGGCACAGAGGGAGTACGACCTCAGCGACAGAAACTTACGCCGAATTAAGAAACTCGACGAGTATATGATAAAGACCTTCCACATCACTTTCGGTAACCGTATTATGAAGCAAATCCGCTGTTACGTGCCGGTGCTTGTGGCATGCGGGGGAACGGAGCTTGAAGCTTTGGACGATATCCTCGCAAGGAAGGTGTTCAGAAAGTTAGAGAGCAAAAACCCCGTACACGTCAAACAAATGGCGGACGGAGTGTGCGCGTACTTAGACGAACTCTTCGGCGAAGACAAATTGCCCTTATGCAAAGAAACGATAAGACTGATTGAACAAAACGTATAAAACGATATGACACTTTTAGATATTTACTATCGCGCATTCAAAGGATACCGCAAGCAGACGGCGGACAACACCGGCTGTGAAAAGGACAGACGCGCCCTTGCGGAATCCAACGTTGACGAAGATAGGTTACAAGCAACTAAATATTTGTGCAAAATCGAAGAAGATTGGATTCAAGCCATTGAAGAAGGGCTGGTTTTCGTCGAAAAGGCAGTCGGGGAAGAGCGTCAGTTCATAAGAACCAACGGCGAAGTCGTGCCCATCGAAAAGGTGCGTAAGATTTCAAAGGACTCGGTAGAGCACCTTGCCAAGCACAGCGATATGATAACGCACGTGCCCGAGGAAGAGGACGATTTGCTGGTACCCGATAAGCTTTACATGGTCGAAAAGCTTTCGGACTACGCCGTCTATGAAAACCGTTTCCTCTATATGATGCTTTGCTACATAAAGGCTTTTATAGAGTATAGGCTTGAAAAGATTGAAAACCTTCGAAGAAAGTACGTCGGCGATATGGAAATTTCCAAGGAAGTCGTCACCAAGAAACGCACTTTAAAGATTAAAGCCGCAGTTTACGAGGAAAGAACGGATAACCCGTTCCCCTTGCCCGACGAAAAATCCGCAA
The DNA here is from genome assembly GCA_947175325.1 of uncultured Clostridia bacterium. GTDB lineage: Bacteria > Bacillota > Clostridia > Christensenellales > Borkfalkiaceae > Coproplasma. The sequence continues at coordinate 99,395 of CAMWME010000003.1, read as the reverse complement.
AGCAAGTTCAAAGAATTAAGGACTGCCAAAGCATAATAAACGCGCTTTTGAACACCGACCTTATGATGCAAGTTGCAAAGGCGCCCATGATTAAGCCGCCCATAGTCAAGACCAACGTCTTGAAGATGAACAACAACTTCAAGCGCGCGCTTGCGCTTTACGACTATATCGCGTCCTACAAGGGTCAAGGTTTCGACTACGAAGAAGTAGTTTTCAACTATGCGCCCTTCAACGAAAAAATCGCCGACGAAATTGCGGAGGCGGCAAACCTAACTTGCTTCCTTGCCTACAAGACGGGCAACGACATCGAAAGCATTCTCGAAGCCGAGTACGAGGCGGAGGAAAGAAGGCTCAAAGACGAAGAAGAACAAAAGCTTATTCAGCGCATAAAACGCTTGAAAAAGCGCGCCTTGGAATCCAACAAAACGATGGAAGAGTACATGGTTTTGCTGGAAGAAAGGAACCGCCAGCTTGAAAAGGACGGCGAGGAGCTCGTAAGCCTTAGGCAAGAGGTAGTTGCGCTCAACGAAAAGATTGACGAAATTAACCGCGAAAAGGAAGAGCTTAATAGGCAAGTCGACCTTTTGCGCGAAACCGTGGAAGAAAAAGAGCGCGAAATCGTCGAGCTCAACCAAAAATACATAGAGGATATGGCGGCTATAAAGGACGAACATATCCGCGAAATTGCAGAGCTGAACGAGGAGCACGACGGCGAAATCGCGCAGATTAAAGCCGACTTTGCAGACGAGCTTGCCGAGACCATCGAAGAACACGAAACGCGCGTTGCAGAGCTCACCGACCAGATAGACGATTTAAACGCAACCTTAGAGCAAACCGTTTCGGACTTCGAGGAAAAGAACGTCGAGCTTGATAGGCAGCTTAACGATTTGGACGCGGCAAGACAGCGCGTTATAGACGAGTGCGCGGTCAAGATACAGCAAGCCGAAGAGGGCTTCAACAAGGATATCGAAAAGCTTGAAAAGACCCAGCGCATAGAATTAAAGAAATTGCGTGACGAAAACGCGTTAATCCGCGGCGAGCTGGACGGTATCCGCGCACAGCAAGGTAAGCTTACGCCGAGTAGCGACTATACCTCCCGCGATAGGTTCATTGAGCTCGAAGAAGAATATATGGCTTACCACAGATTCTTCAAAACCCAGTGGGAGTTCACCAAGAAGGAAATCAGAAAAACCATTCTTTGGACAAAACAAGAAAAGAAAGACAAGAAAAAGAAGTAAAGGCGTTATATGAAAAAGGGCAACGGCAACAACAAAATAGCAAAGTTGATTGCACTGATTATTCTCATAATCGGTATCTTCGTGCTGTTCGTTTTTGCCCTCGTGCGCCAGTATCAAATTTACAGCGGCAAGTTCCCCGCAATTTCAACGGGCATAAAATATCTGTATATCGTGCTCGTGGTACTGCTGCCGTTATTGCTCGTTTTATTAATCCGCGTAACCTTTTCCAAGCGCGACAACACCGACCTTATCACGCCCGATTACTTTGACGTAAACTTCAAAAAGCTCGAAAGGGAAAAGCCGGCTGTGCAGAGCCGCGACGTTCCCAAGCTTGCCAACGTCGACTTTCCTAATATTAATTACGCCCCCGCGCGTGCAAGCGCAGCGGCAACGACGGAAGCGGCCGAGGACGAGGAAGTAAACGAGGGCGGTTCGCGCTTTTATATGCTTACCGAGATAGACAAGGAGTACGAGAACTACACCCGCCCCGACTACGACGACGATATAACGCTTAAAGAGCTGTGCGAAGAATTCAGAAACTTCTCGGCGGGCAAGTTAAAGCTTTACTACGATATCGAGGATATAAGAAGATTTATCGGCGCACTTGCAGTAACTAAGCTTATCATTTTACAAGGTATGTCGGGTACCGGTAAAACCTCATTAGCATACGCCTTCGGCGAGTTCCTTGAAAACAAGACGGTAGTCGTACCTATCCAACCTATGTGGAAGGAGCGTACGGACCTCGTCGGTTATTACAACGAATTTACCAAGAGATTTAACGAAACCACGCTTTTGTACAAAATGTACGAGGCGAACAACAACGAAGAGATATACATAACCGTCCTCGACGAAATGAACATAGCGAGGGTAGAGTACTACTTCGCAGAGTTCCTATCCTTACTTGAAATCCCCAACCCCGACGGACGAAACCTTGACGTAGTAGCGGACAGATGGGAAGACGACCCCAAACTTTTACAGCATAACGGTAAGTTAAGACTACCCACCAATATGTGGTTCGTAGGCACTGCAAACAACGACGACAGTACGTTCTCGATATCGGATAAGGTTTACGACCGTGCAATGGTATTAAACCTCGATAAGAAGGCAACGCCGTTCGAGGCGCAAGGCAGTAACAAGAAAATATCTTCAACTCACCTTGAAGAGCTTATGGCAAAGGCACAGAGGGAGTACGACCTCAGCGACAGAAACTTACGCCGAATTAAGAAACTCGACGAGTATATGATAAAGACCTTCCACATCACTTTCGGTAACCGTATTATGAAGCAAATCCGCTGTTACGTGCCGGTGCTTGTGGCATGCGGGGGAACGGAGCTTGAAGCTTTGGACGATATCCTCGCAAGGAAGGTGTTCAGAAAGTTAGAGAGCAAAAACCCCGTACACGTCAAACAAATGGCGGACGGAGTGTGCGCGTACTTAGACGAACTCTTCGGCGAAGACAAATTGCCCTTATGCAAAGAAACGATAAGACTTATTGAACAAAACGTATAATTAACCCCTAAGATTGTGAGGGACTACCCATGTCAAAATTCAGAAGTTTAATTTTAATAATCGGATTAACCGTAATCGCCGTGGCGGCTGCGCTTTTAACGGTGCTGGTTTTGTATGCAACGGGGACGATAGTTACCGACCCCATAGAGCTCGTTTACGAAGTCGGCAGCGAGAAAAAGTTCTACGACGGCACGCCCCTAACCTTGGACGAAAACGGTTACCGCCTTGTAAGCGGAGAAATTTTGGAAGGACACACCGCGCAAGTCAAAGTAATAGGCTCACAGACCAACGCGGGCGAAAGCGAATGTACCTTGGAGGTTAAAATTTTCGATAAGAACGGCTTTGACGTTTCGGACGAATACGCCGTCAAGGTCAACACGGGCACACTCACGGTAGAAAAACAGATTTTATCGGTTTCCGTTAAAAGTGACGAAGTTTATTACAGCGGCAAGGAGATTCTCTTCAACAAGTACGAAGTTACCGAAGGCGAGCTTGTAAGGGGGCACAAATTAGGCGGCGTAAGCGGTACGCTTATAGACGCCGGCGATTCCCTTCCAAAAAACGTTGCACCAGTAGTTTACGACGCTTTCGATAACGACGTAACGGCAAATTACGACTTCGGGTTGTTCGATATCGGCGACGTTACCGTCAGTCCCCGCCCCATTACGTTAAAACCCAAAGACTTTACTAAGGTTTACGACGGAATTCCGTTCATCCCAACCGAGTACGAAATTGTAAGCGGCTCGCTTGCCCCCGGTCATACCGCAAAGTGCACCATAGTTAAAACGGACGGGTTTGACGCTGAATTTACGGACTACACGGGCGTCAACGGCGAGCGCATAAAGGTAAACCTAAATACGATTGAAATAAAAGACGAAAACGGTGATTTGGTTAATTTAAAAAACTACGATTGCACGACGGAAACGGCAACCGTTAAAATCGAAAAGCGCCCCATAACCATTGCAACCGCAACCCAAACCTTTACCTACGACGGCGACGCGCATTACAACGATACCGTTCAGCTGTTCTCTGGCACGCTTGCGCCGGGACAAAAGATTTCGGTTAAGAACCACGCCACTGTTACCAAGGTAAAGGACGGTCCGGTCGTCAACGAGCTTCAATGCGTAGTCACCTTGAATAACGGTGACGCCGTAGACCAAAAGAATTACGATATAACTTATATTGAGGGCACTTTGTCCGTTAAGCCGTTCGACCTTACGGTTTACACCAAGTCGTACACAAAGGAATACGACGGTAAGCCTTTAAGCGATATTATGGGCAACGATAACTACGAGCTTTCGGTTAAGCTTCCCGAAAAGTTCACCTTAACTGCCAAATGCCCCGACGGTGTAAAAACGTTAGTCGACGCCACCAAAGAAACTTATTACACGCTTGAAGATATCTCTATTACCGCAGAGGGCGAAGACGGCACTATCGACTGCATCGAAAACTTCAATATCAACGTAAGAGGGGGCACGTATTCCATAACCAAAAAACCCGTTACTATAGAGCTCAATAGAAAGTTAGAGGACGATTATAACGGCAAGGTTTATACGTTTAAAAACGAAAAAGTGTTCGAGGGCGCGGATTTCAGCGAATGCGAGGGTATCACCGCCGCCGACTTCAAAGTGTACGGTCTTTACGACATAAAGACGGCGGGTACCCATTATTACACTGCAGAATATAACGGCGATTCCGAAAACTACGACATAACGATAGTAACCGGCGTTATTAAAATCAAGAAAAAGAGCGTAGACCTCGGATATAACGGTAATAAGGTTAACGTCGCTTACAGAGGCTCGGACGGTTACGATTCCGACGACGCAGCTATAACGGCCGGACTTACAATCAACATAGGCGACGTAGCTTGCACGGTAAATTCTGCAAAGTTTTTCATAAAGCCCGATAAAATTACCGTCAAAAGCGTAACGGTTTACGCCGACGGCGAAGATATAACCTCCAACCTCGAAATCGACTACGATAAAGTAAATATACCTTTTGATATTATCAAGCGTTCGTTTGAATTCAATCTTGCGCCGTACACGGCTTACTCCGTCAGTGACGAGGCTACCGAGTTAATAGACTGCGTTACCGCTTCGGGACTTGCCGACGGCGATAAACTGAAAGTTGTTAACGTATCGTACGAAAGCGGCGACACCGAGTATGGGGTAGGCGATTACGATATAGTTAACTCCGACGGCGTAAGCGTTAAAAAATATTACCAGTGCGCGAACCCCGACGCAAAAGGCACGATAAACTTTATCTTCTGGGGTTAAGGCGAATATAGGCACCAACAGAAAAATAAAATCACAAAGTAACTGCAATTTATAAGGTTTGATAATGGCGTTCGTTTCATATGACAGTTATAAAAACCGAATAGAAAAATTAGCCAAGTTCAAGAACTTCGTCGACAAATACAAGTTCTTGATTATGGGCGTGCTCGCAGTTATTTTAGGCGGTGCTGCAGCCCTTATGGCAACCAAGGGCATGATTACTACCGACATAGCTTTGTCCGCAGATACTTACACCTACGGCGACAGCTACGCGCCCACTGCCGGCACCGCGTTTTTAAGCGACGTCGGCTACGAATACAGCGTGCAAGGCAGCGACGAGTGGACGGATAAAAAACCCGTAAAAGTCGGCAAGTACAGCGTAAGGGCAGTATCCAACAAGTTAATCGGCAAGGGCTACGGCACCCCCGTCAACTACGAAATCCTTCCCGCAAAAATCAACTTCGAGTTTAAGACTAACAAAGCTACTGCCCTCGTCTACGGCTCCAAGCCCGCAAAATCGGACTACGAATATACGGGGGTTGTATCGTCGCTCGGCGATACGGTCAATGATATCGAGTTCGACTACGACTATCCCGACAAGGTCGGCGAAGACGTTGCGGTTACCTTAAAGACTCTCGATATAACGGGCGGCGGCGAGGACCGTTCCGACTGCTACGAATACGATAAGCCGTCGGCAAATTACACCTTCGAGGCAAAGACCGTTTCGTTCAAGATAGCAAACGTATCCGAAACCTATAACGGCAAGGGCTTCACAGTAAACGGCACCCCCGACGCGAACTCTAAAAAACAACTCGTCGGCAGCGATAAGTACGACTTAACCACCCAAATTGCGGGCGGCGTCACGCCCGTTACGTTCGGCGATTACGCAATCGAGCTTGACAGCTTAAAGGTGCTTGGCGAAAACGGTAAGGATATTACCTATCGTTATAATTTCAGCTCGAAGTCAAACGGCACCTTCACCGTCGAAAAAAGAAAAGTAACCGTTTTATCCGAAACCGAGGAGTGGATTTACGACGGCGAAACGCATTCAAACGCAAATTACAAAATAACCTCGGGCACCGTAGCGGAAGAGCAGACTTTGACAGCTACCTCCACGGTATCCGTAACCGACGTGCGCGACGGCGTAAAGCCCAACGAGCTTACTTACGAAATTTTAGATTCAAGTAACGCGCCCGTAACCGAAAACTATATAATCACGGCCAATACGGGCACGCTTAAAATAACTCCCCGCGCGCTCACTATAACCACGGCGGGCGGCGAATGGGAGTACGACGGCACGGCTCACCCCGTAAAGGAACATACCGCAAGCGGACTTGCAGAAGGTCAAGAACTTAAACTGGTTCAAAAAGACGGTATTACGTATGCTTCCGAGGCGTTTACCGACGTAATCCACAGCGGCAAAAACGCGCTTAATTACACCATAGTATGGGGTCAAAGCGGTGCGGAAGTCGATATTAACAACTATAACGTTACCGAAAATTACGGTGATATCAAGATAACCCCGATACCTTTAATGGTATTCACGGAGGACGGTAGCAAGCCTTACGACGGCACCCCGCTCAGCGTTGAAACTTACACCGTATTTTACGCGGGCACACAGCCGAGCGGCGCGGGTTCATTGCCTATAGACCTTTCAATCGTCGGCAACGTTCCCCATATCATAAACGTCGGCACTAAGGAAAACGCAATCAACTTCGCCGTTCCCAATTCCAACTACTACATAAAAGAAACGGTCAACGGCACTTTGCAAATAACCCAAGCGGAAATAACTATAACGCTTGACAACGCCGAATGCGACTACGGCGATACGCTTCCCGCACCCAATATCACGATAAGCGGAAGCGGCATCGTGGGCGGCAAGCTTTTCGGCGGCGACACTTTAACACCCGCTTTCAAATATCTTAAAGACGGCGCAACCCCCGCAAGCTACGAGGCGGGCAAAACCTACGATATTTCGCTGGATACCGTAAACAGCAAATTCACCTACGGCAACGGCGAACCCGTAACCACGCCCAACTATAAAATAACCTCCAACACCAGCACGCTCACCGTCGGTACGCGCGCAATAACCGTTTACCTCAACGATACTACGCTCACCTACGGCAACGCGCTTATATACAACCTCGGCGGCGAAACGGTTGAAGGCATAGTGGCGGAGCAAACCGTTGTGGTCGACGCGTCAAAAGTTAAATTTACTACACCTTTGGCTATGCCCGACGCGGGTACCTACGACGGAGCAATATCTTGCCCTACAACCGCAATATCTATTTTAAGCGGTACAACGCCCGTTACTTCGAACTATACGATAACGGTAGAGGTATCCACGCTATATATCAGCCAGCGCGAAATAACCGTTAAAGCCAAGAATATGCTCGGCGTAATCTACGGCGAAGAAATCAGCTACGAGGTAAAAGAGGGCAACTACGCAAATACGCCCGACCTTGTAAGCGGCGAAAAGTTGACGGTAAACAACGTTATATACGGTTACAATCAAGGCGAAACCCCGATAGTCGGCACTTACACGATTAAGCCCGACGTCAACCAGATAACGATATTAAAATCCGACGGCACGACGCCTAGCAGAAGCAACTACAAAATCACCCCCGAAAACGGCACGCTTGAAATCGTAAGACGTCCCGTAAGAATAGAATCGGGTACCAACCGCGATTTGATTTACGACGGTACGGCACAGTACGACAAGAGCTTTGAAGTCTTGCTTGACAATCCCAAATACTACGATAAGCTTTCCGTACACGAAATCGTCGTAACCGACTGGACGACCGTAACCGACGTTGCGCCCGCCGTTCAGAACAGACACGGCTACGATATCGTAGACCAATCGGGTACTTCCGTAAAAGGCAACTACGAGGTCTACACTTCCTCGGGCTATCTTTTAGTCAACCCCCGCCCGATAACCGTTAAGCTTTTATCTTATCAAGCAACCTACGGTGACGATTATTCTTATCAAAAGGGCGCGGGCAACTACGCAAACGAACCCGACCTCGCAGAGGGCGAAACGCTCGAAATCACTTACGTTAAATTCGGCTTTACCGGTACCCGCCCCGCGGTAGGTAAATACCCCATAACTAAACCCATAGCTTGCAATATAGTCAAAGCCAACGGCAAGGACGGTTCCAGCCAAAACTACCTCATCGAGTTCGAAGAGGGCGAGCTGGAAATTGTAAAGCGCGATATTACCGTACAGCTTATAACATACGTGGCAGAGTACGGCGAAAGCTACGCATATAAAACGGGCGCAGGCAACTACGTAAAGAACCCCGCACCCGACCTTGTCGGTACCGATAAGCTTGAAATTACAGCTGTTACATATGAGTTTGGAAACGAACAATACCCCGATGTAAAGGACGGCGGTTATTCGGTAAGTCAAGCGGACTACGAAATAACCACTAACGGGACGGATGGCAAGGGCAACTATAACGTCGAGTGGATAGACGGCACGCTTATTATAATCAAGCGCGCTATCGACGTAACCCTTAACGATATTGCCTCCGTAAAATACGGCGAAGAGGTAGAGTACGCGGGCGGTTACAAGGCAAAGTCGGGCGTATTGAATATACATACCGTAACCGTCAACGCAGCTGCGGGCGATATGTCGTTCACCCCCGATGCGGATAACGCAACCTACGTTTACCCCGACGCGGGCACTTACGCGTTCACTTGCGACGAAAGCTTAATAAGCATTACCGACGCAAGCGGCAAAGACGCAAAGCACAACTACACGGTAAACGTAGTAAAAGGCAGCCTTGAAATAGAAAAGCGCGAAATCACGGTTAAGCCTACTTCTTATTCGGTAGTGTACGGTGAAAACTTCAACTATTCCTCGAATGCTAATCCCAACTATGAAAAGATAACCGGCGACGGACTTGCAACCTTCGGCGGCGAATTAGAAACGCTTTATATTTTCGTTGACTCGCTTGAATTCGACGGCTACGTTAAAAAGGACGTCGGCAAGTACGACTTCACACCCAACCGTTACACCGTAACGAGGTACGACGGCCATGACAGCACTAACAACTATAAAGTTGATTACGAAACCGGCACGTTAGAAATAACGAAAAAAGAAATAGAGGTAGAGCTTCCACTTGTTTACCTTGTTTACGGTAGCGACGAATATAAAGGCAAACACTATTCCGAACTTTACGCCGAACAAATAACGATGGAAGGGTTGCCTTTCGGCGAACTTCTTCAATTTACTATCGGCTTTACCCAAAACGGCAAAGAGGCAGAACCCAAAAAAGTTGGCTTCTACGACGTGGTTATTTCAAAGGAAGAAATAAAGCACTCAAACGGCACCGTTACCGAAAACGGCAACTATTCAATTACCTACACCGGCAGACAGCTGTTACAAATCAGTACAAGGCAGATACAAATTAACCCCAACTTCGTAAGCGTAACTTACGGTGAAGAATTTGCTTATCCTTCGGGAAGTTCAAACTTCACTTATGAAGCGGTGGCTTCGAACTTGAACGTCAACCTGCCCAAGTACGGTGAAGAAATTGAAATTGCAGTTAAGTACGCCCTTGACGGCAAGAACCCGCCCTCGGTCGGCAAGTACGACGCGGTACCAGACAAGGCAACCGTTTACTATAAAGACGGCACTTCTACAACGAAGACCCTTCACAGCGAAAACGAGGCTTACTATTTCTTCTACGTGGACGGCTACGAGGTAATTTGCCCCAAACCCAACTTCAAAGAAAAGCTTGAAATTACCCAAAAGACGCTTACCGTAACCCTCAACAACATTAACGTTGAGTACGGCGACGAAATTGAGTACGTAAGCGACCACACCGAAAAGGCGGAGGGGCTTTTAACCGAGTTCGACCACAAGCTCGATATCAACCCCAGCGGCATAATCTTTGCTCAAAACGGCGTAATCGTTGACCCCCAAAACGTCGGCAAGTACGACTTCGTTATTGTCAATAAAAAATTTATAACGGTTTCAAGCGGCGACGACGACGTAACCTCAAACTACGATATAAAGGTTGCGGAAGGCGGCGTGCTCGTTATAAGCGCGCGCAAAATCGTCTTGACCTTGCAAGACATGGACGATATCGTATACGGCACCAAAGCGCCCGTACCCGTAATTACGGGCACCATCAACGGCGATATCGTAACGAATAACGAATTTATCTACGATAATATCGATAATATCACTACGTCGTCTTACTTTGAAACCAAATGGCTTAACGGCGGCGAAAACAGATACTTAGACGCGGGCACTTACCACGTTGCTATCAATTCGGGAATAATTACTTTCCAATATGCCAACGGCGCACCCGCAAGCACCAAGAACTACGACGTTCAAGCAGTTCGTTACGCTACCCTTAAAGTAACGCCGCGTCCAATCACCGTTGAATTAAAACCTTTTAAATTGGTATACGGTCAAAAGAACAGCTCCTCGTTATGTTGGAGCAGCAGCCATATTGCTTCGGAGCACGTTAGCCTTGATAAAGATATGGATATAAGCGACCTCGTTTCCATTGATAACTTGGCGGCGGGCGAAGGCGTATACTGGCTGGGTTTGGACGTCTATAAGTCGGGCGTATTAGTTCCTTGCAAGGACGCCGGCGAATACGAAATCGGTTTAAATCGCTTATCTTTCCGCTACGGCAACGGAACCGACCAAGGTATTACGAAGAACTACGAATACGATTTACCCGCAAACACAACCCTTGAAATAACCAAATACAATTTATCACCGTTAGACGTTAGCAATAGAAGAGCCGTTTACGGCTCCGCCGCGTCTACTTTGGCATCGTGGGAATTTACCCGCCGTTCGGGCTTGCCTTTCAACGAAATCCTTAAAGTTTCTTCCTTTGCTTTAAAGGACGTCAACTTACAAGAAACGACTGCGGACGTAGGCACTTACCCGCTTGACCCCAACGTATTTACCGCAACCGTATTGGACGGCAGTGCAGACAACTACGAGATTACTATTGAAGGTAATTTAATAATCGTACAGCGTGAACTCACAGTTAATCTTTACGATAACGAAGCTTACTACGGTGAGGACTACGGTTACTTAACTATAAGGAACGGCGCGTATATAGACGCAGCGGGTCTCGTTACCTTTAACGATAGGACGGAGACGCTTGAAATTACCCTCGTCGACTACGGCTTTGAAGCAGACGTATTCCCCGACGCAAGCAGCACCGCTTACGCCGTACAGAAATTCGAATGTGCAATTACTAAGGTTGACGACGAAACGCCCAGCACCGGTAACTATACAATCAAATTCACCGGCGGTAACCTTACCGTAAATAAACGCCCCGTTACCGTAACCTTGCTATCCGTTGAAGACATTATCTACGGCGAAGACCTTCCCGAGCCCGAATACGTAATCAAATACGGTGAAAAGGAAGGACTCGTAGGCAGCGATAAATTCCACCCCGAATATTCGTGGAGGGAGTGGGACGATAACGACTTTTATGCGTATTATTACCCGTACGCCTACGGTGAACCCCTTAGGGGTAACGTAGGTAAGTACGGCATTGTCCCTTCGCTGGGCTGTTACTTCACTGATGCGGACGATAACAAGGTGGAGAACTATGAACTTATTATAAACGATTCCTTTACCTTCTCGGGAGAAGTAACCTTCACCATCACTCCGCGCCCCTTAACCATAGAGTTAAAAGATTTAACCTATACGTACGGAGATATTAATTCAAGCGGTAAAACGTTCAACGATAAAAATATTGAAAAAGATTTATTGGAAATAACCAGCGAAAACAAGCTTGCCTTTGAAGAAACCTTTAGTATTGCAATGATTCGGACGATTCAAAGTTCCGACGGAACTTTTCCGATTTATCCTACAATGAAAAATGCGGGCAGTTACACCGTAGAACTCGTTATGCTATATGCGCGCCGTGTGGGTTCTTCTGACACGATAATAACGATAAATGGCAATGGCACGAACAGCAACTACGAGCTCACCGAAGATTCGGTTTTAACCGCAACCGTTACCATTAACCCCAAAAAGGTAGACCTTGAACTCGACGATATCAGCTTTGTCTACGGCGAAGAGGAAGATTTTAGGGCGGGCTACGAGTTCACTTCAACGGTTGGCGACCTTGAATTTGACGAAACGCTTACCCTTAAAACCTTCTACGCACTCGATAATGACGGCAACCCGATTACCGATAGGCTTAACGCGGGTAACTACACCGTCAGCGCAGACCAAGCAAGTGCAGATTTCTCCGACGACTTCGGCCAAACCAACTACGAGGTAACCTTCACCGGCACCTTGACGGTTGAGAAAAGAGAAATCGAAATTGAGCTGTGGGACATTGACAGCGTAACCTACGGTGAAAAGCTTGAATACCCCGTCGGACTAAACAAATTCGATATATTAAGCGGTAATTTCGTTTACGGACAACAGCTTAAAGTATTAGTGCTTTGGGACGGCTCTATTGTCAATTCGGGCAATTTCTGGTGGGGGAATGCCGGCATTCACACGTACAGAATGAGCAGAGGTTTAAGCGGTGTTTACGAAAGTGACGGCGTAACCTACGTGGATGCAGATAACTATTCTTTCACTTGTGCGGATAAAGAGGTAGAAATCAAGCCGTTTGAAGTAACAATCACCCCCGATTCGGATACTAAGGTTTACGACGGCACGGCTTACGAATACGATACGACGTCTTTCAGCCGCGATAAAGATTTGCCCTTAGACGAAAGCTTAGTAATTTCCGTAAAATACGAGGACGAAAACGGCAAAACCGTTTCAAGCCCTACGGACGCGGGAACCTATAAAATTTATCTCGACGCAATAACCGTAATTCCTGGCACGAACGAGGACTCAGTTCCCGAAAACTACGCGCTCACTAACGACGAAACGGTTTACGGCACGCTTAAAATTACCAAGCGCGCAATCACGGTCGGCGTAGTGGAAAACCAAAAATTCGTTTACGGCGTTGAGGACGTTTCCCCTAAGTTCACTGCCATAGGCTTCCCCCAAGAGGGCGTGGACGCGGGTAAAATTCACGCTTTGCTCCCCGCGTGGGAATATTCCGTTGACGGTGAAGAATGGCTTGACGGCGACGATTTATGGCTAAACGGAATTACTTTGGACACCGGCGTATACTTCGTCAGATGTAAGAACGCAATCGTTACCTACGATAATCACGCGCATTACGACCCTATCGAGAAAAACCACGAAGTTACTTACCAAATAGGCACGTTCGAAGTTATCGCCCGCGAAGTTCGTCTCGTAACGAATACGCGCACCGATTTTATCTACAACGGCGAATATCAATACGATAACGGCTACACGCTGTACTATAAAAATCCGGAAGAAGTGTGGACGGAGTTCACTCTTCCCGACGACGCAACGGTCATTCTCGGCAATTACACCAAGATAAAGGACGCCGACACGGTAGAGAACGAAGTTGAGCTTACTATCCCCAACTACGACATCGTAGAAAGGGAATGGGGCACGCTTACCGTAAACAAGCGTGAAATTACGGTAGAGTCGGCAACTAACCACACCTTCGTTTACGACGGCGAGGAACACAGTGACAGCGGCTGCTGGGCTCAAAACCTCGTTATAGGACACAGCATATCGTCGTACAACGTTGCAACGGTAACCTTCGTTACCGAGGGCGAAGTCGTTAACGCGCAAGACTATATTATTTACGATGAATACAGTCAAGACGTTACCGCGAACTACGATATCGTAGAAAGGAAATACGGAACGCTTAAAGTTAACCCCCGTACGATAAAGTTGCAGTCTAACGGTAACTCGTGGTTTTACGACGGCGACGACCACGATGACAGAGGCTTCACTCAGCTCTTCGGCGAGGGCTTGTACACGCTCGTTGACGGACACGAAATTACTGTTACGGACTACACATCAATTCTCACCGTTATGCAAGGCGAGGTTGACAATGACCTTGAATACGCAGTGGTTGACGTAGACGGCACCGACTTTACGCTTAACTACGAAATAAAGAAAGACGTAGGCAAGCTTAAAATCAAACCCGTTGAAATCACTATTGCTTTAAACGACCTTGAAGTAACCTACGGCGACGAGCTTTATCCCGCAACGCCTAATAACTACGACTTGACTAAATCGGACGCGCTTATAGGCAGCGAAAAGCTTCAAGTTGCGGTTAAGTATAGGGACGCATACAACGTTATCTTAGGCTCAGACCCCGTGGACGTTGGCGATTACACGATATTGCTTGATTTAACGGGCTGCTACGTTGAAACGGCGTACGGCGAAAACGGCTTCGGCAACTATACCATACTCAACGCGGACGCGGTAGAGGCAAAGCTTACTATCAACCCCAAAGAAATAACGTTACAGCTTGACCCGATGACAAAGCAGTACGGCGAAGCTTTCAATTCTTACGACGGCTATCAAGTAGTCAGCGGCGAGATTATAAACGATGATAAGATAGAGGCGTACGTATATTGCCCCGACGGCGATATCAACGAAAGAACTTCCGTCGGCACGCACACGATAGAAATCGACCGCTGCAAGGTAAACGGTATTTACTACCACGATATAAGTGATACTCCAACCGTAAAATACGCGGGCAACTATAAAATCACCTTTATAGGCAGCACGCTCACCGTTACCGCGCGTGAAATAGTGGTGGTTGCGGCAAGCGCTCAAAAAGAGGGCTATTACGACGGCACGCCGTTCTCTTGCGACAAGTACGAAAGGGCTTACTTTGAGGGCGACCCCGAAGTCGACGGCATTATGCCTTGGGACGATATCGAAGATATTCTCGAATACGTTGAAAACTCGGCAAACTCCGTAATCAACGCGGGCGACTTCGACAACGAGGCGCAGTTTACAAGCAAGTCAAACAATTACACGGTTGTCAGAACGGAAGCGGGCACGCTTACTATTAAGCAAAGACCTATCACAATTAATCTCAAAGAGATTAGCGACCAAACCTACGGCACCCGCCTTACCTACCCCGACGGCGCAACCGAGCCCAACTTCACTTATGCGGACGGCTCGTTAGAGGTGGTAGGCGATGAAAAGCTTACTATTGCAGTAACCTTCTACAACTCCGACGGCGACGAGGCAGACCCCAAAAACGCAGATACTTATTCCTACGAATTCTATCTTGGCGGCAGCACCGTTTCTGACAGTATCGGCGGCGCGGGTATAGATAACTACGCTATAACTTGCGACGATACTTCGTACGCAACCGTACACAAGCTCGAAGTTACCTTGACCCTTCAAGACTGGGCTTCAATCTTCTACGACGGAGACGAGCACGAGTACGACGCGGGTATAACCTACGCGTTCCCTTACGGCGAAACGATGCAGTTCGAAGTAGATTACTACTCGGTAACGGACGAGGTTGAAACGGCCTTGAACGGTAAGCCGAAGAACGCCGGCGACTACGTTGCTAAGTACGACGAGGCGAACAGTAGGATAGGCGGCGTCGCTCCCGACGTAAACTACGAAATAAATTTAAGCCCCGAAGGCGGTATTTCCTTTACTATTAAGCCTTTAAATATTACAATATCTATGGGCGAGGAAACCTATACCTACGACGGCAAGGTTTACGACTACACCGTTAAAAAGCAGAATTTCGGCGTATCCGAAGAGGTATCGGGCGAAACGATAGTTCCCCACGTAAGCTACTATGCGGACGAGGAGCTTACCGTTTCCGCAACCCCCAAGAACGCGGGCACCTACTTCGTCAAGTTCGAATACTTCACCGTTGAGGGCAGTAACGACGTAGCGGAAAACTACAATTTGTTGAACCCCGAAGCTTCGTGCAAGCTTACAATCGAGCGCAGAGAAATTGAAATTCAAGCAGTGCTTGACGGCAACGATTTCTGCTCTATCGAGCGTTTCGACGATTTGCCCGTAGAAGGCTTTGAACATTTCACCTTCGTTGAAGAAGATTTGGCACAGCTCACGCCCGTATATTCCTACGGCTATTTGGGCGAGGACGGAACCTCCGAATCCCAAGCAGTTAACAAAGAGGACGTAAACCAAACCATAGGTATTTACGAAGTATCCGTAGAATTTACCGAAAAAGTAGAGGGCGGCAACGTACTCGGCAATTACAAAATTACCGACAACTTGCCCGCAACGCTTGAAGTAACCGCAAGAAAGGTTACCGTAGAGGCGGTGTATAACGGAGAAGAGCGCCAATACAACGGCGAGGCTCTTGACAAAAACGATTTCGGCTTCATTCACTGGCACGGCGACGACAAGTCGCAGTTAGGCTTCTACGACGACTTCGTGGCAGAGTACGACCTCGTATTTACCAAGGACGGAGTTGAATCCACCGACCTTCCCGTCAACGCGGGCACCTATACCGTAAATATCAAGTTTAAAAACGTCGACAAAACGGTGTACGCGGTTTCCGATTCCGATACGGACGTAACCGTTACGATATTAAAGCGCGTGATAGTTGCTACGGCGCACTACGACGCAAGTCAGTACGAAGATATTACTTACAACTACGGCTTGTTGCCTACCTCGTCGGTTAGCGTAACCAACACCGACGAAAACGGCGATGTAGGTATTCTTCCCGTCGACACTGGCGTTGAGATTGAATGGTTCTTCTATAACAACACCATGGGTAAAGAGGTCGAGTACAACTACGCCGGCGAGGACGAGATAAAGTTTAGGATTAAAGGCGACGCGGACGACAACTACGAGCTTTTAACCGAAGAGTCGGGCGAAACCTTCACCGTAAAACAAGTAAAAATTTACGTAACCCCCGTAGGCGTAACCGCGGACTATGACGAAGCGGGTAAAACGCTAAAACTTACCCAATACCATATTTGGGATAAAGACGGCAACGAGACGGCACTTTACGGCAGCGATACGCTTACCATAACGGGTACCGCAGAGAACAGAAATCAGCGTTATCTTGACGTAGGCATTAAAAGCGTAACTATTAAGCAAGGCGAGCTTGACGTAACCCACTGCTACGAAGTGCATCATAAGTACGAGGAAGGCAGCCCCGTTCCGGAAAACTATTTCAAGGCAAGGCTTGCGTTTAATCCCGTCGTAATCAAGTACAAACAGACTTCGCTCAACGGCGGCGAACCCTTGATGCTTCCCTACACCGGCAAGGCGTACGATTTAAGCAAATACGGCGTTGACAAGAGCAATTTGGCACAATACATCGAGATAACGGACGGAAACTTCGTCGGCAGCTGCACGTTTAAGTACACGCTTATGCCCGTATCGTTTGCACGCGAATACGAAAAATGGATACAGATTCGCGTATTTGACAACAAAGGACTGGACGTAACCGGACTGTATTCCTTCCAGCTTCAAAACGCAGACGAATCTAAGGTCGTCGTATACGGCGATTATTTGGACTTCAACCTCGACGAGGGGTGCGATTTTACCGACGTTACCGAGTCCACGCTTTACAAGGGCTACTTCGTGCTTAACAGCGGATACACCCTTACGGGCTTGACGGACGAAACGCACAAGAGCGAAGTCCTCTTAAAGGACGGCGTATTGTACGTAATCGTCTATAAGGACGGCGCTAAGGGCCGCGTCGAAGCAAGCACCACTTATTCGATTAGACCCGCAGAAGGACTTACGGTCAGCGTAAAGCTTACTCAAATGGCACAAATACTTGCATCTACTACAATCAATTAACACGCCAATATGGCAATTCGGAGGAAATTTATTATGAACCGCGGTTTCGGATTTTATTTCGGTAACGCAATCAAATCGTCTGCAAAGACGCTTTGGCACAAAGGCAATCTCATAAAATATTTCGCTTGGGTAATAATGGAGCTTTTATCTCCGTTCACGGTAATTCTCGGCGCTATGTTTTCGCTTGCAAATATACGGCAAGCGAAGATAGCCGAGCGGGAGAACACCGTCGATATTCCCCAGTCCTTTAAGGTTGCGTGCCAAGCAAAGCCCTTCTGGACTATGCTCCTTGCAATTATTTTAGAGGCGCTTATATTCATTGCGGGCGTCATACTTATAGGAATTGCCGGCGGGCTTTTGGGTGCAATCGGCTACGTCGTATCTTGTTTCGTTGATACGATTGACCCCGAGATTATCATTATGATTTTCTTTGCGCCCAGCGGTTTAGTGCTTTTAGTGTACTGCGTGATAATGACCATACTTATGGCGCCCACCGCGTACGTAATCGAAACCACCCCCGACATCGGCGCGGCAGACGCAATTTCCATTTGCTTCAACACTATGAAGAGCCGCGGCAAGGGCACTTGCTTTTTGAACTATTTCATTCCCGCGCTAGTTGAAGGCGCAATCCTCGGCTTGGGCGCGGTGATAGAAGCCGTGCTTTGGCTGTTCGTAAGCGTAAACGACCCCACTCTCTACGTGGTTTTGGCGGTACTCGTCGCAATAATCTTCTTCGTCGCGTTCGCACTCGTTGCGCCCATGTTCGCGCTTGCAAGAAAAATTTCCAACAAGAGCCTTTTCGAGGATATCGTATTAGACCCCGTAAACGCTTCCAAGCACACCAGCGGCGTAAATATCAAGAAGTGCAAGGGCGTCAAGTTCGACCCCGCAGAGTACGAGAACGAGCTTGCTCTTTTATTCGACGAAACCTACTCGGACAGAATTCCACTTCCCGAAAGCCCTTCGGCAAGAAGAAAACGCCAGCTTGAAGAAAGGAAGGCGGCAAGGACGGCGGCAAGCGTGGACTACACCAAAACCCTTTTGGAGGATACCGCGCCTTACACCCCCGCACCCGTAAAGACGGATAGCGACGAGGACGGCGACCTTATCACCGTAAGCGACCTTATCCGCGACGTTGAAACGGAAGCCCCCGCGGAAGAACCCGCCGAAGCACCCGAAGCGGTTGAACCCGCAGCGGAAGAAAAGACGGAGGCACCCGCCGAGCCCGAACCCGTTAAAGAGGAGGAGCCCGCGGAGGAAGTAGCGGAAACACCCGCCGAGAAACCCGAGCAAACGGAGGAAGAGGCGGAGGAGCCCGAAACGGAAGCACCCGCAGAGGAGCCCGCGCCTAAGGCAACCAAGCCCGCAACCAAAACCACTGCAACTAAGTCGACTGCGGCTAAAACTACGGCAACCAAGTCCACCGCGTCAAAGTCAACCGCAACCAAAGCGGCTGCCACTAAATCAACCGCGGCAAAGACGACCGCAACCAAGTCTACGGCAACCAAGACGGCTACGACGGCAAAGCCCGCGGCAACCAAAACCACCGCAGCAAAAACCACTGCGGCTACTAAAACCACAGCTGCAAAGTCAACGGCGGCTAAGTCAACTACGGCTAAGCCCGCGGCAACCAAATCCACGGCAACCAAATCCACGGCTGCAAAATCAACCACTTCGAAATCCACGGCGACTAAATCAACGGCTAAAAAGCAGTAATCCTTTTTACTGCTAATTGAGGACAGTTATGACAATGTTTGTATGGAGAATTTTGTGTCTTGCCTCAATCTTAGTGTGTATCCTCGGCATAATACTCGTTTTGGCTTTAAGGCTGCTTAAAAACGGCTATTACCACGAATACACCAAGGACGAACTTCTAAAAGAAGTTAAAACGGCAAACTCAAAAAATTCTATCTATTTCACCTCGGGTGAAACCAAAAATTTCATTAAAAAATACGTTATCTGCAAAACGCTGTACGATAAGTATCTCGTGTGCAATTATGCGCGCAGCTTTCAAGATATTTCTTATTTCGTCGTACAGTATTCCCGCTTTAAAAGGGTAATAGGCGTAATAAACGTAACCCACCGCGACACGGGCGACAGCTCCAAGGTAATCGCGCTTAAAAAGAGTTGCGCCTTCGTCAACGTCGTAATCGGCACGGCGGACGGCATTTGCGTCAACTCCAACGTGATAAGACCTCTCCCCATGAGCAAGGTCCGCATTCACGCTGCCTTGAAAAGCTTGGTGTTTTTCACCTTCCTTTTTGCAGTGCGCCACGCCTTTATCGAAGTTTTGGGCGACATCTATACGAAACTAATCCTCATTAACTACTTAAACTACGGGCTTATAGCGGGAAGCTTCCTTCTCGCCCTTATAAGCTATCTTATAACCGTGCTCTGTTTCAGAAGAAGAAACGCAAAAATAAGAACGGGAGGTGCGCTTGAATATGAGTTCCTATAATAACATAGAAAAAATCAAGTACGCCTCGGAGGACTGCGTAGTCAACTTAGAGGAGTACATCGTTTTCGAGGACGAGCGCGCGGAACAAAAATTCGTCGTTTTCAAGTTCGCAAACAACGTAAACCAACAGTTACTTGGAATGGAGTTCGAAGTCAGCCAGTACGATATTGATAATAACCTCGTCGAAAAGTCGATGGTTATCTACAACAAATTCCTTGCAAAACCCGTTCAATCCTTCGTACCCAACGCAAAATTAAAAGTAAACTACGCTTGCAAAACTCTGTCGGTACGCCTCGTTCAAGCCGCATTCGATAGGTTTATATGGAAGGAAGGGCAGTTCTTAGACAACAGCTACAAGTTCGAACATTACGCCCGCGACGAGGATTCGGCTAAAAGATATATTCCCGCCGCACCCGTAAGCGTCAAGGCGCAGCCCGCACCCGCCCCCGCAAGGCGAAAGGGCAAACTGCCGTTTACGGCAAAGAACGCAACCCGCAAAAACATTGCAAAGTTCCCCGCAATATTCAACGCTATAACTTGTATTCTCGCGGTAGCTGGCATAGGCGTTTCGGTGTATTTATTCAATACTAATTCTACCGCGTTCGTCATTGACGACGTGTATTACGAAATTCAAGAGAACGGCGAAGTTAAAACCGTAGCCGTTACGGGCTACGACGGCGAAGAAAAGAACCTTACCGTTCCCGCCGAAGTCAACGGCTACGAAGTGGTAAGGGTAAAGGAAAGGGCTTTTGAAAATTCGGATATCGAAACGGTAAAGTTCAGCTCAACCTATCTCTATATCGAAGGCTACGCGTTCGGCGGCTGTGCACAGCTTAAAACGGTAACCTCGGTGGCGGAAGCAACCGTTATGGGCTACGCGTTTGAAAACTGCACCGCGCTCGAAACGGTCAACCTCCCCGACGCAACGCTTTTAAAATACAGCTTAAACGGCTGTACCGGCGTTAAAAATCTTACCATCGGCAAAAACGGCGCCGACAGCGAAGACGAGCTTTTCGGCGGCAAAGCGCCCGCAGACCTCAACTTGGTAATCGCCACTAAGCCCGAACCCAAGCCCGAACCTAAACCCGAGCCCGAATTTAAATACGACCCCGCCCAAAGCTACGAATACGGATACCTTCAAGACAAGAACGTGGAGGGCTACGAGTATAAGTGGACTAAGGACTACGAAACGGTTGACGGCGAAATTATCACGGTCAACCCCGCGACTCAAAGCTTGGAAATACCGTTTGAAGTAATCGGAATAAGCTCAACCGCGTATTTACAATTAGGTAATATTTATTATCTGAAAGTATGGAGCGATTCCTTGCTTACCCCCAACGTTATGCAAGCTTTTACGGGCGTCAATGCGCTCGTTATTGAAGAGCATGCCGACGTAGGCGAATTAATTGATTTGGACAATTTCGGTGGGTTGACTGAGCTTACGGTTCCTTGTTATGAAGACGACAAAGTAATCAACTTGTATAATATAACCCGCACCTTACAAGTCTTAACGCTTACGTGTACGGGGCAGTTCAATATTCCCGACGAAGCGTTCAAGGATTTAAATGCATATAATATCGTCGTTGCAGAAGGCTTTGAAACGTGCGGCACGAATATTCTCGGTGACGGCAATAATATTGTTGAATCGTTATCTTTGCCCCAAGGCGTTACGTACGGCGAGGGAACGATAGGCACGGGCTGTGAAAGCCTTACAAACGTCTACGTTTATCTGGAAAATTTTGACGTGTCTTATTGCGATTTTAATAAGTCGTACGAGTATACTCAATACCTTGTCATCACAACGGCAACTTTGGTCGGATACGGCTATATTTCGTCAGCGGCGACTGCGCTTCAAAGTATTGAAATCCACGCAGAAGATTGTTCCGTAGATTATTTATACGATTTCGTTTTTGGTAGCGAAAGCGTGTCAGAGTATCCTTTTGTTACGGTCTATATACCCAACTTGCCGTCAGACTTTACTGAAAATTATCCCAACGCAGTAGTATATAGCGTATCTTAAAACCATAAAAAATCTTAAAAGGAGGTGATTGATATGAATTCTGTTTTTACAGCGTTATGCGGCTTAGTTAATTTCACGCCGCCTTGGATAATGCTGGGCGTTTTCGGTGCAATCATTCTCCTCGTGGTATTCATAATTGTCTTAAAGGGCGTAAAGCGGAAATTCTTCCGAGTACTAATCTATATCCTCGTCGGCTTAATACCTACCGCGTATATCGTTTACCTCGGCGTGCAAGCGGCAATGGCGGCAGCCACGGGCGGTAACGAAGCCGTATTGCAGCTTATCAACTTTGCAATAAGCTGGGGCCCCACGATTTTATTCTCCGTCGGCGTGCTTATCGCCGTACTTAGGGGTATGAGAAGGGGACTGAGAAAGAGCTTGATTTTAACCCTTCACGCGGCTTGCGCGGGCGCGGTGTGCATTGCCTTCTTCTTCATTACGGTCTACGTAAAGGAAGTGGACGAGGGCGCGTTAAAATTCGTTAACTGGCTCGGCGGCGAAAACGCTTTGCAAAATATGCTGGGCGTTCCCGAAAGCTGTTCCACCTTAAAAGAAGTGCTTGCGGCGTATATCGTAGCCGTTCCCGGCGCGGGTTTCGACGGTCTTTCTCCGTATGTCTACACCATCGTGGATATGGCTTACCGCATAATCTTCGGCACGATATCTTGTCTTTTGTTCTTCTTTATAGACTTTATCCTCTATATCGTCTACGTCTTGTGCTACTCACAGCGCAAATATAGGAAGAATAGGCAGTTAGAGTTTATAAACGGCAAAACCGACAAAAACTACAAAAAGCACTGGCTCGGCGGCGGTATAGTAGGTTTAGTCCGCGGCATCGCAACGGGACTTTTGTGCATATCCTTCCTCGGCAGCGCGTTCTACGTAGTCGCGGGCGGCAAGGGTGAAGGCAAGCTCGAAGAGCACGACTTCGGCAACGAAGACGTTAACTTCTTGTATGAGATTTACCGCTCCGTCGAAAGCTACGGCGCGCAAGGCATCTTCAAAATTCTAAACGCAATGACGGACGCAACCGACACGCCTTACTATCTGTTTGCGGCTGACCTCGTATTCTCGGGCGAGCTCAACGACGAAGAATTCGGCATATCCGAAAACGTCAAATTCAGAGAAGAGCTTTCCACCTTGACGGGTTTCGCGCGCGACACCTTCGACCTCTTATTGAAGTACGGCCCCGACGAAATCAACGCTATCGTTAGCGGCGATGTATCCGACGGCGCGTTTGATACCGTCGTGGAGATTATGACGCGTTCGGGGTTTAGGGAGGAATTCGATTCGCTTATCGACGCGTTCAACGCGCAAACCTATTTAATCAACCTTTCAATGGCGTTTGTAAATACCATCGTTGCAAATATCGACGAAATCGAGTTCACCAAGGACGCGATAGGCGACGGCGAAAAGGAGCTTATAAAGCTTATCTTCAAGAAGGGCTTCTTGACCGAAAATATCCCCGACGAGCGCGACTTGATGGCGGAAACCGGCAAGACGGAGGCGGAAGGAAGCGATATCCGCCCTTACCTCACCGTCAACCACATTATCACCAAAAAGGACGTAAAGCTCGTTTTAAACGTCGTGTTGTCTTTGCTTGCCAACGAGGAAACGGGCGACACGATAGAGCTCGTCAAACGCATAGTTCCCGAAATCGAAAAGCTTTCCATTCTAAGCAGTGAAAGGAAGGCGGAGTTCAACCCCGTCTTATCCAGAATGTACTGTCTGTTTGAAAACTTGTACCTCACCGAGGAAGGCAAGGACGGCGTAAGATATTCCGAGATTAGAGAGGAAGACATCGACTGGATTGACGAAATCCACAGCCTTCTCGCCGCAGTTGACGATACTATGGTTTTGTACAACAATATGAGCGCAACCGACGGCGAGTCTGAGGACGGCGAAGAGGACGGCGAGGCAGCGGTAAGCGCGCTCGATATGGTTAAAAAGCTGTTTGACCAAAACGACGAGCACTATAAAGAAAATATGACCGCATACGACAATATCTGCGAGCTGCTTATAAAAAGCAAGGTGCTCGGTCGTGCGCTTTCAACCAACTTCGTTTATAGGACCATTTCAAACGCCCTTTTGGGTCTTTCGCCGAATACCTATATCCCCGAAAATATAGTGTTCAGCAACACCTACGATAAGGACGGTAAAGTCGTTTCTTACGGAGAAACCTACCAGCTACTGTACGGCGTCAAGCATCTTTTCAGCGGCGACAACGCCAAGGTTTTGGACGCGCTTATGAACTCAGAGGGCGGCGCTTCCATCGAAGACGTTTTAAATATTCTTGCCGAGGCAGTCGAAAAGAAAGACGATAAACAAAAAACCCTTTCGGATTATCTCACCAAGTCGGTAATTCTCCGCTCGGTAATTTCCATAGAGCTTATCGAGGTGGAGGGCAACACCTTCTACGTACCCGAATCCGCGTGCGAAAAAGTGGACGGAGAGTTCGTAAACCTCATTACGGAAGACCAGCTCAAAGGGCTTTTGGACAATATGTCCGTGCTCGTTGACTTCGTTATGCCCTTCGTCGGCGACAGCACGGAATGGGAAAAGGAAATCGACGGCTTCCTAATTGATAACGACGACTTCTACGACCTCGTAGAAAAGAACAGAATTTTCGAAGGCACCGTTGCACAGCTGTTCAACGAAAAGCTGAAAAGCGGCGGCGGCTTGGATGTTATCACCATTCCCGCAGCCATTGACGGCAACATCGACGGCTGGATAACGGTCGACGGCAAGCGCGGCGAGCTTTTATACTTGCTTGACGCATTGCGCTATACCAAGTTCAGTATTGCGGGCCTTATTCTTAACAGCGGCGATTTCAAGTCGTCAAGCGTATTAGAGAAAATCACCAAGATGGAAGAGGACGAACTTGAAGCGTTCTTCTCCTCAAGCGTTTTGCACTACACCGTTTCAAAGTATATTCTTTATGACGGGGCAAATGTGGGCGACGACTTCGCGCTCGTAGTCCCTCAAAATTCCCGCCAGCCTTTACGGGAAGACAAAATCCCGTATCTAATCAAAAAGAACGAGCTTATCTCGGTATTCGGCGAAATTGCAAAACTCGGCTTGGATAAGGATTTCACCGTCGAAAACATACTCGTTAAAATCGCAAACGATAAATCTTTGCTCGAAGGCAGCAAGATTATCCCCGCGTCGTTAGTTGCAACCATCGTCCAAGACGATAAGCTTGCGGAAATTATCCCCGCGCCTTACGACGTGAAGAATATGGGCTCGAAGTCCGAGCTTGAAAACTACGACTCAACCAACCCGTGGACGAAAGAGCTTCCCGCTTTAATAGAGGCGCTTAGCGAGCTGTTAGGGCTTAAAGACGCGGGCGACGACTTCACGCTCGAAGACAATTTTATCGACGGTAAAATCGGGGAGCTGCTTCTTCAATTAAACGAGGAGGCGGATGTTGACCGCGACGTCGAAGAGGAAAGCGAGCGCAGAACCAAGCTTCGCGTATTCTACGAATCGGTAATTTTCCGCAGTAAAATCACGGACGAAGTGGACGCCGTGTTATTGGGCGAGAATAAAGATAAGGATATTATCGACGGCTTCGTTATAAACCGCGTCAAGCTTGACGGATATTACAGGTTCGAAGAGCTTCAAGCCCTTTCGGGCGCGGCAAACGCGCTTGAAATAACCTCGTTCAACGACGAGTTTACGGTAGACAACTTAAAGGATAAATTGAACAAAGACAATCTCGATACTATTTACGCCTCAACGATAGTAAAGGGCATAATGACCAAATCTATCCAAAAGGTTATCGCCGATAACGCAGATATTTGCGACCACCCCTTAGCTTACGAAGAAAACTTCAAAGTTTATAAGAAGAGTGAAATCGAAAGTATTTTAGTCGTTTGCGGCGACCTCGACGGCGGCAAAATCAACCTTGAAGAGGTGAGCGATTATCTCTACGATAACGGCGAGACCAAGTCCTATATCTTAGTTGCAAGCATAACGAATAAGATAATCGACCACCCGGGCATTATCATTCCCGATACGGTTGTCGAAACCGTCGACGGCAAGCAGTATATCGAAGCGGAGGAATTAAGCCTTGCGGTGAACGCTTTCCTTGCATACGGCTTGAAGGATATGGAAGCCTTAGAAAACATGACCGACGATAAGGCAATATCCATTCCCGATAAAGCTAAACGCGAGGCAATCTTCGAAAGCGAAATTATCCGCGCAAGAATAACCTTCCAGCTTATCCAGCTTAACAAGACGGCGGGCGGCGTGCTTGCCGTATCTGAAGGCAACGCCAAGAAGGTGGAGGACGTAAGGAAAACGCACAGCATAGCGGGCGGTTATACTTCGGTTATCTCCGCCGAGCAGCTCGAATATCTTGCAAGCGCCTTGGAAATTTTAAGAGGCTCCGAAGAGAACAATACCGAGTTTGAGGTTCCCGTTTTCAACAAAACGGAACAAATTCTCAAATACAAGGATAACCCCGAAACGTTTGAGGAATTGTTGAAGTCGGATATAGTCCGTTACAGAATTTGCGAATATCTGAACGATGCCGGCAGAGGTGCCTTAACCTTGGCAACGGAGGACGCCTTCGATTTAACCGTGAACGGAACGGTAGAGGGAGTGTACACGGCAAGTCCTACGCAAATTATGGCAGCCGCAGAAGCAATAGACAAGTTGCCTAATTTTTAACGGAATAATAAAACAACCGCAAGGCGTTCGCCTCGCGGTTGTTTTCATTTAAGTTTGATATGAGATAAGTTCGTCAAGCTGCAAGCAATTAAGATACTTGATTAAGCGGAACGCTTATTAGTTTGCTTCGGGCTTACGGCTTTTAAACAGCCCTTTCTTTTGCACCTCGGCAGCTTTTCCCCGTCTGTCCTTTCCGAAGAAGAACAAGGCTATCGTGCCGGGGCCAACGTGCCCGCCCGTGCAAAGGTCGTAATACTCGATAATAACATTTTTCACGCCCTTTTCCAAAAGTGCCTCTTTAAGATAGTTCGCGTCGTCTATGCAGTCCGCGTGTGCAATGGCCACCGTCTGCGTGTCGGCGTTTTCTATCTTCTCGTCAACCGCCTTCAAAATCGTTGCAAGCGCCTTTTTCTTTCCGCGCTCCTTGCAGAATACTTCCAATTTAGCGGGAACGGTGTCGTTCGCCCACAGCACGGGCTTAATGTTCAAAAGCGTGCCCGCAATCGCCGCCACGGCCGAAACTCTTCCGCCCTTTCTCAAATACTTCAAATCGTCAACGGTAACGTAGCTGTTTACCTTGTACTTGTTTTCGTCCGCCCAGGTCGCGCATTCAGTGGCGCCAACGCCGAGTTCGCGCATCTCCGCAACCTTTAAAACGAGTAGGCACGAGCCCATCGAGGCGTTCGCCGTATCTATAACGTAAACTCTGTTTTGGGGGAACTTCTTTTCAAGCTCTTCCTTTGCGGCAACGGCTTGCGCGTAAGTTCCGCTAAGCGTCTGGGTAATGGTGAAAAGTATCACGTCCTTGCCCGCTTGAAGGGAGGGGGTAAGCGCTTCCTCGAACCTTGCCTCGCCTATAAGCGAGGTCTTAACTTCCGCACCCTCGCGAAGCTTTGTGTAAAACTTTTTCGCGGTTTCGGCAAAAGGTACGCCGTTTTCGCGGCACGCCGTCTCCACACCGTTCACCGTGCAAAGGTAGGGGATAACGCCAAGCCCGTACTTTTCGATAAGCTCGTCGGGGATATTGTTTCCCGAATCCGCAAATATATCAAAATTATTCATAATATTCTCCGTGCCCCGTTGCCGAAGCCCTTTTTTAGCAATATTTTACTTATAATTACATTATTACACTTTTTCAAAAAAATACAACCTCTTTTGCCGCGGTTTTTCTCCACGGTTTATTTTTCGACTCTACCGCCAAAATTTCACACTCTACTCACAGTAGAGTCGTCTTTTTTGTTGTGTTTTCGGCGTAAATATGTTAAAATACCGCTATGGAAGATTTAAAGGACGTAATCGCAAAGAACCTCGTGGAGCTTCGCACCAACGCCAAGCTCACGCAGCTTCAGCTTGCGGAAATGCTAAACTATTCGGATAAAGCCGTTTCCAAGTGGGAGCGGGGCGAAGCCATACCCGATATAAGGGTGCTCACCAAAATAGCCGAAATTTACGGCGTTACCCTTGACGACATCGTAAAGGAAGAAAGCACTGCAACGCCCGTTCAGCCCAAAAAGCATTTAAACGGCAAGCATATCTTCATAACCGTGCTTTCAGCCGTGCTCGTCTGGTTTATCGCCACGGGCATATTTATGATATTCTATTTCATAGACCCGACGGAGCAGTATTCTTACCTCGTTTTCGTGGTTGCGCCCTTGCCCACTTCAATAGTGCTGTTGGTGTTTTCAACGCTTTGGGGCAGACGGATTACCAACGCAATTTCAAGCTC
Source organism: uncultured Clostridia bacterium (assembly GCA_947175325.1). Classification (GTDB taxonomy): domain Bacteria; phylum Bacillota; class Clostridia; order Christensenellales; family Borkfalkiaceae; genus Coproplasma. The sequence goes on along the minus strand of CAMWME010000003.1, from coordinate 70,854 downwards.
TTTAATCGTTTGGTCTTGCGCGGTTATTTTCCACGTCTTCGTGGAAACCTTCGCGCCCGAATTTATCAAAATTTTCTTTATCTATATCATTGCCGCCGTGTTGGAGCTGCTCGTTATCCTTTGGTTCACTTACCGTTGGTACGTGGCAAAGCACGGCAAACTCAATTTCCGTCGTAAAAGAGGTGAATAAAATGGACTTAAAAAAACTTGCTTCGGCGTTAATCCCCGATACGGACTTACTCGCACCCGAAAAATACGAAGAAATTTTCCCGCCCCGCACGGTTCCTAACGGCGCGGAGGTAACCCGCCTTGCGCCTTCGCCCACGGGCTTTATCCACTTGGGCAATCTTTATTCCGCGCTTGCGGACGAAAGGGCGGCGCACACCACGGGCGGCGTGTTCTATTTAAGAATCGAGGACACCGACGAAAAGCGCAAGGTAGAGGGCGCGGTTGAAAGCGTTATCCGCTCGTTAAAATACTTCGGCATCAAGTTTGACGAGGGCGCGGAAATCGAAAGCCCGTTAAACAAATACGGACCTTACTATCAGCGCCAGCGCGCAAAAATTTACCGTAGCTTCGTTAAAAAGCTTTTGGAACAAGGTTTGGCTTACCCGTGCTTTTGTACCGCAGAGGAGCTGGACGAGGTTCGCGCCAAGCAGACCGAGAGCAAGGAAACCACGGGCTACTACGGCAAGTACGCCAAGTGCAGAAATTTAACCGAAGAGGAAATTTACGCTAACTTAAAGGCGGGCAAGCCCTTCGTTATACGCCTCAAATCGCAAGGCAGTATCGAGAATAAAACTACCTTCCGCGACGCAATCAAGGGCGACATCACCGTAACCGAAAACGACCAAGACGTAGTTATCTTAAAGTCGGACGGCATTCCGACCTATCACTTCGCCCACGCCATAGACGACCACTTTATGCGTACCACGCTCGTTATCCGCGGCGAGGAGTGGCTTTCAAGCCTTCCCGTGCATATCGAGCTGCACAAGGTTTTGGGCTTCAAGCCCCCCAGATACGCGCACACTTGCTCGCTTATGAAAATGGACGGCGGCACCAAGCGCAAGCTTTCAAAGCGCAAGGACCCCGAACTTTCCTTGGACTATTACAGAAAAGCCGGCTACTATCCCCAAGCGGTAGTTAAATACCTTATGACCGTCTTAAACTCCAACTTCGAGGAGTGGACCTTGAAGAACCCCGACGGCGACTATAAGGACTTCAAGTTCAAAATCGACAAAATGGGCAAAAGCGGCGCGCTGTTCGACTTGGACAAATTAAACGATACTTCAAAGACTGAAATATCGAAGCTTTCCGCAGAAGAGTGCCTCGCCTTCTTGAAGGGCTGGGTCGACGAGTTTGGCACCGACGCAGACAAAGCGCACTTTGAAGATAAGGACTATCTTATTAAAATCTTGACCCTTATAATGGGCATAGGCGGCAAAAAGAGAAGAAAGGACATCGAGCGCGCCGAGCAAGGCGTACGCCTTTTGGACTATTTCTTCGACGATACCTTCAACCCCGACTATTCGTATAGGTTCGATAAACACACGGTCAACACCGTCTTGGAAAAATTCGCAAGCGTTTACGACCCCGCGGACGATAACTCGGCGTGGTTTGCAAAGGTCAAGGCTATCGCGCCCGAAGTGGGCTTTGCAAGCGAAATGAGCGAGTACAAGGCAAACCCCGAGGCGTTCAAAGGCAACGTTTCCGACGTAGCCGAAATTTTAAGGATAGCAATCACGGGCAGCCCCAACTCCCCCGACTTGTGCACCATAATGAATATTCTCGGCAAAGACCGTTCAGTGGCAAGATTACTCAAAGCTAAAATATAATATAAAGTTGTAAATTTTCAATTAAGGTGATTTGATGCTTGAATTAGTTGACATTAAAAAAGATTATCCCGTCGCGGGCGGTGTGGTAAGCGCGTTAAAGGGCGTAAGCATAAAGTTCCGCAAAAACGAGCTCGTTTCCATTCTCGGCGCGTCGGGCTGCGGCAAGACCACGCTTTTAAACATAATAGGCGGGCTTGACAAGTACACCTCGGGCGACCTTATCATCGAGGGCAAGTCCACCAAACAGTATAGGGACGGCGATTGGGACACCTACCGCAACCACTCGATAGGCTTCATTTTCCAAAGCTATCACCTTATCCCGCACCAAACCGTTTTGCAAAACGTCGAGCTTGCGCTCCTCATTTCGGGCGTAAGCAAGGAAGAGCGCCGTCAGCGTGCTATCGCCGCGTTAGAGCGCGTGGGCTTGGGCGATAAGCTCAAAAACAAGCCCAACCAGCTTTCGGGCGGGCAAGCACAGCGCGTAGCAATCGCGCGTGCGCTTATAAACGACCCCGAAATCGTCCTCGCCGACGAACCCACGGGCGCGCTCGATTCTAAAACCAGCGTTCAGATAATGGAGCTTTTAAAGGAGATTGCGAAGGACCGTTTAGTCATAATGGTCACTCACAACCCCGAGCTTGCCGAAACCTATTCAACCCGCATAATCCGCCTTTTGGACGGCGAGGTAATAGACGACACCAAGCCCTTCGACGGCATAGAAGAAATTGCCCCTAAGGTTACTGCGGAGCAAGCGGAAGACCCCGCAGAACAGCAAAAAACCAACAAGGGCAAAAAGAAAAAGGCTTCAATGTCAATAGGCATGGCAATGTCCTTGTCCTTTAAAAACCTTTTGTCCAAAATAAAGCGCACCTCGCTCGTGTCCATTGCGGGCAGTATCGGCATAATCGGCGTATCAATGGTGCTTGCAATCTCGGCGGGCGTAAAGGGTTACATAGCCAAGATGCAGGACGATATGCTTTCTGGCAACCCGCTTGAAATCACCCGCACCGCGATTGACTTTACGGCAATCACGAATATGGGCACCAGCAACAAAGTCAAGATTGAAAAGCTTGGCGACAAGGTCTACGTCGATTCCCTAATCGAAACCTTAATGGGAATGGGCAGCATGGGCGTAACCAACAACATTACCGACGCCTACGCGGACTACGTCAGCAAGATGCCCTCAACCTACTATAACGCCGCGTATTACGACTACGGCTTCGAGCCCGCCAACAATATTTATACTACGTATAAAGTCGACGATAAAACAGAGGGGGAAGAAACTTCCGTTACGGCAATTCGCCAAACCTACTCGGCAGTTCTCGGCGCGGTTGCAAGTCAATACGACAAAGACTCTACCGAAAGAAAGCAATATCAAATGTTTGCGGGCATGATTCCCACGGTAACCACCTTCCAAGAATTGCCCAACAATTACGACTACGTCCTTTCGCAGTACGATATAGTGGCAACCTATAACGACAAAAAGGTTAATCTTACCGAAGCCGAGCTTAAAAATTTATTCTGCGAAAAAGACAGCCTTATAATGGTAATCAACAAAAAGGCGACTACCGACCTTACGATGGGTCAGATGGGCTACTTCACGCAAGAGGAATTCCTTGCCTACGCCGCCCGCGCCAAAGAGCTTGTGGGTAACGAAATTACCGCCGACGAGGCAAAGGAAAAATACGGCGAACTCCTTGACCAGTATCTCAACGGCAAAGAGTACGACTATTTCCTCGACAAGGACGAAACGAACACCAAGTTCAAGTGGTACCCCAACGACACCGTTTACACAAAGCTTGACCCCGTCAATAACCCTATGGACGCAATGTACAAAGTGCCTTACGAAGATGAGGACGAGTACGGTCAACCCGAAGTTAAAAGAAAAGACGCAGAGTTTAAATACAACGCATACGCAAACGGTTACAAAACGGAAATGAATTTATCCGAAACCGTTACCGTTCCGGTAGATATCGACGGCTTTAAAGCAGATAGGGATACTTCAAACGACGTCAATTTAAAGGTAAAAGTAATTCTTCAAAAGAAAGCAAGCGTATCCTACGGCTGCCTTAATACGGGTATTTATTACACCAACGCCCTTGCAAACCACGCCTTGGAAACGGGCAGAAACAGTGAAATCGTAAAGTATATGAACGAGCACGACGGCGGACTTGACGGCTTGCCGTACAGCTACCATTTCACTTACGAAACCGAAAAGCCCGTAAATACGATGTACTACGTAATGGACGGAGGCGGCGGACTGTCAATGTCCTCGATGATGTCCTCTATGATGGGCGGCTCGTCGGGCAAAAGTCAGTACGACTCGTTAAGGGTAACCCCCACGACGGTTGCGGGCGGCACGACCCCCGTCGGATTCGCGTTCTATCCGCTCGACTTCAACAGCAAGGATTTGGTTACTGACTACCTTGACAAATGGAACGATATGTGCGAGAAGGGCGAAACCTACGAGTTTAACGTTACCTCCGCCGACGATTGGAACGTAACCCCTAACGCAGAGTACCCTAATTGGAATGCGCCGTCAGACTTGGACGGAAACCCTATCCCCAACGAAGACGGCACCTACACGTACACGGTTACTTTGGAACTGAAAGAGGAGTACAAAATCACCTACACGGACGCGGTCGGGCTTATGATAACCATGATTAACACTATGGTCGAAATGATAACCATCGCGCTAATCGCGTTCACCGCGCTGTCCCTCGTCGTTTCAACGGTTATGATAGGAATTATCACCTACGTCTCCGTAGTAGAGCGAATAAAAGAAATAGGTATCTTGCGTGCAGTCGGCGCAAGGAAGAAGGACATAAAACGCCTATTCAACGCCGAAACCTTCATAATCGGTCTTTGCGCGGGCGCAGTGGGAATAATCGTAACCTATCTGTTGTCGCTGATTATCAACCTTATCGTAATGGCGCTTGCGGGCATAGCGATTGCCGCACTGCCGATATGGCAAGCAATCATTATGATTTGCGTAAGCGTGGTATTGACGCTTATCTCGGGCTTGATACCCGCCGCTGCGGCAGCCAAGAAGGACCCCGTTGTTGCCCTTCGTACAGAATGATAAACAAAAGACTAAGCCTTCCCCTTTGGGGAAGGTGTCTTTTTTGTAAGAATGAAAAAAAGACGGATGAGGTTAATTTTATATATTTTTAAGTAATTAAATATCAATAAACGGTTGACACATTTTACCAATTATGCTAAACTTAAAAGGTAATAAGTTTCATAGGAGTTTTTTATGAAAAAGGTTTTTAAAGGATTATCTATTTTGGTTGCTTCGGCTGCGCTTTGCGGCGGCATCGCTACTGCTACGGCTTGCTCGGGCGGCGGCTATGACGGCAAGTACTACGGCGAATATCATTACTTGGGTTACTACGGTCAAGAATACGGTATGGTAGTAGAAGTAACCGTTGAAAATAACATTATCACCGCGGTTAAAGATTTAACCAACGACAAGGACAACGAACACGCTAAACAGTTGCAGACCTATAAGACTGTAACAGACGGCAAGGAAGCTGACGAGGCTACTTGGCACGAATGGCACGCCGTAAGCGCGGGCTGGGACAGCTACTTCTTGAACGGCGCGAAATACTGGGCACTTTACACCACTAAGGAAGGCGATGCCCTTCACGGTGTTGAAGGCTATGAAGACGGCAAGTCCTATTATGCAGAGTTGGACTCAAAGGGCAACCGTACCGGTAATTACCTTGAATGGGACGGAAAATCCGTCGTTCCCGAAGCTTCCACCAAAACCAGCTACGGTTGGTCAACGAGCAGTGAAGAGAACTGGACTAAGCATACCAGCTGGTTATTAAATCAATACGTAGGTAAATCTGCTGCCGAAGTTTTGGAGTTAAAGGTTTACACTAACTACGGCTATGCTTGGTCGACCGGCGCAAGCGATTATAACACCGCAGTAGATAAGGACGCTATGGGCGAGCCTTACGGCAAAGATTACAACGCTGATTTAGCCGGAAGCGGACTTCTTCTTTCGGGCGCAACGCAAGGCAGTGGCAGACTTCTTCTTGCAGTTCAAGACGCACTTAAAAAGTAATTTAACTGATATTCAACCCGCCTTTTAAAGGCGGGTTTTTTCTTGCCAAATTTTGCGTTTTAGTTTATAATTAATTTAATTATGAAATCACTTAAAAAAATATTAATACTGCCCGCTTGCCTTGCCGTGCTCGTCGGCTCGGCACTTTCTTCGGGTTGCAATAAAAAAACCTACGAGGTCTACACCAATATCCCGCAAGGCGAGTTTGAAATTACGGATAAAACCTTCAAGCTCGGCGGCACCATAGGCGGATATTCCCCCGCCGAAAAAGAAAAGTGCGAGGAGGTAAACACCTCTGCCTACACCGCAAAGGGTTGGACTTTTCCGTCCGTAATGTACACAGAGGCACAGCTCGTAGTCTACGCCGACTTTAAAGAGGACGCCGACAAAAAGTTTGAAGAATTCACAACCGAAGAAGGCGCAAAATTTATAAGCTTTACCAAGGCCGTCGGGCAGCAGCTTGACTTAATAAGCAAAGCCGTGTCCTCAACGGTAACAGATTCGGATATTTACAAATTCAACAACGCGGCGGCGGGCGCAACCGTAGAAATTTCCCAAACCACTTACGAGATTTTAACCGAGGCGTTATCAGTCTACGATTTTACCGACCACTATTACAACCCCGCGCTTTACTACAACATAAAAGCCTACGGTTTCAGCACTGCCGAGCAGTACCCCCAAACGGCAGACGAATTGCCCTCGGACGAGGTTATAGCAAAATACACCGACCTTGCCTCGCACTTCGGCGAGATTGAGCTTTCAAACGAGAACGGCTACTTTGTAACCAAGCCCGCCTACACCGTAACGGTAGAGGGCGAAACCCTTTCTCTAAAAGTCGATTTGGGCGGCATTGCAAAGGGCTACGCCGTCGACAAGGTGGACGGGCTGTTTGACGAGTTCGGTTACAAATTCGGGTATTTCAACTTCGGCGCAAGCAGTATGCTCGTCAAAAGGCACTTTAAAAACGAAAACTTCAATTTGGAGTTTATCAGCCCCCGCTCAGTAAAGCGCGACGGCTACTTTAAAACCTCTTTCTGCAACGACAAGCTTTCCACCAGCGGCGACAACGAACAGCGGTATATAATCGACGGCGTTCGTTATTGCCACATAATCGACCCCACGACGGGCAAACCCGTGCAGACGGGTATAATGTCGGCAACCGTCGTCGGCGGCTCTGCGGCGTCTGCAGACGCGCTTACGACGGCGATTATGGCTATGGGCAAGGACAAAGCTATAAAGTTCATTGAAGAAAAACTGACGGACAGAAAAGTTGTATTCACGGCAGAATAAATTATGTCTTTAAAAAAAGTAGAACAAGTAAAAAAGGACAAGGGCTTTAAGCTGTTTGATTTGATAATCTACGGCGTTATATTGCTCCTCGTCGCAATAATATTTATCGTCGTGTTCACAACGCGCAACACCGACCCTTTAACGGGCGTAAAAATCTTCGTCAACGCGGAGGAGGTGTTCACCTACGAGTTCGGCGGCGAAGCGGTGTATTCCGAAAGCGAAACCTTGACGGTAGAGGAGGATAACGCGGGAATAACCGTAACCGTCCGCACGCGCGGCAACGGCTTGAACGTGGTCTATATTAACAAGTCCGCCAAAACCGTTAAAATGACCGAGGCAAACTGCAAAGGCAAGGAATGCGGTTACTTCCCCGAAATGAGCAACAACACAGACTTTATTTATTGCAGTCCCCACGGCGTAAAGGTCGAGCCGTTGTTTAGGGACCTTGAAAGCCCCGACATACCGTTCTGATAAAATACAAAGCCCCGCGCTTAACAGCGCGGGGCTTTTTAATCAATTATTTTTAAATTATGGTTGCCGTTCCGGTTTAAACGTGATATTATAATAATGAACGAATAAATCAAAAAATGAAAAATCCGTTCAAAGGGGCAAAATGAAGAAACTCAAAAAATCCATACTCGCGGTAATAGCGCTTTTAACGGCGTTTTCCGTACCGTTTGGCGCGGCGGCTTGCACCACCGACGATACCCCCGACGGCAACCCGGGAACTGGCGGCCAGCCCATAGTTATCCCGGGACAGGACGACGATAACGGGCAAACCAAGCCCGACCTCAAACCAGACCCCGACCCGCCCGCAGCGGAAGGCGCGGTGCAAATCACCGAGGGGCAAGGCGATTTAGAGGCGGCTTACGTAAAATGGACAGCACTGGACGGTGCAAGCTGGTACAACGTCTATTACAAGGGGGAAAACGGCGACTGGACTAAGCTCGACGCACCTCTCGTAAGACAATACAAAACCTATTTCCGCGCAGACGCGGTAGGCTTGAAGACGGGCAAATACTCGCTTAAAGTCGTTCCCTACGATGAAACCGGCAACGAGCTGGAAGAAAAGTCGGCAATTAAAAACGTTGCGGTTGCGCCGCACGAGAGAGTAGGCTACGCCTTCATCGGCACGGACGGTAGCCGCGTAATGCCAGGCGCATACAACGAGGACGGCACCTTGAAAGAGGGCGCGCACGTACTTTACGTAACCGACGAAAACAAGGACAGCATAACCTTTGATATCGTAGCAAAAGAAGACGGCAGAACGCAGACTTGCGTCGGCATACAGCAAATTTTCGAATACTACAGAAAGGGATACGATAAATCCCCCCTCTGCATGAGGTTTATAGGCAACGTTAACACCCCTTCTAAAACCGAAAACGGCGAAGGCGATTTGGTTATAGGCAACGGAGCAGACAAAGCCAGAGGCGGAAGTTTTACTCTTGAAGGCGTCGGAGACGACGCAACGATTAACGGCTTCGGCTTCAGCATCAAAAGGTCCTCTTTTGCTGAAGTACGCAACCTCGGCTTTATGAACTGTTCCAGTAAAGAAGGCGACAACGTTTCAATTGCACACGAAAACGACCATATCTGGGTGCATAATTGCGATATGTTCTACGGAGCCCCGGGCAAGGACGCCGACCAAGTAAAGGGCGACGGCGCGCTGGATACCAAATACTCTTCCTATATAACCCACTCGTACAACCACTTCTGGGACAACGGCAAATGCAATCTGCAAGGTATGAAAGACGTGATTGAGAAGGAAGCGCTCGTTACCTATCACCACAACTGGTACGACCATTCCGATTCCCGTCACCCCCGCATAAGAATGGCAACCGCGCATATATTCAACAACTATTACGACGGCAACTCTGAGTACGGCGTAGGTGTGACTTTGGGTGCTAGCGCGTTCGTTGAAAACAACTACTTCCGTTCGACCGCGCGCACCTATCCTATGCTTATGGCGGGACAGGGCTCCGACCTTTTAACCAACCCCAAGAAGGGAACTTTCTCGGGCGAGGACGGCGGTGTTATTAAGGCGTACGGCAACAAATTCGACGGCTCACTGTTCGTTATGGTAACGCAGAACGACACTGACGATAAGTCGGGAATCGACTGCTACCTCGCCTCGTCGAGGGACGAAAAAGTGCCCGCCGATTACACGACGAAAAAGGGCGGCAACATTTACAACAACTTCGACACCGCGGAGGATATGTACGAATACGCCCTTGATACGCCCGACGTAGCAAAGGAAAAGGTTTTAAAGTACGCAGGCAGAATGGGCGGCGGCGACTTTAAATTCACGTTTAACTACGAAGTCGAGGACGGGAATAAAAACATAATTCCCGAGCTCAAACAGTTGCTCACCGACTATACTTCCGACTTAGTTAAAATAGGCAATGATTAATATGGAAAGCCCCGAGCTCGCAAACGAGCTCGGGGCTTTTTAATTTAAGTTTGATTAGTGAATAGTTCGTTTCGTCTTAAAGCTTTTAAGATACTTGGGTTAAGCAGACTGCTTAGGGGTCTCCTCCGCAACAACCTTACGGCTGATTATTATGTGTCTGGGGCACTTGGCAACGCAAGTCAAGCAGCCCGTGCACTTCGAATAATCTATCTCGGGCAAATTGTCCTTCATAGTTATCGCGCCGTGAGGGCAAACCTTCGCGCAAATGCCGCACGCAATACAGCCGACCTTGCAAACGCCCGTGACTTCCTTGCCCTTGCACTTTGACGAGCAAGCAACGTAAATAGGCGCAGAGGAGGGGATACGGTCTATAATGCCCTTCGGGCAAGTCGTAATGCACGCCCCGCACGATACGCATCTGTCGGGGTCAACTTGTGCAAGTCTTCCCGTAACTTCAATCGCGTTCTCGGGGCAAACCGCCTTGCAGTCGCCGCAACCTAAGCACGCGTAGGAGCAAGCCTTGTTTCCGCCAAGCAGCGAATTTGCCGCCGCGCAAGTGGGGTTGCCCTTGTATTCGAACGTATCCGCACAGTTTTCGATTCCGCCGTTGCAGTGAACTACCGCAACCGTAGGTTCTTCCTCTTTAAGCTCAATTCCTAAAAGCTTTGCAATTTCCGCCTTCTTTTCGGGCGAGGTTACGTGGCAGTCCGAAAGGTTTCCGCTGCCGTCCGCAAGTTTGGAAGCAAATCCCGAGCAACCCGAGCAGCCGCAGCCGCCGCAGTTTGCGCCCGCAAGATTATCCAAAATCTTGGTAATCTTTTCGTCCACGTCAACCTTGAACACTTTGCCGACGATGAGAATAAGCGCGCCGATTAAAATAGCAGAGCCGGCAAATATACCCGCAACTATTGCAACAGTAATCCACGTTTGATTAGTAATTTCAAGTAAACTCATAACGCGCCCTCCTTATATGCTTATATAGCTGAATACGGTGAACGCCATACAAATGAAGCACGCCGTAACCATTGCTATGGGGAAGCCCGCAAGCGCTTTTGCCGTCTTGTAATAATTCAGCTTTTCGCGCATACCGCTCATTATAATCATAACGAGGGTGAAGCCGAGTCCCGCAAACAACGCGTACAGAACTGCCCAGCCGATGTTCATAGAAGCGTCGCCGATATACGCCGACATATCGCCTATAACCAGCTCGGTAACGCCAAGCACGGCGCAGTTCGTAGTGATAAGGGGAAGATAGATACCCATCGCTCCGTAAAGGGAAGGGGAGATTTTCTGAATAATCTTTTCAAGCATCTGCACAAGCGAAGCTATAATGAAGATGAAGAAAATAATTTCAAGGAACTCAATTCCCAAGGGAACCATTACGAAGGTGTAAATGGGATAGGTAACTAAGGTTGCAAGCACCATTACGAGGGTAACCGCAATACCCATGCCCGCCGCGCTCGAAGTCTTTTTGGAAACGCCGAGGAAGGGGCAGATACCGTAAGTTTTAACGGTGATAAAGTTGTTCGTAAGAACAGCCGCAAGAACTATCGCAATAAAAGTACCCATAGTTTACGCCACCTCCCTTAAAAGGTTTTCACGCGCAAGCTTATTCGCCTTAACGCGCTTTGCACGCTCGATGCAGTCGATAACGTAGGTGAACACCGCAATGCAAATACCGTACACGAGGAACGAGCCCGCGGGCTTTGCAAGCATACCGACCTTAAAGTCCATAATCTGATATCCGAACAACGAACCCTTGCCTATGAACTCGCAGATAATACCCATAAGAGTAAGAGCAACCGTGAAGCCCAAGCCTTGCATAAATCCGTCAACCGCCGCCTCGGGCACGGTGTGTTTGTTTGCAAACGCCTCCGCACGGCCAAGGATAATGCAGTTAACAACGATAAGGGCAAGGAAGCCGCCCAAGCTGTCGTACAAATCGGGTACGAACTTTTCAAGGAACATTCTCGCAAAGGTAACCAAAGTTGCGATAATTACTATATAGCAAGGTATACGCACCGCGTTGGGAATAACCTTTCTGAGTGCCGATATTAAGATATTGCTTAAAGTGAGGATAACAACTACGGTAAGTCCCATACCCATCGCCGAGAAGGCGGAGGATATAAGTCCGAGGGTGGGGCAAGTACCGAGAACCAGCATGAAGGTGGGGTTCTGATAAATAAGTCCGTCTAAGGTAATCTTTTTATACTTATTCATTACTCTTGACCTCCTTGTTCGTCGTCTTTGGGTGCCTCTTCGCTCTCTTCGGGTTCTTCGGGTAAGAACTTCTCGTAGTTCTCAGCCGCAAACGCCGCCGCATACAAGCACAAGTAGTTGGAGTTGGTGGCATTCGTCTTTAAGTCGGAGCCAACGCCGCTGTATTCCATACCTTCGTTAGCAAACCTTATAACGTCCTCAACCGTCTTGCCTACGAACAGCGTTCCGTCAAGTATTCCGGAGTGCATCTTGTTCGGGTCGTAGTTGTCGGTACCGTTCTTGGTAATCGTGTAAGCCTTGATAACGCCCTCTCTGTCAACCGTAATGTCGATTGAGAACGGCGTCGCCATTCCGTAGCCCTTGGTTACGACGTGGAATATAACGTTTCCGTCTTTGCCCTCGTGGGTCGTTGCCTTGGTGTCTACGTATTCGGTGTATTTAAGTCCGCTGTACGCATCCGAAGCCACGTTGCCGAGGAACTTTCCGTTCACGTAATCTATCGCGCCGTTTACCGCGTTGCAGATAGCGGTGGCGGAGCGGGTCGCACCCGTCTTAATAAATCCGTCGTTGGGGTTGAAGTAATATCCGTTTTCGTAAGTTCTGTAAAAGCCGGATAAGAAGTTGTCGTTTATGTTTGCAATATAGGACTGCGCCTTGTTCGAGTCAATAACTACTTTATCAATTCCTTTAATCGCGCCGCCCGACACGTTGACCACTACCCAGCAAGTAACGGTACCGTTATCGAAGCCGCCCTTGCCCGTCGATTTAACGAGGTAGTTGCCGTCGTCCTTAATTTTGTACGCCGCCTCGATAGTCGCGCTGTCGTTGTAGTCAGCAACCGCAACCTCGGTGTAGGCAACCGACTTTCCGTAAATCTTGTTAATCGCTCTGTCAAGCCTCTCTTGGTCGGATACGGCTAAAAGTCCGTTCATCAAGGTTAGGAACACGCCGCTAACTAACAGTACGCAGAGGAGGGTTACGAGACATTTGAATACGTTGCTTTTGAAAAATCCTTTAACCGTCATTTTACGCTTCCTCCTTGTCGGATTTAACGTCTACGCCCACGCTCTGCACGCTCGCCGCGGGGCTCTTTTCGGTGTTTTCGGTACTGTCGCCGTGGCTAACCTTCGCCGCCGCGTTCTCGTCAACCTTCAACGCGTCCACAGCTTCCGCAACTCTTTCGTCGGGTGTCTTTTTCTCTTTGACTTTTTTAACCTTTTTGTAGCCGAAAGGCTTTCTTATAAGGTATTTATCAATGAGGGGTACGAACAAGTTCATAAGCATAATTACGAACGAGGTAACTTCTATTTTGGTGAAGTATCTTAAAACCGCCACCAAAATACCCGCTACTGCGTAGTAAAAAATTTGTCCGTAAACGCCCTTAGGCGAGGTTACGTAATCGGTGAACATAAACACCGCGCCGAACAGCACGCCGCCCGAGAAGAGGTGAGGGAGGAACAGCTCCATGTCGAAGATGTAACCGCCCGTTGCAATGAATGCAAAGCCGCTCATAAACACGGCAGCAAAGCCGAACGTTGCGATAAACAGAAGGGGTTGCCACCATTTAATAACTTTTCTCACGCAGAGGTAAATATAACCTACGATAATTGCAAGCTTGCAAGTTTCGCCGATACAGCCCGCAACGCCCGTGCCGAGGAAAAGGTCCAAAACCGTAACCTTCGTTTCGGGGTAAGTTGAAAGCAACCAAGAAAGGTTCGTTGCACCCGAGAATATTCCGCTTTCGAAGTTCAACGCGGAGAAGTTCGCCGCAGTGTAGGTGGTAACCGCCGTAAAGCTTATAGCCATAAACACGCGGCCCGCAGCTGCGGGGTTCACGAGGTTCTTGCCCGTGCCGCCGAAAAGCATCTTAACTATTGCTATTGCAAATATGCTGCCAATCAGTACGGTGTACCACTGCGCCGTTGCGGGGATTATAAGTGCAAGAATAAGACCCGTAACCACGGAGGTGAAGTCAAACTGTTTCCACCACCTTACGCAAACCTTGCCGGCGTCTTTGCACTTGTTTGCAAAGCCCTTGTTTGCGATAAAGTAATAAACGAATTCCGTTGCCACGCAAGCTACTACCGCAACCAGCTCAAGCATAAGCGCAAGCCAGCCGAAGTACACGATGCCGGCAATGGCGCAAGGCAAAAGCGCAATGCACACGTCCAGCATAATGCCGCGGGTAGTCCTTTTCGATTTGACGTGGGGAGGAGTAGAAATTACGATACTGTTATCCATTTTTCTTATCTCCTTAATTCTTTTTACGAAGTTCAGCCTTCGTCTTTCTTATAGCTTGAATTAAAGGGCGCTTAGCGGGGCAAATATATTCGCACGCACCGCACTCTATACAAGAGAGTACGTTCCCGTACTTTTGCGCCGCCTCGAAGTCGCCCGCCGCCGAGTAGAACGCAGTGTTCATCGGCATAAGGTGCATCGGGCAAGCGTCCGCGCACATTCCGCAGTTAAGGCAAGGGGTAGGCTCTTCGGCCGCCGCCTCTTTTTTGGAAAGAAGCAAAATTCCCGAGGTCGTCTTGTGCGTGTAATGCTCGTAGTTAGCAAGCGCAACGCCCGTCATAGGCCCGCCTTGAACGACCTTTTTGGGGTTGGAGGCTTCCCCGCCGCAGTAGTCGACGATTTCCTTGACGGAGGTGCCGACCTTTACAAATAAATTTTTCGGCTCTTTAACGGCAGTACCCGAAACGGTCAAAACCTTCTCGTACAAAGGCTTGCCTTGTTCAACCGCCTCGCATACCGCATAGCAAGTTCCCACGTTATGCACTACCACGCCGTATTCAGCGGGTATCTTGCCTTGGGGAATTCTGCGCCCCGTAACGGCGTAAGCAAGCTGCCTTTCACCGCCCATGGGGTACTTTTTGGCAAGGATAACGACTTTAATATCCTCGTAAGGCTCGAAAGCGGCAATAGCGTCGGGCTTGTTCTTTTCAATGCCAATGGCAATGTTGCTAATTCCCAAAGCCGCCTTTAAAAGCCTTGCCCCGCGCACGATTTCGTCGGTCTTTTCAACCATAAGTCTGTGGTCGCAAGTCAAATAAGGCTCGCACTCTGCGCCGTTCACGATAAGAACGTCAACGGGCGTTTTGGGTGCAACCTTAACGGCGGTGGGGAAGCCCGCTCCGCCAAGCCCTACGATACCGCAGTCCTTAATGCGCGTTTTAATCTCTTCCGCCGTGGGGGAAGTAAGGGCGGGGAAGCGGAAGGTATCCGTCCCTTCGGCTTTGATAAATATAAAAGTTTCCTTTTCGCCGCTTGCGCCCGTAAGCTCCTTAATCTCGGTAACCGTGCCGGCAACGCTTGCAAACACGTCGGATGATATCGCCCCGTCCGCCTTTGCAATAACCTCGCCTTCTTTCACCTTCTGTCCGACGGTAACCGCAACGACTGCGGATTTTCCCAGCGACTGAGAGGTGGAAACGGCTACGACCTCGGGCGTGGGCATAACCTCTATGGGCAAAGACGCCGTAAGCTCTTTCTTGCCCTTGGGGTGCACCCCGCCGAAAAGGTATTTTCCTTTTACTGCTTTCAATTTGTACCTCCAAATTGTTGTTTTTTGTTTTTATAAAGTGCCCTCGGATTGCTCTAAGGGCTTAGAGTCTTTTTCGTTCTTTTTCTTCCGCTCGAAAATCACTTTTTCAAACACGTTTTTCGGCACTCCGCGGAATAAAAGCATTATAACGCCCCCGACTATCGCGCCCGAAAGTATTCCCAAAAGTATCAAATAGGGCATATATCCGAACATCAGCACCGAGCCCGAAAGGAAAACGAACACGATATTCTGCGTAATGTTGTGCGCCACGGCGGCGGCAACCGAAATCGCCATAACCGAAACGCGGGGGTATGCGGTGTACATCAGTATTGACGAAACCGCCATCGAAACGATACCGCCCGTAAAGCTGTACAAAACTGCGGAAAAGTTCCCCGCATACACCGCACCGAGTACCGTTCTTATTGCAACAATCGCAAACGCCTCGATAGGCGAGTACATAATCAGCGCGGCAAAAGAGAACACGTTTGCAAGCCCCATTTTCGCCCCGGGGATAATCAAAGGGGGGAACAAGCTTTCTATTATGAAAGTTATTAAGCTTAACGCCGTAAGTATTGCAAGAACCGCAATCTTTTTGGCGGCATTCTTGCCCGCGCTCATAATGAATTCATTATACACCAAATTATATAATTAGTAAATAGATAAAAGCATATTTATTAAATTTTTTGAAAAAATTTTGTCGCAATCCGCGCTTTTCGGCGGTGCGCCGGTTTTAATAAAAAGCGTTGACAAAAATTTGTTTAAAAGCTATAATACAAACGAGAAAACTTGCTTGCAAGGGTTTTCGAGCGCTGTATTCAAACTTTAATGCGTTTTGCATTAGCAAAACAGCGACGCATAAGCGGCGCAAAAAAATTTTTAATTTTTTGCATTGCTATGTTATAATATGGGTTGAAAAATAAATAGGAGTACTATTATGGATTTGAAATATAAACGCAAAAACGTCTACGAAGAGGCGGACGGAAAACAGCTTGAAGAAATTTATAATTTTTCCGAAGGCTACAAAGCCTTTCTCGACAGCTCTAAAACCGAGCGCGACGCATCAATTACCGCGCAAAAACTTGCCGAAGAAAACGGTTTTAAACCTTTCTCTTTCTCCGAAAAGTTAAAGGCGGGCGACAAGCGTTACTTCATAAACAGACACAAAAACGTATTTTTAATCAAGGTCGGCACCGAGGACGTGGAAAAGGACGGCGTAAGGATTATGGTCGCGCACGTCGATTCGCCCCGCCTCGATTTAAAACCCAACCCCATGTACGAGGATTCGGGACTCTGCTACTTCAAAACCCACTACTACGGCGGAATTAAGAAGTACCAGTGGACGGCAATTCCCTTGGCGCTTCACGGCGTTGCGGTTCTCCGCGGCGGCAAGCGCGTTGAAATCTGCGTCGGCGAGGACGAAACCGACCCCGTGTTCTATATCACCGACCTTCTGCCCCACCTCGGCGCAGAGCAAGCGGCAAAGCCTATGAACAAGGCTATTGACGGTGAAAGTCTTAACGCGGTTATCGGCGGACTTCCAGCTGTAAGCGAGGACGAAGAGGATAAAAAAGACCCCGTCAAAACGGCTGTTTTAAACCTTTTAAATAAAAAATACGGCTTGACCGAAGTTGACTTGCAGTGTTCCGAGCTTTGCCTCGTTCCTGCGGGCAAGGCGCGCGACGTCGGCTTTGACGGCGCGTTAATCGCGGCTTACGGCCACGACGATAAGGTCTGCGCTTACCCCGAAATGAAGGCAATCTTCGACTGCGACACGAAGCACACCGTGGTTGCGGTGTTTGCAGACAAGGAAGAGATAGGCAGCGTAGGCAACACGGGTATGCAGTCCAAAGTCATCTGCGACGTCATCGAAACCATCGCAAACTCCTTCAAGGCCAACCCCATTGAAGTAAGATACAATTCAAAGTGCATCTCCGCAGACGTAACCGCGGGCTACGACCCCGCTTACGCGTCGGCATTCGAAAAGCGCAACACGACGTTTATTAACTGCGGTGCGGCAGTATCCAAATACACGGGCGCGCGCGGCAAGTCGTCCACCAACGACGCCTCGGCGGAATTTATGGGCTGGATACGCGATATCTTCGAGGATAACGGCGTTTACTGGCAGACGGGCGAGCTCGGCGCGGTTGACGTAGGCGGCGGCGGCACGGTCGCACAGTATATCTCCAACCTCGGCATCGACACGGTAGACGTAGGCGTTCCCGTGCTCTCAATGCACGCCCCTTACGAGCTTATATCAAAAGCTGACATCTATGCTTTGTATCAAGCTTGCTTAGCCTTCTGCAAGTAAGCCACTCGTCATTGCGAGCGAAGCGAAGCAATCCAGCACTATATTCAAATAAAAACCGGCGCGGTTCAAACGAACCGCGCCGCTATTTTTTTATGAATACTAAAATTTATCGCTCTTTCTGGGAATAAAGCTGTAAACGTTCGTCAGCACTTGTCTTACGAAGGTGCTGTACTTTTTCGCACCCGACTCGAACAACACGTAAACTCTGCCGTCCAGCGTGCAAAGTCCTTCTGACATCGAAGGAATTGAGTAGTCGTTCCACATAGTCTTGCCGTCAATAAAATAAACGTAAGGAGCAGAGGTTTTCTCGAGGTAATAGGGCGCGCCGCTTTCAAAAGTTGCGCCTTCGTACGTAAAGTTCTTATACGGCTTGTTTTTGTCTGCGTCGTCCTTTTCAATTTCCGTATATCTTACGCGCTCGTTTTCGTCCAAATTATCCCAATTAAATCCGTAGTAATAGATATGTGAATTTTTCAGCCCGTAGCTTGCCGATAAAACCAAGCCGTTTTTCGTTCTTGCAAAGCCTTGAATTTCGTCGGGCAAAGAGAAAACCTTTTGAATTTTGGGCACCTTTTCGCCGTTTTTATCTTGCCCTTCCGAGGGGGAAAGCCCGAAGGTGCTCGAAGTCGATACCTTGTATTCGTACGCAAACGCCTTGTTGGTTTCGCCGTTGGGAGTCTTAAGGTGGTGCAGCTCGTCCGTTTCGTAGTTGCCCGCGCGGTAGAACTCGCCGACGTACAGACAGTCGTTGGTAGAGACGCTGCCGGCAGCGCCGTTATCGTCCTCGTCGTAATAGTAAAGGAACGCGGCGTTGCAGTTTGCATTGAAAGAGGTCTTAAACTGAATAGTTCCGTTTTCCTTTGCCGCCTTAATTAAATCGACTGCCACGTACTTGCTTGACGTGGTGCCGCTCGTCGCAACGTAAATGGTGTGCCCCGAGCATACCCAAATATAACGCCCGTTCGTCGCAATTCCGCCTACGTGCCCCGTATGGTCGCTGCCGTCAACGTTCTTCAAAGTGACGTAACCTATTTCGCCCGACTTATCGCCCACGACGTATATGCGGGACGCCTTGTCCTTAAAGTACGCCGTTATAAAAAAGTAATTCTGTTGCGGCTCTATTTCAACGTCCTTACCCGCGTCGTCCTTGTCTTTAATGGCGTCGGCTTTGTAAACGGTTATGCCTTGCGGGCACGCGCCGTCCTTAAGCCCGGAAATATTAACCTCCGCGCGGAAGTCCTTAAAGTCGTCGTATCTGTCCCCCCAGAACCAAATCATAATAAAAATGGCTAAGGCGAGAAGAACCGAAAAGATTACCGTAAAAGTTATAAACAATTTTTTATGCTTCATCTTAAAAACCTTGTAAATTTAGTTTACCTCATTTTAACAATATTTGACGGAAAAAGCAAATTTCTTTACTACCTTTTGTCAATTTGTCAGTAAATCCTTATATAATAATAAGCCCCGCCCGACCGGCGCGGCTATTTTACTACCGCCAATTATTGACATTATGGATATTTTGTGATAAAATATTGCTTGGATTTCGCGCCCGCACGATAATATTTGCGGACAAGCATAATTCCGTAATCGAGAGAAAAATGATAGAAGTAAAAGAAATATCTTTAAAAGATAAAAAAGGTAAAAAGAAGTTTTTCAAGTTTTTGATTGACCTTTACAGTGGCAACCCCTACGCGTGCCCCAACCTCTATATGGACGAGTTCGCGGAGTTCGACCCCGCCGTAAACGACGCCTTCCGCTTTGCGGACTGCAGAATGTTTTTGGCTTATAAAGACGGCAAAATCGCGGGCAGAATTGCCGGCATCTGGCACAGAGGCGCCAACGAAAAGTTCGGCTACAAGCAGCTCCGTTTCACCCGCTTTGACGTCATCGACGATTTCGAGGTTACCAAAGCTTTGTTTGCAGAGCTGTACAAGTGGGCACAAGAGCTCGGCATGGAAGAAATCATCGGACCTATGAGCTTTTCGGATTTAAACGAAGAAGGAATGCTTATCGACGGTTTCGACAAGGACAGCACCTATATTGAAATTTACAACCATCCTTACTACGTCGAGCATATGGAAAAGCTCGGTGCGTACAAGGTCGTTGACTGGAACTGTTTAAGAATTGCCGTTCCACCCGAGGGCGACGCGCGTATTGCAAGGCTCGGTAAAGCCGTGCAAGAAAAGAACGGTTACGAAGTTCTCGACGTAGCTTACCTTTTAAAGCACGACAAAAAGAAGCTTTCAAACTACATAATGCAGTGTCTTGACATTCTCGACGAGGCTTACTCGCCCTTATACGGCGTTTCACCCATCAACGAAAAGCAGAAACGCCGCGAGATGGACACCATCTACCAAGTACTCATTCCCGAGCTTGCCGCCGTAATCTTAAAGGACGACAAGGTTATCGCCTACGGTTTTATGATGCCCGCCATCAACGAGGTTATGCAAAAAGGCAAGGGCAGAATATTCCCCCGCGGCATTATCCCTTATATTAAGGCTATGAAGCACGTCGAGGTTGCCGATATGATGAGTATCGGCATCACCAAAGAGCACAACAACAACGGCGCGGTTGCTATGATTTTAAGCCACTGCCTCGAAGGCTTAATAAAGCTCGGCGTAAAATATCTCGAAACGGGCCCCATGCTCGAAAACAATAGGCACATCAACAACCTTTGGCGAAATTACAACCCCGAGCTTGTTAAACGCCACCGTTGCTGGGGACTGAAAGTTCAACCTAAGGAATAATCAAATGATAGAAATCCGTGAAGTAAGCACGAAAAAGGAACAAAAAGACTTTTTGTGTTTCCCTTTAAATTTGTATAAAAACAACCCGTATTTCGTTCCGCCCCTTTACGGTGACGAAAAACAGATATTCTCAAAAGACTATATGTACTACGACCAAGCCGAGGCGGTTTATTTCAACGCATATAAAGACGGCAAAATCGTGGGCAGAATATCGGGCATACTGCAAAAAGCCGCCAACTTAAAGTGGGGACAGAACAGAGTAAGGTTTACCCGCTTCGACGCGATAGACGACCAAGAGGTTGCAAACGCATTGTTCGGCGCGGTCGAAAACTGGGCTAAAAGCAAAAACGCCGAGGAGATAGTAGGACCTCTCGGTTTCTCCGACCTCGAGCGCGAGGGCTTACTTATAGAGGGCTTTGACCAGCTTTCCACCTTCGAGGAGCAGTACAATTACGATTATTATCAAAAGCTCATAGAAAATTGCGGCTACGGAAAGGACGTTGACTGGCTTGAAAGAAAGGCCTTCGTACCCAAAGACGGTATGGACCCTAAAATCGCCGAAATCACTTCCCAGCTTATGCAAAAGTACGGGCTCAAATTCGCAAGCGCGAAAAATACGAAAGCCTTCCTTAAAAGATACGTAAATCAAATTTTCGAAATCTGGGACGAAACGTACGGTAAAATTTACGGCACCGTTCCGTTTACGGAAAAAGTTAAAAAGTCCATGCTTGCAAACTTCAATCTCGTAATTGATTTACGCTTTATTGCGGCAATCGTGGACAAGAACGATAAGATAGTAGCTTTCGGCGTGGTTTTCCCCTCGATGTCAAAAGCGGTGCAAAAGTCGGGCGGAAGGTTGACACCCGCGTGTCTTATAAAGCTTTTGCACGATATCAAAAAACCCAAGGTAGTCGATATGGCGCTTATAGGCGTCGTGGACGAATACAAAAATAAAGGCGTGGCTATGGCGCTCGTTTCGGTGTTCTGCGATAGGCTTACAAGGTATAAAGTAGAGTATGCCGAAACCAACTTGATGCTCGAGCATAACGACCCCATTCAGAATTTGTGGAAGAGGTTTGATACCCAACAGCACAAGCGCCGCCGTTGCTTTATCAAAAAAATCTAATTTAAAATATTAAACCGCCGAGGGCACCGTAGCCCTCGGCGGTTTTTTTATTTAAAACAATTTAGCCTTTGCCATTCCGTCACCCGTCATTGCGAGGCTTGCCGAAGCAATCCAGCTAAAATATGGCTTTTAATATAAGACCGAAAATAAACGTTGCAAGCGCGCCGACGAACGCAAGAAATATCTTAAAAGTTATATCGCGCTGTTTTTGCTTCGCCGCACGCTTGTAGGCAAAGCCGCTCTCTTTAAGGCTTATCACGTACATCTTTTCACCCTTTCTTTCGGAAGGTATCAAATCGAAGTACCCGTCGCACTTCAACGCGTTCAAAATATCGTCTAACTTGTCTTGGCTTATCTTTCGTTTCGCGGGTAGAATGGACAGTATGTCAATGGGGGAAACTAGGCAGCCGTCGGTGCCGTCGCAAAGGCTGTAAACAGCGGACATAACCTCGTTTTCGTACTTTGACAGCATCTATATAAAAGCGAAAATTAGGGAGATAATTAGGCTTCCCAACGCCCCGCCAAAAAATGCCGAAATGAAGATTGCCCCCCGAATATGCCGCACTTTCGGCACTTTTTCCTTAGGTTTAGGCTCTGTTTCTTCAACAACCGGCAACGGCTCGAAGTTTTTTAAGGGTGCAATGCAGTACAAGTTTCCGCTCGAATATTTAAGGTCGATAAAGCCGTCCTCTTTAAGGCTCTTTAACGCGCCCTTCAATGTGGCGTCGCGCCTTTCCTCGCCGTCGGGGAAGGCGTCGAAAAGCTCGTCCTCGGAAAATACTACGAACCTTCCCAAGGCCGCAAGCGAACAAATTTTATCAAGTACCGCAATACGAATTCTGTCCATCACTATAAATAATGGCAAAATTTCGCTTATTTTATACTATTGCGGAATACACCAGCCCGCCTATAAAAAGCAGCGCGCTCAGCGCAAGAAGAATATACGCCGCGATAAAAACGAATTTAAGCGCGGGGAAGGGGTTCTTCTTTTTTTGCGTAACGCAAAAGGATAGGGCGCAAAGCTCCAAAATCAAGCTTGCAATAAGCGCGTATATCCCTAAAACCGAAAAACTCAGCCCGAAAGCTACGCCAGATAACACGCACGCCGCAATCGCTATATAAAAATAAGTTTTAGTGGTGCTTTTAATTTCTTCGTTTTCTTGAACTTCTTTTTTCTCTTTCATAGCTCTTGCCTTAATTCCCCGTGCGCGTTGGGGCTTACAAGCACGGTTTTATAATCTGTATAAATAACGAAGCCCGCGTTTGCCTTGGGCGGTTTCTTAACGAACGCACGCCTCGTATAGTCCACGGGTATTTTACTGCCCGCGCGCCCGTCGGAGTAGTACGCGCAAATTTCCGCCGCCGCAAGCAGCACCTCGTCGGGCACGGGCTTGCCGCCGCACAAAATTGCCACGTGAGAGGAGTGGTAGCCTTGCGTGTGCAGCCATAAATCCTCGCGGGAAATTGACTTCAAAAGCCGGTCGTTTTGCACGTTGCTCCGTCCCGCCAAAATCTTCATTCCCCCCAACATATATGCCCGATACGGCGTAATTTGCACCGTTTTCTTCTTGTTTGACTGCTCTTTCGGCAAAAGCCCCAAATCCTTTAATTCTTCCTCGGTTTCCGCCAAATCGCAAAGGTTTTCGGCAAGCCGTATATGCGCGGAAATGCTGTTCAAATAGTCCAGCTTTTCCAAAGTTTCTTTTTTCTGTTCGTTTACGCTAAGCGCCGTGCGCTTCAATTTTGCGTATCTTTTATAGTATTTTTGCGCGTTGTCGGCGGGGGAAAGGGACTTATCCAGCGCAATTTTAATCTTCCCGCCGTTCTCGTCGTAATAGTTCACCGCCTCGAATCCGTCCATTCCGCGTTGCAGTGCATAAACGTTTGCGGTAATAAGCTCGCCCTTCAATTTCACCGTGTCCATATCGCGGCAATCCAAAAGCTTTTGCTCCATAACGGCAAGCCGCTTTTCTTGTTTTTTCACCGCAGAGGAAAGGGCGGAGCTCAATTTTCTCACCTTGTCCTCAAAGTCCTTTTTTGCGTTAATTGAGGCATAGTAGGCGGTCTGCGCCTCCAAAACGCTGTTATACGCGCGTTTTTCGGCAGCCGCCGAGCGCACCTTAAAATCAATAGGCTCACCGTTTGCAAAAGTTACGCAAGGGGCGCAAGATTCGTCGTTTAAGTAGTTAAAAACGTCGTTCGCGGTCAAATTTTCGCCGCATGCGGCAACTATTTCAAGCGCGGTGGCGTAGGATACGCCCTTTATTTTATCCGAAATTATCTTTGCTTTATCCCCGCTTGCTTCGTCGAAAATATGCGTTATTTGCGCCATATTACGGGGGGAATGCTTTTCTTGCGGCTCGGGAAGGGTATATTTTGCACCCGAAAACAGCACGCGCTTGGTGCTCTCCGATATAGCCGTGGTTTTCAGCGCACCCACGATAATTCCGTTCTGCACGAGTACCGCGTTCGAGTATTTGCCCATCAGCTCGATATACAAAGTCATTTTTGCAAGCTCGAACTCCGATGTGCAGTCGAGGTCGAAGAAAACAATTCTTTCGTCCTCGATTTGTTCGACGCGGGTTATCTCCGCGTTCTGTAAATGCTTTCTTAGTAGCATACAAAATCCCAGCGCGGTTTTGGGCGCGGGGACTTCCGCGTCGGTTAAGTTTATTCTGCAACCCTTTGCCGCAAGGCAAATTTCAAGTTTAACCGTGCCCTTGCGGGTGTATATAATAAAAGTGAGCAAATCCTTGCTTTGCTGGGTAATTTTGGAAATTTTACCGCCGACGAGGACTCGTTGCAGTTCTTTTGCTATGAAATTTATAGTGAACGCGTCCTGCGGCATAAAAACCTCCCGTGCGGTATTCTCGAATATTATACCCGAATTAATCAAAAGTGTCAATTAAGGCGCTTTGAATAGAGCCACAAATTTATTAAATTTGCATTGTAAATCGCTTTTCAAAATTATAAAGTTGTGCTAAAATGTAATTTACTTGAATTTAAAAAACTACATATTTTAGGAGTAAAAAATGAAATACACACAGTCAGTCGGAGAAAAAAGTACGGTTAAACTTACAATTTCTTTCACGGAAGAAGAATGGCAAGACGCAATTTCCAAAGCGTATCTGAAAACGCGCGGCAAATATTCCGTGCCCGGATTCAGAAAGGGCAAAGCACCCAAACCCGTTCTTGAAAACTATTACGGCAAGGGACTGTTCTACGAAGAGGCTTTCAATTACCTCTATTCCCAGCACTACTTCGCAATCCTTGACAAAGAGAAGAAGAACTTCACCGCAGTCGGCGAGCCCGACCTTTCGGTCGAGGATATGACGGACGGCAAGGGCGTTACGCTTGCCGCGCTCGTTCCCGTTAAGCCCGACGTCAAAATTGACGCTTACACGGGTTTAAAAATCAAAAAGTATGAGTATAATGTTACCGACGCCGACGTTGACGCCGAAGTTAAAAAGCTTTTGGAGCGTAACGCAAAAGACGTAGAAGTTAAAGACCGCGCATGCAAAAACGGCGACACGGTAAACATCGACTTCTCCGGCTCGGTTGACGGTGAAAAGTTTGCGGGCGGCACCGCAGACGACTACGATTTGGTTCTCGGCAGCGGCAGCTTCATCCCCGGCTTCGAGGCGCAAGTCGAGGGTATGAAAATCGGCGAGAAGAAGGATATCACCGTAAAATTCCCCGACGACTATCAAGCGGAAAATTTGAAGGGCAAGAACGCAGTGTTTGCAATCAAGCTTAACAAGATTACCGCGAAGGAGCTTCCCGAACTCACCGACGAGTACGTTAAGACCCACGCCGGTTCGGACACCGTTGCGGACTACAAAGCAAAGACGCGTGAAAAGCTTTTGAAGCAAGCCGAAAACCGTTCCCGCGACGAAACCGAAAACAGCATCGTCGCAGAAATTTCCAAGCACGCAACGGCGGAAATCCCCGACGCGATGATTGAAAGCGAAATCGACAGAATGGTGCAAGACTTCTCGTACCGCCTTATGTATCAAGGCATCAAGCTCGACGATTACCTTAAATACCTCGGTCAGAGCATGAAGGACTTCCGTGCACAGTTCGTTTCGCAAGCACAACCTAGGGTTCTTCAACAGCTCGTCATCGAAAAGATAATAAAGAGCGAGAACATCACATACACCGACAAGGAAGTTGACGCGAAGATAGCCGAGCAAGCTAAATCGGTTGACAAGACCGCCGAAGAGTACAAAAAGAATCTCGACCCCCGTCAGCTTGATTATATAAAGAACGATTTGGTAATAACCAAAATGTTCGACTTCCTTACGAAGAACAACGAGTTGTACGTCGAAGGCAAGGCTGCAAAGCCCGCGGCTAAGAAAACGACTACTGCAAAAACCACGGAAGATAAGCCCGCCGCTAAGAAAACGACCACGGCTAAATCAACCGCGGCTAAATCAACCGCAACTAAGTCAACGGCGGCAAAGAAGCCCGCTGCTAAGAAAGAAGACTAATCAAGGAGTTTTTTATGGAAAAGGGTGCATTGGTACCTTATATAGTTGAACAGACCTCCCGCGGGGAGCGTTCCTACGATATTTACAGCCGTCTTTTAGAGGACAGAATAATCTTTTTAAGCGGCGAGATTGACGACGCGGTTGCAAACACCGTCGTGGCTCAGCTTATCTATCTTGAAGCAAAGGACCCTTCCAAGGACATTTCGCTTTATATCAACAGCCCCGGCGGCTCGGTTTCCGCTGGTCTTGCCATTTACGACACGATGAATTACGTCAAGTGCGACGTATCCACCATCTGCATCGGCATGGCGGCTTCGATGGGCGCGTTCCTTTTATCCAGCGGTCAAAAGGGCAAGAGGTTTGCTCTTCCCAACAGTGAAATTATGATTCACCAGCCTTTGGGCGGCGCGCAAGGCCAAGCAAGTGATATAAAAATTGCGGCAGAGCACATATTAAGAACGAAGCACAAGTTAAACACGATACTCGCTCAAAATTCGGGCAAGCCGCTTGAACAAATCGAAAAGGACACGGATAGGGACAATTACCTTTCCGCCCAAGAAGCTTTGGAATACGGCTTAATCGACAAAGTGTTTTATAAAAGATAATTTATTGTAGTTTTAGGAGTTAGTTTTTTGAAAGAGCAAAAGCATTGTTCATTCTGCGGAAAAACTGAAGATTTGGTTAAAAGGCTCATAAGGGGAAACGACGGCGCGCATATCTGCGACGAGTGTATTCTTATCTGCGGCGATATGATAAAGGAAGTTGACGAGGAAACGGAAACCCAAGTTCCTTTAAAGACCCCCGCGGAGATAAAGGAAGAGCTCGATAAGTATATCGTCGGACAGCACGAGGCGAAGAAGGTTCTCTCCGTCGCGGTGTACAACCACTATAAGCGCATAAACAACCTCGTCAAGGACGCGGGCGACAAGGACGTCGAGATTGAAAAATCCAACATTCTTTTGCTTGGCCCCACGGGCTGCGGCAAAACTTTGCTTGCAAGAACGCTTGCAAAGATTTTAAACGTGCCCTTCGCGTCGTCCGACGCAACCACTTTGACCGAAGCGGGCTACGTCGGCGAGGACGTCGAGAACATTCTTTTAAAGCTTATCCAAAACGCCGACTACGACATTAACAAGGCGCAGCGCGGAATTATCTATATCGACGAAATTGATAAAATCGCAAGAAAGGGCGAAAACGTCTCCATCACCCGCGACGTTTCGGGCGAGGGCGTTCAGCAAGCTCTTTTGAAGATTATCGAAAGCACGGTCGCAAGCGTTCCTCCCCAAGGCGGAAGAAAGCACCCCCAGCAAGAGTGCCTAAGAATTGACACCACCAACATTCTCTTTATCTGCGGCGGCGCGTTCGTCGGCTTAGATAAAATCGTGCAAAAGCGCAAGGACAACACCTCCTTGGGCTTCGGCGGCACGGTAAAGAACACCGAGGACAACGTTTACGAAATGCTCGCCGACGTTAAGCCTCAGGACTTGACCAAGTTCGGGCTTATCCCCGAATTCGTAGGCCGTATTCCCATCGTCGTAAGCTTGCACCCCTTGAACGAGGACGCGCTCGTCAACATTTTGACCCAACCCAAAAACGCCATTATAAAGCAGTACCAAAAGCTCATTGCAATGGACGGCGTAAAGCTTACGGTTGAGGACGGCGCAGTCAGAGAAATCGCCAACACGGCAATCCGCTTAAAGACGGGCGCAAGAGGACTTCGCACCATAATCGAAAGCTTTATGACTTCGGTTATGTATAAGCTTCCTTCGGAAAAGAATATAAAGGAAGTCATCGTTACGCGGGAGTGCGTAACCGACAAAGCCGAGCCGAAAATTATTTACGGCGAGCAAACCGCATAAATTAAAGCGGACTTTTATAGAAATTAACGGCGCGGGCAAAATTGAATTTTGCCCGCGCACACGATATTAAGAGGTTTTAAAATAATAAACGGCGGCGGCAAAAACCACGCTTTTTGCCGCCGCACTCAATTTGCGAACGCTTTCGCCTCAGCGCGGGTGAAGTGCCGCAATTATATACTTGTGTGCCCTTAGAGATTGCGGCACGAGGGGCGAGAAGCCCCTAAAAATCACGAAAAACTTTATTCGCAGAATAGAATGAAGTTTTTGTGAGGAGGCTATTTATGTCAAGAAGTAAAACCGAAATTCTGCCCGTAGTACCCGTACGCGGCAGAGTAATTTTCCCCGATACGACTATAAGCTTCGACGTGGGCAGAATAATTTCCCTCACGGCGGTAAAAAAGGCGACGGAAGGCGATTCGCGCCTCTTTCTTTGCGCGCAGAAAAATCCCGAACTCACCGAAGTTTCTTTCGATGATATGTACGCGGTGGGTACGGTCGTTCAGCTTAAACAAGTAACACGCCTTCCCGCAAACACCATAAGAATAACCGTGCAAGGTCTTTACCGCGCGGCGGTGCGCGTCATTGATTTAAAGGACGGCGCCTTCACTGCGGAGGTGGACGAGATAAAGCCCGTTCACGGCGAGGAAGCGTTGGAAGAGGCTTATTTCCGCACGGCTAAAAACGTTATGCGCGATATTTCTATGGCAGACTCCCGCATTCCCAAGGACACCATTTCCGCCCTCGACAGATGCGGCGACCCCGACGAGTTCGTCAATATCGCCGCGAATAGCCTCAATATCAAGCTTGAAACAAAGCAGCAGATTTTGGAGTGCGAGCGCGTAATCGACAGACTCCGCACCATTGATAAAATTCTCAACGAGGAGCTTGAAATTTCCAAGTTAGAGCGCAAGATAAACTCTATGGTTCGCCAGAACATAGAAAAGAACCAAAGGGAGTACTACCTTCGCGAACAGCTCAAAGCCATTCACACCGAGCTCGGCGACGACGAAGAGGAAAAAGAGGAGCTTGAAAAGCGCATAAAGGAAAAGGGCATGCCCCAAGAGGTCGAGGAGAAGGCTTTAAAAGAGCTTTCCCGAATGGACAAGATGCAGACCTCCTCGCCCGAGTACAACGTATTAAGAAACTATATCGACTGGCTTTTGGATTTGCCTTGGAAGGAAAAGACGACGGACACCGAAAGCTTAGCCGACGCTGTTAAAATTTTAAACGACGACCACTACGGGCTTGAAAAAATCAAGGAAAGAATAACCGAGTACCTTGCCGTATTAAAATTAACCGACGGACTCAACGCACCCATCCTGTGCCTCGTTGGCCCTCCGGGAGTGGGCAAAACCTCGATTGCAACTTCAATCGCCCGTGCCCTCGGCAGAAAGTTCGTAAGAATGAGCCTCGGCGGCGTCAAGGACGAGTCCGAAATTCGCGGTCACAGAAAGACCTATATAGGCTCGATGCCCGGCAGAATAATCAACGGCATAAAACAAGCCGAATCAACCAACCCCGTATTCCTTCTTGACGAGATAGACAAGCTATCCTCGGATATGCGCGGCGACCCCGCAAGCGCGCTTTTAGAGGTTTTGGACCCCGCGCAAAACTCGACCTTCCGCGATAGGTATATCGAAGTACCCTACGATTTAAGCAAGGTGCTTTTCATAACCACCGCAAACGGGCTTGACGGAATTCCCCGCCCGCTTTTGGACAGAATGGAACTCATCGAGCTTACGGGCTACACTCAAGAGGAAAAATGCGAGATAGCAAAAAGGTATCTAATCCCCAAAAAGAGTGCGGCAAACGGGCTCAAAGAGGGGCAGATTACTTTTGACGACGGCGCGTTAAACGCGATAATATCGGGCTACACCATGGAGGCGGGCGTTCGAAATTTGGAGCGCAAGATAGACGCAGTTTGCCGTAAAGCCGCCGTAAGGTACGCTGACGGCAACGAAGAAAAGGTTACCGTAACTAAGGAAAACTTAGAAGACTTCCTCGGCGCAAGACGCTACGAAGAGGACAAGAGCCTCGGACAAGACGAGGTAGGTGCGGCTACGGGGCTTGCTTGGACTGCGGTAGGCGGCACCACGCTCACCATTGAAGTTTCGGCTATGCAAGGCAAGGGCGATATTCTCCTTACCGGCAAGCTGGGCGACGTAATGAAGGAGAGCGCAAGGGCGGCTATAAGCTATATCCGCTCCAACAGCGCAAGCTACGGCTTGGAAAATACCGTTTTCGAAAATACCGATATTCACGTGCACGTACCCGAGGGCGCAACCCCCAAGGACGGCCCCAGCGCGGGCATAACAATGGCAACGGCAATCCTTTCGGCGTTCACGAAAAAGCCCGTTAAAAAGTCGGTTGCAATGACGGGTGAAATCACCTTGCGCGGCAAGGTATTGCCCATAGGCGGCTTAAAGGAAAAGGCGCTTGCGGCGTACCGCATAGGCGTAAAGGATATAATCATTCCCGCCGATAACCAAAAGGACTTGGAAGAAATCCCCGAAAATATCCGTGAAAAGCTGAACTTCATACCGGTTACCGATATAAGCGAGGTATTCCAAAACTCCATTATAGGACTGTAAAATGCTTAAAATTACTAATGCGGAATTTATCACGAGTGCGGCTAAAAAAGAGCAGTTTATAAAGTCGGATAAACCAATAATCGCCGTGTGCGGCAAGTCAAACGTGGGCAAATCCAGCTTTATAAATATGCTTGCAAACCGCAAAAAGCTTGCCAAGGTTTCAAAAGAGCCTGGGCGGACGCGGCTCGTGAACTATTTTGACTTCGGCGAGTTTATCCTTGCCGACTTACCCGGCTACGGCTTTGCAAGGGTATCCAAGGCGGAAAAGCTGAAATGGGCAAAGCTACTCGACGATTTCTTTGCGGATAAAGAAAGCATAGCCCACGTCTTTTCGCTTGCAGATATCCGTCACGACCCCACCGCCGACGATAGGCAAATGGTGGAGTACCTATATTATCACGTAGTGCCTTTCACCGTAATTGCAACCAAGGCGGATAAGCTTTCGCGCGCACAAGCGGATAAAGGTATTACCAACATAGCCGCAGTGTACAAGTGCGGCAAGGGCAACGTCATTGCCGCCTCCGCAGAAACGCGGCAAGGGCTTGAACAAGTCTTAGAAAAAATAGAGGGAATTTTACGGCACGGAGAAGAAGATGAGTCTTGAAGAATTTTTAAAGACCCCCGCGGGGCACGCCGTTTTCGGTATCGTCATAGCGGTCGTTGCAATAGTTATAATCGAGCTTAATTACAGACTGTTTTTCAAGTACGTTCTTGACTTCATTTTCGCCCTTCTTTCAACGGTTATCTGTTCGCCCGTCCTTCTTGCGGGCGTAATAATTTCCAAAAAGCATGCGGGCTACGCGTTCGAAGAAACGCCGTGTCTCGGCGCAAAGGGCAAGATAATTTATCTCAAATCCTTTGCGGGCGTGCAGAGCGGGATAAAATATTTACCAAGGCTACTTGATATTTTGTGCGGCAGATTAAGCTTCGTCGGCATCGCGCCGTTAAAGCTTTCGGACGGTGCGCTTTTGGACGATAACCGTATGGAACGCTTCGGCACTCGCCCCGGGCTTGCAAACCACCTCGTTTTGCGCGGGCACGAGGGCTTAACCTACGAGGAAGCGTTCGATTTAGACGCGCGCTACTGCAAAAAAAGAGAGCTTTTCACCGATATCTTTATCGTTATTAAAAGCGTCGTTCTTTCTATCCGCGGGGACGGCAAAAGCTATCTCGGCGAAACGGCTGAACTTTCTTACGGAGAGGTGCTTTTAAAGCGCGGCGCTATCACCCAAACGGATTTACTTAACGCCCAACGATACGCCGAGGAAGCCCTCAAAAACGACGAAATGCGAACGGATGCGAAAAATCACAGATATAACTGAATAACGGTGCAATTATCGTACATACTACTTTTAAGGAGAGTAAAATGGTAATTGCAAATATTATTTCTTACGTACTCGTACTACTTGGTGCGGTAAACTGGGGACTTTACGGAATCTTCGATTTCAACCTTGTAAGCTGGATTTTCCAAGGACCCCGTTCGGTCGGTTCGATTATCGTATACGTGGTAATCACCCTCGCGGCGGTTTGGCTTATCATTTCCCCCATCATCTCGGGGCACGGCTTGCGCCTTGCAATGAGAGGTGAGGAAGAAAGAGAAAAGAGAAAAGAAGTCGTAGAATCCAATCACTAATTAAAAATAAAAGCGCGGACTATCAAAGTCCGCGCTTTTGCATTCTGTTGCATTTTCGTTTCGGTTATGGTAAGATTATTGAAAATACTTACGGAGAAAATTATGGAACGCAAAGAAATTCCGCTACTTGAGTTTGACGAAAAAGAGGGCAAGGCTCTCCCGCAGCACTATAACAGCGTACCCAAAAACTTACCCGAACGGTGCGTTATTGCCTTTTCTAAATCAAGCGTGGAAGACGTTGCCGAAAAATACGGCGCGACCCAAATTTCCGAAATGCACTCTTGCACGGTCTACCTTCCCATTTACGAGGTTGATTTGGACGGAGTTAAAATTGCGCTTATCTGCGGATTTTTAGGCTCGGCGGGTGCGTCCGGGCAAATTCACGAGCTGTATGCCGGCGGCGTTAAAAAGATAATTGCGTGCGGTTCGGCGGGTACGCTTACGCCCAACCCCCTCGGTGCGCTTATCGTTCCTAACCGTGCAGTCCGCGACGAAGGCGCAAGCTATCACTACGCGCCCCCTTCGTACGAAATAGAGGCGGACGGGGAAGTGGTCAAGCATATTGAAAACACTTTAACGAAGCTCGGCTTGCCCCATAAAACGGGCAAAACTTGGACTACCGACGCGTTCTACCGCGAAACGGAGGATAAAATCGCGCTTCGCTGCTCGCAAGGCTGCGTAACCGTTGAAATGGAGTGTTCGGCAATGATAGCCGTATCTAAGTTTTTAGGCGTTAAGTTCGGGCAGATTTTATACTGCGGGGACGATTTAAGCGGCGAAACTTACGATACCCGCAACTTCACCAAAGCCGAAGTAGGGCATCATCTAATCGACTACGCTTTGCAGTGTGCAAAAACCTTATAATCGTTGAAAATTAAGTTAAATCGTGATATAATCGAAATCGTTTATGAACGGCAAAATTCAAAAGTTAAGTTTATCTGAAAAAGCCCGACTTCTTTCGGGCAAATCGTTCTGGCAAACCCAAGATTATAAAGAGGCGGGGATAGAAAGTATAACCTTCTCTGACGGGCCGTCGGGGCTTAGAGTGCAAGACGGCAAAACCGACAGTATGGGGCTAAACGCCTCCAAGGCTTCAACTTGCTTTCCCGCGCACTCCGCGCTTGCTTGCTCGTTTAATACCGAGCTCGTTAACGGCGTGGGCGTTGCCTTGGGCGCGGAGGCGGCGCACTTCGGCGTTAATATTCTTTTGGCCCCCGCAATCAATATCAAAAGAAACCCCTTAAACGGAAGAAACTTCGAGTACTTTTCCGAGGATCCCTATCTAAGCGGTGTTATGGGTCGCGAATATATTTCTGGTGTGCAGTCAAACGGCGTGGGCGCGTGCGTAAAGCACTTTGCCGCCAACAATAAAGAGCTGGGGCGCACGGTGTACGACTCGGCTGTGGACGCGCGCACCTTGCGTGAAATCTATCTTACGCCCTTTGAAATCGCGGTAAAGGGTGCAAAGCCCGCCGCTGTGATGACGGCTTATAACCGCCTTAACGGAGTTTATTGTAACGAAAACAAGTGGCTTTTATCCGAAGTACTCCGCGGAGAGTGGGGGCACGACGGCATAGTAATTTCCGATTGGGGCGGAACATATAACCGCGTTGACGCAGTTAAGGCGGGCGCGGACTTGGAAATGCCGCTTTGCAAATTTTCCGAAAAGGAGCTTTTGGACTCAATCAAATTGGGCGAGCTTACGAAAGACGAGCTTGACCTCTGCGCCGAAAGAATAATTAACCTTTCGGACAAGCTTAACGGTACGAAAATTGTTGCTGAGTGCGACTTTGAAAAGAACGCCGCCTTTGCAGAGAGGTGCGCGGAGGAGTGCGCCGTATTATTGAAAAACGACGGCGTATTGCCGTTAAATAAAAGCGAAAAATATGCGCTTATAGGCGATATAGCGCAAAACGCGGTGCAAGGCGGCGGCTCGTCCAAGGTAAATCCGACGCAAGTTGCGACGCTTTTGCAGTGCTTTGAAAACGAAGAAAACTTCGTCGGGTTTGAGCGCGGCTACAACCAAAAGGGCAAAAAGAGCAAAAATCTTATTAAAAAAGCGTTAAAACTTGCACAAAACGCCGATATTATTATTTGCGCCGTGGGTATTTCCGCGGGCGAGGCGGAGGGCGTTGACCGTGAAAATATTCGTCTTGCGGAAAATCAGATTGAACTTTTATCCGCTTTAAAGAGTACCGGCAAAAAAATCGTTGCGGTTTTATCGTGCGGGGGCGCGGTTGAAACCGACTGGGACGAGGGCTTACACGCGCTTTTGCTTGCGGGCTTGAACGGTCAAGGGGGCGCAAAAGCCGTAAAAAGGCTTATTTTCGGCGAAATTTGCCCTTCCGGGAAGCTTTCGGAGACATTTCCGCATAAACTTGAAGATTTACCAAGCACGAAATATTTTACGGATAACGCATACGCTTGCGAATATAAAGAGGGTATGCGCGTGGGTTACCGCGGGCTTACGGGCGCGAAGTATCCGTTCGGTTTCGGACTATCGTATACACAATTCGGATATTCAGATGCACAAATCGGATATTTGAAATCTTCAAAAATGCCCGATTTTTTATCGTTTTTTATCAAAAACGAGGGCAATTTCGACGGAGCGGAGGCGGCTCAGCTATATATCGAATACCCAGAAAACGCGCACTCGCCTAAGCTTCAGTTAAAGGGCTTTGCAAAAGTCTTTTTAAAGGCGGGCGAAGGAGCAAGGGTTCAAATCCCTTTTGACGAGTACTCGTTCCGTTCGTTCGATACGGGTAGCGGCAAGTGGGTTACCGTCGGCGGCACATATAAAATTTATATCGGCGCGTCCTCGGAAGATTTATGGCTTTGCAGTGAAATAGAACTTGACGGTGTGGAAGAAGTTCCCGCCGCAGACAGCGAAAGCGTGTGCGCTAAGGAATACGTTATTCACCGCAATAAAAAGGGGCGGGTCATCGCCGACTTTACGACGCCCTTTTCCGAGCTTAAAAATTCCCGCGGGGCGCTTGGGCGGCTTGCCACACGAATAGCGTTTGCTATAACTAAGAACAACCCCACGGCAAACGGCACTATGCGCTACGTAACTTTAAGGACGGCGGCGCAGTTTGCAAAGTTCGGAAGCAGACGCGCAAGCGGGCTCGTTGATATTTTCGGCGGCAAAGCGTTTAGGGGCATAGGCAAGCTTATCCGCGGCGAGAAAAAGAAAGACAAATAAGGAGTTATTATGCAAGATATATTTTATCCTTCCAAAGACGGGAAGAACACTATTCATGCGTGCTTGTGGAAGCCCGAGGGCGAGGCAAAAGCCGTGGTGCAGATTATCCACGGTATGTGCGAGTACGCCGAAAGATACGCGCCCTTTGCAGAGTTTTTAAATAAGAACGGCTTTATCGTATGTGCAGACGACCATTTGGGGCACGGGCAGTCGGTGAAGTCCGAAGAGGATTTGGGCTACTTCAACGACCAACGCGACTATTCAATCGTGGTTGAAGATATCCACGAGCTTAAACTTACGGTGCAAAAGGATACGGGCGAACTTCCTTGGTTCGTTTTGGGGCACAGTATGGGTTCGTTCTTCTGCCGCAAATATATCTCGCTTTACGGCAGCGAATTCAAGGGCGCGATTATAATGGGCAGCGGCTTTAAATCGAATGCGACTTTGAACGTTGCGCTGTTTATGGTAAAATTAAACGCCGCTTTCTGCGGTTGGCGCAACAGAAGCAAGCTTATTAAAAAACTTGCTTTCGGCTCGTACAATAAAAAGTTCAAGCCCAACCGCACCGGTAACGACTGGCTTTCAAAAGACCCTGCCAACGTAGACAATTACGAAAAGGACGATTTGTGCGGCTTCGACTTTACAAACAACGGATACTATATTCTGTTTTCTATAATTAAACAAGCTTGTTCCAAAAAGGTTATTAACGCCGTACCCAAGGATTTGCCCGTGTACTTCGTTGCGGGCGATATGGACCCCGTGGGCGATTACGGCAAGGGCGTTATAAAAGCTTGCAACAAGTTCCATAAGGCGGGCGTTAAGGACGTTTCTATCACCCTTTACGACGACAGCCGCCACGAGATTTTAAACGACTACTGCAAAGAGCAAGTTGAAAGCGACATCTTAGAATTTATTACGGACGAATTAAATGGTTGAGAGTTGGACTATAACAATACCTTCGCTTACTAAAAAAAAGGAGCGCAAGGCTTATATCTACCTTCCCGTGGACTACGACGAGGACGGGGAGTACCCCGTTATGTATATGTTCGACGGGCACAATCTTTTTGACGATAACGAGGCGACCTACGGCAAAAGCTGGGGGCTTGCCGATTATTTGGATTACACCAACACGCAGATAATAATTGCGGCGGTGGAGTGCAACCAAGAGGGCAACGGCAGACTTGAAGAATACACGCCCATAAGCTTTGAGGACGACGAGTTCGGCAAGATTAAGGCGAAAGGCAAGAAGTATATGGACTGGCTTGTTAAAAAGTTTAAGCCGTTCATTGACGAAAACTTTGCCACCAACCCCGACCGCGAGCACACGGCGATAGGCGGCAGCTCGATGGGCGGGCTTATGACCTTGTTCGCCCTTGCAAAGTATAATAAATACTTTTCACGCGGGGCGGCGCTTTCGCCGAGCCTTTGGGTTGCGGACGGAGAGATACCGCCGTTTTTAAAGGAAGGCAAGCTCGGCAAGGATACCGTTCTTTACACCGACTACGGCAGTGAAGAGTTTAAAAACCACCCCAAACAGCGCAAAGTTTTTGCGGACACTTGCGCCTATTTAATAGAGCAAGGCGTAAACGTAACGGCGCGCGTTGTGCCCGGCGGTACTCATTGTGAGGCATCATGGGAACAGCAAATCCCGTTTTTTATGAGCGCATTAGGCTTTGACCCCGAAAATTAATAAGGAAGTACATATTATGAAGAATTTCATTTTCATTTCACCCAACTTTCCCGCAAACTATTGGAAGTTTTGCCGCGAGCTTAAAAACAACGGCTTTAACGTTTTGGGCATCGGCGACTGCCCTTACGACAACCTTTTGTTCGAGCTGAAAAATTCTTTGAACGAATACTACAAAGTAAACAGCCTTGAAAACTACGAAGAGGTTTTCCGCGCGGTTGCCTTGTTTACCTTCAAGTACGGCAAGATAGATTATCTTGAAAGCAACAACGAGTACTGGCTTGAACGCGACGCGCTTTTAAGAACCGAGTTCAATATCACTACGGGCTTCCACACCGAGGATATGAAAAAGGTGAAGTACAAGTCCGAAATGAAAAAGTACTATAAAAAGGCGGGCATTAAGGTTGCAAGGCACTACCTCGTTAAAAACCTTGCGGGCTGTAAAAAGTTTATAGCCGAGGTCGGTTATCCCGTAATAGTCAAGCCCGATAACGGCGTGGGCGCGGAGGCGACCTATAAGCTTAAAAACGACGAGGAGCTGAAAGCCTTTTTAAGCAAAAAGCCGCAAGGCTATATAATGGAGGAATACCTTGACGCGATAGTCAACTCTTACGACGCGATAGTGGACGGAGAGGGCAACCCCATTTTCGAAACGGGGCTCGTGGAGATGGGCGATTTGATGGATATAGTAAACTCCAACGACAACAGCTGTTACTATTATCTGAACAACCCGTTGCCCGACGTGCGCGAGGCGGGCAGAAAGACCTTGAAGGCGTTCGGCGTTAAGAACAGATTCGTTCACTTCGAGTTTTTCCGCCTTTCCAAGGACCAGCATATCGGCAAGAAGGGTGAGGTGGTTGCGCTTGAAGTCAACATGCGCCCCGCGGGCGGCTGCTCGCCCGATATGATGAACTACGCAAACAGCACCGACGTGTACAAGATTTGGGCGGATATGATAGCTTACGGCAAAACTACGGTTGCCCCGCAAGAGAAGTTCTATTGTGCCTATGCGGGCAGAAGACGCGGCAAGCCTTTCCTTTATACCGAGCAAGAGATTGCGGACAAGTATAAGGACAACGTAAAGCAGATTTGGCAAGTTCCCGACGCGCTTTCGGGGTGTATGGGCAATTTAAGCTTTTTGGCAAACTTCAAAACCAAGGGCGAAATGAACGCGTTTATCGACGACGTAATTAAGGAAAAATAAACGTTAATACGCATTTTTGAGGCGCATCTGTATGATGAAAATGTTAATTCAGCTTGACGAGCAGAAAGTAAAAACAGACGGCATATACGACCTCGCGGATATGTGGCGCATTATTGACGGCAAGTTTGAAAAAGCTTGCACGAAAGAAGTGCAGCCCGACGGTTCAAGGCTGTACGTAGGTGATACGAGCAAAGATTATTATACATGTATATCTTTGTCGTATATGGGGTTAAGTGAGTTACAGTGGTTCGCGCAGTATTGTTCAAAATGGATATGGTACGATAACGATGATGATGAATCTGAGCCGTTTTCCGAAGAAGACGTTTTGGCGCGCGAGCGCATAAGAAATCTTCTTTTTGCCAAAGTATAGGATAAACGCCGCACCGTCATTGCGCGGGACAAAGTGATAAAGTAAAACGCCCGCCTCGTCATTGCGAGCGGAGCGAAGCAATCCAGAAGAGAAAAAATATGAAAGAGTACGTTTCTTACGTGTACATAATGTTTAATTTCAGAAACGGGACGCTGTATACGGGCGTAACGAATAATTTAATTCGTCGCGTTTGGGAGCATAAAAGCAAAACGGTGGAAGGGTTTACTAAAAAATATAATATAGATAAACTCGGTTATTATGAAACGTACACGGATATTACCGATGCAATCCGGCGTGAAAAACAAATAAAAGGCGGGTCGCGTAAAGCAAAGTTAAAGTTAATAGAAACTATGAACCCAAATTGGGAAGATTTATATAATGAACTGATAAAGTAAATTAAACGTCTGGATTGCTTCGGCAAGCCTCGCAATGACGATATGGTTAGGATTATTTATAAAGTAAAAGCCGCCCGCGGGGTTCCCGCGGGCGGCTTTTTAAATTATTCGTCTAAAAAAACAACTATGAATTTTTCGTAGTTGCAACATATTTCGCATAATATATGTTAATCTTGCATTAAGAGGAAATATTTTATGGAAACGAACGAAAAGACTTGCGAGAATTGTAAACACTACGTATCTCATTACGTAATATGCAATG
This sequence comes from uncultured Clostridia bacterium, assembly GCA_947175325.1. Taxonomy (GTDB): domain Bacteria; phylum Bacillota; class Clostridia; order Christensenellales; family Borkfalkiaceae; genus Coproplasma. The sequence goes on along the minus strand of CAMWME010000003.1, from coordinate 31,606 downwards.
TCCGACTGGCAAAGGTAGGGGGACATTGCTGTAAAAGCGCTATAAGAAGATGCTACGTTAATAGAATTTTTACGCCGCGTAAAGACTGTAAGTATTGGGAAGAGGCGGCGCCGCTTAAAGAAGAAAGGGTTGAGCGGGCTTTAAACGAGATTAGCAAAATCAAACGAACGCTTTCCGACATTGCTTTGATTTTAAAAAACGAAAAATAAAAAATCCGTTCTAAAAAGGAAAATCCGTAAATAAGTTATTTACACATAGATTTTGCGGAGGCGGATATGCTGGATTATAACGTTTACGAGGACATCGCCGGTCGTAGCGGCGGAGATATTTATATCGGAGTGGTAGGACCCGTAAGGACGGGTAAGTCCACACTTATAAAGAAGTTTATGACGGAGTTAGTCATTCCCAACGTGGAGAACGGCAACGACAAGGCTGTTATGGTGGACGAATTGCCACAGTCCGCATCGGGCAAATCAATTATGACTACCGAGCCGAAGTTCGTTCCGGCTAAGGCGGTTAAGGTCAAAATCGAAAACGCGGTTGCAAACGTAAGGTTTGCCGACTGCGTGGGCTTTATAACCAAGGGCGCGCACGGGTTCGAGGAGGACGGCAAACCCCGCCTCGTTAATACGCCGTGGTCAGATAAGCCCTTACCTTTTGCGGAGGCGGCGGAGCTCGGCACCGAAAAGGTTATTTCGGAGCATTCAACGATAGGCGTTTTGGTTACGACCGACGGCTCTATCGCGGATATTCCCCGCTCGGGCTATATCAATGCGGAGGAGCGCACGGTTGCAAGGCTGCAAGAGCTGGGTAAGCCCTTCGTTATAGTTTTGAACTGCGTCGACCCCGAAAAGGCGGCGGCGAAAAAGCTTCGCGACGACCTTGAAAAGAAGTACGGCGTTGCTGTCATTGCGGCTAACTGTGAAAAGCTGGACGCAGCGGGGCTGTTGAACGTATTGAAAGCGGTTCTTTTCGAGTTCCCCGTAACGGGCTTTGACGTGGATATTCCCGACTGGATGCGCTTCTTGCCCCAAGAAAGTTCTGCGCTTTGCGAGCTTTTGGAAAGGATTAAGGCGGCTGCGTCTGCCGTAAATAAAATGAAGGACTGCACGGCTTTCGACGATATGTTAAAAGACTGCAAGTTCTGGAAGGGCGAGCCTTCGGTGTCCTTGAACCTTGCGGACGGCAAGGCGAAGGTTACCGCGTACGTGCAAGACGGCATTTTCTACGATATGCTGTCCGAGATTGCGGGCGACGAGATTTGCGACGAGTTCACGCTTATGCGCTATATTCGCGGGACCTCTGAGGCAAAGCGCGGGTATGATAAGATTAAGGACGCGTTGGAGTGCGCTAAAATCAACGGCTACGGCATAGTTCACCCCGACGACGAGGATATGAGCTTAGAGGCGCCTAAACTCGTCCGTCAAGGCGGAAGCGTGGGCATTAAGCTGCGTGCTACCGCGCCGAGCTATCATATAGTTAAAATCGACGTAACGGGCGAAGTCAGCCCCATTATGGGAAGTGCGGCGCAGAGTGAGAGTATAGTTCAAGGTATGATGAACGGCTTTGAAACCAACCCCGACACGATGTGGGATACCAACGTGTTCGGCAAGTCGCTTCGCGGTATGGTGAAGGAAGGTTTGGCGGGCAAAGTCGGCTCTATGCAAGACCATACAAAGAACAAGATGCGTAAGGCCATCACAAAAATTGTCAATGAAGGCAAGGGCGGAGTTATCTGCATAATATTGTAAAATACTTGCGGTTTTCACAAATTAATTACCCATTCCATATATTATAGTAGCAACGGGCGTTAGTTGCGCTGAGTGGGCGCGGGTGATGAGTTTGCGGAAAATATGACGGCGGAGCAATTTTGCTCCGCCGTCAACTATTTTATTAATCTTCGTTATCGAAGGGGGAGGGGATTAACATATCCCCGTTAGCGTCAAACAAAGCCGCGTCGTTTACGCCGTCGTCTTTAAGCCCCGCAATGTAAGCGTAGTACTGTTCTTCGGTCAGTCTTTGTATTTTGTTTTTCTTTTTGCCCATAAAAAGCCTCCGCCTTTTTCTATTATTATGGGAAAGTCGGGTGCCTTTTATACGGGCTTTTTATTTTTTTCTGCCAAGTAGGAAGTCCACGGTACAGCCCAAGGCCTCGGCTATCTTGACGACGCTGGGTATGGTCGGCTCGGTCTTGCCTTGCACCCAGTAGCGCATAACCGACTCCGCTATTCCCGTCATCTGTTGAAGCTTGTATCTTGAAATATGAAAGTATTTAAGTACTTCGTCAAACCGCTTCGAAAAGGGCGGGCAGCGCTTGAATCTGCTTGCCGTGTTTTCCTCGTTCAGTCCCAAAAGGTAGTCCGAAGTTACGCTGAAATAGTCCGCAAGCCGCACCGTCATTTCAAGCGTGGGCAGCGCCTTGCCCGTCGTGTAGCGGCTTAAAGTGGACTCGCCGCAGCCCAGCTCGTCGCTGACTTCGGTGAGGTTTGCAAGGTTTTCAATAATTAGTTCCTTTAATATATCCGGAAAGTTTTCAAGCCCCATAAAGTTCTCCTTAGCGGCGGTTTACCCGCTAAACCTGTATATTATACAAGTTTAGCGGGTAAACGGTCATTTTGTCAAGTGGAAATATTATCCAAACCGCAAATTTTTGAAAAAGCGGGCGGATTTTTGTTAAAAAACGGGCAAAAACGGGCTCGCAAGGGCGTTAAAAGTGTTAAAACCTAACAAAAACGGAGGCGGTAAGCGGGGGCGCGGAAGGGGGCGGAAATGCGATTACCCCCCGAATATGCCTTAAATAACGCAAAAAAAAGTGAAAATAAATGAAAAAAATAGTGTTATTAATTTTACTTTTTGCAAAAAAGGGTGTAAACTAAGTATAGGGTTACCTTAAAAAGGTAATGAATTTCAGAAAAATTACTCATACGAGGTGTAAATATGGCAGATAACAAAAACGTGCAAACGCCGAAGAAAGCAGACCTAATACTGCAAAGGCAGCGTGACTTATCCGCTAAGCAGGAAGAAGCCCTTAACCAATCTAAAATTTCCAACAGCAGAATGAATACTGCTTTGGAGCAGATTGCCGGTGCAAGGGACGAAATTAATTTCGTAATCCATCAAGGGCGCGAACTGCAAGCAGCAATACAAACCGACTACGAAGCGTTAAAGCAAGAGTTCAGACTTATCGCGATGCAGAGTGAAAGCATTTTCAACGCGCTTGCCGATAAGGTGAAAGAGCTTAACGATATTTTATCGAACGGAGAGGGCGTGCCCGCTCCCGCAGCCGCTCCCGTACAAGAGGGTGCACGCGTTTATACGGCGCAGCAAGATATTGACTACGACTTGCTCGTTGATAAGCTGATTGCCCGCTTGCCCGTTCAAGACGTTGCGCCCGTGCAAGCTATTGATTACGATTTGCTTGCAGACAAACTTGCACAGCGTATGCCCGTGCAAGAGGTTGCGGCGGCTTCGGCGTTGCCCGTCAACGTATCCGTTGCAGACCGCGCAATAGATTACGAATATCTCGCAGACAAGATTGCTTCCCGTCTGCCCGCGCAAGAATACGTTTCACCCGACTACATCGCGTCGAAGGTGGCGGAGCAAATCGTTGTTCCCGAAATTACTGCGGAAGTTGACAGCGAAACCATTGCGGACCTCGTTGCAGATAAGCTCGGCACAATGCCCGCCGGCGAAATTGATTACGACTATCTTGCGGCAAAGGTTGCACAGCAAATCGAAATCCCCGAAGTGCAGAACTACACGGCGGCAACCTATTCGGACGCACCTATCCGTGCAGAGATTAACGAAGACGAGCTTGCCGACGCTATCGCTTTGAAGGTCGGCTCGTTAAAGCCCGAGGACTTCGAGATTATAGTTGACGACGAGGGCTGCGAATCCATTTCCAAAGAGATTATCGAAAGACTTGACTACGACGCAATTGCAACCGCGGTTGCCGAAAAGCTTAGCGAGGCTAGCGTCGAAGAAGAGGTTGAAGAACCCGACTACGACGAGATGGCGGCGCGCATCAGTGAGAAGATTACCGTTGCCGGCGTCAACGAGGACGCTATTGCGGATAAAGCCGCTGCGGCGCTTTCAAACTACCTTCCCGAATTTGACACCGACGAAATCGCGGATAAGGTGGCAGAGCAGATTATAAACGCAATGCCTACCGTTACCGTTGACAGCGAAGAAATTACCAACGCCGTTGCGACGAGGCTTATCGAAGCGCAGCAAGACAGCGATTACGAAATCGTTATCGACGAAGACGGCGTTGACAGAATGTCAGACAGCGTAAGCGAGAAAGTTTATCAGACGAACGAAGAACGCTTTAACGCTATTGATAACGAAATTGCAGAGCTTAAAGAGCTTATCCAAAACCTTGAAGTAGTTCAGAACGTAATCGTCGCTCCCACCGAGGAAGTTGAAGAGTACGAAGAACCCGTTGAAGAGGTCGTTGAAGAAGAAGTCGTTGAGGAGCCCGAGGAAGAACTCGTAACGGTAACCGACGTAATCGAGCAAATCGAAGAACCCGTTGAAGAAGAGGTTGTAGAGGAAGTCGTTGAAGAGGAGCCCGTTCCCGAGGTCGTCGAGGTAACCCCCCCGACGCCGGTAGTCGTCGTAGCAGCAAAAGATTCTGACGACGACGATGACGACGATAACGACGGCGACGAAGAAGACGAAAACGGCGTTGACTTCCTTAACATGATGCGCTACAACCGTAGCTTCATTGCAAGAATTATCCAAAGCTCGGACGAAACCAAGACCTATTACGGTAAAGTAAGAAACGCGCTTTTGAGCTATCGTAAAGTAAACTCTAACATCGCGTGGGGTGCTGAGCGTTTCCACAAGGGCAGAGAAACTATTGCGCGCTTCAAAATCCGTGGTAAGACACTCGTTCTGTATATGGCTATCGACCCGAAGGAAATCGAGTATTCCGTATATCACCAAAAAGACGTATCCAACAACAAGTCGTTGCACGGCACGCCTACGATGATTAAGATTAAGAGCCCCCGCGGCGTTAAGAAGGCGGTAAGGCTCGTTGACCTTATGCTTGAAAAGCGCGACGGTATCAAGAGGAACGTGCCCGAGCGTGACTACGCGGCAATGTATCCTTACGAGACGATGGAAGAGCTTATCGAAGACGGACTCGTTAAGGACGTAAACAAAGACTAATAGAAGAGATATACACGCGGGGGTTGAAACAAGTCAACCCCCCGTTTTAATTTAAAACGCATATATGCGGCGCAATACTGTGTCAAGCTTGCGTTTTGCCTTGGTCATTTACGCTTAGTAAACTCCCGTCGGCAAATCCGCACTTTCCTTGTCTTGCTTGCATCTCTGCGTTTTTGACGGGCTTGGTTATGCGGTTTAATCAAGCTTAAAAAAGTACATAATTAATTGAACAAAAATATCGGAGTTAGAACTTGGAAAACGAAAAAGTAAAACCTTCAACGAGGTTACAGCGGCGCCGACCCAACCGTAATGGCGGCGCAGACGCGGCGGCAAAGCCCGCCAAGAAGGCTGACAAAAGAAAATTAAACGAAAGCGCGAAGAACGGCGCTAAAAGCGGACAACCTAAACAGTTCAAAGAAAATAAACAACCCAAACAAAAACAGCCCAAAAACGGCGGGCAGAATAACGCGGAATTTAAAGGCAAGCGCGGCGGCAAGTCGGGCGGCAAGCCCGTTAAGATTATCTTCCTCGGCGGCGTTGGCGAAATAGGCAAAAATATGACCGCCTTGGAGTGCGGCGACGATATAATTTTAATCGACGCGGGCGCGATTTTTCCCACCGAGGAAACGCCCGGAATTGACCTTATCGTACCCGATTTATCGTACCTTTTGGAAAACTCGAAAAAGGTGAGGGGGCTTATTTTGACCCACGGGCACGAGGACCACATCGGCGGCGTACCCTATCTTTTAAAGGAGCTTAAAGTGCCCGTTATCGGCACCAAGCTTACGCTTGCCCTCGTGGACAGCAAGCTTAGAGAGCACCGTTTAAACGACGTTAAGGAAATTACGGTTACGCCTAATCAGACGATACAGCTCGGCTGTTTCAAGATACGCACCATCAACGTAAACCACTCTATCGCGGGGTCTTTGGCGTTTGCAATTTCCACTCCGCAAGGCGTTATCTTCCACAGCGGCGACTATAAAATCGACTTGACCCCCGTCGCGGGCGAGCCTATTGATTTGAAAACCATTAGCGAGATAGGTTCGTCGGGCGTGCTCTTATATATGGGCGAAAGCACCAACATCGAGCGCGCAGGCTACACTATGAGCGAAACGGTAGTGGGCTCGACTTTGGATAGGCTGTTTTCGGAAAACCTTAAAAGAAGAATTATCGTTGCGACCTTTGCCTCAAACGTGCATCGGCTTCAACAGATTATCGACCTTGCCGTAAAGTACGGGCGCAAGGTTGCGCTGTCGGGCAGAAGTATGCTCAACGTTGTTGAGGCGGCGGAAAAGATAGGTGAAATAACTATCCCCGACAACGTCCTCGTCGACGTAACGAAAATCAAGAATATGCTTGACAGCGAAATCGTCGTGGTTTCTACGGGCAGTCAAGGCGAGCCGATGAGTGCGCTTACGCGTATGGCAAACGGCGAAAACCAGTTCGTAACCGTCGGTGAAAACGACACGGTAATTATTTCGGCGTCGCCTATCCCCGGCAACGAAAAACTTGTTTATAGGGTTATAAACAACCTTTACAAGCTGGGCGCAAGCGTAGTTTACGAAAGCCTTGAAAACGTGCACGTTTCGGGGCACGCTTGCCGCGAAGAGCACAAGATTATGCACAGCCTTTTAAAGCCGCGCTTCTTTATTCCCGTGCACGGCGAATACAGACACTTGAAAAAGCACGCGCAACTTGCCGAAGAGCTGGGGCTTCCCGAAAGCAGAATTATTATCCCCGAGATAGGCGATTTAATAGAAATTTCTTCGAAGGGTATGAAGAAGGCGGGCAGCGTGCACGCCGGCTCACGCCTTATCGACGGCGAGGGAATAGAGGACGAAAACCAAAGCCTCGTCATTGAGGATAGGCGTCAGCTTTCCGAGGAAGGCTTGTTTATCGTTTCCGTTGCGGTCAGCGGCGGCGAGGTAGTGGGCGAGCCGGCTATCACTTCGCGCGGGTTCGTATTCGATTTCCACCGCGACTACGACAAGGAAATCCGCGAGGTTATACACCGCGCCATAGACAGCGTTAATATTTCCCGAAGCGGCGTTGACGAGCTGAAAAAGGCGATTAGGCGCTCGCTTAGAAATTACTTGCAGAAAAAGACGAAACAATCGCCTATGATTGTTCCGGTTGTAATGGAATTATGACGGAGTTTGATTACGCACATAAGAATACCGAGAATGGCGAGCGGGCAACCAAAACCGCGCCCTTCAATAAGCCGCAGATAGGTGAAGAAATTCAAGTACTGCGGCAAAACGCGTTTAAGGCGGAAATACCCGTTTCCGACGACGAAACGCTGTGCTTTTTGCAGACTTTTTTATCTACGATAAAACCGCAAAATATTTTGGAGCTTGGCACGGCGGTGGGCGTGTCGGGTGCGGTGATGCTTAAAACTTGCACGGGCGCGCATTTGACCACGGTTGAACGCGACGAAAATTTTTATAAAGCGGCGGTTGAAAATTTCAAAAGCCTTGACCTTGCGGATAGGGTTACGGCAATTTTGGGCGACGCTGGCGAGGTTATTGAAGGCTTGCCCGAAAACGCCTTCGACTTTATATTTTTGGACAGCGCGAAGGTACAGTATATAAAGTACTTGCCCCGCCTTAAAAAGCTTTTAAAGTCGGGGGGCGTGCTGGTTGCTGACGACGTGCTGTTGTTCGGCTATATCACGGGCGAGGAAGAGGTGCCAAAAAAGCGCAAAATGCTGGTTGAGCATATCAAAGAATATATCACCGCAGTAACGAACGATAAAGAACTTTACACGACGGTTTTAGACGCGGGTAACGGAATAGCAATAAGTGTGAAAAAATGAAAGTAGAATTATTAGCCCCGGCGGGCAACTTTTCAAAACTGAAAACCGCGCTTTACTTCGGCGCGGACGCGGCTTATATCGGCGGAAAAGACTTTTCTTTAAGGTCGTTTGCCGATAACTTCACGCGCGAAGAAATGGCGGAGGCGGTTAACCTTGCCCATAAAATGGGCAAGAAAATTTACGTTACCGCAAATATCTTTGCAAAAAACGCGGATATGGCGTTGATGGAAGATTACTTTGCGTACCTTCAAAGCGTGGGCGCGGACGCGGCGATAATTTCGGACAGCGGAGTTTTTTACGCGGCTAAAAAGGCGGCGCCCAAGCTTCCTATACATATCTCTACGCAAGCGAATTTAACGAACAAATACGCCGTTAAATTTTGGCGCGAGCAAGGCGCAACCCGCGCGGTGCTTGCCCGTGAACTCTCTATTGCGGAAATAGAAGAAATTCATTCCTTCGTGCCCGATATGGAGCTTGAAGTTTTCGTCCACGGCGCAATGTGCATTTCGTACTCGGGTAGGTGCCTTTTATCCAACTACCTTGCGGGCAGAGAAAGCAACCGCGGCGAGTGCGTTCAAGCGTGCCGCTGGAAGTACCAAATCCGCAAATCGGACGAAAAGTCGGACAGCGGCTTTTTGGATACCGAGGAGGACGAGCGGGGCACTTACATTTTGAATTCGAAGGACTTGAATATGTCGGCGCACCTCGATAAGCTTGAAAGGGCGGGCGTGTGCTCGTTTAAGATAGAGGGCAGAATGAAGTCCGAGTACTACCTTGCAACGGTTATAAACGCTTACCGCCGCTGTATGGACGGGGGCTACGACGAAGTTGTAGAGCGCGAGCTTTTGACTGCCGCGCACCGCGACTATACCACGGCGTACACCTTGGGCGAAAACGAAAAGACGGTGAACTACACCGACAGCCAAACCAAGGGCGACTGCGACTATATTGCGAACGTGGTTGCGGGAGGCAAGGGTTTTGCAGAGGTTGAGATGCGCGGGCGGTTCAAGGTGGGCGATAGGTTGGAAGTGTTAAGCCCGACTGATAACTTCGGCAAACCGTTCACGGTTGAAAAGGCTTTTGCGGACGGCGAAGAAGTTCAAGATTGCAAGCTCGTTCAAAAAATTTACAAAATTAATTGCCCTTACGAACTTAGCAGTGGGGATATTTTAAGAAGAAGAAAATGAATTACAAAGTAAAAAACATTTACGGAAAGACCAATAAAAACAAAGTTACGGTTAGCGTGCCCGGGTCGAAAAGTATCACGGCGCGGGCGATGCTTTTGGCGGCTGTTGCCGAGGGGACGAGCACGCTTTTTAACGCGCAGTTTTCGGACGACTGCCAAACTTTTTTGAATTGCCTTAAAGATTTGGGGTTTGCCGTAGAGGTGCACGGTACGGCCGTTAAAATTACGGGCTGCGGCGGCAAGCTTGACAAAAAAGAAGGCAAAATCAACGTCGGCAGTGCGGGCACGGCGGCAAGGTTCTTACCCGCCTTTTTGGCTTTTCAAGACGGCAAGTTCTATTTGGATTGTTCCGAACAAATGAGGGCGCGCCCCGTTGCGCCCCTTATAGCTTCGCTTAAAGGCTTGGGAGCAAAATTCACCTTCCACGGCGAAGAAAACTGTTATCCGTTTACGATAGAGGGCACTTCAACGCCTACTGACGAGGTTACGGTTGATATAACTAAGAGCAGTCAGTTTTTATCCGCGCTTTTGATTTCGGCGGCGTGCGCGGGCAAGCCTCTCAAAATTAAAGTGAACGGCACGCACGGGCTTGACTACGTGAATATGACTTTGGATATGATGTGGTCGTTCGGGCTGACCGTGGAGGAAGGCAAGGGCGAGTACGTCGTTTGCGGGAGCTACTCGGCGAAAAAGTACGATATCGAGCCCGATATTTCGGCGGCGTGCTACTTCTACGCAATCAATAAAATTTTGGGTACGCAAATTTCCGTTGGCGGAGTTATGCCCCACAGTATGCAAGGGGACTTGAAGTTTATAAAACTTTTGGAAAAGTTCGACGGCGGAAAGGCGGATATGCACGAATTTTCCGACCAAGCCTTGACCCTTGCTGCGGTTGCGCCCTATCTTAAAAATCCCACCGAAATTTGCGGGGTGGCGCATATACGCAAGCAAGAGTGCGACAGAATTGCGGCAATCGTTGCGAACCTTACCGCAATGGGCGTGAAGTGCGAAGAGCGGGAGGACGGCGTTAAAATTTACCCCGCCCAGCCTAAGCCCGCTTTGGTTAAAACCTTCGGCGACCACCGCGTTGCAATGGCGTTTGCGGTTACGGGACTGCGTTCGGGCGGCATAGAGATTGAAAACGCCGAAGTTTGCTCGAAAACCTTCAAAAATTATTTTGAAGTGCTGGATAAAGTCTGCAAAGAACTTACGAAGTAAGTTACATATGGAACGCATAGTAATACATTCAGACCTTAATAATTTTTACGCGTCGGTGGAAAGGAAGCTTCACCCCGAGCTTTTAGGCAAGCCCTTGGCGGTTTGCGGAAGTAAGGAAGAGCGGAAGGGGATAGTACTTGCAAAGTGCGAAATGGCTAAAAGGTACGGCGTTAAGACGGGGGACACTATTTGGCAAGCCCAAAAGAAGTGCCCCGATATAGTAATTGTGCCGCCGCACTTCGACGAGTATATGAAGTACTCGCGCAAGGTCAAAGCCATTTACGCGCGGTACACCGACCTAATCGAAAGCTACGGCATTGACGAGTGCTGGCTGGACTTGACGCACTCGACCTTAATTTTTCCGCCGTTTGAAAATAAGTTTATTACCGTTGACGGCGAAAAGCACTTCACGGACGAGTACCTCAGATTTTTGGGCGATACTATCCGCACCACCGTAAAAAAAGAATTGAATTTGACCGTTTCGTGCGGGGTGTCGTTTAACAAGGCGTTTGCAAAGCTGGGGTCCGACCTAAAAAAGCCCGACGGCACTTCGGTTATTTCACAGCTGAATTTTAAGTCGGTTATAAACCCGTTGCCCGTAGAGGACTTGCTTTTCGTTGGCAAGGCGACGAAGGAAAAGCTGCGCGGTATGGGGCTTAACACCATAGGCAAGTTAGCCGAAGCCGACGACGATATGATTAAAAGGATTTTCGGCAAGTTCGGGGAAACGCTACTTCGCTACGCCCGCGGTGAGGACGAGGACGAGGTTAAGCATATGGACGACAAACGCGAGTATAAGTCCATAGGCAACTCTTGCACCTACCGCGAGGATATAACCGATATTACCCGCATAGAAAGGCTTTTGTACGTTTTGTCCGAAAGCGTTGCCGCGCGCCTTAGGGAGGCGGGGCAAGGCACGGCGGATACGGTGCATCTTTGGGTGCGGTTCGATAATTTAACCGACTTTTCGGTGCAGAAGAAGGTGCGCCACACCGTACTTTGCAGTGAGATTGCAAAGCACGCCTTCGAGCTGTTTAAGGCGAACGTCAAGCCGCCTTTCAAGGTGCGGTCTATGGGCGTAACCGTTTCGGGCTTTGATAACGGCATTTCGCAGATTACCATTGACGAAAGCTCGGGCAACTACAAAAAGCTTGAAGCGGTGGAGCGGTGCGTTGACGAGATACGAAAAAAACACGGCTACGACAAATTGCAGCGCGGGATTATCGCCGCCGAGCCCGAAGAAATGAAAAACGATATAAAGAACAGCCACCTTATAAAGCCCGCCAATTTCGAGGACAGGGGCGGGGACGACGACAAGTAAAATATAAACGAAAAAAAGAATAAAATAATATAATTTAACTGAAACATATTTTAGGAGTATTATATGGGTTTACCCGAAACGTTCGGCGAAAACGTGTTTAACGACTCGGTTCAAAAAGAGACCTTGCCAAGCGAGGTTTACAAGGCTTTGCGGGAAACTATCGAGGCGGGCAAACAGCTTGACGTATCTATCGCGGGTGCGGTGGCTTCGGCTATGAAAAAGTGGGCGGTATCCAAGGGCGCGACCCATTACACGCACTGGTTTCAGCCCCTTACGGGGCTAACCGCCGAAAAACACGACAGTTTTATCGAGCCCGAGGGCGACAAGGTTATTATGCGCCTTACGGGTAAAAGCCTTATTATCGGCGAATCGGACGCGTCAAGTTTTCCTTCGGGCGGCTCGCGTGCGACCTATATGGCGCGCGGCTATACCGCGTGGGACCCTACCTCGCCCGCGTTCGTGAAGGAGGGCACCCTTTACATACCCACGGTTTTCGTATCATACACGGGTGAAACCCTCGATAAAAAATCGCCCCTTTTGCGCTCAATGACCGCAATCGACAAGCAAGGCAAAAGGCTTTTGAAGTGTTTCGGCATAACTTGTAAAAAAGTTTGCTGTCAGACGGGACCCGAGCAAGAATACTTCCTTATTTCCGAGGAGGGATATTTAAAGCGTAAGGACTTGGTCTTGACGGGCAGAACTCTTTTCGGCGCGCCCGTAGCAAGGGGGCAAGAATTAGAGGACCACTACTTCGGCGTGCTTAAAACGACCATCGCGGAGTATATGCGCGATTTGGACGAACAGCTGTGGAGCTACGGCGTATTATCCAAAACCAAGCATAACGAGGTGGCACCCGCCCAGCACGAGCTTGCACCCGTGTACTCCATAACCAACGTTGCCGTTGATAACAATATGCTCACTATGGAGCTTATGAAGAAGGTCGCGCACAAGCACGGGCTTGCGTGCCTTTTGCACGAAAAACCCTTTAAGGGCATCAACGGAAGCGGCAAGCACAACAACTGGTCCATATCGACCGACACGGGGTTAAACCTTTTGGAAGGGGGCGAAAATCCCGAAAGCAACACCCTTTTCAAGCTCGTTTTAACTGCGGTTATCAAAGCCGTTGACGACTATCAAGGCGTACTTCGCGCGGCGGTTGCGTCTGCGGGCAACGACCACAGACTCGGCGCGGACGAGGCTCCGCCCGCAATAGTTTCGGTGTATCTCGGCGACCAGCTGGGCGCGCTTGTGGACAGCATAGTAAAGGGTGAAAATTATATTGCAAACGTGGCGGCGGAGGGGTCAATCGGAGTACCCGAAAGCCCCATTTTCCCCAAGGACGCGACGGACAGAAACAGAACCTCGCCGTTTGCCTTTACGGGCAACAAGTTCGAGTTCAGAATGCTCGGCTCGCAAGCAAACGTTGCCGACGCAAATATAACCTTGAACACGATAGTTGCCGACGCGTTCGGGCAGTTTGCCGACGAGCTTGAAGGGAAAAAGGATATCGAAAAGGCGGCGGAAGCGATAATAAAGCGCGAGCTTAAAGCGCACTACCGCATAATTTTCAACCTTGACGGGTACGGCCCCGAATGGGAGCCGGAGGCAAACAAGCGCGGACTTTTAAACCACAAGAACACCGCCGACGCAACGCCCGTTTTGTACGAGGATAAGAATATCGAAGTTTTCGTTCGCCAAGGCGTTTACACGAGGGAGGAGGCGAAGGCGCGTGCGGATATCCGCCTCGAAAACTATATCAAGATAATCAATATCGAGGCGTTGACTATGCTTGAAATGGCAAAGCGCGATATTATCCCCGCCGTGTCTGACTTCGTTGCAGACCTCTGCCAAAACTTAGCGGCAAAAAAGGCGGTGGGCGACAATATCCCTTGCGAAACCGAAAAGAGCTTAATAGCCCGACTTTCCGAGTTAAACGACAAGGCGAGTGCGGCGGCACAAAAACTTGAAAACGATTTGAAAGCCGTAGATAAGTCTGAAATTTTGGAAGCCTCGCAAGCAATGGCGCATATAATTATCCCCGATATGGAGGAGGTGAGGGCGTTAGTCGACGAAATGGAAACGATGGTTTCGTCAGACTTCTGGCCTTATCCGACCTATTTTGACTTGTTATACAGTGTAAAATAATAAAAAGTCCCCTTTGAAAAAGGGGGGCTTTTTTTAATGACATTTTATTACGGGTATGTTATAATGATTGAGTATGAAAAAATATTCGAGATTGGTGTGGGATAACGCCCTCAATATGGTTATAATGTCCGTGTTGACGGGACTTTTTGCGGGCGTCGTCGTAACCTTCTATAATATTTTAATGTCGCTGGGCGAGGGGACTTCGGAAAAGCTTTACTCAATGCTTTTGGGAAACCCCGCATTTATTCCGCTTTTGTTCGTTGGGCTTGCGGCGGGCGCGCTGGTTATAGGCACCCTCGTTAAGCTCGTACCCATGATACGCGGAAGCGGCATTCCGCAGATAGAGGGGGCGGCGCGCGGCGTCGTTCGCTTTAAGTGGTATATAACGCTTACCTCTATGTTTGCGGCGTCTTTGGCGTGCGTTTTAATGGGCTACCCCGCGGGCGCGGAAGGACCCTCTTTGGAAATAGGCGGTTGCTGCGGCTCTGCTACGGGTACGCTTTTAAGGCGCAACCAAATGGTTAAAAGATTGCAGATTGCAAGCGGTTCTTCGGCGGGTCTTGCAGTTGCCTTTAACGCACCCATAACGGGCGTGGTGTTCGCTTTGGAAGAGGCGTTCCGCTCGTTCTCGCCACAAGTGTTCATTTGTGCGGCAATAAGCGTCGTAACCGCGGTTGTTACGCGCAACGCCATTCGCCCCGCGCTGGGCTTCGGCGTGGGCTTTGCTTTTGAAGGCTTTGAGTTCGCGCATATCGGTTTTAGCGGTTCCGACCTCATATTCTTCTTGTGGGTTGCGCTTGCCGCAATCATTGTTTCGCTTGCGGGCGTGGGGTTCTATTACCTCGTGTTCGCTTCGAAAAAGCTGTTTAAAAAGATTAAGTTTTTAAAGGGAGTAGGTAAGTATATTATTCCCTTCGTGCTTGCGGGCGCGTTCGGGCTTATTACCCTTTATTCAACGGGCGGCGGACACTCCTTTATCGAGGCCCTTTCTACGAAAGGGACGGGCGAGATAAGCGGGATTTCGGTATTCGGTATCGGGCTTATCGCAAGCCTTATAATTATCGTAGTTATCCGCTTTATCACCGCGGTTATGACTATGGGCTGCGGCGTGCCTTGCGGCGTGTTCATTCCTATGCTTGCAGTCGGTGCGGGCTTGGGCGCGATTTTGTCAATTTTATTCCAAATGGGCGGAATGGACCCGAAATTCGGCGACTACCTTATAATAATCTGCATGGCGGCGTTCTTCACTTGTATAGTCAAAGCGCCCATAACCGGTATGGTTATGGTGTTTGAGCTTACGGGGCAGTTCGTCAATTTCTTGCCCGCGCTTTTGGGCGTAACTATCGGTTACCTTATCGGTATGCTGTTTAAGACCGAGGCCATTTACGAGAAGAATTTGGAGCAGTACATTGCCGACGAAAAGCTGTACGCTAAGGTTCAAAAGGTGCGCTTGGAGCTTAAAGTTATGCTAAACTCCAAAGCGGACGGCGCGAAGGTAAGGAAGATAGTTTGGCCCACTAACGGGCTCGTGGTCGGCGTAATTAAAGAGGACGGTACCCAAACCGTTGCGGACGGCGAAACCGTTCTGCACGCGGGCGAGGGCATAATCTTCGAGTGCGAAACGGACGACGAGAAAGAGCTTATGGAATATATGTATTCCATAGTCGGCAAGCAAGATAAAGCAAAGGCGGAGGTTGAAAGTGAATAAGGTCAACGAAAGATGCGGACAGAATAAACACGCAAAATTTCATTACGCCTCTAACCGCATTTTCAGAGAGCTGAAAGCGATTAAGGTCGTTTTGTATATCCTTGCGATAGTGCCCGTCGTGCTGTCGTTTATTCCGCAAGTCAAATCGGAATACAACTTAATTTGCTCGATAGTTTCGTTTGCGCTGTCCATAGTTACCGAGTGCGTTACTTCCTTTTTAACCAAGCACAAGGACGTGGGGATACATTCTCTGCAATTATACGAAACGGGCGTTACGGGCTCGCCGTTCTCCAAGATAGAGTACGATAGGGAAATGACCAACGACTTGAACGAGCTTGCAATCCGCAAGGGCTTATCCAAGGCGCAAGAGGTTGAGGAAAAGTACAAAATAGACGTTCCCGACGATATATCGGACGATTACAGTTATATGTACATTTGCCGTATCAACGCGGCGACGAACAAGTACCTATTGAGCAGAATTTTCTACATATATTTCTTCTTCTTGATGGCGGTCGTTGCACTGTTCGTGGGAATGATTTTCCTTAAAGAAAACACCCAAGAATATTTGGCGCTGATTATCGCGTTCTATCCCTTGGTAAGCCCCATTATTAAGGACTGTAACAGTGCAAAGGAGTGTATGCGTAACTGCACCAAGACTTGTGCGGACATTGATAACTTCTTTGCCGACGGCGACGTATCCACCGAAAGGCTTGCAAGAATGCACTACTACGTTCAGCAGCTCGAATACGAAATGTACCGCAACCGCCCCGTTATTTTCAACTTTTTCAGAAAAATGTTCCATAAGGGCGTGGAGGTGTTGCAGACGGGCGTAACCGAAAGATTCCGTTCGGCGCTCGTGGAGTTAAAGCAAAAATCGCTTATCCAAAAGGGCGTTATTTCACAGCCGAAGGGCAAGTCGCTTATAATTCAGCAAGAAATTGACATGGAAACCTTGAAGAAGCTTGAAAAGAAAAAGAAGCTTCAAAAGGCGCAAAAGCAGCTTGCGGTGGCCGACGCGAGCAAGGGCGCAAAGCCCGCGCAAAAGCCGGTGCAACCCGCAAAGCCCGCTAAACCGGCGGCGCAAAAGCCCGCCAAACCAGCCAAGCCCGCAAAGGTCAAGCAACCCAAGCCGGTAAAAGCCAAGCCCCAAAAACCCAAATCAAATAAGAAAAAGTAATTTAAACCGCCGAACAACCTCGGCGGTTATTTTGTTTGAAAAAATTTTTTAAAAATTTGTGTATAATTTGTTGACAAGAAAACTTGGCAGTGTTATTATAATCTTGCAAACAAAACTTGGCAAAGGAGGGAAAATTATGGAAGAAAAAGAAAATTTAGTTGAAACGGAAGAGGTCGAAGAAAAAACGAACGCTTTGACGAAGGAAGAAATACTTGCAAAGAGCCGTGAAGAAAACAAGAACGGCGACGAAATGCAAAAGAGCGGTGAAAAGTGGGCGGCAAGGATTGCCGTATCGGTCTGTGCGATAGTTGCGTGTCTGGTAATGGGGCTGTCAATGATTTTCGACGTGGAAGTACCGCTGGCGTTATATATCGTTATAGGTTCACTAATGGCGGCTTACGTTATCTTCCTCGGAATTAAGGGAAATAAATTCCGTAAGTTTATGTTGGTGGGCGGAATAATTATGGCAATTTGCGTCGTTATCCTAATCGTTGTATGGATATTAGAGCTTTGCGGGGTGGCTTTGTAAATGGGTGATAAGAACGATAAGCTCGTATTAAAAAACCGCATAAAGGAAGCAAGGGTGAGGCAAAACCTTTCCCAAGACGGGCTTGCAAAATTGGTGGGCGTATCCCGAAATACTATATCCAGCATAGAAACGGGGCAGTTCAGTCCTACGGCTAAGCTTGCGCTTATTTTATGTATTGCACTGGACGAAAAGTTTGAAGATTTATTCTACTTCGGGTAGAAATTTAAATTAATTGCGCGGGTGTAAATCCGCGCTTTTTTATTGACTATGCGGGCGGGTTGATTTATAATATATAGCGTAATAAAAAGCAAAGGTGAAGTATTATGTTAACTAGCATATGCGGTATAAATTGGGGCGACGAAGGCAAGGGAAGAATGGTTGACCTTCTCTCCGAAAAGTTCGATATCGTCTGCCGCTATCAAGGCGGAAATAATGCGGGGCATACCGTAATTAACGAAAAGGGAAGATTTATTCTAAATCTTCTGCCGTCGGGTATTCTTCGTGATGATGTCGTTAATGTTTTGGGACCGGGAATGGTTATAGACATAAAGCACCTCTGCGGAGAAATCGCAAAGCTGAGAGAGGGCGGTATTAAGATAACCCCCGCGAACTTGAAGATAAGCGATAAAGCCGTAATCACAATGCCCTACAACGTGTTGCAAGATATTATGGAAGAGGATAGGCTTACTAAGGCAACGGGCAAGCCATACGGCTCGACCCGCCGCGGCATCGCGCCTATCTACGCCGACAAGTATATGAAGAAGGCGTTCAGAATGGGCGAGCTTTTAAACACCGCGCTTTTATACAAGCGTTTGCCCGACATCGTTGCGTGGAAGAATATGACCATTAAAGCCTACGGCTTTGACCCTATCACCGTCGACGAAATGATTGAGTACTTCGAAACCTACGGCAAGCCCCTTGCGGAGTACGTTTGCGACACGGGCTTGTACCTTAACGCGGCGAACAAGCAAGGCAAGAATATTATGTTCGAGGCTCAGCTCGGTGCGTTGCGCGACATTGACTTCGGCATCGTGCCTTATACCTCGTCGTCGTCGACCATTGCGGCGTACGCACCTATCGGCGCGGGCGTGCCTAATTTGAAGTTAGATAACTCTATCGGCATTATGAAGGCTTATTCAAGCTGTGTGGGCGCGGGACCTTTCACTTGCGAATACTTCGGAGAAAAGGCGGAAAAGCTTCGTGAGCTCGGCGGCGAGTACGGTGCGGCAACGGGCAGACCGAGAAGGGTAGGACCCTTTGACGTGGTGGCTTCCCGCTACGGCATACGCTGTCAAGGGGCGGACGAAATTGCGCTTACCAAATTGGACGTGCTTGACGGTTACGAAGAAATCGAAATCTGCACGCACTATCTTTTGAACGGCAAGGTAATCGACGAGTTCCCATTCACCGACGTTTTGGACGACTGCAAGCCCGTATTCGAAAAGGTGAAGGGCTGGCACTGCGACACGACGAAGTGCAGAAAAAAGTCGGACTTGCCCAAAGAGGCGCTCGATTACATTCACCTCTTGGAAAAGCTTTGCGAGTGCAAGATTAAGTACGTTTCGGTCGGTGCGGAGCGCGAAGCTTGCATTGATATGGACGAATAGTTTAAATAAAAGCCGCTTGCGGAATTCTCGCAAGCGGCTTATTTTGTTTTTAATACATATCGTGTTGAATGTAGTCGATTAGCAGTTCTTTGCCCGTTTCGAAGTCAAGGTACACGGTGTCGCCGACGCTAAGCCCCACGGCGTAAGGAGTATCCTCGTGATACCAAGAGGTGTGGTTTACGATTATCGTAACCGTTTCTTCCGAATAAAGGTATCCGCGCTCGTCGGTTTTCATTAAGTCGAAAAATCCGTTGTCGCGTAAAACCTTTTCACAGTTAGTGGGGAACTCGTATCTTGCAGAAGCTACCGATATCCAAGTTTCGTCGAATGACTTGAGTTGTTCTTCTGTCAGTGAGTTGATGCAATCTTCGTCCAATTCAAAATTGAAAATTGCTTCTCTGTCAAAGGAACGGTAACCGCTTATCTTTCCGTAAATGGTTAAATACTCGCTGTTACGGTAATATTCCGTCATCTCGTTTCTTTGAGATTGAGAGGTAGGTCCAAACATTAATACTAAGCAGACGATTGTGGTTATTAAACCTATACAAAGCACCCCGCAAACGGGACCTAACACAGCCCAAAGTATTCTTTTATCGTATTGCGCCGCCATATTATTACCTTACTTTTTGGGGGAGTAGATGGGGTTTTCGGAGGCTTTGCCGACTAATTCTACGAACTCGTTTTTCAAGGGGTCTTTGCTTGTGTAGGCGGATAAGCTGCTAAGTCTTTCGGTAAGGTTTTCGAAGCTTGCGGTGCCGCCGTACTGCGACTGACGGAGGAGAAGGCCGAACTCCGCAACGCAACTTATGAATTTGAAATCGTCGGTATCGTTGAAGGAGGCGTTAAGATAAACTTCCGATTTAACGCTGTCGTTCAATTCAACGTTGGTTTGCACGTCCTTATATTTGATTTCAATATCCGCAAGCTTAGCGTCTGCGCCCACTTCGGCGGGCATATCAAATTCTTTAAGCTTGATTTCGTACAGCGCGGCAACGCAGAGGTTGCTGCCTATTTCGCCCGCGTCCGTTTTGGAGCTGTTGAACTCGTCTTCCGAAAGTATCTTCGTGTCGTAGCCGATAAGTCTGTACTTTTCAACCGTATCCTTATCGAAGGTTACGCCGGCTTTCGCGTCCTTTGCAACCGTCTTTAAGGTGCCGCCAAGCTCGTTGACCAAAACCTTTTCAGCCTCTAAATCGTTATCAAGATATGCATAGTTGCCGTTGCCGCAGGTTGCAAGCGTTTCCAAAATGCTGTCGCGGGTGTTGCCCAAGCCTACGCCCAAGACGGAGAGGTAAACGCCGCTTTTTTCGGCTTTGTCTTGTATGAACTCTTTCAGCTCGTTTTGCGAGGACATTCCTACGTTGAAGTCGCCGTCGGAGATAAGTATAACGCGGTTGTTGCCGTCCGTTCTATAATTGCTTTCAGCCGCGTCGTAAGCTCTTTTAAGTCCGTCGCCGCCGTTCGTTGCGCCGCTCGCTTTAAGCCCTTTTATTGCTTTGATAATATCTTTCTTGCCGTCTGCCGTGCATTCCTTGCCGGTGAAATGGGTTTTAACTCCGCTTGCGTAGGTTACTAGCGATATCACGTCGTTATCGCCCAAATTGTTTACGAGCTTTTCAATGCCCCTTTTCGCAAGCTCAATTCTGTCGTTGCCGCCCATAGAGCCGGATACGTCGATGAGGAACACGTAGTTGCAAGCCTCGGTGCTCAAGTTATATTCCTTGGTTTTAACGCCCGCAAGCATAAGCATATTTTCTTCGTTCCAAGGGCAAGGTGCAAGGTAGGAAGATACCGCAACCGCCTTATCCGTGGGCGCGTCGAAGTCGTAGCCGAAGTAGTTAATCATTTCTTCGATTCTTACGCTGTCGGGCGCGATAGTGCGGTTTGAATTAATCTGCCGCCTTACCAAGGAGTAGGTAGCCGTGTTTCTGTCAAGCGAGAAGTAAGAGGAGGCTTCCTTATCCGTCGTTTTAAAGCCGTTTTCTATTATCGAGTTATAGTCGTAGTTGCCGCCCGCAATTTCGGGGTATGCGGCGGACGCGTCGTTCCAACCGCCTTCGCCGCCCCAGCCGTCGCCGGCCGCGCTACAAGCGCAAAAGCCTATGCAAGCCGCGCCCATTAATGATACTGCCGTTAATACAAATTTCTTTTTCATTTTTTCCACCTCGTTCGGTTTTTCTGTAATTACAACGAAACGGCTTAAAGCTTTGTCCCGCTTTTTGAAAAATTATTTTTGCAAAAGCAGTTCAAGGCATTTTATATACGAGTTTTCGTCCGAGGATTGTATATTGAAGTAATATTTAACGCCGTCCTTTTCAACGTAAAGCTTGTTTACGGGTTCTTCGTCTTCGGGATAAACCGTTTCAAGGCGGTAGGAAAGACCGCGGTAAGTGCCCGTCTTGAAGCTTGAATAGTCTTTCAGCTCGTCAAAGGTTTCTTCCGTAAACTCTACGTAGACGGTTGCGTCGTACCTTGCGCCCGAAATAAGGGTTACTTCCGCGTAGACGTGCGCTATCTCGCCGCTGTCCTTAAAGCTGTAAGTTTGCATTTCGGTAACTTCGGCGTTTGGCTTGTATGCAAGCGTTTTCAAGAATTTCAAAGACTTATAATTCTCGTCGTCTGTGGAAAGTGCGTAGACGTCTTTATCAATGGGGTCAAGCAAAGCGTCAGCGGTGTAAGTGGAGGCGGTAGGCGGTGCGCCCGCAGAACCCGATTGGTTTCCGCCCTCGGGCTGTACTACCGTGAAATCGGCACGCGCAATAAGTACGGCGGCAACGGCAAAGACCAGCACGAAGGAGGCTGCTATCGAGGCAATTTTTGCAAACCTCGGCAACCTTATGTCGCGCCGTTTAACCGACTTCTTAGCGTCGGCAACTATATTATTCGGGAGCTCGGGGATTTCAACACCCTCGAAGTATCCCTTAAATTGTTCTTCAAGCCGTTTGTCTTTCATTCTTATCTACAACGATTTTACTTTCAGTTTCGTCCCGCCGAAAGTGCAAATTTTAAATTTTCTTCAGCTTTTTGTATTAACCTATCCGCCGCGGACTTGCTTATCTTCATTTCTGCCGCAATCTCGCGCACGGTCATATCCACGTAATATTTTAAGTAAATTGCCCGCATCTCGTCGGGGGCAAGCTTTTTCATAGCTTGTTCAAGCATAATCGCGTCGTCGCGCTTGTCGGGCGCGTAGTCGGAGGAAGCAAGCGAGAAAAATTCCTCGGTGGAGGCGGCGGGGTGCGCCTTTTTCCTTTTAATAAGGTCAAGGGCGGTGTTCCGCACGATTTTAAGTATCCAAGCGGCGGGGTTGTCGTCTTGCTTGTATTTATGTGCAAATCGGGCAATTTTAATTAAGGAATCGTGAACCACGTCCTCGGCGTCGTTCCGTCCGACCATACTCGTTGCGACGGCAAACATTCTTTTACCAATGAAAAGATAAATACCGTCAAGGTAGTCGGGCTCGCCGCGCGCTAAGCCCGATAAAAGCTTATTCAGTTGTTCGCTTTGCTTATCGGGCACGCCCTTTCTCCTTTAAACTTTTTTCTTTTATTTTGCGGCTAAACGCGCGATTTGTCAACTTTAATTTCAATTTTTGTTGCGATAGCGGGCAAATGATAGTATAATTGGCATATGAGATTTTATAAAATGCACGGTATCGGCAACGACTATATCTACTTTGACTGTATGAAGGGTGAGCTTAAAAACCCCGAAGAGGTGGCGGTTAAGCTTTCGGACAGACACTTCGGGATAGGCGGGGACGGAATAATCCTTTTATGCTCCTCGAAAATTGCCGACTGCAAAATGAGAATGTTCAACGCCGACGGTTCGGAAGGCAAGATGTGCGGAAACGGCGTACGCTGCGTCGGCAAGCTTGCACACGATTTGGGCTACGTTAAGGGCACGACTTGCCGCATAGAAACCCTTTCGGGCATAAAACCGCTTGAATTTACCCTCGATAAAGAGGGCAAGGTTGCAAGCGCAAAAGTCGATATGGGCGCGGCTATTTTGGACGGCGAGAAAATCCCTTCGACCTTTAAGGGCGCAAGCGTAGTCGGCGCGCCTTTGACCGTGGACGGAGAGGAGTATAAAGTTACCCTCGTATCTATGGGCAACCCGCACTGTATCGTGTTTAAAGACCCCGACGGGCTCGATTTGGAAAAGGTGGGCAAGAAGTTTGAAAATCACCCCGCCTTCCCCGAAAGGATTAACACCGAGTTCGTAAAGGTTGTCGGCAAGAACGAATTAAAGATGCGCGTATGGGAGAGGGGAAGCGGTGAAACGCTTGCTTGCGGTACGGGCGCGTGCGCCACGGCGGTTGCCGCGGTTTTAAACGGACTTTGCGAAAAGGGCGAAGAAATTACCGTTCACCTTTTGGGCGGGGATTTGAAAATTCTTTATACCGACGAAACGACGTACATGACGGGCGGCGCGACCCTCGTCTTTACGGGCGAAATAGATTTATAAATTTATCCCCCAAGTCTTGCTTTTTGGCGCGGGGGTATGGTACAATTAAGAATATTATAAAAATATAAATATTTTTACGAATTACAAAAATAATAAACGGCGCAAGCAAAAACCACGCTTTTTGTGTAGCGCACCCAATTTGTCGCGAAGCGAGCTTACCGAGGTGAATTTGCACAATTATATATTGGTGTGCGCTTAAAGATTGTGCAAAGAGGGCGAGAAGCCCTAAAATCACGAAAAATCGCAAGGCGCAGAATAGCCGAGATTTTTGTGAGGGAGAACTTATGACAAAGTACATTTTCGTTACGGGCGGGGTCGTTTCCGGCTTGGGCAAAGGCATTACTGCCGCGTCGCTCGGAAGGCTTTTGAAGTGCAGAGGCTACAAGGTGGCTTCGCAGAAGCTTGACCCGTACATTAATATCGACCCCGGCACGATGAGCCCCTATCAGCACGGCGAGGTTTTCGTTACCGACGACGGCGCGGAAACCGACCTCGATTTGGGACACTACGAAAGGTTCATCGACGAAAATTTAAATAAATACTCGAACCTCACCACGGGAAAGGTTTACTGGAACGTTTTAAACAAAGAGCGTAACGGCGTGTACCTGGGACAGACCGTACAAGTTATTCCGCACGTTACTAACGAGATTAAAACCTTTATTTACAACGTAGGCAAAACTACCTCCGCGGACGTGGTTATAACCGAGATAGGCGGAACTATCGGCGATATAGAAAGTCAACCGTTTATCGAGGCTATCCGCCAAGTAGCAAGGGAAGTGGGCAGAGATAACTGCTGTTTCATTCACGTAACCTTGGTGCCCTATATTTCGGGCTCGGAAGAGTTTAAATCGAAGCCTACTCAGCACTCCGTTAAAGAGCTTAGGGGTATGGGCATCAACCCCGATATAATTATCACCCGCGTTGACAGCCCTATGCCCGAGGACGTAAAGGCGAAAATTGCAATGTTCTGCAACGTCGAGCCCGAGTGCTGTATAGAAAATATGACTTTACCCGTTCTGTACGAGTGCCCCATAATGCTTGAAAAAAGCAACTTTTCGGAGCTCGTTTGCAAGCGGTTAAAGCTTGACCCGCGCGAAATTGATTTGACCGAGTGGAATAAAATGTTGCAGCGCATAGCCGCCCGCGATAAGACGGTTAAAATTGCGCTTTGCGGAAAGTACGTTCAGCTTCACGACGCGTATTTGTCGGTTGCGGAGGCGTTGGCGCATGCGGGCTACGAGAACGCGGCGAAGGTTGAAATAAGCTGGATAGACACCGAAGAAATAGAAAGCGGCAACCTTGAAAAGCTTTTCGGCGGCGTTGACGGAATTTTGGTTCCCGGAGGCTTTGGCAACCGCGGGGTTGAAGGTAAAATTCTTGCCGCAAAGTACGCGCGTGAGAACAATATTCCTTATCTCGGCATATGTCTTGGTATGCAGACCGCGGTTATCGAGTACGCGAGAAACGTTTTGGGTTACAAGGACGCGAACTCGTCCGAGTTTAACCCGCAGTCAAAGCACTGCGTTATCGACCTTATCCCCGACCAGCACGGCGTGAAGGTGGGCGGAACTATGCGCCTCGGCGCGTCCGACTGTAAGGTTACGGGTAAGCTTTTGAAAGAGGCTTACGGCGCGGAAGTCATTTCCGAACGCCACCGCCACAGATACGAGTTCAACAACGACTTCCGCGCGGAAATCGAAAAGGCGGGTATGGTAATTTCGTCTACCTCGCTTGACGGACAGCTCGTGGAGGCGGTTGAAGTGCCCGCAAACGATTTCTACGTGGGCGTGCAGTACCACCCCGAGTTTAAATCCCGCCCTCAAAGCGCGCACCCCGTGTTCAGAGAGTTTATAAAATACGCGGTACTCTACAAAAACAAAAAGTAAGGTAAATATGAATTTCAATAAGAATTTTAATAACGTTGCAGACAGCTATCTGTTTGCGGAAGTTGCAAACAGAGTTGCGGCTTTTACTAAGGCGAACCCCGATAAAAAGGTTATAAAGCTCGGCATAGGCGACGTAACCTTGCCCCTCGTGCCCGAAGTCATCAAGGCAATGCACGGCGCGGTTGACGATATGGCCAGCCAAGAAACCTTCAAGGGCTACGGCCCTTACGAGGGCTACGGCTTTTTGAGGGAGAGTATTCAAAGCTATTACAAGGAAAGCGGAGTGGAGCTTGACTTGGACGAAATTTTCGTATCCGACGGCGCCAAATCCGACCTCGGAAATATCCTCGATATTTTCTCTAAGGATAACGTCGTTTTGGTGCCCGACCCCGTTTACCCCGTTTACGTGGATACAAACCTTATGGCGGGAAGGTCGGTTATTTTTGCAGACGCCACGGAAGAAAACGGATTTCTCCCCATGCCCGATTATTCGGTGGACGCGGATATAATTTATATCTGCTCGCCCAACAACCCCACGGGCGCGGCGTACACCAAGGCTCAGCTTAAAGAGTGGGTTGACTACGCTAACGAAAAAAACGCTGTAATTTTGTACGACGCGGCTTACGAGTGCTTCGTATCCGACGGCGAGCTTGCCCGCTCTATCTTCCAAGTAGAGGGTGCAAAGACTTGCGCTATCGAGTTCTGCTCGTTCTCGAAAATTGCGGGCTTTACGGGTACGCGCTGCGGATACACCGTAGTTCCCAAGGCCCTTGAAAAGAAGGGCTTCAACGCAAACAAGGCGTGGCTTCGCCGTCAGTCGACCAAGTTCAACGGCGTGCCTTACGTAGTGCAGAAGGGCGCGGCGGCAGTGTTCACGAAACAAGGTATGAAGGAAATCAAGAAAAATCTTTCGTACTATATGAAGAACGCAAAAGTTATCGCCGACTGTATGGACAGCTTAGGCATTTGGTACACGGGCGGTAAAAACTCCCCTTACATATGGCTTAAATGCCCCCAAGGTATGGGCAGTTGGGAATTCTTCGATTATCTTTTGAATAACGCGCAAGTGGTGGGTACCCCCGGCGCGGGCTTCGGAAGAAACGGCGAAGGGTATTTCCGTTTGACGGCTTTCGGCAGCGCAGAGGCTACGAAAGAGGCTGTACAAAGAATAAAAAAGTTACTTAAATAAAAAAATAATTTACCTACGGTGAAAAATATGGAAAATCTTATTCAACGCGGTGCGGGTATACTTTGCCACATATCGTCGCTTCCCGGCAAGTACGGTATAGGCACGATAGGAAAGGAAGCGTATGCGTTTGCAGACTTTTTAAGGCGCGCACACGTAAAGTACTGGCAGATTTTGCCCCTTGCACAGACGGGCTACGGCGACAGCCCGTATTCGTCGGTTTGCTGTAATTCGGGCAACCCCTATTTTATCGACCTTGAAGCTTTGAGGGACGAGGGGCTTTTGGACGACGAGGAGCTTGCAAGCTGCGAGATGCCCGAAGGCGAGGTTGACTACGGCGAGCTTTACAATACGCGCTTTAATATTTTAAGGCTTGCGTACGCCCGCTTCGATATAGCGGACGAGGACTTCGTAAAGTTCGTAGAGAGCGGTGAGTTTGACGATTACGCCGTGTTTATGTCCTTAAAGAACATTTACTCGGGCTCGTTTAAAGATTTCCCCGACAGCTATAAGTACGCCGAAAATTTAGCCATAAAGGAATTCAGAGAGGCTAATTACAAAAGCGATTACTGCTTCTGGATATTCGTTCAATACGTTTTCAAAAAGCAGTGGCTTAAACTTAAAGAATACGTCAATTCCCTCGGCATACAGATTATCGGCGATTTGCCCTTGTACGTTGCGTACGATTCCGCCGACGTTTGGGCGCGTCCCGAGCTTTTCTGCCTTGACGAAGATTTGAACCCGACGGAGGTTGCGGGCGTACCGCCCGATTACTTCTCGCCCACGGGTCAGCTTTGGGGCAACCCCGTCTATAACTGGGACGTACTTGAAAGCGAAAGGTACGAGTGGTGGATTAACCGTATAAGAAAAATGCGCGAAATGGTTGACGTAGTGCGTATAGACCATTTCCGCGGGTTTGACAGATATTATTCCATTCCCGCCGATTCCGAAACTGCGGAGACGGGCGAGTGGAAGCAAGGACCCGGACTTAAATTCTTTATACAGCTCAGAAAGAAGCTGGGCAACGTGCCCGTTATTGCGGAGGACTTGGGCGTCATTGATTACGGCGTTGAAAAGCTTCGCCAAAGAACGGACTACCCCGGTATGAAGATTATGCTGTTTGCGTTCGACGGCAAATTGAACAACCCGTACCTTCCCAGAAACATTCAAGAAAACGCGGTGGTTTACTCGGGCACGCACGACAACGCAACCGCTTTGGGACTTTTAAAGAGAATGAACGATTCGCAGTTCCTCGTGTTCAAGTCAAGGCTTCGCGCCGCGCTTAAAGACGAAGGCGTCGTATTCCCCTTCAAAACGAGGGCGGAGGCGGCGCGCGCACTGTGCGTAAGCGTTCTTGCGTCCAAGGCAAACCTAGCAGTATTGCCCATTCAAGACTTATTGGGAATGGGCGACGAGTCGCGCATGAACACGCCTTCCGTCGCAACGGGCAACTGGAAGTTTAGGCTTAAAGAAATTCCTTCGCGTTACGATACGGCCATTATGAGAAAGATGGTCAAAGAATATAACAGATAAAGTAAAAGCCGCGCTTTGAGCGCGGCTTTTTAAGTGTTGTCGAATATTCGGGTACAGACGACGGTCATATCGTCGGTTACTATATGGTTGGTTTTGTCAAGCGCGCCCGCAAGAATTTTGTCCGCTAAGCTCTGCGGGTTCAATGGCTTCATATCTTGCAAAAATTCGTAAAGGTCGGTTGCGGAGGGGAAGGCGGAGGTTATTCCGTCGCTCATAAAAATCACGATATCGCCGTCCTTTAAAAGTTCGGTGCAGACGGTGGGGCGCAAATTTTCTAAAATGCCCATCGGCAGAGAGTTGCTTTCCAAAATTTTGATTTCGCCCGCGCGCAAGATTATGCCCGCGGGCGAGCCTATTTTTACGAAGTCGGCTCTGCCCGTATCGAGGTTTACGGCGGCAATGTCTATGCAAGTGAACCGCTCGTCGCGGTTAAAAGATAGTAGCTTGTTTATGGTTTTTAAAATAGTGTCGGCGGGCATCTCGGCACGGTAAAACGCCTCTATTAAGGATATTGCCGATTCGGAAACTTTCCGCGCGTATTCGCCGCTGCCCATTCCGTCGGATAAAGCCATTAAAAAGGCGTGCTCGTTTATTCTTATTACCGAGTGCGTATCGCCCGAAACCTTTTCGTCGCTTTTCACGGCGCACGCAACGCCGAAAGCCGCGTCGTAGCGTGGCGGGGCGGTGAAGATTAAACAGCTTTTTTCCTCGTCAAAGGTTATCTTGTCCTTCAAAACGAACTTGCGTTTTAGGGTGGCGGAGATAATATCCGTCATCGCCTTCAAGTCGGTTTTGCCGAGGATTACCGCGCAAAGCTCGGTCGCCTCGTCGCCGTCTATGTAAACCTCGGGGCAAGAAATTCCGTGCGAGGATAGGGCCTTTTTCACACCCTCGGCGGCGCCCGAAAAGCTCTGTGATTTGCTTAAATCCACGGCACAGCTCTTCATAACCTCGGCAACGCCGTGCGCTTGCTCTGCAAGCATTTTGCGCCCCGAACGGGCGTTTTCGGTTTCGGTCATAAATCTGCGGTATTCGGCGAGTATCGCGTTAAGCCCGTTCAAAACTTCGGTGGGGCGGGCACAATTCAAAGTCATTTCGGAGGGTAAATCTATTAAATTGACTTTGCCCTTTATACAGCCCGAGTCGATAAGCCGTTTAAAGCCCGTGTAAACGCCCGTCTTTTCACAGCGTGAGTGCCGCTCGCAGTTCTTGCAACACCTATCTTTCAGCTCGGTAAGCATACGCCCGCGCGCGGCTTCTTCGCCCGTTTCGTCGTCAAGGGCAATAAAGGCGCACTCGATTTCGCGGAAAACTTCGGATATTCTGTAAAGCTTTTCGCCCGTGCGCCTACGGCTTCTTACCACCGCGGTTTCGGGCAAGACCTCTTTAACGAGCAACCGCCGTTTCAAATTGACGAGCTTTTCTTCACGCAACAGCGAGGGGACGAAACAAGCCAAAAATAAGAGCAGCGCGTACACCACGATAAGCGGAATTGCACAGTTGAAACAGCCCGCCGCGTACATATAATACGCGGCAGTTGCAGCGGTTATCGTGCCCGCGGCGAACCGGCCCGCGCCGCTGAAAAGTAGTGCTACCGTGGTTATTATCACGAACACCGTAAGCGGCAACAGCGAGAGGTTGACCACGGCGGACGGAAGGGCAATGGTTAATCCCACGATAATTGCGGCGGGCGAGCGGGCAAGCCGTACCGAGAAAACTATGATAAGCGCACAAAAGCAGATATAAAACGCTTGACCGAAAAGAGAATACAGCCCGACACCGCACACCGCGTAGACCACGCCGAGGCAGACGAGCTCGTCCTCACGAAGTCGGCACCGCTGCAACCTAAATAATAGCGCGTAGACCGATTTAAGGCAGAAGTAGCAAAATACGATAATGACGCCCGCGGCAATTCCGCGCAGTGCGTAGCCGTTTGAAAGGATAAACTCACCGCCCAGCCACGGCGCAAACGCGACGTAGGGGGCAAGCGCGATTATTAAGTAAGCTATCGCCTCGAAGCGGATTTTTCTGCCCGTTCTGCGGTATAAAAAAGTTATAACGCCGAGGAAAAGCCCCGCGAAAAGGCTCGTTAGGCTCACCATTAAATTCAAGCTGACTATGGAAGAAAGCACGAAAAGTACGGGCGTTGCAATAACGCTTGCCCCGCACAAAAGGGCGGCAAAAAGCAGACCCAAAGAAAAGGGCACGCCCCGCACGGCGCTGTTTAAGAATATAAAAGCTGCTAAAAAAGCAGCGTATACGAGAACGGTTTTGAAGTTGATTTTTAACGGCATGACTTTATTTTATAATATAGCCTAATAAAAAATTTGTCTTATAATAAAACAAATTGCCGTTTATGCGGGACAAAGTTAAAAGTCAAATCGTTGTTATTACGACACTTGCAAAATAAAAATATAGTGCTATAATATAAGCGAGGCTGAATATGAACAAAAAGCAATTTTTTATAAAACTTTTAGCAATAGTGGTCGGCGGAGTAGCGGTGTTCTTGCTTTCTTCGTGCTTTACCACCATGTACGTGTGGTCGTGCAAGAAAAGCTGTATGGAATCCTGCAATTCTTGCAATTCCTCGTCCGAAGACGATATAAGCGGGAACGAATACGGAGTTTATTATACACTTGACAACAGTGGAGAGTTCTACTGGGTTTCCGAAGTGGGTTACAAAGAAACCGAGGTTAAAATTCCCGAAACCTACGAGGGATTGCCCGTAATGGGGTTAAGATACCGCATGTTCGAGCACTATAAGCATATGGGCGCTTGCAGTGGCGGGTATTACTTCGGTATGCACCTTTCAAGCCTTACTTTGCCTAAAACTATCAAAGTTATCGATATCGGAGTGTTCGGAGGCGGAATAGATAACAATTATCACACCGAAGTCGCAACTTGCGATAAGCTGATTTTCGAAGGCACTATAGAGGATTGGTGCAGTATAGAATTCCGTAGTAATCCTTTTTACGGCGGAACTAAGTTTTATATCGACGGCGAGCTTTTGACCGATTTGGTTATCCCCGAAAGCGTAACTAAAATAAACGCAAACGCCTTTGCTTATTATGACGGGTTGCAAAGCGTTACTTTGCACGAAGCTATTACCGAAATCGGTGATGAAGCTTTCATCAGTTGTAGCAATATTAAAACAATAACTTTCCCTTGCAAGGATTTGACTATAGGAAACGGGGCGTTTATAAGTTGTCTCGGTTTGGAGAAAATAACCTTTACGGGCGAAAAAGTCGTTTTCGGACGGAGCGTCTTCGAGTGCTGTACAGCCCTCAAAGAAGTGGAGTGGAATACCGTTAATATCACCGAAATATCCGAGTACGCGTTTAGGTGTTGTGAAGGGCTGGAAAGTTTCGTTATACCTGCGTCGGTTGAACGTATAGGTCAAAACTCATTCTGGGAATGCTATAACCTTATAGAAGTTTACAATCTTTCAAACTTCGAAGTGGTTGCGGGTTCAACGGCGCACGGCTACGTTGCTTACTACGCGGGTGTGGTGCATACGGAAGAGGGAGATAACGGCAGTATCGTAACCGAAGGCGACTATAAATTCGTTGTAAGCGAAGAGGGGGCTACGCTGTTTAAATATACGGGAGAGGGCGGAGTGCTGAATTTGCCCGAGCGCAGCGACGGCTACGATATACGCG
>CAMWME010000002.1 GCA_947175325.1 uncultured Clostridia bacterium | reverse complement strand
GTAAAACTGCTGCTCGCATATACGCCGCCGCCGGCAGTCGCTGCCGTGTTGCCGCATATTTCACTGTCCGTCATATTGAACGTAGGGCTGCTGCTGAAATACACGCCGCCGCCGCTGCTGCCCGACTTGTTGTCGTTGATTTTAGAGTTTGTCATCGTGAACGTGTAGCTGGAAGTATAGTACACGCCGCCGCCGTAATTGGCGGTTGCTGTGTTGCCGCTGATTTCACTGTCTGTCATTTTGAATGTATTGCTAGAACCATAGTACAAACCGCCGCCGTAAGTCGCTGCCGTGTTGCCGCTTATCTTTGAGCCGCTCATTTCAAACGTGCCGCTGGCGATATACACACCGCCGCCGCTACCAGCTGAGGTGTTGCCGGAAATTTCTCCGTCTTCCATTGTGGAGGTGCTATAAGAATTTAAATATAAACCGCCGCCGTTAGACGATGTGGTGTTGCCGGTTATCTTGCCGCCCGTCATTTTAAAGGTATTTGGATAGCTACTGCTGTACCCGTTACAGTACACACCGCCGCCGTTACCCGCCGTCGTGTTATCGGAAATTTCTCCGTCTTCCATAGTGAAGGTGCTATAAGAACCTACGCACACACCGCCGCCGTAGTAACTGGTACTCGTCGATGTCGTCTTGTTGCCGGTTATCTTGCCGCCGGTCATCGTAAAGTTAAAGGTATAACTGCTGCCGTACCCGTGACCGTAAACGCCGCCGCCTGAATTCGTTGCGGTATTGCTGGAAATTTCGCCGCCTTCCATTATAAATTTTGCAGAATACGTATTATAAGCGCTTACGCCGCCGCCGTAACTGGCTGAGGTGTTGTTGCTGATTTCGCCGCCTTCCATTGTGAACGTAATATAATTACCTATAAGTACGCCACCGCCGCCGTAGTAAGTGGTATTACCGCCATTCGCCATGGTCGTAGAATTGCCGGTTATCTTGCCGCCCGTCATTGTAAAGGTAGCGGGAGAGCTACTGGACCCGGAACTGCTAACGCCGCCACCGCCATTCTTTGCAGTATTGCCGGAAATTTCACCGCCGTTCATTGTGACCGTTGTGGCATAACCAGAAAAGTACAAACCGCCGCCGGAAGTCGCCGCCGTGTTGCCGCTTATCTCTGCCGAGCCGCTCATCGTGAACATGCTATAATTACCTACGTATACACCGCCGCCGGCGCTTGTGGTTGTAGTATTGCCGGTTATCTTGCCGCCAGTCATTGTAAACGTAAAGGGAGAGCTGCTGGTTCCGTAGGCGTACACGCCACCGCCGTAGACTGCCGTGTTGCCGCTGATTTCCCCACCGTTCATTATAAACTTGTTGTAAGAAGTATTATTGGAATATAGACCGCCGCCGTTACCCGCCGACGTATTGCCGGAAATTTTGCCGCCTTCCATTGTGAACGTGCTATAATTACTCAACCTTACACCGCCGCCACCGCTACTTGTAGCAGTTACCTCATTATCAGTTATCTTGCCGCCAGTCATCGTAAAGATAAAGTAATTGCTGCTAGTGCCGTAACCGTCCACACCGCCGCCGTTTGCTGACGTATTGCCGCTGATTTCTCCACCGTCCATATTGAACGTGCCGCAATAAACGTATACACCACCGCCGTAGACTGCCGTGTTGCCGCTTATCTTTGCCGAGCCGCTCATCGTGAAGGTGCTATCAGTATAAACTCTCACGCCGCCCCCAGTATAACCCGACGTATTGTTGCTGATTTCCCCGCCGTTCATAGTGAAAGTGCAATAAGAATCTAAAATTACACCACCGCCGCCGCGACTTGCATTGGCGTTAGTTGCCACATTTTCGGTTATCTTACCGCCAGTCATTGTAAAGATAAATTTATTGCTGCTAGTACCGGAACCGTACACGCCACCGCCATTATTCGTTGACGCGTTGTTAGAAACTGTACCGCCGTCCATATTGAATGTGCCGCTGTAACCGTACACACCGCCACCGCCGGCACCGTTTGCCAAGTTGCCGCTGATTTCGCCGCCGTTCATTGTGAACGTTGAATCCGTATCGTTATACACGCCGCCGCCGCTGGTTGCAACGTTGTTAGATATTAAACCTTTGCTCAGCGTTAAAGTACCGCCGTTATTAACGTAAATACCGCCTCCGTTGCCGGTATTTTTACCGCCGGTAATAGTGCCGACGCCGTCGTTAACGGATGAGTCGGTAATTTCAAGCGAACCGCCGTCAACGTAGATTACTTCGCCGTTTGCAATAGCCGAGGTAAGGTTACGGTTTATCGTGTTACCGTTAAGGTCAAGGACTATCTTCGCGCTCGCGGGAACGTAAATTCTGCCGCTGTCGAAGCCGACGCCCGTACCGAATGATTTTGTGTACGTAGTGTCTGCCGCCGCCGTCCAGTCGTTTTCGAGCGTGACGGTTACAGCATTACCCGTCTTGATACTTTTTTGCACGGCAGAATTCCACAGAGAAGCCGTTTCCTCTGCGGTTAAAGCTTGCGTTGCCACGCCCGAAGACGCGTCCGCATAAGCCGTTTCCGTAACGCCGAAATCTTTTGAACAAAGCTGTGCAATTGCTATTGCAGAGCTGCACGATATCGCCGCGGCAAGTGCAATAATTATACCTACTTTACCTTTTCTTGCTTTTTTCATAATTAATACCTCACTTATTTCCCCTACCCTCCCCCTTTTTATCGGGGGAGGAGGAGAATGTTGTGTTCCTTTAATTAGCCTTGAAGGTCACTCTCGCTTACGTCGTCGTAGAAGCCGTCGCTGTCGTTCATAACAACGGGTTTGCGTTTAGTAAGTGCGATTAACAGAATGATAACGAGTAGTAACAGAAGCAATGCCGCCCCTATAATCAAACCGAGCTGCCAAGTTTCCAAGCCTTTCTTTGCTTCGCCGTTGCCGGGAACTTCTACTTCCACCGTCTTGGTGGGCTCGATAATGGATACCGAACGGAGCGAATCATCTTCGCTTATCGAGAAGTTTTCACCGTCGATAGTAACGAGTACGCTGTGTCCGCCCTCGGAGGTGAAGTCGCCGTCCACCGTAACGGTGACCTTAACTACTTCCCCGTTGACCGTAATTGCGTAAACGCCGTCCGATACTTTGCAGCTATCGTCAAGGACGGTTCCCTCAACCTTGATGACGGGCATATGAACGTTGCCGTCGTATTCGTATTTGAGGTTGTCGTCGTTACCCCAGTCGATATCGATTACGTATTTGGTTACTTCAAGGTTCACAAAACGCGTGGTTGCTTTGTAGATACTGTACTTTTCGTCAGCTTTTTCGTTAAGCCCGAAGAATACTTTGTACGTGCCTACGGGAAGCTTGCCCGTTACTTCGTTGCCCTTTTCGTCGACTACGGTTGCCGTTACCCAATCAAGGAAGGTTTCCTCGTCGACGCGGCTGATGTTCGTGTCGTATTCGGCATAGCCCTTTTCAAGAAGCTCTTTTGCAAGGTTTTCGGTCACTTCGTATCCGTATTCGGACGTGTAAGTACCCTTACCGTCAACTTTTACAAAGAGATAATTCGAAGCATAGTCGACTTTGACGTACAATCTGCCGACGAAGTCTTCGTGGTTAGGAATTAATACCTTGAAGTTGAACACGTAGGTGCCTTCTTCGAACAAGCTTTCGGGGCGTTCGTCCGTGTACAGACCCGTACCGGGATTAGGCAGTTCGTCGCCTTCGAGTAATCTGAAGTACTGCTCTATCTCTGCGTCTTGATAACCCGCAATAGTTAAGAACTTCTTGGGATTATTATCGTAAACGTCCTTAATGAAATCGCTTTCGTAGCCGTTGCCGTCAAGTATACCGTAATTGTCGTATACGTTCAGCATTCCGTCCTCGCCTATAACGAAGTCGTAATCCTTTACCGTTACTTTTGCAAGATTTACGATAAGTTCGCGGCTGCCCTCGTCAACGAACTCAACCTTGTAGTTGTTGCCGTGCGCGGTTTCGTCCCAGCTAGCGGTAATCGCGTAAACGCCGGTTTCAAGATAGTTGCCCTTGTCGTACTTGCCGGTAATCGTGAGCTTGATTCCCAAATCGTCGGGGATGACGTAGCTGTCGGCATAATACCAACCGCTGCCTTCACCGAGAATTTCTTCAAGGTTATCTTTGTCGATATCGCCGTAAGTGAAAGGCATATCCTTGATATTTACGGTAATTTCAAGCTGTGTGATTTCAAACGCAGTGCCGTAGTTGTCGAACGTGTAGCTGCCGTCACCCTTAACGACGTTGCCGTCTTCGTCAACGATTACGGCGTAGTAAGTACCGACGTTTACCGCCGTGCCTTCTTTAACCACGTATTCGCCGTCTTGAAGCTCTGCAAGTTTAACGTTAAGGCTAATCTTCCTACCGCTTTGGTCGTAGTAGTACGCCTTAGGCAAATTGGATTTGCCGTTATAGACGAATTCGAGGTTGTTCGCGTTTTCGCCTTGCCATACTAACTTGTTTGCCGCGGGTTCAACGGTAAGAGTGCCGTTTTTAGGAGTTACTTCGTAATTTTCAAGGAAGTCGTTCAGCCACCTAGTAGCAATCTCTATCGCGTACTCGCCGGGAACGGTGGTGTTGATATAAGAGCATCTGAGCCACTGGTTGATACGCTCGTTAAGAGCCTCGGTCAACTTGGTCTCTTCTTCTTCGGAAATAAAGCCCTTAATCGTTGCCGTGTACGTCGGCTTGTCGCCGCCGTAGGTTACTTTCTTGTCGTCCGCCGTTACGGTAAGTGCAACCTTGTTGATTGTGAATTTGCATTCCGCATTAACGAGTTTGTAGTTGCCCTTGTTTTCGCCGTCAAGGCTGACCGTCATAACGTACTCACCGGCGTTCTTAACCTTTTCGCCGTCGCCCGCTGCGTCTGCACCGTTCTTGGTGATTTTATATACGACGGTTATACCTTCCGTTTCCGCTGCGCCGAGAACGACTATAGGTGTAGGCGCGTGTTCTTTGCCGTCGTAAGTTACGTCTTCCCAAACGAATTCTACGTTAATCTCTTTTTGAGCAATTTCGAACGTATAGGTCTTCGTATCGGCGTCAAGCTCGTAGTTGGTGGAGCTTAAGTCGGCCGTTGCGGTGTACTCAACGCCCGCCTTGCGGCTGTCGCCGTCAACCGTTACTTCAAGCTCAATGAGGTTGCCCGCAACGTCTTCGAAGTACGCCTTGGGTATCTGCTTTTCGCCGTTGTAAACAAGCTGCGTTTTATCCCAATCTACTTTAACGTTTCTTGCCGTTACGATTACCGTAACCGTCTTCATGTCTTCGGGAACGGAGTAGTTCTCGTCACGCGAAGTTACGGTAATTGTGTAAGTGCCGACTTCGGTTATTGCGAGTACTGGACCGTCCGCGTTTTTAATGGTTACGTTGAATTCAACGTCTTCGACGTCTGCCGAAGGTACCGGCATTATGTTGTCGCCGCTGTACTCGTAAGTGAACGTTAATCCCTCAACCTTGGTTGCGCCGTCTGCCGTCCACTTGAAGTCGTTGTCGGCAAGGTCTTTTGCAAGTACCTTGTAAGTCTTTGTGAATTCTTCAGCGAACACGTAGTTGACGAACGTATCTACGGCTTGTGCGGTATGCTCGCCGACTTCGGCAACTCCGCCGCTAACCTCTACGGGGATGGGGTTGTTGTCTTTATCCTTAATAAGGTTACCGTCCTCATCGGCAAGGTACGCCTTAGGCGCGATTGCCTTACCGGTGAACGTCCACTCGAAGTTTTTGCTTGCGTCGTTAGCCGTACCGTCCGCACCGTACCAAACGACGTAAACCTCAAGAGGTTTAATTACGTATTCACGCGTTGCTTCGTCAGCAGTCTTAAATGCGTAGTTGCCGTCGTTCTGCATTACGGTTGCGGTATGAGTGCCCGCATCGGTTTCGATGCCCGTTACCGTAAGCTCTGCGCCCTTGGTAACGGTGACGCTACCGTCTTCGTCAACCGTCGTTACTTTTATGTACACTTTTATCTCTACGTTATCGCCGTAAGTCCAGCTGTAAACGCCGTTCTCGTCGGCTTCAAGGTCGCCGAATTCCCAAATAACTTCAATGGTTGCTTTATTGATGAAGTATTCTTGAGTTGCGGTACTGCTTCCGTTCGCCAACGCATAGCCCGCGGGCAATACTGCCGTAGCCGTATAAGCCTTGTCGCGTGCGTTGATTTCAGCGCCGTAAACGTCAAGCTTTATACGCTCGCCGCCTTCCGTCGTAATGTACGCTTCGGGTGCGTGAGGATTGCCGTCGTAAGCCCAGGCGAATTCGTTTTCGCCCTCTTCTACGTCTGCTTTGCCAACCCATTCAACCGTTACGGTTTGTGCGTTGACGACGTACTCTTTCTCTGCGTCGAGTTTGAAGCAGTCGGTTACGTCGTATTCCTCACCGTCTACGGTTAAGGTTGCCGACTTGATATAAGCCGTTACCGTGTGCTTGCCTACGGTCGTGGTTACGCCCGTATAGCCTATTTCGAACGTAACAACCTTTTCACCGTCTTCGTCCAGCGAATAGGTGAACTCTTCAAGCTCGGGAGCGTGTACGTATACGCCCTTATCTTGGTCGTATCCGTCCTTTGCCCATTCGAAGTCGTCGCCCTCGGAAAGGGTTATCTTTTCGATAACGAACTTGCAAGTCAAGTTTTCTTCGGCAACCGTGTAGTTCTTGTTAAGGAATTTGATTTGAACCGTGTACGTTCCCGCCGTAATAAAGCCGGTAATTACGTAGTCCTTATCTTCACCCTCTTCAAGCTTGTAGCCGCCTACGCCGTCTGAAAGCGTAATCGTGGGTTTTTGTTCTTCGTTGTTAAACGTTACAGTCGTATTCTTCCACTCTGCGTCAAGCTCCATCGCCTTAATCTTAAACGTACACGAAGGAGTCGTTGCGAAGTCGAGTTCCGAAGTTACGCGTGCGGAATAAGTGCCCGCGTTAACCGCCGTTCCGCCTATTACCGCTACGGTAAGGTCAACCTTGTTGCCTTCCGCATCGTAGTAGTAAGCTTTAAGCTTATCGGCTTTTTCTTCACCGTTGAATGTAAACTCAAGTCCCGTTTCGCCCGCCGCGCCGTCTTCATAGACGTGCTCGCCGTCGGTCCAGTAGACTTGCCCTACCTTGACTTGAACGATTTCGAATTGCGCCGAGGAAGCATCCGTAAGATAGAAGTTATTGTGAAGCGCGATGCTGCTGTTAAGAACCGCATACGCCGTGTGAGTTCCTATCTCGGAAGTGTTGCCAGTCACGACAAGAACGAGGTCAACGTCGAAATCGTCGCCCAAATTTGCTTTGGGAATCATTGCCGTAGGACCGTGTTCTTTGCCGTCGAATACCCAATACCAACCGTTATCGGCGTCGCCGGATGCACCCGCATTTGCGAAATCCCAAACTACGAGTCCCGCACCGATACCGAGTTTTTTAATGACGTAATCCTTGGTTGCGCCTTTTACGATTTTGAAGTTATCGCCGACGACTGCCGTTGCGGTGTGATTACCGGCATTAACTTCTCCGTTTACCGTAATTATTACGTCGAAGTCGTAGGTACCGTCAACGTATGCGTACGGCGCTTGCGCCTTGCCGTTATAAACGTATTCGCAAGCCGTATCGCTGTCGTACTGACTGTTCTGCCATTTAACGTTGATTTTAAGCTGATTAATTACGTAATCGTAAGTGAAGTCTTCGTCGGAAATATTGTATACGGAAGAAGGTTTAAGCCTTGCGGTGTAATCGCCCGCATCCGCGCCAACGCTGTTCATATTAAGTTCGAGTTTTATAACCTCGCCGCTGTCCTTAATATATACGGGCGTAGGATACTGTACTTTTCCGTTATAAACGAATCCTCCGTCTTTGAGATAATCCTCGAGAGTAACGTATTCGTTGTCGTTGACGAACACTACCCAAGTTACGTCGATATCTTGTTTATATCCTCCGACGGCCGTGATAAAGAACTTAAGCGTTGCGTACTCCGCGCCTTCCGCGAACTCGTAATTTGCCGCATCCTTATCGGAGAGTGTTGCATATGCAATATATCCTACGGTTTCGTCAACTGCCCAGTCACCCGCGTAAGTTTTTGAATAACTTACAATAAGCTCGAGCGTGCCGTTTGCCAACGCGGTAAGATTGGGTCCGTTTTCACCGCTTACCGTACCGAAGTCATACGAAGGAGTGTCACCCTCATAGTACTTATTCAGTAACGGGTCGGTCCAAACAACGGTGCTTATTATTGCCTTTCTTACTTCGTAAACTTGCGACGCGTTGCCTAAAATGTAGAAGTTTTCGTTAAACGTGCTATCTGCAAGCGCAACCTTTGCCGTTGCCGACTCTGCATCCAAAAGTTTCTTGTCTACGTCGAGGCGTACTATATCGAGATTGTCGATAATCTTGTCACCGTCGTAAACCGCGTATCCGGCCACGCTTATTTCGGCAACTATCGAGTGTTCTTCGCCGTCGTAGTACCAGTAGTAAACCCTATTATCCTCGTCGTAGTAGAAACCCTTTCCACCAGTCCAAGTAATGTTTACACCGCGTTTTGCAATGGTGAACTTCTGCGTAGTAGTCGATTCGTCAAGAGCAATGTTGCTTCCAACGTTCTTCATCGTTACGCGTACGATATAATCACCCGCAGTTATAGGTACGTTCGGAGTGTACGTGCCGATATCGCCGTTTGCAGCAACCGTTGCGTATTCGAGTTTGTAAGGCTCGACGGTCTGTTCACCCGTGAACGGGTCGATTATGATTACTTCGGGTGATTTGCTTTGCCCGTTGAACGTCCAGACGTAAGTGCCGTCTTTATTGGTTCCCCATTCAACCTTTACGGATTTTTTGGTAATTGCTATCTGGCAAGTATAAGTTTTATCGAATACGTAGCTGTAGCAGTCAGCGGGAAGTTTAACCGTTGCCGTGTAGTAACCCGCAGCTACGGGCTCTCCGTCGATAATTTTGCCGGCTCTGGTAGCATAAGTGACGTAAGGTTTAACCTCGTCACCCGCTACAAGTCCGCTTACGATAAACTTTACGCCTTGCTCTTCGCTGTTGTATTCGTAGGTAAATTCGTCACCTTCGTTGCCGTCCTTGTCAGTCCATACGAGCGAAAGAAGAATTCCCACTATTTCGTATTTTACTGAAGTGTTGGAAAGTTCCACGTTGGAATCATTCAAGGAAACGTTAAGAGTATACGTACCCGCATACGCTTGTGCTTCGGAGAAATCCTTGCCCGCGCTCCAAGCGTAGCTGTACACGAGGTCAACGCCCGCAAGGTCACCGCTTATGCCGTCCAAAACGGCTACGGGAGAATGCGCGAGCCCGTCGTAATTCCAATAGTATCCGTCGTCCGCATTGCCGAGAGCGTCACCGAAATTCCACTCAACCGTAACGTATCTCTTCGTGATAGAGAAGTTAAGGGTTGTATTCTCGTAAAGCTCCGAATCAATCGAGAAGACGTAATCGTCAACGTCCTTCATGGTTTTAAGGAACGTTTCCACTACCGAATATCCGGTTGCTGCATTCACGTCTTGAATACAAGCGCGGATAAAGTAGGTTGCGCCGGTGTATACGAAACTGTCAACCGTCAAATCGCGCCACGTCGCGTCACCGTCCGTCGAATACTGCCATAAGAGTATTGCGGGCAGTATTTCCACCGTGAGTGCGGCGTTGGTGTATTTATCGCTGTTGATAACGAATTTGTAAGAACCGATGCCTTCCGAGCCAAACGAATTTGCATTGATGCTCGTGCCGTTTTCGTCGGTGGTCCAAGTAAATTCTACCTCTTCCCCGTCAACGTTAATAGCACGGACTGCGTAGCCGTTATCATTTGCGTTGTATCTAATCGAATAGTAAGGCGCATCAATAATAGCCCAAGTGTTTCCGCCGTCCTTGCTGAGCTGCCATACGACTGCCGTCTGAGAATTGTCTTTTTCTTTAAGAACTGCTTCGCCGGCAGCGTCTGCGGATACCATGTATTCGCTATCGTCGGAGAAGAATACGGTTTCGGGACGAAGGTCGGGAGTATAATCGGTATTAGTTGCACGGAAATTCTGAGTAAACAGTTTAGGGTCGTACATGGTTATACCCACGTAAGCTACCACACCGTTTACCGAAAGAAGTCCGGTTATGATAATAAGTTGATTTGCAGTTAAATAAACGTTGCTTTCGACGCCCGCTGCGGTATTGCCATAAACCATAGGCGAACCGCTCATGTTCATGATTGCAGTTGCCACAACGTACACGCCGCCGCCAAGCGTTGACGCGCTGTTTGCAATGATTTTGCCGCCGTTAAGGTTAAACGTCGCGCCGTCTTCCACGTAAACACCGCCGCCGTTAGCCGCCACGTTATTACTGATAGTGCCGGTCGACATCGTAAACGTGCCGCTGTTAACAAATACACCGCCGCCGTTGGAAGACGAAGTGTTGGAGGAAATTTCTCCGCTCTTGAATTCAAACGTGCCGTCAGCGTATACACCGCCGCCGTTAGTTGCAGTATTGTTGCTTACAGTACCTTTAACCATAGTAAACGTACCGTATTCAACGTTCACACCGCCGCCGTTAGCCGCAGAGTTGCCGGTTATCGTGCCATTCTTCATTTCGAACGCACCGAAAGCGTACACGCCGCCGCCTTTGGTCGTTGCCGTGTTGTCACTTATCGTGCCGTTAGTCAAAGTAAACGTGCCGCTCGTTACGTCAACGCCGCCTCCGGTTGAGGTTGCTGCGTTGTTGCTTATAGCACCGCCTTCCATTACGAATATTGATTCGGTGCTATAGTTGCATACACCGCCGCCGACTTCCGCAGAGTTGCCTGAGATTAAACCACCGGTCATCTTTAACGTACCAACGGATATATGAGCGCCGCCGCCGTAATTGTTTGCGGTATTGTTGCTTATCTCACCACCGTTCATAGTCAGCGTTGCAGTGCTGTTAAGCAGCGTTATATACATACCCGCACCGGTGATTGCGTTGTTGCCGCTTATCTTGCCGTCCGTCATCGTTAATTCAACGCACGTATATATACCGCCGCCGTACTGCGTTGCAGTGTTGCCGCTGATTTCACCGCCGGTGAATTTAAGTGAATGTATATCGGAATATGCGTACACGCCGGCACCGTTGGTTGCGTTGTTGCCGTTTATCTTGACGCCGTTTATTTCAATTCTTCCGCCGCAAGCGCCTACGCCGCCGCCGTTAGCCGCAGAGTTGCCGGTTATCGTGCCGTCGTTAAGGTTAACTTTGCCGTCTACGACGTAGACACCGCCACCGTACTCGGTTGCCGTATTGCCGCTGATTTCGCCGCCCAGCATATCCAATGTGCCGTTGCCAGCGATACCCGCACCGTTTAACGCAGTGTTATTGCTTATCGTCCCGCCCGTCATTTCGAACGTTCCGTTGTTGTTGACGCCGCCGCCGTAACCGTTTGCTGCCGTGTTGTTGCTTATCGTGCCGTTCTCAAAATTAAACGTACCCTTTGCAACGTTGACACCGCCGCCGCCGTAAACGTCGGAAGCTGCCGTTACGTTAGCCACGTTGTTGCTTATAGCACCGCCGCTCATGGTGAAATCGCCGCACGTATATACGCCGCCGCCT
This sequence comes from uncultured Clostridia bacterium, assembly GCA_947175325.1. Classification (GTDB taxonomy): domain Bacteria; phylum Bacillota; class Clostridia; order Christensenellales; family Borkfalkiaceae; genus Coproplasma. Next base: position 205,144 of record CAMWME010000002.1, on the reverse strand, counting down.
TGCTCGGCTGCCGTGTTAGTATAACCCGCGCCGCCTATCGTGCCGCCCGTCAGCGTAAGCTTACCGCCTTCCGCAACGTATACGCCGCCGCCGTTCACGGTTGCTTCGTTGCTGCGGAGTGCGCCGCCCGTCATTTCAAAGGTTGCGCCGCTGTCAACGTATACGCCGCCGCCTAAGTCAGCTTCGTTGTCTTGTATCAAGCCGACGGACAAGGTCAGTAAACCGCCGTCTGCAACGTATATGCCGCCGCCTTGTTCGGACGCACCGCCCGTTATTTGTCCGCTGATGCCGGAAATTACGAGCGTTCCTTCAACGTAGAATACGCTGCCATCCGTAACTATAGTGTCAAGTCCGCGGTTAATCATATAACCGTTGAGGTTAAGATTAATGTGCGCGCCCACGGGGAGCTTGATAGCGCCGCTGTCCGTAAAGCCCGTACCGCTACCGAACGAGCCGTCCTCCGCCGTCCATCTGTCAGCGAGAAGGAACTGTACGGGTGCGCCGCCTTTAGCCAAGCTCTCTTCAACCGCCGCGTTCCACGCGTCTTTATTATTTATTATTAAGTAAATTTCGCCGTTATCGAAAACGACCTCGGTAAACGGAATATCGCCGAAGAAATAATCCTTCTGTGCCGCGCCGTTGCCGTTCGTCTGATATCCGTCGGTAATTCTGTCCTTACTCGTAACGCCGATATTTGCACCCTTGGTAAGTCCGCCGACGATATTAATCATTTTGCCGTTGTACAAGTAAAGGTTGCTTGCAATACCGTTCATGGTATTTTCGTTAATCTCGGGATTACCGGACGCCTCAAGCGTACCCGCAAAGAAGTACACGCCGCCGCCGTTGGAAGTTGCCGTGTTGCCGGTTATTTTACCACCGGAAAGCGTAGCTTTACCGCCCGCAACATACACGCCGCCGCCGAGCACTGCGCTGTTCGCAAGGTCGGCTTCGTCACCGCCGATTAAGCCGCCGTTCATTGTGAACGTGCTCGTGCCGCTGGATACGTACACACCGCCGCCGTTTTCCGAAACGATATTTGCGCTTATTTCACCGTCGCTCAATGTAAAGGTTGCATTGTTTACGTATACCGCGCCGCCGTTTTCCGCCTCGTTGACGGAAAGCGTGCCGCTTCCCATATTAAAGCTACCGCTCGTGGTTACGTAAACCGCACCGCCGAGTATCGCCTTGTTATAGGTAAACGCGCCTTCGTTTGTAAGCGCAAGGACGCTGCCGTCGTCGCTTACGTACGCGCCGCCGCCGTTCTCCGCTTTATTATAAGTAATGGACGAATCGTCCGTAATCTCTACGCTTGCGCCGCCTAAAACAGCCAAGCCGCCGCCGTACGTTGCCGCGGTATTTTCACCGACCACAGCATACCCGCCGACCGTTACCGTTGCCGCGTTGCCGCCGCCTACGTAAATACCGCCGCCGACAACCGCCATGTTGTTGGAAACGTAACCGCCGATATCGTTTAACGTTGCAGCGTTTGCACCGTTCACGTAAATACCGCCGCCGTTTTCGGTTGCGTCGTTATAAATAATTCTTGCCGTACCCGTAACGGTAACCGCACCGCTGTCAACGTACACGCCCGCGCCGAGCACCGCCGCGTTGTTCGTAACGGTACCTTCTTTCATTTCCAGCGCGCCGCCGTCAACGTACACACCGCCGCCGTTTGCGGTTGCGGTGTTACCGCTGATTTCGCCGCCGTTGATTTCGACTTCTCCGTCTGTATAAACGTGCAAGCCTCCGCCGTTTACGGTTGCAGTGTTATCACTGATAGCGCCACCGCTCATTTTAAAGGTTCCGTTGTTGCGGACGCCTCCGCCGTTTTCCGCCGTGTTGCCGCTTACGGAACCGCCCGTCATTTCGACCGTTCCGTTTTCGGTAACATATAAGCCGCCGCCGTAAACTGCCGTGTTGCCGCTGATTTCGCCGCCGTTTATTGCAAGCTTACCACCCGCAACGTATACACCGCCGCTTGTCGTAGCCTCGTTACCGCCTATTTTACCGCTCTTCACTGTCGCGCTGCCGCTCAAAATGTAAACGCCCGCGCCGTAATTTGCCTTGTTACCGCTGATTTCACCACCGTTCATTGTGAACGTGCCGCTACCGACGTTCAATCCGCCGCCGGCACGAACCGCAGTGTTGCCGCTGATTTTGCCGCCCGTCATATTAACCGTGCCGCCGCTAACGTACACGCCGCCGCCACCGTTACCAAGCTCATCGGTATTTGACTTGTTTTCGGAAATTGCGCCGCCTTTTATTTCAACGCTGCCGTTTTCCGCAACGTACACGCCGCCGCCGTTTACGGTTGCTTCGTTTTTGCTGATTAATGCGTCGTTAGATACGGTAAGCGTGCCGCCAGCAACATACACACCCGCGCCGTTCTCGGTCGTGGTGTTTTCGGAAATTTCGCCGCCGCCGATTGCAAGCGTACCGCCCGCAACGTACACGCCGGCACCGCTAATTGCCGTGTTTTCGCTGATTTTGCCGCCGGCAATTCCAAGCGAACCGCTCAAAATATAAACGCCCGCACCGTTATCCGCTTTGTTTTCGGAAATTTCGCCGCCGTTCATTTCAACCGAGCCGCTTGCCAAATAAACGCCCGCGCCGTTATTGCCCGCCGCTGCCGTATGTTTCGTTATTTTACCGCCGGAAATTGCAACCGTGCCGCCGTCGACGTACACGCCCAAGCCGGCTTGTGCAGTGTTTTCGGAAATTTCGCCGCCCTTTAATTCAAGGGTGTTGCCGTCCGCAACGTACACGCCGCCGCCGTTTTCGGTTGCTTCGTTTTTGCTGATTAACCCGTCGCCGGACACGGTAAGCTTACCGCCCGCAACGTACACGCCCGCGCCGTTATCTGCTTTGTTTAAAGAAATTTCTCCGCCGCTTACCGCCGCGCTGCCGCTCAAAATATAAACGCCCGCGCCGGTATCCGCTTCATTTTCGCTTATTGCGCCGCCCGTCATAGTGAGCGAGCCGCCGTCAACGTAAACGCCGCCGCCCAAGGTCGCGTTGTTCAAGCTGACCGCGCCGCTGTCTGAAAGTGCGAAGCTGCCGTTTCTTACGTAAACACCCGCGCCTCTTTGCGCCGCGTTGTAAGAAATAGTGCCGCCGCTCATTTCAAAGCTTGCGTTGACGTTGAGGTATACGCCGCCGCCAAGCAAGGTTGCGGTGTTTGCGTTTTCTTCGCTGCCGCCTATAACGCCGCCGCTCATTGTGAACGAGCCAGTATTTACGTACACGCCCGCACCGTTATCGGTAACCGTGTTGAGGGCGATAGTGCCGCCCGTCATAGTAAATTCACTGCCGTTATCAACGTACACGCCGCCGCCGTAGCTTGCCGTGTTGCCGCTAATCGTGCCGCTTGACAAGGTAAGGCTGCCGCTGAAAATATACACGCCGCCGCCCGCACTTGCCGTGCCGCCCGTGATTATACCGGTTGAGCCGGCAATTTCAAGCTTGCCTTCAACGCGGATAACGCTGTTTGACTCGCCCGCGCCGTCAATATTAAATCTGAATATATTCAGAATAACCTTGCTGCCGCTGGGAACCAAAATGGTGCCGTTTTCACAGAACCCTACGCCCGTACCGAAGGACCCGTTGACTGCCGTCCAGTCCTCGAAAAGTATAAACGTTTCGGTGGTTCCGTTCTTTAAGCTTTCGCTTACCGTATTGTTCCAGCCGGCAACGACGTCGTAAGTTACGACGATTTCTTCGTCCACGTACGAAAGTACGTTCGCCGCAGTGTCTTTGGTAAAGTAAGTTTTTATATCGTCCTCAACGTGTCCGATAGCCGTGAACCCGTTTGTGAGGACCATAGTTTTTGCTATTACGCCAATTTTTGCGCCAGTGGTGAGCATAGAAGAGAAGGTTATGCCCCCTTCTACCACCGTAAGCAAGTTGTTTTGGCATCCGTTTTGAGTGTTGTTATAGATATACGCCGTATCGCCAAGCTTAACCGTACCCTCGTTTAACATAACGCCCGCGCCGGCGCCCGCCGTGTTTTCGGTAATGGTGCCGCCCGTGGTTTCCAACGTGCCGTTTACGTATACGCCGCCGCCCTCTCTTGCCGTATTGCCGGTAATGGTACCGTCGGTCAACGTGAACGTGCCGAGGGTATTGACGAACACACCGCCGCCACCGGCTGTTGCAGTATTGTTCTGAATTGTGCCGCCAGTCATCGTGGCAGTGCCGGCGTAAACGCTAAGACCGCCGCCGCCACCGGAGCCTTTTGCAACGTTGCCGGAAATTTCGCCGCCCGTTATTTCAGCCAAGCATCTATCAAAAAACACGCCGCCGCCGTTGCCGGTTGCTTCGTTTCTACTGATTAAACCGTCGTTTATAGTAACGGTGGTGTTGTTTTCCGTACTTGCAGCCGAGTCGTAACCGGAAGCATAAATGCCGCCGCCCGGACCGATTGTTGTAGTATTGCGGGTGATTTCACCGCCGTCCATTGTTAAAGTACTGTACACACCCGAATAAACGCCGCCGCCGGCTGCTGATGCTGTGTTGCGGGTGATTAATGCCTTATCGCTTAAAGTAACCGAAGCTGCATAACTAGAGCTGTTACCGTAAGAATAAATACCGCCGCCGCTTGTAGTTGCCGTGTTGCCGGAGATTTCACCGCCCGTCATTTCTAACGTGCTCCCATTACAAAGTAACATGCCGCCGCCGTTGCGTGCCGTGTTGCCTTTGACCGTACCGCCCGACATCGTAATTTGTATTTCGCTTTGGTACAAGAAGGTGCCGTCAGCGTGCACGCCGCCGCCACCGGAATATGTATCGGTGCCGTTTGCTTTGTTGTTGCTTATAGTACCGGCGGTCATTGTTAATATGCCGGTTATAGAAGTACTCGTTTCTACACCAGCCGACGAGTGCTTAGTACTTAAACAAACGCCGCCGCCGCTTGCAGCCGCCGTGTTGCCGCTGATTTCCCCGCCGTCCAGATAGAATTTACTGTACCCAAACACACCGCCGCCGCTGCCGCCCGCCGTGTTGCCGCTGATTTTTGCCGCGCCGCTGATGTTCACTGTAGAATAAGTAAAATAGCTACCGCCCCAACCATTCTGTGAGGAACCATTGCCGCCATATACGCCGCCACCGGCAGCGGTTGCCGTGTTGTTGGTAATTACACCGCCCGTTATCGTGGCAACGTTGGTACCAGAGACGTATACGCCGCCGCCGTTGCGTGCATTGTTACCACTTATAGTACCGCTACTCATTGTGATATTTCCATGCACACCACCGCCATCGCCGTTTGACGTGTTGTTGATAATCTTTGCAGCGCCGCTCATATTCACACTACCATTCACGCCGCCGCCGTTACTACCGCTGCCGATAAGTTGAATATATCCGCCGTCGCTGCTACTGCTGGTACCCGTAGATTTGTTGCCGCTTATCGTTGCGGAGCCGCTCATCTCCACACCACCAGACACGCCGCCGCCGCCGCCCGCCGTGTTGTTGATAATTTGTGCCGTGCCGTTCATTGTGAATGTGCCATATGAACCCGAGTATACACCGCCGCCGTAAGCCTGCACCGTGTTGTAGCTAATCGTACCGGCACTCATTGTCATATTGCCACTATTATAAACGCCGCCGCCGTCGACGCCGGTGCGGTAGTCGGAGCTGGAGCCGGTTACCCCCGAATTATAGCTAATCGTACCGCCCGTCATTTTAAACGTAGAGCGCAAAGTGACGCCCGAACCGGAGGACGAACCAGCATATACACCGCCGCCGGCGTTGGCAGTAGTATTATAGCTGATTGTACCGCCGCTGAATTCAAAGGTGCCGCCAGCGGCTACATAAACACCGCCGCCGCCAGCACTGTTAGTAGCTTGATTTGCATATGAGGACGAACCGCCTATAGTGCCGGCGCTCATTTTTAACGTACCGGCGTCACCGATATACACGCCGCCGCCGCCACAACTAGTACCACCCAAAACGCCAACACTCGGTACAAGGGTGCCGCTGCCAGAAGAAGATGGCGTATACGTTGCCGTGTTGCTGCGGATATAGCCGCCCGTCATATTGAACGTGCCGTTGTCAACGGCAACGCCGCCGCCGTTTTCAGCCGCCGTGTTGCCGCTTATAGTGCCGAGGGACATATTGAAGGTACCGCCGCCGTAAACGTACACGGCGCCGCCCTTTTTAGAACCTATCGTACTTGCAGAAGTTCCCGTAGGCGCTTTGAAGTTTGAAATGGTTACGCCAGTACCGCTGTAGCCCAAATTCAAAGTGCCGCCGTTTACGTGGAAGCCGTGGTTTTTGCCGCCGGCAGAGTTTGCCGTTATGGTGCCGCCGCCGTAAACGTATAAGGTGCCTTCAACCTCAAAGTGACCCGTGCTTGTAAAGGTTACGGTGTAGCCGCTTGCTACCCTAAGGTAAGCAGTTATGCCCGAGGGGACTTTAAACACCGTTGTGGATATAGAAGTGTTGGCCACAACGTCAAGCGTGTTGCCCGAAGAAGCTATCGTGCTATTCCAGTTTGCAGTTGTCAAACCGGTATAGGTCGTAGCTGCCTTTGCCTCTACTTCGGGTGCGGAGATTGTGCCGTCGTCCGCAACCTCACCGTTCGCGATTGCCGAGGACGCGTCTTTTTCGGGCGCGGTAATTTCCGCGGACGAATTCGCCCCCGTTGCATCAGTCTTTGCAAGTCCGAATATAGCTATCGCCGCGCTTATAAAAAGCGTTGCTATAAGTATAACGATTATACTCAGCTTACCGTATCTTGACTTATTCATAATTCATACCTCACTTACTCCCTCGCGCCTATATAAAAATAAAGGTTAGAGGGCAGCTTTCTTTGAATTCTGTTTTTTTCTTTTGCCGCCTTCTGCACATAAAGCGGCGATTTTACCACCGTTATTTCACCGCCGTGTTTCGCCCCTCCGTCATTGCGAGGCTTGCCGAAGCAATCCAGCCGACAAGTAGGTGCGTTTTCACGGACAAAACAAAAAGGTGTGCACCTTTTCGGTCCACACCATTTCAAAAATTGCATATGAAAAAATTATTACAAAACTGTACACTGCGCCCACTTAGGGCAGTGTAGCATTCCGCAATATGGCTATGTAAATGAAATAATGTGGTATGCTAAGTATATCACTCGATTTCAAGAAATACAACTATTTTCGCGGAATTTTTTAAAATTTTTGTGAAAAAATTATTAGTTTATTAAGCCATATTTGGGCACCTTTTCCAAAAATGTTAATTTTGAACACGAATTTTGTGAAAATTTTCGCCGCTTTTTTAGCCCGTTTTTAAGGCAAAAACACGCTTAAACGGCACATATATGGGGGGCAATTGAAAAAACAGCCCCAAAACGCCGTGTTTTGGGGCTGTTATAAATTAAAAACCATAACTTGTACATATTACGGGTGCAATTTTTTTCGACGCCATATATTGCGGGGGGTAATTTTTGCCGTTAAAAGGGCGGGAATTGCAAAAACGACGAGGCTAAGTCCCCACCCGAAGCCTATCTGCAACCACAAGGGGTACCCCAGCCCCGCGGTAACTAAACGCACAATTTCGTACAGCGTCAGCCCCGTAAGCACGGCGGGGCATAAAAATTTTACCGATACCCCGAAAGCCTTTTTAGGCATTTTCGGCTTTTTCGTGAATCTGTTTATTTCGTCGGCGAGCTCGCCCGTTTGCTTGCTCGTGCCAATAATTAGGCATTCGGCAATCCCTAAAATCAAGACGTTGTAAAAGTTGATAAATCTATCACTTATATCTACGACCGTCGGCGCGGCGGTGGTTGCAAAGATAAGCGTTATCGGCGCACCGCATAGGCAAACTATGGCGGCAAGGCGTTTTTTTGGCTTGCCGCGCTGTTCGGAAAAAGGATTTAAAAACGCTTCCAGCATAGACACAGCGGACTGAATTGCCATCATTGCAAGCGAGGAATAAAACAGCACCCCCACCGCCGCGTTTATTGCGGGGTAACCGCCGAAAAGCCGCGTTATCGCCACGGGATAGACCGCAAACGCCGTAATTATACCGCTTGCGCCTATTTCGCTTTGAAGTCCGCAGCCGTATAACGTGGTGAAAAGAACGACCGACGCAAGCACCGAAACGAGGAAATCCGCCGCCGCTATAACGAGCGAGCATTTGAAAATATTTGTGCCTTCGGGCAAGTACGAGCCGTATGCGGGCATTATTCCGACCACTATCGAAAGCGAAAAGAACACTTGCCCGAGGGCGGTTAGCCACAGCTCGGGGCTGGAAAGCTTTGAAAAATCGGGAATAAACAGCGCGGAAAGGGCTTCCGGCGCGTTTTTATACAAAAGTCCGCGCACGGCTAGGGCGGTTAAAAGGGCCATCGGAATAGCCACGGTGAACTTTGCGGCTTTGGAAAGGGAAGCCGCCCCGCCTTTAAGGCAGAAAAACATTAAAACCCACGCAACGAGTATGCATCCCGCCACCAAAAGCGAAAAGCCGTCGATAGCTCCGTCCGCCCTTGCAGATAAAATATCGTTGAAAAAGAAACCGCTTATTTCGGTATCGGAAAGCGCGGGTGCGTTTAGGCACAGCGGCACGGCAGTCACCGCCGTTGCAATTATCCAGCCCGCAAGCCCCGCGTAAATTAATGCGGTGAATACCGAATTTATGCACGACGCCCAGCCCAAGTGTTCTGCCTTTTTTGCGCGCGGTTCTTTAAGAAGGCTACGCATACATTTCGGCGCGCCGCCCTTCACCCGTCTGCCCAGCGCGATTTCGGCGTTTAGAATGGGCAACCCCAAAACCACGAGGGCTATAAAGTAAATAAACAGAAACGCCCCGCCGCCGTACTTGGCGCACAGCCCGGGGAAGCGCAGTGCGTTACCGAGCCCCACCGCCGCGCCGATACTTGCAAGAATAAACCCGCCTTTTGACTGAAATTTTTCAGGTGTTGTTTTTGCCATATATATTATATATATTGATACGCGCGCGCCCGTATGTATATAAAGAACCGCCCGCGGACTTCTCGTCCGCGGGCGGTTTATTACCGTTTTTTTGCTTAAAAATAGGCCGTTTTCTGCGATTGCCCCCAATATATGCCTTAATTAACGCACTTTTAGGGACTTTAAATCATACTTGAAAGTATTGCCAAATTTGCCGCCACGTCAATGTTTCTGACGATTACTCCGTCCTCAACATGAAGTAAAACGGGCGCAAAGTTTAAAATTTTCTTAATATTGCAGCTTATAACCGTATCTGCAACCGCTTGAGCAACGCTTGCGGGCACACAAAGCACGGCAAGACGAGGGTTTAATTCTACAAGCTTTTGGGTGGCACTTTCTACGTCAAAAACGGGTTTGCCCCCCACATATGTGCCAACTTTCGCACTGTCGTTGTCAAAAGCGGCAACGATTTCTATGCCGTAATTCGAGAATCCGTTGTAGGACATAAGCGCTTTGCCAAGCTCGCCCGCACCGAAAATAACCGCCTTCTTTTTGTCGTTACAGCCAAGGTAGTCTTCAAGCGCGGCTATAAGCTCCGTACGCAGATATCCGACGCGCGTTCTGCCTTGAGCAGATGTGAAAGCCAAATCCTTTCTTACAAGCACCTCTCCCATTCCGAGGGCGCGCGCAATTGCCCCCGACGAAATGTACCCGTCGGAAGTCAGAGATTTTAAGTAGTTTAAATACACGGGCAGCCTTTGTAGGCTTGTTACGGGTATGTCGCTTTTCATTTTATCACCTATACTTATTCCATGACGGCCGCCACCGCGCCGTAGCCGCCCGCCCTATTGCCGAGCGAGGCACATTCTACTTTAACGGGCGCGTAGTCGGTACCGCCGAAAAGTTCGTCGTTTAAAAGTTTTTGCAAAGGTATGGTAAGGCGCGAGCCTTGCGCCGCCACGCCGCCGCCGATTAAAATAACTTCGGGGCGGAAAATGTTCGCCAAGTTTACAAGTCCGCAAGCCATGTACTTCAAGTACCAGTCCACCACGAGGCGAGCCGTTCTGTCGCAATCCATATACTCGAACGCAGTTCTGCCGTCCGCCGTTGCCAAGGTGTAGGTCTTCCACATTTCGGAAGAAGTGTCCTCCTCCATAGCCCACTTGGTTCTTGCCGTAAGCGCACGCGCCGAGCAGTAAACTTCGAAACAGCCGCGCCTACCGCAAGTGCAAGCCACGCCGCCGCGCTCTATAACCATATGTCCGAGCTCGGTACCGGCACCTTTGTTGCCTTCGAAAAGCTTGCCGCCGATAACCACGCCGCCGCCGACGCCCGTACCGAGGGTTACCATAACGCTGTCTTTGTAGCCCTTGCCCGCGCCGAACTTCGCCTCGCCCAGCGCCGCAGCATTCGCGTCGTTTAAGACCTTTACGGGCACGTTAAGGTGTTTCGTGAGCAGCTCCTTCAAGGGATAATTTTTCAATTTAAGGTTGCCCGAAAATACTATCGCGCCGTTTTCGTCCACGATTCCGGGGCTGCAGACGCCTATTCCACTAATTTGCGAGTAAGTTTTGCCCGTCCTTTGCACGAGAATATCGGCGAGCTCTTCAATACAACCGCTAAGCGCTTCACCGACGCGGGTGGGAACGTTGTCCTCACAGACAATTTTGCCCTTTTCGTCGATTATCAAACCCTTAACCGTCGTACCGCCGACGTCTATACCCATATAAAGCATTCTTGCACCCCTTAGCGTTTTATATCTATATTATAGTCTGCAAATTCCGAGCCGTCAAGAGTAATCGAAAAATTTATATCTAATTGCTGCGCGACGAAGAGATACGCAGCATATACAAGCCGAATAAAAAAGCACGCTTTTAAGCGTGCTTTAATTACTTAGTACCGGTTGAGCCGAAACCGCCGCCGCCGCGAATCGTTTCGGAAAGCTCTTCTTTTTCAACGAACTCAGCAGTGAGATAAGGGGTTATTACGAGCTGTGCAACCCTTTCACCCGCGGCAACCGTCTGCGCCAGCTCCGAATGGTTGTGAAGGGCAACCTTGACTTCACCGCGATAATCACAGTCGACCACACCCACTTTGTTGGCGGGGGCAAGTCCCTTTTTAGTGGCAAGACCGCTCCTTGCATAGATGAGTCCCGCATAGCCGAGGGGAAGCTCGATTGCAAGCCCCGTGGGAACGAGAACCGTTTCGTGCGGGTTAATCGTTACTTCTTCATCGAGGCAAGCGTACAAATCCGCGCCCGCGGCGTATTCGCTGCCGTAAGTAGGCAAAATCGCCTTACCGTTCAGTTTTTTGATTTCCACCTTCATTTTCTTAATTTTAGATGCGTGGATTTTTATACTGTTTTTCATCGGTATTTTCCTTTAAAAACGCGTTAGTTGCGGCATATGTGGGGACGAAACCTTGATTTCTCAAAACAGCACAGTGCGCTGTTTTGCAAGGTTGAGATGAGCAAACGCATAAGGGGCGTTTGCGGTGACCGAGGCGGCTGATGTCCTTACAGCCGACGAGCTAAACTATTTCAACCTCGTCCCAAAGAACGATTTTATCTTCCTTTAAAGAGGGTTTTAAAAGTATTATTCTTTGGTTTGACGAGCCGCGGAAACGGAGGTTTAAATCCTTTAAATCTTCAACGAATCTGCCGTCCACAAGCACGTCAAGGCAGTTAAGCATACGCAATACCGTATCAACGTCGCCGAGCTTGCCCGTAAGCAAATCCTTTTCGTAATCGTAGCCCGTGAACGCCCAAAACGATTTGTCGGGATGCGCTTTTCTCAGTTTTTCCAAAAACGGCGCCAAAGCCTTTTGGTTTTCGGGCTCGAACGGGTCACCGCCCAAGAGGGTAAAACCTTTTATGTAATCGGGCTTTAAACCGTCTATTATTTTATTTTCGATATCTTCGGTGAAGGGTTCGCCGTATTTAAAATCCCACGTTTCGGGGTTGAAGCAGTTCTTGCAGTGGTTGCGGCAACCCGAAACGTAAAGGGAAACCCTTACCCCCGGCCCATTGGAAATATCGTACCATTTAATAGTTGCGTAGTTCATATATAAGTCCCAACAAGTAAAATACCGTGATTTTTTAAATCTTCAAGAAATTTGCTGCCGCCCACCATGATATTAGGATTAAAAACTATTGCCTTTTTATCATAGTTCTTTAAATATATACGAAAGTTCCCGACATGGTCACACTTCATATTATTTATATCTTTCCAAGTAAAGGTAATTCTCTTACCGAAGTGTGGCGCAAAGACAAGCACTTCTTCACTTACTGTTATTCCCCATCGTTTACATGCGATAAGAAATATCAAACACACCGTTGCAAGAAATCCAAATACACAAACTATTATAATTGTAATATCTAACGTCGGTCCGTTCGGGATATCACAAAGATAAATAATAGGGAACAGCAGAGCGATGATACCTATAAAAATTATTGCAACTATGAATCCGGTGAAAGTATATGTATTATTACGCACCCGATAGGTATCCCCGCTTAGCTTGCCGTTTTGCTTTTCAACAACTCTTCTGTGAAGTCTGTCGCCGATAACCATTCCAGAAGGAACCACCAGCATAACAACAAGCGGGACGATTATATAAACGAAATCCGTGCTTTCAATCAATAAATGGAGCATAAAACACCGTTAGTTGAGGCATATATGGGGGTTAACCGCTAATTAAAGGTGTAAAACGCGTGCCTTTATCTCTTTGGTTTTGCCCACGTTCCAGAAGTTTTCACCGAGGTATCCGCAAGTACGGCGGGTTACGTTCATCTTTCTTTGGTCCTTGTTGTGGCAGACGGGGCATTCCCATTCGTTATCGTCGTTTATGATAATTTCGCCGTCAAAGCCGCAAACGTGGCAGTAGTCGGATTTAGTGTTAAATTCAGCGTACTGAATGTTATCGTAGATGAAACGCACCACGTCCTCCATTGCGGTTAAGTTCTGACGCATATTGGGAATTTCCACGTAGGAAATTGCGCCGCCAGAAGAAATCTTTTGGAACTGGCTTTCGAAAGTGAATTTCGAGAAGGCGTCAATCTTTTCACGCACGTCCACGTGATAGCTGTTGGTGTAATAGCCCTTGTCCGTTACGTCCTCAATAGTGCCGAAACGCTTTTGGTCGATTCTTGCAAAGCGGTAGCAAAGGCTTTCCGCGGGGGTGCCGTAAAGTCCGAAGCCGAGCCCCGTTTCCTTCTTCCACTTCTCGCAGTGCGCGCGGAGAGTATTCATAACTTGAAGCGCAAACTTCGAGCCTTCTTCGGTGGTGTGCGAAACGCCCTTAACAAGCTTCGTCAACTCGTAGAGCCCTATATATCCCAAAGATATCGTGGAATAGCCGTCCATAAGGTACTTGTCGATTTTTTCGCCGGGTTGCAGTCTTGCGATTGCGCCGTACTGCCAGTGAACGGGTGAAACGTCGCTGGATACTCCCATAAGCGCGTTATGGCGGCACATCAACGCTTCGAAGCAAAGGTCAAGCCTTTCTTCCAAAATTTCCCAGAATTTCTTCTCGTCGCCATTTGCAAGGATACCGCACTGGGGAAGGTTGATGGATACGACGCCTTGGTTAAATCTGCCTTCGAACTTGTAATTTCCGTTTTCGTCCTTCCAAGGCGAAAGGAACGAACGGCAGCCCATGGGCGAGAACACGTTTCCCTCGTAATACTCGCGCATTTTCTTTGCGGATATGTAGTCGGGATAAAGGCGCTTGGACGAGCATTTAACCGCAAGCTTCGTGATGTAGTCGTACTTGCCGCCCTTCAAGCAGTTGTTTTCGTCCAAAACGTAAATAAGCTTGGGGAACGCGGGGGTTACGTAAACGCCCTTTTCGTTCTTGATGCCTTGATAACGCTGTTCAAGAATTTCTTGAATAATCATTGCGTTTTCTTCGATGTACTCGTCATTTTCGTCAAGGTACAAGAAAAGGGTCACAAACGGCGACTGTCCGTTCGTCGTCATAAGGGTGTTAATCTGATACTGAATGGTCTGCACGCCCGCTTTAAGCGCTTCCTTTACGCGCATATCGACGAAGTGCTTCTTCGTTTCTTCGGAAAGAGTCGTGCCGAACTCTTGCTCGCACTGCTGAACGTACTTGTTTTTGGTGCGCCTTAAATATTTTCCGAGGTGCGCCATGTTGACGGATTGCCCGCCGTACTGCGACGAAGCAACCGACGCGATAATCTGCGTAGTGATGGTGCAAGCCGTCTGGAAGGATTTGGGGCTTTCAATCATCTTGCCGTTCATTACGGTGCCGTTTTCAAGCATGTCCTTAATATTTATAAGGCAGCAGTTGAAAATGGGCTGCAAGAAGTAGTCCGCGTCGTGGAAGTGAATTGCGCCTTCCTCGTGCGCTTTGGAAATATGTTCGGGAAGAAGAATACGCTTTGTCAAATCTTTTGACACTTCGCCCGCAATAAGGTCGCGCTGCGTAGCTGCAGTGCGGGCGTTTTTGTTGGAGTTCTCTTCCATAACGTCTTTATTGGAGTTTCTTATAAGCGAAAGGATGCTTTCGTCCGTGGTGTTTGCCTTACGGATTAAAGCGCGCTCGTAACGGTAGAGTATGTAAGCCTTCATGAGCTGGTATTTTTGAAGCTCCATCAGCTTTTCTTCCACCATATCTTGAATGTCTTCAACGAGCATTCTCTTTCTGTGGCGGGAAGCAATGTCGTCAACGATAGCCGCAATTTGAGCGTCAGTAATTCTGTCCTCGAAATCAACGGCAGAATTCGCCTTGCCTATTGCAATGGTGATTTTTTTTCTGTCGAATTCGCACGTAGTGCCGTCCCGCTTGATAACCTTCATAATAAGTTTCCTCCGAATAGTGCAAGTAAAAACAATTTTATCACTTATTTAGTGGTAAGTCAATACCCGCATATACAATATATTGTGTAAAAAATAAAAAAATGACTTGTCCGCGCCACACCCTATCAAGAGCGCAGCAAGGACAAGTATAATACTTTAAGATTTCAGTGTCAAGTGTTGGGGCACAATATCTTGTGTGAAAATTTTGAACAAGATAACTATATATTGTGGACGAAAATTTTCATTTTTCAACAAAATTTTTTAAGATACGACAAGTCAAGCTTCCACTCCGGGATAAGGTTTCGGCGGCGGTGCGCCTCGTTTGCCTCGCCCAAAGCCTTGCGGTATTCTGCGTAGGTGCAACCGTTCACTTTCATAAAATGCGCCGAAGCTCTTTCCTCCCCGCCCATCAAAGTAGTCCTGCCTATATGAATAACTTCGTGGCAATTTTTGCACACGGCTATGACGGTTTTCAACTTTTGAATTGCATTCTTTTCGTCGTATTCCCACTGCTCGTGAGCCTCTAATCTGGGCGGTACACCCCCACATATGGCGCATTTACCGCCCGCACGGGCATACGCTTCCTTGCGGACGACGTCCCACTGGGCGGGTGATAAAATACTTCTTAAATTGCTGTACCAACAGCTGTCCGGCACGAGTTCAAAATTGAGTTTCATACTTGCATTATACCGCAATTTGCAATTATTTTCAAGAAAAACTTGACTGTACGGGCGGCATAGCTTAAAATAAAATTATGGCAAACTTAAACACTGAAGAAATTAAAAAATTAAAAAAGGGCGAGCTTGGCGGGCTGATCGTCGCCGTTTTTGACGGAATTGCCTGCGTTGCGCTTATTGTTTTCTTTTCGATTGCCATAGCGCGGTCAGACGAATATTTGCGGCTTTACACTTGCAGTATCTGTATTCCGCTCATGTCCACTTGCTCGATAATTATAGCAATCTGTAACAATAAATACAACAAACCGCTTGACCGCATTATAAAAAACTACGTACAAGAAGTTTTAATTGAAAACGCTGCGCTTATGCACCCCGAACGGGACAACATAGCCTACTATATTTCAAACGAGGGCAACGAGTTCTTCGTTAAAACGAATAACTTTAAAGAGGTTATAATTTTCGACTTTTCGGCTTTCGGCAAGCTGTCCTTGGCAAGGAAGGCGACGATAACTGCCGCGATAATAAATAGGCTTGGGGCAACCTTCTGCCGACTTATGGAACGCGGCGGCAAATATAAAACTGTTTCTTACTGCGCGATTAAAGACGGAAATCAAAGTAAAACCATCAATATTATAGAAAACGGCACGCCCGACAAAAAGATTTATAAAAACTATTTAAAACAACAGTGAAACGCGCAATTATTATTATAAATGCATACTCCACCCTTCCAACGGGACTGAATCAAGCCGAACGGCTTAAAACCGAGTTCGCTCGCTTAGGCGTGAACGCGGAGATAAGGCGGAACGGCTTTTTTGCATACCTTGACGGAGAGGGCGAGCTTATAAACGAACTGAAAGACTACGACTTCTGCGTGTATCTTGACAAGGACAAGTACACTTCCGCCATCTTGGAAAAGTCGGGCTTGCGGCTTTTTAACAGCCACGCCGCGGTGCGCGTTTGCGACGACAAGATGGAAACCCACCTTGCGCTTGCGGTCCACGGCATACCGATGCCGACAACCGTCGGGGGGCTTTTATGCTACGACGCGGGGGCGCAAGTTAAAGGATTAGATTTTATTGAAAAGACTTTGGGCTACCCCGTTATAGTTAAGGAAAGCTACGGCTCGCTCGGCAAGGGTGTTTACAAAGCGGACGACAGAAATGCGCTTGAGTCCCTATGCGAAAAGCTGAAGTGCACGCCCCACCTTTTTCAGAAGTTTATATCTTCAAGTGCGGGCAAGGACGTGCGCGTAATAGTTATAGGCGGCAAAGCGGTTGCCGCTATGCAGAGAAAATCGGATACCGACTTCCGCTCTAATTTGGAGCTTGGGGGTACGGCAAAACCCGCCCAAATTGACGATTGCCTACGGGATATGTGCGAATTAACGGCAAAAACACTTGGTCTTGACTACTGCGGAATTGACGTTTTATACGGCGAAAACGGCGGTTATTTGGTGTGTGAAGTCAACTCTAACGCCTTTTTCGGCGGTATTGAGCGTGTTACGGGCGCAAATATAGCCCGCCTTTATGCGGAATATATTTGCAGTAAAATATACGATTCTTCTCGGCGGCAGTAAGGATACGGCAGCCGCCTCGGTCACCGCAAACACTACTTATGTGTTTGCTTATCTCAACATTGCAAAACAGCGCACCGTGCTGTTTTGAGAAATCAATGTTTCGTCCCCATATATGCTTGAAATAACGCATTTTGCATAGTTTTTTCTGCGTTGCACAAGCTACTTATATGAGCAAGCGTAAACAGAACAAACTTATAGAAGATATCTTTGAGCAATGCGCCAGCGCGAACGAGTGCACGGGGCTTTTTCAAAAGGTTTCACTTGACCCCGACGAGGTCAAAAAATTTCACGAAATGTATAATAAGATAGACGGCAAAGACAGTATAGAATAAAATAAGCCGCCGCACGGATACCCGTGCGGCGGCTTTTCTTTAAGCTTATACCGTTGCTTTCTTAACGGCTTCTCGCCAGCCGCTTAAAAGCTTTATCCTTCCCCCCTCACTCATATCGGGGGTGAAAGTCTTTTCTACTTCAAAGTTCTCTTTTATTTCGTCAAGGCCGCTCCAACAACCCGCGTTAAGACCCGCAAGGTAAGCCGCGCCAAGCGCCGTAGTTTCGGCAACCTTCGGGCGGACGGCGGTACAGTTCAAAACGTCGGACTGAAACTGCATAAGGAAATTGTTTTTACACGCGCCTCCGTCAACGGCAAGGCGTGTTATTTTTATACCCGCATCCTTTTCCATAGCCTCGACCAAATCGCACACCTCGTAGGCTATCCCTTCAAGCGAGGCTCTTATAATATGCTCACGCGAGGTTCCGCGCGTAATCCCCGTTATCGTTCCGCGCGCCGCGGCGTTCCAATATGGCGCACCCAGCCCCGTAAAGGCGGGCACTACGTACACCCCGCCGCTGTCCTTTACTTTAAGCGCTTGCGCCTCGCTGTCATCCGAGGAGGAAATTATCTTCATTTCGTCCCTAAGCCATTGCACGACCGCGCCGCCGACGAAAACCGAGCCCTCTAAAACGTAACAAGGCTTGCCCTCCGCCGTTGCGCCGAGGGTGGTTATCAAGCCGTGCTGGCTTTTAACCGCCTTGTTGCCCGTGTTCATCAAAAGGAAACAGCCCGTGCCGTAAGTGTTCTTTACTTCGCCTTTATTCGTGCATAATTGCCCGAACAGCGCCGCTTGCTGGTCGCCCACCACTCCGCACACGGGTATAGGCGAGCCGAAAAGTCGGGCGTCCGTACAGCCGTAAAGATAGCTTGAAGGGTGAACTTCCGGCAACATACTCTTGGGAATATCGAAAAGTCTTAAAAGCTCGTCGTCCCACTTTAAGGTGTGAATATTGAAAAGCATAGTGCGGCTTGCGTTGGTGTAATCTGTTGCAAATATCGTGCCCTTGGAAAGCTGCCACAAAAGGTACGTGTCCACCGTACCGAAAACGAGCTCGCCCCGTTCGGCGCGTGCGCGTGCGCCCTCAACGTTATCCAAAACCCACTTTATCTTCGTTGCCGAAAAATAAGCGTCGGGCACAAGCCCCGTCTTGTTGTAAATTTTTTCGGAGAAGCCCTCTCTTTTCAACGTCTCGCAAAAGCCCGCAGTTCTTCTGCACTGCCACACTATTGCGTTGTAAACGGGCTTGCCCGTTTTCCTATCCCAAACGAGGGTCGTTTCGCGCTGGTTGGTTATTCCGATGGCGGAAATATCTTGCGCGGAAAGCCCCGCCCGAACGAGCGCTTCACCCGTCACTGCCACCGTAGACCCCATAATATCTTGCGGTGAATGCTCTACCCAGCCCGGTTCGGGGTATATTTGACGGAACTCTTGCTGGGCGCGTGAGACTATGTTTCCGCGCTTATCGAAGATGATTGCGCGGGTGCTCGTGGTGCCTTGGTCAATGGCTAAAATATACTTTTCGTCGCCCGCAGAAAGATTTTTAAGCATGTCTTGAATTTGACTGTCAGTCATTTCTTCACTGGTTTTTGCAAGCCTTCCGTATGCAAGCTTGTCGTGATGAATCGTCATTCCTTTTCCCCTTATTAATAGTCGTCGGTGAAACGGTGCCTTACCCCGTCTTTATCCTTGTACTCGATAACGGCGCTTAAAATTACGTTTTCAACGCTTCTGAAAATGTTCTGCTCTATACCCTTATCCTCGCTTTCGAGTTTGCGGATAAGCTCCTTCACTTTTTGCCGCTTCGAACCCGACGGGTCGGCCGCGCTGTTTTCGGTGAACTTGCAAGCGCACTGCAAAAAGTGCAAGTCGTTATAATCCCGCCACGCCTTGATATCGTCCTCGCGTATTAGGTACATGGGGCGGATAAGCTCCATTCCCTCGAAGTTCGCGCTTTTCAGTTTGGGCATCATCGTCTGCATCTGCCCGCCGTACAGCATACCCATTAGGGTCGTTTCAATAACGTCGTCGTAGTGGTGCCCCAACGCTATTTTGTTGCAGCCCAAATCCTTTGCCCTATGATAAAGGTGCCCGCGCCGCATCCGCGCGCAGAGATAGCACGGGGATTTGTCTATCGTGTAAACGCTGTCGAAAATATCCGTTTCGAAAATAGTAACGGGAATATTCAAAAGCTTTGCGTTGCGCTCTATCGCCTCGCGATTAGCTTTGCTGTACCCCGGATCCATAACTAGGAACAAAAGCTCGAACGGAACTTTGTTGTGCCGCTTAATCTCTTGGAACAGCTTTGCCATTAAAAAGGAATCCTTCCCGCCCGAAATGCATACTGCAATTTTATCGTTGGGTTGTATCAACTCGTACTCGACGATAGCTTTTGCAAATCGGGTAAAAAGCATAGTATGAAATTTTTTCTGAATACTCTTTTCGGCACGCTTTGCAACTTCGTTGCAATCGGTATTATTTTCTTCCATCGTTCTTACCGTTATTTACTAAATCTTTTATTACTTCGCCCGCAATAATCAGCCCCGCAACCGACGGAACGAAGGCGTTGCTTGCCGGTATATCCCGCCGCGCCGCACTTATTTCTTCCGCCGCTTCTGCGTGTTTAACGGGCTCTTCTTTGGAATAAACCACTTTCAGCTTCTTGATACCCCGCTTTTTTAGCTCCCGCCGCATAACCTTTGCAAGCGGGCAGACCGAGGTCTTGTAAATATCCGCAACCTCGAACGCGGTCGGGTCCAATTTGTTCCCCGCGCCCATCGCGCTTATGACGGGCGTACCGCACTTTGCCGCATTCTCGATAATGGTTAGTTTGCCCGTAACCGTATCTATCGCGTCGACGATATAGTCGTACTCCGTAAAATCGAACTCGGCTTGAGTTTCGGGCATATAAAAGGTCTTATGCGCCGTAACCTTGCAATCGGGGTTTATTTCGGCAATTCTTTCGGCGGCAATATCAACCTTGTACTTGCCAACCGTTTTATGCGTAGCATAAATTTGGCGGTTTAAATTCGTGAGGGCTACTTTGTCGTTATCAATAATATCTATCGCACCCACGCCCGAACGGACGAGGGCCTCAACGGTATAACCGCCCACGCCGCCTATTCCGAAAACGGCAACCCGAGCAATTGCAAGGGCTTCCATTCCGTCTTTGCCGAACATCATTTCGGTTCTTGAAAACTGATTTAACATTCTCTTTCTCTCAACAAATTATAGTGCACTTTTATTAAGCGCTTTTAAAATCGCTTGGTACGCTTCGGTATTTTGCATTTCCTCTATCGTCGCTACGTCTGCGCCATCATCTTCAACCGAAACGAAGCTGTCGTCCTCTTTCACTATCGCGCCGAAAGCGGACGAATTATTATCTAGATAATAATTGCCGTCGAAAATGCGACTTATGGTATTGTTTTGGTAAACGAACTCACCGCACACGCCGGCTATATTGCCGAAATACTTTACGTACGCAACGCACTCGCCTAAAAAGTAACTTTTCGTAACTCCGCCGCCCGCATAAACTACGCTTGAATCTATGCTGTTGGTAAACTTACCTTGCTGTGCAAGTCCCGTTATTCCGCCGACGAAGTATCCCTCGTCACCGTTTGCCGTTGCACTTATTTTACTTTCGCATATACAGTAATCCACCGTGCCCCAATATCCGTAATAATTAATTAAGCCGAAACCCAATATTCCACCCGCATATACCTTATCTGCCAAAACGGCGATATCTCCGTTTGAAATGCAAGTGGTAATCAGTGAATACGACTGAGCGGCTATTCCTCCGACGTACGCGCCGCCTTTGCCCTCCGCTGTGACCGAGCCACCGTTTACGCAAGCGCCTACAGTACCGGCGTTTACACCGGCTATCCCCGCCACCGTAACGGTGGGCACTTGCGTTGCCCCCTCGGGCAGTACACAAGTTGATTTTGCAGATACGCTTCCCGTGTTTTCACAGTACTCGACCGTGCCGTTGTTGGTTAAAACTATTCCGCTTGCAAGGGGGTTCCAGCCCGTATTTGCAGATGTTTGCGAAAGATTTGCCTCGTTTACTGTGGCCGACAGCACTCCGTTGTTGACGGAGCACACGCCCGCAATATCAAAAGTATCCGCCTTAATTTCGCCCGAGACGGTGCAGTCTTGCAAATACCCGTTGTTTACGCCCGCCACGCCGCCGAAAGACGCGTCCGCCGACTGCTCGCCCGAAAGTGAAAACTGCGAATAGTTCACCGTACAGTTCTTAATAATCCCGTAAACGTCTTGTGTTTTAAACGCGTTGGTTTGCACCAGCCCGCCGCAAGCAAAGTCCACAGCCCCTTCACCCGACGGCGCAAGTGCGTTCACTCGTCCGCTTATGTTTACGGTAACGCCGTCAATCGTGCCGTAGTTGGTTACGGCTACCAAAGCCGTACCCTCCGTCGCTTCAACTTCCGCGCTTACGTTCACCGTAACCTTTTCAATTACTGCGCTTACGGAAACGGTAGTAAACACTGCGTTCCCGTAACTTTCTATCGTAAGGTCGGAAACTGTTCCGTTGCACTCTCCGAGCGACGCGCCCTTTTTTAAGATAATCTTGTGTCCGTTGCCGATAATCTTGCAGTTTACCTCTTTTACCGATTCGGTTAAAACCAAATCTCTTTTAAGGGTGTATTCGCTTCGTGAAGAAAAGTCGACTTTAAACGCGTTCACGGTAACAGGTACTCCAACGACGATGCCGACGGCGAAAACGGAGCACGCGCATATAATTGCGATATTCCTCTTGGCGCGTAGGCTTAAAGGCTTTCTGGCTATAACTATTTTGTCGCCCTCGAAATTTACGTCAAGCGAATACCTTACGGAATAGATTGATTTAAGCCTCGCTTTTACCGCCGAAGAGGGCTTAGTTAAGGGATATATGCGGGTCAATCGCCTCGTCTTGTCCAAAATAAGCAGCATTTCAAGGGGGGTTACAACCTCGTTCAAATACAGCCTTAAACACTTACCCGCCTTTTCCGAAAACTTCTTTGAAACCTCTACGGGCTCCCTTAACTCCTCGTAATTTGGGATTTTTATGAATTTTTCTTCGTATGCGGCAAGCATTTGGCGCGAATTATACAGATACATTAAAGAAAGCACGGGAAATCTGCCCAAACGGTAAGTTCCGCACTGGGCTTTTTCCATCAAAGCATCGAACGCTTTTATATCGTCTTTTTTAATTGCTTGAAGCAAGCTTTCTTCGATTAGTTGCGCCATATTCCCTAAGCAATGCTACTTTTTCTTGATTTTAACCTTTCTGTCCTCAGCCCATTTATCGAACGCATCGTAGAGGTATTCTTCGTTTACGGTGCTACCCTCAACCAGCTTTTTCAAGAGGGCAGAGGTGTTTGTAAACTCTGCAATTAAAGTTGCAATATCCTTGCCTTGCTCGGCAACCGCCGCCGACAGTTCTTCGTTTTCCTTGCGTATAGCTTCTATTTTATCCGCGTTCTGTTTTAACACGGCAGCTATATCCTTATTGATAAAGTCGCTGATTTTCTCGACGTTCGTATTATAATCGTCAAGCGACTTCTGCAAACCTTTTAAATTGTACGAAGAACTTTTTTCGGCAATAAGCGTATCTATGCGCGCAAGCTGTTTTTGCGCGTTCTTCTCGATTTCGCTTAGGGAATCTATCCTATCCACAACGTCCGAAAACCGCGAAGACATATCCTTTACCGCTTGCGCGTACTTCTCGCCCGAGGCGGCGTATTCTTCTATTCTTCTACCAAGCTCTTGCCCGCTTTTCGCTTGCACGCTAAGCGTGGCGTGAACCTTTTCAAGTTGGGTTGCGGCGTTCCCCGAAAAACTTTTGGTAAGCCCTTCAAGGTCGTTTTTTATTTCTTCATAAGTTTTGCTTACGGAATTTAAACTTTCTTGCAAGGGCGCAATTAAGTTGCGGTAGGCTATAAAACTGTCAATAAGCTCTTTTATTGATTTTTCGTCCATTATCTTTTCCTCTTCAAATTTGCATTTACGGCTTTCAAGCCCGCCGCAATTTCTAATCTGTCTTTATCGAGTGTTTCGAGTATTATTTTCTTCGCCACGTCGTTATCTTGCACTATCGGGTAAAACCGCACGATTTCGGGGTCAAGCGCTCCGCCGCCCTTCGCGCATGCGTCCATAAGTGGAAACAGCTTCTCGTCGCCCGAACGGGTGAACATTTCACGCGCTTCCTCGTCCATGCCTTGCCGCCAGTATTCTACGCCGGCGTCCCTTATCTTGCCGTAGCGCAAGTATTTTTCGTGTATTGATATATATACGAGCTGTTTCTTACGCAGTTCGTCGGAAGACAGCCTATCCGCAGCGTTCCGCGCGTTTTCGTACTGCTCAAGCGAACAGAACTTTTCGATTCGCTCGATAAATTCGTCGTCGTCCAGCACTAACCTTCCCGCAATTTCCCTTAAAAAGTTGAGCGCACCGTCCTTGTTTTTTCGCTCGAAACATTCGTTAAACAACTCGTTGAAGGTTTCGGGATAGTCGGACTCGGCCACGAAAAGATACTGCCTTGCACGCGATATACCCACGTAAAACAGATTGAAGTAGTATCTGAAAACGGAATTTTCGTCGGCGGTCTTTCTGTTAAGCGTCATATTATGAAGATACCGCCACTTATCGGCGTTGTCGCTTAAAACGTCCACGAGAATTACGGCGTTGCGCTCCAACCCCTTCGCTTCTGCTACCGTAAGAATTTCCGTCTTGCCTAAAATCTTTTTCAGCCTCTCTTTCTTCTGTTGCGAGGCCACCACGACGGTTACGTTTTCAAACCTCTTTTCACCGAGGGAGTAAACGAAGTTTTTATCCCTTACGAGCACCGCCGCCGACGGAAGGGGCGAAGGTACGCTTTGACCCTTCAAAACGAAGCTGTGGGTGCCGAACTTCCGCATATTCATTTCACCGAGCTTTTCGGCAATTTTTTCAATCCTTTCGGTGCTGCGGTAGTTGTGTTTAAGCTCGTTCACGCCCGTAACGTCGCCGTACATTATCCTCTTTAAATATCCGAAGTTGAAGTACGACGGATTTATCATCTGCAACGCGTCGCCCACACAAAAGAGCTTGCGGCACAGTTTTTTCATAAGACACAAGTTTACTTGCGTAAAGTCTTGCGCTTCGTCGATTACGCCCACCGAATACTTCGGCGCAGACGTTTTTTCCAAAAGCTCGCGGCTCATAAGGTTGTTGTCGGTATAGCCGCGTTTTTGCAAAAACTCGGCGTAGTCCGTCGCAACCGAATATATAACTTCGCATTCGCGCCGCGTAAAACTGTCTTGTCTGGCCTCGAAATATTGCGTTATTTCAAGCATATTACGGGGGCAATCGAGTTCGTACTTACCGAAAATCATTCCGTAAATCTCTTTGTAAATTATCTCCGGCGCAATGTGTTTTATCTTTTCCAGCGCACCCGAAAGGCGGTAATTTTTGCCCGCACCGAGGTACTCGTTCAAAAACACGCTTTCACCCGCAACGGGCTTTGCCGCGAAGGTTTCGGCGTAAATATCCTCTATTAAACGGTAGTCTACCTTTTCCCTCAAAAACGCCGCAATGCGCTTTAATGCGGAAATAATTTCCCCGTCCTCGTCTACGGAAAAGAGAATACCAAGTTTGTTCTCCACCGCCTTTTTGTGGTCGGCGTCAAGGAAGGCTACCCTCCCGCCCTCGTATGCGGAAATAAAGCCGTCGATATTTTTTAAAAACAGCTCCACGCGGTTTCGCGTTTCGGTAAGAAGCCCGCGCGAAAAGGTGGTGTACAGCACCGCCCCGCGGTAATTGCGGCAAGCGCAGTAAACTATTTTTTCAACGCAAACGTTGGTCTTGCCGCTGCCCGCGATGCCTTGCACCAACATGTTCGCGTCCTCGGTTTCTACGATTTTACGTTGCGTTTCGTTTAAATAGGGAAAGTTGACGATACCGTCCGAACCCGACACGAGATAAAGCCTTGTAAGGTCCTCTTCCGCAACCTTATCGTTCGTATCGCGAAGAATAAGCGTAATCTTGCCGTTCCTTGAAAGATATTCGTTTAGCCGCCTATCCGTCCCGCCCTCGGTAGGATTTGCGCTTAAAAATTTGTAAAATACTATATCCCCGTCGGACAGCCTTTTATCTTCGCCCTTACGGCGGAAGAAAAGCGTATAAAGCCCGTCCTCGGTCTGCACGGTGAAAGAACCGTCGGGAAGCGCAACTTTTGCACGGAATATACCTTCAGCCACACGGGAAATAAATGCGTCAATCGCAATTATTCTGCGCGTCAGCGTGATAAATCCCTCCGTCTTGTAGACCCTTCGGCTTGAAGATAAGGCTATTATATTCGTTTCTGCCGTAATTTTTTGTATCATAACGATATAAGTCCGTCTATATACGAGGCAAACCGCCCCTCGTCAAGCGGAAACGGAATTTCGGAAAACGCTTTAAGCCGCGTATCCGTCATCGTACCGTTTGCCGCATTAAAGGAAATAGGTGTGTTTTTTTTGGAATATTGTGCGTTAACGTCCGCTTCGATGCGCTTTTTCTCCGCTTGAACGCTTTTTTCTTTTAACTTCTTTTCAAGGGTTTCCAGAGCGCGTTTCTTGTTTTTAAGCTGCGACCGCTCGTCTTGACAAACGACGACCAGCCCCGTAGGCAAGTGCGTTACCCGTACGGCGGTCTCAACTTTGTTTATATTCTGCCCGCCCGCGCCGTGAGAGTGGAAAACGTCTATTTTTAAATCGCTTTCGTTCAGCTTGTCAACCCTTGCCGCGGGAGTTACGGCAAAGCACAACTCTTCGCTTTTAGCTTGTACAATATAAACTTTATGCGCGCCGGTAAGGGGGTAAAGCCGCGTGATTACGTCCGCGCCCTCCGTAACGAAGGAAATTTCTTGCACGAATCCGCCCTTCGCGCATACGGTTTTTTCTTCCTCTATCTTAGCGCCGTGCGAATTTAAATCGGATTTTATCAAAGAGAACAGCGCAACGCCAAACTTAGAAGAACCTTCTTTAAGCTTAAACCTACAATACGCGCGTTCTTCGGCGTGTTTGCAGCCGAGCGCATCGGCAAGGTCGGCGGAAAGTAGGGCGGCAGTTTTCTTCAAAGAAGAAATTTCTTCGTAGATTGCCGTGCGTTCCTCGTCTGAAGCTGCTTCCGCAAGCAGCGCAGAAACTGCCTTTTCCTCTTCAAGTGCGGTTGTAAGCGCGGATAGTTTGTCCTTTAAAAATTTAAGATTATTGTACTTTGATAAGACGGACAGATAATAAGCCTTGTCCGCCTGTACTTCGGGATATTCCAAAAGCTCTCTCGTTTTGTCAAAGCTGTAAAGCGCCCTTTCGGCCGCGTCGATTATATCGCCGTAAATACCGTACATAAAATCATTATAACATTATTTTTAAAATAAGTAAATGCAATAAAAGTAAAAAGCGCGGACGAAAATCCGTCTGCGCTTAAAAAAGTTGGTACACCCGACTGGAGTCGAACCAGCGGCACATAGCGTCGGAGGCTATTGCTCTATCCATCTGAGCTACGGGTGTATATTAAATTGTTTATGCCCCAGCGGCACATGGCGTAAGCACATTCGTGCTTCGGTACGACGGAGGCCGAAGTTTTATCCAGTTAGACTACGAGTGCATGTTTAATTGGTTTTTGTCCGTTAAATGCGCTTAAACGCGGCATATTCGGGGGTGTACGCGTATCCGAGCCCCTTTAAACGGGTGCAGATTTCTTCTTGAGAAACCCCTTCTTCCTCACACAAATCTTCAAGCGAAGAATACTCGTCGCGTAGCTTCGTGTTTATTAAAGATAGCAAAATAAAGTCGTCTGCGGGCAAAATCATAAAAAGATTATACCATAAATTTTTTTAATTGCAAAACGAAGTTAAGCGTGTTATAATTAATTTATTATTTTTAAAGGTGTTAAAAATGTCTAAAACGGTCGTTGTGGGAATGAGCGGCGGAGTCGATTCTTCGGTTGCCGCATACCTTCTCAAAAAGCAAGGCTTTAACGTAATAGGGCTTTTCATGAAAAACTGGGAAGAAGTTTCCGAGGACGGCGTTTGCTCTGCCGAAAGCGATTTTGCAGACGTTCGCAGAGTGTGCGCCGCGCTTGATATCCCCTATTATTCCGTAAACTTTGCCGCACAGTATCAAGAACGGGTTTTTTCTCACTTCCTTGAAGAATACCGCGCGGGCAGAACGCCCAACCCCGACGTGCTTTGCAATAGGGAAATTAAGTTCGGTCCCTTCCGTGAATACGCACTTTCAATGGGTGCGGACTTTATTGCGACGGGGCACTATTGCGGAATTGACCACTCCGGCGGCAAACACCGCCTTAAAAAAGCGGCAGACTGCGGCAAGGACCAGACCTACTTTTTAAACCAAGTACGCGAAAAACAGCTTGAAAACGTGCTGTTTCCGCTTGCGGACATACCAAAACCCGAAGTTAGAAAGATTGCCGAAGAAATTGGGCTTGCAACGGCGAAGAAGAAGGACAGCACGGGAATTTGCTTTATAGGCGAAAGAAACTTCCGAAAGTTCCTTCAAACCTATCTTCCCGCGCAATCGGGTAAAATCGTAACCCTTGACGGCGAAGCCGTGGGCGAGCACGTGGGGCTAATGTACTACACTTTGGGGCAGCGCAAGGGGCTTGACCTCGGCGGCAAGAGCGGCGAAGAAGGAAGATGGTTCGTCGTTGAGAAGGACTTAAAAAACAATATCCTTTACGTATCCCACGGGGACGAAGCACCCCTTTATTCAAAAGCTTGCAAGGTAAGCGGCTTGAACTGGATAGGCTTTGCACCCGAAAAAGAGTTTGAGTGTACGGCGAAATTCAGATACCGCCAGCCCGAACAAAAAGTAAAAGTTAAAATAGATAACGGCACGGCGCTGGTCGAATTTGCCGAACCGCAACGCGCGGTAACCGAAGGGCAATACGCAGTGTTTTACGACGAAACCTACTGCCTCGGCGGCGGCGTTATAGAAGAAGTTTATAAATAAGATGCGCGGGCAACTGCCCGCGCATCTTTTTATTCTAAATCCAAAGCGATTTTATATATTTCCGATTTCGGCACGCCGCGGTCCTTTGCGACTTGCTTTATAGCCTCTTTTTTATCCATTCCCCCCGACATATATTGCAACAAATGCTCTTTTTCACTCAATTCGTTTAAGGGGTTATTGGGCGACGCACCCTCCACTATAAGCACGTATTCGCCCCGCTTTTCGCCCTTTAACCCTTCGGAAAGCTTAAAGGATACAGCCTCCTCGTGCATCTTGGTAATTTCCCGCACGGCGCACGCGTTTCTGTCGCCAAAAACCTCGTAAACAGCACATATATGGGGGTCTACGTCTTGCGGGGCCACGTGGAAGATGAGGGTTAAATCCAAATTTTTGTACTTTTCAAGCAGTCTTTTCCGCTCACCAGCCTTGTCCGGAAGGAAGCCTATAAAGGCAAATTTGTCCGCGGGAAAAGCCGAAAGAATAAGTGCAGACAGCGCGGCGTTGGCGCCTGGGATAACGGTGTAGCTTACGCCCGCCTCTTTAAGCGCTTTGCAAACGACGTTGCCCGGGTCGGATATAACGGGCATCCCCGCGTCCGATATAACGGCAACCTCCTTCCCCTCTTTTGCGGCGGCGATAATTTTTTCCGCCGCTTCCTTTTCGTTGAATTTGTGGCAAGAGTAAAGCGGCTTTTTAATTTCGTACGCGTTGAGAAGTTTTAGAGAGTGTCTGGTGTCCTCGCAAAAGATAACGTCCGCTACCCTAAGTACTTCCAACGCGCGAAGAGAAATATCCTTTAAATTGCCGATAGGCGTTGAAACGAAAGAAACCATTTTAAACTCCCTTAAACTGATACTCGTACAAATCTTTATACGTTCCGCCCAGCGCAAGCAGCTCCTCGTGCGTGCCGCGCTCCTTTATTCCTTCCGAAGTCATAACGATAATCTCGTCCGCATTCTTTACGGTTGAAAGCCTATGCGCTACCACGAGGGTCGTTCTGCCCTCTGAAAGCTTTGCAAGCGCGTCTTGTATCTGCATCTCGGTTGCGTTGTCCAAAGCCGAGGTTGCCTCGTCCAAAATTAGCACGGGCGGATTTTTAAGGAAGGCGCGGGCAATGGAAACCCTTTGCTTTTGCCCGCCCGAAAGCTTAACGCCGCGCTCGCCCACGTTCGTATCGTAGCCTTGCGGAAGGGAACTGATATAATCGTGAATGTTCGCCTTCTTGGCCGCCTCGATAATTTGTTCCTCAGTAGCTGAAAAGTCGCCGTAGGCGATATTTTCACGGATAGTGCCGTTAAACAAAAAGACGTCTTGCTGAACTATGCCTATATTTTTACGCAGTGCCGCGCGCTGTAAATCGCGGATATCGTAGCCGTCGACGGTGATTTTACCGCCGTCTATTTCGTAAAACCTCGGAATAAGGTGGCAAACGGTTGTCTTGCCCCCGCCCGAAGGTCCGACCAAGGCAATGGTCTTGCCCGCTGGGATTTTCATTGAAAAGTTAGAAATAACGTTATTTTCGTCGCCGTCGTTCCTATAACTGAAGGTGACGTTATCGAATTCTATCTCGCCGACTATCTTTTCGGGGCAAATTGCGTTCGGGCTCTCCTCTTCGGGCGGTACGTCCATTATCTCGCAGAACCGCCTAAACCCCGTCATTCCCTCTTGAATTTGCTCAAATATGCTGACAAGGGTGCGTATCGGCGTTATTAGCGTGGTTACGTACAGCACGAAGGCGGTGAACTCGCCCGCGTCGATTAAATCGTAATAGAAAAACAACCCGCCCGACAGAA
Organism: uncultured Clostridia bacterium; assembly: GCA_947175325.1. Lineage (GTDB taxonomy): Bacteria > Bacillota > Clostridia > Christensenellales > Borkfalkiaceae > Coproplasma. The sequence continues at coordinate 175,077 of CAMWME010000002.1, read as the reverse complement.
GCACCGCAAAATACAGAAAGTCCATGAAAAAGTTCATAGACGAATGGAATTCACCCATAACCTTGTACTGCCCGCACTTGGCTTTGACGAATTTTTTATTGCCCTCGCCGAACTTTTCGCTTTCGTGTTCTTGCGCGCTGTACGCGCGTGAAACGCGCATTCCCGACACCGCGCTTTCTATATCCGCGTTAATTTCGCCTTGTACTACGCGCACGCGCGCAAACGCACGCTTCTGCCTACGCCTTAAAAGAACGGTAATAATTACCCCGAAAGGTATAACGGCAAAGACTATCAGCGCAAGGTACACGTTTATAAAACAAAGCATAATAAACGCGCCCACGAGGGTTACGAGGGACAAAAAGACGTCCTCAGGCCCGTGATGGGCAAGCTCGGATATTTCAAACAAGTCGTTGGTCATACGGCTCATTATCACGCCGGTTTTGTTATCGTCGAAGTAAGAAAAGGGCAATTTTTGAAGGTGGTTAAACAGTTCTTTACGCATATCGGCTTGCATTCTTACGCCGACCACGTGCCCCCAATACTGCAAAAAGTAGTTTAAGCCCGCTTTAATTATATAAAGCCCAAGAAGCAGCCCCGCGCCCGCAAGCAGCAAATATAATAGCTTGTTGGGAACGTAGTTGTTTATAATCTCTTTCGTGATATACGGATAAACGAGGTTAAACACCGAGATTATAAACGCGCATATCATGTCGATTACGAACAGCTTTCTATGAGGGCGGTAATATTTAACGAACCGCTTTAACATGCCTTTTTTAGCTTTTTGCATTTTCGTCCTTTAACTAAAACCCTTTAACGACTTCTTCCGTCAAAGCTTTGCAAAGCTCTTCACCAAGCGCAACCACGCTGTCGAAGTCCGACTTGGTAGCTATGCCGTTGAAGGTGTGAATGTATCTTACGGGGACACCCGCAACGATAACGGGCGTGCCGCCGTTTGACGAAATAATGTACGCGCCGTTATTGCCGCCGCCGCGCCTTACCGCCATTTGAACTTTAATATTTTTCTTCTTTGCAACCTCTCTTGCAAACTCAGTAAAGCGGGGCGTGCAGATGACCGTTGCGTCCATATGCCTAAGCATAACGCCGCCCCTCAGCGCGTCTTGAATCATATAGGAAGGCGCGCTCGTATCGTCGGCGGGGCAGCCCTCGAAGCATATCGCCGCCGTGGGTTTTAACTTGTGCATAGCGGCGGTTATCCCGCGCTCGCCGACTTCCTCTTGCGAGGAAATCACTCCGACGACGTCTTGCGGTAAATTACATTTTTGTAAGTCCTTAATACACTTCAAAAGCGCCGCAACGCCCATTCTATCGTCAAACGCTTTGCCGTGCAAGACGCCGTGTTTCTCGTCGTAATAAAAGGGCGATAAGGGCACGACGGGCAAGCCCACTTCAACGCCGAAAGAAGCCGCTTCTTCCGCGCTCGTTGCGCCGATATCGATAACCAAATTATCGTAGCTTACGGGCGCGTTTTTCTGTTCCGCCGTCATCAAATGAGGCGACCCCGCCGCGATTACCCCCAATATATGTGCCGTTTTCGCGTATATTTGCACTTTTGACGAGGGCAAGCATTTCTCGTTCCAGCCCCCTATCGGGATAAACCTTAAGGTGCCGTCGGGCTTGATTGCCTGCACCATAAAACCCACCTCGTCGGAGTGCGCGTCCAGCAAAATATAGGGGCGGTTACCCTTGTTGTATTTGGGGTAAATATAGAGGTTACGCATGCTGTCCTCTTCGAAAGTCGCAACCCCTTCAAGGTATTCTCTTGCAACCTTTAAAACCTCGTCCTCGAAGCCCGAAGCCCCGCAGCAATTACTAAGCTTTTCAATCAGCTCTATATCATTCATAAAATCACCTTTTTAATTTTTATCGTTAATAAATATGGGCAAAACTTCAACGCCCTCTTTGCCGCCCTTGACCGCCTCCACCATTATAAGATAAGGCTTTGCGGCGGGCGTGCCCGCTACGAACTGCACCCTCTTGGGCTCTAATCCCCGCGCCTTCAAAAGATAGATAAGCTCAGCCGCCCTATCGGCACGGTTGATTATTGCAAGCCTTCCGCCGAATTTCAGCTTGCGGAAAGCCGCCTCCACAATCTCTTTTAAGGTAAGCGTAATTTCCTTTCTGCAAATCGCGCGCTCGTAAACCTCGTTTTCGAAGCCGCTCTTTTCGTAAGGCGGGTTGCAGAGAATCAGCGAAAATTTATCGTCGTACTCCCGCCCGATATCTTGTAAGCGAGTGCAGACCACTTCACAGTCAAACCCGTTCAGCTCCGCCGTGCGGCGGGACATATCTGCAAGCGCCTCTTGCATCTCGAACAGCGTAAGGCTTTCCGTTTTAGGATTTAAGCATAAGAAGTGAAAACCCACCACGCCGCTTCCGGAGCAGAAATCGGCAACCTTGTCCCCGAACTTAAAGCGCGCAAACTTAGAAAGCAGAATACTGTCAGAAGTAAAGCGGTACAACTGCGTATTCTGTATTATCTTTTTATCTTCAAAAAATTCTTCTAAAACTTCGTTTTCTTTAAGGAATTGCATAGTTTTACGGTTTAATGAAAAAAGCGGGTAGCAAAGCACCCGCTTTCTTCTTATACTTTGACTTACTCAGCTTTAATCGCACCGGTGGGGCAAACGTCCTCGCAAGCACCGCAATCGATGCAAACGTCGGGGTCTACAACGTATTTATCGGGACCCTCCGAAATAGCCTCAACGGGGCAAGTACCAGCGCAAGCGCCGCAGCTTACGCACTCGTCAGAAATAGAGTGTGCCATAAATTTCCTCCAATTTTTATGTTAGTACCCGTATTGTATCACAAATTTTTTCAAGTGTAAAGGGGTTACTTGTACTTTTTTTCGCGTCAAGCGTTTTTATTTTGAAAATTTCTGAATTTATTCTTCTTTTTCTTTCCGCCGTTTTGACCGTTATTTTCGGGCTGGTTGGGCTTTTCTCCTTGCTTATTGCCTTGCGCGTTGCCTTGTCCGGCGGGCGGCGCACCGTTCGGCTTATTGCCGTTTTTGTTCTTCTTTTTGCGTTTACGGTTCCTATTCTGCCTATTTTCGCCGCCGTTTTGTGCGGGTGCGTCCTCTTTTACCTTTTCCGCAATAACTTCTTTTACGCCGTTGTCGCTTTCGGGTTCAAGGTCTGCGCCGCGTCTTTCTGCGTGCCCGTATTTTAAGTCGTCAACCGAATAATCTTTATAGGTTACGCTGTCCTTCGCCTTATCCTCTATCCTTACGCGGACGAGCATTTTAAGCATATTCACGTTAACGACGACGCCCTTGCCGTCGGGTGTGTTCAATTCCGTGCCTATTTTGGGCATTTGCTTGCAAGTTTCAGCGTAATAATCGTTTTCGTAGCTTAAACAGCACATCAGTCTGCCGCAAAGCCCCGAAATTTTCTGAGGATTTAAGGACAGCCCTTGCGTTTTCGCCATTTTTATGGACACCTTCTTCACGTCGGGCATACAGCTTGAACAGCAGCATTCCCTTCCGCACGGCGAAATTCCGCCGATTAGCTTGATTTCGTCGCGTATTCCGACTTGACGAAGCTCGATTCTCATATGGAAGCAAGAAGAAAGCTCTTTAACCAAATCTCTAAAGTCCACGCGTTGGGGCGCAGAATAGTAGAAAACCGCCTTCGAGCCGTCAAAAGCGAACTCGCAGTCGATTAATTTCATTTCAAGGTTGTGCTTTTCAATCTTCTCTTTCACGGTTTTCATGGCGTCAGCGCGCCTTTCCGTGTTCTTCCTATGCGTTTCCTCGTCCTTGGCCGTAGCCGCCCTCACGATAGGTTTTAAGGGCAGTACGAGCTTTTCGTCGTCAACCTCCGCACGCGGCGTAACCACCGTGGCGTACTCTATCCCGCGGGAAGTTTCCACGACTACCCCCGAGCCGACTTTATATTCTTCGTTTTCTCTGGGTGCAAAATAATAGGTTTTGCCGCCCTCCTTGAAAACTACTGCTGTAATCGTTGCCATTTTGCGTTCTCCTTAGCGACTTTAAGTAAAAAGTCGTATAAAAGCCCTTGAAAGTTTGCGTTGAACTTTAAGTCGGCAAACGCCCCGTTCAACTTTTCAAGTGCGAAAATAATTGCGGCGGGCTGTAAAACCTTTGCGGTCTTGCCCTCGCCGGACAGTGCGGAAAAGTAAAGCCTTTGCATCTCGCATAAAAGCTCGGTTTTGTACTTGGTATCGCCGTACTTAGCCGAGACCGCGCCGATATCGCCTACGCGCACGGTCGTACAGACTTCCTCCGCCGCGGATAAAACTTCTTCAAACCACCCGCCGTTTGCCATGTTTTCGGCAGCGCCCAAAATCCCGCCAGAGCTTTTTGCCGCCGCCGCATTAATCTCCTTATGCCCCGCGCGCTCCAAAGCCGAATAAATCTGCGCCTCGGTAAACGGTGCCACGGTAAGGATTTTTACACGCGATTTGACCGTATCCAAAACGGGCGCAAGCGACGACGCGCCCAGCAAAAAATGAATGCGCTCAACGGGTTCTTCCAAAGTCTTTAAAAGCTTGTTCTGTAAAAGCGCGGAAGCGTTTTCAAAGCCGCTTATCGCGTAAAGCTTCTTCGTCCCTTCAACGGGTCGCAAAACGCTGTCCTCCAAAATTTCGCCTATTGCGGCAGCGTCAAGCTTAGCCCCCTCTTGCGGGTACATCTTAAAGTCGGAATAGCTTCCGTTCAAAATTCTTGCGCCAAGGGTAGTGCCCGCGTCCGTGCCGAAAAATTCCAGCGCGAAGATTTTTAGCGCCGCGCGCATGTTCTTAACGTCGGGAAAGTCAAGCATATATGCGTGCGAAAGTCGCTTGGACTTTCTATCGCCCGATAAAATTTTATATGCGGTTGTACCCTTTAAAAGACTTTCCACGGTTACTTTATAATATGTTTTTCCCTTAATAATTTTTTGATGTTTTCAGCCGTTTCGTACTTGTCACCACCGCAGTAAACAGCACATATGTCGGGGTGTTTCGCTAAAAGCGCCTTGTATCCCGCGTAAACCTTTTCGTGGAATTCAAGCCCCATCTGCTCTATTCTGTCGTTTTTGTCCGCGCCGTGCTTCCTTTTGAAGGCTTCCACGGGAGAAATATCGAGAAAAACGGTCATATCCGGGGGGTAATCGCTTAAAGCGGCGGCGTTTATCTGCTCGACAAACTCCTCGCCAAGCCCCCTTGCGTGCCCTTGATAGGCAAGCGAAGAATACACGTATCTGTCGCAAACGACGAGCTTGCCCGCCTCTAATGCGGGAGCAATAACTTCACGCAAATGCTGTATTCTTGCCGCCGCGTATAAAAGCGCCTCGCACTCGTCGCACATGGCGGTGTTCTTGCCGTTTAAAATAATCTTGCGTATATCTTCCGAAATGCCACTTCCGCCGGGTTCCCTCGTTAAAATAAAGTCTACCCCCGTCGACGTTAAATATTCCGAAAGAAGCTTTAATTGGGTGCTTTTGCCCGAGCCTTCACATCCCTCGAAAGTAATGAACTTCCCTCTCATTTCTTGACCACCCAAATCTTATCGTTTACAAGTCCGAAGGTACTTCCTTGATAAAGAAGGTACCTAACCGCGCCTTCGGTTATCATTTCACCCGCGGCGATAATAGGTATGCACGGCGGGGTAACGCCCGCATTCTCCGCGCACATTCTGCCCACGGACTGCACCAAAGGTATCAGCTCTTTTTTCTGCTTTAACGCGTATTGGAAGCTGTAAGTTCTTGCCGTCACGGGCATAGGCGGACGGGCAACGAAATTTTTCTTCAAACGCTTGTCGTTGACCATAGTCGTAAACGCGGTTAAAAGGTTGCTTAAATCGGTTGCAACCGTCATTGGCGAAAGATAGAAAAGAAGATACTTGCCGTCTGCAAGCTCGCTGTAAATTCCGCGCTTTTCAAGTATGCTTGCCGCCGTGTATGAAGAAACGCCCAGCTCCTCCATATCAACCGCAACCTTCGTCCAGTCCTCGGAAGGATACAGCTTTAAGGGGCACTTTTCTCTGAATGCAGCCACCGCAGCCTTCGCGCTGTCAATAAGCTTGGGGTTGTTTGCAATGTATTTGAAGGCATACTCCACCGAAGCCATAATAGGATAGCTGGGCGAAGTCGTTCTGAAATACGTCAGACCTTCCTCTAAAAGAGGAAGAAGCTTATCGTTGTTTCCCGATACTACCGCGCCTTGCGTCAATGCGGGCAAGCTCTTGTGCGCGCCGTCAACCCAAAGGTCGGCAAAGCAACCCGCGTGCCCCTTCTTCGCCTCCTCAAAGGCAAGGTGCGCGCCGTGTGCACCGTCAACTAAAAGGTAGCGCCCGTACTTTTTCAAAATCTTAGAGTACTCTTTTAACGGCGCGATATTGCCGAAGTAGTCGGGGGAAGTCACTATCATGCCGCTTATCGTTCTGTCGTTGGAAACCAGCTTTTCGATAAGCGAAGGCGAAGGCGGCATAAGCAAGCCCTCTTCGTTAGGGCCTTGAACTATTACGGGCTCGAGGTTGAAAAGCTTGCACGCGTTCCAAACGCTTACGTGGCAGTTGCGCGGCACTATAACTTTTGTGCCGAACTTTGAAATTGCGTACATCATTGCAAGCACGCCCGAGGAAGAACCGTCGGTTAAAATGAAGCTTTTCTTTGCGCCCAATATTTCTGCAAGGTCGTTTTGCGCTTTCGCAATTATGCCCGTAGGGCATAAAAGATTATCCGAATACGAAAGCTCGGTTATATCGAAGGGCGCGATGGGGAATTTCGATTTGAAGTCCCCCCTTGCCTTGTGCCCGGGCATATGAAAAGACTTGTCCGCCCTTGCATACGATTTCAATTGTGAATAAATAAGATATTTATACATCGTGGTTCTTCTCCAAATGTATTTTTGTGCTTTTATTTTTTAGGCTTCATCGTGGGGAATAATAATACGTCCCTTATAGTCGCGCTGTCGGTCAAAAGCATAACCAAACGGTCAACACCGAAGCCGAGGCCGCCCGTAGGGGGCAAACCGTACTCCAAAGCGGTTACGAAGTCCTCGTCAATCTGCGCGTTGCAGTTAGGCTCTTGTGCCCGCTTTTCTTCAACTTGCTTTACGAACCTCTGCTTTTGGTCTATGGGGTCATTCAATTCGGAAAACGCATTGCCGAACTCGTGCGAGCAGATAAAGTACTCAAACCTCTGCGTGAACGCGGGGTCGTCCTCCTTGCGTTTTGCCAAGGGAGAATTCTCCACGGGGTAGTCGTAAATAAACGTGGGCTGAATAAGCTTGTCCTCAACGAAGTTATCGAACAGCGCGATTAGCACGTGGCCCTTGGTCGCTCTTTCGCCTTCCTCAACGGTAACGCCGAGCTTCTTTGCACAAGCGCGCGCGTCCGCATCCGTAGCCCACTCGTCGTAATCTGCGCCGGAGTATTTCTTCACCGCCTCTTTCATAGTCATGCGCGCCCACTTGCCGCCAAGGTGAATTTCCGTACCTTGGTAAGTTACGTCAGTAGTGCCGCAAGCCTTCTTTGCAATGGTGGCGTACATATCCTCTACGAGGTCCATCATATCGAAGTAATCAAGGTACGCTGCATAGCACTCAACCGTGGTGAATTCGGGGTTGTGGAAGGCGTCCATTCCCTCGTTGCGGAATATGCGCCCAACCTCGTAAACTCGGTTTAGACCCCCTACTATGAGCCGTTTAAGGTATAATTCGGTCTCAATTCGAAGGTACATATCAATGTCAAGCGCGTTGTGTTTCGTCTTGAAAGGTCTTGCCGCCGCACCAATTTCAAGGGTGTTTAAAACGGGGGTATCAACCTCCAAAAATCCGCAGCCGTCAAGATAGTCGCGGATGGCGGAAATGATTTTCGAACGCTTGACGAAGGTGCTTTTAACTTCGGGGTTTACTATTAAATCCAGCTCGCGCCTTCTGTACCTTATGTCGGTATCCTTCAAGCCGTGCTGTTTTTCGGGCAAGGGAAGAAGGCACTTTGAAAGCATTTCAATATGCGAGCAGTGCACGGAAACCTCGCCCGTCTGCGTCTTGAAAACGTAGCCCTTAACGCCGACGATGTCGCCCAAGTCGTAGTCCTTTTTGAAGGAAGCGTAGTCGTCCTCGCCCACGTCGTCGCGCTTTACGTAAATTTGCAACAGCCCCTTGTCGTCTTGAATATGTGCAAAGGAAGCCTTGCCCATAATACGGCGGGACATCAATCTTCCCGCAATGGAAACCTCTTTACCTTCAAGTGCGTCAAAGTCATTCTTTATTTGCTCGGACTCTGCCGTGGTCGCGTACTTAACCTTTACGAAAGGATTTTTGCCGTCCTCGCAAAGCTTAGTAAGCTTTTCACGGCGGATACGCGCTTGTTCGGCAAGCGCAAGCGCTTCTTCCTCCTCGGTCAAAGGTTGCGCGTTAGCCTGATTTTTAACGTTTTGTGTATTTTCTGCCATAATTTTTACCTTATCGAAAGAATTTTAAGTACGTATTCACTGCCGTCGGGGCACTTAACAGCCGCTTTGTCCCCGACTTTTTTCCTCAAAAGCGCGGCGCCGACGGGCGAATCAACCGAAATTTTATTAGCCATAACGTCAACTTCGGTTACGGAAGTTATAGTGAAGGTCTGCTCCTCTTCCATATCCTCGTCGTACACGGTAACCACGCTGCCCAAATGGATATAGCTCGTGTCCGTATTTTCTTCACGAATGTCCGCATTCTTGATTTTGTACTCGATTTCGGCAATTTTGCCCTCGTTTGAGCGCTGTTCTTCACGCGCCGCGTCGTATTCCGCGTTTTCGGACAAGTCGCCGTGGCTGCGAGCCTCGGCAATACGCTCGATTATTTCGGGGCGTTTGACTTTAACGAGATAGTCAAGCTCCTTCTTCAAATCCTCGTAATTTTTTTTCGTCATAACGATAAGTTCTGCCATTTTATTTCAACTCCCGATATAAAAAATAATTAAAAGTGATTTCGCACGGCGAAATCACTGCATTTTCTTAACGCTATTATATAATTTAGTTTTCGTTTTGTCAATAGATTAAACCGTTTGCGGCGGTATTCTACAAAAGATTTTTGCCGCAAAAAGTTGCATTCAACGCGTGATTTCAGTATAATGGTTATATGTTCAGAATTTGGGCGAAAGTAATCGTCGGCGAAAAAATACAAAAACAGATAACCTATATGCGTGAAGACAAATTCACCTATTCGGAATTTTTCAACTACCTCTCCGACATTTGCGAGGCGTTGGATATCGCCACGCCCATTCTTTTAAAGACGCACATTTTCAATTACGCAAAATTCAGAACGGTCAAATTCCTTCCGCGCGACTTCGCGGAAAAGCCCGAGTTTGACAAATTGGTTTTAGATAATATCACCGTTTAGATATTCCGCGACTTTGCGGAATATTTTTTAATTTTTACCGCATACTCCAAGTATGAAAATGACTTGCTACTTTTGCGTTGCAAACCTCGTTATTTTAGGCATATGTGGGGGTGTATTCGCTTTAACCGGCTTTAATTTGCTTGATTTTATATGCTTCGGTAACGTGCTTGCCTACCGCTCGTTCCTCGCAATATGCGGCGTTTCCGCTCTCTTCACAATATATTCTCTTATTGCTTTTAAACCCTTTAAAGGATTAAAATAAGGCGTTGCTTTTACGGCAACGCCCTTTTACGTACTGTTAACTTTTATGCTTGCACCCGTTTCCGCGTCTTGATACATAACCCAATACCCGCTCTCCGTATCCTCGGGCGAAGCGGGTAAAAAGGACGCCAATTCTTCCATACTCTTAGGCGGCGTTGCGCTTTGCTTAGTGGGCACTCCGTAGCATATATATTTGGGTTTGCCCCCCGAATATAGCACGCCGAACACGTAAAAGCCGCCCTCGCCGTAAGATATTTTAACCCATTTGGAATCCTCGATTAATGCTTCAAGCGCCGTATCTTTGGGGTATTTTGAAAGGATTTTGTCTATTTCGTCCTTCATTCTTTCGTAAAATATACCCCCGCGCGAGAGGGGGTTAATCTTGTCAAAATTACCGTTGCCCCCCATATATGTGGCACTTTCGGCACTTTTTACGCCGTTTTTCCCTTCCTTGACAGCGCTAAAAGCCGCCTCATCGCCGCGTAGCGTATCCCCGCCTTTTTCTTCTTTTTTATCCGTGCGTACAGCTCCACCGTCTTTAAAAGTTTCTGCGTATTCATAATAATTTTCCTCCGCTATCGCCTCGTCCTCGTAAATTACCGTTGCCGCCCGCTCTTCCTTTTGCTGCTTGCTCTCCCTCTTTGCATACCTCTCGTCTTGAGCTATTTGCACCGCTTTAAGGTTTTCTTCCTTTTCTATCTCGCCTTTCAGTTTAAGCGTAATATCGTGGTTGTTCCCGCACACCGCCGAAGCGATGGGGAACACTTCGCCCTTCACGTAGCATATAAGCGCGGCAAAACCGTTTTCGGTATTTACGGCACTCTCCCCTTCAAACTCGCCGTCCTCAACCACCAAAGTAGTCTTGCCGTCCGAAAGCGCGCAAACGTACTTTCCCTCGGTCAGCGGGGCAAAATTTATAAGGCTTACTTCCACTCTGAGCTTCGCCCCGTACTTTTCCGCCTTGACGAGTCCGGACAGCGCACCCCCGTCAACCGAGAACCCGTCCTTTATTCCCTTTATAACCGCAATGTTTTTCGTGTAGCCCATAACTTCCTTTGAACGCGCTTCCCGCGCGATAAATTAGTTAACTTTCTTCCATTATAAATATTCACGCTGCGCGTATTTTATAATAATTTGTAAAATTATGTTCTTTTTGTGTGTTTATTTTCACAAATTTCAAACTCATTAATTTGATTTTTTTGACAATTCATAATATAATAGTATTCGTAGAAGTTTTCGCTTCTCTCAATCAGTTTTCAATTATTAAGGAGTGAATTATTATGGCATTGACCAAAAATAAAAAGGTCCTCGATTTCGTACAAGAAAGCGCAGACCTTGCCCAACCCGACAAAATCGTCTGGATTGACGGCAGCCCCGACCAGATTAAAGCGTTAAAAGAAGAAGCCGTAAAAAGCGGCGAGCTTATTAAATTAAACGAACACCTTCTTCCCGACTGCTACCTTCACCGCACCAAGGTGAACGACGTAGCCCGCGTTGAGGACAGAACCTTTATCTGCACAAAAAATCAAGAGGACGCCGGCCCCATCAACTATTGGATGGATCCCAGACAAGCGAAAGAGCTTGCAAACGAGATTGCACGCGGCTCGATGAAGGGCAGAACGATGTACGTTATTCCCTATTCGATGGGCGTAGTCGGCAGCAGCTTTGCTAAATACGGCATCGAGGTTACCGACAGCATCTACGTCGTCTTGAATATGAACATCATGACGCGCGTAGGCAAGTCCGTTCTCAACAAAATCGGCAAAGACGGCGATTTTATCAAAGGTTTCCACGCAAAATGCAACGTAGACGCCGAAAAGAGATACATAATGCACTTCCCCGAAGATAACCTTATTATCTCCGTTAACTCGGCTTACGGCGGCAACGTGCTCCTCGGCAAGAAGTGCTTCGCACTCCGTATAGCTTCTTGGTTGGGCAAAAACGAGGGCTGGATGGCAGAACACATGCTTATCCTCGGCGTAACCTTCCCCGACGGCGAAAAGAAGTACGTTGCGGCGGCTTTCCCCTCCGCTTGCGGCAAAACCAACCTTGCAATGCTTATTCCCCCCAAACATTACTCCGATTTGGGCTATAAAATCGAAACCCTCGGCGACGATATCGCTTGGATAAGGGTTGGCGAAGACGGCAGACTTTGGGCTGTAAACCCCGAAAACGGCTTCTTCGGCGTTGCACCCGGCACCAACGAACACAGCAACAAGAACGCGCTTGAATCCACTAAGCGCGGCACGATATTCACCAACGTTGCACTCAACACCGACGATATGACGGTTTGGTGGGAAGGTCTTTCCAAAGAACTCCCCGAACACTGCATCGACTGGACGGGTAAGCCTTGGAGCCCCGCTAAGTTCGATAAGAAGGATAAATCGACTTGCGCGGCGCACCCCAACTCCCGTTTCACCGCACCCGCTGGCAACTGCCCTTGCATTTCCGACAAGTTCGGCAAGGAAAACGGTCTTGATGCGGTTCCCCTTTCGGCAATCATCTTCGGCGGCAGACGCGCTTCCACCACCCCGCTCGTGTACGAGGCAAGGGATTGGAACCACGGCGTGTTCATCGGCTCGGCAATGTCGTCCGAAACCACCGCAGCGGCTGCGGGCGCCGTCGGCGTACTCCGCCACGACCCCATGGCTATGAAGCCTTTCGCCGGCTATCATATGGGCGACTACTTCGGCCACTGGGTTGAAATGGGCACCAAGATTAAAAACCCGCCTAAAATTTTCAACGTAAACTGGTTCAGAACGGATAAAGACGGCAACTTTATGTGGCCCGGCTTCGGCGACAATATGCGCGTTCTGGAATGGATTTTAAAGCGTTGCTCGGACACTCCCGTGGACGCAGAGGAAACGGCTATCGGCTACGTACCCAAGCCCGAGGATATCGACCTCACCGATTTGGATTACGAAATCTGCGCGGGCAAGAAGTTCACCGTTAAGGACCTTGCTACTATCCTTGAAGTTGACAAAGAGAAGTGGGCGAAGGAAGCCGAGGAAATCGAAGGCTACTACAACGGCACGGTTAAGGACAGAATTCCCCAAGAGCTTTGGGACTGCCTTGCAACCTTGAAGGCAAACTGCAAGGTTGAAAAGAAAGCCCCCGCTAAAACGGCTGAAGAAAAACCCGCAAAGCCCAAGACCACCAAGAAAACCGAAAACAAATAAATAGGTAATAAATAAGCCGTGTTCGGAAGCTTCCGCACACGGCTTTTATTATCTTATAAAAATACCCCCAAATGCCGTTATTTAAGGCATATGTGGGGGTCTTTCTATTTATTCTTCTTTTTTGTTATCGTTACTATTCCCGAGGAAAGTGCCGAAATGTATCTCTTTTTTGCCGCGGCTTGCACCGCCGTTTGACGGCCTTGAACCACCGTCTCTGCGACGGTTATCGTGCCTTCTGTCACCGCCGTGACCGTGTCCGTGCCTATCTCCTCTCCCGTGTCTGTCGCCAAACTTAATGCCTCTGTCGCCGGGGTTTGCGTTATTTGGAATAACTACGATATATCTTGCGGGTTCTCTGCCTTCGGACGCCGTTTTAACTTCTTCGTTGTCCGCAAGCGTTGCGTGAATCACGCGCCTCTCGTAAGGCGTCATAGGCTCTAAAATAACCTTTCTGCCCGTTTCTATCGCCTTGCTCGCAATCTTAACGGCTAAGTCCTTAAGAGTCTGCTCACGCTGTGCGCGGTAGTTTTCGCAGTCTACGATAACCTTTTTGTATTCGTCGTTGCCGATGTTTGCAACTGCGCCGGCAATGCTCTGAATTGCGTCTAAAACGTCTCCGTGCTTGCCTATAACCCTTGCGGAGCTTTCGGTCTTAATTTCTATATGAATACCGTTTTCTTCGCTTACAACCTCACTCTTGCCCTCTACGCCGAGTTTAACGAGCAGTCCGTCTATAAACTCTACGGGGTCAACGCTTTCACCGCTGTGAGCCTTTACGGGCTTTTCCGCACTCTTTTTAACGGGTTTTGCGTTTATGGTTTTCTTTTCGATTTTAGCCTTAGGTGCGGGTTCTTCCGCAACCTTTTCTTCAGTCTTAGCCTCGCCCTTAGGAATAATTTTAACTACTGCCTTTACCGAGCCGAAAAGTTTTTTCTTGCCTTCTTCCAATACTTCGTAATCGATTTCGTCAAGCGTAAGACCCAAGGCCTCAAGCCCCAAATCGAGCGCTTCGTCTACGGTTTTACCCGTAAATACGTTCTTTTCTTCCATTACAATATCTCCTTAGACCCCCATATATACTGCAACTAACGGGGTTTTAGCTTACTTTTTTAACCTTTTAGCTTTGCTGGACGGTCTTGAAGATGCCGTCTTAATTTCTCTGTTTGCAAACCTTACGGTTACTACTTTATTGATAATCAGCGTCGTTATAAGCCCGTACAGCGTGTTCGTTATCATGTATATAGAGAACGCCGCACTGTACATAAACGAGAACATACCGAACATAATGGGCATTATAATCATCATCCATTTGTTGGTCTTTGCCGCACTTCCGTCAACGGACGAAAGCTCGTTTGCCGCCTTTTGCGACCTCATCATAATAAACTGCTGTAAGAACATCAACCCGATAGAAAGAACTATTAAAACGAAGTATCCGTTGTAATTGCCCTTCTGCTCGGAAAGGTTGAAGGTTACGCTGTTATAATCGTTTTCACTTACCGTTACGCCCGCACGGGTCGTTGCCGAAGTAAATTTTGCGTAATCGGGAACTTCTTTATTCAGCATCGAATCGGGATACCAAAGGTTACCTATCCAGCCGAAGTGCGTTCCGTCGCTGTTTTCTTGATAGTATTTAGCGGCAGATTCGCGCGCGTATATTTCTACAAAGTTTGAAACGATTTCCCACTTATCTTGCTCTTTCTTGTTAAGGAATTTGGTTCTTTCGTTTTGTGCATATTCGTCTTCGTTTGCTTCGGTAATGACCTTTTCACTACTTTCGTTTACGTCCTCTTTATGCGCGTTGTAATACTCTTTCGCGTCCTTAACTATCTTAAAGTCTGCAAACTTCTCAAAATCTACCGTGTAAATATCGTCCTTCCCTTCAACTTTGGTTAAGAACCGCTGTTCGGGGTTTTCCGCACCGTCTTCCATAACGTACACTGCAACGCTTTCGTTGTAATACTTAGCCATTTCGCTGTAATCGCGAAGCACCGCGTAGTTTGAATAAGTCGAGAACGAGCTTAACACTACCATGAATATAACGAGAGAAACTATCATCGGAAGGCACGCGCCAAGCGGATTGTAGCCGTTGGCTTTCTGCAATTCCATAACCTTCTGCTGATACATATTCTTATCGTTTGAGTACTGCTTTTGCAGCTTCTCCATCTGCGGGCGCATACGCTCCATTAAAAGCGACTGCTTTTTCGTTTTAACCCTTGAATAAATATCAAGCGGAAGAACCAACGTCTTTAAAGCAAGCGTAAACACGATAACGCCTAAGGCAACCGCGCCGTAGAAGTTCGAAAATAAATCGAAAATCCAGCCGATTATCTTACCGATAAAGTTAAGGTCGTTTACGTTTACGTTCGCTACTCCAACCGTATGTTCTAATGAAGTTGTCAGTAAATTCAAAAAATTCATAAGCGCCACGCTTAACCGAAGTATCTTAATTACCTTTCCGTTAAGCCCTACTGTTCTTTAAAAAATGCCGTTATTTGGCACATATATGGGGGTCTATCGTAAAAAACCGCCCTTCAAAGCACCCATTTTAAACGCAGTCTCCGCTCGGGTGCGGGGTCGTAACCGCCCTTTGATAAGGGGTTGCACCGAAGTATTCTCCAACAGCCTATAAGTATCCCTCTTAACACGCCTTTGTTGTTTATTGACCTTTTCATATACTCTGAACAAGTCGGCTCATACAAACAAGTGTGCTTTGAAAAGTGCCGTTGATAAAACACTATAAGCCGCATAAACAACATTTTAAAATACGGCTTAAAAACTTTACGCCGTGCGGCCCTAAAAAATTTTCTCAGCTTTGCCCGCATTCGTTCACCTTTTTAAAGCAAATTTTAAGGCTTTTTTTAAAGGCTTCAAAGGTGTACTCTCCACCCACTTTCGGTATCAATATTACGGCGTAGTTTTTTTCTAATAAGCCCGAAGTTTCCGTAAACGCCGCACGAAGCAGTCTTTTGATTCTGTTTCTTAAAACGGCTTTACCGTGCTTTTTGGAAACGGCAACGCCCATCGAAAGCTTGGGCGCAGAAAAATACAATAACGTAATATTAGGGGAAAACACTTTTTTCCCCTTGTTAAACAACTTTTGAAAATCTGCGTTTTTCTTAATTCTAAGGTATTTCACGCGTTAAGCCGTAAGCTTCTTTCTGCCCTTGTTTCTTCTTCTTTTCAAAGTTTTTCTGCCGGCGGTAGTCGCCATTCTCTTTCTGAACCCGTGAACTTTGCTTCTCTGTCTTTTCTTGGGTTGATAAGTTCTTTTCATAATTTACCTCTTTTTTGGTCCTATTTTTAAAAATGTCTTTTTCTATTATATAATTAAATAATCTTTCAAGTCAAGCAATAATAGCTTGTCTGCCTCTTTATTTAGTCGTTTGTGCTCGTTCTTACGGGCAAAATAAGGTACAATTTGCCCTTATTTTCCTTGTTTTGGCATATAAACGGCTGAATATGGTTGTTAAAGGACATCGTTATTTCGTCCTCTTGCAGCGCGTTTACGGCGTCAATAATGAACTTTGAGTTCATTGCTATCTTCACGTCCTTGCCGTTAATTTCGGCCTTTACGGGCTCTTGCACGTTACCTATCTCGGAAGCGGAAGAAATTTCAATCTTATCGCCGCTTATATCAAACAAAATAAGGCTGTTTTTGTCGTTTCTGACGAGAATTGCCGCCCTTTCGATGCTGGCTTTAAGCTTGTCCTTCTCAACCGTCACTTCGGTAACGAAGTGTTTGGGGATAATATTCTCTTTTTTAATGAAATCTCCGCCGTAAAGCCTTGAAGTCAACACCGTATTGTCGCAAGCAACTAAAATAATACCGCGCTGAACGAAAATTTCCGTCGTTCCCTCACTGTCGGGTATCATTTTTTCGATTTCGTTAAGCGTTCTTGCGGGGCAAATTATCTCCATATTGCCCGTTGAAGACACGACTTCGCCCTTAACGGTTGCAAGTCTGAACCCGTCAAGCGATGTTACGCATATTTCTTTACCGTTTATAATGAATTGGCAGCCCTTCAGAATGGGTCTGGAATCGTCTGCAGCGCAGCAAAACGACGTAGAACGGATAAAATCCTTCAAATCAGCCGTTTTCATAACGAAGCTGTTCTCGGTTATATCCAAATCAATGCGGGGGAAGTCGTCTGCAGACAAAACTTGCATCGTCGTCTGGCTGTCGGCGTATTCAATATCCATTTTCGTGCCTTCTGTGGATAAAGAAATCTGCACTCCTTCCAATTTTTTAATAAAATCGGCAAAATATTTACCGGGAACGCACACGTCCCCCTCTTCGTAAATCTCTGCTTTTATGGTTTTTATTATAGAAATTTCGCCGTCCGTTGCCGATAAAGTCAAGCAATCGTTCTTTGCCGACAATTTAACGCATTCTAATACGGGTACTGTGGTCTTTGACGAGCAAGCCTTTACAACCTTGAGCACTGCGTCAGATAAATCGATGCCTTCACAAACACATTTCATAGTAAATCTCCGTAAATTTCCCTCTTTATCGTTTAATTTATTAATTATATTAATAAAGATTTATTTAGTAATTATAATAGTAGGGGCTGGGGAAATGTGTAAAACTTTCCTCCGCCTTTATAATTTCACCAATATAATAACAAATTTAAGGGCAAAATGCAACAGAATAAGGGTATTTTAAGCTATATTTAAAAACAAAAAAACTGTTAATATCTGCTGTATAACTACTGTATAAATTCCTTAAAAAAGTGGATAAAAAGTTAAAAAAATCTTTAATTTTGAAATGGAATCCCTAAAAAACCTCAAAAAAATAAATTTCCACAAAATAAAGTGGATAGTGGAAAAGTAAAAGGTTGATAAAAAGTTATTAATTTGTTATACTTTTCTTATGATTTTAGAAGGCTACGAGCAGTTTTCCGAAAAGTTCCGTGAATTTAACGGGATTTTAACGGAATTCAATCAAAAATATAATTTAACGGCAATTTCCGACGAAAAAGAAGTGTATATCAAGCACTTTTTTGACAGCATTCAACCCCAAAAATACTTCCCTACTGGCGCAAAAGTTGTCGAAATCGGCTCCGGCGGGGGGTTCCCTTCCGTGCCTTTAAAGATAGTTAGGGACGATTTGAGCTTTACTTTGATAGAAAGCACGGGCAAGAAGTGTGAATATCTAAGGCACGTTGTTGATAAACTCGGCTTTAACGGTGTACAAGTTCTCAATATACGTGCAGAGGACGGCGGAAAGGACAAAAACCTCCGTGAAAAGTTCGACGTTGCCACGGCGAGGGCGGTTGCAAGGCTTAACACCTTGTGCGAGTACTGCTTACCCTTCGTCAAAATAGGCGGCAGATTTATTGCTTATAAGGGCGACGCCGACGAGGAAATTAACGAGAGCTTAAACGCGATAAAAACCCTTGGCGGAGAGATAGAAAAAATCGAAAAATACGACCTTCCGGAAGGGTTCGGAAAGCGTACCGTAATAGTCATAAAAAAGGTAAAATCAACGCCCGAAAAATACCCTCGAGGAAGAGGCTTGGAACGCAAAAAACCTCTATAATTTTTAGGGGGCGCATAACTTTTTTAAGTAAATTTTAACGGGCGCAAGCCTTATTTCAAGGACGGAAAATATGTACGAAAATTGCGCTTTTACGGGGCACAGAATTCTCGAAAAAGACTTCGATTACAACCTTTTAGACAAGGTAATTTTGAACCTTATAAAAGGCGGCACGAAGAACTTTTTTTGCGGCATGGCAATGGGCTTTGACCTTGCCGCAGCCGAGAGCGTTTTGCAGTATAAAAAAGACTATAAAATCAATCTGATTGCTTGCATTCCGTGCCTCGGCCAAGAGGATTCTTTTTCCAAAAAAAACAAGGAAAGATACTTAAAAATTTTAGAAAATTGCAGTCAAAAAATCGTACTTTCGGAAGAATATTACGACGGATGCATGTTCGTCCGCGATAGGTACATGGTTGACAACTGTAACGTCTTAGTAACCTATCAAAGGAGGAAAAGCGGCGGTACTTCCTACACCGTTAACTACGCCAAATCTAAAGGCGTGAACCTTATCGAGCTTTAAAAAACGACGTAAAAATGCGGCAGTAAGGCGTGCAAAAACTATATAAATGAATTAGGGGGCGCAAAGTTTTTAATACTTTGCGCCCCCTCTTTTTTACTTTAAAAAACCGTCTGCGCCTACAAATTTTAGACTGATTTTTTATCGTAAATATTTACCTCGTTCCCCCAGCTTCCCTTCTGCAAGTTCTCGATTATATACGAAGAAACACCGTCGGCAATAATTGCCGCCATTTTGTATATAATATTTAAGCGGGTTGCCGAGAATAAAGAATAGTTGAACATAGACTTCTCCGCCACTATTCCCATAATAGAAGCGTCACCGACGGTTGCAAGCTTTTTGTTGGCTCCGCTGCCCGGTTTAATTCCGTTGGGCGAAAGCTTGATAAGCCCTATGTCACCGGCAATACCAACTGCCGCATCAATAGCTATTATAGGACTGTCCGGATGGGTGGCGCGTAAGAATTCGTTCATATATTTTACCTCATGCGCCGTTATAGGCTTAGCCAGCGTCCCGTAAACGTAGCAATTCAGACCCGAAAGCTGGTCTTTAAGCATCGTGCCGGTTACCGGTCCAAGGCTGTCACCCACCGACAAATCGCTTCCGATACATAGAACCGTCGGAGTTTTTGAAAACTTAGATAACATTTTCCTTAAAGTTAGGCAAATTCCTTGCGGAGCAAGGGCATTGTACAAATTAAACGAATATTCCATTACATTTCCTTCATTAAAGTATTCCGTCGTTGCTTTTAACGTGTAGATTATTGACAAAGGCAATAAAATTTATAATTTTTACCCTAAAAAAACCTTCAAATTCCATACAGTTTTTGAAAAAAATCGCTCTCAGAGGCTGAAAACCTAATTTTTTCCACAAAATCCACAGCGCTAAACGGCCCAAAATGACCTTAAAAAGCAATAAATCGGTATTTTATCCACAAAAATTGCACAAATTAACCTATATAATGGGTATACCCGTAAATTTTGAGAAAAACTTCGCGTAATTATCCACATAAAAATTACCGATTTTAGCAAAAATGAGCAAAAAATCCACATTTTTTGAAGATTTATCCACAATTCCCAAAAATTGTGCGGTATACGTTCCACGTGAAACACAAAAAACGTCAAAAAATTTGGTTGAATGTTCCACATGAAACATTTTTTATTGCAAAAAACCGCACAGCGCAAGCAAAAATCAAGCGATTTTCGACAAAATTACCCTCATTTTTTAAAGATATCAAAGTGTAAAAAATCTGTAAAATTTAAGTGATATATCTAACTTTTTTTAAGCAAACGCTTGCAAACGGCATGGTATATCTGTTATAATATATTAAGTTTCATAATAAGGAGTTATATTTTGAGTAAAAAAGGCAGACTTATATTCGGGGCTATCATACTCGTTCTTATCGTTGCCGCCATTGCAATCATATTGACGACTACTTTGAACGGTGGCGCAGCCAAGAAATCGACGACGCAATTTATATCTTACATGGAGAATGCTCAGTACTTTAAAGAAGATAAAGACGGCAAATACAATCCCAACGGTGTAAGGTATGCGCCTAACGAAGTCAAAGTTAAAGTCAACGTTAAGGCTGAAAACGGGGGCGCAGAACAGACAGAAATAATTAAAATTGTTAGCGCTACCGATTATGATGCATCTATGGAATACGTGGAGGTTGACGGTAAGCTCGTTACCGACGATGAAAACCATACGCCTTTAAAGGTTCTTGAAGGCTACAAGGTAGTTGACGGCAAAATCGTTACCGACGACGAAAAAGCGACCCCATTAATAGTAATATGGAAAGTAGAGCTTAATTCCTACGAGTATAAAGGCTACACTTACAGCGAAAAGAACGATAAAATGGTGTTATCCTACTTCTGTTACGGCCCTTCACAGTATGGCGCAGAGGGTTGGGACCAGATTAAATCGTTCGGCGTTGAAGTTGATATGGCTAACCCCAACGCGGGCAGCTGGGTTTCAACGGCGTTCTCCGTTCTTTCAATAGTTATTGTATGCGTGGTGTTCTTCCTTATTATCCGCTCCTCAATGGGCGGTGGCGGCAAAATGATGAGCTTCGCCAAAACAAAAGCCCGCGTAACTACGAATATTAAGGTTCGCTTCACTGACGTTGCGGGTGCCGAGGAAGAAAAAGTTGAGCTTGCAGAAATCGTAGAGTTCTTGCGCCAGCCCAAAAAATTCTCTGATTTGGGGGCGCGTATCCCTAAGGGCGTGCTTTTGGTGGGCCCTCCCGGAACGGGTAAAACGCTGTTTGCAAAGGCAGTTGCCGGCGAAGCGGGCGTTCCGTTCTTCTCGGTTTCGGGTTCGGATTTCGTTGAAATGTACGTGGGCGTAGGTGCGTCGCGTGTGCGTGACCTATTTGATATGGCTAAGAAGAATCAGCCTTGTATAATCTTCGTCGACGAAATCGACGCTGTCGGCAGACACCGCGGAGCGGGGCTTGGCGGCGGCAACGACGAAAGAGAGCAGACCTTAAACCAAATCCTCGTCCAAATGGACGGCTTTGAATCAAACGAAGGCGTAATAGTTATGGCGGCGACCAACCGTGCGGACATTCTCGACCCCGCGCTTATGCGTCCCGGCCGTTTCGACAGACAAGTATACGTTAACCTTCCCGACGTAAAGGGAAGAGAGCAGATTTTGAAGGTTCACGCCCGCAACAAACCGCTTGCACCCGACGTAAACCTCAAAAACGTTGCTCGCCTCAGTGCCGGTTTCTCCGGTGCGGACCTTGCAAACCTTTTAAACGAAGCAGCAATTCTTGCAGCCCGTGCTAACAAGAAGTTTATCGGCAACGCCGAGCTTTACGAAGCCTTCGATAAGGTTGCTATGGGCCCCGCGAAGAAGAGTAAGGTTATTACCGAACAAGACAAAAGGCTTACGGCTTTCCACGAATCGGGCCACTGTATCCTTGCAAAGCTTTGCACGAACTGCGACCCCGTTCACGAGGTAACTATAATCCCCCGCGGCAATGCCGGCGGCTTCACCATGATGCGGCCCGAAAGCGACCGCGCGTACTACTCAAAAAACTACATGGTTGACGATATCTGTATGACGCTCGGCGGACGCGTTGCCGAAGAATTAGTTATAAAAGACATTTCTTCGGGTGCTTCAAACGATATCAAGGTTGCCACGAAAATGGCACGCGCGATGGTAACGGAGCTCGGCATGAGCGACAAGCTCGGGCTTATATGTTACAGCGACGATTCGCAGCCCATGTTTATAGGAAGAGATATGGCAACCCATAACTCTTATTCCGAAGAAACGGCAAAAATGATAGACGACGAAGTGCGTGACATCATTTCCGCCCAGCACGAGCGTGCGAGAAAGCTTTTAAGCGAAAACCGTTCAATTCTCGACAATATGGCAAGGGTTCTTATCGAACGCGAAACCATCTACACCGAAGAGGTGGATATGCTTTTGGAAGGCAAGTCCTACTCCGAGGTTATGAA
Organism: uncultured Clostridia bacterium; assembly: GCA_947175325.1. GTDB lineage: Bacteria > Bacillota > Clostridia > Christensenellales > Borkfalkiaceae > Coproplasma. The sequence continues at coordinate 152,766 of CAMWME010000002.1, read as the reverse complement.
GTATATGGACGAACAAGAGGGCAGCCGTTCCGAAAGCCATTTCAAAAAGTATGAAAACGTAACGGAAGAAAAGCCTTCGGACGATGACGATAACGGCGGCGACGACGGCGAAAAGCAAATCCGTTTCTAAGGCTATGTTTCCCGTGAAACCGAAAAGGCAAAAGCGGGTTTAAAGATATTACGGTAAAGAAAAGAGAGTTGAGTGATATGGGTAAAATAATTTCGTTAACTAACAAGAAAGGCGGCGTAGGCAAAACTACGACGGCGATTAACATGGCGGCTTACTGTGCGGATATGGGCAAGAAGGTTTTGCTTGTGGATTTGGACTCGCAAGGCAACGCGACGACGGGCTTAGGCTTTTCTAAAAGCTCTTTGAAAAAGTCCGTGTACAACGTGCTGATAGAGGACGATTCCGCAGCGGCAAACATCTTGCCTACGCAAGTAAAGCTACTTGACATACTGCCCGCCAACGTCGACTTGACGGGTGCGGAAGTGGACCTCGTATATAAAAAAAGTAGGGAGCGCATACTGAAAAATGCACTTGACAAGGTGCGCGACGACTACGATTACATATTTATAGACTGTCCGCCTTCGTTGGGGCTTTTGACGGTAAGCGCGTGGGTCGCATCCGATTCGATACTTATTCCTATGCAGTCGGAATACTACGCCTTAGAGGGCGTAAGCCAGCTAATGAACACGATTGCAATGGTAAAACAACACCTCAACCCGCAGCTGCAGATTGAGGGCGTAGTAATAACCATGTACGACGGTAGGGCACTTATTTCAAAGCAGATTACGGCGGAGATAAAGAAGTTCTTCAAAACCAAGCTGTTTGAAATAATAATCCCCCGCAACGTAAGGCTTGCAGAGGCACCCAGCCACGGCGTGCCCATACTTTTGCACGACCCCAAATGCGCGGGTGCGAGGGCGTATAGGGCCTTAACGGAAGAGTTTCTTTCAAAACAAAGATAATTTTACAAAACGATTTGTTTGCTTGACGTGAGTGTTGCACGTGTGTCAACACAGTTATTAAGATACAAGGTTAAGCGGAACGCTTAGGAAAAATTTTAGAGGTGAAATATGGCAAAAGGTTTAGGTAAGGGTTTGGACGCCTTGTTCGGCGAAACCGAGGCGGCGTACGAGAACGCATTCGAGCAGCACAGAAGCGTGTTCGATTATACTGACGAGGAGAGGAAGAACGCCGAGGAAATGGCAATAGACAAGATATCGCCAAATCCCAATCAGCCCCGTAAAAACTTTGACGAGCAAGCTTTAAGAGAGCTTGCCGACTCAATCAAAAAACACGGCGTGATTATGCCAATCGTCGTAAACGACAACGACGACGGCACGTATATGATTATCGCGGGTGAAAGACGTTTCCGTGCATGTAAGCTTGCCGGAAAGCTCACTATCCCCGTAGTCATTCGCAAGTATACCCAGAGAGAAATCAAGGAAATTTCCCTTATCGAAAACTTGCAAAGGGAGGACTTAAACCCCATAGAAGCGGCTACGGCTATGAAACAGCTTATGGTAGATTATAAGCTCACCCAAGACGAGCTTGCCGAGAGAATAGGCAAGTCCCGCCCCGCGATAGCCAACACTTTAAGGCTTTTGAACCTCTGCCCCGAAGTTATATCTTTGGTTGCGGAAGGCAAGCTTTCCGCCGGCCACGCAAGGACGATAGTTCCTCTGCCCGCAGAAGAGCAAGTCAACTTCGCACACGACGCAATCCGCAGTCAGTATTCCGTGCGCGAGCTTGAAAAGAAGGTGCGCGCCTACAATATACCGCCCGAAATTTTGGACGAACGCAAGAAGAAAAAGAAGGCGCTTGCCTCTATCGAGCTTAAACATTTGGTAGAGAGAATGCGTTTCGCGTTCAGAACGAAGGTCAGCCTTATCGGCACGGATAAGAAGGGCCGTATCTACATAGACTATTATTCCCGCGACGATTTGGACAGAATTTCCGAAATCTTAGATATCATTGATAAGCAGTAATTTTATAAGTATTAATAAACCGCCCGCGGATAACTCCGCGGGCGGCTCTTATATTATATTTAAGTTGCAACCAACACAATCACATAAGTGCTCTGCCTTGTGCAGTGCCGATAACGGTGAATACTTGAACTTCTTCGCCGGTCTTGGCGTCGATATACACGTAGTAGTCGTTGCCCTCAAAGTTGCCGTAGAACTCGTAGCAAAGCACTTCGCCGCCCTCGAAGGGGATAACGCAAAGTCTTGAACCTTCAACTTCGAAACCGTCGTGAAGCTTTTCCTTTGCCTCGCTCTTAGTGATACTTGCAGTGGGAACGTCGCGTTTAACGTGGTTTAAAACGTAGCTAAGTCCTTCCATACCGGTAACTATACCGCGCTCTTCGCAAACCTTAACCTTAATCATATCCGAGTAGAATATAACGCCGTTCTTTTCGTAAGCAAAATTCAAATTGCAAGTCGTGCCGTTTTCACTCGTCCATACGGGTTCCATATCGTCGTAGCCGAGGTCGTCCAAGAAATCCTCCGCAATGTCGATGCATCTTTCCACCGAGAAGTTCTTCGCCGAGCAATCCTTATAGCTGTTGAATTCAACTACTTTGCCGCCAAGCTTAGAAATCTGTGCACTCATTTCGCCGTCGTTCGTCGTAAGGGTAAGGTTATAGCAAGCAAGCTGCTCTGCAAGAACTTCGCCCGTGCACTTGACTTCGGAAACGGAATAGTCCTCGAAATACTTCTTAGCAAGCTCTTCCGCGCGGGTTGCCGAAATCTCGTCCAAACCTTCAAGGTTCTTCGCGGTTACCTTGTCGATATTCTCTGCAAAAGGACCGTCGTTGATTTCCTTGGGTGTTTCGATAGTGGTGTTCTGAATGGTGTCGAAGGAAGTGGAGAGGAGGTTGCCGTTCTTTCCGCTCATCGCCGCAAGCATATCGTTGCCGTTAGCGTTTGCGGTAAGCTCGTTGATAATGCTCTTCATTTCCTTATTTACTTTATACATATATTCGATAGTAGCAATTTGGCTCTCGGTAAGGGGCTTGCCGCTTGCAACCGAGTAAAGCATTGACTGCGCGCCGTCGCCCATCTTGTTTACGAAAGAGGTCATGCTTTCGGTAAGCTGCCCGTCGAGGGGAAGTCTTTCGATAACCGTTTCAGCCATTTCGCTCTCGATAGCTATATCCGAAAGAATACGAACTTGCTCGTTTCTGGAATTGGATACTCTTGCCTTTGCAAGGTTGGTGTCAAGGTTGTCAACGATGGAGTTCAGCTCGTACAAAGATTCGGTGTGAATTGCCGCCATATCGGCTTGCATACCGTTCATGCTTATCCAGCCGAAGGTCAGCATCGTGCCGAGGGCAAGGGTGGTTACGCCTAAGGAAATAACCGCCGCAAGCCAGCCGCCGAAGCCGGGCGCATGGCGTTTTTCGTTCTTTTCAGCACGCTTTTGAGCACGCAATTTCAACTGATGCTCGCGCTTTGCGCGCTTGTCAGCCATAGCCGCTTCACGCTTGGCAACGCGTGCCTCGGTCTTAGCTTTTCTTGCCTCAACCTTAGCTTGACGTTCTTCCGCAATGCGCTCGCGGCGAGCTTCCTTGCTCTCGTGCTTTAACATATCGCGGCGTTCTTGAGCCTTAGCCTTGCGCTCTGCGCGCGCCTTTTTAACCTCCGCAATTCTGTCAAGACGCTTCTGTCTTGCTTCAAGCTTCTTTTCAAGTCTTTTCTGTTTTTTCTCAGCGCGGATGCGGGCAAGCTCGATTTTCTTCTGCTCGCGTGCTTGCTTCCTTTTAAGCTGTTTTTCGGTAAGCTTTTTAGCGGGCTTAGCCTTTTTAACCTTTTTCTTATCGACTTTAACCGTCTTGCCGCCCTTAACTTCCTTTACGGGCGTTGCCTTTTTAACGCCTTTCTTTGCGGGCGTCTTTCCTTTTACGCTTTCGTTCTTCGTTCCGGTCTTCTTTCGGGTAAGTGCTTCTGCCTTTTCGGTTCCGCTTGAAATTTCTTTCTTACTCATAATTTGCCTCCTATACTGCGAACACGTGCTTACCTATCGTGGTAACCGTCTTTCTTGAGAATATCCAACTGCTCGTTGCCACCGCGGGGTTGTAGTAGTAAATGCAACCGTAAGTGGGGTCCCAGCCGTTCATAGCGTCTTGAGCCGCGTTCATAGCGGTCTTGTCGGGTTCAAGGTTAATCTGTCCGTCCGAAACCGCAGTAAAGGCGTGCTTTTGATAAACTACGCCCGAAATGGTGTTGGGGAACTTGGAAGATTTAACTCTGTTCAAAATAACCGCGCCTACCGCAACTTGACCGGTGTAGGTTTCACCGCGCGCCTCAGCGTAAATGGTTTTCGCCAAAAGGTACAAATCCGAGCTGGTGTAGTTCGAGCTTGAAGAAGAGTTTGAAGAACCCTTGTTGCCTTCAAGCGCCTTCGCGCTGTCGTTCATACCTAACGCCTCGAAGGTTGATTTACCCGCAATGCCGTCGGCTTTAAGCCCGTTCTTTTGCTGGAAGTACTTAACCGCTTTCACCGTTGCGGGGCCGTAAACGCCGTCAACCGCGCCGTTGTAATAGCCCCATTGCTTTAAACGTCTTTGTAATTCTTTAACTTCGCCGCCCGTCGCGCCTTGCTTTAAAACTGCAGTCTGAACGTAGCCGGACGTAGCAAAGTCGTAATCATCCGTGTGTCCCGTGTTGTTGAATACTGCGCCCACCGTAGCTACCGTTGCCAACGCTAAGGTTGCCGCGCCTATTCTAAGTGCTTTTTTCATTTTTCCTCCTTGCTCTGCCTCGCGCCGAGCGACTTAAAAATATGTGTTAGCGAGCATACCGCGCCCGCCTTTGCAATTATTATGAATAACATTAAAAAAAATATGCGGAAAAATAAAAACGCAAAAAGCCGCCCGCGGGCAAATCCCCGCGGGCGGCTATGTTTGATATGCTTTTGGCTTGTCAAGTTTCAAAGCGTTTAAGATACTTGATTAAACGGAACGTTTAACCCTTAAACTTATCAATAATATCTTTGATAATCGAGCGGTACTCAACGTCGGCGGAGGCGGAGGTGAAGCAGAGGGGGGGATAGATAACGCACCACCAGTTATCGCCCGTGCCCGTTCCAAGCTCCACGATTAACGCGTCGTAAACTCCGCTTTCAAGGGTTAAATCCCCGTAAACTCGGGTGGGGAACTCCTCTGCGCGTATCTGCGCCTTAGAGGTGTAGTTAAACCCGTTCGCCCTCAAAGTTCTGTCGCAAACCTCCTCGATGCCGTCCAAAATACCGCCAATAACTTCCATAGCCGCGGGCTTGTCCACGCACTGCGTAATATAGGGGGTGATAAACTTCACGACTTCGTCCTTTACCTTATATTTAATATCTTGGTCGATTTGGTCGTTGGAGTTCGCCCTTACGTGTATTCTAAGGTAATCGTTTTCCGCTTGCGCGGTTTCCGCCGTGCCGAACCCGAAATATAACGCCGCGCAAATAACTGCAATCATTAAAACCGCTGCCGCAATAAACTTTTTCATAAAACACCTCTCAATTTGCTTACAGCACGTTTATTGCCGCAAATTATTTAATTTATACAGTCATTTTTTAAAAATTTTTCCGTTCACATAATAAATTTGGGATTACATACAATATATAGTGGTAGACGCCGTAGGCTTAAACAACGCCGTAAAAAAAATTTAATTTTATATAATTTCCGCAAAAAAACGCTTGATTTTTATGTTTTTATTTGTTATATTAATTAAGCGTTTGGGAGCTTAGCTCAGTTGGGAGAGCAACTGCCCTACAAGCAGTGGGTCACAGGTTCGAGCCCTGTAGCTCCCACCAACGAAATAGTGCGGCAATTATGCGGGAGTGGCTCAGTGGTAGAGCGTCACCTTGCCAAGGTGAATGTCGCGGGTTCGAATCTCGTCTCCCGCTCCAAAAACAGCCGCACTATTTTTTTATAAGGTGCCATAGCCAAGCGGTAAGGCCCGGGTCTGCAAAACCCTCACCCCCGGTTCAAATCCGGGTGGCACCTCCAATAAAACAACCACCCTACGAGGGCGGTTGTTTTTTACTATTGACTATTCTGTGCGATTGCGATATAATATAGTAAAGGAGGGTAGGGTATGCGTTTTAAAAAGATACTTGCCGTTTTAATCGGCTGTACGATGTTGATGCCGCTTGCAGCGCTTGCCGCATGCAATCAAAATGACGATAATTATTCATTAGACGGTTTTGACTTGGAAAATATCGAAACCTGGTTTGACGAAGAAAAAACCGACTTGCCCAGCCTTAAACAGTGTCAAAAAATTACCGTCGGTATGAGCTTAACCGAAGTAGTAAGAAAAATTGGCAAACCTCAAAGAGATATCGGCTACGGAGCGATAATATTCCAATTCGATATAGACGACGGCTCGACGCTTACCGTTTGGTTTAATTACAAGTACTCTGATAATAATTCCGACGCTACGGAGAACGATACTAATATCTTATACGTTCAGTCTATTAGTTTTGACCACGAGAAGCCCGACGAAAAGCCCGATTGGTATTACCATACGAGCTATAAATTAAACGAGCTGTATCCGTGGATTAACGAATTGAAGGTGGAAGATATTCAAAAAGTCCGTTACGAGCACGCCTATATAGGCGTTGCCCCCGGCAATTTAGAAGATATATCTTATTCCTCGAATAAAGAAGATATTGAAAACGCCTATAAGATTTTATCTTCTTCTGCGGAAGCAATAAACCCGTTAGAAGGCCAGGTTTGCGGCGGCGGGTACGTGAAATATGACTTTTTAACTGCCGGCGGCAAAAATTATTCCATTAGAATAAGCAACGGCAACGTATACGTTGACAACAAAGTCTATAAATTTGTCGGCAGCAAATATAAGTTTAAGTATTCGGAACTCGATTGCCATTCGTTTATTACTAACGTGGATACTTACGAAGTTTACGATTATGAAAACGAAAGCGTAAAAATCGGCGATTACGACGGTTTGGGCGAATTTGAGTTTCAATTAATAGAAGGTGCAACCGACAAAACGCCGAGCTACCGTATAAAGCATTTTGCGGAAGACGTCTTGGTGTTATCCGAAAATCAATTTATGATTGAGGATGAAGGAAAAACTTACGTCTTTCAAATAACGGGCGATAAAAACTTTGCGTTTTTGTTCAACGATTAAAAAATAAAGCCTCGCTTTTCAGCGAGGCTTTTTGTTTGATATGCGATTAATTCATGTTACGCAAACGCAATTAAGATACTTGGTTAAGCAGAATGCTTATCTTTTTTAAACCAACTTAAAATTTTGTCGGTAACTTTTTTATTGAACACGACGAACTTATCCCAGAAGAATTCGGTAACAAAATTTATAATCATCATCGAGGCGGTAATTACCATTTCGTAATTTTTGTCCCAGCCCGCACCCGCGGCGTCCTTCCAAGCGTTTACTATTGCGTTCGCACCGAAAGTGGAAAGGGGAGCAAACGCACAGTAATAAATAAGCACGAGCACCATCGCAAGCGGCACGTTGTTTGCCGCTTTAAACGTAAACTTGCGGTTAAACGTAAAGCTCCATACAACTGAAAGCACAAGCCCCGTAAGATAGGCTATCCAATAATACTCGCTGTCTTCGGACATTAACCCCGTCCAAGTTGACAGCAAGCCCGTCGTTACGAACTGAATAACTCCGGCGGAAACCATAAAGCCCGTAAATATCAACAGCTGTAAAAACTGTTGCAGCTTCGTCATCTTTTTGGGCGCCTCTTCGGTTGCGGTTTCCTCCGCGTTTTCTTCCGCCTTGGGCTCGCCCTCGGCAACAACCGCAGCCGCCGCCGCTTCTTCCGCAACGGGTTTTTCTTCTATAATTTCGTTTTCGCTGTTTTCAAGCGTTTCTTTCTCGTTTTCCATAACGCGTAAAATTATATTATATATACTCCGATTTGTCAAACCGTTAAACGGCATCGCCCCGCCAAGTGGTGCATACTTATTTTAAAATATTATTTACTTTATGAAAATCCGTGTTATAATAATAAAAACGAAAGACGGAGGCGGCTATGAATATCTGGCACGACATCGACAAAGAAAGAATTACCGAAAACAAATTCGAGGCGTTAATCGAAATCCCCAAAGGCAGCAAAGCGAAGTACGAGCTTGATAAAAAAACGGGGCTACTTCGCCTCGATAGGGTGCTTTACACCTCTACGGTATATCCCGCCAACTACGGTTTTATTCCCCGCACTCTTGCTGACGACGGCGACCCCTTGGACGTTCTCGTCCTCTGCAACGAAATCATTTCCCCTATGACGCTCGTAACTTGTATGCCGATAGGCGTAATAAAAATGGTGGACGGGGGCGAGCTTGACGAAAAAGTCATCGCCGTGCCCCTCAACGACCCCAACTACAATAATTTTTACGACGTAAAGGAGCTGCCCCACCATATCTTTGACGAAATGATGCACTTCTTCGAGGTGTACAAAACGCTTGAACACAAGCAAACCGCCGTAAAGGAAATCTGCCACAAGTACGAGGCAATCGAAAGCATAAGAAAGTGTATTGAAAGGTACGAGGAAAAATTCGGCAAGTAAGTTATGAATTTTAGAAAAGAATCACTTAAAAAACACGGCGAGTGGAAGGGCAAGATAGAAACCGTTTGCCGCGTCCCTACGGACAGCCGAGAGGCGTTATCTCTCGCCTACACCCCGGGCGTTGCCGAGCCTTGCCTCGCAATCCGTGACGATATCGAAAAGTCCTTCGAGCTAACCCGCCGCTGGAACACCGTTGCGGTCATCACCGACGGCACGGCAATTTTAGGCTTAGGCGATATAGGCCCCGAAGCGGGTATGCCCGTCATGGAAGGCAAGTGCGCCCTCTTCAAGGCGTACGGCGGGGTGGACGCTTTCCCTATCTGCTTAAAGACCAAGGACGCCGAAGAAATTATTAAAACCATAAAAATTATTTCTGGCTCCTTCGGCGGAATAAACCTCGAAGATATCTCCGCGCCCCGCTGCTTCGAAATCGAAACGCGGCTCAAAGAGGAGCTGAATATTCCCGTATTCCACGACGACCAGCACGGCACGGCAATCGTTATGACGGCGGCGCTTATCAACGCCTTAAAGCTTGCCGGCAAGAAAAAGGAAGAAATAAAGGTCGTTATAAACGGCGCGGGTGCGGCGGGAATTGCAATCGCAAAATTCATGATGCTTTTCGGCGTAAAGGAAGTTACCCTTTGCGACTTAAAGGGAGTAATCTCCGAAGGGCTTGACTGGCTTAACCCCGCCCAAAAAGAGATTGCAAAAGTAACCAACCGCGCTCACCTTACTGGTACGCTCAAAGACGCAATGAAGGGGGCGGACGTCGTAATCGGCGTATCGGGCCCCAACTGCATAACGAAAGATATGGTCAAGTCCATGGCGGATAAGTCTATACTTTTCACTTGCGCCAACCCCGTACCCGAAATCAACCCCGCAGAAGCAAAGGAGGCGGGCGCGTTCATCGTCGGCACCGGCTCGTCGGAGTACGCCAACCAAATAAATAACGTCCTAGTTTTCCCGGGGCTTTTCCGCGGCGCGCTGGACGTCCGCGCAACCACCGTCAATACAGAAATGATGCTCGCGGCGGCGCAAGGCATTGCCGACTGCGTATCCGATAAGGAGCTATCGCGCGATTACATTTTGCCCTACGCCTACGATAAGCGCGCGCACGACCGCGTAGCCCAAGCCGTTTCGGAAGCGGCTAAGAAAACGGGAGTAGCCAAACTTTAAATAACGAAAAACAAAAAGCAACGCACGCAGCGTTGCTTTTTATTATTTGTTTTTTCACTTAATCGCAATAAGCGAACAACACTTGTCCGTCGCAATCCACGGGGAAAATATCGAACTCCGCATACACGGCTTTCAGCAAGTATTCGCCTAATTTATAAAGCTTTTTCGTCATAAGTATACCGTAAGAGTTTTTCACTAACGGTAGGATTTTTTTCATTATTCCGACAAATATTTTGTTTACACTTTTGTATGCATCGCTTTCTTCGGTTTTTTCGTCGCAATCTTCATTCTGCTGGTCGCAAAAAGAAACGCCCGCCAAATACTTTGCCGTAAAATAAATGAAGTCCTCGATATTGTCAATAAAATCGTAAATTATCGTTTTGGATTCTTCGGCGTCGAAATTGTTAATCTTTTTAATTTTGTCAAGCTGCGCGGAAAGGTTTTCGTATCCGTTAACGATTTGTAATAGGGTAGGGCAGTCGTAGTCCTCTGAAAATTTTTTATAGGTTAAAAAGTATGCGTGGAATTCCGTCCAAACCATCCAGCCTTTTGAAATAGTAAAATCTTTTAGCGTTTTATAGCTTTTATAAAGAGGGTTAATCGGGTGGTGTTTGCGGCGCATAGCTTGATGCAAATCGTAAACGTGGCACAATTCGTGATGAACGGATAATGCAAAATCAAACCCGCCGTCGTTAGGTATTGCCTCTAAGGAAGAGATATTAAGAATAACAGCGTATTTATTATCGACAAGCGTAGTGCCGCCGTTATAGGTCTCATCGTTGATAAACTGTTTTTGTTTATCAAGTTCTCTGAATACCACCAACAAATCCAAATCAAAGTCAAAATAATCGGCTATTTCGGCTAAGATATGCTCGTAAATCGCATCTTTGTATCTATCAAAAATTTCGCCCTTGTCCGTCTCGTTGCGGATTTCTAAATCGTACTTGTACTTCATAAGCTCCACGAACGTTAAAATTATATCAAAATAAACGTGCTGTTTATTCTTTCTTGTTTTCTTCTATCCGTTTTCCCAACGCCGCCCAGCCGGCGTAAATAAGCTCGACCTTCGTTATGCGGTTATCCTTCAAAAATCCGTTCAGCCTCTCGAAGTCGTCGCGCCGCATAGAGGTGCCCCAAACCGCATGTGCGGCTTTGCGTTCCTCCTTGTGCTTGTCCTCGTAACGCTTGTCTATAATACTCTTATCAGTCACAATGTTTCTCCCAAATCCAAACCAAGTTATAATACAGCGCCGCCGCCAAAATATCCCTTTCGCTAACGCCGTAATGCTCGATAAATTTTTTATAACCTTCGGCTTCACTTTCGGTAAGCTCGAGCTGCCAAGTCACAAGCGCGGCTTCGTCCTTTTCACTGAAACGGTAAATATCCTTCGGCTCGGGCGTGTCGTACCGCTCCATATGCCGCTGCGATATAAAGTCCGTTCCCGTGTTAAAGAAATATTCCCTATCTATTCCGTGCTTGTTTATAAAATAATTGATTTTATTTTTAAGTTTTTGGGGGATTTTGATTTTCCAAATTACGTGATAATCGTTTTTCATAATTGCCGCCTCCGCAAATGTTAATACGATTATATCGTGAACTTTCAAAAAGTCAAGAGTTTTTTTAAAAATTTTTCCGTCATCAACCAATATCACAAGGAAGGCTTGCTATTCTTATCATAAGTTTATTTATCCGGATTAGAATCAAATATTGCCTTGTGCACCTTAAGATATTTTAATCTGTTTGGGTTCAAGTAATATTTATCCAACTTTTTGAACCGCAAATATTTTCCTCGGTCCTTTATGCCCTTAACAACGTCTTTGATAATAATTTTACCGGATTTATCAATAGTGATAAGATGCCTGTCAAACAGTGCGTCGATATTTGCACATAAAATCAGCCCGTTATCAGGGTCAAACGCATCTTCGTATTCTTCATTATTCATGCAATCCGCATAAGACTTTATATGTGAAGCGACGAAGAATTTACCAAGTTTAGTGGAATCGCCCCTTATTCCCGATATCGCACAAACGGCAGAACCGCGTTCTTTAAAATGAAGTTCGTCTGCTTTAATCAAAACTTCTTTCCATTTTTTTTGATACCATCTGCATTTTGGTATTTCGCCCGAAGCAAGCACGTCATCAATCGATTTTTTATAGTCTTCGCGGTATTTTTTAAGCAATTTTTGTAATTCGTCGTCTTCCGGAAGTTCTTGCTTCAAAGCAGAGCTTGTATCCGGAGTTTCATTTAGCATTTCGGCAAGGCAAAGTGTTTTTACAATTTCAGCCTTGTCTTCATCTGAATATTCGCGCCAGATAGGGGGAATAGGAGGTTTACTATTGTCACACAAGTTCAAAAGAGTATAATACTTCTCATTCCTTTCAAAAAACAAATAGAGGATATTGTCAGTATCATCGTATAAAGCGTTCAGAACGTCGCCCTTAAACACGAACGACCGCAAGTAGGCGAAAAGCGCATCGTCATCGGTGCCCAGTCCGTGCGCCGCGATATGTAACGAGTCGACTTTCAACAAACCGCTTTTTTCGTCTAAGAAGGCTTTAGGATTAAACTTTTTCAAGTCTTCCGCTTCTTTACCTTCATATTTGTACTTTTTGTTATGTTCGCAAATTTTGTTTAAATCTTCCAAATTAAAATCTTTACAAGTATCAGAGGGTATGAAAACTTGCAAGCCGTAATCCGAAACGATATCCGCTTGCTTTTTGTTATTATCTACATATGATTTCGTCTTCGTTTTTTGATAAAAATCTTTCTGCATCCAAATATTTGATTGTCCGGCAACCGGAGGAGTTTTGTTTTTCCAGATATTCATCAATTCGTCGACGCTTTGATAATAGAGCTTGTAACATTTCATACGCGCTTTTTTCGACAGCCCGACTTTTGTTCCCTTCCCGAGTTTGCCCTTTGTAACTAAGTCAGAGTGAGAAAGATATTTTCTGAAAAGAATGAAATGATGCTTAATATCCCTTTTAAATATCTTCAATAAGTTTTCAGAATTGTACTGAATATAAATAAAAATATCTTCCTCGTTTTCAGTATAAGAAAAGCTGTTAAAATTTTTTGTCATAATATCCTCTTTTGTCATTTATTCCTTTTTCTTTCTTCTTCTTTTAAATAGAAAATTCTGCGGTGCTCCTTCATATATTCCATACGCTTTTCGTTTAAAATCAAATTGAAAATGGGCTGGTTTAAAAGTAGCTTGTGCCGCAGCTGTAAATTATCCTCTATCAAAAAGGAGAAGACCAGCTGCTTGTTTTCGTCAACGGTAATCATATGCTTGTCAAACAGCGCGTCGGCGTTGGCGCACAAGAGAAGCCCGTTGTTTACGTCGTACGCCTCGATTGCGTCGCAGTCGGCAAACCGCTTTATGTGCGAAGCTATAAACAGCATAGACAAGCTTTCAAAGTCGGCGCTTATCTGGGTAAACGGGCAGAACACTTCACCCTCGTGAGTGGTGTAGTTCATCATTTCCTTCGCCAACAAATCCTTCCAAGCCGACTGCTGTGCCCTCGATTTTTCTTCCTCGACAGCCAACCCCGTCTGGACGGTTATCATTGCTTGCTCTTGTTGTTTTTTAACCAAGAGGTAGCGTTCCCAGCTTTCGTTCGTTTCACCTATCAAAGTGAAAAACCGCGGGTTCTTTTCAAGCATAACGTAAACGCTTTTCACGTCGGTGTGCTCAATAAGTACGATAAAAGTATCGTTGAGGAACATAGACAGCCTAAGCTTGTGAAATTCCGTATCATCGGCAGTCCCAAGCCCGTGAATGGCTTGAGTAATCTGAATGGGGGTAAACTTCGACCCGCTAAGCGTAACGGTTTCGTCATCGTCCCATTTCACCTTCTTGCCGGTTTTTGCTATAACCCTTTTCGTGTACTCTATCGTAAAGTACTTTACCGTATCGTTTACAAGATACACGTCGGCGTAATCGTTGACTTGCAAGTGCTCGTGCTGAGTCGTCTGCGGGCCCTTTCTGCGCTGCAGCCTCGGCATATCCAAATCCGCGTAAAACGCGTCGGACATACCTATGTTAGACTGCTTTGCACTTTCGAATTCCTTTTTGCTCGCTTCCTCGATTTCAAGCATCTCGTCCACGCTCAGATAGTACAAAATGTTTTTATCAAGCCCCTCTTGCCAACCGTTTCTTTTTCCGCGGGTTGTAAGGTCGGAATGAGTAAGGTTTTTATACCACAGCGTAAACCTCGTCTGCGGCTTAGACAGCACGTATTCGTACATATCTTGCGAACGGCTCTCTATGTAATTTAAAATCAAATCTCTGTCGTCAATAAAAGTTATCGAGCTTGCGGGCATTTTTTCACCTCATATTGTTATTCATGTGTTCCATAAGTTTAACTGCAATCGCATACGCAACGTCAACCGTCACCGCGTTGCCGAACTGCTTATACGCTTGGCAATCGGAAACGACTTGCACCCAGTCGCTCGGGAAGCCTTGCAATTTTCTGCACTCGTCGGGGGTCAGTTTTCTTATGTTCGTGCGGTTGTCGTCGTTAAACAGTGCGCGGCTTTCAAGGTCCGTAACGTAGTTGTCCTGACTTGCGCGGTGCATCTTGTGCATAGTAGCGGTAAGCGTTTTAGAAATGGGCAAATCAATCGTGGGCTGAACTATGTATCCCTTCGTGCCCTCGCCGAGGATGGTCTTTTCTATCTTCGGCGTAAGGAAATATTTTTTATCCACTTCTTTATCAAGCAAATCCTGAGTGGTAAGCTGTAAACGAATGGTGGGGGGGTATTCGAAGTCAAGGCTTTCAAACGCGTCTCTCAAAAATCCGACTATGTAGACTCTGTTTCTGCGCTGAGGTATTCCGTAATCTGCCGAATTCAAAACCTTAAAAGAGCATTCGTACCCGATACTGTGCAGCTCGTGAAGTATGCGCTTGAAGGTTTCACCCTTATTGTGGTTTATAATGTTTTTAACATTTTCCAGCACGAAGGCTTTGGTTCTGTGAGTTTTAAGAATATCCTTAATCTCAAAAAACAAATCCCCGCGGTCGGTATCGTCAAAGCCTTTAAGCTTTCCTAACGTACTGAACGGCTGGCAAGGGAAGCCCCCGATAAGCACGTCGTGTTCGGGAATGTTCGCCTTTTCCTCGCGGATATCCCCAAGCACTATTTGCCGCCCCACGTTTGCCTTGTAAGTTTCAACCGCAAACCTATCGAAGTCGTTCGCCCAAATAATATTAAATCCGGCGTTCTCGAACCCGATGTCAAACCCGCCGATACCGGCAAACAAGCTTACGACCCGATACTTTTTATCAGTCGTTTTTATTCTTTCCATAATCCCAACCTTCAACCTTTGCAATTTCTCTCACGATACTCATAAGCACGTCCACCACGATAGAGTTCCCCGCTTGCTTATAAGCTTGCGCCTTCGATACTACTATTTTATAGCTGTCGGGGAAGCCCATAAGTCTATGCACCTCTCTCACGGTCAACGCGCGGACGCGGCCGTTCGTGGTAACGTAATTGTTTACGCTCGAGCGGTGAGAGTTCCCCATCGTGGATAAAAGCGCGCGGGCGATGGGCAAATCGATTTTTGCGTCGGCGTGCATAAAGTTTTTGGTGCCCGGGGAGAGGCAGTACGCCTTTAACTTTTCGGATAAATAATATCTTTCTTCGGGCTCGCCTTTTTCGTCGTTTATTTTCGTAAGCTTTCCGTCAACGCTCTGCAAACTGCCCACGGCAGTATTTTCTTCAAGGAAGTCTTGCATCGTGTAATTTAAGTCAACGGGAGAGGGGAACTCGAATTTTTCCGCGTGGCTCGCGTCCTTAAACCCGACCACGAAAATTCTTCTCCGCCCTTGCGGAATGCCGTAGTTGCGGGAGTCCAAAATTTCAAACTTATAGCTGTATCCCAGCTCACTGAAAACCTGTTGCATAATCGCCCAAGTTTTTCCGTTGTCGTGGCGGGTCAAACCGTACACGTTTTCGTAAATAAAAACCTTGGGCTGAATTTCTTTTACAAGCCTTACGTAATCGTAAAAAAGCGTACCGCGGGTATCGTTAAAACCGCCCTTTGCGCCTATAACCGAAAAGCTCTGGCAAGGGCTTCCGCCCACGAACAAATCGATTTTATCTTTAAAATCCGCGCCGTCCAGCATCTTCACGTCGGCAAAAAACAAATCGTTTTTCACTTGATAGTTCGCAAGGTAAGACTGCTTTACAAAATTCTTTTTAATAGACTTTTTCTTGTAAAGCGTGTCCACGTAATCTCGCTTTTCTTCGGGCGAGGATAAACCTCTGACGGTATTAAGCTCTTCATCGGTATCAACGGAAATATCTATATCGCCGTTATCGCAAGCGAATTCGATTTCGTGAGGCATTTGAAGCCTTAAAAGCGCTTGTTCAATCGCGCCTATTCCGCTGAACGCAGTTCCCAATTTTATCATTTTTATCTTCTCCGAAGTAAACTACGTAAATTATAACACCGTTTATAACTTCATATCAAGTAAATTCCTGCGTCTTATAAAAATTTCCCCTGCGTTAATCTAAATCTCTCCCTGCGTTTCGTTAAAAAACACCACTTGCCAACAAGCCCGCGCATCATAAAATTCAACCACACAAAAAATCGAGAGGAAAAGCAACTCCCTCTCGGCTTGGTGTATTGTAACCTGTCAACGCCTTGTTTCTATTTACCGTACAACGCAATTAAAAACCCAAAATTTAAGAAATTCTTAAAGATTTCTTCTTCAAAAAAAGGTATAATACTTTTGAGGTGTACTATGAAATTCAACTGCCTTATCGTCGACGACGAAAAAGTACTTGCAGACAGCACTGCCGAATATTTCAATTTGTTCGGCGTGAACACGCTTGCCGTGTACTGCGTTGACGAGTGCCGCAATTTCTTTAAAAACGATACGGCCGAGCTAATTCTTCTCGACATAAACTTAGACGGCGGAAGCGGCTTCGATTTATGCAAAGAATTACGGGAAAATACGAATATCCCAATTCTTTTTATCTCCGCGCGAACCAGCGACGACGACAAAATAGTCGCACTCAATATCGGCGGCGACGATTACGTTCAAAAGCCCTATTCGCTCGGAGTTCTGCTTGCAAAGGTCAAAGCCGTGTTAAAGCGTTACGGCGGGGCCGCCGAATATTCCGACGGCCGTTTAACCGTCAACTTCGCGTCAAAGCAAGTGGAGGTGGCGGGCAACGCTGTTAAGCTTACCGCGCTCGAATTCAAGCTGCTTGCTTACCTTATCGAAAACAAAGGAAAAGTCGTATCCAAAAAAGAACTCTTCGAAAAAGTTTGGGAGGACAAGTTCACGGGTGACGGCACGCTCAACGTGCATATCCGCAGACTTCGCGAAGCGATAGAGCCCAACCCCAACGCGCCCGAATATATCGTCACCGTTTGGGGCGACGGCTACAAATTTACGGGAGGCAACGAATGAAAAAGCAACTGTTTTTAATCGGCGCAATCCTCGTACTCGTGGGGGAAATTATCGCGCTTATTGTCTTCGCTTTGCAGACGCCCGACTTCTCGCAAGACGCCGTCGCGGTAAACGAGGTGGTGCAATCGGTAACGCAAGATTTCAACTCCATTGACGACCACCAAAACCCGACCGCGCTTGACTACGCCGTGCTGGATAACGACGGCAATATTCTCTACAAAACAAAATCGGGCTTATCCGAAAGTGTAAACGCGGCTATCACGCACAGAGATACGGTTCTCGATATCACCCTCGACGGAACTATCGTCGGCAAAGTAATTATTTACAACGACGGCGCGCAAACTCTGCAATCGCAAAAACAAACTGCAATAATCGTTCTTTCGGTTGCAATAGCCGTTCAGTGCGCGCTCTGTATCGGGTACGCCGCGTATACGCACTTTACAATGATACGACCCTTCCGCAAGCTCAAAGGCTTTGCCGAGAGGGTCGCGGGCGGCAACCTCGATATCCCGCTCGAAATGGATAGGCGCAACCTTTTCGGCGCGTTCACGGAAAGCTTTGACATTATGCGTTCCGAACTCAAAAAAGCCCGCCTTGCCGAAGCCCAAGCGAACGCAAGCAAAAAGGAGCTCGTAGCAAAACTTTCCCACGACATTAAAACGCCGGTCGCAAGCATAAAAGCCGTTTCCGAGGTCGGGCTTGCCGTAACGGGCAACGGAAAAGATAAAGCCAACTACACGCAAATCATAGGCAAAGCAGACCAAATAAACACGCTGGTTACGAACCTCTTTACGGCAACGCTGGAAGAGTTACAGCAGCTCACCGTAACCCCCGCGAATATCGAAAGCAAGCAAGTAAAAGCAATGCTTGAAAACGCCGACTATCTGCACCGCGCAACAATTCCCGACATCCCCGAATGCTTGGTGTTCGCCGACGGTTTGCGCTTGCAGCAAGTTTTCGATAATATCTTCGCCAACTCGTACAAGTACGCAAAAACGGAAATTATCGTAAATGCGGAAAAAGCGGATAACAATATCAGAATAACCATAGAAGATTTCGGAGGCGGCGTTCCCCAAGACGAATTGCCAGTACTCAAAGAAAAATTCAAGCGCGGCAGCAATTCCGCAAATACCGAAGGCGCGGGGCTTGGGCTTTATATTTCCGACTACTTTATGAAAGAGATGCACGGCGAACTCAATATAGAAAACGGCACCCACGGCTTAAAAGTAACCGTTACCTTGCGCCTTAGCGGAAATATTTAAGAAAATTTTAAGAAACGGTTAAAGACCGTTAAGAATTTATTGAGTACCATAGAGCGTGTAACGGAGGTTATTATGCAAAAAACTTTATTAAAAACCGAAAAACTTTGCAAGACTTTCTCAAACGGGGGTCAGCAACAGCACGTTCTTAAAAATATCGACCTTGAACTCTATCAAGGCGATTTCACCGTAATTATGGGTGCAAGCGGCGCGGGCAAATCCACGCTTTTGTACGCCCTTTCGGGTATGGATACTCCAAGCCTTGGCAAAATCACGTTCGGCGATAAAACCATTTCCGACTTGTCGCAAGACGGCTTGGCGGTATTCCGCCGCGACCACTGCGGCTTCGTATTCCAGCAAATCTATTTAATCGACGGAATGTCGGTTATGGATAACGTCCTCTCGGCGGGACTACTCGTAAACAAAGATAAAAAAGCCCTCGTCGCCCGCGCAAAGGAACTCTTTGCGGCAGTGGATATTTCCGAAGAAACGCAAAAAAAATTCCCCACGCAAATATCGGGAGGGGAGGCACAGCGCGTCGGCATAGTCCGCGCCATTATCAACTCGCCCGAAATTCTCTTCGCCGACGAGCCAACGGGCGCACTCAACTCAAAAACGGGGCTTGATGTTTTGGATACTCTCACCAAGTTCAACGAACAAGGTCAAAGCGTGGTAATGGTTACGCACGATATGCGCTCCGCCCGCCGCGGCAACCGCATTCTCTACTTGAAAGACGGTGTTATCCTCGGCGAGTGCAATTTGGGCAAGTACGCGCACGGCGATACGGCTCGGCACGAAAAGCTTTCCGCCTTCTTGAAAGAAATGGGGTGGTAAAATGAGAAAACTGTTTCTTATCGCCCGCTCCAATATGCGAAGGGCAAAGGGGCAAACCGTAGCGATAGTCGTGCTCATATTAATTGCGGCAATGCTTTTAAACCTTTGGCTTATGCTGTCAATGGACTACAAAGCCAACTTCGATAGATACCACGACGAACTCAACGCCGAACACGTAACCGTTACGGTCGACGACGAGGACGGAGCCGTCTGCGAATTTCTGTCGCAAACTCTCGAAAACGACGACCGCGTTTCGGAATACCGACACGACGGTTGTTTGCATATGACCACGAGCTTTTCGTATAACGGCGGCGAAATGAACCATTGGTGTGTTTTTTTAAAAAAGGAAACAGCGCTAACCCGCACCGTTGGCAGAGCCGAAATAGTGGAAGAGGGCAGTTTTTCAAGCGGCGTTTATCTGCCGATGATTTTTAAATCGGACGAAATTGCACTCGGCAAGCCAATTGAAATGTCAATCGGCAGCCATACCGTAGAATACACGGTCTGCGGATTTTTCAACAGCGTAATGATGGGTTCCCATAACTGCGGGTTGACCGAAATTATGCTTAGCGGTGACAAGTATGCAGAGCTTGAAACCCTCGGCTATGCGCCCCAAGCAACGTTATGCTCGGTGCGCCTCTACGATAAGTCGGAAAACCTAAACTTTGAAGCGACTATCAAAAGCGCAATTTCGGAACGGTTTCCAAACCTCAATATGGTAAGCAACAGCTACGATATAGTATCGCAAGCGCGGTACATTTCGCAGATGATTTGTTCGGGCGTAATGAGCGCAATGGCGTTTTTCGTACTGCTTATTGCTCTCGTCGTAATTGCTTCGAATATAATCAACTATATTCAAGTAAATATGAAAAATCTCGGCGCATTGAAAGCCGTAGGCTATACGTCAAGACAACTCATTTTTACTTTATTGTTGCAGTTTTTAGGGCTTGCTTTATTTGCGGCACTCGTAGGCACGGCGCTGTCTTACGCTCTTTTCCCCGCAATTAACTCTATGATGATAGCGCAAACGGGGATACCGTATTTAATTCGCTTTTTACCGTTGCCCGTTATAATATCGCTTTTGATTTTGGGTGGTGCGGTTGCCTTCGTCGTATGGCTTGCTTCACGCAAAATTAAAAAGATAGAACCAATTCTCGCTTTAAGGTCGGGCGTGCAAACGCACAACTTCAAACGCAACCGCATTCCGCTTGAAAAGACCAAGGCGCCCTTAAATTTCGCCCTCGCGCTTAAAACTACTCTTTCGGGTGTAAAGCACAATATCACAGTTTGTATAACTATGCTCGTGCTTTCTCTCGTCGTGGTGTTTTCGGGGCTTATGACTGAAAACGTCATCGTAGACATGACGCCCTTTTTAAATCTTATCGTGGGTGAAACTGCGGACAGCTGTATCAGCGTAAACGCCGAAACCGAAGAAGATTTCCTTACGGAAATGAACGTCGACAGCCGCGTCGAAAAAGCCTATTTATATACGACCATAAACGTTACGCATCCGGGCGGAGCCGAGCTTTTAACTACCGTTTGCGACGATTTTACCAAAGTGAATAATCCTAACGTCATTTATATCGGAAGATTTCCCAAATACGAAAACGAAATTGCAATCGGTGCAAAGTACGCAAAGGAAAAGGGCTTGACGGTAGGAAACGAAATCCAAATCACGGCAAACGGCAAAACCGAAAAATATCTAATAAGCGGGTTAACGCAAGTTACCAACTATTTGGGGCGCGACGGGCTTTTAACGCGTTCGGGCTACGAACGCTTGGGCACGATAACGAACGTAAGCTATTATATCAACCTTGAAGAAGGCACGGACATCGACGCGTTTAACGCCGACGTTAAAGAAAAATTTGCGGATGCGGTAAACACGACTATAAACGTAGAAATGACCGTTGAGGCCGCCTCCGGCGTATACGTTACGCTTATGACGATAATCGTCGTTGCCATACTCGTGCTTTCGGCAATTATAATCGCTTTCGTGCTGTATCTGTTAGTTCGTACGATGCTCAACAATAAAAAGCGCGATTACGGAATTTTAAAGTCTTTGGGCTTTACCACGAGGCAGCTCGTCTTGCAAACTGCGCTCTCGTTTATGCCCGCAATTATAATTTCAACGGTAGTGGGGCTTATAATATGCAGCCTTATCATAAACCCGCTCACCGCGCTGTTTTTAGGAAGCCTCGGTATCGTTAAGTGCACGTTTAATATCCCCATAGTATTTATCACGGTGGCGGGAGTAGGACTGATTCTTTTATCGTTCGCCATCGCGTGCCTACTGTCTTTAAAAATCAAAAAAATCGCCCCCCGCAACCTCCTCGACGGCGAATAACAAAAATCCAACCACGCAAAAGCTGGGGGAAGTATTACCTTCCCCCAGCTTTTGACACACCACAACAAAACAAAATTGACCAATTGACATATTGGTTGCTTACGGCTTTATTTTAGATATAATTTCAAAGCTCCAAGCGCTAAAAATTAATCATTTTCATCAGTGTGAATTTGAATATCAACCGCCGTTTCTTCACTTCTGATTTCGTACTTCAATTCGGGCTTTCCGTAAACGTTGACTATTTGATGACTTGTAGCAAACGAGTTGTTTTCAAGGTAACGGCTATCATTAAATATCAGTTCTTCTATTTTAGGGGAAAGATATTCAAGGCTGCCATTATCATTACAAATATCTTCAACCCTCTTTATCAAGCGCAAATCTTCTATATTTTCAGTGTTGTCATCGGGCATTATGATAATCAAATAATCTCTTGCTCTGCTAATAGATACGTTTATAATGTTTTTCTTATTCAAAAACATATCTTTTGAAGACGATATTTTAGGTGGCGGATTAAAGACTGCAAATACGATATCGCATTCATCGCCTTGAAAACCGTGTATAGTTCCGACTTGAATGTCTATTCCCGCCGGACATTTAAACGATGCAAACAATTTATCAATTAAATCAGCTTGCGCTCTATAGGGTGCGATAATACCTATACTGAAGGTTTCGCCTTTATTTTTAACTGCAAGCTTATCGGCTACAAATTTTACTAATTCAAACGTAAATAGAGCTGAATAGATTTGATATGGTGTCTTGCCTTGTAATCGTTTAGGTTTATAAATACTTTCGTATTTGCTTATAGGGAATTTAACTATATTTAACGAAGACAAATTTACAAATTCGTCAATATTCAATTTTCGCTTGCTATCTTCTAAACGATTATGCTTTAAAACACCGCCATAAGCAAAATCGCTGTAAACTTTGCCTATTGTGGGTACGCTTCTATATTGAGTTGTTAAAAGTTCTATTTTATAAGCGTGAGGAACAGTAGTAGGCTTTGTAAAAGAGTTTAATTCTACCATTGTATAAATATTTTCATCTTTCCAAGCCGCACTGCGGGTAATCGGCTGTATTTGGAAAGGGTCGCCGGCAATAATAAATTTTGTCGGAGTCTTTTTATATAACGGAAAAATTATATTTGCAAGGGGTATCATAGAAGCTTCGTCTATGATAATATAGTCCCATTTTAATTCGCTTAAATGAAGCCTTGCGCCGTCCGGCATAAAGAAATCATAAGGGAATCTTGCAATGGTCGTAACCGTAACGTTTTTCGATAAAGTCCTAATATCAAAAGTTTTATCTTTATAAATCCCGCTATGTTCTATTGCTTCATCGTTAGAAATGCCAAACCGTATAAGCCATTCAGAATATGATTGTGCTTTATCACATTCCATTATGCGTTTTGTAATAACATCAGCTGCTTTGTTGGTAGGAGTTAAAACTAAAACTTTTAAATTTTTATCTTCCCGAATTAGCGGCAAGATAACGTTATTTGCTAAATGCGTAGTTTTGCCGGTCCCCGGGGGGCCAAAAATAAAATCTATTTTATCAGTAAGATTTGTTTTTAAATTAAAGTCATTCGCATAGTCTAACGAATTAAAACCTTTAATCAATTCTTCGAGCAAAAACGTAGGGTTTTTGGCATCGATTCGTGCTTCATTTACAAGTGCTAAATCTACGTCTTCGATTTCTGCTCCCGATTTCAATTTTGCCCTTACGCTATATGACTGCACGTTCATAACTTCTATGGCAACTTTTTTGGTTTGATTGCCATAGTGCAAAGTTAAAGGGATGTCCGCCAAATCTTCCATAAATTGCGGAATATATCTATTTGGATGTTTTAATATCAGAGTTCTAGTTGTTCCGGCTTCTAATTCTGCATTAGCAAACGTAATTGAAATTTCTCTGCTATTGCCGTTATCTTCGCCGTCCGCAAGGCGTTCCATTTCCAATAATGTTTTAAACCACAAATAAGAATATTTCTCTGCGTTGGCGGCGGTTGTCTGCAATTCTTGCAAATGAGCTATTCTTTCAATTTCTATACGGCTTTTTTCTTCTGCTTGTTCTATTTTTTTATTGTAGTCGACAGCCGGCTTCGTATAATCGTCCTCGTCGGTATCTTCCTCATTTGGTAAATCAGAAGTGGAGGGCGTTGCTATTTTTTTGCGAATTTTTTTAATAACCTTTTCAATGGCGGGGGTGGTTGTTTTCTCGCCGCCGTCATCTTCATCGTCGGGTGTGTTAGCGGGCTCTTTATCAGTTTTTTTGGTGAGCTTTCGCAAAATTTCAGCCAGCTCTTGCGGCGAATTGACGTTATACTCTTTCAATATATTGTCAAGTTCAAGCTGTCTGCGTTGTTCCTCGGTCAATTCTTCTTCCGGTTCTGTTTGTAAAGATTTCTCATTAACAGATAGAAATTCAATTAGCGCTTTAGCTTCAATTGTATCCGCCTCGTAATAATTCCTTAACTCGTCAACGTTAATTTCTAACGGGGATACAAACTCATTATTGGGGTTGAATAACCACTTTGAAATTAAAAGTTGAGTTTTTATGGTAGACGTAAACCACTCTGTTTTGGAAAAATAATAGAAGTAGGAACATTTTCCCCTTTCAAGGCAAGATAGAGAATTACCGTTGATTTTACAAATTCTCAACAGCGCATTCCATAAACATATCGACTTGTATAAATTTTTATTTTTAATAATCTCGGATAATATCTCGTCGAAGCCGTCCAAATAGGTTTGTGTGTATCTGAGTGCGCTAGTAGAACGCGTCGGTTGAGGAAGACCATATTTTTGAACGTCAAAATAATTAATAGGGCATTCAGTTTTTAATTCGATTTCACTTTTCACACCCAAAAGTTTTAAAAAATCATATAGGTGTTTCTCGTCAGAATCTTTAACGATTTGTTTATATTCATCGATTTTAACGAATTTTGTATCCGGTGCGGTTTCAAAATATTCTAATAATTCTCTATTAGGGAAATATAAATTTTGAGCCTTACCTCTATATGTTGTGCCGTCAGCTTTGGAGCTGTAAAGTACAAATTCAACTTCTCTTATTTTTTCAATAAAATCAGTTAATTCCGATTGTGGGCAACTCTTGTAATAGTCAAATATTTTTTTAAAGTGGGGGAGGGTCTCAATATCTTCGCCGTCCTCATATTGAGGCAAAATAATACTATAAATTTCATCTTTCAATGCGGGAGTTTTTATGCCCAATTTTTGAAGAAAAGCTACCGTTTCCTCGTTTTTCATTAATTCGGCATTTACAGTGGTGTAAATATTATTATCCTCAACATCGAAGAACAAATTAAGGCTACCGTCAGAATGATAAGCGGCTACAGCGTTACCGTTTTTATCAAGGAAAATGGGCAACTGTTTTATCGTTTCTATTCTTTGGTTTCTTTCGGCTATCCACTTATAAAAATTATGTAACCAATCGATTGATTGGTTTTTGATAAATTTGGAGTCAACGCCTGCAAAAATTTTGCGAATGCCCGAAAAGATGTTACCGGTCGAACGCCCTTTCAACAACGCACTTTCATCCAACCACATTTTTGTTATGTCATCTATGTATGAAGAAATGGGGCTGTCTTCGTTTTTTCTTTGAGTATTCTCACGACCCAAAGAAGTAAAAACCCATTTTGCTTGCGGATTATGGCACAATAAAGCTAATTGCTCATTGCCGAAAACCTCTGTTAGCCTTGTAACAGCTGCCCAATACGCATTAATTTTGCTAACATAGCCGTCTTCAGCCGGTAGAAGTTCTTCGGTTTCAAACTTTTTCTTTATTGCGGTAAAGAAAGGTATAAACGATATCTTTTCGCCATCGTTTATCGGGTTGAATTCATTCTCATTAAAAGGAATAATATCAATTATGTTATCGTCAATTAGTCTGGTCTTTCTTTCAATTCCTATATCTCTCAATAGAACTAAACTATCTGCCGCCAATTCAGAAAGTAAGGAAATCATATTTTTATTATGCGGAGCGGTAGCCTTTATTCCTTCTCGGCTGTCCGTAAGCAAAAACGGTGCGTGAATTATAAAATTAAGTTTAGTTTCTTCTTTGGTAGGAAAGAAACAAAAAGCACGCTCTTTTACGGGCGTAAGTTTACCGGTCTCATCAACAAAAAACCCAATCGAATATTTTAAATCGTTATACTTGCGGGTAAATAGCCATAATCTTTTATCTTGTAAATCTTCCTCAACATTATGAGTTAGCTTTATAAGTTCTATTTTTGTATCGTTGTTTTCAGTAGATAACTCTGTTGATTTTCCATATATCCCAAAATGTTCAGCCTTATCGGGTAAATGATAATAAACAAATTTTAAATTTGTTAAAAACAGAATAGGCAGTTTAAGGTTGCTTAATTTAGTTGCAATATCGGAATATGCGTCTTCTTTTGATTTTTCTTCGTGGTTGAATGGAAATTCAAAAGCAGTTTCGTTCGGTTTTCTTTCAGCTAAATCATTTTCTATTTCAATAGGAACAATGAAATTATCTATATAAAATCTAAAATGGGGGTCATATATTTTTGGTGTTTTCGTATATTGGAATACAGATTTAAAGCCAACGCCAAATTTGCCTATTTCGGCAGCAGTCTTGTTTGAATTTGCAATAGAGGTAATAGCATTTATATCACCTAAATTACCATTTACAGTATCTATATCTTCGGTATCGGGATTTGAAACCGAAAAAAGCCTTGTTCCATTATGCTTGAATATAAGTTTATTCGAATAAAGTTCAAAATTAGCTTCTGTTGCGCCTGCATCATCTGCATTTTGCAACAGCTCATAAATGAAGTGTGCTTGATCTGAGTATTTTTCAACAACGCTTGTTTTTACGCCCCGCATAGAAGTTTTTTGTAAAACTCTATCGCTGTCTGCACGGTCTTTTTTTAATGCTTCGAAATAGATTTTTTCTTGCTCTGTCATAATTTGTATTTCCCAAAGAATTATTTTGCATTATTGTACCATAACAAGCAAAAATTCGCAATAGTAGCTGCTTACTTTAAATTTGTTTCAAGTTATAATTTTAATAAAGGCTACTGCATGTTTTTTAAGTGTAATTCGACTTTTTTAATACAAAAATAACGCAAGCTGAATGGGGTTCAACTTACGTTATTAGTGGTGCCCGAGCAGAGAATATATACGAACCGTTCAAGACAAGCGACCATAAATCTGCCATCTGCCAAATCTTTCAATTTAACATTGGTTTTGTGATTTATTTTTCTTCCTTTTCGGTTGTTCAATTTTTT
This sequence comes from uncultured Clostridia bacterium, assembly GCA_947175325.1. Taxonomy (GTDB): domain Bacteria; phylum Bacillota; class Clostridia; order Christensenellales; family Borkfalkiaceae; genus Coproplasma. The sequence goes on along the minus strand of CAMWME010000002.1, from coordinate 125,905 downwards.
AGATTTAGCGTGCAGATGTCTCTGTGACAAGCGCAAACTTACGCTTGCTTCATCTGAAGATAGGCACACGTCTAACAATCATTAGTGGGTTTATAACGGTTTAGAATACTTTTTAATATTCAAACTAGTTATTTTTTAGGATTGCTATATAGGTTAAAAATTTAAAGATTTCCAACCATAAAGTTTTAATTGCACAAAATATCAAATTATGTTATAATTTAATAAATTTTAGTTTTGTGTATCGATTTTAGGAGAAAATAATGATCCATATTGCATTTTGTGGGATTGATGGCGCAGGAAAAACGACATCTATAAATATATTAAAAAATATATTGCTTCCCGAAATAGAAGTAAAAGTTGCAAAATGTCCTTTTTCTTCTAAAAAAACTTTAAAGAATAGCGGTTGGGAATATTTAGAAAAAGATAAAACTACTGAAATTAAACGTATTGCTATGGCGTTTGAATTTGCAAAATATTATCAAAGAATATTTTCTTATCATCCACAAGTTTTACTATCTGATAGATATTCTATTTGTTACCAAATCTTGAATGAGATTGATAATGTTCCATTTCAAACTCGGAAAATAATGGATTCTATTTATAACAGCCTACCTGAACCTAATTTATATATTTTTTGTGATGTGGATCCAGTAATTGCGGTTGAAAGAATAAAAAAGCGTAAAAATTATATTGAAGATGAAGAAAATGCTCAAATATTAACAGCAATATCCCAAAGATATCAAGAATACTTTAGTACCGTAAAAATTCCCAAGATAGTAATTGAGCCTAAAACTATTGAAGAATTACAATTTGAAATGGGTATACTTGCTAATCATATAAAAAATGAACTTAATTGAGAAGATAATATGAATTATTCCGAACTTATTAGAAAAGGGACAACATATATATTAGGAATACAAAACGAAGATGGCGGTATGCCGAGAGGCGAAGCCTTTAAAAATGAAAGTGGCATATGGACAACTTCTGAGTCTTTAGAGGCACTCTTGTTGACTGATGCGATTGATTTAAATTTAACCGTTTTAGATAAATTATTTAAATCTGTTCAGTTTTTGTTGAGCAAATTTATTGATGTTGACGATGAATGTGGTTACTGGGAAACTGCAGACGGAAGTGGTTCGTCAACAGTGTCAACTGGTCATACAATTTATGCGTTAAAACTTTTTTATGATAATGTTTTAACTGGTTCTACAATCGAAAAATTCACTTGCCTTAACGGTGAATTTAGTATAAGCGATATCGAGAAAAGGATTAAAACTTGTATAGAGAAAGGAATTTATTGGTTAGATAAAAATCAACAAGTTGATTGTGGATGGTGCGATTCAGTTAAATCAATAGAAAAATCAAGTTCACCACTATTTATTTACTATGTTTTAAAAGGTTACAAAGCTGATGGGAAAGATGCAAGTAATAGTACCGTTGTTAGAAATGCTTGTGCTTATGTGAGAAACTTTATAAAAACAATTATCAGTAAAAATAATTATAGCTACAATCAAAAGAAAGCCTTAAATGATAATTTGATTTTGGAAAATGATATTGCAAATTTAATGTACGGATACATGTGTTTGGTAAAATCAAAATATCTTACCGAAGCAGATAGAGAATTTAAAAATGAAATATTAAAATATATCAAAAAAAATTGGTATGTAATAAAGAGATTAATTGACTCGAAAGATTATCATTATAAGAAGAATCCTTTCGTACATAATTTGCCGTATATCGCTTTAATTACTTTGGTGTCTTCTGAAGAGTATCAGTTTAAAAACCAAATAATTAAGTTAATTAGACATTTTGAAACTCAGCAAAGGGATCGTGGTGAGTGGATAATTAAAAAAGAAAAAGAGGACGGCGTTACAACCGAAGAATCAACGTGGGTAACTGCAGAAGTTATAATAGCTTTTAATGAAGTGCAAAAAAAATATGTTAAATTTACTGATGTTATATCAAATCCTAAAAGCAATAAAAAGCGATTTATAATTACAACTGTTTTAACACTAATATGTATATTGGGCGTTGGAGTATATTTTCTGGTTGGATTAATATCAAAAGGAAATTATTCTGCTGGGAATATTATAAGCACAATAGTTGCCTTGGTTGGTTTCGTTTCGTCTATTATATCGATATGTGGAGCTATAAAAAAATAAAAAACTTCAAAAAAGCATTTACAAGAAAAACACAAAGGAGTGAAATTACTTATGATAGATAAAGAACGAATTAAATTCCTATCGCGAGAATTCCTTATAGCTATAGGTGAAAATCCGGAACGTGAAGGATTAGTGGATACGCCAAGACGGGTTGCCGATATGTGTGATGAACTATTAAATCCAGAACGTGCAAATATGAAATATACCGTCTTCGATTCTAACAATTACGGTGGAATAGTTCTTGTTCGCGACATAGATTTTTCGTCAATGTGTGAGCATCATTTGATGCCGTTTATCGGTAAAGCGCATATTGCATATATTCCAGGCAAGGAAGTTATCGGCATAAGTAAGTTAGCAAGAATTGTTGATAAGCATGCTAAATGTTTGCAATTACAAGAGCGGTTAGCGAAAGAAATTTTGGAAGATATGCAAGAGTCTTTAAATCCTAAAGGAATTGCAATATATTTGGAAGCAAAGCATCTCTGTATGAATATTCGAGGGATAACAAGAAGAAACGCTTCAACTGTCACTACTTTATTCTCGGGGGAGTTTGAAGACTTTAAAATGCAAGAAATGTTTATGGATATTATTAAACAGTAAATAGGGAAATCATATGGAAAGATACGGAAGAGAAACTGTCGAAAAGTCAATTCGTAGAGGTGCTGATTATTTGATCCGGTCGCAAAATTCCAATGGCGGAATCAAATTTCAAGATCATAGCGAACAAGGGAGTGTTAGTGGCATTTGGGTAACAGCCGAAGCCCTTGAGTTTTTTCTTACTTCAAAGACGCTACCTTTAACTATTTATAAAAAAGTAGAACCGATGATTAAGTTCCTTTTAGATGCACAAGCGCAGGATGGGTACTGGAGTGTCTTACCTAAAGGGAATACGGCTATTTCAATGGACAAAGAACCTTCGGCAATTGCGACAGGACATTGTACGTATGTACTAAAGTTAGCTGCTGTAGGAAATTATGCGGATTCAGAAAAGTTAAAGGATGCCATAAAACGTGGTGAAGACTGGCTACGCCATAGTTGCGCTGAAAAGGATGGATATGCTTTTTGGGAAGCTAAGCCGACACAAAAGAAGATAGAAGTAGATCCTAATAAAAACGAAAGTAGTAGAATGGAATATATATTTACAACTTTTTATGCGGTGCTTGGTCTAATAAATCCGAAAGGCTATCCTGAAGATAATGATAGAGATCGCTCGCTAATTGCAAAAACCATTAGTTTTTTTAATAATCAAGCAGAATATTTTATAAGCAAATACAGATCCGAACTTGATGGGTTAAAAACCCAATATACAAAAGTCGCTTCAACATTTTGCCGAATAATTAATGGCTTAACATTAATGAAAGCAGAAATGGTTGATGAAACAAGAAAGGGGCTTAAGGAATTGCTTTTGGCATGTCCGGATTTGTTTACTACATGTAACATTACACTACATGTAGAAAATATTCGTAACTATGCTCCTGCGTATAACAACAACACTCCCTTTGATATGGCTAATGCGCTTATAAGTTTAGAAGTCAATGCTTCTGATTTAAAGCATATTATGGACGCATATTTACACAATCAGACCGCAGAAGGATTTTGGTATTTAAACTTTAGTAGTTTATTCACTGTTACGACATGGTCTACCGTAGAGGCTTTACTGATCCTTGAGCGTGCATTAGAGAAATATGATTTTATTGAGCTCGAGGAGCAAAAAAATATTCTTGAGAAAGAAAAAGAGGAAAATGACGCAAAAGTTAACGAGCTAATTGCTACAAATAAAGTTGAATTAAAACGATATAAAATATCGTTAATATTATCAAGGGTTTTTTCTATTTTTGTTTCATCAGCCGCTATAATATTGTTTGGAGTTATCATTGCGACACAACCTTTAACTGAAGCCATGAGATGGTGGGTAACTGCGATTTTTATACCTTTAGGTGTTAATGCCGTAGGCACTGTCGGTAAATGGATTATTGAAGCTATAAAAACTCGAATAAACAAATCGTAGCAAAAAAATAAAAACAACATAGAAGGTGTAAAAAATGGATAAAGATTTATTTTGGATGAATGAAGCTATTAAGCTTGCAGAAGAAGGCATGAAAAAATATGGCGAACTACCTATAGCTACTATTCTTGTTGCTAACGATAAAGAAATTGGCAGAGGTGTTACAGCAAATGTACGAGAAAACGGTGTAATCGCTCATGGTGAGCTATTTGTTTTATTGGAGGCAAAGAGAAAAGTTTTCACTTGTGAAAGACCACTTGTACTCTATACAACACTTGAACCTTGTATTATGTGCCTAGGTGCAGCTATTGAATGTGGAGTTGATAAAATTGTGTATGGTATGCCAGCTCTTCCGGATGGTGGAGTTTGTTATGCTGATAAGATGAGAGGAATTAAGGAAAATATACCTGAAATAGTCGGTGGATTGATGGAAAATGAAGAGTATTTATTAATGAAAAAATTTATTGCCACTCATGATTCATCTAGTTCTGCTTGGTATTATGTTAATGAACTTATTCGCCAATACGAGGATTTGAAAAAATGAATTTTGATGATTTTTACTCAAGAAAATATTCATATTTTAGTGAAGAACATTCAGGTGGTATGGAGGAATGTCTCATTGAGTATAAGGTTAATCCTTGTTCTGCTGTTGATTTGGGTGCCGGGGAAGGACGTAATTCTTTGTTTTTAGCTTCACTTGGTTTTAATGTTACAGCAATTGAACCAAGTAAGATTGGCGCAAAAAAAATAGAACTTAGAGCACAAGAAAGTGGAATACCTTTGACTGTTATTAATAATGATTTTTTATCCGCGTCGGGGAAATTGTCGGATATAGGGTTTTTAGTTGCATTGACATCTTTAGACCATATGGAGTTTGGTTACATTTGTAAAACAATCAATGAAATTAAGCGCATTATTAAACCTGGTGGGTATGTATATATAATGGTTTTTACTGAAGATGACCCTGGGTTTAAAAAAGATTTAGATAATGCGAGCGAGTGTTCTTTATTTATTAAGCACTATTTTAAGAAAAACGAATTGAAAAAATTTTTTGATGATTTTGAAATTCTAAAATATGCAGAATATATTAAAGTGGATGAACTACATGGTCCTAAACATTATCATGGTAAAGCAAAATTGTTTGCGAGAAAACTTTTATGAGAGTTTTTGCTTATTCATCTTTATGCTGTAAATATATAGATGATGTGATATTAACAGCATTAAAAAATAAATATAAGGCTATAGAATGGGACTTTGACTTTATTCCTCCCACTCTTAGTGAGATTCGCACTAATCAAATTATTTCGGATATTAAAAAAAACAATTTACAAATACGATATCACTTACCGCATTCGTATATTGAAATAGCGCATCCCAATAGCACAATTTGTGATTTATCTGTAAGGATTATTAAAAGTTATTTGGAGTTTATTCATAATATGGGGGGAGAATACGCTATACTACATGTCGGATATTTAGAAAATAGTATTTTTGAAGTTGGCATTAAGAAATTAACTGAAATAGCTTCATTTGCTAAATCATTAAATATAAAAATTTGTGTTGAAAACCTTATAAAGGGATTAACTACAAATATAAGTTTTTTAAAAGAAGCTCTACTAATTGATAATGTGTTTTTTAGCTTTGATATAGGGCATGCGAAAATTGCTACTAAAAATGACAAAGCATTATTATCAGTCTACAAACATCTATTAGAGAGTCAAAAATGCGTTCATAGTCATCTCTATTTAAGTGAAGATGAGAAAACTAATCATTTAGCATTTTCAAGTCCTAATGAATTAGAGGAAGTAATATTGTTGGAAGAGTTATTATCTTCTAATTGTCAATGGCTTACAATGGAATTAGATAGGTTGGATTTGCAGAAAAATCAAATTCGTATTTTAGAAAATTATTGCAATAGAAATTAAATTGTATGAGATCCTCGCAAGAAAGACCATTAGAATTAACTTGCAAATAATAAGAAATTATCCTATAAAAACAAAAGAATACTATAATCTGCCACTAATCATTTAACGCAACAATGCGAGATTAGAATTTAAATAGCGAAATTACCACTTAAATCTTACCCCGAAATAATTATTTGCAACAAAAAAATACGAACCGTTTTTCTGAGCGGTTCGTATTTTTCTTGAATGGTGCCCGAGGCCGGACTTGAACCGGCACGGTATTTCTACCGAGGGATTTTAAGTCCCTTGCGTCTGCCTATTCCACCACTCGGGCGTGGTTATTAAACGGGTATTAGGTTTTTTGCTAAATTATATTAACAAATGAAATAATAATTGTCAAGTTAATTTTTGCCGTTTATTCTCCCGTCGGTTGCAATTCGGGCAAGTCTGTGATATAATATCAAAAGTTCAAATCAACCGAAGGGAGAACGCCAATGAAAAAGTATAATAACGTGTTCGTTTTCGACCACCCGCTTATCAAGCACAAAATCTCAATCTTGCGCGACAAAAACACGGGCATGAAAGAATTCCGTGAACTCATTGAAGAAATCACCACCATGATGACTTACGAAAGTATGAGGGACGTACAGCTCGTTCCCGTACAAGTCGAAACCCCCTTGGAGGTAACCACTCAGTACAAGGTCCCCGAAGAAAGCATTGCCATCGTGCCCATTTTGCGCGCGGGGCTCGGCATGGTCAACGGCGTTCACAAGGTCTTCCCCACGGCGAAGGTGGGGCACATAGGAATGTACCGCGACGAAGAAACGCTCGAACCTCAAGAATACTATTGCAAGCTCCCCGACGGGATAGAGGATAAAACGGTTTTCCTCGTCGACCCCATGCTTGCGACGGGCGGCTCGGCTTGCGACGCCTTGGCGGCGCTTAAAAAACGCGGCTGCAAAAAGATTAAATTTATGGCAATAATCGGCGCGCCCGAGGGCGTATCGAAGGTGGCGGAAACCCACCCCGACGTTGCCGTCTACGTATCCACGCTTGATAGACAGCTCAACGCAAACGGCTATATTCTCCCCGGCTTAGGCGACGCGGGCGATAGGCTTTTCGGCACGAAATAAACTGCCGAAATTTGACAAAAAAGGTTGATTTTTCCACAAAAAAGTGATATAATATAATCAATGAAATAAAGTAAGTTCAGAGGGACGTCCCTCTGTGCTGTGGCACGCCACAGCACAGTCCGCATTTATAGCCCTTTGAAAAAAGGAGTAAAAATGAAGAAGAAGTTAATAGCAACTTTAATTGCAAGTGCAGTTTTGTCAACGGGCATAATCGGTCTTACCGCTTGTAACAACGGTGATAACGGCGGCGAAGAAAACATCCCCGACACCGTCGTAGCGGGCGTACAAGTAGACAAGGAAGGCTGGGCAAAGGCTTTCGAAACTACCCTCGCAGCAAAAAGCTACACCATAAAAGCGTATATGGAAAGTACCTATAAAGCAAAAGGCACTCTCGAAGAAATAGGCGAAATAGATTTGAGCGTAACCGAAACACGCACCGGCTTGGCGTACTACGACGGTAATACCTACGGCACGACGAAAGTTAAAACCGTGGCTACGGGCGTACCCGACGACGAACGGTATCAAAAAAAATACAAAAACAGTGAATACGAGTTTGAGGACTATATCGTTAAAGACGGCGACGTTTATTACAGCGCATATTACAGCACCAAAGAGGAAAACGCCGAGTGGACGGTTGAAACGATTGATTCTATCGGCGGCAGTGCAATCAACGTATTAGGTACGGACTATGCAACCGAGGCGAAGGGCACAACCTCAACCTTGGATAAACTCTACGACTCTTTCACTTATGAAGAAGGCGTTTACAACGCAACCTTGTGGCAGTACGATTCGGAAGTTAAGGTTTCCGTTTCCGTTAAGGACGGCTACGTAGTGGGCTATTCGACGGACGGTCTCTATGAAGAAGAGGACGAGGACGGCAAGGAGAGCGAAGAGTATAAACTCGTTTACAACTTCTCGAACTTCGGCAGCACCACCGTTACTCCTTCGGACGCGGCTAAAAAAGCGGTTGAGGATTACAAAACCGCAAATGCACCCAAAGAACCCGCAGATTCTGCAGTAGCCGGCAAAACTTTCGCATACGATAGCATAGTTTTCGAATACGGCGCGAACGTATCCGAAGAACAAATTAAGCAAATGGAAGCTATGAAGCCCGAGATGGAAGCGGGGTATAACGGCTCCACGATAATTTTCAACAACAACGGGGGCTTCACTATGCCTCAGACAGTTCAAGAACAAGATTATACCGTCGCAGGAACTTATACCGAGAATGATAACGTAATCACTCTCACGCCCGTAACTATGGGCGGAGAACCAATGCAAGGATCAGCCACGCCTCAGTCGTTTACCTTATCGGAAAATAAGTTGACGACGAGTGTCAACTACGGCAACGGCGTAACCGTAAAATTAATTTACGTCGTGCAAGCGTAAACGTTCCGTTTAATCAAGTATCTTATTTGCTTAAACGGTTGACCGACTAACCACAAATCAAACTTAAATATAAGCCCGCCGCGCGAAACCGCACGGCGGGCTTTTTATCATTTGATAAAAAATATTTGCCAAACGGTTATTTATTAATGTATAATAATCTCAAATTAACCGTAGGAAATAAAATTATGAACAAAAAGTTTTTGGCAACGCTACTCGTCGGCGTAGTTGCCGCAACGAGTATCATAGGCTTTACCGCTTGCAACGATAACGGCGGCGGCAGCGAAAACGGGGGCAACGACGGTGACGACCTTAGCACCGTAGTAAAAGGAGTGCAAGTAGACGCAGAGGGCTGGGCGAAAGCATTCGAAGCTACCCTCGCAGCAGAAAGTTACACCGTTAAATTATATAGGGAAGACACGTATAAGGCAAGCGGCACCGACGATGAATTAGGTGAAATAAATTTGAGCGTAATTGATACACGCAACGGCACGGCTTACTATGACGGTAATACCTACGGCAAGACGAAAGTTAAAGTCGTAGCTACGGGCGTACCCGATGACGAAGATTGGCAAAAGGAATATAAAAATCAAGAATACGATATTGAAAGCTATATCGCAAAAGACGGTGAAACTTATTACTCGGCATATTACAGCACCCAAGAAGAAGATGCCGAGTGGTCTGTTTCTACGCTTGATACTATCGACGGTAGTACAATCGACGTATTAAACTCAACCTATGCAACGGATAAGGACGGCACGGCAAACGCAGCCTTAACGGACCTTTACGAATCCTTCACCTATGCGGACGGCGTTTATACCGCAACCTTGTGGCAGTACGGTGTTGAAACTGCGGTTTCCGTTTCCGTTAAGGACGGCTACGTCGTTAGCTATTCTACTGAATACCTCTATGAATATGAATACGAGGGCTATACACATAGCGATGGCTTGAAGGTCGTTTACAACTTCTCAAACTTCGGCAGCTCCACCGTCAACGCTTCGGACGCCGCTAAAAAGGCGGTAGAAGACTACAAAGCCGCAAACGCTTGACGAACAAATCACGAATTAAAATTAAATTGAGGTTTTTATGATAGAAGTATCCAAGCGGGTTTCGTCCATTGCACCTTCGATGACCTTGGCAATTTCCGCCAAGGCAAACGAGTTAAAGGCGCAAGGCGTAAAGGTAATAAATTTCGGCATCGGCGAGCCCGACTTCAACACCCCCAAGCACATTTGCGACGCGGCGAAGGACGCGCTTGATAAAGGCTACACCAAGTACGTGGCGGCGGCGGGACTTCCCGCGCTTAAAAAAGCCATCGCAAAAAAACTCAAAGAAGAAAACGGGCTTGACTACGACCCCTCGCAAATAATCGTATCCAACGGCGCGAAGCACTCAATCTTCAACGCAATCTTCGCCGTTATCAACGAAGGGGACGAGGTGTTAATGTCAAAGCCCTACTGGCTTACTTACCCCGAAGTCGTCAAGGCTTGCGGCGGCATACCCGAATACATATATTCAAAGCCCCGCCACGGCTACAAAATAACTGCGGCACAATTAGAGGCGGCAATTTCCCCCCGCACGAAAATGTTTATTTTCAACAGCCCCAGCAATCCCACGGGCGCAGTGTATACCGAGAAGGAAATCCGCGCCATTGCCGACGTTTGCGTGGAGCATAACATAGTAGTTCTCGCGGACGAAATTTACGAAAAGTTAAACTACGGCAACGCGCCTCACTTTTCAATCGCGCAGTGCTCGCTCGAAATGAAGGACTTGACGATAGTCGTAAACGGCGTATCCAAAAGCTATGCAATGACGGGCTGGCGCTTGGGCTACCTTGCTTGCCCGCCCCACGTCGCAAAGGCAATCTCGTCCTTCCAAAGCCACTCGACGTCAAACGTCAACACCATGACTCAGTACGCCGCGCTTGCCGCCCTCGAAGGGGACGATAAGCCCATGAAGGACATGATAGCGGCTTTCGGCAGACGGCGCGAAAAAATGATAGAAAAGCTCGAAGAAATGAAAAGCTTAGGCCTTGACTACGTCAAGCCCGACGGTGCGTTCTACGTAATGCTTTTATGCGACAACCTCTACGGCAAACACTATAAAGGCGTAAAGTTAAAGGGCAGTATGGAGGTTGCCGACCTTCTTTTAACCCACAAACAAGTTGCCGTAACCCCCGGCGTTTGTTTCGGCGACGACGACGCGGTGCGCTTATCCTACGCGTTATCTACGGCGGATATGCTCGAAGGGCTTGCCCGTATCGCAGAGTTCGCCAAAGAATGCGAATAAGAAATTTTGGCGAAATTTTACGTTACCTATTGAAATTCCGTTTAAAAACTGATAGAATATAAAAAAGATAAGTATAATATCTTATCAAATCTTTTCGGAGGGACTTTCAATGATTAAAATTATTTACGGCGCAAAGGGTACCGGCAAGACTAAAAAGCTTATCGACGCCGCAAACGAGGACGTAAAAAGCGCAAAAGGTTTAAGCGTATTCATTACTGACAATAAAAGATGTATGTACGACGTAAACCGTAACGTTCGCTTTATCGACGTAAAGGATTGGGCGATAGCCGGCGAAGAAGCGCTTTGCGGTTTTATAAAGGGCGTTGCTGCTTGCAACAGCGACCACGAATATCTCTACTTAGACGGAATTGCCCGCATCACGGGCAAGGGGCTTTCAGAGCTTGCGGGCATCTTCTATATGCTTGACAAGATTTCAGCCGAAAACGATATAACCATAACGGTTACTTGCAGTTGCGACGAGGCGGACCTTCCCGACTTCGTTAAAAAGTACGTTTAACAAAAACTGAACTTGCGGCGGCACACTGTTTTGGCGTGCCGCCGAATTTATGTTTATTACGGTTTAAGCCTTCCCCCCGTGGGGAAGGTGTCCCGAAGGGACGGATGAGGGCTATATATGAAATTTCTATCAACACGCGGCGGTGAAAAGGTAACGGGCGCGCGGGCAATAGTTAAAGGCTTGTCGGATAACGGCGGACTTTACGTTCCCGAAAAATTCCCTATCGTTTCACGTGAAGAACTTGAAGCCATGCTTGAAATGAGCTACGCCGAACGCGCCGCCAAGGTGATAATCAAATATCTTGACGAGTTCGACGAAAAGGAGCTTTTGTCGGCGTGCGAGGAAGCGTATTCCCGTTTTGAAAGAAACGACCCCGCGCCCCTCGTAAAAATAGACGACGGCGTGTTCATGCTCGAGCTTTGGCACGGCCCCACTTGCGCGTTCAAGGATATGGCGCTCACGCTTTTACCTTATTTATTAAGGAAGAGCTGCGACCTTAGCGGCATCAAGGAAGAAATTTTAATTTTGGTTGCCACCTCGGGCGATACGGGCAAAGCCGCGCTCGAAGGCTTCAAGGACGCGGACGGCGTAAAAATTTGCGTTTTCTATCCCTCGGAGGGCGTTTCCAAAATGCAGAAGCTGCAAATGGCAACGCAAGACGGGAAGAACGTCAACGTGGTTGCGGTAAAGGGCAACTTCGACGACTGCCAAACCGCCGTAAAAGAAATTTTCGCAAGCGAAGCTTGCGCCGAACAGCTTAAAGAAAAGGGCGTAATTTTATCTTCGGCAAACTCCATAAACTTCGGCAGACTCGTTCCCCAAATAGCTTACTACTTTTCGGCTTACGCCGACCTCGTAACTTCGGGTCAAATCGAAATGGGCGAGGAGATTGACTTCGCCGTACCCACTGGCAACTTCGGCAACGTGCTTGCGGCGTACTACGCAAAGAGAATGGGCTTGCCCGTTCGCAGACTTCACTGCGCCTCTAACGAGAATAAGGTCGTTGCAGACTTCTTGTCGACGGGCGTTTACGATATGAACCGCGAGTTCTACAAAACCACCGCGCCCTCAATGGATATCTTGGTTTCTTCCAACCTCGAAAGGCTTTTATTCGAAGTATCGGGCAGAAACGCAAAGCTCACCGCGCAGAGAATGGCTCAGCTCAAAGAAAAGGGCAAGTACGAAGTTACCCCCGAGGAGCTCACGGCTATCCAAGAAACCTTCGACGGCGGCTACGCCGACGAGGAAACCAGCGTTGAGGCAATGTACGGCGTTTTCGAGGACGTCGGCTACACTATGGATACGCACACGGGCTGTGCAATGAAGGTCGTTTTGGACTGGTTCGACAAGCACAAAAAGGACGAAACCAAGACGGTAATCGTATCAACCGCCAACCCCTACAAATTCCCGCAAGACGTACTTTATGCGGTAACCGGCAACGACGTCAAGGACTCCTTCAAAGGCATAAAACGCTTGCATGCAGCAACTGCAATGGCGGTGCCTAAGTGCCTTTTAGAGCTTCGCGATAAACCCGTAAGGTTTTCAAAGACGGTCGACGGCAAAAAGCTTTTCGAAGAAATACTCGAATTTATTAAAAAATAACTTAGGAGAACGGATATGAAAAAGAAATTGATTGCAACCTTAATTGCGGGCACCGTTTTGTCAGCCGGATTATTGAGCTTTACCGCTTGCGGACTCAGCGTTCCCAAGGGCAGTGCAGTGGCGGACGCGGATGCGTGGAAAATGGCTTTCGACCGCACCGACGAATTAACGAATTGCACTATGGAAATTTCGAGCACGATGGATTTATCCGTTGACGGAACCGTAAGATACTTAAACAAGGAACAAACCCACAAGTACGACGAAAAGCGTTCAAAATCCGGTCTTATACTTATCAACGAGGAAACCGACAAGGCTTATATAGAAGGCACTGAAAGCAGAGAGCAGAAGGGTACTTCACTGGGAGACGAAGTTGATACCAAGACGTCGGACGTCAGCAAAGCCTATTACGAACTCAAGGAAAAGGAAGGTTCGTCCAAAACCTATTGGCGCGCAAGCTACTTGAAAGACGAAAGCAAAACCATAGAATCCGTTTCCTCTAAGGAATACTATTGGAAAGCAATCGCAGTTTCTTATATTTCCGACACGAGTTCTTCTACCATCGCCGACTCATTTTTCTACGAAAGCAAGGACGCAGCCTATTCCAGCCGGCTTATCAGCCTCTTTGATAAGTTCACCTATTCGGGCGGCGTATATACCGCAAACCTTTATATGGACGTTTATATAGGCGGCGTAGCCTCCGAAAGGATAGCGTGCAAGGTTTCCGTAAGCATTAAGGACGATTACGTCGTAGGCTTAGGCTTGAATATCGACGTGTCCGAAAGAGCGTACGAAAAGGGAAATTACGATTTTAAATATACTTACAAAGTGGAATCCGTTTGCGTTATCAGCAATATCAATTCCACCGACGTTTCCAAAAAAGCCAACAAAGATATAATCAAAGCTATCGACAAGGCAAAAGCGGACGAAGAAGATTCTTAATATATGGAAGAAAGAAAAATACTTTATTCGGCAATTCAGCCGACCAACAATTTAACGATAGGTAACCTTATAGGCGCAATCAAGAACTGGACTAACCTTCAAAACGATTACGACTGCTTTTTTGCTATTGCGAATATGCACGCAATAACCGTTCGTCAAGTCCCCGCCGATTTAAGGCAGAAAACCCTTTCGATGCTCGCCTTGTATTTAGCTTGCGGCATCGACCCCGAAAAGTGCACTATGTACGTTCAGTCGCACGTGCCCGCGCACGCCGAGCTTTGCTGGGTTTTAAACACCTTCACCTACGTCGGCGAAATGCAAAGAATGACTCAGTTCAAGGATAAATCTGCCCGCCATGCGGAAAATATAAATATGGGTCTTATGGATTACCCCGTTTTAATGGCGGCGGATATCCTTTTGTACCAAACCGACGTGGTGCCCGTCGGGCTAGACCAACGCCAGCACGTGGAAATCGCTTGCGACATCGCGCAACGCTTTAACAATATCTACACGCCCACGTTTAAAATTCCCGAAGCGCTGTATATGAAGGTCGGCGCGAAAATCAACGATTTGCAAAACCCCGCAAAGAAGATGTCAAAGTCTGCGGAAAACCCCAACGGCTCGATATTTTTATCCGACGATAAGGACACGGTTATCCGCAAGTTCAAACGCGCGGTAACGGACAGCGGCAACGAAGTTAAATTCGACCCCGAAAACAAAGCGGGCGTAAGCAACCTTTTGACAATCTATTCCGTGTTCACGGGTAAAACCATTGCCGAGGCGGAGGCGGACTTTAAGGGCAAGGGCTACGGAGATTTCAAACTTGCCGTAGGCGAGGCGGTTGCGGACAAGCTTGCTCCCATACAAACCGAACAAGCAAAACTGCTTGCGGACAAAGCGTACCTTGAAGGCGTTCTCCGTTCGGGTGCCGAACGCGCCGCTCACACCGCCAACAAGACCCTTTCAAAAGTCTATAAAAAAATAGGTTTCTATCAACTTTAATGTTCGGCTACATCAATCCAGACGCGCCCTATTTATTTAAAAAGGACGAAACTTTATATAAAGCTTTATACTGCGGACTTTGCAAAAGCATAGGCGCGGGCTGCGGTCAGACTGCGCGCAGCGCGCTCACCTACGATATGGCTTTTACTTCCGCGCTCGTTCACAATATCCGCGGCGAGGACGTCAAAATCGAAAAAAAGCACTGTGCCATTCATTGGCTTAAACGCCGCCCCATAGCCGCCGTGGACGAAACTACGATTGCTTTGGGTTGCGTCAACACCGTGCTTGCCTACTACAAGCTTTGCGACGATAAAGCCGACGGCGACAAAAAGGGCGTGTTGCGCCACCTCTATAAAAAGGGTTTTAAGAAGGCGGTGAAACGCTACCCTCAAATAAAGGAAATTGTTTCACGCGAAACTTTAAGACAATCACAGCTTGAAAAATCGGGCTGTGCCGTCGTCGACGAGGCGGCGGCCCCCACCGCAATTATGATGCAAGAAATATCTTCCGTTTTGCTCGGCGAATATTCCACGCCCCACACGCAAAAACTCTTTTATGCGCTGGGCAAATGGGTTTACCTTGCCGACGCGTTGGACGATTACGACAAGGACGTAAAAAAGGGCCGCTACAACGCCCTCTACAATTCTTGCAAAATTTCTTGCAAGCAAGAGGCAATTAAAACCCAAGGCGAGGAGTGGAAGTTTATCTTCAACAGCCTCTTTGCGGACATGCGCGAGTGTCTTGCGAATATCAAATTCTATTTTAATCACGATTTAACGGATAATATTATCTTGCGCGGCATACCCTTAAAAACGAGAGCACTTTTTTACGGTAAGGGTTGTAAAGGAGCGAATAATGAACAAGAAAAATCTTGAACTTTTGGGTCTTGAAGAAGGCGCGACGCTTGAAGAGATAAAGGCGGCGTACGATTCTTTAAGGGAAAAATATTTAGAGGATAGGTTTAAGGACGGCGAAGTGGGCAACAACGCCGCCAAAATGCTGACCAAATTAGAGGCGGCTTATTCCGAACTCGAAGCCGAGCTCAAAGAAAGCAGCTCCGAGGACGGCGACTTGTTCGAAAAGGTAGAGCAATACTTGAAGGACGGCAACTACACCGAGGCTCAGCACGTTTTGGACAGCTTTAACGAGCGCGGCGCAAGGTGGCACTATCTTCAAAGCGTAATTTTCTACCGCAAAAATTGGGTCAACGAAAGCAAGAAACAGCTTGAAATCGCAATCCAGCTCGAACCCGACAACGCTAAGTATAAGGAAGCGTACCGCAAGCTCAACGACAAAATAAATATCGACGCGCAAGCAAACGCGGGCGAACAAGGCGGAGCACAGCAAGGCGCTTACCAAGGACAAACTATGGACAGCTCAGCGTCGGACGCTCAAATGGGCGGCAGCTTCTGCGCCAACTGCATAGAGTGCTGTTATATCAATATGTGTATAAATTGTTTATGTGGTACGTGCTGCCGATAGTTCAAAACGATGGGGAAAAACAATAAAAACACAACCTTTGAAATAGCTTTATCGGGCATATCGTGCGCGGTCGCGGCGCTCGCCTTATCCCTCGGCATAATGACGGGTCTCGGCGCGCTCACCGCAACGGGGTATCTAATCGCGGTAATCGCCCTAATGGTGCCCCTTTCAAAACAGTTTTTCCGCGGCGATTTCCTCGCGTACCTCGGCACGGTTATTCTCGCCGTAGTCTTGGGCGCGGCGGTCAAGTTTTGGGACTTGGTGCCGTTTGCAATTTTCTTCGGGCTTCACCCGCTTGCCAACGCCCTTCAAATCCGCTTCAAAATAAATAGGTGGCTTGCCTTCGCAATAAAAGCCGTGTGGTTCGACTGCACTTTGATAGTAGGCTACTACCTCGTTTTCGGCGGAATGCTCGGCGGCACGCTCTTGCCCGAAAACTTCTATGAAGTTTTAAACCACTACATTTTCCTATTCATTTTCACGGTGGGCACGGTCGGATTTTTCGTCTACGACTTCTTAGTATTCAAATGCCAGATACTTATAAACAAAATAGTTTTCAAAATTAAAAAGTAATGGAAAAGAACTCACTTTACCAAGGACAAGTAGTTTCGCTCGGCTCCGAGGGCGAAGGAATAATAAAAATTGATGGCACAACGGCGTTTGTGCCTTTTTGTCTTGTCGGGGAAGAGGTTACCTTCAAAGCCTTAAAGGTCAAGGACAATATCGCCTACGGCAAGCTTGAAAATTTAAAAACGAAGTCCGCTGACCGCGTAGACCCGCCTTGCCCCGTCTTTTATAAGTGCGGCGGCTGCGATATCCAGCATATGAACTACGCCGCCCAGCTCAAATTTAAAAGGGATTCCGTCGCGTCAACTCTGTGGAAAATCGGCGGCGTCGAGGCAAAGGTTGACGACATCGTCCCTTGCGACAGTGAGTACCGCTACCGCAACAAGCTCGCCTTGCCCATAGGGGTCAACGCCAAGGGCGAAACGGTCTGCGGCTTTTACGCCCCGCACAGCCACCGCATAGTCGAAACGGACGACTGTCTCATTCAAGCAGAGTGGGTAAAGTCGGTCATTTCCGCCGTAAAAAAGTTTTCAAAGGAACACGGCGTTCAAGGCTATAACGAGGAAACCCGCAAGGGCGTGCTCCGCCGCATCGTCGTGCGCGAAATCGGCGGCAAGTTCATCTTCGCCCTCGTTACGGCAAAAAAAATAAACTGCGCCCCGATAGTTACCGAGCTTGAAAAAACGTTCAAAGACTTCACTTTTCTTTTAAATATCAACCCGTCGCAAGGCAACGCCATTTTCTCTAACGAGTGGCAAGTCGTGCGCGGCTTAGGCTATTTCGAGGCGGAGGAGTGCGGTATAAAATACCGCGCCGGCGCGCAAACCTTCGTGCAAGTTAATAACGACGTGCGCGCAAAATTGTACGCCCGCGCCTTAGCGGAGGCGGAGGAAGGTGCCGTCGCTCTCGACCTATACAGCGGGGGCGGAATGCTCACCGCAATGCTCGCCCAAAAGTGCGGCTTAGCTTACGGTGTCGAAATCGTGGAGGAGGCTTCCCGCCTCGCCGACGAGCTGAAAGAGGCAAACGGCTTAAACGGAAAAATGTTCAATATCTGCGGCGCGGTTGAAAACGAAATCGAAAACGTGTTCAAACTTACCGAAGGTAAAAAGCGGATAATCGTCTGCGACCCGCCCCGCAAGGGTATGGAAAGAAGCGTCGTAAAGGCGGTGGCGCAAAGCGGCGCGGATAAAATAATTTTGATAAGCTGCAACCCCGCAACCCTCGCCCGCGACTTGGGGCTTTTAATAGGCGGGCTTGAAGATTTCAGCGGTGCCCTCTACAAAACGTGCAGCTACAACACCGACTACGAAATCAAAAGCATAACCCCGTTCGACATGTTCCCCCAAACCAAATGGTGCGAAACCTTAGTAGTACTTACAAAGAAAAATTAAAAAAGCCGATACACAGCGTATCGGCTTTTTATTTATCCTTAGGCAAACAAACGGTGTGTTGTACGGTTAATAATTTAAGTTTCGGTTGATTTGTCAACTTAAATCGTTGACATCGGCACTAGAAGAATGTTAAAATACAAATCGGTTGATTTGTCAACCGAACGGAGAGACTATGGAAGATTTATATATAAACTTTACGGCTTCGATTACTAGGCTCAATAAGCTCGTGCAAAGAATTAAGTCGTATGAAATCAGTAAATACGGCTTGCAGCCTATTCACGTTTCTTGCGGGTACTATTTAAGTAAAAACCCGCAAGGCTTGACGGCAAAGGAATTGTGTGAGTTGGCAATGGAGGACAAGGCCGCAATTTCCCGCGCTTTGAAAACCTTGCAAGAAAAGGGTATCGTCAAGTATTTACCGAGAGGCAGAAACGAAATAGTGCAGCTTACGAAAGAGGGCGAAAAGCTTTCCGCAATAATAAGCGAGCGTATAAACTCGGCAGTTAAAGCGGGTTGTGCAAACATTACCGACGAAGAGCGAAAATTCTTCTATAATTCGCTTTTGGAAATATCAAACAACCTTATCGGGTATTATCAAAAGCTAATTCAAAGCGAGGAATAAAAAAACTACGGAGAAATTAAAATGGAAAAAATTGCGATAGTAACAGATTCGAATTCGGGCATCACGCAAGAAGAAGGGAAGAATCTCGGGATATACGTAGTACCTATGCCGTTTACCGTTGACGGCGTGGAATATTTGGAAGACATATCTATTACGCAAGAAAAGTTTTTCGAGCTTTTGGAAAACGGTGCGGAAGTAACTACTTCACAACCTTCGCAAACGTATCTGGAAGAATTATGGCAAGACTTGCTTAATTCCTACGAAGAAATAATTTATATCCCTATGACCAGCGGACTAAGCGCAACTTGCGAAAACGCAAAAAGGTTTGCGGAAAAGTTCAACGGCAGAGTTCACGTCGTTGACAATTTAAGAATTTCCGTACCGCAAAAAATAAGCGTATACGAAGCTTTGCATATGGTGCAAAGCGGCAAAACCGTTAAAGAAATTTTAGAACGTCTTGTAAACACGACGGGTAAATACTCGATATATCTTACGGTAAGCGTACTTAAATATTTGAGGAAGGGCGGAAGAATAACGCCCGCCGCAGCCGCCATCGGCGATATGTTAAAATTGAAGCCGATACTCTCGTCCCGCGGTCAAAGCTTCGATAAGTTTGCCGTTACCCTTTCAATGGGTCAAGCAAAAAAGAAGATGATAGAGAAAATTAAAAACGAGCTGGATACCGAATTCAAAGCCGAATACGAAAAAGGCAAAATGGCGCTTTTGGTTGCCTACTCAAAGAATAAAGACGAAGCCCTAAAATTTGCAAACGAGATAGAGCAAGAATTCCCTAATATGAAGGTACTCTATATTGACCCGCTGTCTTTAAGCGTCGCTTGCCATACTGGTGCGGGCGCGCTGGGTATAGGAATTTGTGTTTGCGATTACGTATAGTTATAAATAAAAGCCGTTCGGTTTGATAACCGAACGGCTTTTTCTATGGTAAAAGAAATACCTAATTAACACTTTTAATCTTTATAACTCATAGGTCTTACGCAGTAGGTTATTATTTCGCAGATAAACAAAATATCGTCCTCGCAGTCGTTGCGTACCCATTCGTTTATTATTGCGTCAATACCTTTAAGAAAGTATTTTTGCATATAGTTAATAAGTTTTTTGTCGGTTACTCCGTGCTTGGCGTAAATAGGGGCGAAAAGATTTTCAATCATATAATCGTCCATTTTGCTTGCCTCGAATACGCGTGCGTTTTCGGCGTAAATTTTAAAAAGCCGTTTATGCTTTTGAATGTATTTAAGATACGGCAGCAAGTATTTAGGTGAAATAAAATTCAAATCTTCCTTGCTCAAATTTCGCATATCCGATAAATCCACGGGGTTATCGAATTCGCACTCATTTATAAAGTTGGCAATTAAGCCTTCAAAAGTTTGTTTTAATAAGTCGTAAGTATTGTCGTAGTGGGCGTAAAACGTTGAACGGTTTACGCCCGCTTTTTGGCATATGTCCATAATGCTTATATCCGCAAACTCTTTGCTTTCCAGCAAAGTTATAAACGCACCGCCCATCTTGGCTGCGGTATTCTGAAATTTCGATTCCGACCTATTCATATTTAAACTATACCGAAAATTTCTCAAAAAATCAACCAGAAACCAACACTTTTCGGTTTTTGTGTTGTGGTGTTTTGGGAAAACGCGGGTTAAACTAATAGTGTAATAAGTTAGGAGCGCAATCAATGAAAGAGAATGAAAGCACGGTTTTGACCGAAAAAGATTTAAAAGAGTTTTTATCGGCAACGGGCGAACAGCAGTGGAACATTCTGCTTGCCCACGCCGAACGCAATAAAAAAATTATTCAGATAAGGAGATTAAAAAATATGGAACAGAATACGAATCACGAGGAAATCAGCAAACAGTTTGAAGAATTTTGCCACACCAAAGGCATTGCGGCTAAATTCAAGGTCGCATTTGCACAAATGGCGGAAAACACCCGCAAACAGAAGGAGGCAGACAAGGCGCAACTCGAAGAAGTAAAGAGAAAGTCGGCGGAAGCTAACCCCGAATTTACCGAGCTTTTGCACACCAAAGGCTTCAAGGCAAAAGTAAAGCTAATTATCGCAAATCTTAAAAAGGGTTGCAAGGAAGCCCCCGCAAAAACGGCAGCGGCAATTGACAGAGTATCGGCGCAGACGAAAGCAAATATCGCAAACGCACAAGCGGGCGTTTACAGAACGACGGTCGGTTACGGCGTAAAGACGAAGGACGCATCGGAATATTCCGCAGACGAGCTTGCCCGCGAATTTAACGAGTTCTTAAAGGCAAAGGGACTTGACGGCTACACCGTTGAAGTTACGGGCGGCGAAGATAACGATTAATACGATAAAGACAAGTAATCAGACCTATGAAAAAGAAAGTCGTAGTCGACCCGATAAAAAATACGGAACGGGAAATAAATTATATCCCGTTCCGCTATATCGTTGCAATATTTCTCGTCGCAATAGAAACGCTTGCCGTTATTGCGGTAATGACGTTGCTTACGGTGTATATTCCGTACTTTTACTTTGCCGTAGTTTTAACGCAGTTCGGCGTTGCAATAGCAATCATAAACCGCAACGATAACCCAGACTACAAGCTGCCTTGGCTGTTTTTCGTTATGCTTATCCCCATCGTCGGGTTTATGCTTTATTTTATGTTCTATTCCCGCAAGCTTAACAAAAAGCAGATAAAAAGATTAGACGAGCTTACCAAACAACGCATAAAAAAAGACGATACGGGTCTGCTTGCAAAAATAAGCTTGCAAGACGAAATAACCGTTTCTCAAGCCGCTATTTTAAAAAAGCTGTCGGATTCCCACGTTTATGCAAATACAGATATACGTTATTTCCCGCTCGGCGAAGAAATGTTCGTCGCTATGGTCGAGGACTTAAAAAAAGCCGAAAGGTTCGTCTTTATGGAATACTTTATCATAGAGGGCGGCTTGTTTTGGAACACGGTTTTAGAAATTCTAAAAGAAAAAGCGGCAAGCGGAGTAGAGGTTCGCGTCGTCTACGACGATATAGGTTGTATGATGACTTTGCCCGGCAATTACTATAAAAAGCTTGCGAAGTTCGGAATAAAAGCCGTTCCATTTTCCCGCCTTCGCGGGCAAGCCAACAACGAGTTCAACAACCGCAGTCACAGAAAGATAACGATTATCGACGGCAAGGTCGGTTACACGGGCGGCGTAAATATTGCCGACGAATATATAAACCGCATTGAACGCCACGGACATTGGAAGGACGTAGGCTTGCGTCTGCAAGGCGAAGCGGTAAACGAGCTTACGCGTTTGTTTTTAATAGATTACGGCTTAAACGACAAAAAAGCCGAAGACGACTTTGCCGATTATTACGGGAACGAGGTTTGCAAAGGGGACGGATTTTGTATTCCGTTCGGCGACGGACCTAAACCCGTATACGAAAGGCAAGTGGCAAAAACCGCCATACTCAATATGCTAAATCAAGCAAAGCGGTATGTATACATTACTACGCCGTATCTGATTATAGATAACGAGCTTATTCAAGCTATTGAAAATACCGCTATGCGCGGCGTGGACGTTCGTATAATAACGCCGCATATACCCGACAAAAAACTCGTATTTTCCATGACGCGCAGCCACTATGCGTTTCTTTTAAAAGCGGGTGTAAATATTTATGAATACGAAAAAGGTTTCGTACACGCAAAAACCTATCTTTCCGACGACGAAACGGCTATCGTCGGCACGGTAAATATGGACTACCGTTCGCTCGTGCATCACTTTGAAAACGGTGTGTGGATATATAATCACAAGGTTATCGAAGATATAAAACGGGATTTTCTCGATACGCAATTAAAGTCCATACAAATCGGATGCGGCACGTTGAAAGAAAATTTATGGCAAAGATTCGTTCGTGCAATGGTAAAAGTATTTTCGCCGCTGTTTTGATAAAAACTTTTCAGAAAACAACGTTTTTCGGTTTTTGTGTTGTGGTGTATATGCCGAAATACGCTTATACTATCGTTGTAAACAATCGGCGGAGCGTTTTACGGGCGGTATGAAATTAAAAGAAAAACTCAAAACAAAACTCAATCAAAACAAGTTCACGCGTAGGTTTTTAGACTACGACTTCAGCACCGTCGTGTTTACCGTCGTATCTCTCGTTATCACTACGGGCTACGCCGCGTTTTACGCAATGCTCGGTATCGCCTTGCTTTCCGCCTGGTACGGCATGCTTGCTTGTTACTATATAATGCTCGTCGTAATGCGGGCAGTCGTAGTTTTCTACCACAGAAGAAAGCGCAAGCGCGCAGAAAAAACGAACGAGCAAAAAGAGCAAATCAGCCGTGCAAAAATTTATAAGGGCTGCGGAATAACTATCTGTTTTCTCACGTTGCCTTTGTCAATCGCAATACTTTTAATGGTTGCGGAAAAAGCGACTTTTTCCCACGCGGGGCTCATGATTTACGTTTCCGCAACTTACACCTTCTATAAGGTCGTAATGACGATAAGGCATATGGTCAAGGCAAGGAAGTCGACCGATATGACGGTAAAGACGGTTCGCTGCATAAACCTTGCGGATATGCTCGTTTCGGTTCTCGCATTGCAGACGGCAATGTTCCATTCGTTCTCGGCGGATTTCAACACCGGTATATTCAACGCGGTAACGGGTGCAGTCGTATGCCTTTTAACCGTCGTTATGGGCGTGTTTATGATAGTCGGCGGCAAGAGCGAAATAACAAAAATAAACTACGAAGCAAATTTAAAAAATCAGCAAAGAGAATAATATGAACGCAATAGAAATCAGAAATCTATCCAAGAGCTTCCGCGGAATGTACGCGGTGGATAACCTCAACATGACCGTACCCGTCGGCGCAATTTACGGCTTTATCGGCGAAAACGGTTCGGGCAAATCCACCACCGAAAAACTTATCTGCGGACACCTCGTCCCCGACGGCGGCGAAATAAAACTTTTCGGCAAGGACTATTCGGACGCGGGCGTAAGGGCAAGAGTAGGGGCACTCATAGAAAGCGCGGGCTGCTTCCCCAATTCCAGCGTCCGCGCAAACCTAATGATGCAAGCACTTAACCTCGGCATAACCAACCGCGAGGAAGAGATTAACCGCGTTTTGAAAATCGTCCGTATGGAGGACAGCGCAAAAATCAAATTCAAAAGCTGTTCCCTCGGTATGAAACAGCGCATCGGCATAGCAATGGCTTTACTCGGCAACCCCGCGCTTTTAATTCTTGACGAGCCTATCAACGGACTGGATACCGACGGTATGAGAATAATGCGTGAAATCTTGGTCGACATAACGCAAAACTATAACTGCACCGTGCTTATCTCGTCGCACATTTTGGGCGAGCTTGAAAAAATCGCCACCCACTACGGCATTATCCGTCAAGGCAAACTTATTCAAGAAATGTCCGCGCAAGAAATGGACGCCCGTTCCCGCGTGTTCGTGTCCCTTAAAACAAAAGATACGAACGGCGCGTTGGCTCTTTTGAAACGGAAATTCGGCAACGCAAAGCTCGAAGAAGATTATATCCGCGTGTACGACGTAGACGATACCGAGGCAATAGTAAAACACTTGCTTGACAACGGACACAAGGTAAGCGAAATCGCAAAAAACAAAGTCGGCTTGGAAGAATACTACATCGACCTTATGAGTAAAAAGGAGGATAAGTAAATGGAAAACACAGCTATGCTTCAATTCGATAAGCCGAGTTTTTTCAAACGCTTAAAAGGCATGCTCGGCGTTGACTTTTACCGTCTTTTCCACACCCCGCTACTTTACGTATTCTTATGTATTGCCGCATTAATTCCCGCGCTCGTATCAATGGGTGCAATGGGCGGAGAAGGCGAAGCCTCCGGTATGTTCACTAACGCTTGGCAGATTATCGCCGCAAACAGTCCCTTGTACGTCGTAAGCGATATAGGCGAATACGCGAATATGAATATGGTATTCATTTTCGGCGGTATTATGATTTCCATATTCATAGGGCACGACTACAAAAGCGGCTACGTCAAACAGCTTTTCACCACCCACGCAAAAAAGCAAGACTATATGATAAGTAAAACCTTGCTCGGCGCGTTCTCCATGGCGTGTATGTGCGTAACCTATTTAATCGGCGGTATGATTTCGGCAGCCGGAACGGGCTTGCCGTTCACCGTCAACGCCGGCTCGCTTATCTGCGCTATCCTCGGCAAAATGATTATGAGTTTAGGCTGGGCGAGCTTGTACACCTTTATCAATATAATCTTCCGCTCCAAGTTCGGCATCTCTATTGCCCTTTGCTTCGTGCTCGGCACGGGTATCCCCGTAATCGGCGCGGCGGCAGTCGTCGGCAACACGCCCGCACTCAATATATTCCTTTACGGCTCGTCTGTGTACGCTTGCCTCTCGTCAAACTTCGTTAGCATTATTATCTGTCTTATGAACTCGGTCGTATGGGCGGTTGTCTACAACGTTTTGGGAACGTTAATTCTCAACAAGCGCGACTGTTACTAAGGGGGTGCAAAATGAACGCAATAGAAATAAGAAATTTAACTAAAAACTTCGGGCAAAAGCAAGCCCTTAACGGACTTAATATGACCGTCCCGCAAGGCGCGATTTACGGCTTTATCGGCGAAAACGGTTCGGGCAAATCCACCACCGAAAAAATCATTTGCGGACTTATCCACCCAAGCGGCGGTGAAGTAAAGCTTTTCGGCAAGGACTATAAGGACGCCGAGGTGCGTTCCAAAATAGGCGTACTTATCGAATCCCCCGGCTGTTTCCCAAATTACAGCGTATGGAACAATATGATGCTTCAAGCTGCAAACCTCGGCATAGCGAACGCCGAAGAAGAGGTACGCAAGGTTTTACAAGTCGTTCATATGGAAGGCTCGGCAAGCAACAAGTACAAGAACTGCTCGCTCGGTATGAAACAGCGTATCGGCATAGCGTTTGCGCTTTTGGGCAACCCCGCGCTTTTAATTCTCGACGAACCCATAAACGGACTCGACGCGGACGGTATGCGTATCATGCGTGAAGTGCTTACGGGCGTTACCAAAAATTATAACTGCACGGTCGTAATTTCCTCGCACATTTTGGGCGAACTCGAAAAAATAGCAACCCACTACGGCATAGTACGCGGCGGCAAAATGATTGCGGAAATGACCGCCGAAGAACTCAACGCAAACTGCCCTACTTTCGTTGCGCTTAAAGCCAAAGATACGGCTACCGCAAAAGCCGCGCTCGAACGCAAATATTCCCGCGTCGAAACGGACGAAGAGGGCTATATCCGAATTTACGACGGAGTAAAGGCGGAGGAAGTCGTATCCTATCTGTATAACGGACTGAATATCGCCGTTACGGAAATCAAAACCAACAAAATAGGTTTGGAAGAATACTACATCGACTTAATGAAGGAGGGGCGCTAAAATGCAAAACTTCTTAAACAAACTTAAAACCATGCTCAAAGTGGACTTTAAAAGAATGTTCACTATGCCGCTCGTCTATATAATGGCGGGCGTAAGCCTTGCAATGCCTATCCTAATCTTGGTAATGACTTCCATGATGGGCGGGTCGGAAGACGGCGCTGCAATGTTCACTAACGTTTGGCAAGCAATCAGCTCGGTTTCGGGCGGCGAAAGTGCTGGTATGTCAATGGACTTGACTACAATGTGCAATATGAATTTAATGTACTTTTTAATTGCCGTACTCGTGTGCGTATTCACCGCCGAAGATTTCCGCAGCGGCTACGCAAAAAACTTATTTACCGTCCGCGCTAAAAAGGTCGACTACGTTTTCTCAAAATCTCTCGTTTGCTTTACGGGCGGCGCAATAATGATACTTGCGTATTTTATCGGCGCAATGCTCGGCGGTGCAATCGCGGGGCTTCCGTTCACAACGGAAGGCTTCAACGCCGGCGGAATAATTGCTTGTCTGTTCGCCAAAATATTCCTCGTTGCGGTGTTCGTCGCAATATTCTTGACCTTTGCAGTCGTAGCAAAACAGCGCACTTGGCTTTCTATACTTCTCTCAATCGGCGTAGGCGCGTTTATGTTTATGATGATACCTATGATGACCCCCCTCAACGCAACCTTCATTCACGTCGTTATGACTCTTGCCGGCGGCGCAATCTTCGCCGTAGCCCTCGGCGCAGTATCAAACTTAATACTCAATAAAACCAGCTTAGTATAATAAAACTCAAAAACCCGACGAAATCCGTCGGGTTTTTCTTTTACGCCGCAAAACTCGCTTATAAAATATCTGAATACAAAAGTGTAGAGCCGTTTTTGTGTTTTAAATATTTTCTCCAATTTTTAGAGAAAATCTTGCGGATATTCTTATTTTATGGTATAGTAAAATTGTTTAATAAAAGGTAGGAGATTTTAGTATGGCGGCGAGCTATAAAAAGTTGTGGAAACTACTGATTGATAAAGAAATGAAAAAGGAAGATTTACGCAAAGCGGCTGGGATCACAACAACCGCCATGGCGAAGCTCGGTAAAAACGAGGATGTAAATACTTCGGTATTGCTTAAAATCTGCAATGTATTACAGTGCGATATTTCAGATATTATGGAAGTTGTGGGGGACTAATATGGAAGAATTGACACAAAAGAAAAAGGAGTTAGAAAGTTTAAAATGAAACAGCAAAAAATAGCACTTATTGTATCAGCGCTTACAAGCATTATCTCTTTAATAACCTATTTTATTTCTGTATTTTTACAATTTACTAGAAATGATATTTTAAAAGATATCTCGTTAGCTATTTTAAGTAGTGCTGTATTTGTAGTGGTAATATCTTGGATAGGGTATTTTATAGAGAAAAAGAGTCTTCAAAGAAACATTTTAGAAAATAGTAGTTTTGAAATTGGTAATTTTTTGTTGACAGAGCTGAATTCCGACAATAGTATGAATAGACAAATAATATCAAGAATAATTAAGTCATCAAGAACATGCTTATTAAAGTTAAAATCAAACTTGATTTGTTATAACAAAGGATTATTTTTCGAAAACAAATTATTTAATGATTTTGTTAATAATCAAGCTTTCGAATATTATAAAAATCTATATAAACTAGAAGACTATATTTCATCTGCAAATCCGAAAATTGATGTTATAAATAAACATTTTGACAATTTAATAAAAGAGAGCGATAAATTAAGTACTAATTTATTATCTTTGATGAAACAATCTAAATTTGAATTAGGGAAAGAATTCCAATTTAGTGAAAACTTTATTGAAGAATATGAATCTGAGGTACAAGACAATGGATAAATTAAAAATGATGACTATGGATAATGTGCATAGGAATTATGTAATTTAGGGCGGCAATCCATTTGTCTCAAA
Organism: uncultured Clostridia bacterium; assembly: GCA_947175325.1. Lineage (GTDB taxonomy): Bacteria > Bacillota > Clostridia > Christensenellales > Borkfalkiaceae > Coproplasma. Next base: position 97,592 of record CAMWME010000002.1, on the reverse strand, counting down.
CTTTTGGAGAATTATATTGGAGAATTATATTAAGGAGAAAGCTAATGCCTAATCTTTCACAAATAAAGCGCAAGCGCATGCTTGAGTTTTTGGATAAAATAAAAGAAGAACACAAGAATGATGATGAAACGCTTATAGCTTTGGGCGAGATTGAAAACGAGCTTAATTCAAAAAAATACGGTCTTGTGTGGGAAGAACATGAAGAAAAGGTTGACGTTCAAATGCGGACGCACATTCCCGTTTTTACCGAAGTAAAAAAACGGGAGATTTCTGCCGCGCCGGAAAAACCTTACAATTTCTTACTTGAAGGTGATAATCTTCATAGCTTATATCTTCTTGAAAAAACGCATAAAGGCTCAATAGATTTAATATATATAGACCCGCCGTATAATACCGGTAATAGTTTTATTTACGATGATTATATAGTCGGAGACGAGGACAGTTATAAGCATAGCAAGTGGGCTTCATTTATAGAAAAACGTTTATTAATAGCTAAAAAACTTTTATCGCCTAAGGGCTATATCTTTATTTCAATCGATGATAAGGAATTGTCGGTAATGAGACTGTTATGCGATTCTATTTTTGGCGAATCTCGGTTTTTAACCACGATAGGCTGGGAAAAGAGGACAAAGTGTCAAAACACAAAAACAGCAAGAAGAATGTTGCAGCCTAGAATAGAATATATTTTAGTTTATAAAAATTTCGATGAAAGGGCGGAATTTAACTGCCACACTATCGGTTTGAAAGAATATCCGCTGTCGGATGATAAAGGACGATATCGGCAAGAAGAAATAGGACAGATGGGCGCAAGCGGCATAAGAGGCAGAGGAAGTATGATTTTTGATATTTTAGGAGTTATGCCTAAAACCGGAAATCAATGGAAAATCGGTAAGGAAACGGTTAATGAATTCATTGAACGCGGAGATTTGTTTGTTCAAGGTGAAAAGGTTTATAGGAAAATCCGGCCTACCGATGAGACTCAAGATAATATTAAACCTTTTTGGGCATTATTTAATGCAAATCAATATGGAACTGCCGAATCTGCAAAAGCTGAATTGTCAAATACCTTGGGTACAAAAGAACATGAATTTGAAACGGTTAAACCAATTCAAATGATTGAAGAAATTGTTTTTCAAGCAACGTCTAACGATTCCGTTATTCTTGATTTTTTTGCAGGTTCAGCTACAACAGCTCAAGCTGTATTAGAAGCCAATAAAGATTACGGCGGCAACAGAAGATTTATTTTATGTACTAACAATGAAAACAGTATTTGCTCAGAGATTGCCTATCCGCGCATTAAAACCGTAATAACGGGTAAAAGAGCAGACGGCAGTACATATTCGGATGGTACCCCCGCAAATCTTAAATATTACCGTACAGATTTTGTTGCCCGTGACGAGGAATTTTTGTCCGACGCGCTTTTGGAACATATTGCCGAAATGATACAATTAGAACACGGCGTAAAAATCGACGGTAGCGGGTACCGTATGATTATGAGCGATGAAGAATCGGATTCTCTTTTGAATGACGTGGACGAACTTGCGAAGATTAAAGTGCTATACATATCCAAAAACGTGTTATTGACGACAGAACAAAGAGAAAAATTGAGAGGTAAGGAAATTCATATTATTCCCGATGATTATTTCTTATTCGAACTCAGAGAGGAGGTACAGTTATGATAATTAATTTGCCGAACGGATTATTTCCGTTTCAAAAAGAGGCATCGTTAAAATTACTTGATTTAACATCGGATAGGCATTCTAAACAGACCGTTGTTATGAAATCGCCCACGGGTTCGGGTAAGACTCTTATTCTCATAGACTACATAGACGAGTATTTAAACTCTGTAGATAACAAAACGGCATTCGTTTGGCTTTGCCCCGGCAAAGGTGATTTGGAAGAGCAGAGCCGAAAGAAGATGGATAAATACGGGGCGCAGCGCAGAACGCAAAATTTATTTGATGCGTTGTTGAACGGATTTTCCGCAGAAAGCACAACGTTTGTTAACTGGGAATTAGTTACTAAATCTGGCAATAGAGCTATCACAGACGGCGAAAAGAAAAACCTTTTTGACAGAATAGCGGAGGCACACCGTGCCGGCATTAATTTCATCGTAATTATCGATGAAGAGCACAGCAATAATACCGCAAAAGCAAATACGATTATCAATGCGTTCGTGCCGAAACATATCGTACGTGTAAGCGCAACGGCAACGCAAAATAACCGTTTCGAGTATTTTGAAATAGACGAAACGGATGTCATTAGCGAAGGACTTATTACTAAGGCAATCTATGTGAACGAAGGCGTAGAAGACGGTATGGAAATTAAAGACGATTACGATTGTCTTTTAGAGCTTGCCGACCAAAAGCGCAAGGCGATTGCCGAAAGATATAAGCAGACGGTAAAGGATAAAGTAATTCGTCCGCTCGTTTTGATTCAGTTCCCTAACGGACAGCCCGAAACGATAGAGGTGGTTGAAAAGAAACTCGCCGATATGGGCTACACCTACGAAAACGGCATGGTGTCAAAATGGATGAGCGAGGACAAGCGCGACTTGCCTAAAAACTTAACAGAAAATGACGGTATTCCCGTTTTCTTGCTTATGAAACAAGCAATCAGTACGGGGTGGGATTGTCCACGCGCAAAAATCCTTGTCAAATTGCGCGAGGGTATGAGCGAGAATTTCCAAATTCAAACGATTGGTAGAATTCGCAGAATGCCAGAAGCAAAACAGTACGAAGACGATTTGCTTGATTTTTGTTACGTCTATACATTTGATGAAAAGTTCAAGGCGGGCATGTTGCGAGAAGAAGACCATGCTTATATTCCGCGCCGTTTGTTCTTAAAAGAGAAGTGTAAGACTTTCCATCTGGAAAAAGAAGTACAAAATTTGCAGTACGGCGGATTAGGCGACCGCGATGTATTGCAAAAGATATACGATTATTATACTTCAAAATATCATTTGGGAAAGGACAAGGAACAGAACCAAAAATTGCTCCACGAGCTTGGCGGGTACGTGTTCGGCGATAAGATAATCAATAAGTTCATGGGTGGCGTATATGTAATTACCGAGTCTTTGCAGGACAGCGAAGAGTATCGTAAGGTTTATAAGGATGCGGACAAGCGTAACCATAGAATTTATCTTTTGCACAGTCTTGAAAATATATCTAAGGCTATTTTAATGCAAAGGGACAGCATGAAGGTAATTTTGGAACGGCTGTTCAGAAAGCATATAGTATCACCGCATAAACTCGTTGCTTTGGATACAAAAGAGTATCTTGCCTTTATCGTAAACAACGAGCATATAATCAAAAATGATTTGGACACGGCTATGGCGAAAATGACCGAGCAGTTGTCTTATAAAATCAAACCGCAAACAGTTACTTTTAAAATCCCCGAACAAGATTTTTACAAGTATGACCCTATGGTGAAGGGGGAGATTGATTATTTAAGTAACGCTTACGAAGGATATACATCCGGCTTCGCTACGAGTGTGGTGCGTAGTACGAGTGAAACGCTGTTTGAAAAGTATTGTGAGGAACAAGACGACATCGATTGGGTATATAAAAACGGTGATTCGGGACAACAGTATTTTTCAATAGTTTATTGGCAAGGAGCTGGCAAGCAAAGACTTTTTTACGCTGACTATATCGTGAAAAAGAAAGACGGTACGGTTTGGATTATAGAAACGAAGGGCGGCGAAAGTAAAGGTAAGGACAAAAATATAGATAAGCAAATCGCAAACAAATTCAACGCTTTCAAACAATATGCCGCCGAGCATAATTTGCGTTGGGGCTTTGTTCGCGATAAAGATTGCTCGCTTTATATAAACAATACCGAGTTCGCCGAAGACCTAGCGGACGAACATTGGGTGCCGTTGAAAAGCGTGTTCTGATATGTAAAACAACCAAATGGTGTGAAACCTTAGTAGTTCTCTAAAAAGGAGTTTATATGGATAAAGAAAATTTAAGCGTATTCCCCGTAGGCAATAAAAACGACGCGTTCGCAAAGTATTTCATAGGTCAAAGCTACCTCAAGATGCTTTCCACCGAGCAAGTCGGAATAGCCAACGTAACCTTCGAACCCCGTTGCCGCAACAACTGGCATATCCACCACGCCGATAAGGGCGGCGGTCAGATTTTACTCGTTACCGCGGGCAAAGGCTGGTATCAAGAGTGGGGCAAAGCACCCCGCGCGTTAAAGGCGGGCGACGTAGTCAATATCCCCGCGGGCGTAAAGCACTGGCACGGCGCGGCAAAGGACGGCTATTTCCAGCACCTCGCAATAGAGGTCCCCGCCGAGAACGGCAAAACCGAGTGGTGCGAGCCCGTCCTTGACGCAGAATACGACGAGTTAGAGGGTTAATATGTTTCAAGAAGTAAAAAAGAATTTCGGCTTCGGCTGTATGCGCTTACCTATGAACGGCGACGAGGTCGACTACGCCGAGTTCAATAAAATGATTGACACCTTTATCGAAAACGGCTTCAACTACTTCGACACGGCGCACGGCTATCTTTCGGGCAAAAGCGAAACGGCTTTGCGCGACTGCCTCGTATCGCGTTACCCTCGCGATAAGTTTATCCTCACCAACAAGCTAACTCAGCCTTATTTCAATACGGAGGCGGAGGTTCGCCCCTTCTTTGAAAGTCAATTAAAAATCTGCGGCGTGGACTATTTCGATTTTTATTTAATGCACGCACAGTCCAAAGAAATTTTCGCCCACTTCAAAAAATGCCGCGCCTACGAGCAAGCGCTCGAATTTAAAGCGGAGGGCAAAATCAAGCATTTCGGCATATCCTTCCACGACACGGCGGAAGTACTTGACCAAATTTTAACCGAGTACCCGCAAATCGAGGTGGTGCAAATCCAGCTCAACTACGTAGACTACGACGACCCAGCCGTACAGTCCCAAAAGTGCCTCGAAGTTTGCAACAAGCATCGTAAACCCGTAATCGTAATGGAGCCCGTCAAGGGCGGCAACCTCGTCAACCTTCCCGAGGACGCCAAAAAGTATTTCGAAGAGCTCGGCACCGCAAGACCCGCAAGCTACGCAATCCGCTTTGCCGCGGGCTGCAAGGGCGTGTTTATGGTGCTGTCCGGTATGAGCGACTTAGCGCAAATGACCGACAACCTTTCGTATATGAAGGACTTCAAGCCCCTCAACAAAAAGGAGCTTCAAGCCGTAAACGGCGTGTGCGAAGTATTCAAGAAAATGAATTTAATCGCTTGCACCGCTTGCCGCTATTGCACGGACGGCTGTCCCAAAAAGATTTCCATTCCCGATTTGTTCGCGTGTATGAACACCAAAAACATTTACCACGACTGGAACGCAAATTACTATTACAGCGAGGTACATACGAAGAACCGCGGCAAGGCTTCGGAGTGCGTGAAGTGCGGCAAGTGCGAAAAGGCTTGCCCCCAACACTTACCCATACGCGAACTTTTAACGAGCGTAGCCAAGGAATTTGAAAATGACTGATTTACAAATTGCAGTTAAAAACCTCGAAGGGCACACGATTTGTCTTTGCAAAGGCGGCAAGTGCCTTTACAGTGAAAGCCGCGGCATTTCGCCAATGATGAACTTCATTGCCGACGGCGTTGACCTTGCCGGTTATTCGGTCGCGGATTTAATCGTCGGCAAGGCGGCGGCATTGCTTTTCGTCAAAAGCGGTATAAAGGAAGTGTACGCAAAAACCCTCTCGGAAGGCGGCAAAAAAGTTTTGGGGGATAACGGCGTACCCGTAACCTACCAAACCTTGACGGAAAAAATTATAAACCGCGCGGGCACGGATACTTGCCCCATGGAAAAAGCCGTTGCAAACACGGCTAATCCCGAAGAGGCGTACGCCCTTTTAAAGCAAACCCTCTCCGCGCTCAAAAAAGGTTAAATTTATGAAACTCAAAAGCATAGAAATTTCCAATTACAAATCAATAAAAAATCCCGTTAAGATAGATTTGACCGACAGTCACTTACATACCTTTATAGGCAAAAACGGAAGCGGCAAAACCAATGTTTTAAAGGCACTTAAAATTGCGCTGTCGGGCAGATTGTCCTATCGCGACGAGGACGAAGAGGGTTTAACGGCGTCTTACGTTTTTACATTGACCGACGAAGAGTATGACGAATATTTTCAGATAACAGAGGACAAGTGCACAAGCCGTGAAATAAAAGTGGACTTCAACGGTGCAGAGCCAAGTATCAGATGGCTCAGATATCCCGCTATAGAAATATCCGTCAAAGAATACAAAATCCGTTTACAGCAGCTGCTTGAAGAATTCAAAGTCGCCGCCGACGCCTACGCAAATATCGTCGAAGAATTCGAGGGCAGCAATTACGGCTACGACGATTTTACCGACCTTCAAGTAAAAGAGGACGGGCACGGAAGTCATTATACGGTTTTCAACATGCACATAAGGGGCATACGTGAACGGTTTAAAGAACAAGTGCAAGAGCTATCCGGGTTTTTAAATCAGTTTGAAAAAGAAGCTTTGACAATTGACTACAACAGTGACTATTCTTTCCGCAGCTATTATAACCGTTTTGGCGAACTACAGCTTTACGAGGTAGAGCTCGGCTCGATAAAAATGGGCGGGCTTACCGCGCAAGTTCTTAACGTGGATAAAGAAAAATTACAGCAAGCCAACGAGGAGTTAGCTCGCATTTGTAAGGATTTCAATAATAGGATTAAAGACGACCGCGAAAAGGTAAACGGCATATTAAAAGAGTTTTACCTTATCCAAAAGGAAATTTTCGATATTTACACTAGCAAAGAGGACGAATATTACAGCGGGCGGGAAGAGCTTATTAACCGTCAGCGTTCGTTTAGGGACAAGCTCAAACAAACGATTTTTCCCAAGGTATATTTGCTCGATAACGAAGTATCCCTTCTTTTCTATAACAACAGCGATTACGACGATGCTTATTCAAGGTCGGATACCCGCAAAAACTATTTAAATACGTACAGCCCCATTCTGCAGGCGTTTGACAATTTCCTAAAATCAATCAACGCTTATAAAGAAAAGGAATCTATTTTTTCCGACGAAAAATTAGAAGGCGGCAGATTAGAAGAGCTAGTAGAAATACTCAACGAACGGTTCTTGAAAAAATTCAAGCCCAAGTTTGATGATGAAGTAAGCTATACTCTGGAAATAATCGACGGGCGTATGCAGCTTTTCGTTGTCGAAAAGGACGGTGTCGAGGTCCCGTTCAACTCAACCAGCTTAGGGCGCAGATGGTATTTAAGCTATATCTTCGTTAAAAATCTTTTAAACGAGGGCGATTATCTTTTAATCGACGAGCCCGCCGCCTTTTTACACCCGCAAGCGCAAGCCGAAGTTTTGAAGGACCTTAAAAATTTAAGCAAAAAGGGAATAAACGTATTCGTATCAACCCACAGCCCCTATTTAATCCCCCCGACTTGGCAAAGTGTTTACAACTTCACTATGGGTGAAAACGGTACGGTTGTGGAAAGCTTCGGCAGTCCCGATGCCCTCTGCGAGCAAATTCATAAGGAGCTTATAGGCTTCCATACTGCGGACATACTTTTCAATCTCCCCAAAATAGCTTTCTTCGTCGAGGGAACAAGTGATAGGGTATGTATCGAAAAATTCGCAAGTCTTTTAAACTACGATTTATCAAGATATCAAATCCGCGTCTGCGACGGTTCTGCAATCATTCTTCTTTTTCACCTTTGCAGACAATACCGCATTAAGTTTATAATGGTCGCCGATAACGACAACAAGCATAAAGCTAAATCGTATCTTGAAAACCACCCCGAGTATTCAAACATAATAAAAGAAATGGAGGCCGCCCCCGATATTTGTTATTTCGTCGGCGACGGCAGAAAGGGCTGCCTCGAATCGCTTTTCGCAAGCGATGTCGGGAAAACGTTCTTCAATGAAAAGGGGAAAATAGACGATAAGCAAATTGCCGAAATCGATTCGCTTGACACCTTTTCCAAAGATACAGTGGAAAATTTCAGAAATATTTTCAAACATTTCAAAATGCCCAAGAAAAAGGTGACTAAATGAAATACGAAAATCCCGTTTTGTTTTCCGACTATTCCGACCCCGACGTAATTAGGGTGGGGGACGATTTTTATATGGTTGCGTCCAGCTTCAACCACGTGCCGGGCGTGCCCGTTCTGCACTCCAAAAACTTAGTGGAGTGGGAAATCATCAACTACGTCTTGGACGAACTTCCCTTTGAAAAGTTCAACGAGGTCCAACACGGCAACGGCGCGTGGGCGCCCTCGCTCAGATACCACAACGGCAAATTCTATTGCCTGATTCCCTTCCCCGACGAAGGAATCTTCGTCGCAGAGGCAACCGACCCCTACGGCAAGTGGTCGCTACTTCGTCCCCTTTTAACGGGCGCGGGCTACGAGGACCCTTGTCCCATATGGGTGGACGGCAAGTGCTATATCGTGTTCGCCTTCGTCAAAAGCCGCATAGGCTTCAATTCCCGCCTTGCCGTAATCGAGGCGGACGAGGACTTGAAAGCCGTCAAGGGCGATTACAAAATTATCTACGACGGCCGCGACCTCGCCCCGAAGATAGAGGGCCCCAAAATCTACGAGCACGGCAAGTACTTCTATATCCTCGCCCCCGCGGGCGGAGTCAAAACGGGTTGGCAAGTCGCCCTCAGAAGTAAAGAAATTTACGGAGACTGGGAAACCAAAATCGTAATGATTCAAGGCGACACCGCCGTCAACGGCCCCCACCAAGGCGCGCTTATCGACTTGGACGACTCGGGCGAAAAGTGGGCGTTTATGCACTTCCAAGACATGGGCGCGTACGGCCGCGTCGTGCACTTGCAGCCCGCCGTTTGGGAAAACGATTGGATACTCTTGGGCAACTCCGAAGACGGACTTGCGGGCACGCCCGTCGCGAACGGCGATTACCCCGTCGAGGTTATAACCGGCGCAAAAATCGACCCGTCCGACGAGTTCGAAAGCGACAAGCTTTCCCTAGTTTGGCAGACCCCCGCCAATCCCCAAGCGGAGTGGTACTCCTTCAAGCGCGGCTTAAAACTCAACTGCATACCCTTTGAAAAACCCGCCCTCTCCGACCTTCCCCAGCTCGTGATGCAAAAGGTGCAGTACAAAAACTTCGCCGTAAACAGCAAGTGCAAACTAAACCTTGTCAACGACGGCGACGAAGTGGGCTTCACAGTGTTCGGCAAAAAGTACGCCTACTGCTGCGTAGTCCGCCGCGACGGGCAAAACTTTCTTGAAATCCGCAAGGGCGAAATCGGCGGCGAGGAGGACGAAACTCTCGCCAAAAGCCAGCCCTACGACGAAGGCAGCGTTACCTTCAAGCTGTCCGCCAAGTTCGAAAGTCCCAACCGTTTGGCTTACAAATTCTCGTTCGGCGGCAGTGCGTTCACCCATATATTCTACGCCGAAGCGGGCGCGTGGACGGGCGCGAAAATCGGTATCTACGCCCGCAGTGCAGAACCGAGCAAGGGCAGTGTCACGTTCAAATATTTCAGAGTAACTTGCACGGACAACCGCATTAAATAAAACGCACATAAGCTTCGCAATACTTCGTTGCGCTGTGGCAACCCTCAGTCATTTACGGTTTAGTAAACTCCTTCGGGTTTTCCTCGCGCGCCTTGTCTTGCTTGCTTCTCTGCGTTTTAGACAAACTATAAATAAAAAGGAGGGGCACGGTATGACGAAAAGTAAAACTCAATATTCGCTTTTTACCAACAAAGCCCTCGCCTTTTTAATTATCCCCATCGTGGTCGAGTCCGCGCTTTCGATGTCCCTCGGAATGATAGACGGGCTTATGGCTTCCTACGCCAAGAGCGGCGCGGGCGACAATATCCTTACCGCGATTACGGGCGTTGACCAGATAGCAAACCTTATAACTCAGCTGTTTACCGCATTCAGCGTGGGCGGCGCGGTGATAACCTCGCAGTTTCTCGGCGCGGGCAAAACGGAGGAGGCAAACAAAAGCGCGAAACAGCTCGTCGTAATTATGCTGCTTGCCGCGCTCGCCGTAACGGGCCTTTGCCTCGGCTTGAATAAGCCCATATTAAATTTAACCTTCGGTTCGGCGGGCGACGAAACGCTCGGTCACGCGTACACTTATTTTTATATCATCTCGGCGTCGTTCCCGTTCGTGGCGGTGTTCAATTCTTGCGCCGCGCTTTTAAGGGCGCAGAGAAAGAGTATGAACACCATGCTCTCGGGCGTAATCAGTTTCTTCTTGAATATCGGCTTCAACGCGCTGTTTATCTATGCGTGCGACCTCGGTATAGCCGGCGTTGCGCTCGGCACGCTCATTGCAAGAATTTTCCCCGCGTTCTTCACACTGTTTTTAATGACGCGCAAGGGCAACCTCGTCAGAATAAACATATTCGAAAAATTCCGTTTCAACGGCGGGCAAGTTAAAAAGATATTAAAGCTCGGCGTACCCAGCGGCATAGAAAACAGCCTTTTCCAGCTCGGCAAAATTCTCGTCATTGCCTTTATCACCATTGAAAGTTATCAAATAAACGGCTTGAATATCCATTCGGCGGCAAACTCCGTTGCCTACAATATCAATATGATAAGCTCGATAGTCGGCAACGGCATAAACACCTCGATACTCACCGTCATAGGCCAAGCGGTCGGCAAAGGCGATATCGGTCAAGTCAAGTACTACATTAAAAAAATGCTACTCATATCCTACGTCGGCAACGCCGCTTGCGTGGGGGTTACCTTCGCGCTTTCGCCCGTGCTTTTAAACTTCTACAACATTTCGGGCGACGCACGCGACATTGCTTGGCAGTGCCTCATAATGTGCCTATCGCTGCAATTCGTAACTTATCCCTTATCGTTCGGGCTACCCGCGGTTTTAAAAGCCAACTCGGATATGAAGTTCGTAATGATAGCCGCAATAGCCTCAATGCTTATAATGCGCGTGGGGCTGTGCTATATTCTAACTTGCGACTGGGTCGGCGCGCACATGGGCGCAGTAGGGCTTTGGATAGGCATGGTCGCGGACTGGGGCTTCCGCGGAATATTATTCGGCTCGCGCCTTCTTTCGGGCAAATGGAAAAAATCCTCGGGGCTTCTTCGTGACGAGCCCGCGCTCGCACCCGTACCCGTGCCCGCGCTCGCGTCCGCACCCGACGGCGCACCCGCGCCCGCGCCCGCGAATACCGAACAAGAAACCAAGGAGGATAACGATGTTCAGACAAATGTTTGAGGAAAAATATATGCGCTTCCCCGGCGGCAAGCAAAAGGCGGTAACCTTCAGCTACGACGACGGAGTAAAAGCCGACTTAAAGCTTTTGGAAATTTTCAACGCGTACGGCGTAAAGGCAACCTTCAATTTAAACAACCTTCTCTTCGACTGCCAAAACTGGCACGACAGAATGAACGAGGAGGAAACCTTTGCCGCCTTTTCGGGCACCGCGCACGAGGTGGCTATTCACGGCGCGCGCCATATCTATATGAGCAAGGTACCCTTGCCCGAGGCTATAAACGAGGTGGTGCAAAACCGCCTTTACCTCGAAAACAAATTCGGCAAAATAGTGCGCGGAATGGCTTACGCCTACAACGGCTACAATGACGAAATCGTATCCGCGCTTAAAAGTTTGGGCGTAACCTACGCCCGCACGACCGAGCCGTCGCATTCCTTCGCAATCCCTTCGGACTGGCTTAGGCTTAAACCCACTTGCCATCACAACGACCCGAAATTCCCCGAGCTTTTAAACAAGTTTTTAAGCGGCGCGCCCGCGGACGACTTCAAGCACCGCGAGCCTTGGCTTTTCTATATTTGGGGGCACAGCTACGAGTTCGACGATAACAATAACTGGAACATAATCGAAAACGCTTGCGCCGAGCTTTCAAAGCACAAAAAAGATATTTGGTTTGCAACGAACGGCGAAATCTACGACTACGTTCAAGCGTATAACAGCCTCGTATTTTCTTTGGACGGCGAACGGGTTTTCAACCCTTCGCACACCCCCGTGTTTATAGAGATAAGGAGTAAGGTCTACAAAATCCCCGCGGGCGGCGAAATAGTCTTTGAAAACGGGAATTAACTCACCCCTTGCAAAATTCGGTTAAAGGGTGTATAATAAATTTATGATTTTAGATAAATTCAGTTTAAAGGACAAAGTCGCAATAGTTACCGGCAGCAACACGGGTCTCGGTCAAGGCATTTGCAAAGCCTATACCGAGGCGGGCGCAAAGGTAGTGGGAGTATCCCGCCGCCCCAGTGACGAAACCGCCGAGCTCTGCGGCAAAAACTTCTACAACGTCATTGCGGATTTAAGCGATATATCCGTAATTCCGGAGATAATCCAAAAGACGCTTGAAAAGTACGGCAAAATAGATATCCTCGTCAACAACGCGGGGGTTATAAAGCGCCAAGACAGCATCGAGTTTTCGGAAGAGAACTGGGACAGCGTTTTAAACGTGAACTTAAAAACGGTGTTCTTCTTGACCCAAGCCGTCGCAAAGCAGTTTATAAGCCAAGGCACGGGTGGTAAAATAATAAACATCGCCTCAATGCTTTCCTATCAAGGCGGGGTAAGGGTGCCTTCGTACACGGCTTCCAAGTCGGCAATCAAGGGCGTAACCATGACCCTTGCCAACGAGTGGGCAAAGTACGGAATAAATATAAACGGCATTGCGCCGGGCTATATGGCAACCAACAATACCGAGGCTTTGCGCCAAGACGGCGAGCGTAGCGCGGACATTTTGTCGCGTATCCCCGCCGGCAGATGGGGCACGCCCGAAGATTTACAAGGCGCGGCAGTGTTCCTCGCCTCGTCAGCTTCGGATTACATTAATGGATTTACTTTGGCAGTCGATGGCGGCTGGCTCGGTAGATAAAAACATATATTATATAAAGAGGGAAAAATAATGAGTAAGAAATTAATCGGCAGAATACTTGCGGTTTTACTTGCAAGCGCAAGCGTGTTCGCCTTCGCGGCGTGTGATACCGACGGCGGCGAAACTGCCGGCACGGGCACCGAAAATTCGGGCACTATTGATAGCGGTACCACCGACACGGACAAGGATACCGATAAGGACACGGATAAAGACAAGGATAAAGACAAGGACCCCAACGGCGGCGACAAGGACCCCGTCGTTAAACCCAATCCTCCCGTAATACCTACCGTTCCCGCGGGCGCGGTTAAAATCACCAAGGCGGCGGGCGATTTAGAGTCGGCTTACGTGGTTTGGGATAAGGTAGAGGGTGCAATGGGCTACAACGTCTATTGCAAAATAGACGGCGGCGAGTTCGTCAAGCTTGACGCACCCTTAGTGCGCGAATATAAAACTTATTGCCGTGCGGACGCAGTCGGGCTCAAAGCGGGCAAATATACTTTAAAGGTCGTTCCCACGGGCGGCGCCGAGCTTACCGAGGACGCCGACAAGGCGGCAACCGCAACGGATATAACCGTGCTTGCTCACGAGCGTTCGGGTTACGCCTTCGTAAACGGCACTTCTTCGGGCGCGTATAACGAGGACGGCACCTTAAAGGCGGACGCCCAAGTACTCTATATAACCGACGCCAATAAGTACTCGGTTAAAATGACCGTCGCGGGAGTCGAGTGCGTCGGGTTAAACGATATCCTCGTTGCATACAAAAAAGAAACCAAGCCTCTTTCCGTTCGCGTAATAGGTAATATAGGCAAGCTGGATGCTACCAAGTCCGACAGCGGAGATTTCACCATAAAAGAAACTAAGGCGGGCGTAACCTTTGAAGGCATAGGAAGCGACGCAACGGCAAACGGCTGGGGCTTGCGGATTATTAAAAGCTCCAACGTAGAGGTACGCAATATCGGCTTTATGAACGCCGAGGGCAACACTAAGGACAATATCGGCATAGAAACCGAAAACGACCACATCTGGGTACACAACTGCGATATGTTCTACGGCAAGGATTTCGGCGGCGACCAGAAGAAGGGCGACGGTGCGCTCGATACTAAAGGTTCTACCTATGTAACCCACTCTTACAATCATTTCTGGGACAGCGGCAAGTGCAACTTGCAAGGTATGAAGAGCGAAAAGACGACCAACTATATCACTTACCACCACAACTGGTACGACCACTCGGATTCGCGCCACCCCAGAATAAGAACGTGTACCGTTCATATCTACAATAACTATTTCGACGGCAACGCAAAATACGGCGTAGGCGTAACTATGGGCGCCAGCGCATTCGTAGAAAACAATTACTTCCGTTCAACATCAACTATGCACCCCATGCTTTCGTCAAACCAAGGCACCGACGCTTTGGGCGACGGCACCTTCTCGGGCGAAGCTGGCGGTATGATTAAAGCCTACAACAACACCTTCGTCGGCAATTACAAGTTGATAACCCAAAACGACACGGCGGATAAAACCAACCTTGACTGCTACCTCGCAACTTCAAGGGAAGAAACGGTATCCGCAGAATATACGGCCAAAGCGGGCAGCACGGCTTACAGCAACTTCGACACGGCTTCCGACTTCTATAAGTACACCGTAGACTCCCCCGAGGTCGCTAAGGAAAAGGTAGAGCTTTACGCGGGCAGAGTAGGCGGCGGCGACTTCAAGTGGGAGTTTGACGACGAGGCAGAGGACGGCAATTACAACGTAATTCCCGAGCTCAGGGCGGCTCTTTCGGCTTACAAGTCGGACTTGGTTAAAATCGGCGGCGAAGCAGTCGGCAGCGGCACGACCACGGGCGGCACCACTGAAGGCGGCGACGGCGGCGATGAAACCGGTGGCGGCGACACGGGCGCAACCGTGCCCGAGGGCGTAAGCAAGGTTGAGTTCATTAGAGATAACGACGGCAAGTATCCCGCCGGCATAACCGTCAGCGGCAACTATAAGTCAGGCACGAATTATCTTAAAATGGAATCCGCCACTAAGGTAACCGTTAAGGTTGATAAGGATACGGTCGTTACCGTTCACACTACGGGCGCTTCGGGCAAGGGCATTTTACTCAACGGCGAGAAAGTTAAGCTCGATAGCAACGGCGAATGTCAAATAACCGTCAAAGCCGGCGAAACGCTCACCATCGAAAAGGGCGATTCAATGGAATTGGAATACGTTCTTTTAAACTAAAACGGCAAAACCCGGTTACGGTGTATTCCGTAGGGAAAGCGCAATGACGAAAATCATTGCGCTTTTGCTTGAATTTTTATAATGACTATCCGATAATTTGTAATTTATAAACGAGGAACCCGTTTTGAAAAAAGACAAAAAGTTCTATGTTAATTTGGCTTTAATAATAGCAGCAATCGTTTTTGCGGTTGCGGGCGTTCTGCTCGTCGTCATCCCCGACAGCAGCCGTCTTGCCATGTTCGGCTATGCGTGTATATGTTTGGGTGCTTATTTCTTTCTCATGTGGTTGATGCGCGTTATCGCTTTGCGGTCGGTGAACCAAGAAAAACGTGAATCCGAAAAGCAAGCGCGTACCAAAGAGAAAGAACGTGAAGAGCAAGCGCGGGCTAAACGGAGAGAAAGCGAAAAGCAAATTAGCATCGCCTTAAATAAGTTCGAAAGCGCTACCGATATCCACCAAACCGACACCGTTAAACTTGTTGATGCGGGTATGGAATTTTATGCCGAGGGTAGGTACGTATGCGAAAAGGATTTCAAAGGCGTATCTGGTCATCACCTCGCTTTCGAGATAAGGAGCACAAGATTAAAGCATAAACCCGAAGACTACGACGACGTTTGCGATTACGAGAGCAACGGTGTTTATATAACGATAGGCTATCACGACGGCGAAGCCTTGGAAAAGTACGCAAACGACAACGGCGTGATACTTAAAGACGCGCCGGAAGATTCCGTCGGAAAAACGGTAACGCTTAAACCGGATAGCGGCTACGTCGCTTACGTATGGACGGCAGACGGCGACGAAATAGATTACGGTTTCGTGAAGATATTAAAGTGCGAAAAGGACGTATTGACGATACGCTTTTCATTGAACGTATCTTGTGGGCTTTGCGATACCGTCGAAGGGGTTGTCGAACTTAAAAAAGAAGTGGGCGAAGACGCTCAAGATATTCAATCTCTTATAAACAGAATAAAGTGGAAACGGTACAACGTCATAGAAGTAAGCGCGGAAGAGGTTGCGGCAATAAAGCGAGCCCATCCGTTTTTGCCCGAAAGCTATATCGAATTTTTAAGCAAAGTCGGGTTTGCCGATATGGACTGGATTGATATAGGCTTCGACAATAAAACGCCGACCAATTTGGGTGACAGCGCAGTAAAATTTATGCAAGACGTACTTGCCGAACACGATGATTATAACGTGAACGATTATTATTTTATCGCAGTTGACAGTGGCGACGGTTATTACGCCTTTTCAAGAAATCCCGACGATAAAAAGGTTTACAACTTTTCGTACGAGGACCCTTATATCTTCACCTACGAAAGCTTCGAAAAGTTTTTAGCCGAAATCCTCAATACCTAATTAAAAGTTTAGCCCGCCGACATGGCGGGCTATTTGTTTAAAAACAAAAGAAAATTACTATAAAAGCCGCCGTTTCGGGTAAATTTTCAATAGTTTCAAATATCCGTTTTGTACATAAACATATCCGTTTTGTGTATAGAATTAAAAAAGCATAGTGATATAATTAATCTGTATAATGAGGTGAAGTAATGACAACTTGCGAACTTGAAAACGTAGGTATAATCCCCGTAATAGAACTTAACGAAGTTAATAATGCGGAAAAACTTGCAAAAGCACTAATCGGCGGCGGGCTTAACTGCGCCGTCGTTCCTTTGAAAGTTGCAAAAGAAATAGCGGAAAAACATCCGAAAATGCTTTTAAATCCCGATTTAAAAGGACTTGACTGCCAAAAGCTTATAATCCCCGAAGAACTTATTAAATCGGAAGACTGGGCGGGCATAACGAAGTTTTGCCGCGAGTCCGTCGATAAAATGCTCGGCTTTACTATGGTGCACGTCGGCTTGAACTGTGCAAACCCCGAAGAGGCGGAAGCCGTCGCGGACGAGTTCGACACGGCTTTCGGTTTTACCAAAAAGGTGGGCAACAGCTCGGTTTTCGCCGCAACCTATATGGAAATGATGAAAAAGCCCTTTAAAGGCACTCACGGGCACATTGCCATTGCAACCACCTCGGTAAAGTGCGCGCTGTATCATCTTGGACTTCGCGGTTACGAGGTCGACGAAACTTCGATTAAATACAACGCGGAAGGCGTAATGAACGTGGCGTATCTCAAACACGAGTTCGGCGGCTTTGCCGTACACCTCGTATTAAAAAAGTAAAAAATTAAATTTTAAAAATTTAAGGAGAAATAAAAAATGAAAAAGATTGTAACCATGGGCGAAATTATGCTTCGTCTTTCCACCCCCAACAACGAAAAGTTTATTCAAGCTGACGAGTTTGACATCAACTACGGCGGCGGCGAAGCTAACGTTGCGGTATCTTGTGCAAACTACGGACATAAGGCTGAGTTCGTAACGGCAGTTCCCGATAACGAAATCGGCGAGTGTGCAGTTGCTTCTTTAAGAAAGTACGGCGTTGACGTAAGCCACGTTGCAAAGTGCGGCGAGCGCCTTGGTATCTACTATCTTGAAACGGGTGCTTCCGTTCGTCCTTCCAAGGTCGTTTACGACAGAGCGCACTCTTCCATATCCACGGCTAAGCCCGAGGACTTCGACTTCGACGCAATCTTCGAGGGCGCAGACTGGTTCCACTTCACGGGCATTACACCCGCAGTTTCCAACACCGCGGCAGTTTTAACCGAGGAAGCTTTAAAGGCGGCTAAACGCCACGGCGTTACCGTTTCTTGCGACTTGAACTTCCGTAAAAAATTATGGAACAGCGCAAAGGCTAAAAAGGTTATGACCAACCTTATGCAGTACGTTGACGTGTGCATCGGCAACGAAGAGGACGCTGACCTCGTTCTCGGCTACAAGCCCGGCGAAACCGACGTAACCAAGGGCGATTTGGAGCTTGCGGGCTATCAAGACATCTTCGAAAGAATGTGCAAAGACCTCGGCTTCAAGTACGCAATTTCTTCCCTTCGCGTAAGCCACTCGGCGTCCGATAACGGCTGGTCGGCTTGCATTTACTGCGCTGAAACCAAGGAATTCTATCATTCCAAAACTTATTCCTTGCATCCCATCGTTGACCGCGTAGGCGGCGGCGACAGCTTTGCGGGCGGCGTTATCACCGGCTTCCTTGACGGTAAAGACTTCAAGTCCGCTCTCGAATTCGGCGTTGCGGCTTCCGCATTAAAGCACACCATCCCCGGCGACTTCAACCTCGTATCCCGTAAAGAGGTAGAGGCTCTCGCGGGCGGCGACGGCAGCGGCAGAGTTCAGAGATAATGCAAATCGCGTTTAGAACACACGACCTCGGCGTAAGGGGGCTTGAGAACGCAATAGATAAGGCGAACGCTTGCGGCATATCCGCGGTGCAGCTGGTTGCGTACAAGTTTATGGACGAAATAAAATACGCCCCCGACGCTTTGAACGAAACTAACTCCGCGGCAATAGGCAACGCGCTTAAAACCGCGGGAATTTCCGTTCCGCTTATAGGCGCGTACTTCAACCCCGTACATTCCAACAAAGAAAAGGTCGCAAACTGCAAAGCGGTTTTCAAGGACTATTTAAAGTATTCTAAGAACTTGGGCTGTAATATAGTCGGCTCGGAAACGGGCTCGTTCAACGACGACAAGTGGACGTACAATCCACTTAACCGCACCGAGGAAGCTTTGCAAACGGTAATTTCAACCTTTAAAGAACTTGCCGCTTACGCAAAGGAAGTCGGCGCGTTCGTCGGAATGGAGGGCGCGGCGGGGCACGTTTGCTGGAACGTTGCAACCTTAAAGCGCGCGATAGACGAAATAAACGCCGACAATATCAAAGTTATCTTCGATATCTACAACTACCTTGACGCGTCCAACTATAATAGCTATCTCGAAATTTTGGACGAGGGTTTAAAGACCTTTAAAAATATTGTAGTTTTCCACATAAAGGACTGCGTGTTCGAGGTCGGCAAGCTAAAACAAGTTGCCCCCGGCAAAGGTATGTTTGACTTCGATAAAATCCTTTCCAAAATCAAGGCGTACGATAAAAACGCCTACCTCGTTTTGGAGGGCACCACGGGGGAAGACATCGTCCCTTGTATACAATTTATAAATAAGAAATGGAGTGAAGTTTAGTTATGAAATTTGACATTCGCTATGCAAATCACCCCGACGATTCCAAAAAGTATGACACTGCGGAGCTTCGGGAAAAATATTTAATCGAAAAGCTTTTCGAGGCTGACGATATTCTTCTTACCTATTCGCACCAAGACAGAATTATCGCGGGCGGCGCAATGCCCGTTAAAAAGACTTTGTCCCTCGGTACCTTTAAGGAGCTTGCAACCAACTACTTCTTAGAGCGCCGCGAAATGGGCGTTATCAATATCGGCGGCGCGGGCGTTATCACGCTGGACGGCAAAAAGTACGATATAGGCTTTAAAGAGGGAATCTATATCGGAATGGGCACGAAGCAAGTCGAGTTCTCGTCGAAGAACGACAAAGAGCCCGCCAAGTTCTATATAAATTCCAGCCCCGCGCACAAGACCTATCCCACGGTTAAAATCGTTAAACCCGTAGAGGGAGTTCCCGCACCCGAGGGCGTAAAGTACTGCGTACAGCGCCACCTCGGCACGCTTGAAGGAATTAACAAGCGCACCATCAACCAGTTCATTATCGGCGACGTTTGCGAAAGCTGTCAGCTTGCAATGGGCATGACCGAGCTTGCGGAGGGCAGTGCTTGGAACACTCTTCCCAGCCACACCCACGAAAGAAGAATGGAAGTATATATGTACTTCGAAGTTCCTTCCGACCAAGCTGTTATTCATTTAATGGGCAAGCCCGACGAAACCCGCCACATCATTATGCACAACGAGCAAGCGGTTATCTCGCCCAGCTGGTCGATTCACAGCGGCGTAGGCACGCACAACTACACCTTTATTTGGGGTATGTGCGGTGAGAACCAGGCCTATGACGATATGGACAACATCGCAACTTCCGATTTAAAATAAACGGCGCAATACGGCGTCGCGCTGCGGCAACCCTCAGTCACTTACGCCTTAGTAAGCTCCTTCGGGTTTTCCTCGCGCTCCTTGTCTTGCTTGTTTCTTTTAAATCTTGAATACTATTAAATATGAAATTATAATTTAGGGGAAAAATAAAATGGCACATCTTTTATTTAAAGACGTAAACAAAGTTTATCCTAACGGATACCACGCCGTGCACGACTTCAATATGGAAATCAAAGACGGCGAATTTATCTGCCTCGTAGGCGACTCGGGCTGCGGTAAGTCGACGACCCTTCGTATGATTGCCGGCCTTGAAGAAATCACCTCGGGCGAGTTCTATATCGACGGCGAGCTTGCAAACCAAATGTCGTCAAGGGAGAGGGGAATTGCGATGGTATTCCAGTCCTACGCGCTTTACCCTCATTTGACCGTGTACGAAAACTTGGGCTTCGGCTTGACGCTTGAAGGCATCGACGCAGACGTCATCGACGAAAAGGTTAAGCAGACCGCAAAAATCCTCGGACTTACGGAGTATCTTGAAAGATTCCCCCGTAACTTATCGGGCGGTCAGTGTCAGCGTGTCGCTGTAGGTCGTGCGCTCATAAGAAAGGTTAATATCTTCCTTATGGACGAACCGCTTTCAAACCTCGACGCAAAACAGCGCGTTACGATGCGTTCGGAAATTAAGCAGATTCACCGCTCCGTCGGCGCAACGACTATCTACGTTACCCACGACCAGACCGAGGCAATGACCATGTCCGACAGAATAGTCGTTATGAAGTCGGGCGGCTACGTTCAGCAGATAGGCACGCCGTACGAGCTGTATTTCCACCCCCGCAACCTTTTCGTTGCAGGGTTCATCGGCGAGCCTCCTATGAACTTTATTAAGTCCGTAGTTTCGGGCGGCAAAATTAAGGCGGGCGAGTTGGAGCTTGACTTAACCCCCGTCGTAAAGGACGTAAAGGCGCTTGAAGGCAAAGAGGTCGTGTTCGCGTTCAGACCCGAAGCTATCAAGGTTCAGACCCCCGCAAAGGGCAAAGAGGGCGGCTACGAGCTTGACTCCGTCGTTGACCTTACCGAGCTTTTGGGCGATATGACCAACGTGTACGCAAACGTAGGCAACGTGAACGTTATTTTAAAAGTCAACCCTCACCACACGCCCGAGATGGGTGCACACTTCAAATTCTTCGTGCCCTACTCCGCAGCATATGTGTTTGACTGTGAAACGGAGCTTGCAGTAGAGAGTGATTTGAAGAGGCACTAATTAAGGAGGCTTACTATGGAATTAATCAGTAAAAAACTGTTTAATAAACCCGAAAGAAAGATAAAGATTATGCAGTTCGGCGAGGGTAACTTTTTAAGGGCTTTCGTTGAATGGATTATACAAGACTTGAACGACAAGAAGGCAATAGAGGCGGACGTCGTTCTCGTTCAGCCCATGCCCTTCGGCAGAGTGAAGGAACTCGGCGAGCAAGACGGACTTTACACTTTAAGGTTAGAGGGTATCGACGGCGGTAAAAAGATAAAGAACAGCCAAGTTATAAACGTGGTTGGCGACTGCCTCAATCCTTTCACCGATTACGAAAAGTTTTTAAAGTACGGCGAAAGCGAGGATTTGGAAGTTATAATTTCAAACACCACGGAAGCGGGCATTGCGGTCGACCCCACGGACACCGATTTCTCGGTTTGCCCCAAGTCCTACCCCGGCAAGCTTTTGGCTTTACTTAAAAGGCGTTACGATAAATTCAAGGGCGCGAAGGACAAGGGACTTTGCATTATCCCTTGCGAGCTTATCGACAACAACGGCGACGAATTGTACCGTTGCCTCGTAGAGCTTGCAACTATCAACAAGATGGATAAAAAGTTTATCGAGTGGATAAAGACGGCAAACCACTTCACTTCGACCCTCGTTGACCGTATCGTGCCCGGCTATCCCCGCAACGAAATCGAGGATATCCAAAAGGAAACGGGCTACATCGACAACAATGTAGTAAAGGGTGAAATTTTCCACCTTTGGGTTTTGAAGAAGGAGCCGAAAATACAAGAAGTATTCCCCGCGGACAGCACGGGCTTAAACGTAATTTTCGCGGACGATATAAAGCCCTATAAGCAGAGAAAGGTTAAAATTCTCAACGGCTCGCACACGGCAATGGTGCCTATTGCATATCTTGCCGGAATCGACACCGTCGGCGAGGCGGTGAACGACCCCACGATAGGGCAGTTCGTGCGCGACTTCGTGTTTGACGAAGTCAACCCGACCATCGACCTTCCCGCGGACCAAATGACGGCGTTTGCAAACAGCGTTATCGAAAGATACCAAAACCCGTTCATTCGTCACGAGTTAATGTCTATCGCGCTCAACTCTACGACGAAGTTCAAAACGAGGCTTTTGCCCACGCTTTTGGACTACGTTAAAATTAAAGGCGAGCTTCCCAAACACCTCGTGTTTGCATATTCCGCGCTCGTATTATTCCACAAGGGCAAGAGGGGCGACGAGGAAATCAAACTCAACGACGACCCCGCATACCTTGCAAAGTGGAAGGAGCTTTGGGATAATTTCAAGGGCGATTACCTCACCCTTGCAAAGAACGCTTTGGGCTGGACCGAGGCGTGGGGTATGGATATGAACGGTATTCACCCCGACTTAACCCAAACCGTTGCAACCTTCTTGAAGGCAATGGATACTAAGGGTATGAGAGCTGCCGTAGATTGTTTCGTCGGCGGCTGCACGGGCGAGTGCAAGTAAAACGCATATAAGCGTCGCAATACTGTGTCAAGTTTGCGTTTTGCCTCGGTCATTTACGCATAAGTAAACTCCCGTCGGCAAATCCGCACTTTCCTTGTCTTGCTCGCTTCTCTGTGTTTTTGACAGCTTATAAATTAGAGGTTTATATGTCTAAAAAAACTATAATAATAAACCCGCTGGATAACGTTGCGGTTGCCCTTACCGATTTAAAGAATGGTGAAGTTCACGAGGGGGTAACACTTGCCGAGGACATCACCAAAGGGCACAAGTTCACCTTGCGTGAAATTAAAAAGGGTGAAAATATTATTAAGTACGGCAACCCTATCGCATGCGCTACGGCGGATATTCAAAAAGGCGCGCACGTTCATACGCACAACGTGCATACCAACCTTTCGGAAAATTTGGAATACACCTACAACAAGGTTCCCACCGATATCAAACCCGTCAAGGGGCGTAAGATAAAGGTTTATGCGCGCGCTAACGGCGACGTCGGCATAAGGAACGAAATTTGGGTTATTCCCATCGTCGGCTGCGTCAACGGTCAAGCAAAGCTTATCGTTGAGCAGTTCAAGGCGAAGTACGGCGTAAAGGGCTACGACGGCGTGTTCACCTACACGCACCCCTACGGTTGCTCTCAGCTCGGCGACGACCACGAGAGGACCAAACTCATTTTACAAAAAATCGTAAAGCACCCCAACGCGGGCGGTGTGCTCGTTTTGGGCCTCGGCTGTGAAAACAACCAAATGTCTGCCTTCAAAGAGGGCTTGGGCAAGGTTGACGAGAGCCGTATCAAGTTTTTAATCTGCCAAGAGGTCGAGGACGAAATCGGGGCGGGCGTAAAGCTTTTGAAGGAAATTTCCGAAGTGGTTAAAAAGGATAAGAGGGAAGAGAGGGATATCTCTTGCCTCAAAGTCGGGCTTAAATGCGGCGGCTCGGACGGGCTTTCGGGCATAACCGCAAACCCGCTCGTAGGTTTGTTTTCGGACTATATCGTGGCGGCGGGCGGCACGACCGTTTTATCCGAAGTTCCCGAAATGTTCGGCGCGGAACAGCTACTTATGAACCGCGCAAAGGACGAGGCTACTTTTAAAAAGGTCGTTAAGCTTATCAACGACTTCAAGGATTACTTCCGCCGCAACGGGCAGACCGTTTACGAAAACCCTTCACCCGGCAATAAGGCGGGCGGCATAACCACGCTTGAGGATAAGTCTTTGGGCTGCACCCAAAAATCGGGCGCGGGCCCCGTCGAGGACGTAGTGTTTGACGACGGCTTCGTAACCCACAAGGGCTTGAACCTTTTGAACGGCCCCGGCAACGATATGTGCGCCGTAACCAACATTGCGGCGGCGGGCTGCCACCTCGTGCTGTTTACGACGGGCAGAGGCACGCCCTTCGGCGGGTTTGTGCCTACCTTAAAAATCGCCACCAACAACGAGCTTGCGAAGAATAAATCCAACTGGATTGACTTCAACGCGGGCGCGGTTTTGGACAGCGATTTTGAAACCCAGCTTGAAAAATTAATCGACTTAATCGTCGACACGGCAAACGGCAAGCTTGCCAAGAACGAGATTAACGAAACCAAAGAAATTGCAATCTTTAAAACGGGAGTTACTTTATAATGCAAAAATTCATGGATAAGGACTTTCTTCTCGATACCGAAACGGCGAAGACGCTCTATCACGAGCACGCCGAGAAGATGCCTATTATAGACTATCACTGCCACTTGCAGCCCAAGGAAATTTACGAAGATAAAAAATTCCGCAACCTTGCCGAGGTTTGGCTCGGTGCGGGCGACAGATACGGCGACCACTACAAGTGGCGCGCACTCCGTGCAAGGGGATATGCAGAGGACAGCATTTCGGGCCCCGACGACGACTACAAAAAATATATGCAGTTCGTCGAGAGTATGCCTTACTTCGTGGGCAACCCGTTGTACCACTGGTCGCACCTTGAAATGAGAAGGTACTTCGGCATTGACGAAATTATCAACGAAGAGAACGCAAAGGTTATTTGGGACAAAGCCAACAAGGTTTTGGAGAAATTGACCGCGCGTGAAATGATGTACAAGTTCAACGTAAAAACCGTCTGCACCACGGACGACCCCGTTGACAGCTTGGAGTGGCACAAAAAAATGAACGCCGACGAAACTTTAAAGGTAAAGGTTCGCCCCGCGTTCCGTCCCGACAAGGCAATCAACGTTGAACTTTCTTGGTTCGCAAGCTGGGTAAATCAGCTTGCGGGCGTAGTCGGCAAACCCATCAAATCCTTGCAAGACTTGTGCGACGCGCTTGCCCAAAGAATAAAATTCTTTGACGAAATGGGTTCTAAACTTTCCGACCACGCTTTGGACGTAGTTCACTACGCACCCGCAACCTACGCGGAAGCCAACAAGATTTTCTTGAAGGGTATGAAGGGCGGAAAAATTTCCGAAGAGGAGCAAGACAAGTACAAGGGCTATATCCTCGTGTTCCTCGGCAAGGAATACGCAAAGTACGGCTGGGTTCAGCAGTACCACATCGGCGCACTCCGCAACAACTCCAAGTCGATGCTTGAAAAAATCGGACCCGACACGGGCTACGACGCTATCGAGGACGCGGTATATATGGAAAAGCTGTCCGCGCTTATGGGCGAGCTGGATAAAGACGGCAATATGCCCAAGACCATTCTGTACTGCCTCAACCCCCGCGACAATTACGCTTTGACGGTGCTTGCGGGCTGCTTCCAAAAGGAAGGCGTAAAGGGTAGAGTACAAGTCGGCACGGCTTGGTGGTTCTTAGACCAGCAAGACGGTATGCGCCAAAACCTTGAAACGCTTATGCAAGTGGGCTTGGTTGCTCAGTCCGTCGGTATGCTTACGGACAGCCGTTCGTTCCTTGCATATCCCCGCCACGAGTATTACAGAAGAATACTCTGCCAAATGCTCGGTCGTTTGGTTGAAAGCGGGCAATACCCCGCGGAAGAGCTTCCCCGCCTCGGCAAAATCGTTGAGGACGTTTGCTATAACAACGCAGCGGAATTTTTCGGTTTTTAATTAAAAATGAATATTGCGCGCGGTGAAAGCCGCGCGCAATTAACTAAGGATATAAAAATGATTTGTAAAAAGTGCGGGGCGGAAAACCCCGAAAATTTCAAGTTTTGCCAAAGCTGCGGCAGTAGATTGGACGGCAAAAAAATTTGCACCTCTTGCGGTGCGGAGCTGGACGAAGACGCCAAGTTTTGCGGCGTTTGCGGTAAAAGCGTCAACGGTATAAACGCGGTTCCCGAAAAAACGGTTGCCGCAGAACCCGACGCACGGCAGACTACGCCCGCAAAAGCATACGACTGGAAGAAAATCGTAAATTACGTTAGCTTCGGCTTTGCCGGTTTTGCCGCGCTAATAGGTTTTATTTTCACTTTCTGTATAGGAGTAACCGGTAGGTTATACGTAAACAATATACTGTATGACAGTAATACTAACACCTTATACTATTATTTCTTCGGCGTGTACGAGGATATGACGTCGAAAACCATTTACGAGTGGCTGCCCGTCTGGATTAAAATGGGCATTTCTGCTGCCGCGTTAATATGCGGTGTTGTATTTGCGATAATTACGATTGTAAAATGCGTTAAGCAATTTGCCCATAAAAAAGAGGGCGTGAACTTTGTTAAGCCCGCTTTACTGACTTATCTTTCGTTTGCTCTATTTGCTTCGGCTTTTCTTGCCGGCAACGCTTATAAGTATTACGACCCGTATACGAGCTCGATTACCTTGTCAACCGTTGGGTTCAGTGCGGCAACTTTGCTCGGGTTGATTTTGGGCGGTATAGCGGTAGGCTGTTATTTCGTTTGCAAATTCGTCGTAAGAATAGGTGAATATAAGAATCCGAAAGTTATCGTCAATTCGTCGATAGCTTTGGTGATAGGCGTTCTTTCAATCGCGGTTGCCGCTTTGCTGGTTTCGCCCGTTTGTTCGGTAGGTTATGCGGGAAGTTCGTCGGTTACCGACGCTGCCGGCTTTTTAACTTTCGTAGTCGGCGCGTACAGATATTACCATGACGGGCGTGCCGCATTAACCGCGAGCCTCGGTGTGGTGGGCTTCGTTATCCAAATACTGTTGCTGGTTTTTACAGTCAAGGTGTTGTACTCTTCGGCAAAGTTTGCGGCGGAAGGCATAAAGGGCAAAACTTTGGGGTTTGCTATAACCAATACGGTATTATCCGTTGCACAATTAACTGTTGCGGTAGTTTTAGTAAACGTTTTAAGCGCCGTTTACGAAACGGAATATACGGTTTCTTACGCTATGCCGATAGCCGTGCTCGTCTTGTCGGTTATCGTTTTGGCGGGGACGATAGTTTTAAAGGTGCTCGGCAATAAAAAAGCGAAGGCGGAAGAACCGGTTGAACAATTGCGGTTTTAATTAAATAAAAATAAAGCGGGGCGCGTTTGCGCTCCCGCTTTTTTCGTTACAACATTCTACAAAATTATTTAATATATTCTTTAATTTTCGTATCAAAGCGCGATATAATTTGTTTTACCTCGTACTCGCTAAGCTCCTTGCTCCATTTTACGGGGGCGGGGGTGAAGTCGCAATTCAAATTATAGTACGCAAATCTCGCCGTTTTGTCGCGCTCGGTGTCGTTCCATTTATCGAAAAGTTCGGGGTTGATATGCCCGTCAACCTTGCAGTTTATAAAAGTGCATTTGCCGAAGTCGCGCCAAGGTCTTGCAAGGAAGTTGGTTGCCTTCTTCGCTCCGTCCGAAAGAATTTCGCAGTCTAAAAATATAAACCCGTGTTCTTCCGCAAGGGGGTGGGCGGGCGCGGCAACGAAGCCTATTTCACGGCTATCGTGAATTGAAATTATCTTGCAGTTTTTAAAGTACGCCTCCGCACAGCCGAA
This sequence comes from uncultured Clostridia bacterium, assembly GCA_947175325.1. Classification (GTDB taxonomy): domain Bacteria; phylum Bacillota; class Clostridia; order Christensenellales; family Borkfalkiaceae; genus Coproplasma. The sequence continues at coordinate 69,959 of CAMWME010000002.1, read as the reverse complement.
AATAAAGTCCACCGTGCCGTAGATGCGGCAGTCCTCGAAAATATGCAAGGAGTGCCCTTCGGCGTAAAGCTGCTTATCGGGAATAAACCCTTGGTAGCGCACCACCAAATCGTCGGGGAAGGGGTACGTAAAAAGCGTGTCTTGCGTGGACTTCAAGTCGATATTTTTCGCGTAGAAGGACTTCGCGTTTACCGAAAGCGCAACGCACTGTCCGACGGTTGCGGGGTCGGTATTGGAATTTTCCACCGTCAGATTTTCAAGCCGAACTCTTTCGCCCGTAACGCACAAGGTGTAGGTGCGGAAGGTAACGTATTCCTTGCCGTCGGCGTGTATTTTCTTGGCGTAATCGTCGTAGGTAATAACCGTTGTTTCACGGCCCTCGCCAATAATCGTAACGTCGCTTGCGGCGACTAGTATTTTCTGCTTGTACGTTCCCGATGCAAGATATATGGTGGTCGGCTCGGTGAGCGTATCCAATATGTATTGTAAATCGTCTTTCGGGGTTAAACGGAGAATTTTCACTCGGCTGCTCCTTAAAATTTTTACGGGTTTAGTATGGTTTTACGATATCTATTATATCACAAATTTTTCGTGAAACAATAAAAAAAGTATTGCAATTTAAAACCTTGCATGTTATAATTAGTTAGCTAAATGTGAAATTCTATACTTTTTTACCCTTTCGTATTGTTTCTTACTAAATTTTTATGAAAAAATCAAACATTACCGGCGTCGTTTCATATAATCAATATAAACTGGTCGATATTCTGTTGTTTATGGTGATTATGGCGGCGTTGGAGGCGGTGAACGTATTTGCCATAAAGAAATGGTTCCCCGATATGCTGTTTGCGGTTTCGTTAATGTTTACGGTTTCGCTGATAGTTTTGGTTCGTTGGAACTTCCTTGCGGCGATATTCCCCGTATTGCACGGCGTGCTGTACTGTGCGTTTTTAAGCGTTTTCCAAACCGTGGGGTATGAAGAATATATAATTTACTCGGTCGGCAATTCGTTTTTGCTTTTAAGCTGGTTTTTATTCAAGCTTATTCCCAAGGAAAAACTTTTTTCCAAGTGGTATTTAACTTTGATTTACCCCGCCGTCGCGTTCGTTTTGGTTCTTTTCGGAAGGACGTTCGCGGCAATGTGCTTCGGCACGGGCTTCGTGGAAGCGATAGGTTCTTACTTCTTTACCGAAAGCTTAAACATAGTTTTTGCAATAATCGCGCTACTCATATTGCGCCGTGTCGACGGAATGCTTGAGGACCAAAAAACTTACTTAAAACGCGTTGCGCGCCAAAAGGAAGAGGCAAAGACCCCCAAGGACGAAGTTTGGGCGGGCTATACCGAGCTTGACGAGGAAGAGTTGAAAAAGCTTCACGATTACAGCGGCAAAGAAGAAGAGGGCGATGGTATTGACCTACGCGACGAATACCCGCCCGAAAGCAGATAACGGCAATTAAAGCTTTGGCTTTTTGTATATTTACTTAATTTTAAGTGATATGGAGGAAAATTTTCAATGTTCAAACTCAAATGTGATGACTTCCTTATCTACAATGAAGAAACCGGCACCTATTCGATGGCGGACGAACAGAAGGTAAGGGACGAAACTGAGCGGAACAGATGGAAGAATACGGGGTGGACGATTTTAAAGGATTGGCGACTCTACATTATGCTCGTACCTATGGTACTCGTATATTTCCTTTGGAAGTATATGCCCATGTACGAGCTTATGGGCTGCTTTAAAAACCCCACTACGGCGAACGAGCACGGTACCGTTGCGTCAATGTCTTGGACGGGTTTACGGTACTTCGAACAGCTGTTCAGCGACCCGACGTACAGTTGGCAGTTCTGGCGCGCGTTCAGAAACACGTTTACGACTGCGTTCTACGGGCTTTTGTTCGGCTTCCCTATGCCTATAATTTTGGCGCTGTTCTTTAACGAAGTTAAATCGAACGTTGTAAGAAGTATAATGCAAGTTTGCGTTTACCTTCCCAAGTTCCTCTCGACCGTTATCGTAACCTCGCTCGTTTTAATGCTTTTCAGAGGCAACGGCGGTTCACCCGACGAGCAATCGGTCGGTATCGTATCGAAAGTTTTCCAATGGTTCGGCGCAAGCGACAGCTTGGTCAGCAACGGCCTCGTATATACCACCAAATATTATAGGGCGATATACATTATAACCGACTTGTGGGAGCACGCAGGCTACGACAGTATAGTATTCTTCGCGGCGGTTATTGCGGTTTCGCCCACCTCGTACGAGGCGGCGCAAATCGACGGCGCGGGCAAGATGGCGCAGATGCGTTACGTAGTTATCCCCAGCATCCTTTCAACCGTCGTAATTATGCTTATAATGAAAATCGGCTCGCTCCTTTCCGTAGGCTACGAAAAGATTTACCTCTTGTTAGGTGAAGGCCCCGCAATCGAGGGTAAAGACGCGAACTACGAAGTGGCGCACACCGTTTCAACCCTCGCAAACGAGTGGTCGAACCAGCAAGACAGAAAGGCAATGGGTACGGCGGCAGAAATGTTGAACAACTTAATCGGTATGATTTTGGTTATCGGCGCGAACAAAATTGCAAGAACGGCTTCGGACGTTTCGCTGTACTAAGGGGGATAAAAGTAATGAAAAGAAAAACAGAAGTTTCAGAGCTTATATTCAAAATAGTAGCTTACTTCGTACTTATAGTTTTCGCCCTTCTTTGCGTATACCCCTTAATTTACGCGCTTTCGTCGGCTTTCAGCTCCTCTGACGCGGTAAACAGCGGTAAGGTTATTTTGTGGCCCGTTGAAGTTCAAGGCGAAGCTTTCGTTTCGGTTTTAAAGGACAACATGTTCTGGCTTAACTACTCCAACACCCTTTTCGTAACCTTCTTAGGTACCATTTGGGCTTTGGGTTATTCCATACTCGGTGCGTACGCACTCTCGAAGAAAAGACTTTTGGGCAGACGCGGCTGGAACTTCTTCCTCGTATTCACGATGTGGTTCTCGGCGGGTATCATTCCCCAGTTCACCAACTACCAAAACACGATTTCGATTTTCGACTCTATCGGCATACACGACTTAAAGTGGACGGTCGTTCTTGCGATGGGTATGAACGCGACCAACATAATCTTACTTAGAAACTCCTTCGAGGGCGTTCCCTCCGAAATAGAGGAGGCGGCAAGAATAGACGGCGCAACCGAAATGCAGATACTTACCAAAGTTTACCTTCCTATGAGCAAAGCGACCATCGCAACCGTAGCGTTGTTTTTCGGTATTTCCCGTTGGAACGGCTACTTCTGGTCGTACAAGGTAATGACCGGTCAGCAGTATTCATGGCCCATTCAAGTTTATATCAGAGACTATATCGATAAATACACGACCATTTCCGGTAAGGGTGACGAGCTCTATATGGGCAACTGGTCGGATTTGTACCCCAACTTCTCAGCTATTTCAGTAGTATATTCGATGGTAGTTTGCGCGGTAATTCCCATTCTTGCAATTTACCCCTTCATACAAAAGTACTTTGCAAAGGGCGTAAATATGGGCGGCGTAAAGGAATAATTTCAATCAGGTTTCTACGGGCAAGACCCGTCTAAAACAAAAATATAAGGAGAAAAAAGATGAACAAAAACAAAAAAATCGCTATGGCGGTGATTGCAACCGTTATGGCAGGAGCAATGGTAGTTCCCCTTGCGGCTTGTAATAAAGACGACCCCAATAACGGCAAGGTAGACCTTGAAAAGTGGAACGTGTTCGACGCGAACGGCAACCTTGATTACTCGGCGTATAACAGAGATTCCCAAGTAACCCTCAATATCGCAATCGGTCACGAAAAGGACGTTCACGCAACGGCGTTTGCATCGGGTTCAACCTACTCGCTTGCAGACGGCAACACCTATCAAGGCGGCGATATGAAACCCGCTTGGGCACAGATGGGTAAAGACCTTCAAATTAAATGGAACGACTGTTTCGCAGAAGCGCCCAAGAAGACCAGCGATAACCTTGGAGCACTTATCAACGGCGAAGGTAAATTGCCTTACGCTCAGACGGATATGTTCACGACCGACCTTTCGAAAGCGGTTGAAAAGGCTGCTGCGGGTACAAATATTTTGAACCTTGCGGACTACCTTGAATATATGCCCAACTTCAATAACTTCCTTAAAGAAAACCCCGTCGTTTACCTCTCGCTTTTGCAAGACGGTATGAGCACGACGAACGGCAAGGGCAAGGCCCTTTACATTGCGCCTTACTTCGACGGTAACGACGATATCGAAAGATATTGCATCATCCGTCAAGACATGGCTGACAAACTCCTCAACGGCGATACCGTTTTGGAAGGCAGCACGGCGCTTGGCAAGAGCGTAGCGGTTGACGCATTCATGCCCAAGACCGGCGCACTTGAAATACCCGTTACCGTAGAGGACGGCACCTACAAGACCGTTGGCAAAGTATATAAGAACTACGACAACGCAAAGACGGAAGTCAACAAGGCGGGCTCCAATCTTAACTCCGCATATCTTGCAGCTTCCGGCAAGGCGAGCGCAAACCTTGCAAGCGGCAACATAATCGATATTATGAACGACGCTATGACGGCTAACCCTTCCGTTACGGGCGACAAGCTCGTGGCTCTGTTCCGCGCATACGTTGACGCTTGCTACACCAAGACCGGTGAAATCGGCGCAGAATCTTACTACGCGGCTGATAAGCGTTCCAACCTCTTCAACGGCTACGACGCAGCTTGGGACGTTGACGACCTCGTTGCAATTCTCCGTTGCGCGATGACCAACCAGAGCAGCCTTCTTTCTAAGGACGTAAGCGGTGCAACCAGACTTTACGGCATCGCTCCCCGTACCGGTAAAAACGACAGAACCCCCGATATGGTTCGTCTTGCTTGCCAGCTCTACGGCGCACGCGGCGCAGATTCCCGTTTGGAATACACCTATATAGACGCAGCCGGCAACTTGCAGGACGGAAGAAACGATAAGGCTTTCTACGAAGCACTTAACAAGTTCAGCAAGCTTACGGAAGAAGGCTTGGTTGAAGATTATTCGGGTATCGGTAAGTTCGATGACGATACGGGCTACAAGAGTACCGAAACCTTTATGATGTACGACTACTGCCAGACGCAGACTCTTAACGGTTTCTACGGCCAAGGCGCAACGGGTAAGAACATTCCCGACGATTATAACTTCGCACCCATCCTTACCCCCGTATCGCAGTGGGACGTAAACGCAAACGGCAAAACCGATGCGGACGAATACTTCCGCTTCACCGAAAGCTGGCGTTCAACCAAGACCTCCGGTCTTGCATTAAACGGCAACCTTACTTCCGACAAAGCTAAGCTTAAGGCTGCTTTACAGTTCGTTGACTACTTGTATTCCGAGGACGGACAAATCGTTTCCACCTTCGGCCCTATGGCAGAGAACGCAGCGGGCAAGAACGGCTTCTGGTACGGTGACGTACAGACCGACCCCAAGACGAAGAAGGACGAAAACGGCAAAGACGTTCCCGAAAACTACTTCACCTATAAGGGCGTTAAGTATCAAGGTTACGACTATAAGGGCACGGTTGCTCCTAAAATTACGGACACCGTTTACGAGTCGTTCAAAGGTAAGGCGGGCGTTACCGGTTCAACTGCAGACCTTCCCAAGAACGTAAACGGTGCAAAACTCAACTTCACCAACTACGCTCGTTTCCTTATCGGTTCAACCCTTCCCGTAGGCGTAAAGAGCCAAGCGTTCGAAGACCAGCTTACTTCCGCATGTGGTAAGGCAGGTTCCGCAAAGGTTGCGGCGGCTCTTTCCAACAAGACCGAAAGCGGCTACACCGTTGTAAGAGGAATGTCTTTGAAGATGGACGAAAACAACTGGTGGTACACCTGCGTTCCTACCGGACTTCCTACCCCCGCAAGCTACGTCAGCACGCTTAACGCTTCCGATATGATGGATATCAAGTATCTCTCGGGCGAAGCTAAAAAGTCCGGCGATAAGGAATTCCTCAGCATCTTCAACTCCGTAATTCTTCAAGGCGTTAAGGAAGGCGTTGATGCAGAGCATCCTAATCAGCACTTCCAGCAAGATATCACTTACAACTTCTCTACCGTTGACGCGCTTGTAGAATATATGTCTTCTACGAAGAAAGCTCAGACGAGAGAGGACGTTTACGCTCGCGGCTGGCAAAACGCTCAGAAGTATTGGAATTATCTTAAATCCGCTAACTAATTTGGGTTTTGTAAAAATAATTTAACAGTTTAAAAGTCAAAGTTGCGCCCGTGCCGTTCGGGTGCGGGCGCAATTTAAAACTTTCGGGGAGAATGAGATATGAAAGCTCAGATGAAATTTCAAAAGTGGATGTGCCTCGTAATGATTATCGTGGGCGCATTGGCGCTTTTGTACGCTTTCTGCTATATGACGGGTTCGCTTTCCGAGCTTGGTCAAAGTATAAACATAAAGCTTAGCGGTCGCGAGTCCAAGTTTCCGGCGGATGACGGTTTAAACGACGCTCTTTTGTACGACGAAATGCAGCCCTTCAACACGATGATGATGTATTTCGGCATAGCAATGATTTTGCTTGCAGTCCTTTTATATATCACGGCGTGCAATAAAAGAAGAAACTATTACGTTTCCAACTACGTTGCAACCGGCTTGTGCGCGGGCGGCAATATCGTTATGTCAGTCGTTTGTATTATAATGAACATTCACTGGCGCAGCGAGTTCTTAAAAGTCGACTTTGCGGCTTGGAAAGTACTTTTGGACGACCCGTTGATTGAACCTCATTACTCCGAATCTACCTTATGGTTTGATATCGGGTTTGCAGTATACGCGATTGTCATCGTGGCTTCAATCATACTCGTATTAAATATGGTTTGGAAAATAATGCTTATGAAGGGAGAGAAACAGCTCCTTTCAAACGGCGTAGTTGCGGGAGGTGAAACGGTATGACGAACAATATCGACCCCGTAGAAATCGAAAACGTTGAAATTGTAAACACCGACGAGGTTGCAGTGGCAGAAACCAAAAAGGTTAAACAGCCTAAAAACCCCGTTATTCAAAACGATATAATGCGCTATAAAAAGAATAAGTTTGGCGCCAACCTTGCCCTTTTGGGGCTTGCGCTGGGCTGTCTTTACTTCCTCGTTTTGTACGCGCAAGTTAAAAACAACAACTTCTATTATAAATGGCCTATTGCCATCGACGTTATTTACAATCTTTTCTTCCTTCTGTTCGTGTTCCTTTTCTCGGAACAAGTAAAGAATTATAACAGAAAAATGTTCCCGTTCCAGCTTATCATAGGCGGAATGCAGATTGTAAGAATTTTCTGGTTGCCTCTTGCGGGCATAACCGAAACGGCTTACTGCCACATCGTAGGAGTTGAATTCGGCGGCGCGGCTATCACGACGGGCACGTTCATTTTTATGACGGTTTGTCTTGCGGCTTCGGGCGCGTGCATAATCGCGTCTGCAATAATCGGCTATATCCGTGCTAAGTCCGTTGAAGACTTCGTTAAAAAGGTAGAAGCCGGCGAAGTAGATTTAAACGCCGAACTCAAAAAGGAAGAAAACGTAGGGGGTGAAGTAGATGCCTGACGTAAATTTGCAACACATTGACAAAATTTATGACGGCGGCGTACAAGCGGTTTACGACTTCAACCTCGATATCGCCGACGGCGAGTTTATAGTCCTCGTAGGCCCCTCGGGCTGCGGCAAGTCCACGACGCTAAGAATGGTAGCGGGGCTTGAAGATATCACCAACGGCCAGCTTATAATCGACGGCAAGGACTGTACCCGTCTTCCGCCCAAGGACAGAGATATAGCGATGGTTTTCCAAAACTACGCTCTGTACGGACACATGACTATTTACGAGAACATGGCGTTCTCGTTGACGCTCCGCAAGGAGAATAAAGAAGTAATTCACAGAAAGGTTATGGCGGCGGCTGAAATTCTCGACTTGAAATCTCAGCTCAACAAAAAACCCAAGCAGCTTTCGGGCGGACAGCGCCAGCGTGTTGCGATGGGCCGTGCTATCGTGCGTAACCCCAAGGTGTTCCTCTTTGACGAGCCCTTATCCAACCTCGACGCGAAGCTTCGCGGCTCGATGAGAAGGGAAATACTTCTTCTTCACAAAAAACTGAATGCAACTATGATGTACGTTACCCACGACCAGACCGAGGCTTTGACCTTGGCGGACAGAATCGTATGTATGTCGATGGGCCACGTACAGCAGATAGGTAAACCTATAGACCTTTACGAAAAACCCGCAAATACCTTCGTTGCAACGTTCATCGGGCTTCCCCCTATGAATATGTTCGACGGCAAGATTGAAAACGGGCATTTCGTATGCGACCTTTTCAAGTATCCTTTGAACGCTAAGCAGAAGGAAACCTTGAAGCCTTACGAGGGTAAGGAAGTCGTTCTCGGCGTCCGCCCCGAAAATATCGTTCGCGAAGGTCCCGTTAAACTTAAAATAACCAATAACGAGAATTTGGGTATGAATACCCTCGTTCACGGCAAAATCGGCGGCACCAAGATTGTTGTCTGCAAGTTTGCCGAGTGGTGCACTTACAAGGAGGGGGACGAAATCAATATCGGCTTCGACCCCGAAATGACGCACTTCTTCGAAAAGCCCGAAGGCGACCAGCCCGGTAAGGCGATAAGGTAAGGAGGGAATACAAATGGCAGAAAACGAGAACGTTTTAAAGCCCGACGAGGTTGCGGAAGAACCCGTAAAGGCGGATACGCCCGTTGAAGTAAACGATGGGCAGCCCGCACCTAAACAGCCCTCCAAAGGCAAAAAACCTTCCAAGGGCGCAAAGGAGTGGTTCCGTAAAAAAATAGTTGCCTTAAAACGCAAGCCGCAAAATATTGCGCTTCTGTTTTTGGCGGTATCGACTATTTACTTTATGCTGTCCTTGTTTAAAATTTCGCAAGCAATTTACGAAGTGTACACCCAAGAAGGCGTTGAAACTTCGATAGGTATTTGCATTTTCGTAACCACGCTTTTATCGCTTTTGGTTTTGGTAAGCTTCTTAAACTCCTTCCCCAAGCGTAAAAAGCCCAACATCTTCTTCATAGTGCTGGTGTTCTTAATGATAGGCGCTATGATAGCGTGCGATATAGTTTTCTACGTGCAGATGTCGGACATTCTTGCATTGCCCGCACTGCAAGGCGCAACGGATACCATAGCAAAAGTAACCACTGGTCAGCTGTACGTTATCGTACACGTGGCGTTGGTTGGCGTAAGTGCGGTAGTATTCGCACTGTTGCCCGCGTATAGGTTGCTTATTAACAAAATCAACACCCAAGTTGAGCTTGAATCCGCAACCGAGAATATGCACGGCGCTATAGATATTCAAGAAGACTAAATTTTTAATTAGTACACAAATAACCGGCAAAGCTTTTTGTCGGTTATTTTTCCAAAAAAACAACTATGGCTAAAAAGAAAAAACCCATAAAAGAAACCACTATCGAAAATTATTACGATTTAAAGGTGGATAAAATAGACGAGCTGGTTGCGGCTTTAAAGGACGAAACCCCCGAAACCGCGGCAAACGATTTGACAATGTACATTTCGGACTGCACGGGCGACGACGACCGCAAGAATTACACCCGCTCGGGCAAGAAGAAGGAGTTCGACCCCTACAAAACCGACTTCCTCGGCAAAATCCCCGTTTGGATAAAAGCCCTTTTCGTGAAGTGGTGGTTCGCGGGTATGGTCTGCTACTTCGTAATGTTCGGCATTGCAAGCTTTATGAACGGCGATACTTTGGACGAGCTGTTTTTAACGGGCATCGTTTTGGGGCTCGTGGTGGAAATTTTCGTCAACCCGCTTTTCAGATTTATGGAAAGGGATAAAAAAGAGTACGATTCCTATATAATGTTCCCCTTCCCGTTCAAGGCGTACTGGACCTTCTTCACCAACATTTTGTACTATATCGTAGTAGTGCTGGTTATGTACTTCGGTTTCTATCTCGGGCTGAACGAGTTGATAAACTATATCAAGGGCACCGAGGGCGCAATAGCCGTCGGCGTAGAGCCGCTTTTATTTGGCACCTTCACCGTAATTGCGGATATGGTTTTCATCGGGATAAAAGATTTAGTAGTTCACTTAGTAAAAAAACACTCCAAGGAGAAAGCCGCAAATGTTTAAAGTGCTGTTTGTATCCGCTACGTCGGCTTGCTTTGAATTATCAAATAGAAATCCTTATTACGCGCCCGAGCCGTACTATGTTTACCTTAACGGCAATAGGTCTAAGTGGAGACGCAGAACCAACGTTTTTTCGCTTTTTAATCTCAGGCCGAACACGGAGTACACCGTCCAAATCGGTGAAGATTCGTTAAAGTTTAAGACTTTGGAAGACACCGCCGTCATCGACGTAAAGTCGCTCGGTGCAAAAGCGGACGGCGTTTCGGACGATACCGAATTCGTTCAAGGGGCAATAGACAGCTGTCCCAAGGGCGGCAGGGTCGTTCTGACCAAGGGCGAGTATTTAGTCCGCCCCATAGTTTTAAAGAGCGATATCACGCTCGAACTTAAAAGGGGCGCGACCCTTTTGGGCGATATTCACGAAGAAAATTATCCGCGTGTCCCCGCCCGCACGACCTTAAACGGCAAGGAAGAAATCCTTGCAAGCTGGGAGGGGGAGCCTTACGACTGCCACCAGTCCTTCGTATCGGCGTACAGACAGAAGAATATAAAGGTGGTGGGCGAGGGCACCATAAACGGCAACGCCGACCATTCCACTTGGTGGGCTACGCCCAAGGGCAGAAAGGTTGCCCGTCCCCGACTCGTTTTCTTGAACAAGTGCAAAAACGTCGTTTTCCACGGCGTAACTTGCTGCAACAGCGCAAGCTGGAATTTGCATCCGTTCTTTTCCGAAAACCTCGGCTTTTACGATATAAAGATTCAAAATCCCTACACCGGCCCCAACACCGACGGGCTTGACCCCGAAAGCTGCAACAAGGTTGATATAGTGGGCTGCAAGTTCAGCGTCGGCGACGACTGCTGTGCGATTAAGGCGGGCAAGCTGTATATGGGCAAGACCTATAAGACCCCCGCAAACAACCACACGCTACGCAACAACCTCTTCGAAAACGGACACGGCGCAATCGTCCTCGGCAGTGAAATGAGCGGGGGCGTTAAAAACCTTTCGGTTTCGCAGTGCGTGTTCAGCCATACCGACAGAGGGCTTAGGATTAAGACCCGCAGAGGCAGAGGCAAGGACGGAGTTATCGACGGCGTATCGTTCGAGAATATCAAGATGGACAACGTCATCACCCCGCTCGTAATCAATATGTACTATTTCTGCGACCCCGACGGGCACACCGAATTCGTTTGGTCGCGCAAAGCGTTGCCCGTTGACGAGGGCACGCCCTACCTCGGCAAGTTCCTTTTCAAGGACATCGAGTGCGTGGACTGCGAGTGTATGGCGGGCTACTTCGACGGGCTCGTGGAGCAGCCCATAAAGGAAGTGCGTATCGAAAACGTAAGCTTTTCGTTTAAAGAGGACGCAAAGCCGAATATTCCCGCGATGCTTGAAAACGTGCGCGAGTACTGCAAAGAGGGCTTATACGTAGACAACGTTGAAAATTTAGTGCTTAAAAACGTAACCTTTACGGGCGTTAAGGGCGAAAAAATAATAAAGAAGAACTGCGGCAACGTGGTTGAAGAATAGGAGAAAGAAATGAATTATTCGGTTATTGACAGATACATTGACCGCCTTATAGACGAAACTACCCCCGACGCGCCTATTTGGAATATTGAGAGCATTAGGCAAGGCAAGGAGCCGGCGTGGAACTATATCGACGGCTGCATGATGACCTCGCTTTACACCATTTACAAGCTTACGGGCAATAGAAAGTATCTTGATTTTATTGACAAGTTCGTGGACTATTACGTCTTTGACGACGGCACTATCCGCGGCTACGAAATGTCGACCTACAACGTTGACAACATAAACGAGGGGCGCGTCTTATTCGACTTGTACAAGGAAACGGGCAAGCCCAAGTACAGAAGGGCAATCAACCTTTTGTACAGCCAGCTTCAAAGCCAGCCCCGCACCGAAACGGGCAACTTTTGGCACAAGAAGATTTACCCCAACCAAGTTTGGCTGGACGGGCTTTATATGGCGCAAGTTTTCTATACCCGCTACGAAACGACGTTTAACGGCGGCAGAAACTACGGCGATATAGTAAAGCAGTTCCGCAACGTTTGGAACAATATGTACGACCAAGAAAAGAAGCTGTACTATCACGGCTGGGACGTATCCAAGCAAGCCTTTTGGGCAAACCCCGAAACGGGACTTTCCAAAAGCTTTTGGCTGCGCTCGGTGGGCTGGTACACCGTAGGGCTTGTGGACGCAATAAGCTATTTCGACTTGTCGCGCCCCAACTTGAAGGCGGAGCTTATAACCATTTTCAGAAAGACCATCGAGGGGTTAGAGCAGTATATAGACCCTCAAAAGCATATGTTCTGGCAAGTCGTTGACCAGATGGGCAGAGAGGGCAACTACGTTGAAACCTCGGGCAGCGCAATGATAGCTTACGCTATGATGAAGGGCGCGCGCCTCGGCTTCGTTGATAGGCGCTTTGCGGCTGTCGGCGAAAAGATTTTCAACGGCATTTGCCGTGAATACCTCACCGAAACGGACGGCGAGCTGAACCTTGGCGGTATCTGCCTCATGGCGGGACTCGGACCCGAGGACAAGCCCAACCGCGACGGTACTTACGATTATTACGTTTCCGAACCCGTAGTTGAAAACGACGCGAAGGGTACGGGGCCGTTCGTAATGGCGTACACCGAAATAAAGATGTTAAAGCATTAAGCGTTCCGCTTAACCGCGTATCTTAATTGCGTTAGCGTAAAACGTATTAATCGCAAATCAAACTGTAAAAAAGCCCGCTGTTTTCGTGAAATAAGACGGCGGGCTATAAATTTTGACATTCGTAAAATAAAGTGATAGAATATCGCTGAAAGACAATTTTGAGGTGGTCGTATGAAAAAACGGAGTTTATGGCTCTTAGTTTTAAGTCTTATAATTTCAATATGCGCTTGCTTCTGTATCGGCGCGTGCAGCACCGATAGTGAAGGCGAAGGCGGCGGCGAAGTTGGAACGGGCAGCGAAACCGGCGACGGCACGGGCGAAAAAACCGATTTAACGAAGCTTGCAACGCCCGAAAACCTTACGGCTACGATACAAGGCGCGGACGCGGGCAAGGTAAATTTAACTTGGAGCGCGGTGGACGGTGCAAACGGTTACGCATATATTATTAACGGCGACGCGTCGGACGCGGTAACGGTTGAAGAAAATTCCGCTACGGTTGACCTTGCCGAAAGCAACGCGGATAAGCTTGACAAGGCTTGGACCTTCCAAGTTAAAGCCCTCGGTAACGAGGCGGCGGGAACGGCCGACGGCAATTATTGCGAAAAGGTAGAGTTCAAAATATCTAACGACGAGATTTATTCGGTAGCCGAAATTCTTAAAATTATGAATTACTACGGCGAAAATTTGCCCTCCCGCGAATTTATGGTTGAGGGCACGATAGCGTCGAACTCGGACGGCGACGCCGTGCTTGAAGGCGGGTTTACTCTTTTCGGCGACTACGTTCCAGAGCTGTATCTCGGAATTGCCGGAAGACTTAAAGACGTGGAAGTAACCGCAGTCGGTACGCTTGCCTTGGAAGGCGACGTCAAGGGGCTTTCAAGCTACCGCTCGGTCGATTTCAACGGTATCGAAGAAAACGACAGATACGAGCTTGTAATTGATACGCTTAATGCTTGGGATATGCTGAAAGAAGACTCGCGGATAATGGGCGACTTCTATCTTCCCGTAAAGCTTTACGGCGTAAATATATTGTGGAGCGTGTATGACGATACGGGCGCGTTCGTAATGAACCAGTACGGCGACGTTACCGTTACTTGCCCCGCGGACGGCGAAGAAGATATTCTCGTTGGTCTTGAGGCGATGCTGTATATTGACGACGACAATATGTACGAAGAAGGCGAGCTTGAGTTTATGTTTTACGTTGCCGCCGACACCCGTACGCAGCTTGCCACGCCCAAAATAAATATCGACCCCAAGACGGGCGTTGCAACTTGGAACGAGGTCGCAAACGCAACCGGTTACCGCGTAACTTATTACGGCTGTGCGGTTCCGAACGATTATTATACGTACTTTTCCAAGGAACTGGTAATCCCCGCGGGCGGCAAGCTTTCCGTGGAGTTGAAGGACGAGTGGTGGATTTCGGTTCAAGCACTCGGGGGCGGCACCTATAAGGACAGCGAAGTAGACCCGAAACAGTACAATTACTATCCCGAAACCACCTTGCCGGACGGCACCCCGCTTGAATTCGATTTAACCAAGCTTACGCAGACGGGCACGCTTGCAAACCCGACTTATATTTTCGGCTTGGCGTGCGATAATGCAAGTATTTTCGAAAGCGCGTCCGCAACCCGCGTCGAGCTTGGCAATAGCGACGTGAACGGCGCGGTTACGGGTAAGGGCTTCATTAAGGTCGGCTCGGCAAGCAACGACGGCAAAATCACGCTTAACTTCAACAAAAAGATAATGGGAGTCGTTATAGTTGCCCGCCAATGGAATAAGGACCAAAACGATAAAATATCCGTGAACGGCTCCGCAGAGCAGACCGCAAGCAAAAACGACTGGGGCGTTACTTACTACAACTTCACCACAAGCAAGGCAACGACTACGGTCGAAATAAACACCAACAACAGAGTACTTATAAAAAGCATAACTGTTTACGTTGCAGACTAATTCAAAAGCCCCGCGCAAATAGCGCGGGGCGTTTTTTTGCTTAGAAAGCTAAATTGAAGTTTAACGCAATATTATTGTTTTTACAATATTTTTTCCATACCTATTTTCTGAATATGCAAACCTATTTTTTCATAGAAAGCAACTGCGTTTTTATTATCCGCCCATACATTAAGCGTTACATTATAGCAACCGCATTTTTTGGCATACTCAACCACGAAATTATACAACAGCTTGCCTATACCTTTACCACGACAAGTTTCGTCCACGCACAAATCGTCAATATAAAGCGTTGTATTATCGGTATGCGACGGCTCGTCGCCGTTGTTAATTAACACGCAAAACGCATAACCCAACACTTTGCTGTTTTCTGTTGCAACGAATATTGGTTTAGTTTCGTCTTTAAGAATTTGCTTTAACTGTTCGTCGGTATATTTTTTTGCCCCCGGAACAAATAAGTCGGGACGCGCGTCGCTGTGTACTTTGTGCACCTGAAAAAGCAAGCAGTCAATTCTTTCAATATCAGACAGTTTTGCTCTGCGTATTTCAATTTCATTATTCTGCATTGATATCAAATACCTCGCTAAATTACTGTTTATATTCGCTTGGGGAGACGCCGAAGTGTTTTTTGAACACTCGGGAAAAGTACAACGGCTCCAAATAGCCGCAAGCTTCGGCAACTTGGGATACCGAGTAATTGCTGTACTTGTTAGTAACCCCGCTTGAAAGTATGCTTGCCGCAAGCTCCATTCTTGCGTTTTCGAGATAGGTGCGGGGCGTTGCGCCCGTTTCCTTTTGAAAAAGCTTGCGTACGTAGTCGTAACTGAGGGGGAGCTTTTTTAAGTAATCTTCCAAGGCGTAGAGGGGGTTTGATAGGTTCTTTGCAATATCCTCCCGCACCAGCTCGACCACGGGCGAGTACTTCTTTTTGTCGGCGTAAAATGATACGAGGTTAACCAGCAAATTGCCCAAGGCTTGCAAAACGGCTTCGCCTTTTTCTTGCTTTAAAAATTCTTCGGCTTGCATAGCGGCGAACATAATAAAGGTAATATTTTCGTAGAAGTAAAAGTCTTCCTTTATAGGGGTTACGGGCTGGTCTATATACACCCGCAAAAAGTCCTCGCCGTCGAGTCGGAAATCTGAGTAAGGGGGGATAACGTGAACCTCATTGTTGGTTATAATTATTTCCAAATACTTGTTTTCGCGCTTTTCGCCCGCATTTTTACCCACGAATACGATTTTGTTCATATCCGTATTGTACATAAATATATCCGTTTTGTCAAGGTGGTAGGCAAACGAAAAGCCCGACGGCGTGCGCCGTCGGGCTTGGTTTTTATAATTGATTAAACCATAAAAGGTTTATAAAGTCTTCGGTAAGCGTCTTTTCTTCCGCGTTCAATTTATCGCTGTTTTCCAAAGTAACGGAAATCATCTTTTGGGGGCTGGTGCTGTAAACCAAATACAGAGTGTTCGAAGAAACTTTTTCGTTTTCTTCGTAGCAATCGTAATCTACGATATAATAATTCGTGGTTTTGGTAAGAGAAGTTACTTTTGCCGTCTGCCCCGCGGGGATAGGAGCGTGGAAGAATGCGTATGACGAGCTCGAACTGTTCATTGCGTTTTCAAAAGTCGACTCGTTGGGGTTTATTGCAACTCCTTGAGTAACCCATAAAAGCATATTTACGCTTCCGAACGTTACGTTGTCCATCGTGTAGCCGTTACGCTGAGTACTGCCGAAGGTCATATCCGCGGTTTTGTAGTATTCGTAAGTATAACGGTTGACGCCCGTAGAGCTGTTGCCCTTTTTCCAAACGGTCAAATCGGGCAGAACGTTGTAGTAAACGGTGGAGGAGCTTCTGACGCCGGTTGCCGAAGTCTGGAAATTGTTGACGGAAAAGGCCTTGTGAATGCCTACGCGTGAAGAATCGAAGCCCGTAATCGTGGATTTCTTTTCGTACTGAGGGAGTGCTATAAGCTCGTAAAAGTCCATAACTTCGGTACTTTCGTCCTCGTACATTACGTTCATGGGCAGCCCCGCAAATTCCTCGTTGAGGGCGTAGTCGGTTTTTACGTCTTCGCTTATTCCTATTTTCTTTAAGGCGTGAACTACGCTGTAAGTTGCGGTCAATTCGCATTCGCCCGTTTTTATTTCGGAACCGTCCAATCCGCTGCTTAACTTAATAGTAAGATTTTTATCTTTGCCCAAAGCGTTGTCGTCGTAACCTTCAACGCTTATGCCGAGAGAAAGGTACATGTGAACCGAGTTGTCTATTGAAAGGTAAGTCGAGGTGCTTTCGGGTTCAACCATGATTTCGCCCGTCAATTCCTTGCCTTTGCCGTCCTTTAAAGTAACGTCCACGAAATAACGCAAGGTGGGGGGATAATTGACTACGTCCATAACCGCCGCACTGTTCAAGTAAACCCAATCTTGATTGTATTCGCTGTTTGAAACCGTTGCGGAAACGAGCTCGTATTCGTGGCTTCCGAACAACCCGCAACCCGCAAACGCCGCAGCACCCGTAAGCGCGCAAGCGCACGCCGTTGCAAAAGCTAAAAATTTCTTTTTCATAAAAATCTCCTTATTTACATTTATTATTCAAATTCAATTTTTCATAGACGAAGGTGTCAAGGTCTTCGCTGTATTCGTTGCCGCGCGCGTAGCCGCAAGCGGTGAAGAAGCCTTCCGTGCCTTCAACGGGTAAGCAATAAGCTTTTTCCGCGCCCGACTCTCTAAGCTTCATTTCGGCGGTGTATAAAAGGAACTTGCCCAAGCCTTGGCGGCGGTGGGAGGGGGCAACGAAAATTTCGCGGATATCGCCCCAGCCTTCTTTAAAGTTCCACTCGTTGTCGATATCGTCCTTTTGGTAGATAACGAACCCCGCGTAAGCGTCGCCGTCCTTTAAAATATCTATTTTTATAAGCCCCGCCAACAAGTCGGGCAAGATATATTCTTCCAAGAGGTGGGGGACGTCCTCGCCGCAGTCAAGCTCGGAATAGTATTCGGCAAAAAGCTTTTCGAACTCCTTTTGCGTTTGGTCGTTAAGGGGGGAAACTTGTAACATAAAATCACCTTAAAACAAAATGAGGGCGCAAAGCCCTCATTCGAAATTCAATTATTCAGCTACGGGGTAGATAGAAACTTGTTTGCCGTCTCTGCCTACTCTTTCAAACTTAACCGTGCCGTCGATAAGCGCGAAAAGCGTATCGTCCTTGCCGATGCCGACGTTGTTGCCGGGCTTGAACTTCGTGCCGCGCTGTCTAACCAAAATGTTGCCCGCAAGTACGTGCTGGCCGTCGGCGCGCTTTACGCCGAGCATTTTGGGGTTACTGTCTCTGCCGTTGTGGGAAGAACCCGTTCCTTTCTTATGAGCGAATAAACTTATAAAAAACATTCCGTTATCCTCCTTAAATTATTCTGCCTTTTTAGCTGCGGGCTTCTTAGCCGCAGTGGTCTTAGCCGCGGGCTTTTTCTCAGCTGCGGGGGCAGCCTTCTTTTCAGCCGTAGCCTTGGGTGCGGCAGCCTTAGGTGCAGCTGCTTTGGGCTCAGCGGGTTTTTTAGCTGCTGCGGGTTTCTTCGCAGCGGGTGCCTCGCTTACAGCGCCGATGCCGGTAACCTTAACGGTGGTGTAGGGCTGTCTGTGTCCTTGCTTCTTTCTCTCGTTCTTCTTGGGCTTGTACTTAAAGACGATAATCTTCTTGTCCTTGCCTTCGGAAACGATTTCTGCCTTTACGGTTAATCCCGCAACCTCGTTTGCGACTTGAACGCCCTTATCGTCGGATAAAAGAACGATGGGGAACTCAACGCTGTCGCCAACCTTGCCCGAAAGTTTTTCAAGCTTAACAAGGTCGCCAATGCAAGCTTTGTACTGCTTGCCGCCGTTATCAAATATTGCGTACATAAAATTTTACCTCCTATTGCAGTTCGGTTCGCAAAGCCGAACGCACGTCTCGCCGAATACTGGGGCGTCGCAAAATGGCGCACTTATAAAGCCCGTTTCAAGCGGCTCGTCATTAAATTTATCACAAGCGCGGAGCAAAAGTCAAGCTATTTTTACTCTATGTATAAATTTTTGTGCGGCGCACATATTAAAGGTAAAGGCGCAAGCAAACCAAGCTTTGTGCTTAGCAAATAGGAGTTTTTATGGAAGAATTAAAAAAAGAAAGTGAAATAATTTCTGAAATTTATCGCAACGCACAGCTTGCGCTTACCTCAATATCCGACATTTTGCCCGAGGTTGAGGACGTAGCTATTAAGGAAGAAATCCTTCGCCAGCACGAAGAATACGAAAAGATTTGCTCTAAGGCGGCGGAGCTTGCACACAAGTACGACGTTGACGTTAAGGAGCCCAACCCCATGAAGAAGGCAATGATGTGGGGTGCAATTAAAATGGGTACGGCAAGCGACAACTCGCCCCAAAACATCGCGCAGATGATGATAAGGGGTACGGTTACGGGCATAACCTCTTTGAGGACCTCGCTTACCGACAGCAGCCAGTATATGGACCCCGAGGTTAAAAATCTTTTAACCGAACTTATCAACCTCGAAGAAGGCTTCGAAAAGAAATTCAAGGCGTTTCTGTAATTATCGTAAAGAATAATGCGGCATTGTGTCATTCTGAACGCAGTGAAGAATCTGGCTATAATTGCCATTCCGCAAGTCATATCGGATTCTTCGTTTCACTCAGAATGACAAATGGTGTAAAAATCGGCGCGGGCTATGTTAGCCCGCGCCGCTTATTTTTTGCAAGTAATTTTTTAAATTTGCGGGACATTTTGAGCGGTGAATCGTTATAATAATAAACACGATTGAGGAAAGATAAATGAAAAAAAGATATATATCCGTACTTATATTAATTTGCGCGTTTATAATATCAGCTGTGCTCTCGGCGTGTGATTCGGCGTGTGCCGCATTTCATACCTGGTTTAATGCGCCCTTGAGAAATCACATGATAGAATATTATTCGGACGACAGTAACTATATAAATTTGGACGGCGTTATTGTTTCAATGTATTATGGTCAGTGGGAAATTGATATAACTACGGAAGACAGTGGTATTACAGCGGAAGGGCCCGTAACGTTTGACGTGATGATTGATTTGGATTGGCTAGACGAAATGGAAGTCGGTGATGAAATTTCTTTTGTTACTGCCCCGATGTACTTTTATAACGGACATATATGGCCGATTGTCGCAGTAGAAAAAGACGGTAAAACGTATCTATCCTTTGAAGACGGAAAAGAAAGATATTTGCAATGGATAGAAAAGACTTTCGGTTGAGATTATTAAACTTAAATCGGTGCGGGCTATGTTAGCACGCGCCGATTTTTTCAAACCGCGATTGACAACGGCGGGGGATTGCAATATAATAAAGCTATGAAATATTGCTTGAATTGCGGGGCGGAAAACGCGGACGAGGCAACCTTTTGTACCGCGTGCGCCCAAAGAGAATTTACTTTAAACCGTGAAGAATATCTCAGAATAAAATTCGGCGGAAGCGCTGCCGCGGAACCCGAACAGCCGTTGGACGAAGAGTTAAACGCCGTTGAAGCCGAGGAAGTTCCCGCGCCGGCCGTAGAAACGGTTGAAGAGGACGAAGTGGCGGAAGAATTTACGGACGAACTTTACGACGAGGAAGAGGACGAGGATTCTAAATATCCGGGAGATTTTCCCGTGGAGGACGGCGTGCTTGAAGACTATCTCGGCGACGATATGAACGTGGAAATTCCCGAAGGGATAAAGAAAATCGACGATTTCGCGTTTTACGAAAAGAATATTGAAAGCGTGAAGATGCCTTCCAGCCTTGAAGTTATCGGTGAAACTGCGTTCGGCGAATGCAACAAGCTGGAAACGGTAACTATACCCGAAAACGTCGTAGAAATAGGTGAAGGGGCTTTTGAAGATTGTCTTTATCTTGAAAAGGTCGTTTTGCCCGACGGCGTGAATATAGGCGCAAACGCGTTTAACGGTTGCGAAAGCCTAAAAGAGATTAATACCGAGGCGGCGGCAAGCATAGGCAGCGAAGCGTTCAAGTACTGCTATGCGCTTGAAAAAGTAATTCTGCCCGTAGCCGAAAGTATCCCCGACAACGCGTTCTACTATTGTAGGGATTTAAAAGAGGTGCTTTTCCCCGATTGCCTTTCATATATAGGCGCGTTTGCGTTCGGCCGTTGCTCCGCGCTTCAAAGCCTTGAACTGCCCGCGGGGTTGAAAACTATTGACGACAACGCGTTCGAGGACTGTTGCGCTTTAAAAACCGTGGATTTGCCCGACGGGCTGGAAAAGATAGGCGAATTTGCTTTCGGGCAGTGCACGCGGCTTAAAAGCGTGTTTATTCCCGCAAGCGTAACCACCGTCGGCAAAAAGGTGTTTGGCGGCTGCAACGGATTGACCGTGTACTGCGAGGCTTCCGCGCGGCCCCCTCAATGGCATAAGGATTGGGACGCAACGAGCGGCGGGCTGTTCGGCAAAAAGAGAGTTAAAGTGGTATGGGGTGCAAAACGCACTTAAATAAAAAGCGGCGCGGGCTGTGTAGCCCGTGCCGCTTTGTTTTATAGTTTAACCGCGTCGGAAGGAATATCAAATTCGTTTAGGCGGATATTGATTTGTTCTTCGTGGTAGGTGCGGTGGGGGACGGCGTAAATTTCTACGCCCGCCGCGTGAGCCTTTATATCGGATAAAAACTCTTGCCAGCTTAAAAGCTTGTTTAAAACCTCGTTGTTCATATCAAGGCGTATTGCGGTTGCACCGTCTGCGACTGCGCTTAAAAGCTTTGCCCTAAGCCCGATTAAGAGGAATTCTACCGCCATCGTGTAGCCCGCTTCGTTGCAGTACTTGCATGGCTTTATCATAAGGCTTAAAGGGGTGGCGCCTATGCGCTTGCGCGTAAACTCCACAAGCCCGAACTGCGACATGGGCGATACCGCGCACTTTGCCTTGTCCGCTTTTAAAAGCCTTTCTAATTCCTCGACGAGCGCGCGGTTGTGCGATACGCTGTTCATATCTATGAAGTCCACTACGACTATTCCGCCGATATTTCTCAGTTTTACTTGTCTTGCGATTTCTGCGGCGGCAAGAAGGTTGGTGTGGTAGACGGTCTGTTCAAGGTTATAGTCGCCCGTGAACTTGCCGGTGTTTACGTCGATAACCGTCAGTGCCTCGGTCTTTTCGATTATTATATAGCCGCCGTTTTCCAAATCGACGCGGGGGGAGGTGATTGCAAGTATCTGCTGTGCAAGCCCCTCCTCGTGTATCATATCTCTGCCCGTGTCGTGCAGAATAACGGGGCGGCGCGTTTCGGCGGGGTAAAGCCCCATAAGGTTTTCAACGTATGCTTTGTGCTCGGCGTTGCCGACTACGATTTTGTCGACGTCGCGCGAGAGCACGTCCCTCAAAACGCGAACGGTCAAGAAGTCGTCGGTGTAAAGAAGCTGCCCGACCTTTGCGGTTTTTGCCTTTTCGGAAATTTCGCCGTACAGAGTTTGAAGGTAGGCGTATTCTTGTTTAAGGCTGTTGTGCCTTGCGTAGGGGGCGGCGGTACGCACCACCAAACCCTCGTTGTCTTGCTTTAAGTGCTTTGCCGTGTTGGCAAGGTTGGCGCGCAGTTCCTCGTCGTCTATCTTGCGGGAAACGCCGATAAAGGGGGAGTCGGGCAGATAGATTAGGTAGTTTCCGACGATGGAGAGGTGGGTGGTTACCTTCGCGCCCTTTTTGCCGACGGGGAGCTTGGTTACTTGAACGATAATCTCGTCCCCCTCTTTGAGGTCGGGGAAGGTGTATTCGCCGCCCTCTGCACCTTCGTACTTCTCGCTGTCGGGAGTGAAGTCCTCGGCGGAGAGGTAGCAGTTGCGCTCTAACCCGCAGTTGACGAAAGCGGCTTGCATACCGTTTAAAACGCTTTCGACCTTGCCCTTGTAGATGTTGCCCACGGCGCAAACCTTTTGCTGTTTTTCGAAATTGAATTCGGTAACTTTTCCGTTTTCGCAAATTACGGCGACGGTGTAGCCGCAATAGCTGTCAAAATAGATAGTTTTTTTAGCCAAAACAGCGCCCTCCTTGAAGAATGCCTTTACATTATAAATATAAATAATAAAATTATCAATAAAAAACGCGCGAAAACGCAAGGATTATTGACTTTTGTGCTTAAAAGGTTTATACTTGGTTTATAAATTAAATATGAAATTACCGCGCCCGAAACAAAAGGCGCAACGGTTAAAGGAGTTAATTATGAAAATAGATTTCAAGGGTATTACGGCGGAGGAGCTTACTTTTAAACTTAACAGAGTAAAGCTTAACGGCGAGGAAAAGCTGGATATTAAACCTCAGTTTTCCCGTCAAGTAAGAAAGGTAAACGGCAACGAAAAGTTGAACTTCGTTTCCCTTTCGGTAAAAATCGAAAGCACCCCCGAGGAGCCTAAGCCTTTCGATATTCTTGCAACCCTCGTCGGCATATTCGAGGTAGAGGACGTGGCTAACCAAAACGAAGAAAGAAAGTTCGTTATCGAGGCGACCAAGCTCGTTTATCCTTATCTTCGCGCTGCCGTTACCAACCTTACCGCAAGCGCGTACATCGCACCCTTGAATCTTCCCGTTATCTCGGGCCCCATCTTCCCCGAGGACAGAGACCAGTACGCATTCACTACGGGTTCCGATTTAAACTAAATTAAAAAACGCCCGCGCGATTTTAAGCGCGGGCGTTACTTATTATATAAAAATAAATTTGCGAATTTAATAAAAATGGGTTGACAAGCCTTTTAAATAATGTTAAACTCAATTAGCACTCAATTTGGGGGTGTAATTTTTTTGTACGGAGTTTTTCCAAAATGGCTAAGAAAGCAGATGTGAGAACCAAGATAACTTTCGAGTGCACGGAGTGCAAACACCGCAACTACGACAGTTACAAAAATAAGCGTAACAACCCCGACAGACTCACGATGTCCAAGTACTGCCCTTTCTGCAAGAAGCATACTGAGCACAAAGAATCAAAATAAGAGTTAGGGGGGATTTGTCTTATGGCAAACCAAGTAGATAAAAACGCTAAAAAACCCAATATCTTCGTAAGAATGGGCAAAAGGCTGAAGGAAACCTTTTCAGAGCTTAAAAGGGTAACTTGGCCCACCTTCCCCAAAGTCGTTAAAGGTACGTGCGTCGTACTCGTCGTTGTGCTGGCGTTCCTCGTCGTAGTAACCGGCATTAACTACGGGCTTAACGAGCTTTTGAAAGTAATAACGAATATCGGAGCGTAAACCTATGGCAACGATGGTAGCAGATACGGAAAATCCTTGCTGGTACATTCTTCACACCTATTCGGGTTACGAGTCGATGGTGAAGGACAGCTTGGAGCGTTTAATTGAAAACAACAACTTGCAGAGTATGATTTTCGACGTCAAAATCCCTATGGAGCAGACTATCGAAGAAAAGAACGGCAAGCGCAAGATAGTTGAAAGGAAGCTTCTTCCTTGCTACGTGTTCATTAAAATGATTTACTCGAACCAGCTTTGGTATTGGGTAACGAACACGAGAGGCGTTACGGGCTTCGTAGGTCCCCAAGGATATCCCATCCCCATGAAGGAAGCGGAAATCCGCAAGATGCGCCTTGAAGAAGTAGTTATCGACGCTGACTTCGGCGTAGGTGATAAAGTCAAAGTCGTTTCCGGTCCTTTGGAGGGCTTCGAAGGAATTATCACCGAGATGAACCCCACCGCGCAAAAGGCGAAGGTCAACATTCAAATGTTCGGTAGAAATACCGATGTGGAAGTTGAGTTCATTCAAGTTCAGAAAATAGAAGAATAATTAAGTTTAAAATGTGGGAGAATATATCAAATCTTTTAAGTTATATTCGTTTTAACCACACGGAGGATATATAAAATGGCAAAAAAGATTACTGCGGTAGTTAAATTGCAACTTCCCGCCGGTAAAGCAACCCCCGCACCCCCCGTAGGTTCTACGCTGGGTCCCCATGGTATTAACATACCCGGATTTACCAAAGAGTTCAACGCAAAGACGGCTTCCCAAGCCGGACTTATCATCCCTTGCGTTGTAACCATCTACCAAGACAGAAGCTTCACTTTCGAGCTTAAAACGCCCCCTACGCCCGTTCTTATTAAGAAGGCGTTAGGTCTTGAAACGGCAAGCGCACGCCCCAACCGCGATAAGGTCGGCAAGCTTACCAAGGCTCAGGTTGAAGAAATCGCAAAGACGAAGATGCCCGACTTGAACTGCACCGATTTGGATGCGGCTAAGTCGATGGTTAAAGGCACCGCACGCTCTATGGGCGTTACGGTAGAAGAGTAAGGGGGTACGACTGATGAAACTTGCAAAGAAATACGCAGAAAGCATTAAATCGTACGACCGCTCTAAATCCTACGATTTGGGCGAGGCTGCTAAAATCGTAGTTGATACCGCTAAGGCAAAGTTCGACGAAACCATCGAGCTTCACGTTCGCCTCGGCGTTGACCCCCGTCAAGCTGACCAGCAAGTCCGCGGCGTGCTCGTTCTTCCCAACGGCACCGGCAAGACGAAGAAGGTTTTGGTTATCGCGAAGGGCGACAAGGCTGACGCGGCAACTGCTGCCGGCGCTGATTACGTAGGCGCAGAAGAGACCATCCAGCGCATTCAGTCGCAGAACTGGTTCGATTTCGACGTTATGATTACCACCCCCGATATGATGGGTATGGTAGGTCGTATCGGTCGTATCCTCGGACCTAAGGGCTTGATGCCCAACCCCAAGTCCGGTACCGTTACCATGGACGTTGCTAAGGCAGTTAAGGAAGTTAAAGCCGGTAAAGTCGAGTACCGTCTTGACAAAACCGCAATTATTCACTGCCCTATCGGCAAGAAGTCTTTCGGCGTAGAAAAGATTACCGAAAACTTCAACGCACTTATGGAAGCAATCGTCAAGGCTAAGCCCGCTGCAGCAAAGGGACAGTACATTAAGTCTGTAACCTTGTCCGCAACGATGGGCCCCGGCGTAAAGGTAACTTACAACAAGGGTTAAAAACGCTTGACAATTCAGTTTGTCAAACGCTATAATGTCAAAGTAAATAAATTGTTGCCCAAGACGGCGGGTGCTTGATAGCTTAATTTCCCGCTTAGGTTTCAAGATAATTTTTAAATAAGACTATTATTTTAAAATTCCTTGTGCCGTTTTGGGTGCAAGGAATTCTTAAATTTTTTGAGGAGGTAATAATTTGTCAGCTAATTTCGAAGCTAAAAAAGTAGTTGTTCAAGAAATTACGGAAAAACTGAAAGCGTCTAAGTCTGTCGTCCTCGTTGACTACAACAAACTTACCGTTGCAGAAGTATCCGCACTCAGAAACAAGTGCAGAGAGGCCGGCTGTGAATACAAGGTTTACAAAAACACTCTTGTAAGAAAAGCGTTGAACGATTTAGGCTTTAAAGACTTTGATAACGACCTCAACGGCCCTACTGCCGTTGCGTTCGGCTCGGACGAGACCAACGCCGCAAAGGTTATGGTTGCAGCCGCAAAGGACTACGAAGATAAAATCACCATTAAAAGCGCGTTCGTTGACAACGGCTACGTGGACAAGGCGGGCGTTAAAGCGCTTGCTGCTATGCCTTCACGCGAAGAACTTATTGCAAAGATGCTCGGTTCTATCAACGCACCCGCAACGAATATCGCGGGCGTACTCAACAACGTAGTTGCAGGTCTCGTTCGTGCGCTTAATGCGGTTGCACAGCAGAAGCAAGGCTAATAGAAAATTAAATTAAATCGAAAGGGTTGGCGTATCCCTTAAAGCGCAAAATTAAAATTTAAATTTAAAAATAATTAGGAGATAAATAAAATGGCAGATATCAATAAAATCGTTACCGAAATCGAAGGTTTAACCCTCATCGAAGCAAGCGAGCTTGTAAAGGCTCTTGAAGAAAAGTTCGGCGTTAGCGCAGCAGCTCCCGTAGCAGTTGCAGCAGCTCCCGTAGCAGGCGCAGCTCCCGCAGCAGCAGCTGAAGAAAAGACCGAATTCAACGTAGTTCTTAAGGACGCAGGCGCTAAGAAAATCGACGTTATCAAAGTCGTTCGCGCTTTCACCGGTCTTGGACTTGTTGAAGCTAAAACCGCAGTTGAAAAGGGTGGCGTTCTTAAAGAGAACGTTGCTAAAGAGGATGCAGAGAAGATTCTTGCTGACCTCAAAGCAGCCGGCGCAACCGCAGTTTTGGAATAATTTAAAAACAAATCAAACAAAAATCCGTCCGTGCAGTTTTGCGCGGGCGGTTTTTAATTAAAAGATAACAAAAACGCTTGTCGTACCGCAAGCGGTTCCGCAACAAAACTTTTATGCCAAACGATATAAAAACGCTTGACGATATTTTATTTTCAAAGTAAAATGTAAAGGTATAATTATACGGAATAGTGCTATGAAATCAAAGATATTCAAAAAAATTGCATTGTGTTTTGCTTCGGCGCTTATCGTTTGCTCGGTTGGCGCGGTTGCCGGCTGTAAGCCCGAAACCGACCACCCCGAAGTACGCATAACTTATCAGTTCAACGGCGAAACCTACGAAGTCGATTACAAGCTTTACAGAAATATGTACCCCCATACCGTAAGGCACTTTATCGAACTTTCGGACGAAGGCTTCTACGATAATACGGTTATTCACGATTATCAGTCCACCGACTGGTTCACGGGCGGATATTCTTACGACGCGGGCGAGTACACCGCGAAGGTAGACAACGCCGAGCAGATGAACGAGTATTTCGAGCAGTTCTCGAAAGAGGGCGTTTACTATCAGCTTGCGGACAAGCTGTCGGCTTCGGTTTACGGCAATATCGGCGCGGACGGGAAAGTTCTTCAAGACACCAAGCTTCCCACCGTTATGGGCGAGTTCTACAACAACATTCACCAAGAAATAGAAAAGGGTGCGCTCACCGCAGACTACGGCTGTCTTAAAATGTACTATTACGAAAAGCAGTCGACGCAGAAGGTTTACGTTACCCCGACGAATGCCCAAACTATTCTTGCCGACTACAAGAAGAACTGTGCAACTTCGATTTTCGCTTTGCAGACGAGCGCAAGCACTTCCTATTCCGAAAAGAACTATACCGTATTTGCACAGCTTAAAGAGGTTGACGCTTTTGATAAATTCGTTGACGCGGTAAAGGCTTACGTTGACGATTTGGACCAAGCAAGTGATTTCTGTATTCAGCCTACCGTCACCGTTGACAACAATGAAGCATTCTCCAAAGAGAACAACGACAAGAGCACGGAGGTTACCTTCAAGGTGCCCAAACAACCTATTATTATCAAAAGCGTAAAGGTTACCAAGTATTAATTAAATACAAAATCAGCGTTCGCCGATTTTCGGCGAACGCATTTCTTTTTTTAAATTACTTGATTTTACTCGGTAATTGGTTTACAATATTAAAAAAACGAATGAGGTGAATAATTATGGCAGACACTAACACACAAGTTGCAACCGGTTTTGCGGAACTTTGGAGCGCTTACTCGCTTTACTTTATAATTGGCGCGGTTGCGCTCGTTGCGCTTATTGCAATTATTATAATAATCTGCTGCGTAGTAAGTGCGAAAAATAAGAAGGCTAAGGCGAAAGCCGCTCAGCCCGCGACCGTAAAGACCGAAGAACCCGCAAAGGTTGAAAAGAAGGAAGAGGTTAAAGAGGAAGCTCCCGCAGTGAAGGAAGAACCCAAGAAAGAGGAACCTAAAAAAGAGGAGCCTAAGAAGGAAGAACCGAAGAAAGAGGTAAAAGCCGAGGAAAAGAAGCCCGCGGCTAAAACCACTGCGGCCAAGACCACTACGACCAAAACGACCGCAACCAAAACGACGGCGGCAAAAACCACTGCGGCTAAGGACGAGCCCGCAAAGTCCACGGTAAAGACCTACCACATTTCAAAGCGCAAGGACGACAACATGTGGCAAATCAAAGCGGCGGGCGGCGCAAAGGCTATAAAGCTTTTCAAGACCCAAAAGGAAGCTATCGACTACTGCAAGAACTTAGCGGACAACCAAGACGCTAACATAATGATTCACAAAGAGGATGGCTCATTTAGAAAGCTTACATATTAAAACAAACTGCCACCCATATAAATTAAAAAGGGAGGTTGTTTTATGAAAAAAATAATCCGTTACTTTTCACTATCGTTGCTTGCGCTGTCGCTATTTTTGTTTGGGGCTTGTTCTTGTGGGCATGACATGAGTGAATGGCCGACCATTGAGTTAAATTTGGACGTTGGAAGCTTTGATGAGGTTTCGCTTGAATTTAACTTGTTGCCTTATAAAAAGAATAAAGATGAAGCACATTTTTACGGAACCTCTTCCGACAAAGAAGTAATAAACGATATTTACTGCACGATAAACGGTAGACAGTATAGCGAAAAAATCTATAACAATATAAATACGGAAGAGTTTTATGAAAACGTAATCATAAAGTTTATGAAAGACGGTGAAGAGGTGTTTGTCTTCAAATTTTATACATATGGTATTTATAACGGTTATTTTATATTCGATAACGGAGAGATTCATAAATATCACGGAGATTTTATCTATGGAACTTATGATAGATTTAAGGATAGATTAAATTAGTCGGGTAAAGAGGTAATTATGACCAAGATAGATATTTTTTCGGGCTTTTTGGGGGCGGGCAAAACCACCCTTATAAAGAAGCTGATTAAAGAAGCTTACGCGGGTGAAAAACTCGTTTTAATAGAGAACGAGTTCGGCGAGATAGGCGTAGACGGCGGATTTTTAAAGGAAGCCGGTATTCAGATTAACGAGCTTAACTCGGGCTGTATCTGCTGTTCGCTCGTCGGCGATTTTGCAAAGGCGCTTGAAAAGGTTTATACCGAGTATCACCCCGACAGAATTTTGATTGAGCCGTCGGGCGTGGGCAAGCTTTCGGACGTAGTCAAGGCAGTTGAAAGCGCGCACTTGCACGATTGTAAAGTAAACGCTAAGGCAACCGTAGTTGACGCGGCTAAGTGCAAAATGTATATGAAGAACTTCGGCGAGTTTTTCAACGACCAAATCGAAACGGCGTCGTGCATAATTTTAAGCCACGCGGATATCGCGGGTGCGGAAAAGCTTGCGACTGCGGTTGAACTGGTAAAGGCACACAACGACCACGCGACCGTCGTTACCACTCATTGGGACGAGCTTGACGGCAAGGCTATTCTTGCGGCGATGGAACACTCCGACACGCTTGAAGGCGAGCTTCACGAGATGGAGGAGCACGCGCACCACCACGGCTGCTGTCATCACCACGACCACGAGGAACACGAGGGCTGCTGCCACGGACACCACCACGACCACGAAGAAGAACACGAGTGTTGCCACGGACATCACCATGACCATGACGAAGAGCATGAATGCTGCCACGGACATCACCACGACCACGACGACGAACACGAGTGCCATCACGAGCATCACCACGACCATGACGAGCACGAGTGCGGTTGCGGGCACCATCACCATGACCACGACCATCACGACCACGAGCACGAGCATCATCACCACCACGCGGACGACGTATTCACGAGCTGGGGCGTTGAAACGGGCAAGAAGTTCTCAAAGGACGAGCTTACGGCAATGCTTTCCGCTTTGTCGGACGAGCATAAGTTCGGCACGGTGCTTCGCGCAAAGGGCATAGTGCCTTGCACTTGCGGCAAGTGGCTGCACTTCGACTATATCCCCGGCGAGGTTGACGTGCGCGAAGGCGGCGCGGCATACACCGGCAGACTTTGCGTAATCGGAAGTAAAATTAACGAGAAAGAGCTTGCAGCTCTGTTTGGCGTATAATTAGTTTTTAAAAATAATAAACGGCGCAAGCAAAACCACGCTTTTGCGCCCGCGCACCCAATTTGTGGCTATGCCACCTCAGCGCGGGTGAAGTGCCGCAATTATATATGTGTGTGCCCTTAAAGATTGCGGCACGAGGGGCGAGAAGCCCCTAAAAATCACGAAATATTTTGCGCGCAGAATAGCGTGAAATATTTGTGAGGAGTTTATGGAACAAGAAGTATCCGTTTTTTTATTCCTCGGGTTTTTGGAATCGGGGAAAACGAAATTCATACAAGAAACGCTTGAAGACGAGCGAATGAACACGGGCGAGAGAACGCTTTTACTCGTGTGCGAGGA
The DNA here is from genome assembly GCA_947175325.1 of uncultured Clostridia bacterium. GTDB lineage: Bacteria > Bacillota > Clostridia > Christensenellales > Borkfalkiaceae > Coproplasma. The sequence goes on along the minus strand of CAMWME010000002.1, from coordinate 39,111 downwards.
AGGCGAGGAGGAGTACAACCCCGACGCGTTCAAGGTGCGCTACGTTACTAAGGTTACGCTTGAAAGCGTGGACGAGCTGACGATGGAAAACCTTACCGCGCTTACCGAAAAGTACAAGGTTCAGCGCGTGGTGGTTGAGTACAACGGTACTTGGCTACTCTCGCAGTTCTTTGAGGCTATGCCAGAAAACTGGGTTATCGACCAGATAATGACCTTCTTCGACGCGACCACTTTTATAAACTTTAACCAAAATATGCGCCAGCTCGTTTTCGACAAAGTGCAGATGACGCAGATGGTTGTTTTCAACCGCTTTAAGGGCGAGTATAAAAAAGAGGACTTCCACAAGATTATCCGCGGAATCACGCGCCGCACGGACATCGTTTACGAATATATAGGCGGGGCTGTTGAGCCCGACGATATCGAGGACCCGATGCCCTTCGACGTGAACGCGCCCGTTATCGAAATAGAGGACAGAGATTTTGCTTGGTTCTACCGCGACTTGGCGGAAAAGACGGACGAGTATATCGGCAAGACGGTTCGCTTTAAGGGTATGGCGGCGGTTTCGAAAAAGGCGCCCAAGGGATATATCGTTCTCGGCAGACACATTATGACTTGTTGCGAGGCGGACATTGCCTACGACGGATTTGCCGTGAAGATTGGCAACCTTATTAAGGGGGTTGAAACGCGCGACTGGCTGACCGTAACCGCGAAAATCGTTTTGGAAAAGAATGCGGTTTACCGCGGCGAGGGTCCCGTTCTGATAGCCGAAAAAATCGAGCGGAGCGACCCGCCCGAAGAAGTAGTCGTAACATATTACTGATAATATGGCAAGAAAGAAAAAAGAAAGCTTTGTGTTGAGCGCGGAGCCCGAGGATTTGGGCGTAATGGAGTACGGGTTCGGACAAGGCGGAAAATTAAATAACGGAAAAATAGGCGAACGCGCAAAAACTTGGCGTTCGCCCTATGCTATTTTTCTGTATATTGTTTCGGCATTTTTGCTGTTTTGGTTTTTGTACACCGTAATCGGCGAGGCAGTCCGCGAAGGCGCTAAGACGGTTTTAAGCCACGCAGTAGATTTGTTTGCGCTGGCGGTGTGCCTTCTGATAATTTTTCTATCCGTTTTCAAACTGTGGGGGAAGTTCGGTCGTTTTGCGCTCAGACACAATTTGGTTAAAAGCAACGAAAGGCAGAGCGTTGAAGACTCCGTCGAGATGATGGAAGAAACTTACGAAAAGCTTGAAAAGGCGCCGCCCGTTTTCGAGGTTTACGAAAATTATATACGCGCCACAGACGGGTTGGCGGTTAAGGTTTTCGACAGGGCGCACGTCGGCAAAATTATTGCACATACGTCGCACGGGAAATGCTTTTTTTCGATAGAGGCGGACGAGGAGTGCATAAGCCAAGTGGTATGGCTTTTCGACGTAAACTTGCCGTTGCGGGAATTGAAAAAATTAAAAACCGTGCTCGGTGATAAGCTTAGCGTTGAGCCGCTTGACCCGACGGGCGAAAAAGAAAAGCTGAGCCTTGGCGAAGTAAATTGGGCCGGAATAGTAATGGGGCTTATCGCGCTTGCGGTTGGCGGCGGCGTAATTGCGATGCACTATACGTTTGAAAAAAATATCCCCGTTGCGCTGGGCGCGTTCTTTATGGCGGGCGGCGTGTTAGTCTTTTTTACGGGTTTATCGAGCTTGCCCGTAGTAAAAGTGTTTATAATTCCACTGCTTTTCGGCGGGATAATTATGACTATACCCTATCAGTTCTGCAGAATAATTGCAGGTGACGAGGTTATAGCATTTGCCTTTTCAAGTGCGGATAACTTTTTCTCATCGTTCAACGCGCTGTACTGCGCGGCGGTCTTTTTATTTGCGATAGGACTTATAGGAGTAATATCCGCTTTTACGGGACTGATTAAATATATAAAACACGGAGAAGTATAATAAAGCCCCGCGGCTTAATGCCGCGGGGCTTTTAAGTTTGACGTGAGAGTTGCTTGAATACGGCAACGCAATTAAGATACTTAGTTAAGCGGAACGCTTATTGAACGCTTATTATCTTTTCGGCGAGTTGAGGGGGAACTTCCTCGTACCGCAAGAACTCGGTTGTGAATTTGCCTTGCCCGCGGGTTAAACCGCGAAGGTCTGTTGAGTACTTGGTTATCTCGGATAAAGGCACCTCGGCAACGACCGTAGTCAAATTGCCCTCGGTTGCGCTGTCCGAAATTCTGCCGCGGCGCTTGGATATGTCGCCCATAACCCCGCCGAGGTATTCGCCAGCAACTAAAACTTTTAACTTCATTACGGGTTCCAAAAGTACGGGCTTTGCGTTTTTGATGCCCTCTTTAAACGCAAGTGCGGCGGCCGCTTTGAACGCCATTTCGGAAGAGTCCACGTCGTGGTAGCTTCCGTCGTACAGCACCGCTTTAACGCCCGTAACGGGGTAGCCCGCCAGCACGCCCTTGCTTAAACACTCGCGCAAGCCCTTTTCGACTGCGGGTATGTACTGCTTGGGAACGGCTCCGCCAACGACTTCGTCACCGAACTCGAACTCGCCGTCGTACGGCTCGAAGCGCACCTTGCAGTGCCCGTACTGTCCGTGTCCGCCCGACTGCTTTTTGTGCTTGCCCTCGGCGTTAGATACGGCGCGGATAGTTTCGCGGTAGGGGATTTTCGGCTCGGAAAGCTCGACGGCTATTCCGTAGCGCGCTTTTAATTTTTTGGCAAGCATTTCAAGGTGAACCTCGCCTTGCCCGCTTAGAATCAATTCGCCAGTGTCCGCACGCTTTTCAATGGAGAAGGTGTAATCCTCTTCAAGCATCTTGGAAAAGCCCGCAAACATCTTGTCCTCGTCACCCTTAGTTACGGGCTTGACCGCAAGCGAAAGGGAAGGGTGGGGGAAGCGGATAGGGTCGAACACCAGCGAGGTGCCGACGGCGCAAAGGGTGTGGTTGGTGTCGGTGTTGGTCAACTTGTTCACCGCGCCTATATCGCCCGCGGTAAGCTCGGGCACGAGCTCGGCTTTTTTGCCCTTTAAAACGAACAACTGACCTATGCGTTCTTCCGTGTTGGTGTTGGGGTTGTAAACGGTCATACCCGTTTTAAGCCGTCCGCGGAAAATCTTGATATAGTTCATTTTGCCCGAATACGCGTCGTAAACGGTCTTGAAAACTTGTGCAAGGAAGGGCCCGTCCTCTTCGCAAGTGATATTCACTATTTCGTCCGCCGCAAGGTCGGTGGCGAGTGAGTTGCGCCTTTCGTTGGCGGTGGGCATATAGCGCACTATTTCGTCCAAAAGATTTATAACGCCGCGGTTTTGAAGGGCACTGCCCGCCATTACGGGGATTACGCTGCCCGTGGCAATGCCGCGCCTTACGCCGTGCACCGTTTCGTCCTTTGAAAGCTTGCCGTCGTTGAAGTACTTATCCAAGAGGATTTCGTCGTTTTCGGCAGCCGTTTCCATAAGGCTTGCTTGCATATCGTCCATTTGAGCTTTAAGCTCGGCGGGAACGGGTATCTCTTGCGGGCCTTGGGTTGAGAACTTGTACGCCCTTTCTTGAATGGCGTTCACGTAGCCCGTCATTTTGCCGTCCGCCATAATTGGAAGCTGAATGGGGGCAAGCTTGCCCGCGTACTTTTCTTTAAGCGCGTTAAGCGTGCCCACGTAGTCGGCGTTGGCCTTGTCCATACCGTTTATGAAAATAATCAGCGGCTTGCCGAGTCTTAGGCAGTATTCGACTACGCTTTCCGCGCCGATGGGCAGAACGCCGTTTGCGCCGATAACGAGGATTGCCGCGCCGCACGCCGCAAGCCCTTCGTGGCGTTCGCCCTCGAAGTCGTAGAACCCGGGAAGGTCCAAAAGGTTAATCTTCACGCCCTTCCATACGAGGCACGCAACCGAGGTGTAGACGGAGATTTTCTTCGCCTTTTCAAGCTCGTCAAAGTCCATAACCGTGGTGCCGTCTTCGACCTTGCCCATTCTGTCAACGACGCCGCCGTTGAAAAGCATAGCCTCGCACAGCGTGGTTTTGCCCTCGCCGCTGTGCCCGATAACCGCAATATTGCGGATTTCCTTAGCCGTAATATTCATTTTTATTTCCCCTTATCCGTTGCCGCCGCCGACAACGGCGGGGGCAATGCTTTTATTAATTACATTATAATATAGGTTTAAGGGAATTTCAATAGGCAAATAAAAAATATACTACGCAAAAGTTGCGTAAATTTAAAATGAAAAATACGCAAAAATTGCGTAAAACGGTTGACGAAAAACACGCAATATATTATAATGTCTAAGAGGTGAAAGATATGACCTTAAAGGAATTGCGTTTGAAAAATGGTTTAACGCAGGCAAAGTGTGCAGAATATTTGGGTGTGCCGCTTAGGACTTATCAGAATTACGAAAAGGACGAGGGGCACGGTTCTTCGATAAAAGTTGAATTTATGTATGACAGATTGCAAAAATACGGCTTTGTGGACGAAGAACACGGCGTGCTTACCGTAGAGAAAATAACAAAAACTTGTAAAAAAGTTTTCGAGGGGGTAGGAATAAATTATTGCTATCTTTTCGGCTCTTATGCGAAGGGCACGGCAACCGAGAAAAGCGACGTTGACTTGCTTGTTTCCACCGAATTTTCGGGTATGATATTTTACGCCTTAGTAGAAAATTTAAGGGAAGAATTAAAAAAGAAGGTTGACCTTATTACCAAAGAACAGCTTGACGGCAACCCCGAACTGCTAAACGAAATACTTAAATACGGGATAAAAATATATGGATAACAAAAAAGACAATACGTATTATTTGAATAAGGTAGTAAAAGATTTAGGATTTATAATTAAACATACATCCGGCATTACGAAAGACAAGCTTGAACAAGACGAGGTTTTGCAAGACTCGGTAATGTTTAGGTTGATTCAAGTTTCCGAGAACGCGGCACGGCTTACGGACGATTTCAAACTTAGATACCGTGAAGTGCCTTGGCAAGCTATAAAGGGTATGAGGAACAGATTAGTACACGAATACGGCAACGTAGACTTGACTATCATTTACGATACGGTTACAAAAGACATACCTAAGCTTTATGAAGCGTTATCTCAATTAATATAGCAGTAATTAAAAAAGCCGCCCGCGCAAATTGCGCGGGCGGCTATACATTATTTTTCAAAAACTTCATTTGGTGTTATGTCAAGCAAGTCGCATATTTGTAAAATTTGAGAATAATTAAGTTCAAATACACCGTTTTCAAATCTGCTGTATTGCTGTTGGGTCATATACAAATGTTGTGCAACTTCTTTTTGAGTTAGCTTTTTCGATTTGCGTGCGGCTTTTATGTTACCGCCTATCTTCTTTGAAATATCTTCCATATTTTAAAATATGCCAGTTTGTGATGTAAAATACTTTACATACATCATTAAGTGATGTAAAATTACTCAACAAGGAGAAATATTATGGAAACAAAAATAGAACAATTTTACGATTTTGAAGGCGTATATAACAAATGGATAGATTTGGGGGAGAGATATGCGGAGCTTGAAGGGGAAATAGTTATGCTTCTTAAAGAATTAGAGAAAAGTCTAACGGAAGAGCAAAAAGAAAAATTAGAAACATTGCGTCATCTATATTACCAAAAGGAGGATGCGGCAAAAAGAGCCACTTACAAAGGGGGATTTAAAACGGGGCTTGCTTTGGCAATTGAAGCTGTTGCAGACGAATATAAGGGCGAGCCGGTAGATTTGGGGTAATTTCTGTTAGAATTTAACAAAAATAGAACTATTTCACATTTTCAAAAAAGTATAAGAAAATATAATACCCCTTTTTGACATATTTTTCGAGGGGTATTTTTTGCGGAATTTTGTCAAAAACGGACAAGATATAGGGGGTATTCCGTTAATTAAGCACAAATGTAGTTTTTTGCTTTAAAACGGGGTTAAAACGGCCCGAAAACGGGCAAAAACAAGTAAAAAAGCGGTGAAATTTCGTTGACATTCGATTTGGCTTTTTATATAATAGTTAAGCGCGTCAAAATTTCAACCCGATTTTCGGGAAGAAAAAACCGCAAAAAGTGTATGGATTGAGGTGCAAAGTTACTGCAAAAAACGGCAGCCCCCGTTACAGATAATTTGCGCTGACAAGTGTGAGGGCATGACCCTTGCGACTAACCGTGGCTACTTCGTATACGCCGCTACGCGGTGTTTTTTCACGGGGAAAGCGCGATACACACGGTTCAGTTGACACGCGAAACTAAGTTTTTGTTAGGTAAAAGGAGTAAAACAAATGGCAGGACAGAAAATCAGAATTAAACTTTCGGCTTACGACCACGAGCTCGTTGACCTTGCGGCTTCACGCATCGTTGAAACGATGAAGAAGAGCGGCGCGAAAATTTCGGGACCTATTCCCCTTCCCACCGAGAAGGAAATAGTAACCATTCTCCGCTCGCCCCACAAGTATAAGGACAGCCGTGAACAGTTCGAGCAGAGAACCTATAAGAGAATTATAGATATCTATACCCCCAACGCGAAGCTTTTGGATACCGTTCATTTGCCCGCGGGCGTGGATATCAAGATTAAGCTGTAATTGAGGCGGATTCTTCGCTGCGCTCAGAATGACAGCGGGGTGCCGGATTGCTTCGTTCCTCGCAATGACGGGGCGGGCGAAAGTCTATTACATTATTATTATATAAGTCAATATAGATAACCAACGGATTTATGCCGACGCGAAAGCGGCGCTACTTAAAACGAGTTATCTGAAAAATAAATTTTTAAAAGGAGAACTTTATCAATGAATAAAGCAATCATCGGCCGTAAAGCGGGCATGACGCAAATCTTTACGGCAGAGGGCAAGGTCATCCCCGTAACCGTAATCGAAGCGGGTCCGTGCCCGGTAGTGCAAATCAAAACTGTTGAAAAGGACGGCTACGCCGCTTTGAAACTCGGTTTTGACGAAGCGAAGGAAAAGGCTTTAACCAAGCCCGAACTCGGTCAGTTCAAGAAAGCGGGCGTTAAGCCTTGCAAAGTGCTCAAAGAATTCCGCCTTGCGGATACCGCTTCCTACACGGTAGGCGCGGAAATCAAGGCAGACGTCTTTGCAGCGGGCGACAAGGTTGACGTACACGGCGTATCCAAAGGTCACGGCTATTCGGGCGTTATCAAGCGCTGGAATCAGCACAGATTGAAGGAAACCCACGGCGTAGGCCCCGTTCACAGAGAACCCGGTTCAATGGGCGCGAACAGCTCGCCTTCGAGAGTTTTCAAGAACAAACACCTCGCAGGTCAGTACGGCGTTGAAAACGTTACCGTGCAAAACCTCGAAATAGTAAGAGTGGACGTTGAAAGAAACTGTTTACTTATCAAAGGCTCAGTTCCCGGTCCCAACGGTAGCGTCGTTACCATTAACGACACCGTTAAGTAAGGAGGTAGAAAATGCCTAGCGTAAAAGTTTATAAGATGGACGGCACCGAAGCCGGTTCTATGAAGTTAAGCGATAAGGTGTTCGGCGTTGAATACAACGAACCGCTTATCCACCAAGCAGTCGTTACGAGACTTGCAAACGAAAGACAAGGTACAAAATCTACGTTGACCCGTACGGAAGTTCGCGGCGGCGGTAGAAAGCCTTGGAGACAGAAGGGCACGGGTAACGCCCGTCAAGGTTCAATCCGCGCACCCCAATGGATTAAGGGCGGCGTAGTATTCGCACCTAAGAGCCGTGATTTCTCTAAGGACATGAACAAGAAGGCAAAGATTGGCGCGCTTTTGTCCGCACTTTCCAAGAAGGTTGCAGACGGCGAATTCGTAGTCGTAGACAAGCTTGAAGTAAAAGACGGCAAGACGAAAGAGATGGTTGCTTTCCAAAAGGCGTTGAAGCTTGACAAGTCGGCGGTTATCGTTATGGATAACAGCGACGAGAAGGTTATCCTTGCCGCAAGAAACATACAAGAGCTTTCGACTTTGCCCGTTGCACAGATTTCGACCTACGAAGTAGTTGCAAACGCAAAAGTGGTTATCACGAAAGCGGCAGTTAAGAAAATCGAGGAGGTCTACGGAGAATAATGTTTGCCGAAGATATAATTTTAAAACCGCTCCTCACCGAAAAAGGTTACGACGGTATTGCGGATAAGAAGTATACGTTTATCGTTAAAAAGTCCGCAAACAAGACGCAGATTAAAGCCGCGGTAGAAAAGCTGTTTGACGTAAAAGTTGAATACGTCAACACCGTAAACTGCCACGGTAAGAAGAAGAGAATGGGCCGTAACGAAGGTTACACGCCCGACTATAAGAAGGCAGTCGTCCAGCTTACAGCTGACTCCAAGGCGATTGAGTACTTCAACTCGTTATCGTAAGGAGGCGTAAAGATGGCTATTAAAAGGTATAAACCTACGTCCCCCGCACGCCGTTTTATGACGGTAAGCGCGTACACCGAGCTCACGGGCGTTAAACCCGAAAGAAGCTTGTTGCACGATAAGCGCAAATCGGGCGGCAGAAACAACCAAGGTAAGATTTCCGTTCGTCATATCGGCGGCGGCAACAGAATCAAGTACAGAATTATCGACTTCAAGCGCAATAAAGACGGTATCCCCGCAACGGTTAAGTCCATTCAATACGACCCCAACCGTTCGGCGCACATCGCACTTCTTGCTTACGCTGACGGCGAAAAGAGATACATTCTCGCTCCCGTCGGTTTGAACGTCGGCGACAAGGTAGTATCCGGCGCGGGCGCAGACATCAAGAGCGGCAACGCACTTTGCCTTGCGGACATCCCCGTAGGTACCGTCGTTCACGCAATCGAGCTTCAACCCGGTAGGGGCGCACAAATCGCGCGTTCGGCTGGTATATCCGCTCAGATTATGGCAAAGGAAGGCGCGTACGCGACCATCAAGATGCCCTCGGGCGAAATGAGACTCGTTTCCTTGAAGTGCAAGGCAACCGTAGGTCAAGTAGGCAACCTCGAGCACGAGATTATCCGCGTAGGTAAAGCGGGCAAGACCCGTCACCTCGGAATCCGTCCTACCGTCCGCGGTTCGGTCATGAACCCCAACGACCACCCTCACGGTGGTGGTGAAGGTAAGTCGCCGGTGGGCCACGCAGGTCCTATGACCCCTTGGGGCAAACCCGCTTTGGGCTATAAGACCAGAAAGAAGAAGAATCCCACTTCCAAATTCATTTTGAAGAGAATTAATTAAGGAGGAATAGAGCATGTCAAGAAGCATTAAGAAAGGCCCTTACGCTGAAGAAAGGCTTATGTCAAGAATTTTGGCTATGAACGAGGCGGGCGAAAAGAAAGTAGTTAAGACTTGGTCGCGCGCAACGACGATATTCCCCCAGATGGTAGGACACACGATTGCCGTATACGACGGAAGAAAACACGTTCCCGTATACGTTACCGAAGATATGGTCGGCTGCAAGCTCGGTGAATTTGCCCCTACGAGAACGTTCAAGGGACACGCGGCTAAAACCGCCAAGAAGTAAGGAGTTCGAACATGGCTAAGAATATGAACTTAAAAAAGGAAAGAATAGAGGCAAATAAGGACAAACGTCCTTACGCAACCGCTAAATACCTCAGAATTTCCCCCTATAAAATAAGAACGGTGCTCGCTCTTATCCGCGGGAAGTCGGTAGACGAGGCGGAAGCAATTTTGACTTATTGCAACAAGGGCGGCAGCGACGAAGTGAAGAAGGTTCTTCTTTCGGCTGCGGCTAACGCAGAACACAACCAAGGAATGGACAGAGGCGATTTGTTCGTTTCCGAGGCATTCGCAAACGGCGGTCCTCACTTGAAGAGAATGCAGCCCGTATCCAAGGGACGCGGACACGCAATCTTGAAGAGAACCAGCCACGTAACCGTCATACTTGACGCAAAGAAGGTTTAAGGAGAGAGATATGGGACAAAAAGTTAATCCTCACGGTTTAAGAGTTGGCGTTATCTCCGCATGGGACACTCAATGGTATGCCGATAAGAAAGACTTCGGCAAGTATATCAAAGAGGACAACGATATCCGTACCTTCTTGAAGAAGAAGTATTACGACGCGGCGATAAGCAAAATCACCATTATCAGAGCTGCAAACAAAATCGAAATAGGCATTTACACGGGCCGTCCCGGCGTGCTTATCGGTAAAGCGGGCGCTGAAATAGAAGTTATTAAGAAAGACCTTGCAAAGCTTACGAAGGGCAAGGTAATCGTTATCAACGTTAAGAAAGTTGAAAAGATTGACCAGGACGCACAGCTCGTTGCGGAAGCGGTTGCATCTCAGCTTGAAAAGCGTGTTTCTTACAGAAGAGCTGTTAAACAGCAAATCGCGAAAGTATCCAAGACGGGTGTAAAGGGCGTTAAGATTACCGTTGGCGGCAGACTTGACGGCAGAGAAATCGCGGGTAGCGAGAGCTATCACGACGGTTCCATTCCCCTTCAAACCATTCGCGCGGACATCGACTACGGCTTTGCGGAAGCGCACACCACCTTCGGCGTGCTCGGCGTAAAGTGCTGGATTTACAAGGGCGAAGTTCTTGATACCGCTAAGCGTCTGATAATTTCAGAGGGAGGCGAAGAATAATGTTAATTCCCAAGAGAGTTAAACGCAGAATGCAGCATCGCGGCAAGATACACGGCAAGGCTCAAAAGGGCAACAAGGTTGCTTACGGCGAGTACGGCCTCGTATCCTTGGAGGGCGGCAGAATCACTTCCAGACAGATAGAGGCTGCGCGTATCGCGATGACGAGATTTATTAAACGTGGCGGTAAAGTATGGATAGACATATTCCCCCACAAGCCCATCACCAAGCACCCCGCCGAATCCCGTATGGGTTCCGGTAAAGGCTCGGTTGAATACTGGGTAGCAGAAGTAAAACCCGGCAGAGTTATGTTCGAAATGGCGGGCGTAAACGAGGATATCGCGCGTGAGGCTATGCGCCTTGCGAGCCACAAGCTCCCCGTTAAGTGCAAGTTCGTATTAAAGAGCGACCTTGAACCGGTTCAAGAAGGCGGTGAAGTAAATGAAGGCTAAGGAAATAGTAAATTTAAGCGATGAAGAGCTTTTGAAAAAGCTTCAAGAATTAAAGAGCGAACTTTTCAACCTTCGCTTCCGCCACGCTTCGGGCCAGCTTGAAAACCCCCTTGCAATTAACCTCGTTAAAAAGGACATTGCAAGAGTAAACACCGTAATCCGCGCAAGGCAGTTGAAGGCGTAAGGAGGCAGAAATATGGAAAACAGAACGACTCTTAGAAAAGAGAGAGTAGGTATCGTCGTTTCGGATAAGATGGACAAGACGGTCGTCGTTGCAGTCAGAGAAAACACGAAGCACCCCCTCTACAAAAAGACCATAACCAAAACCACCCGCTTCAAGGCTCACGACGAGAACAACGAGTGCGGCGAAGGCGATAAGGTTTTAATCGTTGAAACGCGTAAGTTATCAAAAGATAAGAACTGGCGCGTTGCACAAATCATTGAAAAGGCTAAGTAATTAGCAAAAAATATTTTATTAAAAAGTTATGATTGCGGCCTTGCCTTTAATGGAGAGCGGGGTACTCACCCTCGCTTATGTGAAGGCGGCGCAATCCTCTGCAAAGGTTGCTAAAAGCAACAAGTTGTAAGTTCAAAAATAGGAGAGTTTTTATGATACAACCCCAGTCAAGGCTCAAAGCCGCAGACAACAGCGGCGCAAAAGAGCTTATGTGCATTAAAGTACTCGGCGGTTCTTTCAGAAAGTTCGCAAACATCGGCGACGTTATCGTTTGCTCCGTTAAGACGGCGGCACCCGGCGGCGCGGTTAAGAAAGGCGAAGTAGTAAAGGCCGTTATCGTACGCACCAAGAAAGGCATCAGACGCGACGACGGAACGTATATCCGTTTCGACGAGAACGCAGCAGTAATTATCAACACCAACAAAGAACCGCGCGGCACGCGTATCTTCGGACCCATTGCAAGGGAGCTTCGTGAAAAGAACTACATGAAGATTATATCCCTCGCTCCCGAAGTGCTGTAATTAAAGGAGAAAAGCTATGAACGTAAAATTGAATGACAATGTATTAGTTATCTCCGGCAAGTATGCGGGAAAGACGGGCAAGGTAATTGCAACTTCACCCAAGAGCGGTACCGTTACCGTTGAGGGCGTGAACATTCACAAGAAAGCAAAGAAGGCGAGAAAGGCGAACGAAGTTTCCCAAATTACGGAAATCCCCGCTCCCCTTGACGCATCTAACGTTATGGTTATTTGCCCCGCGTGCGGCAAGGCCGTAAGAGTTAAACATTCCGTAGTCGACGGAAAGAAAGTAAGGGTTTGTCCCAAAGACGGTTGCGGCGCAACGCTTGACAGCGCTTACGCTGGAAAGGCCGGCAAGGCGGCTAAGAAGACCGAAGAGCCTAAGAAGCGTGTAAGAAAGCGCGCTGCAAAGGCGGAAACGGCTGAAACCGCGGCACCCGAAAATACGGAAGACAAGGCTGAATAAGGAGGGTGAACATGGCTACTAAGAAAGCAGTTAAAAACGATAAAGTTTACGCATCCAGAATGTTGGAAGCTTACGATAAGGAAGTTTGTCCCGCCCTCAAAGAGAAGTTCGGCTATAAGAACCCTATGGAAGTTCCCAAGCTCGTTAAAATCATTTTAAGCTCGGGCCTCGGCGATATCAAGGACAACGCGAAATCAATTCAGATTGCTCAGAACGAAATGAAGATTATCTCGGGTCAACAGCCCGTCGTTTGCAAGGCTAAAAAGTCCGTCGCAAACTTCAAGGTTCGTGAGGGTATGCCTATCGGCTTAAAAGTTACCCTTCGCGGCAAGATGATGTACGATTTCTTCGATAAGTTCATTTCCATCGCACTTCCCCGCGTTCGCGACTTCCGCGGCGTTCCCACGGACAGCTTCGACGGCAAGGGCAACTATTGCATGGGTATCAAGGAACAGCTTATCTTCCCCGAAATCCAGTACGACCAGGTTGAGAAGATAAGAGGTATGGACATTTGTTTCGTAACCACCGCTAAAACGGACGAAGAAGCGAGAGAGCTTTTGAGGGCGTTCGGAATGCCCTTCAAGAAGTAAGGAGTGAATTATGGCAAAGAAAGCGATGATAAATAAACAGCAGAAACCTGCTAAATACTCTACGAGAGCTTATACCAGATGCTCCATCTGCGGCAGACCCCACGCGGTTCTCAGAAAGTACGGTGTATGCCGTATTTGTTTCAGAAACCTCGCTTATAAGGGACAAATTCCCGGCGTGAAGAAATCGAGCTGGTAAGAGGAGGAAAAATAGAAATGACAGACCCTATTGCAGATATGCTCACCCGCGTCAGGAATGCGCTGGCGGCAAATAAGGAAACGGTAGAAGTTCCTTCATCAAATATGAAAAAGGCTATAGCCGACATTCTTTTAAAGGAAGGCTACGTATCTAACGTAGAATTCAAAGAGGACGGCTATAACGGCAAACTTGTTATAACCTTGAAATATATCGGAAAGCACAAACCCGTAATCAACAGTCTTAAAAGAGTTTCCCGTCCCGGACTTCGCGTCTACTCGGACGTAGAAACTATGCCCAAGGTAATGGACGGACTCGGCATTGCGATTCTTTCCACGAACAAGGGAATATTGACGGATAAGCAAGCAAAGGCTGCTAACGTTGGCGGCGAAGTGCTTTGCTATATCTGGTAAGGAGGTAATTTTAATATGTCAAGAATAGGTAAATTACCCGTTGCCTTACCCGCGGGCGTAACCGTTACTTTCGAGAACGGCTTACTCACCGTTAAGGGTGCAAAAGGCACGCTTACGCAAACTATCGTAGGCGATATCAACATAAAAGTAGAAGGCGCCGAGGCTATCGTCGAAAAGACGTCAGACGCCGTAGGCACCAACGCAAAACACGGCTTGTACCGCGCACTGCTTCATAATATGGTAGTCGGCGTTACCGAGGGCTACACCAAGTCCTTGAAGGTAAACGGCGTCGGCTGGAAGGTTGCAAAGCAAGGCAATAAGCTCGTTTTGAACGTGGGCTATTCTCACCCCATCGAATTCGCTGAGCCGGCCGGCGTAACCCTCGCTTGCCCCACGCCCAACGAAATCACGGTTACCGGCATCGACAAGGTCCTCGTAGGACAGACGGCTGCCGATATCCGCACCATAAGAATTCCCGAACCCTACCACGGTTACGGCATCGCTTACAAGGATGAAGTTATCGAGCGTAAGGAAGGTAAGACGGGAGGCAAGGGCAAGAAGTAAGGTTTGGCTTGCCATTCATCACGCAATACTGCGTTGTGCTTGCGTTTTGTTTTGGTCGTGTACGACAAGTACACTTCCGGCAACAAAGCCGCGCACGCCTTGTCTTGCGTGCGACTGACAACCCAAGACTGATTTTCCGCAAGGAGATTGCTCGAAGGAGATATTATGATAAATAAGATAGATAAAAACGAGGAACGTTTGAGAAGGCACGCTCGCGTGCGTAAAAAGATAAGCGGTACGGCTGAATGCCCCCGCCTCAGCGTTTACCGCAGTTTAAATCACATCTACGTTCAGATAATTGACGACGTTAAGGGCGTAACCCTTTGCTCGGCGTCAACTATGGAAAAGGACGTCAAGGCAAAGATAAGCAATATGACCAAGACGGACGCAGCAAAGGAAGTAGGTAAAGCAGTAGCCGCAAAAGCTAAAAAGCTTAAAATCAAGAACGTCGTTTTTGATAGAGGCGGTTACATCTACACCGGACGCGTTCAAGCGGTAGCAGACGGCGCAAGGGAAGCCGGACTCAATTTCTAAGGAGCTTATTATGGAAGAAAAGAAAGAAAGACCTGCAAGAAGAAACAACAACTTTAAGAGGCAGGAAGACGACGGCTTAATCAAAAAGCTCATTCAAGTAAACCGTGTAACCAAGACCGTTAAAGGCGGTAGAAATATGCGCTTTGCGGCTCTCGTAGTCGTTGGCGACGGCAAGGGCTCGGTCGGCTACGGTATGGGTAAGTCCAAGGAAGTTCCCGAGGCTATCGAAAAGGCTAACGCTCAAGCTAAGAAGAATATGAGAAAGGTTGCCCTTCAAGGCACTTCCATTCCTCACGGCGTTTTGGGCGTGTTCGGCAGAGGTTCCGTACTTATGATGCCCGCTGCGGAAGGTACCGGCGTTATCGCTGGCGGCCCCGTTCGTGCGGTTATGGAGGCAGCTGGTGTTAAGGACGTAAGAACTAAGTCCCACGGCACTTCCAACCCCATCAACTGCGTAAAGGCTGCCGTATGCGGACTTTACGACTTGAAGTCCCCCGAAGAGATTGCCGCAGCCCGCGGTAAGACCGTAGAGGAAATTTTGGGCTAAGGAGAATTAAATTATGGTAAAAGTAACTTTAATTAAAAGTCTTAACGGACAAGTTGCCGGCGTAAAAGCAACCGTTGCCGCTTTGGGACTTAAAAAAATCCGTCAGTCTAAAACCTTCGAAGAAACCCCCGCAAATCTGGGTCAGATTAACAAGGTTGCACACCTCGTTAAAGTCGAAAAGGTTTAAGGAGTAACAATGAGAATAGATACTTTATCGCCCGCAGAGGGCGCAAGAAAGGAATCAAAAAGACTTGGCAGAGGTATCGGCTCGGGCTTGGGCAAAACCTCCGGTAAAGGTCATAAGGGTCAATGGGCTCGTTCGGGCGGCGGCGTTCGTCCCGGCTTCGAAGGCGGTCAGATGCCCCTTGCAAGAAGAATTCCCAAGCGCGGTTTCCACAATAAGTGGGCTACCGAGTACACTATCGTAAATTTAAGTCAGCTCGCTAACGTGCCCGCGGGTACGGTAGTCGACTACGGCTACGTAAGACTTAACGGCCTTGCAAAGGAAGTTAAGAATTCGGCGGGACTTAAAGTGCTTGGCACGGGCGAAGTAAAGGTTGCCCTTACCGTAAAGGCGGCTAAGTTCTCGGCAAGCGCTAAATCCGCAATTGAAGCTGCGGGTGGAACTTGCGAAGTTGTAGAATAAGAGCTTTCTTAAAATAATGAACGGTGCAACCCAAAACCACGCTTTTGGGTTAGCACACTCAATTTGTGGCTATGCCACCTCAGCGGAGGGAATGCACGCGATTATATGCTTGTGTGCCCTTAGAAATCGCGTGTAGGGAGGCAGAGCCTCCAAAATTCACGAAATATTTTACGCGCAGAATAGCGTGAAATATTTGTGAGGAGTTTATCTATGTTTGAAACAATAAAAAATTGTTTTAAGGTCAAGGAAATAAGAAAGAAGATTTGGATTACCTTAGCGCTTCTTCTCGTTTTCCGTATAGGCTGTTATATTCCCGTCCCCGGCATCAACCCGAAGCAATTCGGTGACGCCATCGACGCGAACAGCTTCCTTAGCATAATGTCGTCCATCACGGGCGGCTCGCTTGGTAACGCAACGCTTTTTGCACTCGGTATCAGCCCGTATATTAACGCGTCCATTATCATTCAGCTTTTGACCGTCGGTATTCCCGCTTTGGAAAGACTTTCAAAGCAAGGCGAAGAAGGCAGAAAAAAGATTGCTCAGATAACCCGTTACGTAACTATCGCACTTGCAATTGCACAAGCGATAGGCATTATCGTGAACTTCGGTTTCTCGACTGATAACGCGTTAAGGCTTTCTATCTTCGGATACGGCACGGCGGGCGTAAGCGAAACTGGCGCAAAGTGGATAGCGGGAATTTTCCTCACCGTAGTCTACACGGCGGGCGCGATGCTCGTTATGTGGATAGGTGAAAGAATTACCGAATACGGCGTTTCCAACGGTATTTCGCTTATAATCTTCGTAGGTATCATTTCTACCGCGGGTTTGACCATCGTTGACAACCTCGTTAAGGGCTTCAACGGCGAAACGGCAAGATTCTGGGAGCTTTTGGGCTTCGTCCTTTTGACCATAGTTGAGTTTGCGGCTATCGTTACGGTTGACTTATCCGAAAGAAAGATACCCGTTCAGTACGCTAAACAAGTCAAGGGCAGAAAGATGTACGGCGGACAATCGTCCGTTATCCCTATGCGAATTTCGGGTTCGGGCGTTATGCCTTTAATCTTCGCGTTCGCACTCATCTCTTTCCCTCAGATGATAATCAGCCTTTTCTGCTCGGCGGACAACCCCGCACAGCAAGGAATAGTCGAGTGGTTCTCGGGTAACGGCGCTTGGTACGGTCAGCTTATCTATATGGTAGTGCTGTGCTTGCTTATCTTCGCGTTCGCGTTCTTCTACGCGTCGATGCAGTTCAACCCCGAGGACGTTTCCAAGACCATTCAGCAGAACGGCGGTTTCATTCAAGGTATCCGTCCCGGCAAGCCTACTGCAGATTATTTAAAGCGCATCTCCAACAGAATTACGCTGTTCGGCGCGATTTACCTCTCGCTGGTAGCGTTCATTCCCTCGATACTCTCGATGATACTTTCGGGACTCGGTATGAGCAACTTATCGCTTCTTTCCGTGTTCTCGACGACGGGTATTCTAATCGTCGTATCGGTTGCGCTCGAACTTCAAAAGCAGCTTGACAGCCAGCTTATGATGAAGAATTATAAGGGATTCTTGAAATAATGAATATCATTTTGTTGGGCGCACCCGGTGCCGGCAAAGGCACGCAAGCAAGCAAAATTAAACAAAAGTACGGCATTCTGCATATATCCACGGGCGATATTTTCCGCGCCAACATCAAGGGCGGCACGGAGATTGGCAAGCTTGCCAAATCCTATATGGACGCGGGCAAGCTCGTCCCCGACGAGGTTACTTGTGCTATCGTAAAGGATAGGCTTACTTGGGACGACGTGAACGGCGGCTATATGCTGGACGGCTTTCCCCGCAACCTTTTCCAAGCGCAAGAGCTGGATAAGTTCGCAAAAATAGATTTGTGCCTCAATATCGAGGTTGACGAAAGTCTTTTGATGGACAGAATTTGCGGAAGGCGCGTTTGTGCTTGCGGCGAAAGCTATCATATAAGCACCTTGAACGGTGCAACCACTTGCGCGAAGTGCGGCAAGGAACTGTATCAGCGTGCGGACGATAACCCCGAAACGGTTAAAACCCGCCTCGATACCTACAACGCGCAGACCGCGCCCCTCATTGATTATTACAAATCGCAAGGCAAGCTCGTGTCCGTGAGAAGCGGAGAGGGTAGCCCCGACGACGTGTTTGTAGAAATCTGCAAGATATTAGATAAATAATGGTAACCGTTAAAAACGAAAAAGAAATCGAATACATGCGCGAGAGCTGCCGCATAGTTAAGGAAACTTTGGACTTCGTCGGCAAGAACATTCACGCGGGAATGACCACGAAGGACGTGGACGACCTCGTCTATAAATATATAATTTCGTGCGGAGCGTATCCCTCGGAGTTAGGCTACGAAGGCTACCCCGCAAGCTCGTGCGTATCGGTGAACGAAGTAGTCGTACACGGTATCCCCGGCGACAGAGTTATTCTTGACGGCGACATAGTAAGCGTTGACATCACTGCCGAAAAGAACGGTTTCCACGGCGACGCCGCAAGGACCTATCTTATAGGCAACGTATCGGAAGAGAAGAGGAAGCTCGTCAAAGTAACCGAAGAATGCTTTTTCAAGGCTATCGAAGGTTTGCGTGCGGGAACGCCTCTTTACGATATAGGTTACGCGGTTCAGACCCACGCCGAAAGCCACGGCTACGGCGTAGTTCGCGCCCTTACGGGGCACGGCATCGGCAGCAGCATGCACGAGGACCCTTCGGTGCCCAACTACGGCAGAAAGGGTACGGGTATGCGCCTTCGCGCGGGTATGACCATCTGTATCGAGCCTATGATAACCATGGGCACTTACAAAGTTTATCAAGACAGAAACGACGGTTGGACTATTACGACGGCGGACGGCAAGCCCGCGGCGCACTACGAAAACACGGTTCTAATTACTGAGGACGGAGTAGAAATTCTGACACTATGAAAGTTTCAGCACCCGCCGTCGGCGGCATATGCCAAAGCAAACAAGGCAGAGATAAAGGCAGATATTATTTAATCGTCGGCATAGAGCAAGGCGGGTTAATCGCCGTAACCGACGGTAACTTCAAAAAGCTTGCAACCCCCAAAAAGAAAAACGTAAAGCATTTGCGGCTTCTTCCCGACAAGGCGGAGGCGATTGCTTTGAAAATAGTTGAGGGCAAGCAAGTTTTCGACACGGAAGTTTACTCTGCACTTAAAAACTACAATTACCCTAAACCCGAGAGGCAAGTCGGGAACGAAAACGTAAAAGCGTAAATTGCGCTTATAAGGAGATAATTATGAAAGTTAGACCTTCTGTAAAACCTATGTGCGACAAGTGCAAGGTAATTAAAAGAAACGGCAAAGTTATGGTTATTTGTTCCAAGAACAAGTCCCACAAACAGCGTCAAGGTTAATAGGAGTAATAATGTCAAAGGACGACGTTATAGAGACGGAAGGCAAGGTTATCGAATGCTTGCCTAACGCAAATTTCAAGGTTAAACTTACGAACGGGCACGTCATCACGGCGTACATTTCGGGCAAGCTCCGCCTCAACTATATCAGAATTATAGAAGGCGACAACGTAAAGCTTGAAATAAGCCCGTATGACTTAACCAAGGGTAGAATTACGTGGAGGTCAAAAAATTAACGGCGTTAATTTTTTGACGTAATTCTTTGCGTAAAGTGCCCAAATTTTATTGCATAATTATAAAATTTATGGTATAATACCAAAGCTTTTACGCCTTTTTTGGCAAAGAAAACAATCCCGATTAAATTCTCCGCTCGCATTCCAAAGTAAGAAGCGGAGATTTAGTGCGGTTTATATACATTTACAAAATAATTTAAAGGAAGGAATTAAATCAATATGGCACGTATTGCCGGTGTAGATTTACCCAGAGAAAAGAGAGTTGAAATAGGTTTAACCTATATCTACGGAATCGGTCTTAAAACCTCCCAGAAAATCTTGAAGGAAACGGGCGTTGACCCCAACACCCGCGTTAAGGATTTGGACGAGCAGACCGTATCCAAATTAAGAGAATACATTGACCACAATATAAGGGTTGAAGGCGAACTTCGTACGGAAGTATCGCTTAATATCAAACGCCTTATGGAAATAGGCTGCTATCGCGGTATCCGCCACAGAAAGGGCTTGCCCGTTCGCGGACAGTCCACCAAGACCAACGCAAGGACCAGAAAGGGTCCTCGCCGCACGGTAGCTAAGAAGAAAGGTGCGAAGTAAGGAGGACGGATATGGCAGCACAGAAAAAGCAAACGACTACGAGAAAGCGTAGAGAGCTTAAAAAAGTTGATAAAGGACAAGTTCACATTCAGTCCTCTTTCAACAACACGCTCGTTACCGTTACCGATTTACAAGGTAACGCTATAAGCTGGTCTTCGGCCGGCAGCCTCGGCTTCAAGGGTTCGAGAAAGGGCACCCCTTTCGCAGCTCAGCAAGCAACCGAAACTGCGGTTAAAGCGGCAAAAGAACACGGACTCCGTTCGGCGGAAGTTTACGTTAAGGGTCCCGGTGCGGGCAGAGAGTCGGCTATAAGGGCAATCGGCGCGTGCGACGTTGAAATCACTTTGATTTCCGACGTTTCCCCCATTCCCCACAACGGTTGCAGACCGCCTAAGCGCCGCAGAGTATAAGGAGGAGACAGAAAATTATGGCAACTTACAGAGAAGCTAAATGCCGCCTTTGTAGACGTGAGGGCGGAAAGCTGTTTTTGAAAGGCGATAAATGTTACAACGGCAAGTGCCCGTTTGAAAAAAGACCCGTAGCTCCCGGCGCGCACGGTTTGGCGGCGGCAAGGAAGAAGGTTTCCGAATACGGCAAACAGCTTCGTGAAAAGCAAAAGGTTAAGAGAATTTACGGCGTGCAAGAGGGTCAGTTCCGCGCTTGCTACGAGAAGGCCGACAGAATGAAGGGCATTACCGGTGAAAACATGCTCTCGCTTTTGGAGCGCAGACTCGATAACGTCATCTACCGTATGGGCGTTGGCGTATCCCGCGCGCAAGCAAGACAGCTCGTTAACCACGGACACTTCCTCGTTAACGGTAAAAAGGTAAACATTCCTTCTTATATCGTAAAGGTTGGCGACGTCGTTACCGTTAAAGAAAGCAAAACTGGTAACAAATACTTTGAGGAAATTAAGTCCGCAAAGGGCGGCAACACCCCCAAGTGGCTTGAGTTCGATAACGAAAAATTACAAGGTAAGATATTGGCGCTGCCTGAAAGAGAAGATATTGACAGTCAGATTGCAGAGCATATGATTGTCGAGCTGTACTCCAAGTAATAAGTAAATAAGAAGGAGGAAGTTATATGATCGAAATGGATATGCCCAAAATCGAGGTTAACGAAAGCGAGGATATGTCCTACGCAAAGGTTATCGTTGAACCTCTTGAAAAGGGCTTCGGTCTTACGATAGGCAACTGCCTTAGAAGAATACTCTTGTCGGCGCTCCCCGGAGCTGCGGCACAGGGCATAAGGTTTTTAGACGGTAGCGTTAAGCACGAATTTTCGGCGATAGCGGGCGTTAAAGAGGACGTAACCGAAATTATCCTCAACATTAAAACGCTTGCAATTAAAACTGCGGTAACGGATAGCAATTACGTAAAGGTAGTTCACCTTTGCAAGGAAGGCCCTTGCGAGGTTAAGGCAAGCGATATATCCGACGACGCGGAAATTGAAATTATCAACGGCGACCAGCACATCTGCTACGTGGACGCGGGCGGCAAAATAGATATGGAAATTACTATCGGTCGCGGCCGCGGCTACAAGGGCGCAGACCATACGAGGACCGAGCTTTTGGACTACATCCCCGTCGACAGTATCTATACGCCCGTTAAAAAGGTAAACTACTCGGTTGAAAACACCCGCGTAGGACAGAATACCGACTACGACAAGCTCACTTTGGAAGTGTGGACGAACGGCGCGTTCAGCGCAAAAGAAATCGTATCTCTTGCTGCAAAAATTATGCAAGACCACATTTCGCTTTTCGTTGACTTGTCAGATTCAATTAAAGGTTTGGACATTCTCGTTAAAAACGAGGACGATAAGCAAGCAAAAATTCTTGCGATGGCAATCGAGGATATGGACCTTTCCGTCCGTTCCTACAACTGCTTAAAGCGCGCAAATATACACACGGTGGAAGATTTAACCAGAAAGACCGAAGACGAAATGTTAAAGGTTAGAAACCTTGGCAGAAAGTCCTTGGACGAAGTTATAATAAAACTTGAATCTTACGGACTTTCACTGTCAAACAAGGAGGATTAACGGTATGCCCGGCAAATTGGGAAGAACGGCAGAGCAAAGACAAGCTCTTTTAAGAAATCAAGCGTCCGAGCTTTTATGGTACGGAAAAATTACCACCACTAAGGCAAAGGCGAAAGAGTTACAGCCCTACGTTGAAAAGATAATCACTAAGGCTATCTCCGTTTACGACGAAAACGAAGAATACGAAGTTAAGACTACGGATAAAAAGGGTAAGGAAGTTACCACGAAGAACGTTAAGGACAGCCCCAAGAAGCTTGCGGTTCGCCGTTTGCTTATGGGTAAGCTTTACGACTTGCAAGAAGTAAAGCCCTTCAACGAGAAGAAGTCCGACTTCAAAAAGAGAACCGGTGATATTCAGCATCCTTTAATGGAAAAGCTGTTCAACGAAATCGCGCCCAAGTACGCACAGCGTAAAGAAGAGCTTGGTCAAGGCGGCGGTTATACGAGGATTTATCTTCTCGGCACCCGTCGTGGCGACGGCGCTGAAGAAGCCATCATCGAATTGATTTAACAAATCAAACTAAAACAGCGGTTAAAGCCGCTGTTTTTTATTTTTACTTATTAAATCTTTTTGACATTTTTCGCGTAGGTTTTATAATATAATAAAGTATTTAATTTAGGAGACGAGTATGAACGATTTATTGAAAGCGGTTGACGAGATGCCCCTTATCTTAAAGGTTATTTTGTGCATTCCTTGCATTGACGTGTTTTACGGCGTTTGCCGTATAGTAAAGGGAGCCACAAAAAGCGATGCGGTGTGGTTGATTTTAGGTATCCTTACGGTATTCCCCGGCGCATTCTTTATTTGGATTTTGGACCTTGTTTGGGTGCTTACGAAGGGACACGCGCTACTACTTGGCGAAGAGATGTTTTCATAAATATAAAGAATTTTGTTGACATATTTTGCGTATATGATATAATATACTTAGTAATAACTTCAAAAGGAGATTTTCAAAATGGCAACTAAGAAAGGCGATTATTTCGGTTTGAGCTATATCGTTAGCTTAATCCTTGCAATTATCCCCGTAACGGCTTGGATTTGCGGTATGATTACCAGATTTTCCGAGGGCAAAATCGTAGCTGGTATTATCCGTATTTTCGGTGGCTGGCTTATTTGGGTGCTTGACCTTATCTGCATGATTTTCAGCAAGCACATTTGCCGCGTTATCCCCGTTTAATTTAAGGAAACAAAAAACAACCCGCTCTTGCGAGCGGGTTGTTTTTTTACTTTTACTTCACCGTGATTTTCAATTCGTCGTAGGTTTCGTTCGTTTCCAAGTTTTTAAACAAGAACTTGCCGTTATCGTACAGAATATAGCTGTGCGCGCTGCCCTCTTTCGGAAGGGAAGTTGAGCCGGGGTTGAGGTGAATATAATCCCCAACCTCTTTTAAAGGGACGTGGGTATGTCCCGTAAGCATAATCTCGTTAGGTTTCGGTTGGTAAATATCTTTGTGTCCGTGGAAAAGTATAAAGGTGCGTCTGTCCACAAAAGTGAAAGCGAAAACGGAGTTTACTTTGAACGGCAAAACCGTTTTATCGACTTCGGCGTCGCAGTTGCCTTGAACGCACAGAATTTCATCCTTGATTTCGCCAAGCATTTCGGCAACCTTCATCGGTGCGTAGCCTTCGGGTAAAGGGTTGCGGGGTCCGTGGTAAAGTATATCGCCTAAAAGCAAAAGCTTCTCCGCGCCCTCGTTGCGGTAAGCGTCCAAAAGCAGCTTGCAGTATTTTACCGAGCCGTGTATATCCGATGCTATAATAAGTTTCATAAAAATATTATAACATAGCACGGTCGGGTGGTCAACTTAAATAAGCGGGGCGAATAGGCGGAGTATGAAGCACGAAAGGCGCTTGCGTCTTGACAGCTTGCCGTGCTGCATTTCGGTGGAAAGGGCAAGGCTGTCCGTGAAGTCCCGCTCCACGGTTTCGCACATATCGCCCTCGAAAAGCACCCCGCACTCGTAGTTGTAGTGAGTGGAGCGGAAGTCGAAGTTGTAGCTTCCCAAAAAGACCTTGTCGTCGCAAATCACAGTTTTGGCGTGCATAAAGCCGGGGGTGTACTCAAAGAATTTAACCCCGCTCGGTTTCAGCCGTTGCGCGAACGCTTTGGATACCTCGAAGGCGTACTTCTTGTCGGGAATATGCGGGATAATAACCGTTACGTCCACGCCGCGCAGCGCAGTGAAGGCAAGCGCAGACGCGACCTTGTCGCTCACGCAAAAGTAGGGGGTTAAGATATGCACCCGCTCTTTTGCCGAGCTTATCGCCCAGATATACGCGTCCTCGCAAAAGGCTTTACAGTCGGGGCAGTCGTAGTAGGGTAGGCAGTTTTTATCGCCTTTCAAGGGGGCGGGCATTTCGTGTTTGCCGTTCCACATTGCAAGGAACATTCCCTCGAACACCTTCGTCGCCTCGCCGTAAACGGCAAGCCCAGTGTCCTTCCAAAACCCGTACGGGCTGCCGATATTTATATATTCGTCGGCAAGGTTTACGCCGCCCGTGAAGGCAACGCGCCCGTCGATTGCTATAATCTTGCGGTGGTCGCGAAGGTTAATGTCCGAATGGGGGAAGGGGGGCAGACGGTGAAAGACCTTGACCTCCATTCCCGATTTTTTAAGACGTTTGATGTCCCGCCTAGATATTTTCAGACCCGAACCCACGCCGTCGCACATAATTTTAATTTCCGCACCGTTCGCCTTAGCCTTTTCCAGCGCGTTTATAACTCGGTTTAAAAGCTGGCCGCGGGCAACTATGAAAAACTCGATATAGACGGATTTTCGGGCGCTCTCTATTTCGGATAGGGCGCGGCTCCAAAACTTCATTCCCGTGGGGAAATACTCGGCGTTTTCGTAGCCCGCAACCGTCGTGCCGCAAAGTCCGTTTGCCGCCCGAGCAAGCCCGCTTTCTTCGGCTCGTATTTTCAATATGCCTTGCGGCTTGTGGCGTATAGTTGCAATAAAAAATATCAGCGCGCCCGCCACGGGCAAAATTGCAATTATCAAAAACCACGCGCACTTGACTTCCGTGTTGCCGCACCGTAAGAGGAGTACCACCGAGGTTATAGCCGTCAAAAGCCACATTGCGGCAAAGGCGACGGTGATGGGCAGAAAGACGGGCAGATACAAGCATAAAAAAATAATTGCGGCAACCTGTGCCGCAATTAATACTATTATCCAAAAATTCGGTTTTAAAAATAGTTTCGGTAAATTGTGCATAGTTAAGATGCGCGGGGAGAGAGGAAACTGTCAAAGCACCATTTTAAGTATGGTCATCTTGCTCTTTTTAACGGTGGACTCGCTGCGTTCGGCAAGAAGTGCGGCGGGGTTGTAGTCCGTTAAAATTTCCTTGGCAAAGTGTTCTACGTCAACGGCGTTATGCACTAACATATTTATAACCGTGTCGGCATAATCGTAGGCTTGGGAAACGCCCAAAACTTGCAAGTTCTTGTTAAGCACGTCGCGCGCGGAAAGGGTTGCGCTTATTTCCGACTGGCAGCTTATAACCACGGTTTTGCCGTTGGATACGAGCCTCGTCGCCAAAGCCAATGGAAGGCGTGAGGTCGCACAGTACACGGCGGCGTCGCAAAGGTTGCCGCTGGTTGCGCTGTTCATATTGCTTTCCAAATCGTCGTCGCCCGCGAAGGCGTAGTGTATTCCGCAACGCTTTGCGTTTTCAAGATTGTACGCGTTGTTGTCGATGATGATTGGGATAACCTTGTGGTACTGCAATACTTGTGCGATAATATTGCCCGAAAAGTCCGCGCCTATTATAGCCACTCTCTGACCCGCAGAAAGATTGAGTTTGTCGTAAATATTTTCCGCAATACCAATAGTTTCTATGCAGAGTGCTTGAAAATCGCTTACCGAATCGGGGAGGGGGGCTACCTCGTTATATTCGCACACGACGAAGTCGCGCATGAATCCGTCGAAGTCCTTACCCGCGTTTATAATGCTGGTGCACTCCTTGGGCTTGCCGCTTTTGCAAGCAAGGCACTCGCCGCAAGGACGGGTAGGCTCGAAGTAAACGCGCGTGCCCTTTTCCAAGCCGTAGCAGTTTTCGCCCGTTTCCATAACTATACCGACGGCAGCGCGCCCGGGGATTTTGGGATAAACCACGTCGAATCCGCCGTTATAAAGCACTTCGTCGAAGTCGGTAAGCATAAGGTGCGTAACCTTTATTTTAACTTGTGTGGGAGAGGTAATGTTCACAGTGGTGGGTTCGTTCACCAAGTGTTTTACGCCTTTTAAAATCCAACTATCCATAATTACACCCATTATATACCAAAAGTAGGGGATTTGCAACAGTTTTTTCCATTATTGAACGCGAGGAAAATTTCGTTAACTTGTATCAAAATTAATTGACTAAGGTTTTTTATTGTTATATAATAGTTTAGCATCAGAAGAAATTTAGCGAGGTAAAGATATGAAGCCCGAAATTCATCCCGATTATCACGAAGTAACGGTTGTATGCGCTTGCGGAGCTACGTTCAAGACCGGTACTACTAAAAACGTTGATACCTTGAAGGTTGATATTTGCAATAAGTGTCACCCCTTCTTCACGGGTAAGCAGAAGTTAGTAGACACCGGCGGTCGCGTAGAGAAGTTCAACAAGAAGTATAAACTTTAATGATTTGGCTCCAAAAATTTAATTTTGGAGCTTTTATTCTTTAAAACGCATATAAACTTCGTTTCTCTGCGTTTTAGACGGCGGGGCTAATCCCGTCCGTTGAAAATTGGTTTTATAAAATGTCCGAAAAGAAAGAGAAAAAGAACAAAACTAAAAAGTGCGGTACTTACATCGGCGGTCAAGCAGTGCTTGAAGGCGTTATGATGATGGGCAAAACTTGTATGGCAACCGCCGTTCGCGACCCGAACGGCGAAGTGCAAGTCGAGGCCAAGCGCATAACGCGGAAAGACAGCACGAAAAAGGCGTGTAAAATTCCTTTCGTGCGCGGTATCGTCAATTTAGTGCTGTCCTTAATAAACGGAGCGCAAACGCTTATGCGCTCTGCCGCAGTCTACGGCGAGGACGACGAGGAGGGCGGCAAAATCCAGAAATGGCTTGCCGAAAAGTTCAAGCTCAACGCTATGGACGTCGTTTCGGCGGTGGCCGTATTTATCGGCGTTTTGCTCGCTTTGGGTATATTCATCGTTTTGCCCAACTTTTTGGTATCAATAATCCCCGGTATACAAGAAACGGTTTGGGAATACGTTCTTCGCGGCGTGTTCAAGCTGATAATTTTCCTTGCCTATTTGGGGCTAATCCTTCTTTTAAAGGATATCCGCCGCCTTTATATGTACCACGGCGCGGAGCATAAAACCATAAACGCCTACGAACACGGCGTAGAGCTTACCCCCGAAAACGTAATGCAGTGTTCCCGTCTTCACGACAGATGCGGCACCTCGTTTTTGTTCATAGTTTTAATAATCAATATCGTCATATTCTCGCTTGCGGGCTGGGGCTTCTATTCGTTAATTCCCCCCGTGCATAGCGGCGTGGCAAGGTTCTTTATAAACCTTGCAATCGAAGTAGTGCTTCTGCCCATAATCGCGGGAGTATCTTACGAGGTTTTAAAATTCCTTGCAAAATTCGATAACAAGTTCGTTGCCGTTTTGAAGGCCCCCGGGCTTCTGTTGCAGAAGGGCTTGACCACTCGCGAGCCTACCGAGGATATGGTAGAAGTGGCGATTGCCGCGTTTAATAAGGTCTTGGAAATGGACGCAGACGAAACCGTGCCCGAAACCGTTTTCGTAACGGGCGGTATTCTTTCCAAAATGCTGGAAGAAACCAAAAAGAAGTTTAAGGAAAAGGAAATAGACGAGAGCGACGCGGAGTGGATTTATTCTATCGTTTTGGATATTCCCCGCAGCGAGCTTAAACACGAACGCACCGTTAAGCCTTCCGAAAGCAAAGAGATTGCGGAAATTATAGAAAAGCGTTTGACGGGCAGGCCCCTTTGGTACGTCATAGGTGACACCGACTTCTACGGCTGCAAGATAAAGGTTGACGAGCGCGCGCTTATTCCACGCCCCGAAACCGAGCTTTTGGCCGACTGCGTCGTAAAGAGCGCGGAGGAAGGGGACAGAATTTTGGATATGTGCACCGGCTCGGGCTGTGTGGCGATATCCGTTGCAAAGGCGCTTAAAGGTAAAAACGTGGTCGTAAACGCAGCTGACGTTTCGGACGCGGCGATTATGCTTGCGGAAGAAAACGCCAAGTTAAACGACGTTATCGTACACTTTGCGGTAAGCGATTTATTCAAGAACGTGCGCGGACGGTACAATATTATCGTCTGCAACCCGCCGTATATTAAGAGCAGTGAAATACCCACCCTTCAAAAGGAAGTGCGCGAGTACGAGCCGAAGGTTGCGCTTGACGGCGGTGAGGACGGTCTTGAATTTTACCGCCGCTTGGCAGTTGACGTAAGGCAGTACCTTGTAAAGGGCGGTATGCTGATAATGGAGTGCGGCGAAGGCCAGTCGAACGATATTTTGAAGATTTTCCAAAAGCGCGATTATGCAATAGTGCTTAAAGATTTAAGCGGTGTTGAGCGTTTCGTTAAGATAGTATTTTAATCGGCAAATTTAGAGCGCAAGCAAAAAGCGTGTTTTTGCTTGCGCCGTTTATTACTTTAAATAGGTATTTTCTATGAGTAAAATGATAGACAAACTTAAAGATATATACTCGCGGTACGAGGAGCTTTCGGAGAAGATGAGCGACCCCGCGGTGATTTCCGACACGGCGGAGTGGACGAAGATAGCCAAGGCGCAAGCGGAGATTGCCGAAACGGCGCAAAAGTACGCTGAGTACGCCGAAGTGGAAAAGCAGAAGGTGCAAGCGGAGGAGGCGGTAAAGACCGAACCCGACGCCGAAATGCGCGAGCTTTTGTACGCCGAGATAGAGGACTGCAAGGACAAGCTTGACGCACTCACCGAGGAGCTGAAAATTCTTCTTCTGCCCAAGGACAAGAACGACGACAGAAACTGCATAGTCGAAATCCGAGGCGGCGCGGGCGGCGAGGAAGCGGCGCTGTTTGCGTACGAGCTGTACAGAATGTATTTAAACTATTGCGAGCGCCACCGCCTTAAAGTGGAGCTCGTGGATATAAACGAAACCGAGCTTGGCGGCATAAAGGAAGTAGTTTTCAACGTTGCGGGCAAGGACGCGTACAAGCAGTTGAAGTTCGAAAGCGGCGTGCACCGCGTTCAGCGCGTGCCCGAAACCGAGTCGCAAGGGCGCGTGCATACCTCGACTGTTACGGTTGCCGTGCTTCCCGAGGCGGAGGACGTTGAAGTCGAAATCCGCGACGAGGATATCCGCGTGGACGTGTACCGTTCTTCGGGCGCGGGCGGACAGAAGGTAAACAAGACCGAAACCGCAATAAGAATTACCCACTTCCCCACGGG
Organism: uncultured Clostridia bacterium; assembly: GCA_947175325.1. Classification (GTDB taxonomy): domain Bacteria; phylum Bacillota; class Clostridia; order Christensenellales; family Borkfalkiaceae; genus Coproplasma. The sequence continues at coordinate 9,542 of CAMWME010000002.1, read as the reverse complement.
GCTCGTGGTTACTTGCCAAGACGAGAGAAGCCAGCTTAAAAACAAGGACAAGGCCTTCAAGGTTTTGCGCTCTAGGTTGTACGATTATTACAACTCGCAAAATCAGTCGGCTTACGACGAGCACAGAAAGTCGCTTGTCGGACGCGGCGATAGGAGCGAGCGTATCCGCACCTACAATTTCCCGCAAGGCAGAGTTACCGACCACAGAATAGGCTTATCCGTTTACAATTTGACCGAGTTCATAATGGGCGATATCGGCGAAATGATTGAAGCTTTAACTATTGCAGACCGCGAGGCGCGCCTTGCGGGTTCAGAGGATTAAAAGCCGTTATTGACAATTTATAAAATGGGTAATATAATAAATTTATGAAACACAATCAGTCTTCGGAAGATTATCTGGAATGTATTCTTTTATTATCGCGTGAAACTCAGCACGTGCACCGCGTGGACGTGGCGCGCAAAATAGGGGTATCACAGCCCGCCGTTCAAAAGGCGATAAAAATTTTGGAAAACGGCGGCTACGTAGAGTTTGACGGTATGCACATTTTTCTTACCCTCAAAGGGGAGGAGTATGCGGGGAAGATTTACGAGCGGCACTGCATAATAAAGGATTTTTTACTGTTGCACGGAGTGAACGGCGCCGACGCGGATAACGACGCGTGCGAGATGGAACACGTAATTTCGGAAACGACTTTCGAGATGATGAAGGCGTACGTTTCCGCAAGTAAGAATTAAATAAAAGTCAAGGGCGCAGTGCGCCCTTTTGTTTATTGAGGTAACGATGAAAAAAGCGTTAAAATTAAAATCCGTATTTATTTTATTTTTAATAATCACCGCAGTTTTAATTGCGACCGTATGCGGGGCGTTTGCGCCCAAAACCGCATCCGCCAATACCGTTGACAACAATTACCTCTTTGATAAAGTGAGCGTGGATATCACCGTCAACAAGGATAAGACGTTTGCGATTACCGAAATGTTGACCGTTCGCTTTTTGGAGGACGATATAAACACGGGCATTATCCGCGATATTCAGCGCATAAGCAAGACCACGCGTATAGTAAACGGCAAACAGAAGAACGGCGGAACCTATATTGCGGGGATTTCGAACGTTAAGGCTAAGCTTGACAACGATTATTGCAAGGTAACCGAGAGTCTTTATCGTAACGACGAGTTTTACGCTATACAGATGCAGAAGCCGTCGGGGAAGTTCAAGGCGGGCACGTATGAATTCGTTTTGAGTTATATCTACGATATGCACGACGACAAGGTGAATGGCTTTGACGATTTCACCTTCGACGTTTTGGGCTACGCAATGAATAGGACCGACGAGTTCGAAGCGACGATTACCTTCCCCGAGGACGCCGACCTTTCCAAAGTAACCTACCGCACTAACGATAAAAAGACGTGGACGCCCGACGAATACGCGGAAGAATACGCAAGGGTTGAGGGTAACGTAATTAATATCCACGCCAACCCGCAAAAAGCAAACAAGGGCTACACGGTGCAAGTAATTTTGCCCGACGGGTATTTTAACGCGCAGAAAACGTTTTACTGGTACTATATAATTTTTGCCGTAATTGCGTTTGCGGCTATCGTCGTTGCAGCCGTAATTTTTATAAAGTGCGCTATACACAAAAAGCCTATTGAAACGGTAGAGTTCTACCCGCCCGAGGGTATGCCCGTTATGCGGTTTGCCTCGGTTTGGAAGCTGGGCGCAAAGCCTAAGCACGTTGCCGCGCTCATATTGAAGTGGGCTGGAATGGGCATAGTTACGATTGAGGCGGAGGGCACGACGGACTGCTTGATAAAAGCCGTGGTTGACCCCAAAGCCGAATTCAAAGAGGGCACTAAAATTTCCAAAAGGCTTATAAAGTCCGCCAAAGAATGCTTCGATACCGAGGGTGAAGAGTCGTACTTCAATATTCTGTTTTCGGGTATCGGCGGTACGGACTTTTCTTTCTCAACCTCGTATTTCAGACGGTACGCCGGTTACGAGCAACAGAAAAAGCTTTACGACATTTCAAAGCTGTTAGTAACCGAAGGGGACACCGAGCCGAGCGCTTCGGTTAAAAGTAACGCAAAATACCGAACGGCGTTGCTGTTCATTTGCCTTATTCCTACCGTGATGGTGGTAGCGTATCAGAGCGTATTGAACTCGGCGTTTTTGCCCCTTTTCTTCCTTATATTCATAATCGTCGGGAACGTCCCCGTTCTCAATTTAGATATGATGAAGATAATCATACCAGTCGTTTTCCCGATAGCCTTTTACGCAATGCCGTACGGTATGTTCTACTCGCTGTTCGGACTTACCGCTTACGACTATTGCGGGCTTATCTATATAGCACCCGTAATATGGGCGCTGGGTACGTTCGTTTTAAGGTGGTTTATGCCCGACAGAAGAACGCCCGAGGTCTTATCCGACTACGGCAAGATGCGCGGTTTTAAAAACTTCTTATTAAAAGCCGAGCTGCCGAGGATACAAGTTCTATTCGACGACGACCCGTTCTACTTTGCGGAAATTCTGCCCTATTGCTATATAATGGGCATAAGCGAAAAGGTGCAAAAGAGGTTTGCGCCCCTCAATATCCGCGTACCCGACTATATGGCGCAAGGCGTGAACTTGCACGTTATATGTTCGAGTATCTCCCACAGCAACAGCGCGGGCGCACCCCGTTCTTCGGGCGGCGGAGGCGGCGGTGGAGGACACGGCGGCTCGTCCGGCGGAGGCGGCGGAGGCGGCGGCTCCCGCGGGTGCTAATAAGTTTTTAAGGAGTAACGTATGAAAAAATTTTTCTCTGTTTTAATTGCGGCGGTATGCTTCGTAACGCTCTGCGCGTTCGGGCTTACAGCTTGCGACGCTGACGAGAACGAAGTCGTAGAAGTAGAGAGCGTTACGCTCGATATGACCGAACTGACGCTTACCGAGGGCGAAGATTATACTTTGATTGCAACGATAACACCCTCTAACGCAACTAATCAAGATATGGAGTGGGCTTCGTCAAACGACGGAGTGGCCACGGTGGATAGCGGCAGCGTCTTCGCGCTTTCGGAAGGCAGCGCAACGATAACCGTAAGGACGAACAACGGCAAAACGGCTTCGTGCGCCGTAACGGTAGAAGCTGCCGAAGAGCCGCCCGTTCAGTGCACCGTTACTTTTTATGCAAACGGCGGCGAGTTCGACGGTGGGAAGGACGCGTATGAAATGCAAGTGGTTATCGGCGAGAAGATAACCGAAACCGTAACGGTAACGAGGGGCGATAAGTACGCCTTTACAAACTGGTATAAGGACGAATACCGCACGAACTTGTGGGACTTCGACGAGGATATCGTAACCGGTGACGCCAACCTTTACGCGGGCTGGAAATATTTGAATAAATACCAGTCGGTTATAGATGCACTGGAAGAGAGAATTAAAACCGAACGGCAAGGCGCCGGAGCAGAGGTTGAAATTCTGTCCGTATTCACGGACAGCGACGGATATCTTTGCTTTGCCGAAAAGGACGGCACGGGCGCGTTCTCGTATAAGACGGGAATTTGCGGCTATGACGAAGTCGTAGGCAACGCCGAAATCGTTTCGCAAATTCAGAATACGACTTTAACGCAGCTTAAAGACTACAACGATTATTACACGTCGGACAGTGACGCCCTTATTGCGGACAGTATGGCTTACAGATATACGGATGCGGCAGACGTGAACGACGCTATCGTTTACAGCTGTGTTTCACCCATGCAATTGGATACGGAAGGACATTTTACGACGAACGGGCCTTGGTACTGTTGCAAAGTAAAAGCCATTATAGTCGATGCCGACGGTAAAGTATTCGATTGCAGTTTTACGGTAGTTTCGGGAACCGAATATATTAACGCGGTTATCAGCGGTACGGCTTTGAGCAAAGAGTTTGACGTGATTATGACCGAATTGGGCGAAACGGCAAACGACTTCTATTTGGAGTATATCTTGGCAAAACATGCGTAACTATATAACCGATTATCAGCACAATTATTTTACGGCGTTCACGCAAATTCGCGTGAACGCTTTTTTTTATTTAATTTGAAAGAAACTGTAAAAAACGCTTGCTCGTTACGCCTCTGCGGGGTTATCGCAATACTTTTAAAGTTTAAAATAAAGAAATAAAAACCCGCTGACGGTTCGTCGGCGGGTTTTTATTTACTCTTTGGTGCTGATGTAGTCGATATAATTTAACGCTTCGTCGGCTTGTTTTTTGGTGAGTTTGGAAAAACGGTTAAGCCAAAGCTTTTCGTCCGCGCTTAGCTCGCGCATAACGTTGACGTTGCCTAAATCGTCCTCGCGCCCCAAAAGGTAGTCGGTGGTGCATTCGAAAACGTCCGCAAGCGCGCAGATATATTTCGCGGACGGCTCAACCTTGCCCGCCTCCCAAAAGTTCACCGCTTTGTTGCTTGCCCCTATAAGGCTTGCCAAAGCGCGCTGGCTTAAATTCTTTTCTTCCCTAAGTTGCTTTATTCTGTACATATTTTTCCCTTCTTTACGATAATTATAGGAAAAATTTTACACAAACTCGCTTGACAATTACCTTTGTTACACATATAATAATTATGATGTGTAATAAATTACACAATTTATACAAAAAGGAGTGTAAAAAATGAAAAAGGTATTGGCAGCATTGGTTTCTTCGTTGGCAGTGGTTGCGCTTTGCGTTTGCTTGGCGGCTTGCTCAACGAGTATCACGGGCACTTGGAAGTTCTACAAGGCGTCGGGCACGGTTTCGGGTATGGAAATCAATTACGAGGTTGGCAAGGAAATTGCGGGCGGCGTTAAAATCTCAGAAGATTTTATCGTGTTGACCATTAACGAGGACAACACCTACGAGATGAAATCGGCTATGATGGGTGAAGAAACGCAGAAGGGTACTTGGGAACAAAAGGACGGCAAGTACTATCTTAACGTTGAAGGCGAAAGCATTGAAATGACCGTCAAAGGCTCAACCCTTACCTTCGAGCAAGAAGGAATGAAATTGGAGCTTAAAAAATAAATTATACACCATTAAAGGAAGTGCCGTGCGGATTTTCGCGCGGCGCTTCTTTACAGTTTGAAAAGTTGACAGAATAATTTTAATATTATATAATTACATTATTAACGGAGGTATAAAAAATGGCAAAAGGTTATATTTATAAAACGGCAAAAATCAAACCCGAAAACAAGGTTACCGCGGAAGGCTACGTAGAGGAGATTAAACTTTCCAGCACTTCCAAGACCAGCATTTTCTTTATGACGAGATACACTTTGAACTATAAAGTGCACGTAAGAGTTGACGGAGTGGCAAAAGCGCTTACGCTTAAAGTTTCCAACAAGCTCGGCTGGGGCGTAGCGATTGCGGCTGATATCGAGGCGTACGACGGCGCGTACAAGGGCTTCCCCTTGCAAATCGGCGATAAAATCAACGTCGAGTACGACAGAATCAAACCCTCGAAGTGCAACAAAGTAGACTAATAAATTAAAAGATGCCCGCGCTGAACGCGCGGGCATCTTTTTTACTCTACCGGGTAGAGGTTGCTTATTTTGTCGCCGTTTAAATCTACGGCGAAATACCTAACCTCGAAAAGGTTCGCCGCCTTGGGGTACACCAGCCCCGCCGCGCGGATATCGCCGTGCTCGGCGTAAAACTTTTCGGTGGGCACGGTTACGCTTACGAACTCGCCCAAATAGTTTTTAAGTACGCCCGCCTTGGGCTTCAACTCGTTATCAAGATAATTTGCGTAGTCACCGCAAGTTAAAACGCTTTCGAAAAAAGCAAAGTGCAAAACGTTTTTTTCGGGCGGGCAGGTTTCAACCGTCTTGCCCGAAACGAGCTCTAACTTTTCGCCGTCGTACGTGTACGCGCAGTGCGCCTTTGCCGCCGTGCAAGTTTCAAACGCAACCGTAACTTCAAGCCGCACGCCGAACTCGGCCTCCACAACCTCGTTCATAAAAATCCGCTTGCCCTTGTCCGAAATAATAAGCAGCGTGTTCCCGCCCCAAACGGCAAGCACGGGCAACCCGCCCAGCGTTTTTTCTTCGAAGCGCGCGTTCAAAAACCGCGTAGGGAGGGGGAGCAGAGAATACTCTTCGCCCTCGATTGATACGAACACTCCGCCTTGAGTAAACACCGTTATTAGATTTCCGCAAAACCGCGTTTGGTTGACTACGCTTAGCGCAATGTTTTTGTTGCCGTACTCGCGGATATAGATTAGCGCCTCGCCGTCCATTAAATAAATATCCATAAAGGGGGGCGGGTCGAAAAGCAGCTTTTCGTTTATGAAAAAGTTAACGGGCTGCAAATTCTCGCCCGGGACTATCTCGGCGAGCACGCTGTCGGCAAGGTCCATTTCGATATGCCGCTCGAACAAATCCAGCCCGCCCACGTAAAGACCGTTAAGCTTTAAAATGGCGGGCTTGTACGACAAAAAATAAATTCGCATAGTATTATTAATTAATGTATTGAATTTCAATTTTATGTCAATATACACTCCGTGAAAGGAAATTTTATGGAGGAAATATTATGAACAAAATCAACGGCTACACCGAAGACGAAGCAAAGAGATTGGTTGACTATATCAGCGTTGGCAAAAGGCAAGGCAAAACCCTTTCGGGGCTGTTCGCCTCGTATGCGAAAAAGACGGGCAGAGCAAAGGGCAGCGTACGCAATTACTATTATGCGCTTCTTAGAAGTACGGGCGACGAGCGGGTCAAAAAGCTTTTAAGCGGCAAGGAGCTTAAAGCCGAAAAAATAACGCCCTTTTCCGAGGAGGAAACAGACAAAATTTTAAAGGAAATCCTCACCCAAAAAAGTAAGGGCGTATCGGTAAGGCGTGCGGTGTTGAACCTTTCGAAGGGCGACGATAAGCTTATGCTCCGTTACCAAAACAAGTACCGTAACGTGGCGGGCAAGCAGCCCGAAAGAATAGAAAGGCTTATGCGCGAGTGCGGGCTTAAAAACAGTGCGGACGAAACGCAGAGGCGCATAGAGGAAGAGATAAACGGGCTTTACGACAAATTAGCCGCATCCTTAAAGGAAGAGAACAAGCGCCTAACCGTGCTCATAAAAAGGCTTACGGACGAAAACGCGCTGTTAAGGTTACAGCTTAAAAACAATATATAAAAAGAAGGAATTGCCGTAAGTTACGGCAATTCCCCTTTTTTCTTAGTTGGAAGATTTGGCGGGCTTTTTATCTTGCTTGGAACTGTTTTCAAGCTCATCAAGCTTTTTATCAATATAGCATTCCGCTTTCTGCATAATGTCTTCTTGATTTTTCTTGATGAGGTTTAAAAGCTTGCAGTTGTTGGCAACGACAAGCGCGCCACCTGCCATACCTATGGCAAGACCTAAAATAAACTTTTCCACTTTCTCTCCTTGGTACGGGTGCCCAACCCCAGTCGATACACCCGAATACGCAACGGGTTTGACTCTATCTGCGTTAAACGCATTTGACGTAGCACCGACTACGTCTGCACGCGTTCGCCTTGATATAATCTAAACCCGTAGTGTCTTGGGCGCTGTGCGTTTTTCGGAGCAAAATAGCGAGAGTAGACGCACGAAACGGCGTGAAGGCGTACAGTGATGTACGACAAACGACGGTTTGGGTGTATAGACCGCTATTTTGCCCGTAAAATGTATCTAATGAGGTTGTGCACCCGTATAGCGCATAGAAATTACGCCTTACAAACAGTATGCCGCGTGCAATACCCTTTTATGACTGTAAAAAAATACCTACGCGTATACTTGTAATTTTTTTCGGGCTATGGTATACTTTTGCTATGGACAGATACGTCGCTTTCGATATAGGCGATAAAAGAATAGGCGTTGCCATTTCCGACCCGTTCAATACCTACGCGCTGCCGTCGCATACTTATTTCCGCAAGGGCTTTAAAGAGGACGTTGCGGCTATCGCGGCAATCGCAAAGGAGAAGGGCGCAACCGTAATTATTTGCGGGCTGCCCGTGAACTTCGACGGAACGGAGGCGGTGCAAACCGAAAAGACCCGCCGCTTTATCGACGCGTTGAAGGAAGAAACTTCAATCCCCGTCGTGTGCGAGGACGAAAGGTTCACAACGCAAATGGCGCACGAGGTGTTGATAAGCGAGGGTATGCGTAGAGAAAAGCGCAAAAACTACGTTGACGCACTTGCAGCCGCAAACATTCTTGACGGTTATCTGAAAAAACAAAAAAAAGGAGAATAACGCAATGAGCGAGGAATTAAACGAGGAAGAGCTTGACCTTGAGGACGAGGTTATCGAGCTCGTAGACGATAACGGCGCCGTTATAAAGTTCAAGCTTTTGGACGTAACCGAATACAAGGGGCAGAAGTACACGCTACTTCTTGCGGCAGAGCCCAACGACGAAATCGCCGAGGACGAGGTGGTAATTTTCCGCCTTAACGAGGAGAACGAGGTTTTGGAGCCTATCGAGGACGAAAAGCTTTTGGAAGAAGTTTTCGAGTACTATCAAGAGGAAGTGGACGCCGAGGAATACGACAGCGAAGAAAATTAAGCGTTCCGCTTAACCGAGTATCTTAATTACGGTTGCGGAACACAGACGAAACGCAAATCAAATGAGAGGTTAATTATGAAAAAGCGCAGTTCTTTGAATAAGCTTATAGCCGTTTTGGCTTTGACGGTTTTGGCGGTTATCGCATGTCTTTCGTTTTCGGCTTGCGGAGTAAAGGCCGAGAGCATCACTTTAAGCGCGGAAGAGGTCGTGCTTGAAAGCAAGGCTACGCAAGAGCTTGTTTGCACGCTTCAACCCGAGAACGCAACCGTAAAGGTTGAAATTTCGGATAAGAGCGTAGTTAAGTACGAGGATAATACTCTTACGGCTATGTCTGCGGGCACGGCTACGGTAAAGGTAGTTTCCACCGTTGATGCATCCGTTTATGCGGAGTGCGCCGTAACGGTTAAACTGCCCGAAGGCTACGCGCAATACACCAGCGCGGACTGCAAGTTTGCTTATCCCGCGTCGTGGACTAAAACCTCCGCTACGGGTGTGATAGTTGCATATAGGAACTCAGTCAATACGGCAAATATCAACTTGGTTTCAGAAAAGAAGAACAATACTTATTTCAGAGCGAGCGCGGATACTTTTAAAAACGCGATTAAAAATTCTTTAAGCAGCGCTTACTCAATAAACTTTACGAACTGTACGGTTGAAAAGACCACGCACGCCGGCTACGAGAGGGTGCGCGTTATTTACGATTATACGCTTTCCATGGGCGCGATAAGTAACACGATGCACCAAGAACAGATGATTCTTCATTCGGGCGATAAGACTTTTATTCTTACGGTAACTTATAATGCGAGCGCTTACGACGAAACCGAAGTAAACACAGTCTTTTCCGAATTTGCCGGATTAAAATAAGCGTTCCGCTTAACCGAGTATCTTAAATACGGTTGTGTAACACAAACTAAACTCAAATCAAACGAAAAAGCCGCGCGGCGATTACGCCGCGCGGCTTCTTTTATGTAGTATATAATAAAAAACAAAAAGACCCCCCGACAAAGACAAGTCTGAGGTTGGCGGGTTGGGGGT
>CAMWME010000001.1 GCA_947175325.1 uncultured Clostridia bacterium | reverse complement strand
ACACACTTACTTTATTTAAAAAACCTCTTTTTTTTATATTAGAACGCCGGGCCCGCCAATAATGCGCGGGCACTGCTTAACGTTTGATTTGCAATGAGGTTGGTAAAAGATAAAGAAATTAAGATGCTTGATTAAACGGAACGTTTATTTCTTGTTTACGAAGAAGTTGTTGAATATTTTTGCAACGGATTTGCCGAAGCAGCGGCAGAAGAGGTTAAAGCCTAAAAACAAAGTTGATTTAAGATAGAAAACCTTTAACATTACTTTCATAAAGTTAAACTTCGTTTTAAGTTTTCTTATATGCCTTTTGTAAATTTTAACTTTGTTTTCGGCAATGGCGCGGGCGCAAAATTCACCGCTTTTAAGTCCGTACCTAAGCCCCGAAAGGGTTAGGGGGTCGCACGCGCCGACCGCGTCGCCTACGAAGAAAACGTTGCCGTTTATAACCGGCTTTCTAACACCGATTGGTGTGAAGGCGGATTTCAAATTATCAATATTTGCGGTCAAATTCAAGTCTTGCAAAAACTTGCCGAAAATCGCCTTATAATCTCTTGCAGATTTGTATACGTCCGTCATACCGACGTTTGTAATTCCGCCGTAGGAGCTAACCCAAGCGTAGCCGCGTTTAGTCACGCCGAAATGAATATCAATCGCCTCGGGTACGTCGCTTTCAAAGGTCAACTGCATAGCGATATTTCTTTTGCCGTTCTTTTGATAGCGGCTGCTGAACCCGCAAGTCCCGTCCGCAAAAACGAGGTTTTCGTATTCTATTTCGTTTCCGTCGGATAGGGTAATACGGTTTTTGTCAATATTATGCGCGGTTATTTTTACGCCTTCGAGAACGGTTACGCCTTTGGCTTTCGCCAACCTAAAAAACGAATCGTCCAGCTCAACACGGTCGATATATCGGTTAGTGTACAAAAACTTGTTGACTATTTTCAGCCTTGACTTAAACTTGTATAAAATTTTGAAATCTTTTATCAAAGAGTAGTGGCAGTCGTCAATGTTCAACCCCAAATCTTCGTAAGCCTTTTTCGTCTTTGCGGTAATGTAACCCGCACAGCACTTGTACCGCGGGAAGGTATGTTTTTCAACGACGAGAATATCCGTAACGCCGTGCTTTATTAAGTTTAAAGCGGTGGCAAGCCCCGCGGGACCCGCCCCGATAATAACTACTTTGTACATAACTAAACGGAACGTTTACTTTTTCTCTTTTCTGCGTTTGTCGTTTATAATCTGCAAAGCCGCCTCGTCTATGACGGCAATGTTTTCTTCCTTGGCGATTTCAACCATTTGGGTAAGTGCGGCTTTAAGGAAAATTCTCGGTATTTTAGTGAGCTTAGCGCACGCCTCGTCCGTGAACGTAACGTCGGGGTCAATGCGCTTTGCGGCGTACTTTACCGAGTTGACGTCGCCCTCTTTTGCTTGAATTTTTTCGGGATAAGGCTTTTTAGAGGGGGAGCACCAGAAGTTGGTGCTGTCGCGGTAGCCGTAGTCAACTGGCACGGGCGGGAAGTCCTTTGCCTTAACGCCGTTTATGATGGCGTTATAGTATTTGTCTTTCATAAGAATTTTGTCTACGTAAAGAATGAAGTGCGCGCCGAACTTGCTGGTAATACCGTTAAAGTTGCGGTAGGGAGGCTCGTAGCCTTCAAGACAGCCCGCTTTGTCTTTATATGCGTCCTCTAATTTGTCAGCCCAAGTGCACTCGAACACTTGATAAGCCTCTTTCACGACGAGCGGGCGTTCGCCGTCGGCAAGTCCCTTTTCAAGCGTGAAAATGCAGTTCTTCATTTTTTCTTCGGTGGTGTCCCCGGGGAAGCCGAGCCTAACCGCCTCGCGGAAATATTTCTTATCGTCCGTGATAAAGTTTAATGAGACTTTGCTTCCGCGCAAAATATTCTGCGCCGTGTTAGAGCTGTTTCTGCACTCCAAAACCATAGCGTATCTGTCCTTGCCCGCTATGTAATAGGGGAAGCAAAGGGAGTATGCGCCGAGGTTGGTTTGACCGTTTTCCGAAACCGTGCCAACCAAAATAGTGGGCATAGGGAAGAAGGAAGAAGTTTGGTAAAAATTATCTACAATTCTTAAATCTTTAAATGAACTCAAAATAACACCTCCGAGTTGATATAATTATATTCCCACAGCTAAAATTTGTCAATGCGGGCATAAAAAATCGGCGGGATAATATCCCGCCGTTAATATTCAGTTTACATTGCGGGGCCGGTGGTGGAAGGGGTGTAAACCCTTGCGGCAAGCTCTTGATTTAAAGAGTAAAGCCCCTTTACATCGTGTCCGAAAAGGTGGAACCTCTTTAACATATCTTCGGCGTTCTTTTCTTCTTCGCCTTGTTCCTTAATGAACCAGTCCAAAAACTGCATCGTCTTGTAATCGTGAATTTTTGCGGCTTCCGCATAAATGTTGTTGATTAAAGAGGTTACGTATTGCTCGTGCTCATAGCCGGCTTTAAGCGGGTCATCCGTCTTTGCAAAAGTCTTGTCGGGCTTGTCTATCTTTTCAAAAGTAACTTTAATGCCGTTGTCTATAAGGTAGCGGCGCATCATCATTGCGTGGTCGCGTTCTTCTTGCGCTTGAATTTCGTACCAGTGTGCAAAGCCGTCAAGACCCTCGTCTGCATAGTAGTTAGCAAAGTCGAGGTAGAGGTAGCCGGAATAAAGTTCTTTGTTTACTTGGGTGTTTATAAGTTTTGCTATTTTTTCGTTAATCATAATTTGCCTCCGAAAGTTATTTAAATTATAGTACTTTTATTGCCTATTAGCAAACAAATAATAATTAAAAGTGGTGTTGATTAAGCCGTTTTTTGCTGTAAATCGGGGTCGCCTATTGCGTTGCACCTCTCTAAAAGGTGGTTTGCAATTTCGGCTTTGCTGCCGTAGGCGGCTTTCAATTCGCTGAAAAGTACGGGCGCATCGAAAATGAATTCGCGGGTTTCGGTTTTGTAATACGCGACGTAAATCGGAACGTCTATCCCCGATTTAAAAAGCTGTTGAGCTAATACCACGAATCCCGCATAAAAGCCCGTAAGATGCTTAAAATACCCGTTATCGGACTTTTCCGGAAAGATAACGATATTTTCTTGGTTGTCCTTTATTGCCCGCACGCTTTCGGAAATTGTGTTGTACAGCCGAACGTCCCTATACGTGGCGATAAGATTTAGACCCTTGTAAAAAAGATTTACGAAGGGGCATGCAAATATTGCAACGAATTTTGAAAGGTGAATATTCCAGTGTTTCTTTTCGTGAAAATATATGCGCGACAGATATTTATAAACGCTTTTCAGTCCCGAATTCATTTCGTAAGTGCCCCACATTCTTATGGGGAAATCCGCATAAATTTCAAGCATCATGGGGGAGGAAGCGCCCTCGTGATTACTGAGAATAATCGAACCGTTCGTCGGCTTCCCGCCCGAATAAATGAACTTCGGTTTTTTGAAGTGCGCCTTCAATAAGCCTTTTAATGCGCGGAACCATGCCTTACGCTTTTGTTTAAATTTCTTATTTTTCATTTATATAATAATTTTATCATTTTTAATCGCGTTTGTCAATTTGCGGCTTGTTTCCGAGTATGAGCCTTGCAAACGCTTCGAAGGAGTAGCCGTCTTTACTCGGATAGCCGCCAGCGGCGTTGAATAGGCAAGAGGGGATTTCCTTTTTCTTTATATTCTTTTGTATGCAAAGGGAGCAGCCCTTGTCGTGGTTGGCGGGGTGAAGCGGGCAAGCTCGGTCGTTGCAAGTGCAAAAATCACTCAAATTCTTTTCCATTACGTAACCCTAATTATTCGTTTTCTTTTATTATATCAAAAACAATACGGTATTTCAAGCGTATCCGTATTTTTCAATGTTGAAAAGCGTGTGAAAAAACGTTAAAATTAACAAATTATGTTAATTAATAAACATTCAAAAAAATGTATAATAATGCATAAAAATGATTGACATTGCAGTAAAAAGTGAATATAATCGTGAATATAAAAATTGAAGAAGGATAATAAAATGAAACTTAACAAAAAGATTACGTCATTACTGATTGCGGGTGCGCTTTCCGCTTGCCTCGTTATGGGAGCAGCGGGTTGCAGTAATTCTGATTCGGCGGAAATTGACGAACTGAAAAGCCAACTGGCACAATACGAGCAAACGTTAGACGAAATTAAAAATTCACTTAAAACGGAAGAGTCGGGATATGCCGCCGAGTGCTATGCAAAGCTGCAGTATATAGACGCAATGGTCAAGGATAGGGACTGCTATGCCGGTGCGAACTTTAAGTTCGCGCAGAAGTGGATAAGCTGGAATTTAATTCAAGCGGGCTATGCCGAGGAAGATATAGTTTATCACCCCGTAACTCAACCTAAGTACTATAAAACGAGCGTTGATTTAGCTGAAAAATTGTCCGCAACGAGCTACGAAACACTTGGAAATTATAATTACGATAAAGCAAATAAACAGTACGTTGAAGCCGAAGACGGTGAATACGTTAAAGTTAACGTAACTACGCCGAATATTTCCCTTACAAAGAAAGGCAAAAGCGATAAGCAGATTATCGTAGGCGCGCATTACGACGGCGACGGTACGGGCGACAACGGCTCGGGCATATCTCTTGCGCTTACCACCGCTGAAAAAATAGTTAACTTGGACCTTGAATATACTATAACCTTCGTATTCTTTACAGCAGAGGAATACGGCAAAATCGGTTCTACGGCTTATGCAAACGCAATGACGGATGAAGAAGTTGCAAATACGCTTTATATGATTAACCTCGATTCGCTCGTTTGCGGAGATTATGCGTACTTATACGGCGGCGTTCAAGACAACGCTAATAAAACCGTTACCAAGACTGAGGCGTACGACAATGCAATGGCGGTTGCAAAAGATTTGGGACTTTCGTTTAAAAGCAACCCTTGGACGTGGGACAATCTCTCTCCCGCAGACAAAGAGAACTGCAAAGAAGTTCCCTCATATGCATCGCCTTGTACCGGTAACTGGAGCGACCACTACGGCTTTAAGTTAAGGGGCATACCCTACGTGTATTTTGAAGCAACCAACTGGGAAATTCCCGATTATACCGGTTACGGTGAAACCTATCTCGTTGGTATGCTTATGAATACGAAAAACGATTATTTGGAGTATATCAATAAATACTTCCCCGGACGTATCATGAAGCACTTTGAAACTTTCTCAACGCTTCTTTACGCGCTTGTAACGCAAGATAACGTAAACTTCTAAGTTTGAATATACAGCAAAAGGCACTGACTTATCGTCGGTGCCTTTTTTAGTGTGTGGAGTGGTTGTAACCTAAAACGAATATAAATTATTTTTTTGCTGTATATTTATATTGTATGGAAAAAAGTCAAATTAAAAAAATAATAATTTCGTTTGTTGTAATTATATTAGTTGCGGGTTTAGGAAGCTTATTCGTGCAACTCGGTATGGATTGGTTCAATACGTTACAAAAACCTACTCAATGGGTGCCGAATTTTGTTATTCCTATTGTGTGGTCGGTAGTATATGTAACTTTTGCCGTTATAAATTTTATTTGGTTTAAAAACGACGATATACCAACTTCTACAATCGTTTTAATGCTTATAAATGCGGTTTTAAACGTGCTGTGGTGTTTAACGTTTTTCACTTTAAAACTTTTGCTTGTAGGAAATATAGTAATACTAATAAATTTGATTGCGGGTTTTGCATTAATCGTTGATATAATTAAAGAAAATAAGCTTTTTGGTTATATTTTAAGTATTTATCCTATTTGGCTTAGCATTGCAACAACGCTTAATTTAGCATTATGGATTTTAAATTAAAATAATTGTAACCCCCGAAACGAGTTCGTTTCGGGGGTTATTGTTTGGAGAAGTAGTAACTTAAAACGGATTATAAAAAATTTATAGCGGTTGGTTCCAGTTGTGTAACTGTTTAAATTCTTTTAAATCGCTTTGATAATTATCTATGTCTGTCAGTTCCAATAAAGTATTTGTTTCGTCATAACTCCAATCCGGATTAAAAATAATAGCCAAATGGAAATACATTGTTTTTCTTTGTGAATAATGTTCGCCGGTGCCGTTGACGTCCCTATGTAATCCGTAAATATAGAAAAGCATACGCCCGTAATTATCCGAAGTACAGTATTCTGAATATCTAT
This sequence comes from uncultured Clostridia bacterium, assembly GCA_947175325.1. GTDB lineage: Bacteria > Bacillota > Clostridia > Christensenellales > Borkfalkiaceae > Coproplasma. Next base: position 264,586 of record CAMWME010000001.1, on the reverse strand, counting down.
AAACAGAATCTTCGCCTTTGCAGCCGCTGTCTTTTGCATATTGCTTGCAAAGCGCTTCAAGCTGTTTTTCAGTATCTCTACTAAATTTATGCGTTTCTTTTTTGCGAACAATCGCAGTTTTTATGCATTTTGTTTCATCAAACTCTTTACCAAAGTCATTCAATTCCTTTAAAGTAGAGATTCTTTCTTGGGAGAATGAATTGCTTACGCACTCGTTTATGTCTTCTGCCCAAGTGTAATTAGTATTCTTTATAAAATTAAAGTCTGGGTAGTAATATACGTATTCTTCGTCGGATTTTTGCATTATACAAACAGCAAGCATACCGCTTTCGCTGTACGTATACATAACTCTACCGTAATCATCTGTTTCTAAAACTTTTATTTCGGGGTCGGCAAGAGAGGGGTCGTCATAAAAGCCAGCGACGGCAAGAATACTGCTGACTGCCTCTGTGTATAATGCGGGATAATCTCCACGATAACCTAGATAGGTACAACCTCCGCAAGCACATAATGCGAATATTGCTGAACAGATAAAAACAATAAACGAAATTATTTTTTTAAAATTTTTCATATGTCTGTTGCTCCGACTATGTTTGGTATTAGTTTATCATAGCTTATAAATTATTGCAAGTGGTAAATAGCAAACTAAACTTAACACATAAAAAAGTAGTTTGTTTTAGGTTGTGATATGTGGGAGGAGGTGGATTCTCGCCTACGGCGAGAGCGCCGGGTTTCACCCTCGCGCGAACAGTGGTTCGAAACCGAACTCGCACGTAGCAAAAAAGACAAGCACAAGCTTGTCTTTTTTGCTGGTGGGAGGAGGTGGATTCGAACCACCGAAGTCGGAGACGTCAGATTTACAGTCTGATGCATTTGGCCACTCTGCAATCCGCCCATATGAAATTTTACCCCGTCGAAACGGGGTAAAGTGGAGCTGGTGATTGGAATCGAACCCACAACCTGCTGATTACAAATCAGCTGCTCTGCCAGTTGAGCTACACCAGCAAACCGAGATAAAGTTGGTGCCTTGGGGTGGAATCGAACCGCCGACATATGGATTTTCAGTCCACCGCTCTACCATCTGAGCTACCGAGGCATAACGCCTTTCGGCGCTTTAAAAAAATTTGGCGACCCCAAACGGGCTCGAACCGTCGACCTCCAGCGTGACAGGCTGGCGCTCTAACCAAACTGAGCTATAGGGCCAAATAAAAAACAATATTAAGATGGTGGGCCTTCACGGACTCGAACCGCGGACCAATCGGTTATGAGCCGACCGCTCTAACCAACTGAGCTAAAGGCCCTTAAAGGGAATTACGCTTAACGCATAATGCTAAAATATAATAATATACCCGCAAAATTTTGTCAAGTAATTTTCAAAGCAATTTAAACTATTTTATTCAAAATATTTGTAGCTGTCTTTATAATACTTCGGTTTTTTTATGCTCTAAAAGCTGTATCTTTCCGGAATATTTCTCTAATATGGGTGCAACGTTTACTTCTTCCGTAAGCGGAGGGAAAGTATTGTCGAAATGGTCAAGGAAGATTTTTTGCGGCTTTAAGGTTTCGATGGCACGAACGGCGGGAGGGAAATTGTCTTCCCAACCGTTATAAGCCATAATTAAAAGCTCGCTGTCGGTGGGGTATTCCGCATCTTCGCGTAGGTTCAAGCTTCCCATAAGCGCAACGCGTTTACCTTCGGCTTCTATTTCGTAAAACACGGTTTCGTCGTTTTCTTTGCAGCGCTTAATTTCGTGCACGATATAAGGGATATTTTTTCTCGTGGGCGCATGGACGTAAGTGTGGGCGCGTTTAAAAGTAAGCTTAGGCAAATTAGCGTGCTTGCCGTGAAATACCCTTATTTTAAAGTCGTGGACGCAAAGCTCGTCGCCGAAATTAATTAGTATAAGATTATCCTTTGGAATACCGCTTTTAATAAGCGTGCGGTAAGGGGTTTTGGTGCAGCGGATTTTGACGTTGGGGTTAAGCCTATAAATCTCGGGTAAATTAGCAATATGGTCAAAGTGCCCGTGAGTGATAAAAATATCGTCAAACCCGACGAAGTCTTCAAGCTTAACGTCGATAGGCGAACCTTCCAACGGAACGAACGGGTCAAAAAGAATTTTTCCCGTTTGCGTGCTCATTTCAATTGATGCCGTTCCGTGCCAAATGATTTTCATGCGTTTTTCCTTTGAAATTGCTTAACCGTTATTACGCCAAATATTAGCATATTTCAGCCCGAATGTCAACGGTATAAAAGCGTGACGGCGGCGTTTCGCTAAACCAACAGCATTTTACAAATTCCGACAAAAAGTTTCAAAATTCAGCCGCAAAAATATAGTAATATTTTAAAAAAACTACGGAGAAAACTAAATGGTTGTAACGGGATACACTAAAAACAAAATTTTGTACATAAGTCTTTCGGGCGAAATGGACGAGTGCGCTTCCCAAGCCGCCCGCGCTAAGTGTGACAAGCTTATCGAAGATAATTTAAGCGTTTCGAAAATAGTAATAAATTTGTCCGACGTGGCGTTTATGGACTCCACCGGCATAGGCTTTTTAATCGGCAGATACAAAAAAGCGGCTAAGCTTTCTATTCCGCTTTACGTAGATAAGCCGAATTTTGCCGCAGACAAAATATTGAATTTAAGCGGAATTTATTCCCTCATACCAAAAGCAGAGTAAAAGGACGAAAAAGATGACGAAAAATTATTTGAAACTTCAATTCTATTCACTTCCCCGCAATCAAGCCTTTGCGCGCGACGCGGTTGCGGCGTTTTGTCTTGAATTAAACCCCAGCCTTTCGGATTTATCGGACGTGAAAACCGCCGTTTCAGAGGCCGTAACAAACTGCACGGTTCACGCCTACAAGGGCAATTTGGGGCTTGTAACCATCGAGTGCGAGATAGAGGAAAACGCTTTACATATAAAGGTCAGCGACACGGGGAAGGGTATTGCGGATATAAATCAAGCGATACAGCCTTTCTACACGTCAGCGCCTTCGGACGAGCGTTCGGGGATGGGCTTTACCATCATGCAAACTTTTATGGACGAGTTTAAGGTAAATTCCATTCAAGGCGAAGGAACGGTCGTTTATATGTCGAAAAGTTTTAAAGCGGAAGTGGAGAATGCTTGACGTCGATAAGACGAACGACCTTATTCGCAAAGCGAAACGGGGCGACGATGGTGCGAAAGAAACGCTTATTTTAGAGAATAACAACTTAATAAAGAGCATAGTGCGCCGTTACCTAAATAAGGGCGTGGAGTACGACGATTTGTATCAGCTTGCTTCAATGGGACTTTTAAAGGCAATAAACGGCTTTGACGAGGCGTTCGGCGTGCGCTTTTCAACCTACGCCGTACCGATGATAGCGGGCGAAATAAAGCGGTTTATGCGCGACGACGGAAGTATAAAAGTTTCCCGCGCGATAAAGTGCTGCGCCAAGGAGATTAACCGCTTTATCGAAAAGTATTCTACCGAACACGGTACACAGCCTTCCGTAAAGATTATTGCCGAAGAATTCAATATGCCGGAGAGCGAAGTGGTGTTCACTATGGGCTCAACTAAGATGCCCGTTTCGATTTACAACCAAGGCGACTACAAGGACGAAAAGGGGCAAGAGCTTTTAGAAAAACTGCCCGTGGAGGATAATCAAGAAGACATAATTGATTCCTTGCAGCTGAAAACGGCGATAGACAGCTTGCCCGACCGCGACAAAAAAGTAATAATGCTACGGTACTTCCGAGATATGACGCAGAGCGAAGTTGCGAATATGTTGGGCGTTTCTCAAGTGCAAGTATCGCGAATAGAAAACCGAATAATGGAAACCTTCAGAAAAGATTTAACGGGTTAAAAAAGAGCTGCGACAGTAGTCGACAGCTCATTTTTTTAGTTTTGCATATTTACGGGATACGAAGAAGGCACTTATTGCACAGCCGCCCGAAACGATATAGCAGACGGTGGAAAGCAAAATATCGACGGGCTTCTTATGCAAAACGTCTTTGGGGTTTTGCGGGTTGTAATAAACGTTTACATCCTCTCCGAGATAAGTCCTCCCAAAAATTTTCCAACCGGTAGTGGTGGTGCGGTACTTTTGTCCATCGACTTCGAATTCTATTGTGTAAAATACCGAACGGCTTGAATCGCCTTCATTGTCGGTAGTCCATTCTTCTTCAATGTCAATAACATGTCCTTGAGTTTTAACGTAGTCGTTTGCTTTTAGGTATTTGCAAAGTATCCACGTTGCCGTACCGAAACACAGTACAACCACAAACAAAAGTGCAACCCCGCCGATTATGTACGGTGAATAGTCTTGCTTTTCCATAACTTATATTATAAGCCGCATAAAAATAAATGTCAATATTGACTTGTATAGTCAAGGTGTTTATGATATAATGTTTTCATACGTAATAAAGGAGAGGCTATGATTAACCAGAAAAACGTGCAGCTCGGTACGGTTCGTTCTTGCATAAGGGAGCTTTTCGAGTATGGTAAAAAGCGCAAAGCGGAGATGGGGGAGGAAAACGTTTTCGACTTTTCTATCGGCAACCCTAACGTGCCTACCCCGCCCGAAGTAAACGCCGCCATAAAGGAAATAGTTGATACTTACAACCCCGTATTTTTGCACGGCTATACTTCCGCACAAGGTGATTTTGAAACGCGAAAAGTCCTTGCGGACTATACAAACGCCCGTTTCGGTACAAAGCTTAATGCGGACTGCTTCTATATAACTTGCGGTGCGGCGGCGTCGTTGACCATAGTGTTAAACGCCCTTTTGAACGAAGGTGACGAGGTTATCACCTTTGCGCCCTTCTTCCCCGAGTACAAAGTTTTCACCGAACACGCCGGCGGAAAGTTTATTCCCGTGAAGTGTGAGGAGGATACTTTTCATATAGATTTTTCAAGGCTTGAAAGCGCGATAACGGCACATACTAAGGGGGTAATCATAAATTCACCCAATAATCCGAGTGGCGTCGTTTATACCGAAGACGAGATTATTAAGCTTGCTAAACTGCTTGAAAAGTACTCAAAAAAGTACGGGAATCCTATTTATCTCATAGCGGACGAGCCGTATAGAGAGCTCGTGTACGATAAAGACACGAAAGTGCCTTACGTTATGAGCTATTACAAGCACAGTTTGGTATGTTATTCGTATTCGAAAAGCCTCTCTTTACCCGGCGAAAGAATAGGATATGTGGGGGTCAACAACGAAATGCCCGACTTTTCCGAGGTATACGCTGCCGTATGCGGTGCGGGTAGAGCATTAGGTTTCGTGTGTGCTCCGAACCTATTTCAGCAGCTTATAAAAAAGGTTTATAACTTAACTTCCGATATTTCTATTTATAAGCGCAATCGTGATAAACTTTATTCCGCGCTTACCGAATACGGTTTTAAAGTCGTAAAACCCGACGGTGCGTTCTATATGTTCGTTAAATCGCCCGAAAAGTCGGCAGTTGACTTCTGCGAAAGGGCGAAAAAGTACGAGCTTTTAATCGTCCCCGGCGACGATTTCGGCGGCGAGGGCTACGTAAGAATTTCTTATTGCGTTGCGCCCGAAATGCTTGAACGCTCACTTCCCGCGTTTAAAAAGTTGGCGGAAAGTTACCGCTAAAACCCCGTTATTTAAGGCATATATGGGGGTCAATTGAAGAATTGCACTGAAAATTAATCGAAAAACCGCCCGCGTTTTGGATAAGCGCGGGCGGTTAAATTATATAAATTCTCAAAATACAAAAAGTTGACATATTTGACAAATTAAATTACAATTATAGTAATGATTATTTTAGGACTTGACCCCGGACTTGCAACTATGGGCTACGGGGTTATAGAAAAACTTAAAAACGATAACACCGTTCCCGTGGATTACGGCGTGGTTTTAACGCCTAAGACGGAAAGCTTACCCGTTCGCCTTGCTATGTTGGAAGAGGGAATAAACAAAATTCTGAACAAGTACAAGCCCGAGGAAATTGCGGTGGAAGAGTTGTTCTTTTCAAAGAACATTACGACTGGTATTCCCGTTGCCCACGCTAGGGGGGTTATGCTTTTGACTTGCATAAAGTACTGCGGCAAGCTGTACGAGTACACACCCAACCAAATTAAGCAGTCGTTGACGGGTTACGGCAAGGCGGATAAAATTCAGATGATGCACGTTGTAACTTCGCTGTTGCACCTTGATAAAATTCCCCGCCCCGACGATGCGGCGGACGCTTTGGCGGTTGCGCTGTGCCACGCGCACACTTCACGCTTCGGCAAACTTTTCAATATTAAATAAGGATTAATATGATAGGCTTTTTAAAAGGAAAAATTTTAAATTTGACCCCCGAAACGGCACTTATTGAAACGGCTTCGGGCGTGGGCTTCGAGGTTTTGATTACGGGCACGGCGTACAATTCGCTTGCCGGCAAAAAGGAAGGCGAGGTTTTCACTTACCTTCAAGTCCGTGAGGACGGGGTCGGTCTTTTCGGCTTTTCCTCTATAGAGGAAAAAGAGATGTTCTTAAAGCTCGTTTCGGTTTCGGGCGTTGGGCCCAAAATGGGTATTGCCGTTCTTTCGGGTATGAACGCGGGCGAAGTTGCAACCGCAATTGCCACGAACGACGTGAAGAGGCTTTCCACCGTAAAAGGTATGGGCAAGAAAACGGCGGAGCGTATCATTTTAGAGCTTCGTGAAAAAGTTTCGGCTGACCTTTCCGCAACGCCTATCGCGGGCGAGCCCGTACCCGTGCGAATTTCAAGCGGGGACGAGGACGCTGTAGTTGCGCTTATGACCCTCGGCTTTACCCGTGCGGAGAGTGCGAAGGCAATTTCCCGCGCAAAAGACGCCGGCGCAAAGGATATAGAAGATATTATAAGGCTTGCCCTTCAAGGTATGTAAGGTAAAAATATGTTTTTTGACGATGAAGAAGAATACACCTCTGAGGACGACAGATTAGTGCAAAGCACTAAGGGTGAGTACGATTTCGAAGAAAACGTGCTTCGCCCAAAGACGCTTGAAGGCTACGTCGGACAAAGCAAGGTCAAGGAAAACTTAAAAGTTTATATGAACGCCGCAAAACAGAGGGGCGAGGCTTTGGAGCACGTTCTTTTATACGGCGCACCCGGTTTGGGTAAAACCACGCTCGCGCACATAATCGCGGGTGAAATGGGCGGGCAGTTAAAGCTTACTTCCGCTCCCGCAATAGAGAGAAGCGGCGATTTGGCGGCGATACTTACCAACCTCAACGACGGCGACGTTTTATTCATTGACGAAATTCACCGCTTGAACCATAGCGTTGAAGAAATTCTGTACTCGGCAATGGAGGACTACGCCCTTGATATAATCGTCGGCAAAGGACCGAGTGCAAGGAATATCCGTTTTTCTTTGAAAAAGTTCACACTCATCGGCGCGACAACCCGTGCGGGCATGATTGCAAACCCCTTGCGCGACAGATTCGGCATTATATGCCGACTTGAAATGTACACCCCCGACGAGCTCAAAGAAATAGTTTCGAGAAGTGCACGCACCCTCGGCATAAGCATAGAGGACGGGGCGGCGAAAGAAATTTCAAAGCGTTCACGCGGCACGCCTAGAATTGCTAACCGACTTTTAAAGCGCGTGCGCGACTTCTCAACCATTAACAACAACCCTACGGTAACCCTTGCGGACGCCAAGTTTGCGCTTGCAAAAATGGAAGTGGACGATTTGGGGCTTGACGAGGTGGATAGGGCGTTGCTGCGCGCAATGATAGAAAAGTTTGACGGCAGACCCGTCGGGCTTGAAACGCTTGCCGCAACCATCAACGAAGACGCTGGCACTATCGAGGACGTTTACGAGCCGTATCTTTTACAGCTTGGCTTTATCGCACGCACACCGCGCGGCAGAATGATTCTTCGCGGCGGCTACGAGCATTTGGGACTTACCCCCAGCGAAAAACAACGCGAACAGATTTCCTTATTCGATAGAAACGATAAATAACTATGCAGTACAAAAAGAGTGATTTTTATTACGACTTGCCCGAAGAATTAATCGCGCAAACTCCCGCAACCCCGAGGGACAGCTCGCGCCTTTTGACTTACAACAGAAATACGGGCGAGGTCAAGCACGAAGTTTTCAGAGATATAATAAATTATTTAAAAGCGGGGGACGTGCTCGTCGTCAACAACACCAAGGTTTTGCCCGCCCGTCTGTATGCAAAGACCGAAAACGGCGGCGCAGTAGAGGTGCTTTTACTTAAACGGCTTGATATTAACGACTGGGAAGTACTTGTCAAACCGGGCAGAAAATGCACCGTCGGCAAACGGCTTTATATTTCCGATGAACTTTCTTTAACCGTTACGGGCATAACCGACAGCGGAGAAAGAATAGTTCACTTTGAATACGACGGCGTTTTTGAGGAAATTTTGGAAAGGCTCGGTTCGATGCCATTGCCGCCCTATATAAAGGCGAAGTTGCAAGATAAAAACCGCTATCAGACCGTTTACGCCAAAGTCGACGGCTCGGCGGCGGCGCCTACGGCGGGATTGCACTTCACTCCCGAGCTTCTTGAAAAAATCAAGGCGAAGGGCGTTCAGATAGCCGAAGTTCTTCTTCACGTGGGTTTGGGCACTTTCCGCCCCGTAAAGGAAGATATTATTACCGACCACAAAATGCACTCCGAATATTTCGAAGTTGGCGAAGAGGCGGCAAAGATAATAACCGCCGCAAAAAAAGATGGAAGAAGAATAATTGCCGTCGGCACGACCTCGGTAAGGACGCTTGAAAGCGTTGCGGAAGAGGACGGCACGGTAAAGCCTAAAAAGGGCAATACGCAGATATTTATCTACCCGCCTTATAAGTTCAAGTGCGTAGATGCGCTTATAACCAACTTTCATTTGCCCGAAAGCACTTTGATAATGTTGGTGGCGGCAATGACGGGCAGAGAAGAAATATTAAACCTATACAAAACCGCCGTTGAAGAAAAGTACAGATTTTTCAGCTTTGGCGACGCAACTTTTATATATTAATAAGATGAAACATTTTAGATTTGAATTACAACATATTGATAAACACACGGGCGCAAGGGCGGGGGTGTTCCATACACCTCACGGCGATATTCAAACGCCCGTTTATATGCCCGTAGGCACGCAAGCCACGGTTAAGGGCGTGTACCCGCGCGATTTGAAAGAGGCCGGCTCGCAAATTATCCTTTCAAACACGTACCATTTGTATCTTCGCCCCGGCGACGAGCTCGTTAAAAAGGCGGGCGGGTTGCACAAATTTATGAATTGGGACAAGCCTATTTTGACGGATAGCGGCGGGTTTCAAGTATTTTCTTTGACGAAGTTAAACAAAATTAAGGACGAGGGCGTTTATTTCAACTCGCATATCGACGGCTCGAAACACCTTTTCACGCCCGAAAAAGTTATGGCTATCGAGGAAAACCTCGGAGCAGATATTATAATGCAATTCGACCAGTGCAGCGAATACGGCTATACCCATGCACAAGCGGAGATTGCAATGGAGCGCACCTCCCGTTGGTTGGAGCGGTGTCTTGCCGCAAAGACGAGGGACGACCAAGCGCTTTTCCCCATAATACAAGGCAATTTCTACGACGACCTTAGAATGGAAAGTTTGCGCCGAGCAAAGCAGCATGCAGCCGATGGAATAGCAATAGGCGGGCTTTCCGTTGGCGAGCCCAAAAGCCTTATGTATAAAATGCTCGATTTGATGCGCCCCGAATTGCCCGAAAGCGTTCCCAGATATTTAATGGGCGTCGGCAGCCCCGACTGCCTTATCGAGGGGGTGAAGCGCGGGGTGGATATGTTCGACTGCGTGCTTGCAACGAGAATTGCCCGCAACGGCACGGCGTTTACCTCGAAGGGAAAGGTGGTCGTAAGAAACGCCGCCTATGCACAAGACTTCACACCGCTGGACGAAAAGTGTAATTGCTACTGCTGTAAAAATTACACCAAGGCGTATTTAAGGCACCTCGTCAACGTGAACGAAATGCTTGCTTCAATGCTGCTAAGCTTGCATAATATTACCTTTTTGCATAAGCTTATGGCGGATATGCGCGAGGCGATTTTTGCCGACAGCTTGACTGATTTTGCGGATAAATTTTATTCCGAGTTCGGAAAATGTGAATAAAAACGGCACTTTTTTGTGAAAATTAAGGCAAAAAATTTATTTAAGTTTAAAATTGCTTGCAAAAAGCAATAAAAGATATTATAGTAAAATAAATTAAAATTTTTGGAGAAATTATGTTTACTTCTTTACTTGAAGATGCACCCGCAAATAGCGGTTACGGTCAATATATAATGCTTGCAATCGTAGCGGTTCTTATCGTAGTTATCGCGGTTTTCTATTTCCTTTCCAACAAAAAGCGCAAAAAGCAAGAGCAAGACGCGCAAGACTTAATCAACGCGGTTAAGCCCGGAAACAAAGTAAAAACCATCGGCGGCATCTGCGGTATAGTAGTTGAAGTTGACAACGAAGAAAATACCTTCGTTTTGGAAACGGGTACCGAACTTTCGGGTAAAAGCTACATCAAGTTTGACAGACAAGCTATCTATCAGACTGACGCCGTAGTTGAAAAGAAGGAAGAAACGCCCGCAGCTGAAACCGAAAAGGTTGAGGCTACGGCAGAAGAAGGCGAGACAACGGTTGCACCCGTAGAAGAACCCGCCACTTCCGCAACTGAAGAAAAGGTTGAAGAACCCGCTATCGAGGAAAAACCCGAACTTGTTAAGCCCAAGAAAAAGGGTAAAAAAGAGGAAGAAGAAAAACAAGTAAAATTCTAAAATGCAAAACCTCCGCATAAATTAAAGCGGAGGTTTTTTTATGCGTACTAACGTTTTTCAGATACTTAAAGCGGTGTTTGCCGCCGTGCTTTTTTCACTTGTTTTCGTGCTTATATTCACGGTAATAATTCAACTTTTTTCGCTTCCTTTAACGGCGGTAAAACCCGTTAACCAAGTATTCAAAATTCTTGCGATTGCAGCGGGCGGACTTATATTTATCCGCGGGGATAAGGGGCTTATTAAAGGCGTAATCCACGGGCTTTCGTCGGTTATTATTACGTACCTCGTTTTCAGCCTTATATCTATGTCTTTTGCGGTAAGCTGGCTGTTTATCGTTGAACTTCTCGTAGGTGCCGTAGCGGGCGCAATATCGGGCATAATCGCCGTTAATATCAAAAAAACTTCTTAAATTGCTTGCTTTTTCTCTCTCCGTATTCTATAATTTATAAAAAAGAGTAAAGGAGAGTTCTCGTATGATTAAAACTATAGCAAAACCCGCAGAAAAGAAAGTTACCGGTTGCGGCGAATGCAGAAGCACTTGCCAATCGGCTTGCAAGACAAGTTGCACGGTAGGAAACCAAAGCTGTGAAAGGGTAACGAGAGAACAAAACCCCGAAAAGAACAACTAAAATATAAGGTTGGGAGCAGAAAATTCTCTGCTCCTTTTCGTCTTAAATGGTACACGTTTTCAATTACAAAGATAAGCGCTATATTTACGATAGCGGGAGCGGCAGCTTGCACGAATGCGACGAGCTTACTGCGGACTACGTAAAGGCAAAGTACGAAAAAGTAGGGCAAATGCCCGAGCTTTCAGAAGAAAAAATTGCCGAAATAGAAAGCGACCTTGCATCTTTAAAAGAGCAGGGACTTTTTTTGCGTGAAGAAATTAAAACTTATCCCTTAAAATCTTCGGAAGTAAAGGCGCTTTGCCTTCATATTTGCCACGATTGCAACCTTCGTTGCCGCTACTGTTTTGCCGACGAGGGCGCGTATCATTCCGCCCGCGAATTTATGAGTGAGCAAACCGCTAAAAAAGCAATAGATTTTCTTATAGAAAACAGCGGTAAAAGAAAGGTTTTGGAAGTTGACTTCTTCGGCGGGGAACCTTTGATGTGTTTGCAGACCATAAAAAACGTGGTTGCTTACGCCCGTGAACAAGGCGATAAGGCGGGTAAAAAGTTCCTTTTTACCACGACTACGAACGCCCTTCTTTTGGACGACGACGCAATCGACTTTTTCAACCGCGAAATGGAGAACGTAGTTTTATCCATCGACGGCAGAAAGGAAGTGCACGACGCCATAAGAAAGACCAAGAACGGCAAGGGCAGCTTCGATTTGGTTATTGATAAAATTAAAAACTTCGTCCGGTCGCGCGGGAACAAGCACTACTACGTGCGCGGTACCTTTACGGCTAAAAATCTCGATTTTTCAAAGGACGTAATTTTCCTTGCGGAAAGCGGGTTTGACAGTATTTCTATGGAGCCCGTCGTAACCGACATCGACGATTTGGCGATAAAGGAAGAGCATATTCCCACCGTCTTAAAAGAGTACGAAAACCTTTGCGATAAGTATCTTGAAAAGTACGACAAGGGCGAAGGCTTTAATTTCTTCCATTTCAACGTGGATTTGGAAGGGGGCACTTGCCTTCAAAAGCGCGTTTCGGCTTGCGGAGCGGGTAACGAATATTTTTCCGTAACACCGAACGGTGATATTTATCCTTGCCACCAATTTGCGGGAGATAAGGACTTTTTAATGGGCAACGTGTACGAGGGCAAGCTTGATAAAGCCATAAGGGACAAGTTTGCGTCGTCTTGCCTTTTCACGAGGGAAGAATGCGGTGACTGCTACGCAAAATTTATATGCAGCGGCGGTTGCAGTGCAAACAATTATCATTTCGAGGGAGATATAAATAAGCCCTATAAACTCACTTGCGAGATGATGAAAAAGCGTATTGAATGCGCTATGCACTCCTTGGCGCATAAAAAAACACAAAAATAGCCCGTTAGCTTAGTAAATTTATTGACGGCTTAAAAATTATTTACTATAATATAGTAAGTTAAAATTTTGGTATTAAGGCACCGCATAAAGAATTTACTTGATGCGGGAATTATATAGGAGTAGAGATGGGTAAAGTAAAATCGGCGATTATAACTGCACTTGTCGTTGCGGCAGTTCTCATATTATCGCTTTTTGCTACAATATCTTGCCCGCTTAACGAGGTTGAAAGATACAATTCTTTTATAAGCTCCATTCATATGGGAAGCGACCTCACGGGCGAAGCGTACGCGCTGTTTTATCCCGAAGGCGTAATCTCACCGTCGGATTATTGGAGCGTAGTGAACGATGAAGGGAATCCGAACAGAGAAGAATATATGAGCGGTTATAACCCTCATCCGACTGCAGATGCTGAAAGTGCAAGCGTATTCGTCGAGAACGAACAATACGGTCCCGATAAAGCTTTGTTGGGCAGCGTTGCAAAGGATGCCGAGATAATCTCCGCAAGGTTTGCACAAAAGGGTTATTCCAAATATTCCGTAAGCGTGGTGGACGGCTACGTTATAAAGGTATCCGTTCCTACGAACTTTACCTATTCGGCTTTCAAAGGATACGACGCGACTGCACGCAGTGAAGAACTTACCAAGATAGGTAATACGATAAAGTACCTTACCTTGAGTGGCGAGCTTGATCTTAAAAACGGACAAGAAGATACTGCTAAAACGATTATTCCCGTTTCTTATAACGGCTTTGAAACCTTCTTCAGCGGCGCAAATTATTACGGCGTGGGCGGCAACCACGTTGTCCAAATTAAACTCAACGACGAAGGTTACAAAAACTTAAATAACATTATCGGAAATCTTTCGGACGGTACCGGTTATTTCTTCGTTGGTAAAACTTGTATCGGGCTTCAACTTACTTACGGTGAAAACATTACCGGCAAAACTCTTAATTTCCAAGTAGGTGAGGCTTCCGCAAAAGATTATTCGATAGTCCTTGATTCCGTTATCAACGGCAACACCCTTACCAACAATTACAATCATAACGGCGAGAAGACGGAAGTTATCGCAATTACGCCTTCGTTTGGCGAAAGCGCGGTTGTATGGCTGTTCGTATTATTGTTGTTGGCGCTTATCGGCGCAATCGCAATCTCGGTTGTAAAATATAAAAAACTAGGCTTAGTCAACGGTTTAATCGCGGTTGCCTTCTCTGCGATAATGATTACGGCGATTTTGCTTACGGGTATCCAGCTCACGGTTGCGGGCGCGTTTATCCTCGTTTTGGGACTTGCGCTTCTAACTTTCTCGAACTTCCGCGTATTCGAAGCGGTAAGAAAGGAAACCTTGACCGGCAGAACCATTCAAGCTTCCGTCAAAACGGGCTACAAAAAATCCCTTACCACGATACTTGATTTGCATATCGTTATTCTTGTGGCTGCGGCTCTGTTTGCGCTTATTTGCACGGGCGAGCTTGCCGCTTGCGGGTTGATACTTTTCATTGCAACGATTGCTTCTTACGTACTTCATTGGTTCACGAGATTTATGTGGTTCGTAATATCTTCACCCGTAAAGGACAAGTTCAAGTTCTGCGGCTATAAAAGGGAGGTGTTAGACGATGAAGACTAATTTCAAGCTTTCCTCCAAAATGCACTTGTTTATAATTATTTCCTCTGCAATAATCGCTATCGGGTTATTTGTGGGAATAATTTGTCAAAGCGTTGCAAACGGCTTCTTCAATTACGGTGACGAGTACGCAAACTATCAAAGCGTAACTGTGACTTACGTTAATACCGACTTCAGCGGTAAAGAGGAAGAACCCGTTGACCACGTTAAACAAATCTGCGAAACTGCGTTTTCAAACGAAGGCGTTAACAGTTACCAAGTCGTCGTCGGCGATACCAAAACGGGCGGCACAGTAATTTACAAATTCGTCAATTCAACGGACGGCGGCAAACTTAAAAATGCCGAAAAGGCTATCAATTCAAAGCTTGCCGAAGAAGTGGATGAAGCAGCCGTTGCGTATAACTACGCTGTTGCAAGCACTGCCAATACGATTCTTGGCGGCGGCAAAGCTATTGCTATGGCGGCAATCGCAATTTCCGCTTGCATAGTTTTCCACTTCGTTTATTTCGTAATTCGCTACAAGCTTACGATGGCTCTTGGCGCAATTCTTGCGGACTTGCATAACTTAGCATTGTTCCTTATGATTATGGCGCTTACGCGTATCCCCGTAGGCTCGTCGATTGCAACCTTCGCGGTAATCACCGTCATTCTTACGATGATAGGAACTTGCTTCCTTTTCGACAGAATGAGAAAGAACTTCAAGGACGAAGACTTGAAAAAGCTTACCGCCTTTGAAATCGTTGATAAAACGGCAGACGAAAGTTTCGTTATAAATACGGTTATGCCCGCTTGCCTTGCCACGGTATCCGTAGTTGCGTTCATACTTTTGTCAATAAGCTCGCTTTCACCGCTTACGATAATTTCAGCCGTTCTTTGCTCGTTTATAAGCTTCGTATCTTGCGCTTACGGCACGGCGTTATTCGTTCCGTCAGTGTATTCAAGATTTAAACTTATAGGCGACGGCTTAAAGGCGAAATCGCGCACGAAAGCGGCGAAATCCACTAAAAAATAAATTTGCAAAACTTAGGCGGGGCAACCCGCCTTTTTGTGTGTCACGGATAAACTTATATGAAAAGAATTTTACCGGAGTTTGAATTCTCGGCAGAACAATTAAATAACGTGCGCCGTCTTGCCAAAGAGTGCAATCTGTGCGAAGAAACGGTAAAAATTCTCTACGGCAGAGGCGTGCGGGATAAAAGCGCGATAGAAGTCTTTATGCACCCGTCAAAAGCCCATTTCGTATCACCCTTTAAAATGAGCGGTATGCAAGAAGCAGTAGACCTTATCACGCAAGCTAGAGACGAAGAATGGTCCGTCGTTGTCTACGGCGACTACGATGCGGACGGCATCTGCGCTTCAACCATTATGGGCAACGTCTTGAAGGATTTCGGCATAGAGCCTATAATTTTCGTGCCCGAAAGAACTAACGGCTACGGGCTTTCACAAAAGACTATAGACGATATTTTCGACGAATACTTTCCACAGCTTTTTATTACCGTTGACTGCGGAATATCTTGCGCGGCAGAAGTAGAGTATTTAAAAGAATTAGGTGCGGAAGTTATAGTTACCGACCACCACGAGCTACCCGACGTTATACCTAAGTGCATATGTATAAATCCCAAATTTAACGACGGATACCCTTACGATAATTTGTGCGGTGCGGGCGTCGCTTTTAAAGTCGGTTGCGCCTTAAACGGCGAAAGTGCCTATAAATACCTTGATTTTGCCGCAATAGCCACGGTAGCGGACAGCGTGCCTTTGACGGGCGAAAACCGCGACATCGTGCACGAGGGCTTGAAGATTATCCGCGATAATCCTTCCAAATGCTATCAGCAGTTTTTAAACAAAGCGGATGCTATAACCGCCCAGACGCTTGCGTTTACGCTTGCGCCCAAAATCAATGCGGCGGGAAGAATGGGTGACGCAAAAGCCGCGCTTGCCCTTTTCAACGAAACTGACGAAAACAAAATTTTTGATTTGTCCGCAAAGCTTACCGCTTACAATATCGAGCGGCAGAAATGCTGTGACGAGCTGTATTTAAGCGCGAAGGAAATGATTAAAGAGAAGGGAACTTGCGGTAAAATTATTCTTCTATGCAACGAAAGTTGGAACTCCGGCTTCGTCGGTATTGTTGCCGCACGGCTTGCGGAAGAGTTCTCTTGCCCCGCGATTTTGTTCGTTAAGAACGGCAATATGCTTAAAGGCTCGGCGCGTTCTGTAGAGAGTGTAAACATTTTCGAAGCGTTAAAGGCGTGCGAAGAATATTTGACGGAATTCGGCGGGCACTCGCAGGCGGCGGGCGTAAACGTAACTGAAGACAATTTTGACAACCTTTATAAAGCCCTTGAAGAGTATATGACGGCGCGTTACACCGACGAAGATTTTATTCCCACGGTGTACGTTAACGGCAAGCTGTCCGAAGAATATTCGCAAAAGCTCGTCAAGGAAATGGAGTGCCTTGAACCGTTTGGTGTGGGCAACCGTCGCCCGATGTTCGTTGCGGATGAAACGGCGCTTTCCGTTCGCCCCGTAAAACCTTTGTCGCCACACTTATCTATTAAAAATCTTAAGCTTGAACTTATGTATTTCGGCGGCAGCAAATATGCGAAACTGCTATCAAGTGCGGCGCCTAAAAAGCTAATCTTCGAATACAACGTATCCTCTTTCCGCGGTAAAGAGTATATTAAAGGTTTCGTTAGGGACGTGGTTTACGGCAACGACGCAAGGGCTTACGCCGAGGATGAAATGGCGTTCTCACTTATCGAAACGCTTTCAAACGAAAAATATGACTGCAATATCTCGGCAATTTCCCACGCCGAAGTCGAGAATTTAATGAAAAACAAAGCGGCGGGCACGGTGTTTATTTCTTGGGATAACACTGCCATAAACTCTTATAATAATTCCGGCAACCTTGACGCAGATATGTTTTTGCCGTCGTCAAAAAGTTTTCATACTTCGATTTTGGTTGCACCTACGGGTGAGACTGATTTGAGCGGCTACAAAAGGGTAATAGTATTAGATAACCCCAAGTGCGCTACAAGGCTTGGCATTTTAGGTAATGTGGAAGTGGTTGAAAACGCACCCGCCTCGCGCGTTATAAACAAGCTTAACTGCGATAGGGAAGAACTGTTGAACGTTTTTGCACAAATTTCGGCAAACGCTTCAAATCTTGAGGGTGCTTGCGCGGAAGAAGTTGCAAAACGCAATAATCTCGGTAACAAATTGCAAGTTTTCTTTGCCTTAAAAGTGTTTGAACAACTTTCGTTAATTACGTTCAATAGCGGCAGATTAGAGGTCGTCCGCGGGGTAAAAAGTAAACTTGAAAATTCATCATTATATAATATGGTAAAGGAAATAAAGGAGGAGCATTTTGGACGTTATTGATAAAATCAAAAAGAACTATTCAGCCGAAGACTACGCGCTCCTTCTTTCAGCGCACAACTACGCAAGGGAGATGCACAACGGGCAAAAGCGCGCCTCGGGCGAACCGTACTTTATGCACCCGTGCGCCGTTGCCGAAATTTTAGTTGATTTGGGACTCGATACGCCCACGGTTGCCGCAGCCTTTCTTCACGACGTCGTAGAGGATACGCCCGCCACGGAAGACGATATTTTGCGCCGTTTCGGCAAAGAGATTATGACCTTGGTTGACGGCGTAACGAAACTCGATAAAATTCATTTCCGCACGCACGAGGAAGAAGACGCGGAAAATTTCAGAAAAATTTTCGTCGCTATGGCTAACGACGTACGCGTTATCATCATCAAGCTTGCGGACAGACTGCACAATATGCGTTCGTTGAACTTCCTTTCCAACGAGCGCCAGCAAAGAATCGCCAAGGAAACTTTGGAAATTTTCACGCCCTTGGCGGGTAGACTCGGTATTTCGCAAATAAAGTGTGAGCTTGAAGATTTATGCCTTAAATACCTTGACCCCGAAGCCTACGAATTTTTGGTTACTAACATTCACCAAAAGTTGGAGGAAAGGAAGTCTTTCGTTGACTTCGTAGTTGCGGAAATCAAAGGAATTTTGAAAGAAAGCGGCATTAAGGGCGAAGTTATCGGCAGACCTAAGCACTTCTATTCCATATACCGAAAAATGAAAAATCAAGGCAAAACCCTTGACCAGATTTACGATTTAACGGCAACGCGTGTAATCGTCGACAGCACCGACGAGTGCTATGAAATTTTGGGTAAAATCCATATGAAGTGGAAGCCCGTACCGGGTAGAATTAAGGACTATATCGCAACGCCTAAGCGCAATATGTATCAGTCCTTACACACAACCGTAGTAACCAATTTCGGGCAGTTCTTTGAAATTCAAATACGCACTTACGAAATGCATAAGATGGCTGAATACGGTATCGCCGCGCACTGGAAGTACAAAGAAAAGGGTTCTGTCGAAGCAAAGGAAACCAACTTCGACGCCCGTCTTTCTTGGATACGCGACGTTATGGATTGGCAAGGAAGCTTAAACGAATCAAAAGAATTCGTTGACAGCTTAAAAAACGACTTGTACGATAACGAGCTTTTGGTTTTCACTCCGCACGGTAAAGTTATTTCGCTTCCGTTGGAAGCAACACCCGTTGATTTCGCTTACGCAATTCACTCCGAAGTCGGAAACAAATGCGTTGGCGCTAAGGTAAACGGCAAAATGGTTGCACTCAATTCCACGCTAACAACGGGTGACGTGGTTGAAATCCTCACGCAGTCAAACTCTCGCGGACCTTCGTGGGATTGGCTTAAATTCGTCAAATCCGGTTCGGCACGCGCCAAGATAAGGCAGTTTTTCAAGCGTGAAATGAAGGAGGAAAACGCCAAGACCGGTAAAGCGATGCTTGAAGCAGAGGCAAAGCGTAAGGGGTATAACCTCAACGATTTGCTAACTGAAAGCTCCTTCAAAAAGCTTTCAAACAAGCTTGTTTTCAGTTCTGTGAACGAGATGATGGCGTCCGTCGGTTACGGAGCTGTCAGCGTTAATCAAGTCATCTTTAAACTGATTGACTACTACAAGAAAGAAATGCCCAAGCCCGTTGAAGTAGTTGATTCTGGCAAGCTAAAACACACGCCAGCTGGCAGTGTAACTATCAAGGGTATGAGTGGTCTCTTGGTTCGCTTTGCACACTGTTGCAACCCCGTTCCCGGTGACGATATCGTCGGATTCGTTTCGCGCGGGAGAGGAGTAATAGTTCACCGTGCCGACTGTACGAATTTGTCCGACGCGGATAAAAACCGCTTGCAGCCCGCGCAGTGGACGGGTGACATTGATACTGATTTCCTTGCAGATATAAAAGTTATTTCAGACAACTACGACGGTGTTACGGCTTACGTAATCTCGGAAATCGCGGCAATGCGCCTTTCGTTCACGCAAATCAGCGGCAGAATAAATAAGGACAATTTGGCGGAAGTTGACGTGCGAATAAAGCTTAATAAGCGCTCTGATATAGACCTATTAATTAACCGTTTAAAGCGCGATAAGCGCGTGCTGGACGTGTACAGAACGACAAATTGATTTTATAGATATGCAAGTTATAAAAGTATTACCGCTTGAATATTTAAGCAATTCTTACGTTTTAACTGCCGACAAAAAAACGGCTGTAGTAATAGACCCTTCGGGGCATAACGTTATAGAGGTTTTAGAGAAAAACGGGCTTGTCTGCAAGTTCGTTTTACTCACGCACGGGCACTTCGACCACGTTGGTGCTTGCGGCGAACTTTTTGCGAAAGGTGCCCACATATGCTGCAACGAACGCGAAAAAGACTTAATTTTCAGTAAAGAATATTTAAGTATATTCGGCGGCGTAACTGTTCCGCAGTTTGAAATAGCCAGAACGTTTAAGGACGGGGAAGAAGTAAGCCTTTGCGGAATAGGCTTTAAGATTTTGGAAACTTCGGGGCATACGGCGGGCAGTTGCTGCTATCTTACCGAAAATGCTCTTTTTACGGGCGACACACTATTTCGCGGCAGTATAGGAAGATGGGACTTGCCAACGGGTAACTTTTCACAGCTAATAAACAGTATCAAAAAGCTTGCCGCACTTGACGGCGATTACAAAATTTATTGCGGACACGGTGAAGACAGCACGCTTTCACGCGAACGCTCCTATAATCCGTATCTAAGGTATTAAAATGCTAAATACAAACAGCATAGGCTTGTATGACGAAATAATGCTCGTAATCCGCGCTTTTGACGCGGAGGACGAAGATTTTACGCATTATTTTTCATGCTCGGGCGGTAGATTTTTAAACTCAATAGAATATAACGGCGAGTTTTACGACTTTGAAGAGGAGTATAAGGCGGGAAACGATTTGGTTTTCAAACGCCTTGCAAAGCGCTCGGCAAAGCTCGCTTTTTACAAGGTTCTTTCAAAATTTAAAGGTGACCTTCCTTGGGGTGCGCTTACGGGCATACGTCCCACTAAACTTGCTTATACGGAGATTTCGTCGGGCGCAAGCTTCGAAGAGCTGTTTAAGAAAATGTGTGTGTCCGAAGATAATACTGCCCTCGTGTCCCGCATTATAAAAGCGCAGAGCGGAACGTATAAAAAGGGAGGGCAAGATTTATACGTAAGTATACCGTTCTGCCCAACCAAATGCGACTATTGTTCGTTCATTACCGCCCCTATCGAAAAGACGAAAATCTATATAGAAAATTACGTAAATTGTCTTGTAAAAGAGCTGAATTCCGTCAAACCTTTTCTTACTGATTTACGCAGTATTTACGTCGGTGGCGGCACCCCCTTCGTGCTTGAAAATTTTCAATTGACCCCCATATATGCCGCAATTAACGCACTTTTCGATAAAAAATTGGAGTACACGGTAGAGGCGGGTAGACCCGACGTTTTTACCGAAGAAAAATTGAAAACCGCAAAAGATTTCGGCGTAACGCGAATTTGCGTGAATCCACAAACTTTCAACGACGAAACCCTTAAAAAAATAGGCAGAAAACACACTTCCGCCCAAACCGTTCAAGCGTATGAAACGGCGGCAAAATTCGGCTTCGATATTAACCTTGATTTGATTGCGGGACTTGCTGACGAAACGCCCGAAGATTTTGAAAATTCAATAAAGACGGCTATCTCGCTAAATCCCGCAAATATAACCGTTCACACGCTTTCGTTAAAGAGCGGTGCAAAATTGAAAGAAGAAACCAAGAAGTTGAACGTAAAGGGCATAGAAGAAATGATTAATCTTTCCCGCGAACTTCTTACGCAAGCGGGGTACGAGCCTTACTATCTTTACCGCCAGAAGTATCAAGCTGGCGGGTTGGAAAACGTCGGTTGGGCTAAGCCCGATAAAGCGTGCGTATACAATATTGACACGATGGAGGAAATAACTTCCAACGTCGCCGTAGGCGCAAACGCAATTTCCAAACGTTATTTCGGGGACGAGGACAGAATCGAACGCTACGCCGCCCCTAAGGACATTCCGACCTATCTTTCCAAAATCGACGAAATCATTGAAAAAAGAAGCAAGCTGTTTAAGTAAAGGGCTTGTACTAATATTTTTAAAAATATTATTCAAATCGTTTGCTTTTTACAATTTATAGTGCTAAAATAATTTTCGATACGGTTTCAAAGCCGCGCGAACACTCAACGCCGAGCTTTGTTTCCCGCAAATATTTCCATAGGAGGATAAATTAAATGGAAAAGCAAGAAATTATCGCAAAATACGCTACTAAGGAAGGGGATACCGGTTCGCCCGAAGTGCAGATTGCACTTTTAACCGAAAGAATCAATCACCTCAACGAACACCTTAAAGAGCATATCCACGATAACCATTCACGTCGCGGACTTTTAAAGATGGTTGGCCGTCGTCGCGGTCTTTTAGACTATCTTAAAAGCAAGGATATCGAAAGATACCGTGCTATAGTTGCGGCATTAGGACTCAGAAAGTAACAAAAAGAGCGCACTTTAACGCGCTCTTTTTTGCTTAAAAAATCGTTCATAGCAAGCGCTATGGACACAAGAAGAAAAGGAGACAGAGATGAACTACAAAGAATTTACACTCAAAGTAGGCGGAAGAGACGTCGTTATCGAGACGGGCAAATACGCCGAACAGACCAACGGCTCGTGCCTTGTAAGATGCGGCGAAACCGCCGTTATGGTATCGGTATGTATGTCGGCAGCACCCAGAGAAGGTATGGATTTCTTCCCTCTGCAAGTTGACTACGAAGAAAAAATGTACGCTATCGGCAAAATTCCCGGCGGCTTTAAAAAGCGTGAGGGTAGGGCAAGCGATAAGGCAATTTTGACTGCAAGACTTATCGACAGACCCCTTCGTCCGTTGTTCCCTAAGGGACTTTTTAACGACGTAGTCGTTACGGCACAAGCGCTTTCGGTTGAACCCGACGTTTCACCCGAGCCCCTCGCTATGATAGGTTCTTCCGTCGCACTTGCAATTTCCGATATTCCTTGGGCTGGTCCCACGGGCTCGGTTGTCGTAGGTATGGTAGACGGCAAGTACGTTATCAACCCCGATTTGGCTCAGCGCGCAAAGAGCGCAATTCATTTGAACTTAGCGGGCACTAAGGACGCTATTTTGATGATTGAAGCGGGCGCAAACGAAGTTACCAACGACGAGATGGTCGGCGCAATTATGTACGGGCACAAAGAAATTCAGAAGATTTGCGAATTTATCGAAGATAAAATCGTTCCCGTAGTCGGCAAGCCCAAGCTTGAAATCGAACTTTATCATATTCCCGAAGAGCTTGACAAAGAAGTTCGCGCATACGCTTCCGCGAAAATAGACTGGGCTATCGATACTTTCGACAGACAAGAAAGAGAAAAGAGACAAGACGAAGCTGAAAAAGAAATTTTAGAGCACTTCGCTGAAATCTATCCCGATAACAAGCGTGAAATTAAGGACAGCCTTTATTACCTCACCAAGGAAAAAGTTCGTGCGAAGATATTCGATAAGGGTATCCGCCCCGACGGCAGAGGTCTTAAAGACGTTCGTCCCATTTGGTGTGAGAAAGGAGTTCTTCCCCGTGCACACGGTTCCGCCGTATTCACGAGAGGACAAACACAGACTCTTACGACTTGCACCCTCGGTATGCTTGGCGAAGCGCAGAAGCTTGAAGGACTTGACGAAGAAGTTTCAAAAAGATATATGCACCACTATAACTTCCCCGGCTACTGCACGGGCGAAGCTAAGGCGCTCCGTTCACCCGGTAGACGTGAAATCGGTCACGGCGCACTTGCAGAACGCGCTTTGATCCCCGTTCTTCCCGACGAAGATTCTTTCCCTTACGCTATCCGCGTGGTAAACGATATAACAAGCTCCAACGGCTCGTCTTCAATGGCTTCCGTTTGCGGCTCTACTATGGCGCTTATGAACGCCGGCGTTCCCATCAAAGCACCCGTTGCGGGCGTTGCTATGGGTCTTATTAAGAATCAAGAAACCGGCGAATTCAAGGTAATGACCGATATTCAAGGCTTGGAAGACTTCCTTGGCGATATGGACTTCAAGGTTGCCGGCACCACGAAGGGTATTACGGCAATTCAGATGGATATCAAAATCAAAGGTATTTCTGAAGAAATCATGCACACGGCAATCAATCAAGCGAACGAGGGTAGACAGTTTATCCTTTCTAAAATGCTTGAATGCGTTCCCGCAGTTGCACCTCAGCTTTCCGTTTACGCGCCTAAGATTCTCAGCTTTGAAATCAACCCCGACAAAATCGGCGACGTTATCGGCAAGCAAGGCTGCGTAATCAAGAAGATTATGGAAGAAACCAACACCCAAATCGAGTTCAACGAGGACGATAGCGGTAGAGGTTATATCTCTTGCGTAGGTCCTATTGAGAACGCTGAAAAGGCGAAGGCCATCGTAATGAGCATTGCGCGTGACCCCGAAGTCGGTGATATGTATATCGGTACGGTCGTAAGAATCATTCCTTCCCGCGCGTTCGTAGAATTCGCGCCCGGCAAGGACGGCGGTATTCACATTTCGCAGCTTTCCAACAAGCGTGTTGAAAAAATCGAAGACGTAGTAAACGTCGGCGATACGGTCAAAGTAGAAATTATCAAGATAGGCGATAGAGGTATCGACCTCAAGCTTCTTGAAAAGTTATCTTAACGAATAATAAAAGCCCCCGCCAATGAACGGCGGGGGCTTATTTTATTTTTAATTAAATCAAATAAACAAAAGTTTGTTTTTTGTAAAAAAACAGCGCGTAAATACTTGTAAATAATTTAATTTTGGGTTATAATTTCAAATGGTATGAAGTTTGAATTACATTCAAAATTTAATCCCACGGGCGACCAGCCGCAAGCTATTGAAAGTCTGACAGAGGGAGTTCTTGACGGAATTAGGACGCAAGTTCTCGTCGGCGTTACGGGCAGCGGGAAAACGTTTACTATGGCTAACGTAATTAAAAACGTTAACCGTCCGACCCTCGTTATCGCCCACAATAAGACGCTTGCCGCACAGCTTTGCAACGAGTTTAAGGAATTTTTCCCCCGCAACCGCGTTGAATACTTCGTCAGCTATTACGACTATTATCAGCCCGAAAGCTACATTCCTTCAACCGATACCTACATCGAGAAGGACATGAGCTTGAACGACGAAATAGACAAGCTCCGTAACTCTGCCACGAGTTCTTTGGGCGAGAGGGAGGACGTCATCGTCGTTGCATCGGTAAGCTGCATTTACGGCTTGGGTGCGCCCGAAGAATATTTCCGCCTTGCAATTTCGCTTCGCCCCGGTATGGAAATGGAGCGCGACGCGCTCATTCGCCGACTCGTAGAAATTCAGTATGCAAGACGTGATATTGATTTTCAGCGTTCGTCGTTCCGCGTTCGCGGGGATACGGTTGAAATCTTCCCCGCAAGCAATTCTGAAATTGCCATCCGCGTAGAGTTTTTCGGCGATGAAATAGACAGAATTTGCGAAGAGGACGCTCTCACCGGCAACGTTATTTCAGAGCTTAAACATATACTCATTTTCCCCGCAAGCCAGTACGCCGTCGGCAGCGATAAAATGCAGTCCGCTCTATCTATGATAGAGCGAGATATGTTCGACGAGGTAAAAGCTTTTAAAGATGAGGGCAAGCTTCTCGAAGCGCAACGCCTTGAACAGCGCACCACTTACGACTTGGAAATGATGCGTGAAATCGGCTATTGCAGCGGTGTTGAAAATTACAGCCGCTACTTCGACGGGCGTTCGCCGGGCGAGCCTTCGTTCACGCTTTTAGACTATTTCCCCGCGGGTAAATTTCTCGTATTTATTGACGAAAGCCATATGACGATACCGCAAATACGCGCCATGTATCACGGCGACCGCTCCCGCAAAGAAAACCTCGTAGGTTACGGTTTCCGCCTTAAATCCGCATACGATAACCGCCCATTGACGTTCGAAGAATTTGACGAACGCGTTCCTCAGCTTATATGTGTTTCGGCAACGCCAGCGCCTTACGAAATGGAGCAAGCGGGCAACGTGGTGGAACAGATTATCCGCCCCACGGGGCTACTTGACCCCGAAGTGCAAATCCGTCCAACGAAGACCCAAATTGACGATTTGCTCGGCGAAGCTAAGGGTGTTATTGCAAGCGGCGGAAGGGTGCTTGTAACCACAATGACGAAGAGAATGGCTGAAAGCCTTACGGACTATTTAAAGGAACACGGGCTTAAAGTACGCTATATGCACAGCGACATAGACGCATTAGAGCGTATTGATATCGTTAACGGGCTAAGGAGCGGAGAATTCGATATTCTTTGCGGTATAAACCTTTTAAGAGAGGGCTTGGATTTACCGGAAGTCAAGCTCGTTGCTATTCTCGACGCCGACAAAGAGGGCTTTTTGAGAAGTGAAACTTCGTTGGTTCAGACCATAGGTAGGGCGGCAAGAAACGCCGAAGGGCGGGTTATAATGTACGCGGACAGCGTAACGGGCAGTATGCGCCGCGCCATTGACGAAACTAACCGCCGCCGTAAAATTCAGACAGAATATAACGAAGAACACGGAATTGTCCCTAAAACCATTATAAAGGAAGTTAAAAATTCCATAGGGATAACGGGTAAAAAGACTGTTGCCGACGATATAAAGCCTTCGGAAATCCCTCAAGAGATAGAAAAGTTAAAGGCGTTAATGAAGGTTGCGTCCGCTCAGCTTGACTTTGAAAAGGCGATAGAAATCCGTGATACGATTTCGGAATTAAAGAAAAAATTATTGAAAATCAAAAAGAAATGAAAGAAGAAATATTCGTTAAAGGCGCAAAAGAAAATAACCTTAAAAATATCGACGTTCACATTCCCCGCAATACGCTTACGGTGTTTACGGGGCTTTCGGGCAGCGGAAAATCGACTTTGGCGTTCGATACCATATTTGCCGAGGGACAAAGGCGGTATATAGAAAGCCTATCGTCCTATGCCCGTCAATTCTTAGGGCAAATGGAAAAGCCCGACGTAGAGCTTATAGACGGGCTTTCACCCGCAATTTCTATTGACCAGAAAACTACTTCGCACAATCCCCGTTCAACGGTTGGTACGGTAACGGAAATTTACGACTATTTCCGTCTTCTGTTTGCGCGCGTAGGCGTTCCTCATTGCCCCAAGTGCGGCAGAGAAATTCGCCGTCAGACCGTTGACGAAATCGCGGACAGAGTTATGCTTATGCCCGAGGGCAGCAAAATAATGGTTGAAGCGCCCGTCGTGCGCGGTAAAAAGGGTGAGTTCGTAAAAGAGCTTGCCTCTTACAAAAAAGGCGGTTACGGCCGCGTCAAAATCGACGGAATAATCTACGACTTACAAGAAGAAATACACCTTGAAAAGAATATCCGCCACAATATTTCTGTCGTTGTGGATAGGCTCGTTATAAAGGAAAGTATTTTAAAACGCCTTTCCGACAGCTTGGAAAACGCTTTAAACCTTGCTGACGGACTTGTGGTTATAGACTGCGACGGAAATGAGGAGCTGTATTCTTCCAAATACGCTTGCCCCGATTGCGGCATATCTATTGAAGAAATCGAACCAAGGCTGTTCTCGTTCAATACACCGTGGGGTGCGTGTCCCGAATGCTCGGGGCTAGGATTTAAACAAATAGTAGACCCCGACCTTATATGCCCCGATAAGTCCAAAACTTTAAGGGAGGGCGCGATAAAAATAAGCGGTTGGAATTTAGACAGTTCTACAATAACCCAAATGTATCTTTCTTCGCTTGCAAAGGTGTACGGGTTTTCACTTGACGTTCCCGTATCCGAGCTGCCGAAAAGCGTTTACGATATGCTTATGTACGGCAACGGCGGCGAAAGAATTGAAATGCAATACAACGCTTATCACTTTTCCGGAAGCTACGAGAAGTCGTGGGAGGGCTTCGTAACCAACCTACAGCGCAGATACAACCAAACTTCTTCAGAGGGCGTTAAGTGGGATATAGAGCGCTATATGCGTACTTCGGACTGCCCCGTGTGCCACGGCAAAAGACTTAAAAAAGAGGCGCTTGCCGTAACTGTAGGCGGCAAAAATATTGCGGAAGTATGCGATATGGCAGTGGACGACTTGAAATCTTTTACGGATTTTTCATTCTTCACGCAGACCGAGCATATGATAGCCGACAGCATAATAAAGGAAATCGACAGTCGACTCAGCTTTCTCAGAAACGTCGGTCTGGGCTATTTAACCCTTTCCCGCAGTGCTGCAACTCTTTCCGGCGGTGAGAGCCAGCGTATCCGCCTTGCAACCCAGATAGGAAGCGCTTTAACGGGCGTTTTATATATTCTTGACGAGCCGAGCATAGGCTTACACCAGCGCGACAACGAGAAGCTTTTAAAATCACTTTTGGGCTTGCGTGACCTCGGTAATACGCTCATAGTAGTCGAGCACGACGAGGATACTATGCGCGCCGCAGACTATATCGTAGATATAGGTCCATATGCGGGAGTTCATGGCGGTGAAGTAGTTGCAAGCGGCACCATTGAAGAAATTATGAACGAACCGCGCTCTATAACCGGTGACTTCCTTGCGGGCAGAAGAAAAATCGAAGTGCCCGCCGTCCGTCAACCGGTAGGGGATAGGTGGTTGAAGGTTAAAGGCTGCAAGCAGAATAATTTAAAAAATATTTCAGTTGATATTCCCGTCGGGCTTATAACGGCGGTTACGGGCGTTTCGGGCAGCGGCAAATCAAGCCTTGTGAACGAAATAATTTATCCTTATCTTGCAAACAAGTTGAACGGCGCTCGTCAGCTTACGGGCAATGCTGAGGGCTTTGAAGGGCTTGAAAACTTCGATAAAATAATTGCGATAGACCAACAGCCGATAGGCAGAACACCGAGAAGCAACCCCGCAACTTATACGGGCGTGTTTACTATGATACGCGACCTTTTCGCTGCCACCACCGACGCAAAAGAGAAGGGTTACAAAAGCGGAAGGTTTTCATTCAACGTTGCGGGCGGCAGATGCGAACACTGCCAAGGCGACGGCATGATACAAATAGAAATGCACTTCTTGCCCGACATTTTCGTGCCTTGCGAGGTTTGCGGCGGTAAACGCTACAATAGGGAAACGCTTGAAGTCAAGTATAAAGGTAAAAGCATATCCGACGTTCTTGAAATGACGGTAGAGGAGGGTGCCGAGTTCTTTAAACCCGTAACGTCCATTTACAATAAGCTGTCGACATTGTGTGACGTGGGCTTGGGCTATATTAAGCTCGGGCAGAGCGCAACGACTCTTTCGGGCGGTGAGGCGCAACGCGTGAAGCTTGCGACCGAGCTGTCAAAAAGAAGTACCGGTAAAACCATCTATATCCTTGACGAGCCTACTACGGGCTTACACTCGTACGACGTTGAAAAGCTTGTAAACATTATCACAAGGCTCAGAAGCGGCGGCAATACCGTGCTGGTTATTGAGCATAATTTAGACGTAATAAAGTGCGCCGATTATATTATCGACTTGGGGCCCGAGGGGGGCGACAAGGGCGGCAATATAGTTGCTACGGGCACTCCGGAGCAAGTTGCGGCGGTAAACGGCAGCTATACCGGTATGTTCCTTAAAAAGGTCTTAAACGTTTAAAAAACAGTACTTTTTATACAATTTTCGAGTTTTGCAAAGTACTATGTTACACATAATCGCCCCAATTTGGTTATTTCAGCACCAAATTCGGGCGATTTTTCATAGTTTGTATTATGCCTAAACCTATAAGAGTTGAAGAACAGTATCCCACAACGGAAAACGTTTGCCCCGACGCTTACACCCTAAGAATAATTTCCCCCGCTTACGCAACTTCCGACGGGGAGCTGAACGCAATTCTTCAATACGTTTACCATTCTTTCTTTTTCAACAAAAAGGGATACGGTGAAATTGCCGACGTTCTTAAAGGGATAGCTATTGCGGAGATGCGCCATCTTGACCTTTTGGGTGAAACCGTTCTTGCTCTCGGTGCAGCACCCGTTTATTCGCAGTATCCGGCTTGTCCGTTCAACTTTTATTCGACCAAGTACGTTTCTTATTCGTGTTCGCTTAAAAATATGCTTGAGGACGATATTCTCGGCGAGCGTCGTGCGATTGCCGCTTACAAAAAAATGTTGCGCTCGTTAAAAAACGAACCCGTCAAAGCTATTATTGCGAGAATTTTGGCTGACGAAGTTCTTCACCTTGAAAAACTTGAAAGTATACTTTCGGAATTTAAATGTTGACACTCTTCGCGGCTTTTGGTAAAATCTTCGTATAATGAACTACGACGTAACGATAATAGGCGGAGGCGCCTCTGGGCTTGCTTGTGCCGCACAACTGAATAAGAGTGGTAAAAATTTAAAAATATGTCTTTTAGACGCCGGCGACCGCTTAGGTAAAAAGCTTGCCGCAACGGGCAACGGTCAAGGCAATATTTCAAACCTTGAAATGACGGCGGAGCATTTTCACGGCGGTAATACCGCTTTGGTTGAAAAAATCGCTTGCGGTGACCCGTATGAAGGGGCAAAGATTTTCAGCTGTCTTTTTTCCGCCGACGAGAAGGGAAGGGTGTACCCCGCGGGCAGACAAGCTTCCGCACTCGTTGACGACCTAATGAATTCGTTGAAAGATTCTTCGATAGATATTTTCACGGGCGAGCGGGTTGAAAAAATCAAAAATTCAAAGGACGGGTTTGAGGTCTGCCGAAGCGGCGGTCAAGTTATCAAAACAAAAATAATCGTTCTGTGCGTAGGCGGCAAAGCGCAAAAGCAGTTTAAAACCGACGGTTCCTCATACGCCCTTGCAACTTCTTTAGGGCACACTTTAACGCCGCTTTATCCCTCGCTCGTTCAGTTAAAAACTGAAACTTCGCATATTAAAACCTTAAAGGGCATACGCGTTGACTGCAAAATTTCGGCTTTTTACGGCGAGAAATTGTTAAACGCGGTGCGCGGGGACGTTATATTTACCGATTACGGCGTTTCGGGTAATGCGGTTTTTTCGATTTCCTCGTGTGTGGCGGACAAGCAAGGTGTTACGCTTTCAATTGAATTTCTTCCCGACTTTTCATTTGATGAGATAGAGAAAAGTATTGCATTGCACAAAAAGGCGGGTTATGAAAGAAGCGAGCTTCTTTCGGGTACTTTGCATAATCAAGTAGGCAGAGCGGTCATAAAAAGAGCCGGAACGGATAGTCCGTCAATAATTACTCAAACGCTTAAAAACTTTATTCTGCCCGTTTTGGGTACGCTCGGTTTCGATTACGCGCAAGTTACCAAGGGCGGGATAAATATGAACGAGGTGACGGACGAGCTTGAAAGTAAGCTCGTGAAAAATTTGTTTTTTGCGGGGGAAGTGCTTGACGTGGACGGCGACTGCGGCGGGTACAATCTTCAATGGGCGTTTACGAGCGGACAGCACGTTGCGAATGCTGTTTTAAAGAGAATTTAATATGATTACAAGGCTTGATAATATAAAACTTCATATTTCCGAAAGCGAGGACAAGCTGTTTAAAATTGCACAAAAAAGACTCAAAAACGGGGTAAAATACTTCAAAATCCTCAAAAAATCGCTTGATGCGCGGGATAAGGACAATATTTTTTGGGTCTATTCAATAGCTTTTTCAGACGAAAAACAAGAGGAAGAACGCGAGGCGGAAAGGCTTGCTAATCCCCCGAAAGTTGCCGTTATCGGGTCTGGTCCCGCG
Source organism: uncultured Clostridia bacterium (assembly GCA_947175325.1). Taxonomy (GTDB): domain Bacteria; phylum Bacillota; class Clostridia; order Christensenellales; family Borkfalkiaceae; genus Coproplasma. Next base: position 233,123 of record CAMWME010000001.1, on the reverse strand, counting down.
GGGCTTTTTTGTGCCTTGCAGTTGATTGAACACGGGGTTCAACCGATTATTATCGAGCGCGGGGAGTGCGTCGAAGAAAGGCGCAAAACCATTGAAAACTTTTTTGAAAATAAGGTTTTAAATACGAATTCGAACGTGCAGTTCGGTGAAGGCGGCGCGGGAACTTTTTCGGACGGAAAGCTTAATACGCAAACGCACGACGGATTAAATAAAAAGGTTCTTGAAATATTTAAAAAATTCGGCGCGCCCGAAGAAATTACGTACCAAAACAAGCCGCATATCGGCAGTGATAAGCTGTTTTTAGTGCTTAAAAATATCAGAAAGTACGTTGAAGAACACGGCGGAATATATCTTTTTAATCAAATTTTTACTGGGTTTGAGCGGAAAAACGGCAAAATTTGTACCGTTTTTCACAAAAATCTGCACACGGGTAAAGAGGAGCAAGCGACGGTTGACTGCGCGGTTATAGCGTTGGGGCACTCGGCAAGGGATACTTTTAAGATGCTTGCCGAAAGCGGCGTTGCAATGGAAGCGCGGGACTTTGCCGTCGGGGTTCGCATAGAACACCTTGCGGAGAAAATCGGTTTTGCACAATACGGAAAGAATTTCAAACTTTTGCCGACTGCCGACTATAAGCTCGTTTCCCATGCACACGAACGGACGGTATTCACTTTTTGTATGTGCCCGGGCGGGGTAGTAATTCCCGCGGCAAGCGAAGAGGGCGAGGTGGTTACCAACGGAATGAGTCTTTACGCCCGCGACGGAATAAACTCTAACTCGGCGCTTATGGTGCAGATGAAAAGAGAGGACTTCGGCGACGGACTATTCGACGGAATGGAATTTCAGCGTGAAATAGAACGGCGGGCGTATTCTGCGGGCGGCGGAAACTATAGAGCCCCCGTACAGCTTTACAAAGATTTTTTGAAGGACAGAGCCTCTTCGTCGTTCGGAGAGGTAAAGCCCACTTATGCGGCGGGTACGGCGTTTGCGCCGCTTGACTCGGTGTTGCCCAAAATTGCAACGGACGCGCTTAAAGCTGCCATCCCCGATATGGACAGACGGCTTAAAGGCTTTGCCGACCCCGACGCGATTTTAACGGGAGTGGAGAGTCGTTTTTCTTCACCCGTGAGAATTTTGCGCGGGGCGGACGGAGAAAGTGTTTCCGTAAAGGGGTTATACCCGTGCGGAGAAGGGGCGGGCTATTCCGGCGGAATAACCAGCTCTGCGGCGGACGGATTGAAAATTGCGGAAATAATTTTCGAAAAATGGAAAAATCATTAAATTTTCATATTTTTAACACAAACGGGCTGTATAATAACAAGCGTTAAAGGCGATTACACTCAACTTTTTTTCATATTCTCTCTAAGAAAAACCGAGCCGGATTTCCGACTCGGTTTTTCTTGAATAATGACAATAAATTTTGCATAAATGTATAAATTCACATTTTATAAGAATTGAAAAAACTGGTAAATTCCGCATCAAATATAAGCTAAATTTATCTATTATATATATTTCTAATACGGTGTATAAGCGCGCCTTATATATTAAAAAATTAAACCATAATAAATCTATAAAAATACGACAAAATCAGTTGCGTTTTCGATTTATTATATTGTATAATTGCGATGTATCATTTTGCGGACTTTTTGCACAACCTAAAAAGTGGTGAGATTTTTTGCGTAAGTTCGCTTCAATAAATTTATGGGGAAAAGTGGTGCTCACTTTTCTTTTGCGTGCTTTTTTGAGGTTTTATATGAAGTTGAAAAAGTTTTTATTGATTTTGCTTGCGGCTGTATCTTGTGCGTGCATAGGGTTTGCTTTCGGTTGCGTAGTTGAGCCCGGAACTACCGTTAATAACGAGTGCACGGTTAACTTTGAACTGTCCGAACACGTTTGGTACGTTATTGACGGCAAGGAAGTCGCAGAGTACCAAATGAAGGTCGATAAAGATAGCAGCGTGAAATTTTCGGTAGTCGTCGAGGACGGTTTCCTTGCAGACACCGTAGAAGTTAGAGCTAACGGCAAAGAATTGTCGGCAACTGACGGCGTGTATTCGCATTTCGTTGGAGAAGACACGACGATTAACGCAACCGTTTTAGAGGACTTGCTTGAAGGCGACGGCACTAATGAAAACCCTTACAAGGTTTCGAGTTTGAAGGATTTACGTTCCGTTGCAAATATGGTCAATTCCGGCTACCCCAGTTACGTAACGGGCAGCTATAGGCTTTTAAACGATATTGATTGCGGCGGCGCTCAGCTTGACGTTATCGGAAATAGCGATCAATACTCGTTCTTTTCCGGTATATTCGACGGTCAAGGACATACGATTTCGAACTACACGATTTCTACGGTCGGTCAAACTTTTGTAGGATTTTTTGGTTGCGTTCAGCTCAGTACTTCTACGACGACCGTAATAATACAAAATCTCAACTTGAAAAATTTTACTATCAACGCCACGTCTTCTGATAGGGGCAACGTCCTCGTAGGCGGTATAGCTGGTGTTACCGGCGGCGCAAACGTGGTTGCGTGCAGTGCCGAAGGTATAATAAACGTTTACGGCAGCGGATACTTTTCTTATGCGGGCGGTGCAGTAGGCGTTCAGCAGTCTTTAACTATTAATCGAGCGGATAATACGTTATATCACTATCACAGCACCACGGAATACGTGCATACGAAAGTGCGTATTTCTGCGAGCAACGGCTTCGTGATGGCGGGCGGTGTAGTAGGCTATACAATGTCCTCTCACGAGAGAGCGACTTCGATGATTATGAACAGCTATTCGGAATGTCAAATCAACGGAGCGATGCACTGTGGCGGCGTAGTAGGTAGACTCGGCGATTATTCGTCAATTGCAAACTGCTATTCAACGGGTTTTGTTGAAGCTACCGTAAGTTTTGAAAATACCGGAACTACAATTGAAGACGAAGATTATTTTGCTTATGCCGGTGGCATAGCCGGGTACGTTGGTGTAGAAACGACTATTTCTGACAGTTTTACGACTTGTATTCTCAACGCAGAAGGAAAAAACACTGACTGTGCAATGGGCGATATATACGCTTACGCTTCACCCAAGACTGCTTTCGTACACGCAGTTACCGTATTTAATTCGTATGCAAGCTGTGAACCTTGGTTTGATAATGCGGTAGTTGATACGCATTCAGACGGCGAGGCTGAGCCGACCAGCGTGGAATTCATAAACAAACTTGGTTGGAACAATGCGGACTGGGTAATCAAGGAAGGGGCTTATCCTTCGACGAATTTGGCGCAAGCAGATGAAGTAAACTTCGAAATTACTTTAAACTATTTGGGTAACAACACCGTTAAAAATGCAAAGACGAAGGTTGTTCCCGTTCAAGTTAAGGACCAAAGCTATTTTTCGTTCAGCTCTCACCTCGTAAATTCTATTGACGAGACTATAGTTGCCGACGCTGTCGGACACACCTCGTACGGATTCTTCTTCGATGAAGAGTGTACTAAGAGGGTGCATTACAGCTACGTTCCCACGAGAAATATAGATATTTACGTAGGTTTTGCGGATTATTCCGAAGTGGAGGGAACTTACGAATTCAAACAAGCAACGGGCAGAACGGTTAAGTTGACTCTTAATACCGACGCAACCTTCACTTACTTAGACGTAAGACTTTCCGGCGGTAAGTACGTATACGACGGCGATAAACTTATTTTTAACGACGCGTTGTTTGCAAGGCTTTCCGGCAATTCCGTGATTGGCGAAAACGAAAGACCTATGCCTTGGCTGAGCTACGAGCCGTATAGGTTTGTCGGCGCGCTTTCCGGAAACGAGCTTTTGGTATACGACGGAACTTATTTCACCAACGAGGTTATCGAGGGGAAAGACAACCGTCTTGCGTTTACGAAGGCGGGCACAGAACAAACCGATAAAAACGGCTTCGTCGGTACTTGGGAGCGTTCGGCAACCATTAACGAAAAGTACGTTTTCAATGCCGATATGACTTGGTCTTACAGCTGGAAGACTGATAAGCAAAGCGGAAAATACTCTATAAGCGAAGGCGTTGCGACGTTGACGAATCTTTCGGAAGATACGGTAATTGCAACGGCAAGTATAGATAACAGCGGACTTCTTCTTGTAAAGAAGGCGGGCGAAAACGACAAGTATTTCTGCATCGGAAACAGCTATTTGGGCAACTGGTATTCAAGCGATGACGAGGCTTATCTCGTCCTTGACGGTTGTGGCAACGAGCTTGCCGGCAGTGCAACCGCAATAATCGACGGCGTTTATTTTGAAGACCTTTCTTACGTTAAGGACGGTTTCTTCGACGCATTTGCATCCAACAACAATTACACTTATACGCTTTTAAGCAGTTATTCGTTGTTCGGATACTTCACTTACAACGCTGCTACTAATACTATTACGGCTAACTTGTACGATGCAAGTATCGCGGGATTCCAAGAATTCAATTTCGTTCTTTACGATTATTATCTTGGCGAATGGATAACCCAAGACGAGGTCGGCAATGAAAAGCCTTTCACCGTTATGGACTTTAACGGCCTTGGACTTTATAAGGCGGAAGGGGACGCAACCCTCGGCTATATCGTAATCAACGGAACGAAGGTTGAATACGAGTGCTCGGTTGAAGACGGACTTGACGGCACTTTCAGTTATAACGGAACGGATTACTTGCTTACCACCAACGGCGACGGCACGGTTACGATTACGGCTAAAAACGGCGGCAACAGTGCAGAATTCTTCCGCAAGGACGAAATGGCAAGCACGCCGTTAGTTGACGCAGAAGACAACGTTTACAGATTCAACGGCGGCGGCAAGCTTTCAAACGGTGGCGTTCTTACAATAACTTATTCCGAAAAAAGCGATAAATACGGCACGGTAGAAGAATACGGCTATAAAATCGTAAGCGGTTCTATTGACGAATTGGATATCGTTATTAACTTGTTTACAAAGGGCTCGGTTAGCGCTGACGACAAAGTCGGAACGATAACTATTAAAGAACCTAAGTTCTTTATCAGCATTAAAGAGAAAGATTCTAACGGAAAAGAAACCGTAACGGAAAAGAACCTTGATTTGTACTTTGCGTTTACCGGTCAGTGGTCGATAAGCGGACTTATGAATAACTTCAGAATCGGCAAATTCGACTTGACTTACGAAGCGAGGGGTACTTATAACGGTGTGAACAACGTTCCTTTCGTATACTTCCCCGAACGCAACTATATCGTTATTCGTTTCATTGTTCAAGGCGATGGGTTTGATAGCTACGAGTTAATAAATTATTTGTTGCTTATTGACGACAACAACCTTATCGTATCGTCGTATCCTTATCTGGCAAGCGGTGACCAAACTTATTACGCTACGCACAGTGACGAGATCGTCGGACAGTGGCAGAACACCCAAACGGGAGCAGACCTTAAATTTGACGGATGTGCAGACAGTGAGTACTCGGTAGGTATTGCTTGGGATTCCACCAACAGCATAACTTATTTGTACACGCGCAGATTTGGTACTCTGTATATGTGGCTTGAAGAAGGCGAAAACGTTGTCGTAGCTTATACACTTAATTACGACGAGTATGACAACGAATTTTTGGGTGAAATCGTTTACCGCAAGCCCAACACGAGATATGGTAGCTTAAAGCTTACGGAAGTATCCGATATATTAGGCGGACCGATATTTACGGCAGAGGGTAACGGAATTGATTACGAGTTCAACTTTGACGGAACCGTTAAAGTGGGCGATAAGAACGGAAGAGGTTCTATTAATTCCGTAAGCAGTAACGTAACGACGATGGAAATCACCCTTGAAGACGGTACCGTAATGACGGTTGAAGTTAACCACGTCGACCACACCGTAACGGTTATAGATTAATTTACAGTATCCAAACAATTTGAGTTTCAGAGGAATCATAATGAGTTTATCAAGAAGAAAAATCAAGAATTCTGCACTTGCAATACTGTCGGTTTCACTTTGTGCGACGCTTTCGGCGGGATTGGTGCTTTCAAATTTCAGCGGTAAAAACGTAGGGGCAAACAGCAACGAAACCCTTTCTTTTACCGACGTTACGCGTGATTACGATACTTCGGGCTTGATGAAGCAGAATTTCAACTCGTCGTCCGTTCTATCCGCGCCTAAGACGACCTACGAAAAGAGAACGGTTCTCGTTGCGTTGGAGGGCAAAAGCCTTATCGAAGCGAAACGCACAAGTGAAACCGTAGCGGAATACGCTGAGTCTTCCGTAGGCGTTAAACAGCTTCGTGAACTCGGCGAAGTGCAGAAGAATTTCCTCAAAAAACTTGATTCCAAGAAAATATCTTATAAACTTAAAAGCAGTTATACCGCAATTGCAAATATGGTTGCGATAGAGGTGGACACTTCTTACGTTTCGGAAATAAAGAATATGTCCGGCGTTCAAAACGTCGAAATTGCAAGAACCTATCTTGCACCGCAAGTATTTGAAGCACCTCTTGATGCCGACGGTGCGGTTGCGAACGATTCGTTCGTTTATAAAACGGGTATTTACGATTCTCACGCATACAGTGACCGCGCTTGGGGTACCGGTGCGGGAACGGTAGTTGCCGTTATAGATACGGGACTTGACTACACGCACGATGCATTTTCGCATATGCCCGCAACGCAGCGTTTCAAAAAGAACTCTACCACCGAAGACGACGGTAGTGTATATATCAGCGACAAACTGCAAGGAACTACGGCTTATAAAAGGGTAACCGCACTCGGCGGCACGTTGACAACCGACGACGTTTACATTAACGAAAAGGTTCCCTATGCGTTCGACTATGCGGATACTGACGCAGACGTTTATCCCTCGTATTCCAACCACGGCACGCACGTTGCGGGTATAATAGGAGGGCAAGATGACAGCTATACGGATAAGGAGGGCAACGTCGCCACAGACGAAAACGGTGACCCCATTCCTTTCGTAGGCGTTGCGCCCGACTGCCAGCTTGTAATTTGTAAAACTTTCACCGACAACCTTGACGACCCCGCGCTTGGCGGTGCCGAGGCGGAAAACATTATGGCGGCGCTTGAGGACTGCGTCGTGCTCGGTGTAGACGTTATAAATATGTCCCTCGGTACCACGGCGGGCTTTACCTCGACCGACGACGGTGATGAAGAGGGCTCGACTTACGACTTAATTTTCAACAATATTCAAAAAGCGGGTATAAGCCTTATTTGCGCTGCAAGTAACGATTATTCTGCGGGCTACGGCTCGGATTACGGTACTAACCTTGCAACTAACCCGGACTCCGCAACGGTAGGTTCGCCTTCCTCGTATTTTGCGGCTTTGTCGGTTGCAAGCGTAAGCGGACAGAAGTCCGAATATATGCTTTCAAACGGTAGCGCAATTTACTTTGAAAACTCAACCAACGGTAACTCGGTTTTTTACGACTTCGTTGACCAAATGTGCGTAGACCCCGAAAACGGCAACGCTCCCGTTGAGGAAAGAACTTTAGAATATATAACCATGGGCAACGGTCAAGCGGCAGACTATATAGGTATGTCGCGCTACGTAGAAGGAAGAATAGCGGTCGTTCAGCGTGGCGGAAACACCTTCCAGCAGAAGGTGGAGCTTGCACAGCAGAACGGTGCGGTTGGTTTAATCGTTTACAACAACGTATCGGGCGTCATAAGAATGTCTCTTGGCGACGTGGCTGACGATAAGTTCATTCCCGCAGTTTCCATAACGAGGGATGCCGGCAAAATTCTCAAAGATAACGCAGACAGAAGCGGTGTCGGTACGATTACCATAAGCAGAAAGCTTTCGGCCGGACCGTTTATGAGTGCCTTTTCTTCGTGGGGTCCCACGCCCGATTTGAAGATTAAGCCCGAAATTACCGCGCACGGCGGAGAAATTACTTCCACCGTACCCGGCGGCTATGCAGAGCAGAGCGGCACTTCGATGGCGGCGCCTAACATGGCGGGCGTTACGGCGCTCGTAAGAAATTACGTTAAGCAGCTTCCCATTGCGAAAAATTATTCAGCCAGCCAAATTACTCAGCTTACTAATCAGCTTATTATGAGTACGGCAACCACGGCTTTTGACGAGCAAAAGCTTGCGTATTCACCCCGTAAACAAGGTGCCGGACTTGCTAATCTTAATAATATAGTTAGCACGGGCGCTTACGTTTACACCCAAGAAGGCGACTCGTATTACTACAAAGAGAAGGACGGCAGACCCAAAGTCGAATTGGGTGAAGACGAGAAAAAGGACGGCGTATACACCTTTAATTTCCACGTTAAAAACTTCAATTCGAAGGATTTAAAATTCAAGCCCGAAGTGTTGTTTATGACCGAAGAATTGGCTACCGACGGTATTACGGTAGCTGAAAAGGCTCATATGCTTACGGATATCGCGCCTCAATTTGTGGTTGAAGGCGACGGCGTTTCGTTTAATGACGGCTTAATAACGATATCGACGAACAAAGACGCAAACGTAAACGTTACTTTAAAACTTTCCGACAAGGAAAAGGAATATATAGACAAAAGCTTCAAAAACGGAATGTACGTTGAAGGCTTCGTTAAGCTTATAGCGCAAAACGGCGAAAACGAAACGCAGTGCGACTTGACGCTTCCGTTCCTCGGCTTCTACGGCGATTGGGAAAAGGCGCCCATGCTGGATATGGACGCTTACGAGCTTGCTAAGCTTCAACAAGATTCTTCAAAGAACGAAGAAGAAAAGCCTTCGGCAACGGTTTGGGCAACCCAACCTTACGCTTCGTATTGGAACGAGGACTACGTAATTCCTCTCGGCTCTTTCGTATATACGCAAGACCCCGACCCCAGCAAGCAAGAAATGTACGCCAATATGGAGTACAACGCTATTTCGAGATTTAACGAGTACAGCAACGAAGAAGGAATAGGCAACTACCTTACGACTTACAACATAAGGTGCGTCTATGCGGGACTTTTAAGAAACGCCCGCCACGTGAAGTATTACCTTTACGACGAAGCAACCGGCGAACTCGTATACGAAGGACAGAAGAACAGAATAAGCAAGGCGTATGCTAACGGCGGTAGTGCCCGCCCCGCGTACTTGGAGCTTAAACTTTCACCCGACGATTTAGGGCTTCTTGCAAACGGTAAGTACAGATTTGACTTTGAGTTCCTTTTCGATGAGAAATCTCAGCCTTCGGAAGAAAACACTTATTCGTTCGACTTCTACGTCGACTACGAAGCGCCCGTCTTGCAAGACGCACGCCTCAGATATTACAACTATAAACAAGGCAATAAGGATAAGCAGAGAATTTACCTCGATTTGGACGTTTTCGATAACCATTATGCACAGTCCATAATGCTTTGTTACAGGGACGTAGCCGAGGACGGTGAAGTGCAGCTTAAGCTTGCTACCGAATACGTTACCCCCGTAGCTAATCCCAACAGAAACGGCGTAACTACCGTTTCGATAGAGGTTACGGATTTCTGGGATGAGTATAAGGACCGCCTTGTGGTTCAGCTTGACGACTACGCTTTGAACCACGCGACTTATCAACTCAGTGCGGTAAATAACTCGCTTATGCTTGACGCGACGACCGCAGTAAACAAAAACGTTCTTCCCGATGAGTTTAAAGTTCCCGACAGTGAAAGAAATATCACCTTAAACATAAACGAGGCCCATAAATTAGTTCTCGATTATGAAGGCAACGCAGATATTTCAAACTTTATAGTTTCGCTTGACGGCGCCGGCAGCAACATAACCCAAAACCAATTTATGGCGGTTAAAAACGGCGAAATCGTCGGCTTGTCGTCAACGCGCGGTATAGGCAGAGGCGTTACGATAAGCAACGGTAGGGGCTTTAACGAAAAGATTTACGTTACGGTAACCGACAAGGTTGATACGGTAAACAACCCCGAATTCAGTTTCAATATAATAAAATCTAATCACGAATCGCTCGTTAAGGCGAAGCATTCCGGCTCTATAACCGTAAACGCCGGCGAAGATATTCAGCTTGAAGTTATGCCAGACCCTTGGTATTATCCCATGAAGGACGTTGACGTAACTTGGAAATGCACCGGCACGGCGGTAGAAATAGACGGAGAAACCGGAAAAGTTCATACCAAAGAAAGGGGTTCTTCGGTTGTTACCGCAACGGTTATGGCGGGCGGTATAAGATATACCGTAAACTTCACCTTTAACGTAGCCGACCCGTTCACAATAGATAATATGGCATTAACGTACTATCACGGCGACGGTGTGCCGGTAACGGACGAGGCAACCGGTAAAGTTATCGGTGAACACGTGGTAGTAATTCCCGAAGGCAAAAACATTATGTCTATCGGGGAGGAAGCGTTCAAAAACAATAAAGTAATCGACGCGGTAATTATTCCTAAAACGGTTACCTCGATAGGTAAGAAAGCGTTCTACGGCTGTACTAACCTTAAAGCGGTCTACTTTATTGACTACGATTCCGAAGATTACGATAACGACGTAAATCATATTGCAGACGCTGATTTGACGCTTATTGACAGAAAAGCGTTTGAGGGCTGTACTTCGCTTGAACTTTTAGACCTCAGTGACGTAAAGGTTATAACCGTTGCAAGGGAAGCGTTCAAGGACTGTGTAAACCTTAAAAAAGTAGCTAAATCAACGGCAATAGGTACGGCTTACGACGGAGCTTTCCTTGGATGCAAGGCGTTAACTTCAATAGATATTTCGGGACTTCATACTGCCGGAATGAACGTTTTCAGCGGTTGTGAACAGCTCAGTGAAGTTATAACTGACAAATATACGGCGATAGGCGTGGGGATGTTCACGAAACTCCATTACGAATATCAAGAATACAGTTATACAGATGCCGAATGGAAAGATTTGTACAAAGATTACCCCGCTTGTAACAGTCTTGAAAGTATTGAAATCAAAACAAGCACGGTAGGCGTGGGCGCGTTTGCAAACTGCGCGGACTTGGACTTGAAGAAGGGCTTGAAAGAAGTGAAGTTTGTTGGCGGCACTGACGTCAATATTGCAAACAGTGCGTTCAAGGATTGTACCTACCTTGCTTCCGTAACTTTTGAAAACTGCACCGTAAAGAGCATAGGCTCGCACTCGTTTGAAAAGACGGCGCTTATAGATAGCGGCTTTAAGCTTCCAAACGGGCTTGAAACCATAGGCGAGGGAGCTTTCAGCGGTACCGGCTTGACATTTAGCGGTCAAAGCGGTTATACTGTAAGTAATAATGCTGTAATAAGCGGCGATACGCTGTTGCATTATTTCGGTGCGGGTAGCTATACGGTACCTAACGAAGTAACTAAGATAGGCGCGTATGCATTTGCTAACAGCGACGTTACGAGCGTAACGCTTCACGCAAACGTAACCGAAATAGGTGAGTATGCGTTTGCGGATACCGAAATCGAAAGCATAACGATACCCGCGAGCGTAAAAGTAATAGGTGAAGGCGCGTTTGCAAACAGCAAGCTCAGCTCGGTAACTATTAACGCGAACTTGAAGGAAATTCCCGCATACGCGTTCTACAACACCGAACTTACTTCGATAGCTTTACCCGAAACCGTAACTTACGTCGGTGATTACGCCTTTGCGGGCGACCCCGAGACGGGCAGTCAGTTGAATGCGTTTACTTTCAACCCCGCAACAAAGGCGACGCTCGGCAGCTTCGTGTTCCGCGATTGCACTTCGCTTACCGAAATAGTGCTTCACGCAAATATCGCAGTTATCGGCGACAGAACGTTTATGGGCTGTACCTCGTTGAGAGAGGTAACTTTGCCTTCACTCGTAAGCACGAACAGCGTAGAGGCGTTGGGCGAATACACTTTCTGGAATACGCCTAACCTTGAAACGGTTATTTTCGGCAACGGTTCGAACACTACCGGCAATTACACTTTTGCGGCGAACAGCACGGGCGAGAGGTCAAACCTTACTTCCGTAACGCTTGGCACCGCGTTTGCCGTAACCGGCGACGAGGAGAACGGAACTAAATTCGTTCCTATGATAGGCGAGTACGCGTTCCTTAACTGCGGTTCGCTTGAAGAAATAAACCTCGGCGGCGCAACCAAAGTAGGCACAGCTGCGTTTATGAATTGCGGCGCGCTCAGCACGGTAGTAGGACTTAACGGACTTAAAGAAATAGGTGATTACGCATTTACGGACTGCGGTTCGCTAACTTCGCTCGTAATTACTTCGGCAGAAACTGTCGGTGAATATGCTTTTGCGGGCACCGGAGAAACCACCGTAGAAATACCCGCAAGCCTTGCTAAGATAGGCTACGGCGCGTTTGCGGCTTCACCTAAACTTACGAGCTTTACCGGCGGCAACGATACTTTCTTCGTAACGGACGGCGTTCTGTTTGAAAAAGTTAAGAACGTTGTAGAAGGTCAGCTCGTTGATACGGGTAAAATCACCCTCGTTGCGTTCCCTTCGGCAAAAACCGTTGCGGCAACGGACGGCGAAAAGGTTTACACCTTACCGGAAAACACCGTAAAAGTTGCCGGCTCTGCATTCCACGGATATAAGGGCGGAATTGACAAAGTAGTTCTTCCTTACGGACTTAAAGTAGTGGGTGTGGCGGCGTTCTACAACAGCGGCATAACCAAGTACGAGTTTATGGGTGCAACCGCGCCCTTGCTTGAAACCGATTATTCGGCGGCAGTTGACGCAATAATGGACGGCGCAACGGCTAACAAGGGTTACTATTACGCGAACTTCGAAGGCGACTTTATCTTCTATGCAAATATAGTAGAGGGCAGCGCCGTTCCGCTTACGATTTACCACCCCGATAACGGCACCGGTTACGATAATTACGTATTTGCGAATTATTTCAGCAAGACCGTGCTTACGGGCGTTACGATGAGCGAGGCAACCAATTCATTCATTGAACTTGTAAAAGGTTTCAATTACGCAAGTGAAATTTCGGGCTGGAACGAATCCAACAAGTCTAAGAAGGAAGTTGAACAGTTCTCTGAAAAAGTAAAGACGGCGCACGGATATTACAACGTTTTCTCTAACGACGCATATCAGCTTTCACTTGTTGACAGCGCGCTTATAACGAAGTTCAACGAAGTTGAAACGGCTTTGCGCCAGATTAAGAAAAATTATAATATTCCCGTTACGATTTCAAATCTCAGCTACACCGGCAACTTCAAGTCGGAGTACAAAGTGGGTGAAAGGTTCGACATTACGGGGCTTCAAGTCGTTATAGAATACGACGATTATTCCACCGAATACGCCGACATGAGTAAGGTAACTTACGATTTACACGACCCCTTGACGGCAATGAACAACGTTGTAAAACTGACTTATGCCGACAGCCCTATTCCCGTTTACGTTAGTATCAGCGTAACGGAAGGCGGCGGCCAAGACGGTGAAAACGGCGGTTGCGGCGGCGGTTGCGGAAGTATTTCTTCAATAGGCGGACCTATGACGTTGACGCTTACTGCAATCGGTTTAATGTTTGTGGTTTATACTTTAAGTCGCAGAAAAAACAGAGGTAACAGATGACGAGAAAGTTAAAAATCTTGTTAATATCAGTTTTATTCGTAGTCGCTACGGTATGCGTTTGCGCCTTTGCGGGCTGCAAAGTTAAGTATACCGTAGACGAACTTAAAGAAAAATACGGACTGACGGCGCAAGTTACGTACTTTTTGAACAGCAACGACGGTACGTTCAACGACAATTCTTTCGTTAAAGACTTGTATTTTGAAGCCGGTCAAAAGCCAATGAATCTCGGCTCGCACGCGCTTATCAGCGGAAGTTCTGATTTAAAGATTAACGTAGGCTTTAACTTCACGGGCTGGTATGAAGTTGAAAAAGACGGCGCGGGGAACCCGCGTTACACCGACGGCGGAAGTTATTCGGACGGCGACAAATATGACGGCACAAAGAAAATCGTTATGACCGACAAACCGTACGATTTCAGCAAACCCCTTGAAGAGGGCGAACACGTTTACGTGTGCGGCGATTTCTTTAAGGACGTAAGATTAGTGCAGAAGCTTATATGCATTGACGAGGGCGACGGTACGTTTAATTCGATAAGTTATACCGACGGCGATACGACCGTAACCGTTGAAGACGGAGCGGAAATTGCTTACGGAAGCCGAAACATTCCTAAAACGGGCGGACTTGACGATAACACTGCTGCTTTACAAGATAGGTTTGAAGGTTACACCGTAGAAGGTTTCTATCAGAAAGTCGGCGAAACTTACGTTCCTTTCACCGATTGGCCCGTTAAATATCCCACGACGACGAATGCGGAAGGCAAATACGACGACGTAGAGCTTTACGTTAAGATGCTTAAAGGTAATTGGGATATAGTAAGTACCCCCGCAAACGTGGCAAGAATGTTTAACGGCGGTTCCAAAAATTACTATATAAAGCAAGATATTGACGGCAACGGTAGAGAAATTTCTCATATGCGGACCGGCTTAACCGGAACGATTTGGGGCGGCACGGAAGGACACAAATTAAGCAACTTCGTTGTGAAATCTACAATTGAACGTAGTGCGGGCGGTGGTGCGATATTTGGAAATATAGGTGAAACTGCCGTTATTAAAAACGTGTCGTTTGAAAACTTTAACGTAGAGTTCACTGTAGCAAGCGGAACTACGCGATTTGATCCCGAGTCCGGAACAGTAGTTACTACGCCCAACGACGCAAATATCAGCTTTATTGCAAACGCGATAGACGAAAAGGCAAAGTTTGATAACGTAAGTATAAGCGGCACTTTAAATATAACGCTGTCAGACAACAGTAGCGTAACCGCTACGACGGAAGACAACTGGCTGTTCGGCGACAAAGACGATAAAACTTACGATAAAATAAAAGTACTTTCTGCAACGTGTACTATTAAGGATAAAGACGGCAACGTCGTTCAAGACGGAAGTGGTAACGACAGAATTTACACTTACTCAGTAGAAAATAAGAATATCCAAACGGAGGAATTATAATGAAAAAAGCCATAAGAAACGTAGTAATAGGCGCAACTTGTGCAACTATGCTGTTTGCTATGACGGGCTGTGTCCCCGATGATGAAATTGAACACTTCGACGCGGAAACCCGCCCCGTAGCAATTGCAACCGGCGCACTTGACGAAAACTTTAACCCGTTCTTCTATACTTCGGGCAACGACGGCGACGTAATCGGAATGACGCAGATTTCTATGCTTACTTCAGATGCGGACGGCAATATCGTATGCGGTGAAGACCAAGCAACGATGGCGCTTGATTACAGCGTTAAGTCTTACGATGCAGCGGGACAAGAAGCTTCCGGCACGTCTATCGACCATACCACTTACGAATTCGTAATTAAGAAGGGCGTAAAGGACAGTATGGGCTACGATATGGGCATACTTGACGTACTTTTCAATCTTTACGTCTACCTTGACCCCGTGTATTCCGGTTCGTCAACCATTTATTCCACTAACATTAAAGGGCTTAAATCGTATAGGGCGCAGCAAGAAATCGACGACGATTCTTCTATTAACGTTGAAGACCAATACAGAGCAGCCGCGCAGCAAAGAATAAGCAACATTCTCGCGTACGATAATACTAACCCCACTAAATCTTGGGACGAAGTTAAGGATGACGTTCAACTCGTTGCAAAGCGCTTCAAGGAAGGACTTGAAAAAGACTGGACCAGCGTAGTAGGTACCGTAAGTTCCTATAAGGAATTCAGATTTACCGAAGACTGGGAAGTTTATATGTGGAACGAAGGTATTGCAGACTATCAGTATAAAATTAACAGCCTTAACAATAAAGAGAGGATGAAGGACGAACAAGGCAGATTTTACACTACGCTTGAAGCTCCCGCTGAGGGCGCAATGCAAGGCACTGAAGACCAGACGTATATACGTAACAGAATTATAGAGCCCGCTTTAAAGGATTCTGAAGATAAAGACCTTACCGGTACTGAAAGAGATGCGGCTATGAAGACGGCTGCTGTTGATTTCGTTTTCGAGAACTATTTTAAAAAAGTTAACGGCATTTACCAAGGGCAAACTACGGGTATGGTTAGCGCTATCCTCGGAAGCTCGTTCAGCGCCGATATACTTACCGCGTTTATGAGGGACGAAATGAGTAACGATTCAACCGGTTCCGACGGTATGACGGTAAAGAGCATTTCCGGTATTACCACGGACAAAGTTACTTCTTTCAAAGGAAAAGACCTCGGCGGTGAGTACGACCTTCTCAGAATAACCATCAACAAGGTTGACCCCGCGGCAATTTATAACTTTGCATTCACCGTTGCGCCCATGCACTATTATTCGGGCACGTTCGAAAATAAGGACTACGTTCAGTTTGCACAAGAAAACTGGCAAGACCCCAATGCTGAAAACAGATTCGGCGTTTGCTTTATGAATGCCGACTTTATGGACGGTGTAATAGGCAGCTCCGCTAAAAACGTACCAGTAGGTGCGGGCGCCTACAAAATGAAAGAGGGCGAAAGCAAATTCTACGACGGAAGTATGGTTCGCTATCAGCGTAACGAATACTTCGAAACTTTGGGTAGCGGAATTGAAAACGCAAAAATCAAGTATCTCAACTACGTTTATACCACTGACGATACCATCATAGAGTCTCTTAAAAACGGGACGATAGACTACGGTCAGCCTCAATGTACGAAGACGAACGTTGAACAGATTTCCGGCGTTTCGCACCTCAATTCGCGTAACTATGCAGCAAACGGTTTCGGTTACGTAGGTATTAACCCCACTTACGTTCCCGATAGGGAAGTCAGAATTGCAATTATGCTTGCAATGAATCCTCAAAGCTATATAGTAGACGGTTATTATACTACACAATATTCCGAGCCGATTTACAGACCTACTTCGTCGACGAACTTCCTTAAAAATTACGATAACGAAAACGGCAACGCTCTTTCGCGCCCTTACGTGTTTAAGAAGGGAGTTTGCGATGAGAATGGAGACATCGGTAACGTAACGTTAGAGTGGACTGATAGTAAAAAGGGTCTAATTCAAGACTTGGTTGCAGCTGCGGGCTGGACTAGGAAGGACAACAACAGCAAGTATGAGAAGAACGGGAAGACGCTTTCTTTAACCTTCACGATTGCGGGCGAGTCAGCTGACCACCCTGCAATGCAGATGTTTAGGGAAGCAGCCAATCAGCTTAACCCGTTAGGCTTCGATATAACGGTTAAGAACGACATAAACGCGCTCGTTTCACTCGCAACCGGTAAGCTTGCAGTTTGGGCAGCAGCTTGGTCAACTGGTATTGACCCCGATATGTATCAGATATATCATAAGGACAGTAACGCTTCAAGTACCAGAAACTGGGGTTATTCAACCATAATGAGTAATCTTGACACGTTCCCCGAGGAAAACGAGATTCTTACTCACCTCAGCGGACAAATTGATTTGGCAAGGTCTTATACGGACCAAAAGTATAGGGCACAGTATTACATTAACGCACTTAACGACGTTATGGAGCTTGCTGTTGAACTTCCCACCTATCAAAGACACGATTTAGGCGTATATAACAATAAAGTTATAAATCAAAATTCGCTTAACCAAAAGGCAAGCGCGAATGCGGGACTTCTGTACAAGATTTGGGAGCTTAACTACAATTAATCAGATTATCGGAGCAAATTATACAAAATGTTTAAATACGTAGTAAAAAGGTTGCTTCTTGCACTGTTTATCCTTTTGACGGTATCCATAATTCTATATATGCTTATAAGGCTTATGCCCACGAACGTTATAGAAACGAAATATTGGAGCACCCATAAGGATAACGCGGGTAGCGAGGAGGAGTTGCAAGCCATTCTTGACAGATATAATTTAGGCGATAACTCTTTCGGGGGCATTTTGAAAGGCTGGTGGATGTGGATAACCGCTTTCTTTGCGGGCGATTTCGGTACTAGCCTTACCAACAGTAAACCGGTTGGCGAAGTTATTTTCGAGAATATGGGGGTTTCCTTTGCAATTGCATTGGTTTCCCTCGTGCTCGAATTGATAATCGCAATACCCCTCGGTATTAAGTGTGCGTGCAACCAGTACGGAAAACTTGATTATACCGTAACGGTACTAACGATGATAGGTATTTCCTTCCCGTCGTTCTTCTTTGCAAGTATTTTAATTAAAATATTTGCGGTTGATTTGGGTTGGTTCCCCGTCGGTTCGTTGAATACGCCTACGGCAAACTATACGGGAATTATGAGGTTCCTTGATACTTGCTGGCACTTGGTATTGCCCATTATAGTACTTACGATACTTTCCATAGGTTCGATGATGAGGTATACCAGAACTAACACCTTGGAAGTATTGAACGCCGATTATATCCGTACCGCAAGGGCAAAGGGACTTTCGGAAAACAAAGTCGTTTATAAGCACGTTTTCAGAAACACGCTTATTCCGCTCGTTACGACCCTTGCCGGTATTTTGCCGACCCTTTTCGGCGGCTCAATGATAGTTGAGCAAGTTTTCGCAATTCAAGGTATCGGTAGCGTGGCATATCAGATGACACGTACCGGCGACATTCCGTTTATAATGGGTTACGATATGTTTATTTCGGTTTTGACCATTATAGGCATATTGCTTACCGATATTATGTACGCAATAGTAGACCCTCGCGTTAAGTTAGGAAAGTAAGGGGGAGCAAATGGAAGAAGAAAAGAAAACGCCCGAAGTTTCGGACGAAGTGAAAGCAGAAGTTAGCGAAGAAACCAAATACGACGATTTGCACGGCGAAGTGCTTGGTGAAAGGGTAAAAGTTCTATCCCCCGCAAGAACCGTTGCAAAAAGATTTTTCCGTTCCAAACTTTCGGTAGTCGGTTTGGTTATTATCGTTGCGCTGTTTTTAATATCTTTTATCGGCCCTCTGTTCTCGCCTTGGGGTGAAATGGAGATAGACACGACCCCGACGACAATCGTAAGCTACGGCCAAACGAGATTTGAGGACGAAGACGGAAACTTAACGACTTGTTGGGATATTTCCGTTGGGGAAAGCAATATCAACAAGGAAGCAGAGATTTCTGCACAGCACTGGCTCGGTACTGACGAAAACGGCTGGGATATCTTCACAAGATTAATGTACGGCGGAAGAATTTCGCTTACTATAGGCTTTATAGTCGTTATTCTCGAAACGCTGCTCGGCGTAGTTTTAGGCGGGCTTGCCGGTTACTTCGGCGGAAAAGTAGACAACGTAATAATGCGTATTACGGATATTTTATACTGTATCCCGACGCTACCCATAATGCTCATTTTCTACGCCGTATTCGATGCGAACAACGTTTTGGGAATTGAACGACTGTATTATATGATGGGTATTCTGACCCTAATCGGTTGGGCTGGCACGGCAAGGCTCGTGCGCGGGCAAATCCTTTCTTTAAGGGAACAGGAGTTTATGCTTGCCGCAAAATGCTCGGGACTGTCTGTAAAGAGGAAGATTTTCAAACATCTTATTCCTAACGTATTGCCCCAGCTTATCGTATCAATGACGCTTGGACTTGGCAGCATAATTCTTACCGAGGCAACGCTCGGCTTCCTCGGCATAGGCGCGCCGATAGGCACTGCAACGTGGGGCGCAATGATAAACTCTGCAGCAAACATTACCCGCCTCAGCTTGTATCCCAACTTCTGGATACCCCCCGGCATATGTATTACGCTTGCAATACTTGCATTCAACTTCGTAGGCGACGGTTTAAGGGACGCATTTGACCCTAAAATGAAGAGGTAAAAAATGTCCGAAGAAACGAATTCTAAAAAATCGCATTATATATCGGGTAAAGAATCCCGCCGAATTGCAAGGGAAAACGCCAAGCAGACGAAGTACTTTGAAAAGCGGAAGAAAAGAAAGGTAAAAGAAGAAGAATTTATCACGACGATGAAGGATTCTTCCAATATCCTCGAAATCGAGGATTTGCACACCTTTTTCTTTACTGACGCCGGCGTCGTAAAGGCAGTTAACGGTGTTTCTTTCTCGATACCCGAAGGTTCTACGGTCGGCGTCGTTGGCGAAAGCGGTTGCGGTAAATCAGTAACCTCGCTTTCTACGATGCAGCTCGTGCAAGGGCCGGCGGGGCAAATAGTCGACGGTGCGATAAGATTTAAATCAAACTCATACAAGCGTGACGAAAGGGGTAGGAAAATTCCCGTTTACGAAACCGAAAACGGAGAACCCGTTTTGGATAAACACGGCAAGCCCGTTATAAAGAAGAACGAGCTTGGCGGCAATATGTACGAGCGGGAGGAGCGCGTAGTTGACATTGCAAAGATGCCCACTGACGCTATGCGTACTATCCGCGGCAGCGAAATTGCCATGATTTTCCAAGAGCCTATGACTTCGCTGAACCCCGTGTTCACCATAGGCAACCAGCTTGACGAAGTTGCGCTTTTGCACATTGAAGGTATATCCAAAGCTAAAGCTAAAGAACGTAGCCTTGAAATGTTGAAGCTCGTTGGTATGGCTGACGCAGAGGGCGTGTATAAAAAGTACCCGCACGAGCTTTCGGGCGGTATGCGCCAAAGGGTTATGATAGCAATGGCGCTTTTGTGCAATCCGCGCCTTATTATTGCGGACGAGCCCACTACAGCGCTCGACGTTACCATTCAAGCGCAAATTCTTGACCTTTTAAAGGATATAAAGAAGAAAATTAACGGAAGTATAATGCTTATTACGCACGACTTGGGCGTGGTTGCAGAAATGGCTGACTTCGTGGTCGTTATGTATGCGGGCAAAGTAATTGAAATGGGTACGGCGGAAGATATTTTCGACAACCCTCTGCACCCGTATACTATCGGTTTGCAAAAGAGTAAACCTACCGTTGACGCCGAAGTGGAATCACTGTATTGTATCCCCGGCTTCGTGCCCAACCCCGTAGATATGCCCAATTATTGTTACTTCCGCGACAGATGCGACAAGTGCCGCGGCGAGTGTGCGGGCGAATACCCTAAGCTTATCAAGGTTTCGCCTACTCATAGCGTATCTTGCTACGTATATCAAACTAAAGAAAACGGAAAGGAGGTTTAATATGGCTGAAAATACAGCAAGCGAAGTTGAAGAACTTCCCGAACAACCTCTTTTGGAAGTTAAAGATTTAAAACAGTATTTCGTGGTTGATTCCACGCTGTTGGGCAGACCGACGAAATATCTTAAAGCCGTTGACGGCGTATCGTTTAAAATAAGCAAGGGTAAAACCCTTGGAATAGTCGGCGAAAGCGGTTGCGGAAAGACTACGATGGGCAGAACGGTTCTTCGCCTTTACGACGTAACGGGCGGGGAAATCTGGTTCAAGGGACAAGAGGTTTCCAAAATCAGCAACCGTGAATTTAATAAACTCCGTCCCAATATGCAGATGATTTTCCAAGACCCGTACGCGAGCCTTTCACCGAGGCTTACGGTAGGCGAAATTATCGGCGAAGCCGTGCGCGAACATCACATCGTACCTAAAGAGGAATACCACGACTATATTTTAAGCGTAATGAAGATGTGCGGACTTCAACCGCATTACTTCGAAAGATACCCGCATGAATTCTCCGGCGGACAAAGGCAAAGAATTTGTATTGCCCGCGCGTTGGCGTTGAAGCCCGACCTCGTTATCTGTGACGAGCCCGTATCCGCGCTTGACGTATCTATCCAAGCGCAGATTATAAATATGCTTAAAGAGTTGCAACAGAAGTTGCAGTTGACATACGTGTTCATTTCGCACGATTTGTCGGTCGTAAAGCATATTTCGGACGAAGTGGGCGTTATGTACCTAGGCAGTATGGTTGAATACGGCACGAAAGAGGCAATATTCTCTAACACTCTGCACCCGTACACCAAGGCACTTTTCTCGGCTGTTCCCGTGCCCAACCCGCACGTAAAAATGAACAGAATTATATTAAAAGGTGATATCCCTTCGCCCGTAAATCCTCCTAAGGGTTGTAAATTCCACACCCGTTGCGAGCATTGTATGGATATATGCGAAATGGTTCGCCCCGCTTATAAAGAGGTAGAAGAAGGGCATTTCTGCGCTTGTCACCTCTACAACACCCCCGAAGAAAACGAACAGTGCAAGAAGGAACTTAAAAAAGCACAAGAGCTTGAAAGGATTACAAAGCTTGCAAAGGAAGATATGCGGGTGTTCAAGAAAAAGAATAAAGAGAAAGCGGAGGAACCCGCGGACGAGCAAAAGGTGAATGATGGCGAATAGAAGGTCTGACGACGACCTTGATACGACTACCAGCTTTGCGGATATGAATGTGGACGGGTTTAAATGGTATAACCCGAAAGCGAAACAAAAGAAGCAAAGCGATATGAAAAAAGTCAAGACCAAGGTTTCAAGAAAAGAGTATTGGGCGATGGTAAGGGGCGCGTTTGCCGCCATTGCTCCGTTCATACTTATTTCTATCGTAATGTTCGGTTTGGTCTTTTTGCTTGCATATTTCTGGTTAAAATAATAAAATCCCGCAGATTTCTGCGGGATTTTTCGTTTGATTTGTGATTAGTTGAAGTTAAGCACCAGTAATTAAGATGCTTGATTAAACGGCTTCAACGTTGATAAGGTTGGAGTTTCCGCTTTTGCCGTTCGGCGTGCCGCCGGTAAGAACTATCTTATCGCCTTTTTGCACTATGCCGGAATCAAGTGCGGCGCGTTTAGCGTAATGGAAGAGGACGTCAACCGAATAAAATTCCTCACTCATAACGGGGATTACGCCCCAGCTTAAAGAAAGTTTTCTGTAAGCTCTTTCGTCGGTGGTCATACCGATAATGTCTATCATGGGGCGGAAGCGCGAAACCGTTCTTGCAGTGCCGCCCGTTCTGGTACAAACGACTATAACTTTTGCGCCTATGTCGTGCGCCAATGTGCAAGCGGAGTGTGCAAGTGCTTCCGAAAGCTTGTTAATGTTGTAATCGTTTTCGTTAATGTGTGCAATATAGGAGGTGTTCGCTTCGGCTTGTGCCGCAATTTTTGCCATTGCCTTTACGGCTTCAACGGGATATGCACCCGCAGCGGTTTCGCCCGAAAGCATTATTGCCGAAGAACCGTCGTAAACGGCGTTTGCAACGTCTGAAATTTCCGCACGGGTGGGGCGGGGCTGCTTAATCATTGATTCAAGCATTTCGGTTGCCGTAATTGAGCGCTTGCCGCAGATACGGCATTTCTTAATAATCGTTTTTTGAATGCTGGGAAGTTCTTCGAAGGGCACTTCAACGCCAAGGTCGCCACGCGCAACCATTATGCCGTCGCATACTTTTAAGATTTCGTCAAGGTTGTTTACGCCCGCGCGGCTTTCGATTTTGGCGATAATCTCTATCTCGCCGTCTTTTGAACCGCATTCTCTGAGCCAATTTCTTACGTCTAAAACGTCTTGCGCGCGGGACACGAAAGAAGCGGCAACGAAGTCAACGCCTTGTTCAACACCGAATTTAAGGTCGGCTTTGTCTTGTTCGGAGAGGTATTCCATTTTAAGCTCTTTTTCCGGGAAGAACATTGATTTTCTGTCGGAAAGTACGCCGCCAACGATGGTTTTACAAATTACGTCGGGCTTTTCAACTTTAACGACTTCGAAAATCATAAGTCCGTTGTTAAGAAGAATTTTATCGCCGGGGAACATTTGGTCGCAAATGCCCGCGAATGAAACGGAAACTCTCGTTTTGTCGCCGACTATATCGTCAGTGGTGAAGGTGAAGGTATCACCGTCTTTTAAGGTGATTTTGCCCTTTTCAAAGGTCTTAATTCTGAACTCGGGGCCTTTCGTATCCAATAAAATGGCAATGGGCGCCTTTTTTTGTTCACGCAATTTTTTAACTATGGCAATTTTTTGTGCGTGGTCCTCGTGCGTGCCGTGCGAAAAGTTAAGGCGTGCAACGTTCATACCGGCGTCAATTAAGTCGGATAAAACCGCTTCGGTATCGCTAGCGGGTCCTAACGTGCAAATTATTTTTGTTTTTTTCATTTAATTTACCTCTTAAATTTGTTCAAAATCTTCGGGATGTTTTTTATAATCTTGATATAAACGAAGCCTTGGCAAAAATTGAAGGAATGCATAAGCTAAGTTAAACAGCAATATTACTAAACTTACAATCAGCAGTATCGTTCCCGCAATAAAAATTTCATAGCCGTATTGTGGCGCATATTGTGCATACATAGCCAAGAACATACCAATTAAAAAGAAGACACACGGCAATATTACCATTAATAATGTGCCCGCAAGTAATTGCTTGTATTTTTTATCGGTAACCAACAACCCTCTTCGTCTTAATTCTTCAATATCGTTCATTTAATTTGCCTCTTGAATGCTACTTATTATTGTAAATTAATTTGTGCTAAAAATCAACTTAAACGGCAAATTAGTTGCCCGATTTTAATAAAAAGTGCTATAATAGCTAAGGTTTGAGTTAATTATACGGTTGCGGGCTACTTTAAGTAGCGTGAGGAAAGTCCGAGCATCGTAGGGCAAGGGTGCTTGTTAACGGCAAGAGAAGGCGACTTCAAGGAAAGTGAACAGAAATATACCGCGGGGCAACCCGTAAGGTTGGAATGGCGAGGTAAGAGCTCACCGTCCCCTTGGTGACAAGGGGAGCCAATTAAACCCCACCCGATGCAAGATTGGGCTGTAGGCTTGCTTAAATGCAAAGGCTGCCCGTCTGCTTACAGCCGTAAATATCGCTTGAGCTTGTAGGCGACTGCAAGATTAGATAGATAACCGTACACGACAGAACTCGGCTTACAGATTAATCTCAAACTAAAAATATAACCCCTTCGGCGTAAATCCGCCGAAGGGGTTTCACGTTTATATTTAAAAGTTGCTTCTTCCGATAAGCTCGTCAACGGTGCAATTAAAATAATCCGCCAAAAGCCACAGACTGGTTATGCTGGGTTCTTTTTTGTTCAATAACCACGCGCTTATTGCACTTTGCGAAATTTTAATATCATTTGCAAGCTTAACTTGGTTTACTTCGTATTCTTTCATCAAAAGACGAAGATTTTCAGCAAATTTTATCTTAATCATATTGACAGTATATCTCTAAGGAGTTATAATTATAAAAAATAGCTCTATGGAGATATTTTAAATTAAATTACCTAAAAAGATTGACTTCTTATAATCTCAATGATAAAATAACAAGCGTTATTAATAACTTATGTTATTATTGAGGTGTGATTTTGCCGGCTAAAAAACAAATTACAAAAGATAAAATACTTGCCGCGGCTTTACAGATTGTGCGCGAGAGGGGTATGGATAGCTTGAATATGCGTACGCTTGCAAAGGCGTGCAACTGTTCAACTCAGCCTATATATCTGTCTTATAAGGGAATGGACGACCTTAAAACCGATATTAATGGCGAAATTACTCATCTTTTTGAGCAGTGTATTGAAAGGGAAATGGCGTCCGGCAAGTACGTGCCATATAAGGCCGTGGGTATGGGCTATATAAAATTTGCCAAGGAAGAAAAAGAACTTTTCAAATATCTTATGATGACTAACCATCAAGAAGATAAGACTTGGATGATGCTCAGCTACGACGTTTCGACGAATATTATTAAGAAGGATTACGGCCTAATACAAAGCAACGCGGAAAAATTGCATACCGAGCTGTGGATATTCGTTCACGGTATAGCAAGTATGTTCGCAACCGACTATATAAATTGGGACTGGGAAACGGTAAGCAGTTTGGTAACGGAGGCTTATCTTGGATTTATGTCAAGAATAAAAGGAGAGGACAAATGATAATAGAAATCGAAAATCTTGAAAAATCGTTTAAAGAAGTCAAGGCGGTTGACGGCGTTTCCTTCAAAGTGAAGGAGGGTGAGCTGTTTGCCTTCCTCGGCATAAACGGTGCGGGCAAGTCAACCACGATAAACATAATAAGCGGAACGCTTAAAAAAGACGGCGGCTCTGTAAAGGTTTGCGGATTTGATATCGACCAAAACGCCGACGAAATAAAGGGAAAGATAGGTATAGTCTTTCAGAACTCCGTTCTCGATAAAAAATTATCCGTTTACGATAATTTGAAGTCGCGTGCGGGGCTGTACGGAATTTTCGGCAAAGACTTTAAAGCGCGGCTTGAAGAAATTTCCGAACTTCTCGATTTAAAAGAGCTTTTAAAACGCCCCACAAATAAACTTTCGGGCGGGCAAAAGAGAAGAATTGATATTGCGCGTGCACTATTCCACAAACCCGAACTTCTCATATTAGACGAGCCGACGACGGGACTTGACCCTAAAACTCGGCAGACCGTTTGGAGCGTTATAGATAAACTGCGTAAAGAGAGCGGCTTAACGGTTTTCCTTACCACGCACTATATGGAAGAAGCGGCAGAGGCGGACTACGTTGTTATTCTCGACGGCGGCAAAAAGGTTGCGGAAGGCACCCCTCACGAGCTGAAAAACAACTACGCAAACGACTATATTAGGATATATTCCGAAATAGAAGAGGCGGAAAAACTGCTTGCGCCATTAGGTTATGCGCTTAAACGCGAGCGCGACTTTTTGGAAGTGGAATTAAAAAAGACTAACGAGGCTACCGAGCTTATAAAAAAATACCCTAAGCTTTTCACTGATTTCGAGGTGTTAAAGGGCAATATGGACAACGTATTTTTGAAAGTTACGGGTAAAGATTTGGAGGGCATGTAAAATGACTGCTACGGTTGAATGTAAAAAACTCGTATCTTTGGTTGCGCGTAACACGAAGTGTTATTTTAAAGATAAGTTTATGTTTTTCATTTCTATGATAACGCCGCTTATTCTCTTGATTTTATTTGCAACCTTTTTAAGAAACGTATATATTGACAGTTTTAAATCGGCTTTTCCCGAGGGGTTTACGGTAAATGATAGAGTGTTAGAGGGTATAACAGGTGCATGGTTAATGTCTTCTATATTATCGGTAAGCTCGGTTACGGTAGCGTTCTGCTCTAACGTTGTAATGATAAACGATAAAATAGACGGAAATATTAATGATTTCCGCGTTTCGCCGGTGAAAGGAGTAACAACCTCCGTCGCATATTTCATTTCCAATTTCTTTGTAACGCTAATAATTATGCTTTGCCTAATGCTGATAGGGCACGTCTATCTTGCTGCTGTCGGTTGGTATATTCCCATAGGCGACGTATTTATGATAATAGTTGATATCTTGTGCGGAGTAATTTTCGGAACGCTTTTGGCGGGGGTGGTGGAAAGCTTTATATCCTCACAAGGCGGACTTTCTGGTGTATCGACGCTTGTTTCTTCAATGTACGGTTTTATATGCGGTGCGTATATGCCGTTTTCGCAGTTTTCCGAAGGGCTGAGGAACGTGCTTTGCTGTTTGCCCGGAACTTACGGTGTGGGGATAATGCGCAACCACTATATGAACGGATATTTATTAGCTTTGGCAGATGAAGGCGTGCCGCAAGAGGCGATTAGTGCCATTAAGGAAAACTTTGATATCAGTATAAAAGTTTTCGGTACCGAGATACCGCTCGGCGCTATGTACGGAATACTTTTAGGAACTTGTGCCGTTTTGTTGGCGGCTTATGTGGCAATAGTTATAATCAAAAACAAAAAGAAATAAGGAGAAAATCAAAATGAAAAAATACGAATACGTAACGGTAAAGGTAAAAAACAACCCCGCATACTGTGCAATCATTTTAGAGCACAGAGAGATTATTGACGAGTACGCCGCGAAGGGCTACGTTTATAAAGGCTATTTCCCCACTTTACAAGGACCCAGCGGCAAAATAATCGAAATGGATTTGATTTTTGAAACCGAGGTATAGTTTTTCTTGCAATAAAGCTTTTAAAATGCTATAATTAGCCCAAAGTAATTTTAAGGTGGATTTATGAAGAAAAGCAGATTAAAAAAATATGCAAAGCTTATAGTTAAGTGCGGGTTGAACGTGCAAAAAGGACAGCTCGTTTTTATCGACTGCGGACTTGACCAGCCCGAATTCGTTGCAATGGTAGTGGAAGAATGCTACAAAGCCGGCGCGAAAAAGGTTAAGGTGAATTGGACTTACATGCCCGTAACCAAGCTGCACTACGATTACAGAAGTTTGGAAACTATGTCTGAAGTTACCGAGGTTGAGAAGGCTGAGCTTCAAGAAAAGGTTGATACCCTTGCTTGCAAGCTGTGGTTGGATTCCGATGACCCCGACGGGTTAAACGGTACCGACAGCGAAAAAATAGCAAAGGCAAGCATGGCGCGTTATCCCATAATAAAGCCTTACCGTGACGCTATGGAAAACAAGTATCAGTGGTGTATTGCTGCCGTCCCCGGTAAAGAGTGGGCGAAGAAGGTTTTCCCCGAACTTAACGATAAAAAAGCTATTGAAAAGCTGTGGGAAGCAATTTTGTACACTTCCCGCGTGGACGAAAACCCTATTGCCGCGTGGAAAGAACACAACGCCAACCTTGCAAAGCGTTGCAAATTCTTGAACGATTACAAGTTTGATAAGCTCGAATACAAGAGCGCGAACGGCACCGACTTCACCGTTGGGCTTAACCCCGTAGGTAAATTCTGCGGCGGCGGGGAGTATACGATAGGGAAAAAGCGCGTTTACTTTAACCCCAACATTCCCAGCGAAGAAGTTTTTACTTCGCCCGTGCGCGGAGTTGCCGAAGGCAAAGTCGTTGCGACGAAGCCCCTTTCTTATCAAGGCAAGCTGATTGAAAACTTCTGGATGAGATTTGAAAAAGGCAAAGTCGTTGAGGTTGGCGCGGAAAAGAACCAAGACCTTTTGGAGAAGATGATTTCGATGGACGAGGGCGCGGCGTACCTTGGCGAGTGCGCGCTTATCGCTTACGATTCACCCATAAATAACACGGGTATCCTTTTCTATAACACTTTGTTTGACGAGAATGCAAGCTGCCATTTGGCGGTTGGCAGAGGCTTTAACGACTGCATAGAAAACTACGAAAAGCTGACCGTTGAAGAATGCGAAAAACTTGGCGTAAACAGCTCGATGATTCACGTTGACTTTATGATAGGAAGCGCGGATATGTCTATCGTCGGTGTAACCAAGGACGGCAAGCGCGTTCAAATCTTCAAAGACGGCAACTGGGCAATTTAATTTAAAGAAAAAGCGCGGCTTTTAAAGCCGCGCTTTTTATATTACTTGTAAAACGATAAACTTTAAATACTGCGTTTCTTCTGCGGAAAGAAGTGCGGGATGGTCGGGGGCTTGCGTTTTAATTTCTACGTAGCGCACCGTTCTGCCGCTTTCTTTCGCCGCCTCGATAAGCATCTTTTCAAACAAGGTTGCCGTCATATAGTGGGAGCAAGAGCAAGTTATTAAAAACCCGCCGCTTTTAACTATTTTCATAGCGGTTAGGTTTATATCCTTGTAACCGCGGTATGCGTCTTTCACCTCGTCGGCAGTTTTGCAGAAAGCGGGAGGGTCCAAGATAACCGTATCGAACTGTCGCTTTTCTTTTCTGAAATTTCTTAAAACTTCGAAAACGTCCCCGCAAAGGGTTTCGATATTTTTAATGCCGTTTAACTTTGCGTTGTCGCGTACGTTTTTAAGTGCAAGCTCGGAGATATCGCAAGAAATTACTTTGTCGGCAACGGTGGAGGCGTTTAAAGAGAACCCGCCGCTGTTGCAAAAACAGTCCAAAACTTCGCCTTTGCAGTACTTTCTTGCGGCAAAGCGGTTTTCCTTTTGGTCCAAAAAGTATCCCGTTTTTTGCCCGTTTTTAATATCAACGAGCATTTTTAAGCCGTTTTCGGTAATTTCCACGTAGTCGGGCACTTCGCCGTACAAAACTTGTTTAACTTCGGGTAAGCCTTCTTTTTTTCTTACGGCTACGTCGCTTCTTTCGAAAATTCCCTTGGGGGCAAACAACTTTACAAGGCAGTCGCAAATAAGATTTTTACGCATATCTATGCCGAGAGATAAGCACTGCACCGCAAGATAATCGCCGTATTTATCAACGATAAGGGCGGGGAGGTTGTCCGCCTCCGCAAACACTACGCGATAGCAGTTGTTGTAGCCGAGTTTCAAGCGGTAGTCGTTTGCGGCTTTAAGCCTTTCCATATAAAAATTTTCGTCGTCGGTCTCGTTGCCGCGGATAAAAATTCGTATAAGAATTTTAGAGGCGTGGTTTATATAGCCCTTGCCGATAAATCTTCCGTCAAAGGAATAAACTTCTGCAAGAGAGCCGTTCTTGTCCTTGCCGTCGATTTTTGCAACTTCGTTAGCGTAAACCCAGCTGTGCCCCGCAACAATTCTTTTTTCTTCGCCCTTTTTAAGGTAAACTTTGTAAGCCATACTCAAAGTTTAGCAAATTACGATAATAATTGCAATAAAAATTGCTTTTTATTTCCATAAATGGTATAATCTAATCCGTATGCGCGAACTTTTGAAATATCTCAAAAATTATAAGGTGCAATCGGTACTGGCTCCGCTTTTTAAGCTTTTGGAAGCCAGCTTCGAGCTATTCGTGCCTATGGTCGTTTCGGCAATAATTAACGAAATCGACGCGGGTAACGGAAGCGTTTCTTACGTAATATACGCTTGCCTTATATTGGTTGCGCTTGGCGTAGTGGGGCTTATCAGTGCAGTTGCGGCGCAGTACTTTGCGGCAAAGGCGGCAGTGGGCTTTTCAAAAGAATTGCGGCACGATTTGTTCGATAAAATGCAGTCGCTTTCATATTCCGAAATCGACAACCTCGGCACGGGCAAAATGATTACCAGAATGACGAGCGACGTAAATCAAGTGCAGTCGGGCGTCAATTTGGTATTAAGGCTGTTTATGCGCTCGCCGTTCATAGTATTCGGCGCTATGGTTATGGCGTCTTTAATTGATACCTTTGCGGGCGGTGTGTTTGCAATTGCCATTGCGGTTTTGTGCGTAGTGGTGTTCGGAATAATGCTTGTAAGTATTCCGCTTTACAAAAAGGTGCAAGGCAACCTCGATAAGGTTACCGTTGCCACGCGGGAAACCTTGACGGGTGCGCGCGTTCTTCGCGCATTCTGTAAAGAAGACGACGAAATTGCTTCTTATAATCAAAAGAACGCCGAACTTACTAAATCACAGAGGTTCGTGGGTAAGGTTTCGGCTTTAATGAACCCTTTGACCTACGCCATAATCAACGCGGCAATTATTGCGTTGATGTATACGGGTGCAATTAAATTCAATGCTGGAAGTTTAGATAGGGGACAAGTGGTTGCACTTTACAACTATATGTCCCAGATCTTAATCGAGCTTATCAAGCTTGCCAACCTTATTATCACCGTAACCAAGTCCTTTGCGTGCGCGGGAAGAATAAACGAAATTCTTCAAATGCAGCCTTCGCTTAAAAAGGGTGAGGGGAGTGACGGCGCAAGCGCAAGCTTTATCGAGTTCAGAAATGTAAGCGTAAACTACGGTAATGCGCCCAATAATGCGTTGGAAGGTATCAACTTCACCGTTGAACGCGGTCAAACCGTGGGAATTATCGGCGGCACGGGCGCGGGCAAAACCACGCTTGTGAATATGTTGCCTCATTTTTACGATGCAAAGACCGGCGAAGTATTTATTGACGGCGAAAACGTAAACGCAATAGGCGACGAAAAACTGCGTGATAAGTGCGGTATAGTGCCTCAACGCGCCGTTCTTTTCGAGGGAACCGTGCGCGAAAATATGCAGTGGGGCTTAGCTGGCGCCACTGACGAGGAAATCTTCGCTGCTATCGAAACGGCGCAAGCTACCGACGTTATAAAGTCCAAAGAGGGCGGGCTTGACGAAATCGTCGAGCAAGGCGGCAAGAACTTTTCTGGCGGACAGCGCCAAAGGCTTACTATCGCCCGCGCGCTTGTAAAAAAACCGCAGATATTAATTCTTGACGACAGCGCGTCCGCGCTTGACTACGCAACCGACGCAAGGCTTCGCCAGTCGCTTAAAAAACTCGATTATAATCCTACGGTATTTATAGTTTCTCAACGCACCTCGTCAATAAGGCATGCGGACAAAATTATAGTTTTGGACGGCGGAAAGATGGTAGGGCTGGGTACGCACGAAGAACTGTTGAAAAATTGCGACGTATACCGTGAAATTCACTATTCGCAGTTTGAAAAGGAGGGCGCTTAAATGGCTAAACCCTCTAAAAAATCGGTGCTTAAACGCATCTTAAAGCAACTTAAAAAATACAAGCTTTTAATTGCGGCAACGATATTTTTCGCGCTAGTTTCGGTGGCGGGCAACTTGCTTGCGCCGATATTCGTGGGGCAGATAATAGATTTATTCGTTGCGGGCAAACAAGTTAATTTAGAAGAAGTTTTCGTAAAGTTTATTGCTATCGGCGCTACCGTGGGCATAACTTGTGTGGCGCAGTGGCTTACGAGCGTTATAAATAACCACATTACTTTTAACGTTGTTAAAGATATTCGCGGGCAAGCTTTTGCTCACTTGCAGAAGCTTCCGTTGAAGTTTATCGACGCGCACTCTTACGGCGATATAGTGGGAAGAGCAATAGCCGACGTCGACGCGTTTGCCGACGGGCTTTTGATGGGCTTTACCCAGCTTTTTACTGGCGTACTTACGATACTCGGCGTTCTCGGCATAATGTTTGCAATGAACTGGATTATCGCGCTTATCGTATTCGTTTTAACGCCGCTGTCGTTGTTCGTTGCAAAGTTTATTGCTTCCAGAACGTATTCGCTTTTCAAAAAAACTTCGCAGATACGCGGTGAACAAACTGCGTTTATCGACGAAATGATAGGCAATTTAAAGGTGGTGCAAGCGTTCGGACACGAGGACGAAAACCTTGAAAAATTCGACGAAATAAACGATAGACTCACCAAGGCCTCGTTAAAATCCATTTTCTATTCGTCGCTCACTAACCCCACGACGCGTTTCGTCAACGCGCTTGTGTATGCGGCGGTTGCGCTTGCGGGCGCGCTTATGCTCATATTCGCAGTGCCTCTGCCCATGGTTTTTACCGTAGGTAAACTTGCCAATCTTCTATCTTACGCAAACCAATACACTAAGCCTTTCAACGAGATTTCGGGCGTAGTTACAGAGTTGCAGAATGCAATAGCTTGCGCGGGAAGAATCTACGAAATTATCGACGAACAGCCTCAAACGCCAGACGCAAATGGCGCAACCGTGCTTGAAGACGTTAAGGGCGAGGTTGAATTCAAAGACGTTTCCTTCTCGTACGATAAGAGCAAAAAGCTTATCGAGGGCTTGAATATTTCCGCAAAGGCGGGGCAAAGAATTGCAATAGTAGGGCCTACCGGTTGTGGCAAGACCACGCTTATAAATTTGTTAATGCGTTTCTACGACCCCGACGGCGGTGAAATTTCGGTAGACGGCAACGATATTTTAGGCGTTACGCGCAAATCCCTCCGCAAAAATTACGGTATGGTTTTGCAAGATACGTGGCTTAAAAGCGGTACCGTGTTTGAAAATATCGCCATGGGCAATCCCGAGGCAACGCGTGAAGAGGTTGAAAACGCCGCAAAAGCCGCGCACGCGCACAACTTTATAATGCAGATGCCCGACGGCTACGACACGGTTATTGCCGAGGACGGCGGAAACCTTTCCCAAGGGCAAAAACAGTTACTTTGCATATCGCGCATAATGCTGTGTTTGCCTCCGATGCTTATTCTTGACGAGGCAACCTCCTCAATAGATACCCGCACGGAGCAAAAAATCCAGCAAGCCTTTGCCCGCCTTATGGAGGGAAGGACGAGCTTCGTCGTAGCTCACCGTCTTTCAACGATAAGGGAAGCCGACTTAATCCTCGTAATGAATCAAGGCAACATAATCGAGCAAGGCACGCACGAAGAGCTTCTTGCAAAAAACGGCTTCTACGCCAACCTTTACAACAGTCAATTCGCAATATAAGAAAAATAGGAGATAATATGTTACAAGTCAACAACGTTTCACTTCAATACGGCAGTAAAAAGCTGTTCGAGGACGTAAACTTAAAATTCACCAAGGGCAACTGCTACGGCATAATAGGCGCAAACGGCGCGGGCAAATCCACGTTTTTAAAGGTTTTAAGCGGCGAAGTAGAGCCCAACAAAGGCGACGTTACGCTTGACAAGACCGAAAGAATGTCCGTTTTGCAACAGAACCAAAACGCCTTCGACAACGTAACCGTTCTTCGCGCGGTCATGCTTGGGCATAAACGCCTCGTTGACATAATGGACGAAAAGGACGCGCTTTACGCTAAATCCGACTTCACCGAGGCGGACGGCGTTCGCGCAAGCGAGCTTGAAAGCGAGTTTGCCGAGCTTGGCGGTTGGGAGGCAGAGTACGAGGCGCAAACCCTTTTAAACGCGCTTGACATAACCGAAGAATATTACTACACGCTTATGGCGGACTTGGACGCAAAGCACAAAGTCAAGGTTTTGCTTGCACAAGCCCTTTTCGGCAACCCCGACGTGCTTTTATTGGACGAGCCCACCAACAACCTTGACATTAAAACGGTGCGTTGGCTTGAAAATTACCTTCTCGACTTCGAAAACACAATAATAATCGTATCCCACAACCGTCACTTTTTAAATAAAGTTTGCACGCACATTTGCGACGTGGACTACGGCAAAATCAATATGATGCTCGGCAACTACGACTTTTGGTACGAAACGAGCCAGCTTCTCGCACGCCAACAGCGCGACCAAAACAAAAAGAACGAACAACGCGCCAAAGAGCTGCAAGACTTCATTGCTCGCTTTGCGGCTAACGCATCCAAATCCCGCCAAGCAACTTCGAGGAAGAAGGAGCTTGAAAAACTCACCATTTCGGACTTCAAGCCTTCGCTCAGAAAATATCCGTTTATCGACTTCAAATACGAGAAAGATATCGGTAACGACATTTTAATGGTGGAGGGGCTTACCAAGAAAGGCTATTTCGAGAATATTTCCTTCACCGTGCAGCGCGACGAAAAAATCGGCATAGTAAGCGACAAGTCAACCACCGTTTCGATGCTGTACGATATTTTAACCGGCAAAGCTCAGCCCGACAGTGGCACCGTGCGCTGGGGCAAAACCATTTCGGTTTCATACTTCCCCGAAAATAACAACGAATATTTCCAAGGCTGCGATTTAAACCTCGTGCAATGGCTCAGTCAATACTCCAAAGACCATTACGAGGAGTACCTTCGCGGTTGGCTCGGCAGAATGTTGTTCTCGGGCGAAGAGGCGCTTAAAGAGGCAAAGGTTTTATCGGGCGGCGAAAAGGTGCGTTGTATGCTTGCGAAAATGATGCTTGAAGGCAGTAACTTCCTTATTATGGACGAGCCTACGAACCACCTTGACCTTGAAAGTATAACCGCTTTGAACAACGGAATGAAGAATTTTAAGGGCTGTATGCTGTTCACTTCGCACGACCAAGAGCTTATGAACACCGTTGCAAACAGAATAATAGAAATTAACCAAACCAAAAAATTTGACAAATGCGTCAATTATGACGAATATTTGGACATCATAACTCAGTAAAATTGACCCGTCGACCCCATTCGACATAATTTTGTACAAAATTACATTATTTTCGTAAAAAATTCCGTCATTTTTTTACAAAATTACTTTACAAACTCAAAAATGTGTAATATAATTTCTCCACTAACCCAAAACGAGTGGAGAAATTTTTATTATGAAACAAGAAAAAATTGCAATATTCTCAAACAACGACGAACTGATTCAAGAGCTTTCGAATTCCTTAGAAGCGGTAGAGGGCTTTACCGTGTGCGCGACTTCGTCCAACGGCAACACCGCAATAGACCTTATTAAGCGCAGCTCGCCCACGGTGGCAGTGGTCGATTTGGTTCTTGCGGGGCTTGACGGTTTCGGCGTTTTGGACTTCGTCAAAGAAAACTCGCCCGACTGTCTTACTATAGCCATCGGCGGTTTCGTTGACGATAAAATCGTGGACCAAGCTATCGAGCACGGCGCGGTGTACTATCTTGCAAAGCCCGTCAAGGCTGAAACGCTCGTTGACAGAATTACCGAGCTTTCCAACGGCAGAGCAGTCAACTATAAGGTTGCAACCGAGCTTAGGGACAAGCGCAAGGCGGGTTCGATTGACGAAAAGATAAGCAATATATTTATTACCATAGGCATTCCGCCCCATATTAAGGGCTTTTCTTATCTTAGAGAGGGCATAAAGCTTGCAGTCGAAGACCCCGCAATTATTAATAGGGTAACCAAGGAACTTTATCCCAAGATAAGCGAAAAGTTTACAACCAGCCCCAGCAAGGTTGAAAGGGCTATCCGCCACGCCATAGAAGTTGCATGGAATAGGGGTAGGACGGACGCGATAAGTTCTATCTTCGGCGCAAGGGTGTACATAGGCAACGAACGCCCCACCAACAGCGAATTTATAGCTTTGGTTGCGGACAAGCTTATTTTAGAAAGTCTTTAATTCGGTTTTTCCAAATAGTTCCATTCTTTCCATCAGAAAACGAAAATAATTATAAAAAAAAGTTAATTTTTTTCATAATTTACTTGAATTTATAATAATTAGGTTGTATAATAGATTAGGTGATAAAATTCATTATATCACTTAACTTTAAAAAATTTTGGGCGAAAAGCCTTAGGAGGAAAGAATGAGAAAATCCAAAATCATGAAAGCCTTATTGGTTTTCGGAATGAGTGTTGTAACCGCAACCTCAATGGTCGGCTTAGTTGCCTGCGGCGATAACAGCGGCGAAAGCGGCAACAACGGCGGTAACAACGGTGGCAACAATGGTGGCAACAACGGCGGCACCACTTGCAACCACGAGTATACCGGTGCGTATAACGGCTACTTGGCAGACGCTAACGAGCACTGGCGCGTTTGCGACGTGTGCGACAATGAAGCTGACCGCGCTGCTCACGTAGACGGCGACGACGCAGACA
The DNA here is from genome assembly GCA_947175325.1 of uncultured Clostridia bacterium. Lineage (GTDB taxonomy): Bacteria > Bacillota > Clostridia > Christensenellales > Borkfalkiaceae > Coproplasma. The sequence goes on along the minus strand of CAMWME010000001.1, from coordinate 196,427 downwards.
AGAATTGCGACGTGTGCGGTTGGGAAGTAGAGCATACTTATGCAACCGAATGGACGAAGACCCCCGGCGGCCACTACCACGCAGCAATTTGCGACCACACCGATTTGAAGAGCGAAGAGGGTGCTCACGTAGTTTCAACGAACCCTAACAAGTGCGACACTTGCGGATATGAAGGCGAAACTTCGACCGGATACAAGAGCTTCCTTGAAAACAAAGTTACTAACGATTCAACGACGTTACTCAATGAGACGTTCTTCGTTGCAAACGCGCTTCCTATATTCGATAAATGGGGCACGAAGGGTCTTTATGCTTCCGATAATAGCGCTACCCATAAGGTTGACGTATCCGGCGGCAAGGCAAGCCTTGTTACTCCCGATAAAGAACCCGCTACTTGCTTGTACGTTGACTGGGGTAACGTAAACGGAACGGTTGTTGAAGGCTACTTCACAATCAGTGACGTTAAGGGCTCCAACGGCTATACCGCAGTTCAGTTCACTACGAGCGTAGACGGCAAAGACAGCGAATTGTTCGGTATCAGAACCAACAAGGGCGGCGTGCTTAAATACCGTTTGGACGGCAAGACCGAATACGACGTTACCGGCGCACCGACTTGGGCAAGCGGTACCTCCGGTAGCATTGAAGTATACTACAAATACGATACCACTTCGAACAAGATTTCAGTTGAAATTGCCGGTAAGGCGTTTGTAACTGATTTGCAGCTTAACGGCAATATTTTGAAGGGTATTAAGTTCAGCTCCGGTTCGGGCAACGCAGATACCTTCGCAATTGACGATATTATCGCTGTAACGACGCCCGTTGACGTTTCTACGTATATAGCAACCGTTAAAGCAAATGCAAATGCAGTAATGGGTAAGCTTCACGCAGATATCACCACGGTTGACGATACCACTTTAAAAGCTGCTTTTAACGGCGCAATTGATTCGGCTACTACGAACGAAGCTTGCGACGAGCTGTATAATACTTACTACAACGGCGTGCTTGGTTTATACAAGGATGCAATTAACGACAAATTAACTAATGACTACGATTCAAGCAATTATACAAAAGAAGAAAACGAGCCGGCTTATCAAGCTGTAATTGGTGGACTTGAAGGTAAGTTCCAAACTGCTGACACTATTGAAAAAGCAACCGTCGTTTATACTGAAGCAGTTACCGCATTGGATGCAATTCATGTGGATAGCTGGTATGATTTGCAAGATATTACCATAACCATTGGTAACGGCACTTCCGGTAATAACACTGTTACCGTTAAGGAAGGTACAGAAGTAACTAAAGCAGACCTTGACGCTCACGTTACCGTAGAAAGCGGCAAGAAAATTGTCGGCTACTATACTGATTCTGCTTATGCCGCAGGAACTGAAGTTACCTTGCCTTTGACTGCAAGTGCTACAATTACTACCATTTATGCTAAGATTGAGAATCTTCAATCTGCTAGCCATACGTTAACGGTAGCTGATTGTGCAACGTCTGCTAATGAAACGAAAACTATGAATGAATTCTTCACTATCATTGGCGGAGCTAAAGGCGTTAAAGTTGAAAGTAGTAAAATAGCTGATACTGGCTATAGTAAGCATATAAGCTTGACTAACGGCAAAGCTACTACCGATGCTTATGCAATCAAGTTTGTCGTTGCTGCTGGTTCTACTGCAGAAGTAACTGTTGTTGCAGGTGAAAAGAGTGATAAGACTGTTAAACTTGCAGTATTGGATTCAGATGGTAATGCAGCAACCATAAGTGGCTTAACAATTGATAATGTAGCAGCAGACGCATTTGACACTTTACCTACAACTAAAGCAAGTACGTATAAGTTCACTTTATCTGCGGGTACTTACTATATCGGTGGTTCCGGCGGCGGTGCTTATATCTTTGATTTGTCTGTTACAGTTAATTCCTAAGATTAAAATACTATAAAATAAAAGAATTAAATTAAATCTTTTCCCCGCCCATTCGGGCGGGGCTTTTCTTTTGCCCCCCTAAAAGCCTTCTCCGTGGTGGAGAAGGTGCCCCGACGGGGCGGATGAGGGGTATTCAAGAATAAATCTTGACTGCCTTTCAGTTTAATGATAAAATTATGCTATGACTTATCTATACAATAAAAAATTGAAAGGCAATTCCCGTAATTTGCGTAACAATATGACTAAGGAAGAAAAGCGGTTGTGGTATGACTTTATCAAGACTTTGCCCGTAACATTTAACAGACAGAAAGTCATTAATAACTATATCGTTGATTTTTTCTGTGCATCTTCAAAATTGATAATTGAACTTGACGGTTCACAGCACTATGAAGAAGAAAACGAAATTGCTGATAAAGAAAGGGATATGTCTTTACAGAATTTAGGGTTTAGAGTCTTGCGTTTTTCTAATCGGGACGTTAATGAGCGTTTTTCGTACGTTTGCGCGGAAATTTATAGGTATTTAAACTTGTAACAACGACCTCATCAGTCCGCATAGCGGACAGCTTCCCCAAAGGGGAAGCCTATAATGCAGTTAATTGCCTTCTCCGTGGTGGAGAAGGTGGCAATAAAAAAGCCACGGCGTACGCCGTGGCTTTTTGTTTTACAGTATTTAGTTTATATAAGTTCCATAATGAAGATAACGGGGGTACTTGACCTTGTGATAACTATATCTTCACCCGTACCGGTAAGTTCGATTTCGATTAAGCCGTAACTGTCTCCGCCATTTTGAACAAGCTTACCGCTATACTTTTTACCACCGATTATTACTTCTTTACTAACGGTTGCGGTACTGGTATAAATCTTCAAAGTCTTTGTTGCGCCTTCTGCAAGGTTGAATGTGATTGTTGAACCCGAATTGAATTCAAACGCTTGAAGATACTGTGTACCGTTAACGGTTATTGTTTTAGATGTTTCAGTAGCCTTATAGGTCTTAGGGTTGCCTCCCACAAGGGTGAAGGTTTGACCGCCGTTAGTGTTTTCAAGTATATTTGTAGAACTGTTGTAAACAGCGAAAACCGCTTTGCTTGCAAAGTCTTCGTAAGCCGCCTTAATTGCTTCATACTTAGTATTTTCTTCGGCGCTAAGCTTAGCTTTCTGCGCGTCGGTCAAGCCGTTGTAGAGGGATACGAGGTTTCCGCCAACCGTGGTTGCGTCTTCAACTGCTGTGTTTTCAAGGGTTTCCTTGAATGCTAAGAAGCCTTCAACGTTCTTAAGCTCTGCCAAGCCGTCAGTAAGCTTTTTAAGTGATTCTGCGGGAACTTCGCCGCGCTTGTCGTCTCCGTCGTCGTCTTTCAAAGCGTCGTAAGCGGTTTGAACTGCGTTGAACCAATCGTAAAGCTTTTCTACCGTAGCGGAGGATTTAATGTTTACGTCACTTGCGGTCAAGTTAGGTAAGTCGTTTAATCTGTTAATTACGTTCAGTACTTCGAAGCCGCCAAACGCGTCCCAAGCAGCGTCAAGGGTAGATTTGTTAGTTACGCTTGATTGCTGTTCTGATGATAGATTGCTGTAAGCCTTCTGTGCCGCGTTAATCTTAACGTAGGAGTCTGCCGTCACCGTTCCGATATAGTCTATTCTTGCAATAACGTAATCAACTTTCAGTTCTTCGTAAGCTTTAACTGCCTTTAAATATCTGTTATAAACGTCACTGTCAATTTGTTCTCTCTCGGAAGATAGAAGTGCGCTGTAAGCAAGTTGAGCTTCCGTTATCGTAGTTCCGCTGTTCAGCGTTACTATTGAAGGAATAGCCGCTAACGCAGCTTGTGCGCTTGCAACCCTTTCTGCCGCGGACGCTGCCGTATCGGCAAACGACATTGCGGAAATCGTTGCTTCCTTGTCTTTTTGACCCGTTGTGATAATATAAGTTCCTTTCGGAAGCACTACCGTTACGGTGCCGTTTATTTTATTTGCGTATACCGTGCCGTTTGAAGAGATAAGTTCGGGGTATTGGTCTGCGTTAGACGCCGTTGCCGTAATCGTGAACGCCGCTTCTGCACCGAGGGTGAAGGTAACGATTTGACCTTTGCCCTTAACCGTGCCGCTTGAAGTTCCCGTCAGATTTGTAAACATAACGCCGTTTACCGTTGCCGTGGGCTTCGTGGTGGGAATTTCTATATCAGTCTTATCGCCGCTTGTTTGAACGGAAGTGGTAGGGGTATTTTCGTTCATTGCGGTGCTGTTAGTGCCCTTGTCTTGGGCGCCCGCAGTAATCAGAACCCTCGTCCTTGCCGTAACAGCATCGTCAAGTAAGCAATCACTCTTCTTGTTAGTTGCGTCGTAGTAGAAGAGGTTGGGGTCGGTATCGAATGAGGAGTAATCTATTTTGCCGTATGCGTATTGGCAACCGTTTGAAACTTTAGCTTCTCTGTCGGCAACTATCGTGGTGTCGTCGCCTTTGTAGCAAGCGTAGTAGGTATCGTTGTAGCCTTTAATACCGGTATTGCCGCCCTCGCCGCCTTGCTCGGCAACGGTCTTGCAGCCGTCGTAATAGTTGTATTCACTGTACAGATAAGCGTTTGCTCTAACCGAGTGAACGTAGCTTGCTTTTGCGGCTTCGCTGGTTACCAAGACGTAGTTGTTGTAGAAGTGTACGTTAGCGTTTCTTACAAGAGGGATTCTCGACTGACAATCATTCCAGATATTGTGATGCATCGAAATGTTGTATTGCAGTGAGGTTTTAGCCGAGCCGATAAGGTTCGTTTTGTGGCAAGCTTCCAAATAGTTGTAGCTGAAGGTGTAGAACTGTCCGCGTTTGAAGTCGCAACTTCCGTCGCCTTCGCCCTTGTCGCTTTCCGCTGCCGCGCCGTTACCGCCTTGATAGAAGGTGTTGTTGTGTACCCAGCATCTTTCTACGGATGCGCTTATGTCAGAGCTTGTGCTTTTCGTGCTTTGCTCGCCTTCCATACCGAGTGCGTCCTCGGGGTAATTTTTGAAGATGAGGTTTCTTGCTTCGAAGCTTTTGCCGTCATCGGCGGAAACTCTTGCAAGCGTGCTGGATACGAAGTGGAAGCCCCAGCCCTTAACGACTGCATCATCGCCTACGCCTTCTATGGTCAAGTTTTTAGCGTTTACCATACGGGCCATGCCGCCGCTGTCGCCAACGGTACCGCCGTTTCCGGTGCTGTTGTAATCGGTAAGACCGATAATGTCGCAAATACCGTTAGGCATTAAGTTCTCGACTTCGCCGATAATTCTAAGGCTGACTGCGCCGTACACGTGTGTGAGTCTGCCGATGCCTACGTTCGAGCGGTCGTTGCCCGAATATCTGCGGTTATTGAGGATTTCACCGATACCTTTGTGTACGACGTTGGAAGCGTCGGTTACGTATTGGGTAATGTCAACTTTCTGTCCGTCAACGTAACAAGAGTCAAGCACGTCATTTTTGTTTTCGTTGGTAAGATATATTACCAAGGTGTTGCTTTTAATTGCGCCTTCGTCGGTATAAGCGCCTACGCCGTCCGTGTAATTGAAGTGTGCGTAACCCGAGCGGTCATACGCGTCAACTGTTACGGGGCTGGGAAGTTCGATTGCCGAACCCGAGGAAGGCGTAATTTTTACGTTATAACCGCCCGCGGGTAACCCCATAATATCAACCCTTGCAGTACTGCTGTCGGCTTTGCGAACGAGGGGAGCGTCAACCGTTATCCAGTCATTCGAGCCCGCTGCTTTGTACTGAACTGAAGCGGAAGTGGGGTTGCTGTCCGTCCAAGTTACGGTAAGACTTTCGTTGAATGCTTCAACACTTTTAATTTTGCTATCAACTGCCGCCCAATCGGCATTTAAACTGAGGTCTTTTGTGACGGGAGCATTAAAGTCGTAATGTTCGGTACCGTTCAGCCAATCGACGAACATATATCCGCTTCTTTGAGGGGTGGTAGGCTTAATCGCGTAACTGCCAGAGTTTACCGTCTGCGTGGCCGCGCCCTCGCCGCCGTTTCCGTCAAATCTAACGTCGAAAACTTCAACCGCTTCTCCCGAAGTCGAGCCCGGGTCGGTATTACCGACGTCAACGGTACCTATATCAATGCTTTTCGTGAACGAGAAGTTATCCGTGGAACCGCTAACGGAAGTTACGCCGTCCCAATATTTTGTCCAGTCAATGCCTTCGCTGCCGTCATCGGGCGGGGTAAAAGGCGGTTCAACGTATACGGGACCATCACCCGTAGGTGGGTTGCCTGTGCCTTCGGGGTTGTCATCCGTACTGCATGCAGTGGCGGAAATGCCCAAAGAAAGAACTAACGACGCACACAAAAGTGTTTTCAGCGTCTTTTTTAAAAACTTCATTTCTCCTCCTAAAAGTTTTAAAAAAATTTATTACGCAAAGGGACGGCTGGTTGCCATACCGTAGACTCGTCAGTAGTTCCTAAACGTGATTATTTTTATTGTATCACTTTGTAAATTGCAAGTCAATTAATAGTATGGTTTTTCTGAACATAAATTACATTTGCTGTAAAGTATTTACAATAATATATGCGGGCAGTGTATTGACATTTTAATTGAAAAATAATAAAATATAATATACTATGGAAAAGAAAAATACAGTGGCGGCTTCTTCCGCCAAAGAAAAAGCTAATACCGAGCTTGCCGTAGTGCCCGTTGACGAAAAAGACAACAGTAGTGGCAAGCTGACAATTTATGAGTACGAGCAAAAATATACCAAAAGGCAGAACGTGCGCGGCGCCAAAATCGTTTTAAGGTTGCTTTGCGGTGTTATAGGGCTGTTTCTGTTTGCGGTGCTTTTCTTCGTATCACTCAGAATTTACGAGATAAACGAATATGCGGGCTATGCGGCCGGTGCAGTTTGTTTGATATTGTACATAGTGCTTTTTATCGTGCCGATGGTAAAAGTTATGAAGTCACCGTACTTTATAGTCAACGTTAACGTACATACTGCGGCGGCGGCGAAAAGGCATAACAGAAAGGTAAGGCGCGAGATAGCTGATAAAATTATTGATTTGACGGCGAAAGTGGACGGCGTGGGTTGGTATGATTCCGCAACCGTAGGCGAGCTTGCAATTGCTGCAAAATCGGGTAACGATAAAGGTATAATGAGCGCGCTGACCGCGCTTTATACGGGTAGCGTGAAAAAATCCGCAAAAGACATGATTTTTAAAAGCTCGATGAAGTCGGCTATGTACTCCGCGCTTTCTCAAACGAGTACGGTTGATGCGGCGCTTGTCGTGTTCTTGAATCTACAGCTTGTAAAAGATATCGTATTCTTGTACGGCTTTAGACCGTCGGACGCAAAGCTCGTAAAAATATTCGGCCGTGTGTTCCAGAACTCGCTTATAGCTTACGGCTTGGGCGGAGTGAAGATAGGCAACAGCATAGTTAAAACGATGGGCGACGCGGTGAGAGGAATACCACTTCTCGGCTCGGCCATTTCCGCGATAGTGGACTCGTCGGTGCAAGGACTTACCAACGGTGTCTTAACGGCGGTTATAGGTTATCAGACCATAAAGTATTTAAGTCAGGAATACAAATTGCAACAAATTCTTGACGGGGTCGAGCTTGTGGAAGCCGAAGAAGAAATACAAGAAACTTGCCAAAAGATAGAAAAAGAGCTGAAAAACGGCAAAAAACCGCAAGCTGCATAATATTTAAAATCAATACGCCCCGCGGCAATTGGCTGCGGGGCGCTATTTTATTTATTTCCGCGCGTTTTGTTGTATCCAGAGGCGAACGCGTCGTATGTCAAAATAGTATTTCGCTCTAAATCGTTTAAAGTGGAAAATCCGCTGTTTTTCAAGGCAATCATTTTTATAGTGAATTTGTCACCGTATTTATAGTCGGCGTAAACGTCGCCGTTGCCTTTGCCAGTGAAGTGCGAGTTTACTCGGTTTAAAACTTCTTTACCTTGACCGACGTAATACATATTTTTTGTGGAGTTAAAAAGTATGTAAACGCCAGCAAAGTTCATCGTCAGCGCGTAGGAGGGGCTGCCTTTTCCGCCGAAGCTGGTTTTACGCATAGTGAAAAAGTCTTCGGGGGTCATTTCCAAAGTGTTATTTGCAAGCCCGCGAACCTTTCTTTTTATGCGCGCCTTCTGTTTGTGGCGGTAGTGTAAGATGCTTATCAGCACAACCGCACATATAAATATTGTGGTTATTACTATAATTGCAATAAGCCAGCCGTCCATTTTTAATCCTTCGTGTTTTATTGCTTGTATTTTACTATGAAGAATCCAAAAAGTCAAACAAAAGTTTGCGAATACGCTTAGAAAAAGCTCCGATTGAGAAATCAATCGGAGCTTTGGTGCCGGCGGTGGGGGTCGAACCCACACGGTATCACTACCACGGGATTTTGAGTCCCGCGCGTCTGCCAATTCCACCACGCCGGCGAACGCTTTATTATTATATTATAACACCGCTTAAAAATCAAGCGTTTTTGAATAAACGTATTGATTTTATTTGCAGAAAGTGTTAAACTTAATACTATGGAAAAACTTGTATTAATCGACGGAAACAGCCTGTTAAATAGAGCGTTCTACGCAACACCCGTCTTTACAACTTCAAGCGGGATACCCACGAACGCAATATTCGGGTTTATTAAACTTCTTTTCAAAATTCAGACTGATATAAAGCCGGAATATCTCGTTGTAGCTTTTGATATGAAGGCGCCCACGTTCCGCCACAAAATGTATGACGGTTACAAGGTGACTAGAAAGCAAATGCCCGACGATTTGGCGGTGCAAGTGGAGCCCTTAAAGAAGCTTTTAAAGGCTATGAATATAGCGATTTGTCAAAAAGAGGGCATTGAAGCTGACGATATTTTGGGCACGCTTTCAAAGAAGTTTAACGTTCACAGCTACGTTTATACGGGCGATAGGGACAGCTACCAGTTGGTTGACGATAAAACGGACGTGCACTTCACGAAGCGCGGCGTTACTGACCTTTTAAAGCTGAATAAGAACAATTTTAAGGCGGAAATCGGCATAAATCCCGCACAAGTCATTGATTTGAAGGCACTTATGGGCGACAGCTCGGATAATATTCCCGGCGTGCCCGGTATAGGTGAAAAGACTGCGTTGGGGCTTTTGGAAAGGTTCGGCACGCTTGACGGCATTTACGAACATTTGGACGAGCTGAAAGGTTCCGTTTTAACTAAAATTTCTTCCAATAAGGAGCTTGCTTATCTTTCCTATAAGCTTGCGACCATTGACAGAAATTGTGAGCTTGATATTCAGCTTTCGGACTGCGTTATGCCGAAAAAGTATAACGTTGAAGTTAAGAAAATGTTTGCTGAGTTCGAGTTCAGAAGTCTGCTTTCTTTGAATATTTTCGACGAATCTGCGGGCGGGCTGTCTGCCGAGATTACTTATCCCGAAAAAGTAATTTGCAAATCTTTTGAAGAAATTCGCCCCGTTTTAGAGAAAAATACAGAGTTTTCAGTAATTTTAAGCGAAGGAAGCGCAGAAATTTACGTTGGCGGTAAAGAGTACTCTCTCGTTATTTCTGCCGACCTTTTTGCCGTAGATAATATCAACGGGGAAGATTTCGATAGCGTTTTAAGCGAAATTTTTTCGCGTTCGAAAAACAAGATAATAACCTACGACTGCAAACGCTTGATGCACGTTTTGCGCGATTTCGGCATCGAATTTAAATGTAAATTTGACGATTTGTTGCTTGCTAACTATCTTTGCGACCACGAGACGTCGGCGTTACCTTTAAAAGATTTGTGCGGTTATTATTCTTACGACTATGCGTTTTCGGCGTTTGCAGTGGCTGAAATTTTCAAAACTGTAAGTGAAAGGCTGAAAGCCGAAAATATGCAAAAGCTTTATGAGGAAATAGAAAAGCCACTCGTTGGCGTTCTTTACGATATGGAAATAAGCGGTGTTAAAGTAAGCTTGAACGATATGAACGAGCTAGCGAAGCAATTCCGCGACCGTGCCGAAGAGTATAAGTGGAAGATTTTTAAGGCTTGCGATAAAGAATTTAACCTAAATTCCCCGATGCAGCTCGGCGACGTGCTTTATAATAACCTTGGCATTACCGAAGTTAAGAAGAAAAAGAACGATACGAAGTATTCGACAAGTGCCGACGTTTTGGAAAAATTAGTTGATAAACACCCCGTTATTGCGGATATTTTGAAGTACCGTTTCTATCAGAAAATTACTTCAACCTATTTGGAGGGCTTCAAACCGCTTATTGGCAAGGACAAACTTATTCACACGACTTTCCATCAGACCGTTACGACCACCGGAAGGCTTTCAAGTTCGAATCCAAACTTGCAGAATATTCCCATAAGAGACGACGAAGGGAAAGAACTGAGGAAAATTTTTGTTGCAAGGGAAGGAAACGTATTTATCGATGCGGACTATTCTCAGATTGAGTTAAGGCTTTTGGCGCACTTTTCGGGCTGTAAAGAGCTGATAGAAGCGTATAACGAGGGCAAGGATATTCACAGCACGACGGCTTCACAAGTTTTCGGCGTGCCGTTCGATGATGTTACGCCCAAGATGCGTAGGGCGGCTAAGGCTGTAAACTTTGGAATAATCTACGGCATAAGCGATTTCGGGCTTGCGCGTAATTTGAACGTTTCAAATGCAACCGCAAAAGAATATATTGAAAAGTACTTTGCAACTTACAGTTCGGTTAAGGACTATATGAATGCAAACGTAGAATTTGCAAAAAAACACGGCTATATTTGCACTTTGACGGGCAGAAAGAGGGTAATCCCCGAAATTAATTCGGCAAATTACAATTTGCGACAGTTTGGTGAGCGCGCTGCCATGAATATGCCCTTGCAAGGTTCAAGTGCGGACATAATCAAAATTGCTATGGTCAACGTAGCTAAAGCGCTGAAAGAGGAAGGGTTAAAGACTAAGCTTATTTTACAAGTTCACGACGAGCTTGTTTTGGAAGCGCCCGAGGAAGAGGCTGAGCGCGCGTCTGCAATTTTGAAAGAAAAAATGGAAAACGCAGTAAGCTTAAAGGTTCCCATGACGGTTGACGTGCATACGGGAAAGAATTGGTATGACGCAAAATAATTTTAAATTTGCAATAACGGGAGGAATAGGTAGCGGCAAGTCAACCGTTGCTGAAATTATCAGACGGCAAAATTATGCCGTTTTCTCTTGTGATGCAATTTACGAAGAACTTTTACAAGATAAAGAATTTTTAAATAATCTTTCGCGTGAGTTTGACGGAGTGGTTAAACCGGACGGAACGCTTGACAGAATTAAGCTCTCTGAAAAAGTCTTTAACGATAAGGCAGCGCTTGAAAGGTTAAACGCAATTACTCATCCCGCAATAATGGAAGAAGTTTTTAAAAGAAGTGAAGGATTAAAAATATCCTTTACGGAAGTTCCGTTATTATTTGAAAGCAGTTTAGAGGAATATTTTGACGGTGTAATCGTGGTTTTGCGCGATATAAACGAAAGAATTGAAGCTGTATCGTCAAGAGATAAAATCGACAGAGAAAGCGTCGTTTTACGCATAAAATCGCAGTTAAACTATGAAAATAACGACTTTGCGAAGTACTATGTCATACATAATGACGGCAAATTTGACGATTTGGAGCAAAAAACAGTCGAAATTCTTAAAGTAATAAAATCAAAGTATTTATAAAAAATTTTTGTTTAGCTTTAAATTTGGCTTGACAATGCATTTAAAATATTATAGAATTTACCTTGCTTTTAATTAAGCACTCGTGGCGGAATTGGCAGACGCGCAAGACTAAGGATCTTGTGGTTAACCCCATGCAGGTTCAACTCCTGTCGAGTGCACCAAAAAACAGCAGAGAAATTTCTCTGCTGTTTTTATTTGACTTTAATTATAAAGTTACATATACTATTTACATAGAGTTGCTTTAAGCTTGTTTTGACAAGACACTAAGCCGTAAGGGCGATACTGCAACTCTTTTTTTATATTTAGAAATTAAGAACTTGCTGGGGCAGGTTCTTTTTTTATGCCGCGATAAATAGATTAAACTATGAGTTTGTCCTTTTTGCCCGACGAAGTGGGAGTTGCCGTAAGTCACCTTAACTATAACAGACTTTCGGAAATCCGTTTAAGACGGGGACAACCCGTAATAGTTGAGTATGACGGCGAGTACGCTTTTTTGGGCAGAATGGGCATTGTTTCAAACGCAAACGAAAGTATAAGGCTTGCGGAAATTACGCCCGTTCTTAATGCGGCGACTGGTGGATGCGTTTACAGCTTTACCGAGCAGATGAAAAACGGGTTTATTACTGTTGAACACGGCGTGCGAATAGGTATAGCCGGTGAGTACGTTACCGAAAAAGGTGCCGTAAACACGATAAAGAACGTTACTTCTTTAAATATCCGCATACCTCACGATATAAAAGACTGTGCGAATTACCTTTTCAAAACCGTGTTTTTAAAGGAATTAAAAAGTACTTTAATATTTTCTAAGCCCGGTTTAGGTAAGACGACGATGCTACGCGATATTGCCCGCAAATTAAGTCAAGCAAAAAACGTTCTCGTCTTTGACGAGAGGGGTGAAATTGCTGCTTTGGATAACTATGGCGAAGGGTTCGATTTGGGAACGGTAGACGTGGTTCGCTGTTATTCGAAGCTCGGTGCAATAGCAAGTGCAATAAGGGCAATGAAGCCCGACGTTATTATCACGGACGAGCTTTACGGAGACGAGGATATAAAAGCCGTGCAGTATGCTGCCGATTGTTCTATAACAGTGATTGCATCTTCACATATAGCCGATAGAGAAAAATTGAAAAAAATGCCGTTTGAATACTTCGTGGAGTTGAAAAGTTTAGGCGCAAGACCCAAAATTTATGATAAAAATTTTAATTCTTATTGTGATAGTTGCGCTGATGACGACGCTGGGCGTGTTTCTTTCGGCGAATAAAAAGAAAAAGGCGCAAGTCTTTTCCGAGCTTTGCGAGTTCAACGAGCAACTGATTATGAACTTAAAATTCAATAAAAGCCCGCTTTACGAGGTGGCGCAAGGCTTTAAATACGTACCTATGGCGCTAAACGGTGAAAAGGTGCTTGACGGGAAGGACGGCGAAGTCGTTTCCGATTATTTCGTAAATTTAGGTAAAAGCGACGCGATGTCGCAGATAGATTACCTAAACGGTCGAAAAGAGATGCTTGCAAAGTATAGGGACGAAAGCCAATTAAATTATAAAAAATACAGTTCGCTGTACGTTAAAATTTTCTTTATGCTGGGCGTTCTTATGGCCGTGCTGATGGCATAAAGGTTATGGTTAAGTGGAAAAGCAATTAGAACGTTTATGGATATAAGTATAATTTTCAAAATTGCCGCCATCGGCATAATAATCACAATAATTTGTCAAGTTCTGAAAAAGTCGGACCGCGACGATATAGCAACGATAGTAAGCTTAGTGGGCTTAATTATCGTTTTAACCGTCGTAATAACTATGATTTCCGACCTATTTTCGCAAATTAGACAGCTTTTTGATATGTTCTGATGTACGTTTTCCGTCTTTGCTGTATAGCCGTAATAACGGCGGTCAGCGCATTTATTTTAAAACAGCATAAATCCGAACTTGTTCCGCTGTGTTTGACTGCGGGCGGGATAATAATTTTTCTCTATGCTTTCGATTATCTCACGGAAAGTATAGAGTTTTTAAAATCTTTTACCCAAAGCACGGGTATAGATAACGAGGTTATCCGTACCATATTCAAGATAGTGGGCATAAGTTTTTTGATAGAACTAACGGCAAGCTCCGTCAAAGAGTTGGGTTTTGAGGGGGTGGCGGACAAGCTTATATTATGCGGAAAAATAGTTTTATTTGTGGTGGCTATACCTATCCTTTCAAACACGTACAAAATAATCGTGTCGCTCATAAATCTTGCCTAAAAAAGATTTTTATAATCTTTTTCCTTCTTATAACCGTAATATTGCTTGGGTGCGCGGGTATTTCGGCGCTTGCAGAGGATGGGAGAGAAGAACTTGCCGAGAACATTGCAAACTTATTAAACGACCTTGACTTGTCCGAGTTGCAAGCATATCTTGACCAAAACAGCGACAGCTACCTTTTTAACTTCGGCGGAACTGCAAGAGAGATTGTAGAGTACCTTATAAACGGCAATCTAAGCACGGAATACAGCGGGTTTTTAAACGAAATATTCTCGATAATTTTCAAGGACGTTATAAACCTTATTCCGGCATTTGCAACGGTTACGGCTGTGGCGCTTTTGTCCGCAGTAGTAAGCGCCGCAGAAGGGAGCATATTAGGGAAGTCTTCGGCAAAGATTGTCCACCTTGCTTGTTATTCACTGATAATTCTAATTCTTTCTTCCATGCTTATCGGGATAGTCGGAAGCTGTACCGACTGCATAAACGCAGTGAAGAAGCAGATAGAAATCATAACGCCCATTTTAGCGACATTGACCGTGCTTACCGGCGGGACAAGCTCTGCGGCAATTTATCAGCCGTCTGCCGTGTTTTTGTCGGGCGGGGCGGTAGAAATAGTAAGCTGCTTCATTTTTCCCGCAACAGTGGGTGTAGTGGTGCTGAATTTTATGTCGCGCTTCAACCCGCAAATGTCTTTTTCGGGCGTAACTGCGCTTTTGAAAAGCCTTATGAAGTGGGTTATCGGTATTACCGTAACGGTTTTCAGCATCTTCATAACGGCGCAAAGCTCGGCTTCGTCGTTATTTGACGGCATAATTTTCAAGGCAACGAAGTACGTCGTATCGAATTCCGTACCGCTTGTGGGCAACTTTCTTTCAAGCGGGTTCGATATGTTATCCTCGGCGGGGCTATTAATAAAAAGCTCGGTGGGTGTTTGCGGAATTATTCTGTTGCTGTTTGAAATTATTCAACCAGTAATTACGTTGATTGCGTTTTCAATTATCTTAAAGCTTGTGGGCGCGATAGTTCAGCCGATAGGGGAAAATACTTTGTACGGACTGTTATCCGACCTATCAAAAGATATCGAGTATTTCATTGCGGGGCTCCTAACCGTGGCGTTTATGTACGCGCTCGTAATTATGCTGATAATTAATTCGGCAAACAGTTTTATATGAAAGTTTATTTACTTACCGCCGCGGGCGTTATATTTCTGTCGGTTATCGTATCCTTGCTTATCCCCGAAGGCAAGCTGCACAAAAGCGTAACCTTCGTTATGCGGCTTATCTGTATATTCGTACTAATTCAACCTATAACCGGACTATTTAATATTAAGGAAACGACCGAGGCTTGGACTGACGACTTCTTCGATTACGAATACGTTTGCGGAGTGTATTCCGACCACCAAAGCGAACAGCTTGAAATTCTTCTTCAAAAAGAGTTTGAGGTTGACACTGACTGCTCAATTAAAGTGGAATATATAGAGGGTGAATTCAAGCCGACGGAAGTAGGGGTTGAACTCAATCAAAATAATAGTAAATTAATTGAAGAAATTTACGCATATTTGGACGGGCTTGGTTATATAAATATAACAGTATATGCGAAAAGTTCTTAATTTTGTGAATGATAATAAAAAGATAATTATCGTAGTTATCCTTATAATCGTTCTCGTGGGCACGATATACTTCATTAACAAAGCGGCGGATAAATCTACCGCAGCCACCGCTTCGGTGGCAGACAAAAGCGCAACGGAAGTTAAACTTACGGGGATACTCAGCTCGATAGACGGCGTCGGTGCAACCGACGTTATGATAACAGAAGGAGAAAAGGGCGTTCTCGGCGTGGTTATAGTGTGTGAGGGCGCAAACAATATAATGACCCGAAATAATATATTAAACGCCGTTTCCACAGCGTTAAATATAGATAAAAATTTAATAGCAATATATTCAATGAATAATTAAGGAGAAATATATTATGTCAAAAAAGAAAAAGATTATCATCATGTCCTCACTCGTGTTCTTGCTTGCGGTTACCGCGGTTTTGAACGTACTTCTCGCAACCAACGTGTTCGCGTCGACTGATACGACGCCCACGATGGCTACGTCGAACTACTTCACGACCTTCCGTGCAGAAAGAACGACCACCAGAAGCGAAGAACTTTTGCAGCTTGACGCAGTTATCGCGACCTACGAAGAAGGTACCGAAAAGCACGACGAAGCCGTTGCTCTTAAAATGAAAATAGTTGAAATGATGGAAAACGAGCTTTTGCTTGAAACCCTTATCAAATCCCGCGGTTTCTCCGACGCAGTTGTTTCTATCGGAATGAACTCTGATAACGTCAACGTTTTCATCAACGCGAACGAGCTTGACTATAACACCGCGCTTACAATCTACACTATGCTCGTAGAAGAAGTAGGCTCTGACCCCGGTAGCGTAATAATTTTGCCCGTTTATTCGCAAGTGTAAGTTTATTTTCCGTCAAGTTAGTTGCAAAATTTTTAAATTAGTGTTATACTAACTTAAAAGGAGAAAACTTATGGCGCATATGAGGCACGACCCTACTACGACGCAGAAGGGCAAAATAACCTATAATCCGAACATCGTCAGCGGAATAGTTGCGCTTGCCATTAACGAAGTTGAAGGCGTTTCCCTTCTTAACGCAAAGAACAAGGGCGTTAAACTTAACTTCGAAAAGCAAGGTATAGTGGCGGATATCAGCGTAAAGGTGAACAGCGACTGCAACGTATCGTCGCTTGCGTTCAAAATTCAGCAGTCTATAAAACATAACGTCGAATCAATGACCAAATACAAGGTCGCTAAAATCGACGTGCATATTCAAGACGTGAATTTTACTGACGTTTCGGCAATTTAATTTCAAAAATCATTTAATCCCTTAAAGAAATTTAAGGGATTATTTGCGTTTATAAATATATAAAAGGGTTGTTATGAGAACTAAGGCAAGAGAAGTGGCTTTTCAAATCGTTTTTGCTTCGCGCTTCGGCGAAGTGGATAAGGGGCTGAAAAGCGCGCTATACAAGAAAGAAAATCTGACGAAGGACGATATAGCTTACTGCGACGGCGTGTTGTCGCTTGTTGCCGAGCACGAGGAAGAATTTGCGAAAATTATAGATAACCGTTCGCTCGCCTTCCCCGAAAGCCGCTTATTTCCCGCAGATAAAAGCATTTTATACGTTGCTTTGGCTGAAATTTTACATATTTCCGATATTCCGCACGCCGTTTCCATAAACGAAGCGGCGAATATCGCTTCTAAATATTCTTCGGAAAAGAGTGCTTCGTTTATAAGCGGTATTCTGTCAGAGGTTCAAAAAGGATGATTTTAATCGACGGAAAAAAGCTCGCGCAAGAGATGCGCGTAGAAATAAAAAGCGGCGTTGAAAAATTCAAACTCGAACGCCAAAGAGATATTGGGCTTGCCGTCGTTTTGGTTGGGGAAAACCCCGCCTCGCAAGTGTACGTACGCAATAAAATAAAGGCGTGCGAAGAGGTAGGCATAAAATCATACGCAGAATATCTTCCCGCAGACAGTACTGAGGAGTGCGTTGTAGAACTTGTCAAACGCCTTGCAGACGATAAAAATATCGACGGAATTTTGGTTCAGTTGCCTCTTCCGAAGCATTTGGATGCAGATAGAATTTTAAAGCTTGTTCCCACGGAAAAGGACGTTGACGGTTTTTCGGAGGAAAATACGGGCAAGCTGTGCATGGGCAAAGACTGTTTGGTGGCTTGTACACCAAACGGTGTGATGAAGATGCTTGAGCGCTACGGCGTTGAAACACGCGGTAAAAAAGCCGTTATTGTGGGGCGTTCCAACATAGTTGGAAAACCTATGGCAATGCTTTTGCTTAACGCCGACGCAACCGTTACGGTTTGTCACAGTAAAACGGCAAATCTTAAAGAGGAGTGCCTTCGCGCCGATATTTTAGTTTCGGCTATAGGCAAAGCCAAATTTATTACCGCCGATATGGTAAAGGAAGGCGCAACCGTAATTGACGTGGGAATGAACCGCGACGAAAACGGCAAGCTTTGCGGCGACGTGGATTTTGAAGCCGTAAAAGACAAGTGCGCGTATATCACGCCCGTTCCCGGCGGAGTGGGGCCCATGACGATTACGATGCTTATGTACAATACTTTGCAAGCGGCATCAAGGAGATAAATTGAACTTTAACGATAAATACGGTGCGTATCTTAACGAATTTAACGCTGTTTTAAAAGATTTTTGTAACGGTATCTACTGCCGCCCCGACGTTTTGAGGGACAGTTTAAGATACAGCTTAGAGCTGGGCGGAAAGAGAATCCGCCCCGTTTTATGTCTTGCAACTGCGGACTTGCTGGGGCTTGAAAGGCGCAAAGTTTTAAACAGCGCGCTTGCGATAGAGCTTATTCATACCTATTCGCTAATTCACGACGATTTGCCCGAAATGGACGACGACGACTTCCGTCGCGGTAAACCTTCAAACCACAAAGTGTTCGGTACGGGCAACGCAGTGCTTGCGGGCGACGGACTTTTGAATACTTCGTATTCAATTCTTTTAAAAGAATGTAAAAAAGGCGCTGAATACATCTCTGCGGCGGAGTTTATCTGTGACTGTGCCGGTATCTACGGTATGATAGCTGGGCAGTCTGCCGACCTTTTGCATGAGAACGATAAAAGCTTCAACGAGCCTACTTTGAACTTCATTTACGAAAACAAGACGGGTAAGCTTTTAACCGCACCCGTGGTGGTGCCGGCAATTTTAAGCGGGGGAAGATGCTATTCCGAGCTTAAATCTTTCGGTAAAGACCTTGGCGCACTGTTCCAAATAACCGACGATATCTTGGACGTTGAAGGGGAATTTTCCACCTTAGGCAAAAGCATAGGCAAGGATAAGGAAGAAGGCAAATACACTTCGGTGGCGTTATACGGACTTGACGGAGCAAAGCTCCGTGCGGACGTGCTCGCGGCACGCTGCTGTGCAATTTTAGAAGGAATTGACGGCGATAGGGAGTTTCTTATGAGCCTCGTCAACTTCGTAAGAACCCGAAAGAAATGAAAAAGTATTGACTTTTTTATTAAAATGTAATATACTAATAGAAACCGATATAGTGGTGCAGTATTCTAGTCAATTCTCACTGAAACGAAGACGGGGGTAAAATACCGTTAAAGGGCATATCGATGAAGTTTCTGGTGTTTGCTTGCTTTGCCAAAAGTGGGTGAATGCTGGGAGTAAAGGTTTATGGGAGCTAGGTAACGGCATACCGTAGCCCAACCCATTTACCGTGGAGGCCGTAAAGCATAACGCTTTACGGATTAAACCTGCTATCAGGCGAAAGCTTGGTACAGAGTAGCCTGCCTTGAGTGAAGACAGCGGATAACAGACCCACGGCGATGCTTGTTTCGGCCGAACGAAATTCGCCTATTGCTGTTTGAAATTGTTTTTTGCAAAAGAGGATTAGCTCAGTGATAATTGTCAAGGAAAGCTTCTAGACTGTCTTTATATTAGAGATTAAGGTGTGGACTAAGTGGTAATTCGGTCATACGCAAGTATCCGTTCTCTTAAAAGGAAACTGCTTTCTCGGCGACGGAGAGTGAGTGCGGGGGAAATCCTACCGAACCTAAGCCGCAAAGTTTATTTAATATAAACCACTATATTGTTTTATATACGCGCTTTAAAAGTGCGTATTTCTTTTTAAAAGGTTATATGGATAACGACGAACAACAAAATTTAACCTCACAGCCAACGAGCGAGCCTCCGTCCGAGGGGACCGAAAACTTGCAAGAGCAAGCGGAAAACCCCGCCGAACAGCTTGCAGAGGAAACGAAAACCGCCCGCAAAAAAAAGAAGGCGAAGCAGAAGAAAAAGCACAAAAACGCGTGGCTTATCTGGGGTATAAGCGTATTTTTCTTATCGTTTGCTTTGACGGTATTATTCAGCTTTTTAACTGAAATTTCCGTTAAAGGCAGTCCCGCATACGTCTGCATAATAGTTTTATTAGTACTTTTAGTACTAAATATCGGCTGCGACGTGCTTGCAAACGCGATAATTTCGATTAGCCCCGAAGCCTTTCACGCTATGGCGTCAAACAAGATTAAGGGCGCAAAACGCGCGGTTACTTTTTGCCGCAACGCAACTAAACTTTCAAGTATATTCGCAGACGTCATAGGCGATATTTGCGGTATCGTCAGCGGTGCCGCGGGCGCAGCTTTGGTTATTGATATCGCGGTTACGGGCACCACGTGGGAGCTTATAGCTTCCATCGGCATAAGTGCGGCAATCGGTGCGCTTACGGTAGGCGGCAAGGCACTTTTTAAACACGTTGCCGTTAAATACAACAAGCAGATAGTATTCGGCTTTGCCAAATTTACTACCTTCTTCAAAAAGGAAAAGTAATGCTTGAAAACATAACAAGGGCAAAACTTAAAAAAATGACCTTGAAAGAGCTTATAGCTCTTTGCGAGGAGGCGAGGGAGGTTATCACCCAAACCGTTTTAAAAAACGGCGGGCATCTTTCTTCCAACCTCGGTATGGTCGAGCTGACGGTTGCCCTTCATTACGTCTTCGATTTTCCCGAGGATAAGCTCGTTTTCGACGTGGGGCATCAATGCTACACGCATAAGCTTCTTACGGGAAGATACGATAAATTTAATACGATAAGGCAGAAGAACGGCATTTCGGGCTTCCCCAAGCGCGAAGAAAGCCCGTACGACTGCTACGATACGGGGCACGCGGGAACTTCGGTTTCCGCGGCTTTGGGTATTGCAAAGGCCCGCGATATTAAAGGCGAAAACTTCAACGTAATTGCGGTGATAGGGGACGGCTCTTTCAATAACGGACTTATTTATGAGGCGTTTAATAGTCTTCGACTGTTAAATACCAACGTGTTGCTTATTCTTAACGATAACGGGATGTCTATCGCGCCTACCGTAGGCAGTATGCACGAGTACCTTGAAATCTTATCGGAAGATATCACGCATAAGTCCAAGGTTGACCGCCACGCCAAAATCTTCGAACGGTTCGGGTTCGGTTACGACGGCGTTTACGACGGCAACGATTTGGAAGTTATGATAAACAAACTGACCGAAGTCAAAGAAAGAATTAAGACCGAGTCGGTTATTTTACATATCATTACAAAGAAGGGCAAGGGTTACGCCTTCTGTGAGGACGACCCCGAGGCAACGCACGGCATTTCAAAGGGCAATCCTTCTTCGGTTAGTACGGAATATTCGCAAGTTTTGGGTAACACGCTTACGAGGCTTGCCGAAAAGAATAATAAAATAGTTGCCGTAACGGCGGCGATGACTTCGAGCCTTGGGCTTTCGGAATTTTTTGAAAAATACCCTAACCGTTCGGTGGACGTGGGTATTTGCGAGGAACACGCAACCATACTCTGCGCGTCAATGGCATCGGCGGGGCTCAAACCTTATTACGCAGTATATTCAACCTTTTTACAGCGTTCTTTCGACGAAATCGTATTGGATATTTGCGAGCAGAATTTACCAGTAACTTTATGCGTTGACCGTGCCGGTATTTCGGGCGCGGACGGCGAAACGCATCAAGGCGTGTTCGATTTGTCGTTTTTAAGCTTAATTCCCAACCTTACGATAGCCGTTCCCAAGGACTTGAACGAGTTTGAAAAAATGATAGAGTTCAGCGAAGGCTTTAATGCACCGCTTGCTATCCGTTATCCTAGAGATGGCAAAAAGATTTTCGGCGCTTGCCAAAAAATCGAGAAAAGCAAGTGGGAAAGACTTATTAAGGGTGACGGGAAGTATGCAATTCTTGCGTGCGGTGAAAGGGCGATTACGCAAGCCTTCGTCGCGGCGGAACAGCTTAAAAAAGACGGGATAGAAATAACCGTTGTTAACGCACGTTTCGTCAAGCCGTTGGATACCGAGATGCTTGACGGGCTTAAAGAAAAAATTATTTTGACCGTTGAAGACAATATGCTTACGGGCGGTTTCGGCTCGCTTGTTAACGGTTATTTTAGCGGTAAAGAAAAGGTTATTAAAAACTTTGCTTATGCGGACGAATTTATTCCGCAAGGTAGCGTTGCCGAGCTTATGAGCGAGCGCGGCGTAAACGGCAAGGATATTGCTGATTATATAAAATCAAATGAGAATAGATAAATATCTTTCGGAAAAACTCGGTTCTCGCACCAAGGCGGCAAATGCCGTTGAAAAGGGACTGGTTAAAGTCAACGGTAAAGCCGTTGCCCGCTCTTACGATGTAAAGGACGGCGACGAAATAGAGGTTGAGCAGCTTGAAGAAAACTTCGTTTCTGCGGGCGGCTTTAAACTTCAAAAGGCTTTAAAAGATTTCTCTTTCAGCACTGAAGGCAAAATATTTGCGGATATAGGCGCAAGTACGGGCGGCTTTTGCGACTGTCTTTTAAAAAACGGCGCAAAAAAAGTTTACTGTATTGACGTCGGTGAAAGTCAGCTTGACAAAAGCTTGTTAAATAATAACGTAGTGGTCATTGATAACTTCAATGCAAGAAACTTGCACTCGGGGCTGTTTGAGGAGGAACTTGACGGCGTTACGATAGACGTAAGCTTTATTTCTTTGACTTATATCCTCGGTGCGGTTGCGGAAGTTCTTGGTGAAGGTAAGTGCGCGTTGGCACTTATTAAACCGCAATTCGAGTGCGAAAGCAAAAGCGTAGGCAAGAACGGAATCGTGCGGGACAAGTCGATGCACGCAAAGATAATTTCAAAAATTTACGATTTTTCGCTATCCGTCGGGTTGGCACCGCAAAAACTAACGAATGCGCCTATAATTAAGGGCAAAAATTTGGAATACTTAATCCTTTTGAAAAAGGGCGCAAAAGCCGAAGAAAAAGAAAAACTTATTAAAACCGTCGTTTTGTAAAACGGCGGTTTTTTTATAACTTTACAATGACTGTGTATAATTTGGAATAAAATACACTTTTCTGTATAATTTTAAAAAATATACATTAATTTCTGTTGCATTTTTGCATAAATAGGTATATAATACATTTCGTATGAAAGTTGGAATATATTTAAACGAAAAATATTTTTCCGATAACAAGAAGTATATCAACCAAATTTCTTCGGCTTTTTCACCGGAGCTTTGCTCGGTGGTAAAGTCCTCTGCCGACCTTGACGGGCTTGAAGTTTTGTTCGTTTTGGGCGGTGACGGGACTATTTTGAACGTTGCCGCAGAGTGTGCAACCCGCGGTATAAAAATAATAGGTATAAACTACGGACATATAGGCTTTCTTGCCGAGTTCGAACCAGACAAGCTTGACGAAGCGATAGAGCTTGTTAAGGGCGGTAAGTATAAAGTTCAAAGCCGCAGCATGCTTAAAATCGAAGCGGCGGGGAAAGAGTTTCTCGCATTGAACGATTTGGTTATTCAACGCAGTACGAGCGGTACGAATTTCTGCAATACCGTAAGCCTACATGCGGAAATAGACGGCACGACGGTTGACAACTTTTCTTCGGACGGGATAATCGTAAGCACCCCGACGGGCTCTACGGCGTATTCACTTGCTGCGGGCGGTTCGGTTCTTACACCCGATATCGGCGCGTTTATTTTAACGCCGATATGTCCGCACTCGTTGCATTCACGGCCCGTAGTGTTCGGTGACGGTTCGTTGTTGAGCATAAGCCCCGTAAACGCGGGTGCGCCGCTCGGGCTTATCGTGGACGGCAGAACGGTGGGCGAAGTCAAGGACGGGGAAAAGGTTATCGTTTCAAAGTCGGAATATAAAGCCGATTTTATAACTTCCGACGACAAGAATTTTTTCAGTAAATTACTTATTAAGTTAAATATTTGGAGTAAATAATTATGCAAAGAAGTTTAAGACAACAAAAAATTCTGGAAATTATTGCAACCAAAGAAATAGATACGCAAGAAGAGCTTTGCGAGGAGCTGAACAAGGCTAACTTCAACGTTACGCAAGCAACCATTTCCCGCGACGTTAAGGATTTAAAGCTTTACAAGGTTGCGGGCATACAGAAAAAGTATAAGTACGCAAGCTTTGACAGCTACGTTGACAGCGTAACGAACAGAATGACCAACCTTTTTAAAGGTTGCGTTCTCGGCATAAGGGCGGCTAACAACCTCATCCTCGTTAAAACTATGCGCGGCAACGGCTCAACCGTCGGGGTTTTCGTCGACAGCCTTAACATCGACGCGATAATCGGCAGTATCGCGGGCGACGATACGCTTTTAATCGTCGTTGACAGTAACGAGCGCACTCAAGCCGTAGTGGAAATGCTGAAAGAATATTTAAGCTGATGTTGCAAAGGTTGTGCGTCAAAAATATCGCGCTTATACAAGAAGCGGATATAGAGTTTGACGAAAAACTTAATATTTTATCGGGCGAAACGGGTTCGGGCAAATCGGTCATACTTGATTCGATAAACTTCGTTCTCGGTTCCAAAGCCGATAAAACCATGATAAGATACGGCGAGCAAGAGATGTCTGTGCGAGCCGAATTTTTCGTTGAAGAAAGTTCCGAGGCTTTAAAGAAGCTTAAAGAACTCGATATCGAAAGCGAAGGAGAGATAGTTATAACCCGTAAGCTTACTGCGGAAGGCAAGGGCGCAATTAAGATTAACGGCAACACCGTTACCGCGTCAATGCTTAAAAGCGTAACGCAACACCTCGTGGACGTTCACGGGCAAAGCGAGCACTTTTTCTTGCTGAGTGAGGACAACCAGTTAAAGGTAATCGACGGGCTTCTCGGCGATAAGGCGCAAAAAATCAAGGAAGATTTGGCAGCTTTAATTGCCGAAAAGAAAGGGCTTAAAGTTAAAATTGCCGAACTCGGCGGCGACGAAAGCGAAAGAGAACGACAATTAGACCTTCTTAATTATCAGATTAACGAAATCGAGAGTGCAAACCTTAAAGAGGGCGAGTTCGAAGAACTTAAAACCCGCCAGAATATTATTGCAAACACAGAAAAGATTTTAACCTCACTTTCCGCAGTGCGCTCCGTTCTCAGTGACGAGGGCGGCTGTGCGGACGGAATATCAACCGCAAAGCACTATATTAACGGAATTTCCGCTTTAAGCGAAGCTTACGCGCAGATGGGCGAGCGGCTTGAAAGCCTTAGCGTAGAGGTCGAGGATATTTCCGAAACCGTTTCCGACCTTGCCGACGAGTTGAACTTCGACGGGCGCGAGGCTGAAGAAATTGACGAAAGATTTACGCTTATCAAGGCGTTAAAGAAGAAGTACGGCGCGGATGAGAAGGAAATTCTCGATTTTTGCGAAAAGGCACGCGCAAAAGCCGATATTTTAAGCGACAGTGCAAACGCCGTTGAAAAATACACGGCGGAAATAAAAGCCGTTGACGGAAAAATCTTTGCGCTATGTAAAAAACTAACCGCTTTAAGAAAAGACGGAGCCGAAAAGTTTTGTAAAGAAGTGGTCGGCGAACTGAAAACCTTGAATATCCCCGACGCGAAGTTTGAGGTTGAATTTGCCGAATACGACGAAGAAAGTGCAAATTTGAACTCGCATAACGGTTCGGACAGTATTTGTTTCAACTTCTCGGCGAACAAGGGCGAACCTTTAAAACCTTTAAGCAAGGTAATAAGTGGCGGTGAAATGTCAAGATTTATGCTTGCCGTAAAGACTCAGCTTAAAGATATTAACGGTATCTCGACTTACATATTCGATGAAATTGACGCGGGCATAAGCGGCTTTACCGCTACGACGGTTGCGGAAAAGTTTGTTAAAATTTCAAAAAGCACCCAAATCTTGGCGGTTTCTCACTTGCCTCAAGTGTGTGCGGCAAGCGACGCACAGTTCCTTATCTATAAGGTTGAAGAGGGCGGAAAAACCCTTACGAAGGTCAAACGCCTTGACGAAAACAGCAAAATCGACGAAATCGTAAGGCTTACCGGTAGTGTGCAGTCGGCGGCGGCACGGCAACACGCAATAGAACTTATTAAGCAAATCAAAAAATAAAAAGGCGGCAATTTGATGCCGCTTTTTTTAGTATAGTTTAAACTTTGTTGCACAAGATAATACCGTTATGTTTTACAGAAAGAAATCATTTAAAGCATTGGTATTGTTTGTTGCGGTTATCTTGTGCGCGTTCGTCTTTGCGCCGTTTGCTGCTTCTGCCGAAACGGGGGACGGACTGTATCTTGGCGGTTTCCCCGCGGGGTTCGTGTTAAGCACTACCAAAGTTGAAATCGTTGGCATTTGCGAAGTTCTGACTGAAAGAGGCACATGTGCTCCGGCACGCGATGCGGGAATTCAAGCGGGCGACGTTATCGACAAGATAAACGGCGAGGAAGTAAACAAAACCTCTGATATAAACGCGATTATCGCAAGAGAATATAAAAAGTACGAAGTGGAAGTCCTCCGCGGCAGTGAAAGGCTGACCTTGCCAGTAACCCCCGTTAAAGATTTGGCTTCTGGCGGCAAGCGCATCGGCGTACTTGTTAAAGACAGCATAAACGGCGTAGGTACCGTAACCTATATAGATAAAACTAATAATAAATTTGCCTCTCTCGGTCACCCGATAACCGACGGCACTAACCGAGTGCTTCAAATAAACGGCGGTACGGTTTATAACAGCCTCATTTACGACGTTAAAAAGGGTGTAAGAGGAACCCCGGGCGAGCTTCGCGGTGCGTTTGAAAGCTCGGTTATAGGTCAAGCGGAAGTAAACTGCCCGTGCGGAGTTTACGGTAAACTTGCCGAAAACTTTAATTGCTCTAACCTTATAAAGGTTAGCAAAGCGTCGCTTGACGAAGTAAGTATAGGCACGGCGTATATCTATTCGACAGTGTACGGCAAAGAGGCTGAAACCTACAAAATTTCAATAGTTAAGGTTGATAAGAACAATAAAGACAACCGAAACTTCGTAATAAAAGTAGAAGATAAGCGCCTAATTGAAAAGACGGGCGGAATAGTTCAAGGAATGAGCGGAAGCCCTATCGTACAGAACGGAAAGCTTATCGGCGCGGTAACCCACGTATTCATAAACGACCCCACACGCGGATATGGAATTGCAATAGACAAAATGCTCGACTCTTATTGAATAAAATAGACAAAATTATACAATATTATATATAAAAAAACGGTCAAATTAAGCGATTTTGCTTGATACGACCGTTTTTCTTTTCTATCATTTAATGGAAAATGCGCCTGCATTTTCTGTCTAATTTTGTAGAAATTTTGTACAAGTTTTGTGCATAAAACGACAAATTACGTAAAACCCGTTTTTACCATTAAAATTTGTGTAGTTTGATAAATTAAATACTGGAATCATGTCGTAATTTAACAAATTTCAATGTTACCGCTCCAATAAGAGATAAGTATTAAATTTTATTTTTTAATTCATTGCGTTTTAAATATAAATATGCTATAATAATAAGAAAAGCTAATTGATAGGATAACGAAAAATCCTACTCAAGAATTGAATCTCTATCCTCAAAAGGAATGTATTCGTAAAGATAATGATGCGGATATAATAGCTGTGCTGGATAGCGATTTGTATATTGGCTATACAATCGTTGAAGGAAAAATCAAACAATAAAAATAATGGGAAAACTTTTCTTTCGTTTAGGTAAAAAATTGCACTCCTTTAATAGCAAATTTAGAATGTTTTTCATTAAAGGAGCTTTTTTATCGTTTGGCAAAAACACTGATATTGATAGTGATGTTGTGTTTGAACATCCTGATAAAATCATCATCGAAGATGGTGTTTCTATATGCAAAGGAGTTTTAATTGATGGGAGCTCCAATGGTGAATGCGGAGTCCATTTAGGTAAAAATAGTCGCATACGAGAAGGAACCAAGATACATTCTTATGGTGGGAGCATCTATATAGGCGAGAATGTGCGTATAGGCCCCAATTGTGTAATTTATGGACAAGGCGGAATAAAAATTGGACGCAATTCAGGAATCGCTGGATTGTCGTTTATTGTCGCCTCAAATCATACATTTGACGAAAATGATAGATCAAAGCCATTCAGGTTGCAGCCCGAGTCAAACAAAGGTATAACCATTGGTGAGAATGTATGGGGAGCGGCAAACATTTTGATTTTGGACGGTGTAAAAATAGGTAATGATGTAACAATTGGTGCTGGTTCTGTTATTAGGAAAAATATACCGGACGGTGCAGTGGTTATTGGTAATCCAGCACAAATTTGCTATATTAGGAAACCGAAGGAGGGCAAATGACAATAGCAGAAGTAGAAAATAAGATTAAAAAAATCATTGTGCGTCAGTTGGGGTGTGATATTAGTTCAATTGCTTCTAATGCTCATCTGCAAAAAGATTTATATGCAGATTCTCTGGATATTTTATCCATAAAAGTAAGCATAGAAGATGTGTTTGATATCGTTTTTAATGAGAAAGAATTACAAGACTTATTGCATGTAGATGCAATAGTAGAGATTGTTCATGGGAAATTGAAATGACCACAAAAGAGTTTCTTAAAAGAATCAGTAATTTTGATGGAATCGCTCTAATTGATAGAGATTCCGATATTAATTATGCGACTCTTGTATCGGACATTTTCGAACTGTCTGATGAGCTATGTAAAATTGGATTGAACGAAGATGATGTTGTATGCTTTGTTGCAGAGAAAAATATCAATTCAATAATTATCTTTTTAGCTTTAGTGAATTCCGGTATAGCGTGTTGCCCTATTAATGGCGAAGAAACTAATTTGCCTCCGCACACAGTTTATGTTGTTCCAACGGAGAAAAACCCAAACGAAATGAAATTCCTTTTAAGAAACGCTTGTTATAGGCTAATTAGAAAAGGGGATGTTCCTGCAGAATTAATGGATTGCTTTAGAGGAAAGCATCTTAACGCAACTTCAGGCTCAACGGGTACGAAAAAATACGCGATAGCATCATGGCAGAATATGTATGCCAACGCAAAATATGTATGCGAAGAATATCGTCATGACGAAACTTTAATCTATATGTCGTTGTTTTCTGCGAGTATGCATATTTGCGAGTCATTTATGCGGGCATTGTTTTGCGGAGGTACGGCAGTATTAGTTGAAAATTCAGAAGCAGAGATAGTAGCGAGATTAATCGAAGAGAAGAACGTAAATCACATAGAATGTGTGCCTAGTCAGTTGCTTGCTATAAAAGAAAGCCTATATGCAATTAATAAACCCAAAAAGCTTATCATTGAGTGTGCGGGAGGGCTATTATCCATAAAGGCTGAGGAAACAATTCAGGGGATATTTCCTAATGCATCGATTATAAGATCGTGGGGAAGTGCCGAAGGGTCAGGTATTTGTCTTACTACAATCAATTCCTCTATAAACGAGCATGATTCGATAGGCAAAATTGTTAAAGGATATGATGCCATTATTGATTCGACTGGACAAATGTTCCTTAAAGGTGAAGGGGTTGTTAGTGCATTGTTTAACAATGGACAGATAGTTGAGTTTAACGATTATTATAGCACCGGAGATCTTGTAAGCTCAGATGAAGAAGGGAATTTCCATATTTGGGGGCGTGTTTCTAACATGATAAAATGCGCAGGTGAAAATATATATCCTGCCACCATCGAAGAGGTTTTGTGTAGACATAGTGATGTGGAAGAATGCATAGTAATTGGAATAACTGATGATTTTCGAGGAGAAAGGGTAGTTGCGTGGATTACAATCTCTCCTGAAAAATCATTGCCCACCGAGTTTGAATTGAAAAATTTTTGTCAAAAGCATCTTGTTAAAAATCAGCTAATTCCTAAAACTATGCACATTACATACGATATGATTCCGAAAAATGGTAGCGGAAAAATAAATATTGCAAAGGTAAAAGAATTTTTTATAGGAGGTAGTCATGTATAAAGTTGCTGTATTAATGACTTCTGGTAAGATGATTGCTTACCCTTATTCCAACCTAAAAAATTATGTAAGACAATTTCGTCAATCAGACATATATGATTTTGTTATTTTTACTCAGGAAACCTTTGACGAGTGCTTTGCGTTCTTAAAATTAGGGAAGTTTGATTCGCTTGTTATCTGCTCTAATACGAGTAATGATTTGGATGTAAAAAATGAATTAGAAAACCATAAATCAGATATCTCCGAATTTATAAAAGCTGGACATGGTGTCCTAATTTTAATGCAGTATGGATTGCTGACAAACAATCAAATTTTAGACATTATTGACCCAAGTATATTTGATGCATGCGCTGAAAAGGGCTTGTATTCGGTATCTCCAATCGAATTAAGTAAACAAACCATCGGTGAGGTGGAATTTAATTCCGATAGTATCTTACTTCAATATCCCAACAACATAATAAAGGAAACATTTGTAAATCAAGCATTAAAAAATCCTTTTAGAGAAGCCATTGCTCCTGGATTTATTAAGGATTATCAAATGGCATATTTTTCTGGGCCTATTCGCTACACAATAGATGGTGAATCGGATCCCATTTGTATCTGTTCGGGAAGCGACACAAAAAGAATAGTCATTACTACCTTGCCAGTTGATTTGCAGGAACAGTTACCTTTGTTGGAAAATATGATATCGTATATTTGTCGTGGCCGACCTGCTATTAATTTACTAAAATGTAAAGATTCATCCAAATGTGTTTTTTATTCGTCTTCGAATTCATGCAATTGCGAAATTGAGTCGCTATTAAAGAAGGTAAATGTCCATTATACTTCTCGTGATATTATTGATCCCCAGACAGATTATAATCGTATTGAAGAACGTGCAAAGTATAATTTGGTTTGTGATAAGCGGGTTTTAAATGGGTGTCTTAAAGAGGAAGAACGAGTATTACCTATTCGTACAGCTCTTTCTTTTGTTATTCCAGGAGATGAAACAAATTCCACTGTACTTATTGCAGAAAAGTCAATCATTAAAAAATGGGTGGATTTGGGTCTCGTTTGGATTGAAAGTAGGCTGGATGATAAAGCTGAGAAATGGGATACCCTTGATACTACGAAAGAAGTTGCGTTGCTGTATTCGCATATCGGGAAAACACCAAACAGTTATATAAAAAAGAAAATATTCGACTATTTGCAAAAGCATAATATTAATAAAAATTCCAATGCTCCATTTTCGTTTGATGGAGTAGATAATGCTACGGAAGCCGCTCACATTATAAGTGATTGTTTTGAGCTTGGTTTACACTTTGATAAAACGAATGTATCCGATCAACATTCTTTTGCGTTAAAGAAAGGCAGCAAATCTGTCGACTACGATTCCACTTCATTGTATGAGTGCGCGATGGAGGTGCTATACAATGGAGAGGCATTGACCGCAGAGGATGTCATTAATATTTTCGAGCGATTTGTTAGCGCAAGACGTCTTAATAATGCATCTTGGGAAAGTGATGTGCTTACGACCGCAATAGTATTACGTGCCTTGTTAAAGATAGAAGGAATGTCTATTGCAGAAAAATACATAGGGAAGTTTAATTTAATTTGTTCATGTTTTGAGGATGAAAGTGAAAAAAAATTAACGCAAGCTTTACTTAAGAGTGTTGCGGCCTCAAGAGACTATAGTTATGAGCAATATAAAACTTCCCAGGAAAGGAAATCTAAGATTGAAGAGCTGGAAGAAACAAATAAAAAATTAAATGGAGAACTTGAAGAACAGAAAGCTATTGAAGATAGAACTAGATTCCATATTACTATTTGGGCAGCACTAATTATTCTTTCATTAGGACTGTTATGGTTGTTTATAGGGTTTATACTATATTTACCCAAGAATCTAAATGTGGATTCTTATTGGGAAGCGGCTAGAAACTACATGCTTGGACAAGGATTATTTCAAAGTATTCTTTCCTTTGGTGCACTTTTGGTTGTTGCAGTTTCGTTTGTTGGTATAAAAACGACCAACAAAGACAAGCGGAATATCTTTTATAGAATTTTTATGGGGATTAAAAATAAATGCGCAAGAAAACCAAAGGCAGAAAAGAAAAAAAACAAGAAGGAAAAAAAGAAAAAATAATTACAGTCAGGTCAACCGTAGTTTGAGTATATGAAGACGGACATTAATTTACATATTCATTCTAACTTTAGCGATGGTGAGTATTCGGTAGCTCAAATTGTTAGCACTCTCCAAGCTCAAGGAATAACCTATTTTTCTATTACTGACCACGATGAAGTATTAGCGAATTCAATAGCACTTAACTTGGCTATTGAGAAAGGACTAAAGTATATTCCTGGAATAGAGTTAACTTGTAATTTTCAAGGAGAGTTGGATTTTTCTGACTCATATACAATGCACATTGTTGGTTTAGGGATTAATTCTAGCTTAATGAAGCAACTATTGGATAAGAACCGAATTGAACAATCTAAAAAATTGTTTGAGTTGTTCAATTTTCTCAAGAGTGGTGAATATCGACGAATGGAATTAATAAACATTATAAACAGTGATGGATTGATTCTGCGCCGTACTCTAATAGCAAAAGAATTGGTTAGACAGGGGTACTTTCATTCCACTTCGGAGGTGTTCAAGTTATTATTGGATTCTCCTGCGTATGCACCATACGCAAATAATAGATTCTCGATACGTGAGGGTATAGAAGCTATTCATCGCTGTGGTGGGAAAGCAATTTGGGCGCATCCCTTTATCATTAGAAAAGGTTATAAAGTTGTTTTAACAGCAGAACAAGTTGCGAGTCTTTTGTCAATATTAGTTGGTTATGGACTGGACGGAATTGAAACCTACTATCTTGGATTTGATTCACATCAAGTTGAAGTGCTACATAATTTTGCTCTGAATAATAATCTGCTTGAATCTATTGCAACAGACTTTCATAGTGAACATAACTGTCTAGAAGATCCGTGGCAGAGTTCGTTGATTTATGCACATAGTGATGTAAAGGATATTGATTCTTCTATTATTAATGTCTTCAAGTGGAACCAAGCGTAAAGCATCAAAAAATATGTCAAGCTAAATATTTTATTTTAGCTACGAAGCAAGCACGAAATATGGCTTGCTTTTTTATTGTAATTTTAATAAAGCTATTTACTTGTTACATTCGACTTGTACAGCGAGAATATGAGACTTTACAAACAAGTATAGAGCAACATTTTATTCTAAAAATATTTTTATATTTTGGTGTTTATCTTGTGCTTCTTATTGACATGTGATATAATAAAAGCACAAATTAAAATGTAAGAAATTTTGTATGGCAGCATGTTGTAAATGTTGTTGTAAGGTAATCATATTAAGATGAAGAATGCAAAAGAAAAGTTATTAAAGCAAGAAAAGCAAGACCAAACTAAAAATAGATGCGAAACATTCAAGTGGTTTATACGAACCAATTATGATAACATTTGGTTTATTTTGCTAAATATTCTATTTGTTGCAATAATTACTGTGGCTATTTCGTTGTCGATTTGTGATACAAAGTATGATTGTATAAAATGGGACACAAATGCAATTGGTGTTTTATGTCAGATTATTACTGCTATTGTATCATTTATAGCTTCAACCATAGGTATTGCTATAACCTTACTAAAAGAAGAATGCTGGGGAGTTTCCGTAAAAGAATTCAATAATTTGAGAGTGGGATTACGGTATACAATTGTTATATTTATAATTTTAGCTATACTATTATCCGCCTTAAATGTAGCATTTTATATCGCAAATTTGGTCATAGCTTCTATTGGAGTAGCGATTGTTGCAATTTTGTTTTGTATCTATGTCGCTTGGTGTGAAATACCGTTAATGATAAAAAGCGAAAGATTTTTGATAAAAACTGTAAGGAATCGTTTATGGAGAGAATGGAAATCTCCGCAAGATTTGCCGAAAGACTTAAAAGCAGTCTTGAAATATCTGATAACTAATCATAAAACTCTTAAAGATACATACGAGTTGCTTAAATCAAAGAATAGAACATTTAATAAGTTTTTAATTCTCAAACTGTTGGAAATACAAAGCGATGTGGCGTTTGAATTACAACAGATAGAGTCGAAGCAATCTCGAATAAGTTGCGCTGGCAGTCTATTTGATAATGTTGAAGAGTTAATAAGTTTCAATTTAGATCTTTCAGGTATTCTTGGAGAGTATTTTTTAAGCTATGAACATTATATTACGCGTGTTCTTTTTAGATTAAAAGAGTTACCCGAATATAATGACAGGGCTACATCGTTAATAGCGGATAGTTTATTCTTTTTAAAATATAATAATTTTTCAGAGGATAAGTTCGAAAAAGAAAAAGTACAGTTTATAATATCAACTGTACTTTCTATGGTTACGCTATCGGTCCGAGATGGCGACTTTTGTTTTGTAAAAGCTCTACAAGAAAGATTTTCTATTAGTTATTATGATCTAGGTCACGATAATTATGAATCTATTGTATTCGCATTAGTTAGTATGCAGTTCTATTTCCTTTGCAATGATTCAGAAAATGCTTCAACAGAATTGAAAGCGGCAATAAGCCAATACTTGGATTACTCTGATATTGTAAATCATACAAAAATATATTCTTGGAAAAATCTATATACACATTTTTCACATGACTTTAAGATAAATTTTGAAAAATTTATGAAATACTTTTCTATAAGTGAAAAGAGTTGGGATGTTCCAAGATATTTTGAAGCTCAATGGGTCCAATTGGATCGAGGATATGCGTTACGATGGTATTTAATTCATGTGCTCAATTCTTATCAAGTACATGATTTTGATTATTCAACTTTATGTTTAGATGAACACTGTAAATTTTATCTTAAAGATATAGGAGAGAAGTGTTTTGACGAGAATAAAAAATTTATTGTTTTAGATAAGATGAAATCTATATTAGAGTTTTATGGCTTAGGCAAAGAACCTTTCCAATATTTCCTTGCTTTTGAAGAACGATCAAATAACTTATTCAATTTTATTAATGGATTAAGAAAAGCAGACTTATTTATTGAGAGTGTTCAAGCTGTTAGTAAAGAAAATGAGAAGATAGCGGATGGATATAAGAAAGTGATACTTGATGCTGTCCAAGACGAATGGGGATTTGACTCTAGCATTGAAATCACATCATCTCCGAAAGCTATGGCTATTTTGATCGAAAAAGCGAGCAGAGCTACAAATTATGAAGAGGTGATGGGGAATACAATAATAAAGTCTTTATTCCACGAACTTAAATCAAGTGTATCAGCTAAACCAATAAGCCGAAGTGATGACTTTGATAAAGATATGGTTTCAGTATTACATGAAGATTTTGTATTTATTAATAAATCCGTAGAGCGCATAAGATATTTCATGAAAAGTGATTCGATAAAGCAACAGTTTGAAAAATTATGCTCAAAAGCTAATAGATTCGAAAGTCGTATTTTGTATGGATATATTTTAGTTAAAGATGGTGGATTTGCTTTTAACCTTGAATTTACGGAGTTTAGTGTTAGAGATTTAACAGTAGAAGAGCTTAGCGAAGAAGTAGAAAGATATAAGCGTGCTGATGGTCAGTATGTATTTGAAGGCACTTTCCTTTCTCGTGAAGAAATAGAGCAACTTATATCACAAAAATATGCAGTACTCAGAATTGCGGTGAGATATCAAATTCAAACTTTTGAAGATGCTGTTGTTGAAATCAAACCTCATTGAAAACTCGATAGAAATGTATTTATAACCAGAAAAGATAAAACACATGTTGTTCAATTGCCTGTGAAAAGAGAATAGATATAGTTTGAATATACGTACGAATTAAATTTATAAAGCAAAAAATTCGCAGCTTATAAAAAAGTTGACTGGAGTAGAGGAATATCAGGCAAAAGCGAATCAGCGGGAAACAATTATGAAGCAAGTTAATTTTTCAAATTATTCTAATATGAAAGCCAATTTAGCAACTATCTCGAGTAAATGGGAAGATGTACCAAGTACGAATTTTATTGAATTATTATAAACTTGAGCAAGCTGATACGTCTTGGATTAATAAAATCGAAAAGAAATTTAACTAAAAAAGGGATAGCAATTTTTCGCTATCTCTTTTTTTATGCCATATTTTTAATTAGAAATAATTAGGTTTATAATTTAAAAAGGCGATAGCAATAATCCACATTTAGCGTAAAAATATTTTATAAAATGAGGTTAATATTCCATCTACTGCCAGGTAAGAATTAGATTCTTTTCCCCTAAACTTCAGTATTAAAAAATTAATTTCAAAGGAGAATAAAATGAATACAAAAGAAGAAATAGAAAATTTAAAACAAAGATTAGAATATTATAAATCAATTAATATTAATGATGCAAAATTAGAAGAACTAAAAGATATAACTGATGTACATATTGATCCAAATTTACTGGTTCTTGAACGCATTTTATCTTTTATGGTTCAAATAGGTAATCCTTATCTTTTTAAAGTTGGAGATACTCCTGTGAAAGTAGGCTTTTCAAAAAAGGGGCCAACGCTTCAAAATATTTTGGAGAGCTTTTATACTATGAAAATATAGTATAAGAATTTTGTCATAAAAATTTACATTTTTGTTAAAAAACACGAATTATGAAAAAATACATCCTTATAACTGATTGACATTTACCCACGTATTCATAAACGACCCCACGCGCGGCTACGGAATCGGAATAGATAAAATGATGAGTTCATATTAAGCGGAAATTCCTCATATAATTGTATATGAGGAATTTGTCGTTTTCCGTAAAAAAATGTGATAAAAGGTACGTTTTGGCGTTTATTATAACGCTTTTATGCTCAATAGTGTGCGGTATCGTATTGTATAAACCCGTTACGACGAACGTATACTTTATCAATTTCGCAAATGATTACGTGTACAACGTTTTCAACTTTAAAAACACGCCGCTGTTTTTTACGCATTTTCTTGCGGACGTTCTCTATTTTTACGTATTCTTTTTAATCTGCTATTTAACCAAATTCAAATACGTAACGTTAATATTTTTGTATTTGAAAGGACTGTTTTTCGGCATATATACGGTAATCCTTATATGCGTCGGCTCGGTAGGCGGGATAATAGTTGCGGTATTCGTTTTCGTGCCCGCAACGGTTTTGTCCTTCGCGATATGCTGTATTATAACCGAAATCTGTAAAAACTTCGATGCGAAGTACGCCTTCTTCGTGCCGCTCGTACTTGCGCTTATTGACGGTATAATTTTAATGCTTTTAATAAACGTGGTTTTCAGAGTGGTAATAATCATAGTATAACTTTTTCAATTTGCCGCATACTACGGTTATGAAAAAGTTATGTTCATTAATTTTATCAACTTGTATGCTTGCGTCCACGGGCGTAACTACGGGTTTCACTTTGGAAAATAACGCAAAAACTTCGCTCGTTTCCAACTGCAAATCGGCGTACCTTATGGATTACGGCTCGGGCGAGTGCCTTTATAAAGAAAACGAAACCTTGCGTACACCCATAGCAAGCGTATGCAAGGTTATGACCTTGACCCTCGTTTTCGACGCGATAAGGGCGGGCGAACTGAATTTGAACGACGTCGTAACCGTCAGCGAGAACGCGGCGGGCATGGGCGGTTCGCAAGTCTTTTTGGATAAGGGTTGCGAATACACCGTGGACAACCTTATAAAGAGTATAATCGTATGCTCGGCAAACGACAGCTGCGTAGCACTTTCGGAAACGGTTGCGGGCGGTGAGGAGGAGTTCGTTGCAAGAATGAACGCCAAGGCTACCGAGCTTGGTTGTGCCGATACGCTTTTTGCAAACTGCACGGGGCTTCCCAGAGAAACTCAGTACTCTTGCGCGAAGGACGTTGCGGCTATGTTCTCAAATCTTATCAAGAACGAAGATTATTTCCGTTACAGCAAAATTTGGCTTGAAGATTTCGTTCATCCCGACAACAGAACGACCTCAATGACGAACACGAATAAGCTTATAAGAAAGTATTCTTTCTGCGACGGTGGCAAGACTGGCTTTACGAACGAGGCGGGTTTCTGCCTTGCGTCTACGGCTAAGAAGAACGATTTAAGGCTTGTAAGCGTAGTGCTTGGTGCATCGTCCAGTGACGACAGATTCAGCTCTACTATGAAAATGTTCGATTACGGCTTTGCAAACTTCAAAAATAAGGTCGTTTTGGATAAGGACGTTACTTTGAACGACGAGTTCGCCGTAAAGGGCGGCAAGAAGGACAGCTTTGCCGTAAGACCCGAAAGAAACAGTTATATCTTCTCGGCGCTGGATAAGTCGCCCGAAATCACGCATAACGTTATCGCGTACGACGTCAAAGCGCCGGTTGCGCTCGATACCGTCGTTGGTAAGATAGAAGTTTACAAGGACGGCGTTCTTGCGGATACGGTCAACGTAGTTGCAGCAGAGGCGGTTGAAAGGGCAAGCTTCGGCGATTATTTCGTGCAGATAGCTGACGATTGGAATTTATAAACAAAACCATATTTAGAGGCGTACGGTTAAACCGTGCGCCTTATTTTGTGCTTTAAGAAATAAATTTTTATAATTTATTTGACTATTTTTGCCACTGATGGTAAAATTGAAAGTGGAGGCATATTATGAACGAACGCGAAACTTTGAAAATCAACGGTTTGGGCCATCTCGAAATAGGCGGTGCGGACGCTGTTGATTTGGCAAAGAAGTTCGGTACGCCCCTTTACGTTTTCGACGAAGCGCATATCCGCAATATGATGCGCGTCTACAAAAAGACCATTGACGAAGAATACGACGGCAACGGACTCGTGCTTTACGCATCCAAAGCGTTTTCGTGCAAAGCAATTTACGCTATTGCAAACGAAGAGAGCGTAGGAGTTGACGTGGTGTCGGGCGGTGAGTTTTATACCGCGCTTTCGGCGGGCTTCCCCGCAGATAAAATTTATATGCACGGCAACAACAAGCTTTTAAGTGAGCTTGAATTTGCCGTAGACAACGGTATCGGCAATATCGTTGTAGACAGCTATTCCGAAGCCGATATTTTGGACGGGCTTGCGGCAAAACGCGGTATAAAGCAAAACGTTTTAATCCGTACTAACCCCGGCGTTGAAGCGCACACGCACGCCTTCGTTCAGACGGCGCGCACGGACAGTAAGTTCGGTTTTTCGATAAACGACGGCGCGGCGGAAGAGATAACCAAGCATATCTTATCCAAGAAAAACCTCGTTTTAAAGGGTTATCACTGCCATATCGGTTCGCAGATATTCGAAAAGCAGTCTTTCGTTTTGGCGGCGGAAAAGGTAATGGACTTTATCGCTAAAATGAAAAATTCCTTAGGCTATGAGGCTACCGAGCTGAATATAGGCGGAGGCTTCGGCGTTTGGTACACGGACGAAGACCCCAAGCTTAAGCTAAGCGATTACGCCGAATATTTAAAGGCTTTAATTGACGCCGTAAAGTCAAAGGCGAAAGAGCACAAATTAAATAATCCCTATCTTTTAATCGAGCCCGGGCGTTCGATAGTAGGCGAGGCGGGTGTAACGCTTTACACCGTCGGTGCGATTAAAGATATCCCCGGCATAAAGAAGTACGTTGCGATAGACGGCGGTATGTTCGATAACCCCAGATACGCGCTGTATCAGTCAAAATACACCGTTTTACTTGCCGATAGAGCAAACGAGAAGAATACGGAAAGGGTTACGATAGCGGGTAAATGCTGTGAAAGCGGCGATATTATCGCGGTAGACGTGCCGTTACCAGAGGCGAAAACGGGCAATATTCTTGCAGTTTTAACCACGGGCGCGTACAATTATTCAATGGCGAGCAACTATAACAGAAACTTCATTCCCGCGGCGGTTCTCGTTAAAGACGGAAAGGCGGAATACATAGTAAAGCCTCAGACTTACGAGGATATAGTAAGAAACGATGTGCTGCCCGAAAGATTTAAAAAATGAGTTATTTAATTGAAATTGTTGCGGGGCTTATTGCAGTCATTTTTATATTTGCTCCACACGAATTTGCTCACGCCCTCGTTGCCTATAAATGCGGCGACCCAACGGCGAAGATGCAAGGCAGAATGACTTTAAACCCCATAAAGCACCTTGACCCTACGGGATTTATAATGTGTGCGGTAGTGGGCTTCGGTTGGGCAAAACCCGTACCGATTTATCCGAGCAATTTTCACCATTACAGAAAAGGACTTTTCTGCACGGCAATTGCGGGCGTAGTTACTAACTATATAATAGCGTTTATTGCGTATCCGCTGTCTTTGTTGGTTTTAAATTACCTTTATATTGCAAATTACGACTTCTTTTACGCCAATCAGTGGCTTGACGTACTGGTAAAAATTCTTTATTACGCGCTTTTGTTTATTTACGCTTACGGGCTTGGTATAGTGGTGTTCAACTTGTTGCCGCTGTATCCGTTGGACGGGTTCAGAGTGGTTGAGGCGTTTACCCGTGAAGTGAATCCCGTACGCAGATTTTTAAGAAATTACGGAATGTATATTCTGATAGTTCTCGTGGTGGAAAGCTTCCTATGTGATATTATTATCAGATATACCGACTTGCCGTACGTAAGTTATTTCGATATTTTGGGTTGGGTTGGCTGGTTTGCACAGAATATATTAGGTTTCCCTATATCCGCATTTTGGAATTGGATATTCGGGTTCCCGATACCGTTTATATAAATGGGTTTTAATTATGGCATTTAACGTAGAAAATTTTGAATCCGTCGTTGATTACAATACCGTCTTGGACGACTTTGAAGGTCCCCTCGATTTACTTCTGCACCTTATAAACATAGCGCAGATAAATATCGAGGACATTTTCGTGTCCAAGGTAACGGAGCAGTTTTTGGACTACATTGAATTTATGAAGTCCCAGCCTCACCGCGACGTCGATAAAGAGAGCGAATATCTTGCCATTGCGGCGCAGATAATTTACATAAAATCCAAAAGTATGCTTCCCGTCGTTGAGGTTGCGGGCGAAGAATGGGGTGACGAAGACGAGGACAAGCGCGCCTTAATCGAGCAGCTTAAACAGCGCGAGTACGAGCTTATAAAGCAAGAAACACCCAAACTGAAGGATTTGGAAACGGTAGGCTATATGTACAAAGAGCCCGACAAGTCCTTAAATACTGTAAGGGTCGTCTATAAGGATTTCACCGTCAGCGCGCTTTTGGAAGCGTTTGCAAAGATGATGCTCAAAAACGAGAGCTTGCAGCGCGAAAAGGACAATATAAAGGAAATTCCTAAAGACGTGCATACCGTCGAGGAAAAGGTTGCCTTCATCCGCGATACCCTCGTTGAGAAAAAGGAAGTGCTTTTCGAACAGCTTTTTAAAACCTTCTCCAAAAACGAAGTGGTTACGACATTCCAAGCGCTTTTGGAAATGTTGAAACACCAATTTATAAACGTTCGGCAAGAATTCACCTTCGGGCCGATTACGATTTTACTTAATCCCGACTGGGATATGAAAGAGGTAACAGATGAGCAATTTGACGAATATAATTGAGGCGATAGTTTTTGCTTCGGGCGAGGCAGTGCAAGTCAAGTATATAGTTGAAAAGTTGGGTTGCAGCGTTAAAGACGTCAACAAGTGCGTTGACGAGCTTAAAGAAAAATACAACGAGGACAGCGGAATACAGCTTCTTACTTTCAACGGCAAGCTGCAGTTTGCTTCAAGCCCCAAATACAAACAGCAGATTTCGGAAGTTCTTATCCCCATAAAGGAAAAAGAATTTACCAAAACTATTTTGGAATGCGCCGCGCTTATAGCATACAAACAGCCCGTAACCAAGCCCGAGCTTGAAGAAATAAGACAAGTAAGCTGCGACTACGCAATACATACTTTGTTAGAGCTTGAAATGATAGTTCCTTGCGGCAGAAAGGACGCCGTTGGTAAGCCGATAATGTACGCAACGACGGATAACTTCTTAAAGAGGTTTAAGCTTAATTCCATTGATGAATTGCCCGATTACGAAGAGCTTATGGAGCAGATTGCCGAGCTTAACAGCAATATCGTTGAGGACGAGGAAGACGCGAACTACCTTTACAAAAAGGACGTTTACGTTGAAGAGGGTGAAGAAGCACCTAAGCCCGCTGAAAAGGTTGAAGAAAAGAAGCCCGTGGTTGACGAAAACGGATACGAGCTTCCCGATTTCGACGAGGACGACGACGTAATAAAAATTAACTGATAAAATAAATGCAAATTAAAAGGACGGGTTGCCCGTCCTTTTTTGTATATTTTAATTGTAGTTACAAATAATAACGGTATGACAGACGTATTAGTTTGGCTTTCGGCTGTCGGATTTCTTCTGGCGGTGTTTCCCATACACGTGTTTAACTATTTTTATATAAACACCACCACGAAATACGCAAGCGTAAACGCGGGTGTGTACGGCATAAGCTTTTTTAACGCTAACACCGTTGAAAACAACCCGCGAGAGATGCAGATAAACGGAAAAAAGAAGAAGATAGACCCGTCCAAATTCAAGCTGAATTTTTATAAAATCTTTAATCAGCTTTGCATCTATAAAATAGTTCAGCTTGGCGACTACGGAATGCAGAAGGACGCTAACGCGTACATCCTTCTTTTGCAGAGCGGGCTTACCACCGCGATTTATAAGTTTTTACAGATGAACGGCAATTACGGCAAACTCAGAAACTACGTCGTTTTAAACGCCGAACATTCGGACATCAGATATTACGCCAAAGCGATAACCGTTATCAATTTAATGGTCGTTGCAAAAATATTTTTAATTATTATTATGGAGAAAATCAATGAACTCAAAAATTAAAAGAAGCAGAGATAAAGAATTTGACGCGCCCGCACTTTCAATTGAAAAGGTAGCGGGGGCAGACACCGTAGTCGGTAAGTCCATCGTAACCGTAAGCGGCACGGAAGTTATTCCTCTTTCGTCGGTTACCGTCGTTAATTTAAGCGGCGGCGGAGAGTACGGTGACGTTAAAACATTTAAGGAAGCCGACGGCTTTCAGCTTGCGGGCGGAAACGGTACCGTTATAACCGTAAAACCCAAAGGGTTTTTAGTTGACGACGGAACGGGTTGCCGCCTTATGAAAATGGAGGATGACGCCATTGATACGCTTATTGATAAAACGGGAGAGTTAATTCATAAACTGACAGACAATGCGTAAAAAATATTTACTATTAACTTTTTTAACGGTTTGTATTACCTTCGGTGCGTTTTTTGCCGTAAAGCCGCTCAATGCAGAGGCAAACGCGGTGGCGGAAATCGCCATGGAGCTTACGACCGAAACGGTGCTTAAAGAGGGCAACGCCGACGCAAGGCTTCCCATGGCGAGCACCACGAAGATTATGACGGCGCTGATTATCGTCGAGGACTGCAACCTTGACGAGGTCATCACCGTGCCCGACAAGGCTGTTGGCGTGGAGGGCTCCAGCATCTACCTTAAAAAGGACGAGCAAATTGATATAAGGGATTTATTGTACGGTTTAATGCTCCGTTCGGGTAACGACAGTGCGACGGCGCTTGCCATTCACCACAGCGGCAGTGTGGAAAAGTTCGTCGAGGTCATGAACGCCCGCGCAAAGAAAATCGGTGCGGAACATACTCAGTTCAAAAACCCCAGCGGTTTGCCGGACAACGAACACTACACGACCGCCCGAGACCTATGCAAAATTGCGTGCTACGCTATGCGTAACGACACTTTCAAAGCAGTAGTTTCTACGCGCAACTACAAAGGCAAATTCCGCACCTACGCAAACAAAAATAAAATGCTTTATTCCTACGAGGGCGCAAACGGCGTCAAAACGGGCTATACCGTAAAGGCGGGGCGTTGCCTCGTATCTTCTGCTGAAAGGGACGGAATGGACGTAGTAACGGTGGTTTTAAACTGCCCCGATATGTACGAGAGGAGCAAGGCGCTTTTAGACAACTCCTTCAATAATTACAAACTGCTCAATTTAAGTGAAAGCGCAGTTTATTCTTCGGGTACGATACTGTGTTCACTGTCAAAACCTTGCAAAATAGTCGTAAGAAACAGTGAAAACCTTGACTTTAAAGTTATTCCTTTGACCGAAAATACCAAAATCAAAAAAGGCGATTTGGTGGCAAGGCTTGAAATTTGCGATGAAAACGGCTTGATTTTTAGTGAAAATTTGTATAGTATATAGCTATGCGAATTAATAAATTTCTTGCCGCGGCGGGCGTAGCTTCACGGCGTGAGTGCGATAAACTTATTTCCGAAGGCAAAGTTGCCGTAAACGGTAAAACTGCGTTTTTGGGACTTGAAGTCGGGCTTGACGACGAAGTATCCGTAAATGGCAATAAAGTCGTTTTAAAAAAGAACGAATACTATATTCTGAATAAACCCAAGGGTTATATATGCTCCGTTTCGGACGAAAAGGGCAGAAAAACCGTCATGGACTTGATGCCCCAAGGCGTGGGCAGAATTTACCCCGTTGGTAGGCTCGATTACGACAGCGAAGGGCTTTTAATTATGACCACGGATGGCGAGCTTGCACAAAAATTGACGCACCCTTCGAACGAAGTTCCCAAAACCTATCTTGTAAAGATAGAGGGCGTGCTGACCGAAGCGGATTTAAACCCGATAAGAAGCGGCGTTGAAATCGACGGCTATATGACGAAAAAGTGCAAGGCGCATATCGTGGAAACGAACAAGGCCTACACTAAAATTCATATAACCTTGACTGAGGGCAAGAACAGAGAAATCAGAAAAATGTTTGCCGTAATCGGTAAAGAAGTAACCCTTTTAAAGCGCATAAAGATAGGCGAAATTACTTTAAGGGGACTTGATAGGGGGGCATACAGAAAGTTATCCCCGCAAGAAGTTGCATATCTAAATTCATTATAAAAAAACCCGCTTTTAAGCGGGTTTTATTTTTGCAGTTTTTTAAGAATAGTTATAATCGCCTCTTGCGTTTCCGTATCGACGGAATTTATGAGCTTGCCGGCGTAATCAAGCGAGCGGTTAGGTAGGGAAACAGCATTGCCCATATCGTCCGTTCTGCCGATAAGATAATCGACCGAAACCTCAAAAAAATCGGCAAGCGCAATAAGCTGCTCAATGGAAGGTTGTGTGTTTTCGTTTTCCCAGTTATTATACGTTCCTTGGCTAACGTTCATAATCTTCGCAAGCTCTCTTTGAGAGAGGGATTTTTCAGTTCTAAGTTCAAATAACTTAATCATATTCACACCGTTATTATTGTCTTTATAAGGAAAATATATTAAAAAAATTAATCAAAGGGGTTGACATATTAGATAATTTAGTCGTATAATGTCGATAGTGATTAAGTAATCTAATCAAAATTGTTCGGGGGAACAAACGAATGACAAACGAGAACGT
The DNA here is from genome assembly GCA_947175325.1 of uncultured Clostridia bacterium. GTDB lineage: Bacteria > Bacillota > Clostridia > Christensenellales > Borkfalkiaceae > Coproplasma. The sequence continues at coordinate 151,521 of CAMWME010000001.1, read as the reverse complement.
TGATATACTTTATAACAAGCTTGAAAAAAAAGTTGCTAAGAATAAAAGGGCGGATTTGAAAAAAGCACTCGTTTCAAGTAATAACGAAAAGTTTGAAAAGGTTAATTCACTTAATATGGAAGCTCTGCACCCGTTTGGAAAGCCCAAAGGTTTTATAGGTTGGGTGGCAACTTTTCTTGGCTGGCTTTTCATTGTTTTTAACTTATTGGCTTATTCGTTTGCCGTACCCACATACCAAGATAACGGTAGTCTTGCCGGAAAAGTCGGTACCGATTTTAAGAATTTTTCTTCCACAGCTAATGACGGGCTTACTTCAACCGTCAACGAGTCGATTTTAACCGGAATTCGGTCTGCGTACGATAACGATGCGGACGGCGTTCAATTGATTTTGAATAAGTTGGATAATTCTGCGTACGGCAACACTAAGGACGTTCAAGATAAGCTTGAAAGCTTATTGAAACAGTATTCCGAATATCAAGATAATACCAAAGCTTTTCAAGAAAAGTACAGCGCAAAATTAACTGCGGAAAACGCTTTAAATGCGGCAAAAACCAAATATGCTACCGCCAAAGCTAAATATGAAGCTACTTTAGCTGAATTGAAAAGTATGCTTATTGCTTTTTCAGAGGATAGAGGGGCGTTCGACGGTATACCCGAAATCGTTTATGCCGAAGAACAGAAAAAATACGATGCCGCAGTTGCAAGCTATAACGCCTTGATAAAGGACTACACCGAGGAGCAAAAAACCGAGTTAGATGCAAACAAGGCGGCATATGCAAACGCTTTAAGCGAGTACGAAGATGCATCAGCAAATTATTCGGAAGCTTTAAATAAAAAAGCAGAAGATAATGACTCGGTTAAAAGCGCACAAGCGACTTTGATTATTGCACAGCAAGAATACGACGAAGCAATTGACGTTGGTACTTACGACGTTTCTTCGTATGAGCAAGCGTTAAAAGATGCACAAACCGCGTTAGTTATCACTAAAAAAGAAGTGCAAGACTTAATTGACAACGAAATAAAAGAAACCAAAGCGGCGTTGGATAATGCTGAAAAAGTGCTAAACGCTGCAAAGGCAGCAATTCCCGACTTGATACTGAAAGCGGACGAAGCCGTTGCCATCGCGGAAAAGAGTTTAAACGATACAAAAGCTGCTTATCAACTGCTTTTGGACGAGCTTAATGATGCTATTGCAGAAAACGATAGTGAAAAAGTATTAAAAGCAAAGCTTGCCATTGCGGAAATCGTATATGAAAAAACCGCGGCAACAGACAAGACTTCGTTGACGGAAAAATACAACGAATTGAAAAAGGATAAAGAGGCGATAAAGCCTTTAACCGACGCGGAGAACAGTTTAAATTTGGCGAAAGAACAATTAGATTCCGTTCAAATCGCTTTGACCGCATCGCAAAACAACGTATTATCGACTGTTGACGAAATAGTAAATTTGGTAAACGGTAACGGCGGTTTTAAGTCGTCGGACTTGTTTGATAAAATAATTACGAACTACGAAACCACGGTTGAATCCTACTTAACGCTTACCGAAAGCAAAGAAGACGCCGCAATCGTTATTGACAGATTTTTGGAAAAAAATTTATCGGCATTCGATACTACCGTTTCTGCATTGACCGAGTTTATAAGTTACGGATACTCTCTTAACGTTCTTGAAGCCGACCTTGCAAATTTCGACGCCTTGGAGTACAACTCGTTAAGTGCAAAACTTGATACTGCATTGTCAGAGTTTAAAGTCAAATACGCTTTAATTGCGGACGCACAAGCCGCTTACGAGCAAGTGTACGGCGATTACAAGCTTGCTTGGGATAACTATAATAAAGCGTTAAAAATTTATAATGCTGACTCAAGCGATGAAAATAAAGTCGCTTTGGACAGTGAAGAAATAAATTTGGAAGTTGAAAAATCTTCTTACAAATTCTTGCTTATTGAAGCGGTCAATAATATCGCCTTGGCAAAGGGTGAAGCAAACGCTTATCTTAACAGATTAAGCAAGTATATTGCCGTATACCAAAGGGTAGCGGTTGAAACCTCGTCCATTTTAAACGGCTCGTACGTATATATCACCGAGTTGTCGGGTAATCACGTTAAGGACGAAAAACCGCTGTATTTCCTTGACGACGGTAAAATGCACTTAAACTATTTAGTGGCAGATACTTCTACGGTGAACGCAGTTTTGGGCGACTACGATTTGCCCGGTTATGTAGATAATTTTAAAAATTACTTTGCGTCAGTAGATACTTGTGACGAGTTTATAAAAGGCGCTGATTTCAATAGCTATACAGAGTGCAGTGGCTTGACTGATAACGACTTATCCAGTTTGGACGGCGCCGTAAGTAAAGTAAACGATTTATTCAACGATTTCGACAGTATAACGAAAGACTTGAATACGGACAGTAGCTCACTGTTTACTTATGCAAAAAACTGTACGCTGTCTTCCGATATGATTTTCTACATTATGATGGTATTCGATATCATTGTTGCCGTAGTTCTGTTCGGTTATTGGCTCTTGATTATGCTTTTGCACCGTAGCGAAGCTATGGAGAAAAATTATAACGGAATTATTGAATCGCTTAAAGATTAAAAGCTTAAAGCGGTGCGGGATTTGTCCCGCACCGCTTTTATATTATGAACAATTTATTAAAGGGAGTCTTGCCCGTAATCTGTTGCCATTGCAAGTACGCAAAGTCGTCTTGTTTTTTGCACCGTGCCGCAGTTTTGCAAAGCTTTAGCTCGTCGCTGCCGCAAGTCAAAACGGGATAGGGTGATTTTGCAAGTGCGGAAAGTATTTCGTCCGCGCTTTCTTTTTTGACCGCCAAGGGGGACAGATACAAGTCCGAAGATAAAAACTTTTCACAATCCGCTTGATAAAGATTTAAAAAGTTTGCACACAGAATTCTCTTTATGCGTGAGGCGGTGAACCGTTTGGAAGTTGCCTCGCTTATAATTTCGTTAAAAGGCAAAGTCTGTAAGGCTTTCAAGGCGTTTTCAAACCCGTCGTTACAGCCGTAAACTTTGGTCAAATCTTCGGCGGAAGTGCGTGAAAGTATCAGCCTTAAACAATCCTCGTATCGTTCTCGTTCTGCAGTGAAGTCGGATAAATCGTTCAAAACGAAGAGTGGAACGTTGTCTTTAATCAAAGGCGAAGATAAGTTCTTGCGTATCGCGCTTGCGGAAGAAAAATTTTGCTTTAATTCGCCGTCATTATAATCCGCACCTAAGCGGCGAATAGGCAAAAGGTTTATGTCTTTTTTCATCCGCAAAACGGCTTTTGCGTACTCGATGCCAAGAATGTTGTTGGGCTTAGACAAAAGCTCTGCGTTGCCGCCAATACTCTCAAACGCAAAAGCATAGCTTTTGATATAGCTTTCACCTTGGTCAAGCTTAGTGCGTAACGCCGCCCTAAAATCTTCATTTTCGTTATTAAGAATTTCCGCCGCATGCAAAAAGTCGGCTCGGTTGCCGCTTTCACAGCCGAAAGCAATCGTGTCAAGCTCGGGAATGGAAGAAAGGATTTTAACTGCCCCGCTTGCAAATATTTCTGCGGGGGCAACCGAGAACGACGCGGGCAGCTCGATAACGCAGTCCGCACCGCCTAAAACGGCGTGTTTAGCCCTTAAATGCTTTTCGACAACGCAAATATCGCCGCGCTGAGTGAAACTACCGCTCATTATGCAAACGATAGCGTCGCAACCCGAGAGCTTACGCGCTTCTTTCAAAAGATATTCGTGCCCGTTATGAAAGGGGTTAAATTCGCAAATAATTCCACAAATTTTCATTCTAAATCTTTACATTCAAAAAAAGTTGGTATATAATGGTAACGTTGTAACAAGCCCATTATATAACTATTTGGGTTAAAAATAAAGTAATTTAAGGAGAAATTGAAATGTCATTACTTGACAAAATCAAGAAAGCGGGAAAAGAAGTAGCCGACGCAATTAACGGCACGCCTTCACTTTTGAGAGAAATCAAGGAAAAAGCCGCTGCCCGCAATAAAACTATAGTTTTATGCGAAGGCGAGGACAAGCGTGTGGTTGAAGCCGCCGCGCAAATAACCAAAGAAGGTATTGCGAAGATAGTTCTTATCGGCAACGAGGAAGAATGCAAGAAGGTTGCACCCGACGTTGACCTTACGGGTATTACGCTCGTTGACCCTTTAACTTCCGAAAAAACCGCAGAATACGCTAAGATTTTATACGAAGCAAGAAAAGCTAAGGGTATGACGGAAGAACAAGCGGCAGAACAAGCCAAGGACAGAACTATGTTCGGCGCGCTTATGCTTAAAGCCGGCGACGTAGACGGTTACGTTTCGGGCGCGTGCCATTCAACGGCAAACACGCTTCGCCCCGGCTTGCAAGTAGTTAAAACCGCTCCCGGCATCAAAACCGTGTCAAGCTGTTTCATTATGATTGCTCCCGATAAAAATAATCCTTATAACCCCGACGGTGTTGCCGTGTTCGCGGATTGCGCGATTAATATCGAGCCTACCGCAGAGCAGCTTGCGGATATTGCAATAACCTCCGCAAAAACTGCAAAGGATATTGCGGGTATCGAACCCAAGGTTGCTATGCTTTCGTTCTCGACGAAGGGTAGCGGTAACGACGATAAATTTACTCAGTCCGTGCCTAAGGTACAGAAGGCAACCGAGCTTGCAAAAGAGGCGGCACCCGACCTTGCTTTGGACGGCGAATTCCAGTTCGACGCGGCGGTTGCGCCCGAAGTCGGCTCGCTTAAAGCGCCAGATTCCAAAGTTGCCGGTCATGCAAACGTATTCGTATTCCCCAACATCAACGCGGGCAATATCGGTTACAAAATTGCACAGCGCTTCGGCGGATATATGGCTATCGGACCCGTGTGCCAAGGCTTTGCAAAGCCTTTGAACGATTTGTCGCGCGGCTGCAACGTGGAAGATATAGTTGCGACCGTTGCGGTTACGGCATTACAAGCAGAATAATTAAAGGGGATTAAACGATATGAAAATTTTAGTAGTTAACGCAGGAAGCTCTTCACTCAAATATCAGCTTATCGATATGGAAACCGAAAAGGTTATCGCAAAAGGTAACTGTGAAAGAATAGGTATAAGAGGCTCGGTTTTAAAGGCTAAGGGCAACGGTATAGAGAGAATTTATAAAGAAGCTATGCCCAGCCACGAAGTTGCTATCCAGCTCGTTCTGGAAGCTCTCCGCGACGACGATATCGGCGTAATTAAGTCTATGGACGAAATCGACGCAGTCGGCCACAGAGTAGTTGCAAGCGGCGAATACTTCAAAAAGACCACGCTTGTTACTCCCGAAGTTTTGAAAACTTTGGAAGAAAAGACTTTCGAGCTCGCTCCTTTGCACAACCCCGCAGCGGCTATGGGACTTCGCGCTTGCATGAAGGTTATGCCCAAGACCCCTATGGCGCTCGTATTTGACAGCTCGTTCCATCAGACCATGCCCGAAAAGGCTTACCTTTACGGCATAGATTACAACGACTATAAAGAGTTCGGCGTAAGAAAGTACGGCGCGCACGGCACGAGCCACAAGTTCGTTGCCGGCGAAGCGGCAAAATATCTCGGCAAAAAGCCCGAAGAGCTTAAAATCGTAACTTGCCACCTCGGCAACGGCTCTTCGATTTCGGCTGTCGACGGCGGTAAGTGCATCGATACTTCTATGGGCTTCACGCCCCTTGCCGGCGTTCTTATGGGCACGCGTTCGGGCGATATCGACGCGTCGGCGGTTGAATTCCTTGCAAGAAAGAAGGGTATGAGCCACGAAGAAATTTTGAATTACCTCAACAAAAAGAGCGGCGTTGCCGGTATTTCGGGCGTTTCAAGCGATTTCAGAGATTTGATTTCGGGCGCAAAGAAAGGCAACGCAAGGTGCGTGCTTGCCCTTGATATGTTCGCTTATCAAGTAAAGAAATACGTCGGTGCTTATGCGGCGGCTATGGGCGGACTTAACTGCATCGTATTCACTGCGGGCGTCGGCGAAAATACGCCTACCGTAAGGGAAGACGTATGCAAAGGCCTTGAATTCCTCGGCGTTAAGTTCAGCGCAAAGGCTAATAAGGCTAAAAACGACGGTACTATCCACGATATATCGGCAAAATCTTCAAAAGTTAAAGTTCTCGTTATCCCCACCAACGAAGAATTGGTTATCGCAAGGGAAACTGCGGAACTTTTATAAAAATTATTGTGCATAAGGGCAAATTCTTGTTGACAAAAAATTGCCCTTATAATATAATTTGGTAGTCAACTTTGGTATGGAATTAGAAGTTAAAAGGCTTATCGCCCACGGAAAATACGCGGGAAGTTTCAGTTTCGATTACGTTCCGCCCGAGAATTTATGCCTCGTTCCGCTTTGCAAAATAGGGGAAGTAAAGGTTGAGGGTGAGTACGAAATCTTCGATGACGACTGCGTTGAAATAAAATTAACCGTGAAGTATTTGCTTGCGGGGCAGTGTTCGTACTGCTTAAACGAAGCAAAGAAAGAGGTAAGTTATTTAACCGAAGTGCTTTTCGTACCCGAAAAAGACGATGAAAATTATTATTACGACGGTAACAAGATTAACTTGAAAACCGCCGTTGACGATGCAATACTTATGAGCCAGCCCCACGTTTTACTTTGTAAAGAGGACTGCAAGGGTATTGACGTTACCTAAAAAAGAAAAAAGAGGTGTATTAAAATGGCAGTACCCAAGGGAAAACAGTCTAAAAGCAGAACCAATAAAAGATTTGCAAACTACAAGGCAACAGCGCCTACACTTGTTGAGTGCCCTCATTGTCACTCCTTGAAAGAGGCTCACAAAGTTTGCGGTAATTGTGGTTACTACGACAAGGTTGAAGTGGTGTCCAAGGACGAAAAAAAAGCTAATTAAACCTTACGGACTGCTTCGGCAGTCCGTATTTTTTTAAATTCTGTGGAGGCTTAAATGAAGCATACCGATATTAAAGAATTGTTTGAACATTCTGTGAAGTTCAGTGGCGTAAGCGTTACGGTCTGCGGCTGGGTAAGAACGGCACGCGATTCAAAAAGTATTTCTTTTATTGAGCTTAACGACGGCACTTGCCTTAGAAACGTTCAGCTCGTTATCGATAAGGAAAACGCCAAAAATATCCCCAACGCAGTCGTACCCGTAGGCACGGCTTTGAAGGTTACGGGCGACTTCGTTCCTTCGGAACGAAACGGCTTCGAAATTGCGGTAACCGATTTGGAAGTTCTTGGCGAATGCCCCGCAGATTATCCCTTGCAAAAGAAGTTCCACACGCTCGAATACTTACGCACTATTCCTCATTTAAGACCTCGCACAAGGTTCTTCGAGGCGGTTTTTGCCGTCAGAAACGAGCTTTCTTTTGCAATTCACAAGTATTTCCATTCGCACGGCTATAAGTATATGCACACGCCCATTCTAACGGGCAGTGACTGCGAGGGCGCGGGTGAAATGTTCCGCGTAACCACACAACCGTGGAAAACGGATTGCAAAACCGAAGCGGAATACTATGCGGGCGATTTCTTCGGTACGAAATCAAGCTTGACCGTTTCCGGTCAGTTAGAGGGCGAAATTGCCGCTATGGGTCTTGGTAAAATTTACACCTTCGGACCTACTTTCCGTGCAGAACACAGCAACACGCCTAGACACGCCGCAGAGTTTTGGCATATCGAACCCGAAGTTTGCTTTGCCGACCTTCACGATATAATCGAAATTGCCGAAGATTTTATCAAATTTATAATTAAAGAAGTTATCGACAACTGCCCCGACGAGCTTGCATTCTTTAACGAAAGGGCGGAAAAGGGACTTATAGATAAGCTTCATAGCGTTATTAACAGCGATTTTGCGAAGGTTAAGTATACCGACGCTATCGAAATTCTTAAAAAATCGGGTAAGGAATTTAAGTTCCCCGTAGAATGGGGCTGCGACTTGCAGACCGAGCACGAAAAATACCTTACTGACGAGCATTTCAAAAAGCCTGTTTTCGTAACTGATTATCCGGCGGATATTAAGTCCTTCTATATGAAGCAAAATCCCGACGGCAAAACCGTTGCGGCCACCGACCTTCTCGTACCCGGCGTAGGTGAAATTATCGGTTGCAGCGAAAGGGAGGCAGACTTAACGAAACTTAAAGACGCTATGATTAAGCGCAATATGAGCCTTGAAGCTTACACTGAGTATATTGATACCCGTAAATTCGGCAGCGTGCCTCACAGCGGTTTCGGCTTGGGCTTAGAGCGTATTTTAATGTATATCACCGGCGTTCAGAATATCCGTGACACGCTGTTGTTCCCCAGAACGGTAGGAAGTCTTTAATCTGTTGCCTATGAAGAATAAAATTTGCGTTATCTTTACGGGCGGTACGATAGGTTCGCGCTCGCTCGGCGATAAAGTCGATTTGAGAAACGAGGATAAAAGCTTCTTATTGGAGCTTTACAATGCCCGCTACGATGAAACCGTAGAATTCGACGAGCTTCGCCCTTTGAATATATTAAGTGAGAACGTGCAGCCTTCCGACCTTGAAAAAATGGCGGACTGCGTGCGCGGCGTGAATAAGGACGACTACGACGGCATAATTATCACGCACGGCACGGATACGCTGTGCTTTACGGCAAATCTTTTCAGCCAAATTTTCTGCGATATTGAAATACCCGTCGTGTTCGTTTCTGCGTTGTATCCGTTAGACGACGAGCGGAGTAGGGGCGTTGAAAATTTTGCTAACGCCGTTACCTTTATTAAGAGCGTTGACTTCGGCGGAGTTTTCGTCAGCTTTGAAAATCACGGCGAAAACTGCAAAATTCACCTTGCAAGCAGACTTATCGCCGCAACGCAAATAAGCGGAGATTACAACAGCATACTTAACTTGCATTTCGGCGAAGTGGTAAACGGGACTTTCATTTATAATATAAATGAACTTAACCCCACTTTCGAGCAATTAAGAGAGAAAAGGAAGCCTTGCACGGCTCAAAAGCTGTGTATGGATATGGTTACGATTCAAGCGCATTCGCTTTTGAATTTCGACTTTTACCGCTTCACGGAAGTAAAGCCTAAGGCGGTAATGGTTCAGCTGTATCATAGCGGCACGGTGTGTACCGAGGGCAAAGAGGCTAACTTCAAAAATTTCTTAAATTATTGTAAAAACCTTGGCATTGAGGTCGTTATTGCGCCCGTTGACAGCCGCGCAAGAACTTACGGCAGTGCGGTTGGGCTTACGGACGTATGCACTACGGCTTACGACATAAGCTTCGAAATGGCAACGACCAAAGTTCTTTTGGCGCTCGGTTCGGGTAAAAGTATCGAAGACGAGCTCAAAAAGAACAATTTCTTTGAAAAATTGTATTAAAACCTCTGTTTTAGAGTGAAAGAGCCTAATTCCTATTGACATTATAGGAATTAGGCTTTATAATTATATTAAGGTTAAATATCTATAAAACCGTTAAAAATTTATTTAAAGTAGTATGATAAAAAGATACGTTATAACCGGAATGACTTGCTCGGCTTGTTCGTCGGGCATAGAGAGGGCGGTTAAAAACTTAAAAGGCGTTACGCTTTGTGAAGTCAGCCTCATGGGTAAATCCATGAAGGTGGACTTTGACGACGCCGTATTATCCGAAGATAATATTTTTTCCACCGTTAAATCACTCGGCTACGGTATATATAACGAGGGCGAAGAGCCCGTAACCAAGGAAAAAAGCCAAGATAAAAAGCTGTTTATCCGCTTTATTATTTCCGTCTGTCTGCTCGTGCCCTTAATGTACGTTTCGATGGGGCATATGTGGGGCGCGCCGATACCGTTCTTTATTGACCCGCACGAGGGTAACTCTTGTTGGTTTGCACTGTATCAAGCTATACTTTCAGCCGCGATAATCGGCGTTAACTATGCGTTTTTCAAAAACGGCGTGGTTGCAGTGTTCAAAAAAGTGCCCAATATGGACACCTTGGTTACGCTCGGCTCGGGAGTGTCGTTTATTTATTCGGTCGTTCTCACCGTATTCATTTTCTTGGGCAAAGACGCAATGCAAAACGCTATGAATTTGCACTTTGAGTCCGCCGCAATGATTTTGGCTTTGGTTACGGTCGGCAAATGGCTTGAAGAAAAATCGAAGAAAAAGACGGGTAGCGAGATAGAAAAGCTTTTAAAGCTTGCCCCCGATACGGTAACCGTCGAAGTTGACGGCGAACAAAAGACAATTTCCGTCAAGGAAGTGAAAGCGGGCGATATCCTCATCGTAAAGCAAGGCGAGTATATTCCCGTTGACGGTACCGTTATAAACGGAAGCGCGTTCGTAGACAAGTGCGCGATTACGGGTGAAAGCTTGCCAGTTGAAGTTGTTGAAGGTGAAGGCGTTACCTCGGCGGCGCTTGTTAAAAGCGGCGTAATAAAGATGCGTGCAGAACGCGTAGGAGAGGAAACCACCCTTTCCAAAATAATAAAAATGGTCAAAGAGGCGGGCGCAAGCAAAGCCCCCATACAGAAAATTGCCGATAAAATTGCGGGCATTTTCGTCCCCGCGGTTGTTGTGGTTGCACTCGTTACTTTCCTAATTTGGATACTTGTCGACGGCGGCTTCGTTGCCGAACACTGCGTAACTTACGCTATAAGCGTACTCGTCGTATCGTGCCCGTGCGCTTTGGGGTTGGCAACGCCCGTCGCGATAATGACGGCAACGGGCAAGGGTGCTTCTCTCGGTATTCTGTATAAAGATGCGGAAAGCTTGCAAAAAACTTGCAATATAAACGCCGTACTATTAGACAAAACTGCAACCATTACCGAAGGTAAGCCGCGCGTAACCGAGGTTATAACCTTTAATTGCAAGCGCGGTTTTGCTTTGAAGCTTGCGTGTGGGATAGAGAAGAACTCTAACCACCCGCTTGCAAAGTGCGTTGTCGAGTATGCAGTTGACTCGTTTGAAGTTGAAAACTTCAATTATCTTACGGGCAAGGGCGCAACGGCAGTTTACGGCGGTAAAAAGTACCTTTTAGGCAATAAAAAACTGCTTGAAAAGGTCAAGATTTCAAAAGAAGTTTCCGACAAGGCTGACGCGCTTTCTAAAAGCGGGAACACGGTAATCTTCCTTGCGGACGAAAAGTCTGTGCTTGCTTTAATTGCATTAGCCGATACGGTAAAAGAGGGAAGCGTAGACGCTATTTCACTGTTAAAGGCAAGGAATATGCGCGTTGCTATGCTTACGGGCGACGAGCAGAATACCGCGCAAGCGGTAGCTTCAAGCGTCGGTATAGAGGAATTCGTTGCCGAAGTTCTGCCCGAAGATAAGCTTAAAGCCGTTGAAAACGTTCAAACCGTCGGCGGTTGCGTTGCTATGGTAGGGGACGGTATAAACGATTCACCCGCACTAAAACAAGCCGACGTAGGCATTGCTATGGGCAACGGAACGGACGTTGCAATAGATTCTGCGGACATCGTCCTCGTAAGCGAGGATTTGAGAACGCTCGACACCGTCTTCGATTTAAGCCATGCAACCGTGCGTAACGTTAAAGAAAATCTTTTCTGGGCGTTTTTCTACAACGTGATAATTATACCCGTTGCGGCGGGTGCGTTCTCAGCGCTCGGTTTCGTTTTCAATCCTATGATTGCGGCAGCTTGTATGAGTTTAAGCTCACTTTTCGTAGTGTGCAACGCTTTAAGGCTGTTGTTATATAAAAATAAAAAATTCAAAAAGGAAGATAAATTTATGAAAAAAATCGTCAACATTGAGGGAATGTGCTGCGAACATTGTGCAAAAAGGGTAGAAGATAAGCTTTCAACCGCAAAAAACGTCGTTTCGGTAGACGTCAAGTTGAAGAAGAAAATTGCAGTTATCCGCAGCCGCGAAGAGGTTGATAACGAGGAAATTACCGCGCTTGTAACCGATGCGGGATATAAAGTTTTATCAATCGAAAATAAATGACAAACTAAGCACTTTTGTGACACTATCCGTCATTATAATATTTTGACACTTATGCATACGCGGCGGTATAATTTTTATAGGAGGTCGCGTTATGCAAGACACGATGTTATTGGATAGGCGCACAAAAGATTTGGTTAAAGAATACGTGCCGGAGGGCGACGTTCTTGACAGTATAGTTTGTTTCTTTTCAATTTTTGCCGACCCTACGCGGGTGAGAATGTTGTCGGCTTTGGCTATTTCGGAAATGTGCGTTACCGATTTGTCGCGCGTGCTTGAAATTAACCAAACCACGGTTTCTCACCAGCTAAGGTTACTTAAAAATTTAGGGATAGTCAAAAGCGAGCGTTCCGGCAAAATTATTTTTTACAGCCTCGTGAACGACACTGTGAACGACGTTATGCTTAAAGGCGTTGAGTTTTTGGGTTGTTAAACTGAATAAAACGGAAAAAGCGGCAATATTTAAGCCGCTTTTTAAGTATATAAATATTTAATTGTAAAAAATTATCTTAAATTGTTGAAAATTTTCGGTTTTGGTGATAGAATATAATAAGCGAAGTTTTTGGAGAAATGACGTGAAAACAGTAAAATCATTTGCAAAAATTATTATTGCTTTATTAATGGCGTTAACTTTGATGACGTTAACGGCTTGCGACGTGCTTGACAGCTTCTTCGGTAATAGTGGCGAAGAAGGCGGCAACGGTGGCGGTAGCGGTACCTCTTATTCCGTTACGCTTGAACTTGACGGCGGTAATTTGTGGGAGCACGACGTGTTGACTTCTTACACTGCCGGAACCACAACTAAGTTGCCCACGCCGTCAAAAGATTATTATACCTTTGACGGTTGGTATAAAGACTCCGAAAAGACCAAGGTGGCTACCGAAATTCCGTCAACGGCAACGGGCAATAAAACTTATTACGCAAAGTGGACGCCCGAAACTTATCAATTAACTTTCACTATTAAAAACGATTCTTCTTACAAAAGTTCATTAATCTCTTATACTTACGGCACTGAAACGACTTTGCCCACGCCCGAAAAGAGCGGCAGCACCTTTAACGGTTGGTACACGGCGGCTGATTTAAGCGGCGGCGCGGTAACAAAAATCGAGGTTGGAACTCACGGCAATAAAGATTTCTACGGTGAATGGAAAAGCGGAGATACGCCCGCACCGTCCCCTACAAAGTCAAAGGTAACATTAAATCTTGATGGCGGCACGCTTAAAACCGAACTTAAACAGTATACCGAAGGCGTAGAAACGAAGTTGCCCGAAATTGAAAAAACGGGTTACTCTTTTAACGGTTGGTATAATAACGCTCAGTTTAACGGTGATCCCGTAACTCACATTTCAAAAAATGCAACCGGCGCGCAAGAATTCTGGGCAAGTTGGACGAAAGTTTCTGCTGATACATTGTCTATTCTTGCAAGCAGCGGGTATGAAGAGGGCGCATACGTTGAGTTCAACCAAGTTACAGGCGTAAGTTCGTACAGCGTTGCTTATAAACTTAAAGACAGCGGCAGTTATACACCTATTGACAGCCAACTTGTCCGTGTTAACAATTCAACGGGGAAAGTACGTGCTGACGTAGTCGGTATTAAAAAGGGTGAATATACCTTACAAGTAACTGCCGGCAGTCAAGCTAAAACGACGAACGTAAGCGTAAAAGAATACGATCGTTCGGGTTACGCACACTTTGATTCAAGTAAAGGCGATAAGGTATATGCAAACGGCGTTGGCGGCTACAACAACGACGGTACAAAGAAAAGCAATGCTGAGATTATTTATGTTACTAATAGCACCAAAAATACTGTAACTGCGACTATAAAAGGTACAAAGTATACCGGTTTAGTAAAAATTTTACAAAACTTGAGTAAGGATACTTCAAAGTCGTATATTATCCGTATTATCGGTAGAATCGAGGCGGCAACGTGGCAAGAAATTAATTATACAAAGACGGGTAGTTCGCTTTCGCCCGACGAAGTAATAAAGCAAACTACCAAATTAAAAAATATAACCTTGTCCAAAAAGAATTATACGCAAGGTGAACTTGAAGGTATGGGCTTCAAATACGATGCCTCTACGTATTCAAGGCTTGATAACCTTGAAGGACAATTGAAATACGATAGCAGTAAAACCGAATTTGACTCTTGCTGGAACGATTGTCAAATATCAAACGCGCAAAACGTTACTATTGAGGGTATCGGCACAGACGCGGGGCTTTTCCAATGGGGTATGACTTGGAAAAAATGTAAGTCTATTGAAATCCGAAATCTCACTTTCAGCGACTATACGGAAGACGCTTGCAGCTTTGAAGGCAGTACAAGTAAGACTGAAGTTGACAGTTTTGAAACTATGCGTATATGGATGCACCATAATACTTTCAATATCGGTAAAAACTATTGGGACGTTTGTAAAGAGCAAGATAAGCACGACGGCGACGGCGCAACGGACTTTAAGGGTGTGTCCTACGTAACGATAGCTTACAACAGATATAACGGAACGCATAAGACGGGTCTTATAGGCGGCGGTAGCGGTCATATGTCTGCAAACATCACGTTCCACCACAATTACTATAATAGCTGTTCGCAGAGATTACCCCTTGCAAGACAAGCGAATATGCATATGTACAATAACTATTATCATAATTCGTCAACAAGCCTTTCGCTACGTGCGAATGCGTATGCATTTGTTGAGTATTGTTATTTTGACGGCAGTAACAATACTATGATTGAAATTCAAAGTTACGATGAGTCTCAAACGGGTACTTATGCAGTAGCAAAGGTATATAACTGTCAAATGAGTGGCAAGGGATATAATTACGATAAGATGCCTAAATCTGAAATGCCGTCGGATAAATCTAAGGCGGATTCTCGGTACATAAAGTTCGTAGACGATAGAACTGCAACGGTTTCAAATAATTGCACGTTCTGCAAGACCAAGAATTTCGATATAGACAGTACTAAGTTCTATTATGACGCGACAAATAAGTGTTCTAAGGTAACGGACCTTATTACTGACTTGAGCAGTATTCCCACTGAAATAGAGGCTTGTGCCGGTGTGCGTCATTAAAAATCAAATTAAAAAGTCTTGCCCAAGTGGCAAGACTTTTTTTGCGCTTAAAGATATTTATAAATCTTGCAAACGGGCAATAGATATGTTATACTTTAAAGTAGGGTATTATGGACGTTATTAAGGAAAAATTAAAACTGCTTCCGGATAATCCGGGCGTTTATATTATGCTTGACGAGTATAAGAATATTATCTACGTCGGCAAGGCGCGCGTGCTTAAAAACAGAGTGCGCCAATATTTCCACAGTTCCGAAAAGCCCGAAAAAGTTATGAAAATGGTTGAAAATATCCGTGATTTCAACTATATCATAACCGAATCTGAAATTGACGCGCTTGCGCTTGAAAACAACCTTATAAAGAAGTACAAGCCCAAGTACAATATTCTTTTAAAGGACGATAAAACTTACCCGTACGTAAAAGTTAATATGCGGGAAGACTTCCCTAACTTTTCCATAACCCGCAAAATAAAGAAGGACGGAGGCAAATACTTCGGGCCGTTTATGGGCGGCATAAGCTGTAAGGATATCCTTGAAATTCTGCAATTAACCTTCAACGTGCGCCTTTGCCACACGGCAACCACGGGCAAAAAGCGCGAATGCTTAAACTATCACATAGGTAGGTGTCTTGCACCGTGTGCGGGCAGAATCAGCAAAGAAGATTACGCCGTGCGGGTAAAAAACGCACTCAGCTTTCTTGACGGCAACTATAAAGATGCGGAAACCTTATTGCAAAATAAAATGCTTAACGCCGCTGAGAACGAGAACTTTGAGCTTGCCCTTGATTACAAGAAAAAGCTTGAAATGCTTTCTAAACTCGAAGCAAAGCGTATAACCTCTTTGAATCGCTACGTTGACGCGGATATAATCGCGTACGCCACGAACGGGCTGTATTCCTCAGTTAACATATTAGTTACGCGTAAAGGAATAATGCAAGGCGGAAGTTCTTTTGCCTTGGACGAGGCGCATTTGACCGACGGCGAAGCGTTGACTGCCTTTATGGTTCAATACTATCAGCACCACGAGGTGCCCTCCGAAATCATCTGCGAAGAATTCTGCGAAAAGGAGCTTTTGCAGACATATTTCAAAGAAAAGTTCGATAAAAGCGTTGAAGTAACCCTCGCAAAACAAGGCGATAAGGCAAGGCTTTTACAAATGGCGAAGAAGAACGCCGAAGAATATCTTGAAAAATCGATTGACAAAATCAAGCACAAAGACGATATGACAGTGAACGCTTGCAAGCACTTGCAAGAGCTGTTGTCCCTTAAAGCTTACCCGCGTAGAATGGAATGCTACGATATTTCGAATATCAGCGGGGTAGATAAAGTCGGTTCGATGGTAGTATTTATCGACGGTGAAGCCGACAGAAGCAGCTACCGCCGCTTTAAAATAAAAACGGTAGAGGGCGCGAACGACTTTGCATCGTTGCAAGAGGTGTTGACTCGTAGGCTTGACAAGCTCGGCTCTGACGAGGAAGATAGGTTCCCAAAGCCCGACTTAATAATTATAGACGGTGGTAAGGGTCAGCTTTCCGCGGTAAAAGAAATTTTTGATAGTAGGAATGTAGAAGGGATAGAGCTTATTTCCCTTGCCAAGCGCGAGGAAGAGGTTTTCACCTTATACTCCGACGAAAGCGTGAAAATTCCTCACCGCGATTATTCGTTGAAAATGTTGCAAAGAATTCGCGACGAGGCGCATCGCTTTGCGATAACCTATTTCAGAAATCTGCACTCGAAGCGCAACCTTCAAAGTGTGCTTTCGGAAATTGACGGAGTTGGCAAAGTCAAGCGTATGGCGCTTTTGGAAAAGTTCGGAACGCTTGACAGAATTATGAGTGCAAGCGTTGAAGAGCTCACTGAGGTTAACGGAATTTCCAAGGCGATAGCGCAGAATATTTACGATTATTTAAAAGAAAACTTATGAAAAAGATTAATTACGGACTGATAGTTTCCGACTTTGACGGAACGCTTATTGACGATAATCAACAAATTTTGCCCGAGGTTCGCACTGCAATAGAAAATTATATTGCTTGCGGCGGTATTTTCGCCGTTTGCACGGGCAGAATGACTTGCTGTATTCTTCCGCGTGTGAGGGAACTTGGCTTAAAAGGGCTTGTAGTTGCTTATCAAGGCACTGTTATTGCGGATATCGAGAGTGGGAACGTTATTAAAAACGGTGGAATTAGCAGTGACGGCATAGCGGAAATCTGCCGCAATATCAAAGAATTAGGGCAGCCCGTGAACGTTTACAGCGGCGACGACTTGTACACGGATATTCCTAAGGACAACGAGTACCTTCAAAAATATGAAAGAATAGTCGGTATAGACGCACAGTACGTTGACGGTGATATTGCAGAATTTGTTTTAAAAAAAGACCTATTTTGCCAGAAGGTTGCAATTTTAATTGCTCATAACGAGCAAGAGGCAGTTTTCAAGGAGCTTCAAAGAAGACTTGGCGATAAGTACGACGTAACTTGCAGTGCCAAGGTGCTTATCGAAGTTTCCCCGCTTGGCGACAATAAGGGCGCGGCGGTAAAGTATCTTGCCGACAAATTCGGAATACCCATTGAAAAAACGGTTGCGGTTGGCGACAATTTGAACGATTTATCAATGATAAAGGTTGCCGGCGTAGGCGTTGCCGTAGGTAACGCAACACAAGCTTTAATAGACGAGGCTGACTTCGTTTCGGTTTCAAATAACGAGGGTGCAATTGCACAAGTAATAGAAAAATTCGGTTTTAAAAAGTAATATGTCTGAAATTTTAGCCCCAGCGGGGGATAGAAACAGCGCAGTAGCGGCAGTAAACGCCGGTGCAAACGCAATATATTTAGGGTTGAAAGAATACTCCGCAAGAAGTTCTGCGGAGAATTTCGACTATGAAAATTTTGAAGAAATTTCAAAGTATTGCCATGCATTCGGTGTAAAGGTCTACGTTGCTATGAATACTCTCGTTAAAAACGGGGAGTTAGAAGATTTTATTACTTCCGCTGTAAAAGCTTGGAATAAAGGTGCTGACGCAATAATTATTTCGGATATATTCGTGGGTAAGTTTTTAAAGGAACACTGCCCCGAAATAGTTTTGCATCTTTCTACGCAAGCGGGCGTTTGCAACGCTTACGGTGCAAAGCTAGCAAAAGAATACGGCTTCGACCGCGTAATCTTGGCGCGTGAAACTGCTTTTGACGATATAGTTGAAATTGCAAAAATAATAGAAACCGAAGTTTTCGTTCAAGGCGCGCTTTGCACTTGTTTTTCGGGGCAGTGCTATCTTTCGTCGTTTGCGGGAGGAAACAGCGGCAACCGCGGAAAGTGTAAACAGCCGTGCAGAAAGAAATATTCTATCGACCGTGAAGGGTTTGAAGACAGTGCATATAGGCTTTCATTATCTGATTTAAGCGTTGGGGAAAGCGTTGAAAGGCTTATTGAAGCGGGTGTGGCTTCTTTTAAAATCGAGGGCAGAATGAGGCGCCCCGAATACGTTTCCGCTGCAGTAAAATATTACAGAAATTTACTCGACAAATCTGGAAACGAGGGTGATTTAAGCAATGTAAAGCGCACTTTTAACCGCGGCAATTACACGAAGGGGCTTGCTTTCGGGCAAGATAAATCGTTTATCTCGTCTCAGGTTCAAGGGCATATCGGTGAATTCGTAAGCGTAATTAAGGTGGAAAACGGCAAATTTGTCTGCCAAAGCCGTCAAAAATTCATCCAAGGCGACGGTTTTAAGATTTTAAGGGGCGGTGAAGAGGTCGGCGGTGCAAGCTTTCTTTGCGACGTAAAAGGCGGCTTTGCACTCTCAACCAAAGCCCGTTTAAAAAACGGCGATAAGGTGTTCGTTACGACGGATACTGCGCTTAACGATAGGCTTTTATCTACTGAACGTAAATTACCGGTTAAAGTTGCAATTAAACTTTTTGCCGGCAACAACGCGGAAGTTTCTATAAACGGTGTGAAATTTTGCGGTGATAAGCCGCTTGAAAGCGCGCAAAACCGTCCGCTTTCGGTTGAAGAAATTAAAAATGCGTTTAGAAAAATTGATAAATATCTCTTTGACGTAAGTTTCGGAGCAGTGGAAACCGACAGGGTTTTTATGCCCGCATCCGAGCTTAACGCATTAAGGAGAAACGCTTACAAAAATTTTTATGAAAGTTTGACTGAAAATTTTCATAAAGCTAACGCATTTGACCTCACAATTTCACAGAAAATCAGCTGTAAAAATACAAAAATTGCGGCAATTTGCACAAGTTTATGCAATTTGAATGCGGATATAGGCATACTTAAGCTGTCAAATTTTAACACTGATATTGCCGCGCTTACAACAAATTTCAACGGCGAAAAGTATCTTTTTCTGCCGCCGTATTTGACGGGCAAGGAAGTTGAAGAAGTAAAGAAAATTGCGCCACTCTTCGACGGAATTTACTCTGACGGATTATACTCGGTTGCACTTGCAAAGGAGCTTAATTTGCCGCTGTTCGCGGGAACGGGCTTCAATATCTCAAACAGAGTTGACGTTGCAATTTGCAATGCTAAATATATTGCGCTTTCAAAGGAGCTAACCCTTTCCGAGGCAGACGGCATAACTGCCGACAACACTTTTTATTTGACTGCAGGTGATATTAAGGTAATGGATTTGATTTATTGCCCGTTTGAAAGAAAGTGCGCGACTTGTGATAAGCGTGAAAATTATACTTTAACCGATGAGAACAGTAGAAAATTCCCGATAAGAAGATATAAAACTGGGGCTTGTAGGTTTGAATTGTACAACTGTGCACCCGTTGCCGCCGCTACGCATACGGGCGCACTTGTCGATTGTACTTTGCAAAAAGAGCCCAACAAGCTTATTGCTGTTTGTAAGGACAATAAGCTTTTACGCGATTATTTAAAAAATTACACACGCGGACATTCCGAACAGTCGGTTTTTTGATTTATGGACGAGAGAAGTTTAGAAAAGCTTGAACTTAATAAAATCCTTGCTTCGGTTGCGGAGTATACGACGCTTGAAAAGGGCAAGTCGCTTATTTTAGCGTGTAAGCCTTCAACGGATTTAAGCGAGGTAAGGCGCAGACTTGATATTGCCGAGGAGTGCGATAAACTTCTTTATACCTACGGCGTTGGTAAGGTTGAAGCGTTTCCCGATGTGTCGGAAGTGCTCGCGCGGGCCGAGAAGGGGTCGACTCTTTCTTGTAAAGAACTTTTGGACTGTGCGGCGCTGCTACGCTCTGCAAGAGTAGCCTATAACTGCATTGAAAAGCTTGAAGACGAGCTTCCGCTTACCAAGTCGTTGACCCGCAACGTTTATTTTGACAGAGGGCTTGAAGACGATATCTATGAAAAAATTATATCGGTTGACGCTCTAAGCGATAGGGCAAGCGACAGACTTTACTCTATAAGAGTAAAAATCAAAAGTCTTAACGCTCGTATACGCGAAAAGCTTGCCGAGTACGCTTCGGGCAAATATTCCGAATTTTTGCAAGACGGGATTGTAACTATCAGAAACGATAGATACGTGGTTCCAGTAAAAGCCGAACACAAAACCCACGTTAAAGGCTTTATACACGACCGTTCCAAAACGGGTGCAACATTCTTCATTGAGCCCGAATATATTCTTGAACTGAACAACGAGCTTATTGCGCTGACCATTGACGAACGCGAAGAAATAGAGGCGATTTTAAAGGCCTTATCAACGCGCGTTGGGGCGATGGCGGGTCAATTAAACACCGATATTGAAATTCTTGCCGAGCTTGACAGCAGATTTGCAAAAGCCGAATATTGCTATAATAAGAAATGCACCAAGCCCAAAGTGAACAACCGCGGCTATATAGATATCGTGAAGGGACGACACCCGCTTATTGATAAAGATAAAGTGGTACCCGTATCAATTGAGTTAGGTGCTGACTATAACTTTTTGCTTTTAAGCGGCGCGAACACGGGCGGTAAAACCGTAACGTTGAAAACTTGCGGACTTTTCTGCCTTATGGCGGCGTGCGGGCTTTATATCCCCGCAGCGGAAGGAAGCTCGGTCGGGGTGTTTGAAAACGTATTCTGCGATATAGGCGACAGCCAAAGTATTGAAGAGAGCTTATCAACTTTTTCTTCGCATATTACGAATATTATCAACATTTGCGAAGACGCGGGAGGAAACAGCCTCGTTCTTATAGACGAGCTTGGCGGCGGCACTAACCCCGACGAGGGTCAAGCAATTGCAAAAGCAGTGGTAAAGCACCTTTTGGACTGCGGTGCAAAGGGCGTGGTAACTACGCACTATACGCCGCTTAAAGAGTTTGCTTACACCGTAGGCGGAATTGAAAACGCAAGTATGGAATTCGATTCCGACACTTTAAAGCCTCTGTACAGTATAAAAATAGGCTTGCCCGGTGCAAGTAACGCCTTGGCAATTTCGAGGCGGCTTGGAATGAGTGTGGAAATTCTTGAACAAGCGGAAGGATATTTATCCGAGGGCGCAAGAAGCTTTGAAAACGTAGTGCGCCGCGCCGAGGAAAGTAGGATAGAAGCCGAAAGAAAGCTTGCGGAAATTTCTTCTATGCAACTTGAATGGCATGAAAAGCTTGACAAAGTGAACGCGCAAATTGCCGAGCTTAACCGTGAAAGAGAGAAAATTAACCGTTCCGCGCGCACGGAGAGCCGAAGAATAATTGCGGAGCGCACCGAGCAAGCCGAAGAAATGCTTGCGGCTATCGAAGAAATTTTCAAAAAGGAAGAGCTGAACGAGGCGGATTTAATAGCCGCCCGCACCCTTAAAAACAAGCTTAAAGACAAGGCTTTTGACGAGGAAGAAGATAAAAAGCAGATTACGGACTATATACCCGCAACGGCGCAGAATATAAAGGCGGGGATAACCGTATTCGTTAAACCAATGGACTGCAGAGGTCAAGTTGCTTCTTTCAACGCGGCGAAGGGTGAGGCGGAAGTCTTGTGCGGAAGCCTTAAAATGCACTTAAAATTAAAAGATTTACTAATTATCGGTGAAGAAAAGGCTAAACCGAAGAACGTTAAAGTGGTAAAAAAATTGCCCAAATCAATGCCCGTTCTCGAAATAAACGTTTTGGGAATGACGGTTGAGGAAGCGCTTTACGAGGTTGATAACTTCATTGACCGTGCGGTAACGGATAATTTGGAAGAAATAAAGGTTATTCACGGAGTCGGTACTGGCAAATTGAGAAGCGCAATTTCACAGCACTTAAAACGGCACAAGAACGTGGAAAGCTTCCGCCTCGGCAAATACGGCGAGGGCGAAACGGGGGTTACTTTTATTAAATTAAAATAGACTTGTTACTTCGAATATGCTTACCTTAAACGGAATATCATATAATTGATTAAAACGTTTTATTTGAGGTAAACTATTGAAAGGCAAGTTATTTACGATACTTACTAATCTTACTTTGATTTTGGTAATCACGGGCGTGTCGCTTATCGGTTATTTCAGCGGGAACGCGCAAGCCGTTATCTATGAAAACACCAACCTTTATTACGGTGGAAACGAGGATAGCGGTGCGGTAGGGCTTACCATCAACGTGTACGAGAGCGCGGAAAACGTTTTGCAAATTCTCGATATCCTCGACGAGTACGAGGCTAAGGCAACCTTCTTTATCGGCGGAAGCTGGGCAGACGATAACGTTGACTGCGTGCGCGAAATCTTCAAGCGCGGGCACGGAATGGGTAGTCACGGGTATTTTCACAAGGACCATTCAAAAATGTCCTACGACGCAAATTTGGAAGAAATACGCCCGAGTGTGAAGCTTCTTGAAATGATTTGCGGGCAAAAGGTAGAACTTTTTGCGCCACCTTCGGGGGCTTTTTGCGAAAATACGCTTTCCGCTTGCGCTTACCTTAATATGAAGGTTATAATGTGGTCAAGGGATACTATTGACTGGCGCGACAGTAACGAAGACTTGATATATTCACGCGCAACCGACGAATTGAAAGCGGGAGAGTTTATCCTTATGCACCCTAAGGACGTAACGGTTAAAACTCTTCCGAGAATATTAAATTACATAAGAGAAAACGGGTTAAAAACCGAAACCGTTTCTCAAATTTTAGGAGAATAATGGTACACTTTAAAACACTTGACAACGGTCTTAAACTTATAGTAAACAAAATGGACGGACTTATGTCCGTAACTATGGGAATTCTCGTTCACACGGGCGCCTCGCAAGAGAGCGACAGAGAGGACGGGATTTCGCATTTTATCGAGCATATGATGTTCAAAGGCACAAAAAAGCGCACTTCTTTCCAGATTTCCGACGAAATGGACAGAATAGGTGCTCAGATGAATGCGTTTACCGGCAAGGACATGACTTGCTATTATGCAAAATCGACTACGGGACACGCGGCAGAGGCGTTTGAAATTCTTGCAGATATTTTCCTTGAAAGCACTTTCCCCGAGGACGAGATGGCAAAGGAAAAGGGCGTAATTATCGAAGAAATAAATATGAACGAGGACACGCCCGACGATTTGTGCCTCGATTTGCTTGCAAACGCATATTTCGGCGACAAAGGCTACGGCAGAAATATCTTGGGTCCGAAAAAGAACGTATCCGGCTTTACCAAGGCCGACGTTAAGGACTATATGGACAAGCACTACGTTCCCGATAACATCGTAATTTCAATGGCGGGCAACATTGATGTCAACCTTGCAGAGGAGCTTGTTTTAAAATACTTTTCCAACCTTGAAAGAAGGTGCTGCAAACGAAGTGACGTTAAGGTTGAACTTCAAGGAAAATCGGTTTATAAGCACAAGGATATAGAGCAAGTTCATATAGGAATAGCTTTCCCCTCGGTAAAGAGATACGATAAGCATTACGACGCAACGCAGATTATGAACGTGATTTTGGGCGGGGGAGTATCCTCACGATTGTTCCAGACGGTAAGAGAAGAGCTCGGACTCGCCTATACAGTATATTCTTACGTTTCAACTTATGCCGAAACGGGCGCTCTATCCGTCTATGCGGGCGTAAACGCCGAAAAGTACAAGCAGTCGGTTGACGCGATTTATAACTGTATAGCAGATATAAAGAGGAAAAATATTTCAAAGGAAGAGTTCGTGCGCGGCAAGGAACAGCTTTTATCTTCTTCGATTTTCTCGCAAGAAAGCACGAGCTCGCAGATGCTTTTATTCGGAAAAGAAATGCTGTACAATGGCAAAGTCTATGACTTTGAGGACAGAGTAAACAAGTTAAACGCAGTAACCTTGGATGAAGTTCTCGACGCGGTAGATATGAACTTCGACGACAAACACAAGGCAATAGCTCTCGTCGGCGCGGTCGATAAACCGCTTTAATATGGGTGAAATTAAGTACGGCTTTGAGCCGTTTTACGACGAAAACAGCCGTCTTTTGATACTCGGTAGCTTCCCTTCTGTGAAAAGCCGACAAGTGGAGTTCTATTACGGTAACAAGCAAAACCGATTTTGGAAGACCGTCTGCGGGTTTTTCGGCGAGCAAGTGCCTTTGAGTGTAGACGGGAAGAAAGACTTTCTTAAAAGACGGAAAATTGCGCTTTGGGATATGGTTACGGAATGTGAAATCGTAGGCTCGCAAGACAGTAAGATAAAAAATTTCAAAGTAGCAGATATCAAAAAGTTATTGCAAAACTCGAAAATAAATTATATAATATTAAACGGCAGTAAGGCGGCGGAAATATTTACGCAGAATTTCGGCGACGTGGACGTGCCGTTCGTGCGTTTGCCGTCCACAAGCCCCGCAAATACGAGATTTATTGAAGAGGAATGGCTTGATACCCTATCCCGAGTTTTTGGAAGAAATTAAATCGTATGCAGAGCCCGAATATGCGGCGTTTCATAAACGGCTTTTAAAGAACGATAGCATACACGTTTTGGGCGTTCGCGTCCCGCAGCTTCGCAAGCTTGCGAAGAAATACATAAATTGCGTGGACGAGCTGTTAAGCTTCCCCGACGAGTATTACGAAGTAACTTTTATAAAACTGACTGCTGTTTCTTACTTAAAGTGGGACGAGTTTACAAACTACGTTGACAGATGCGTAGCTTTGATTGATAACTGGGCGACTTGCGACTGCTTTACTCCGAAGTGTATTGCAAAGCACAAAGACGAATTTTTGCCGTTTATCTATACGTATCAAGGAGAAGATAAAGAGTTTTATCAACGGTTTGTGCTGACCACGCTACTTCATTTTTACGTTGAAGAGAAGTATTATTATGATTTACTTCAAATAATTACAGAAGTCGATACGGACGAATATTATTACGTACATATGGCGGCGGCGTGGTTGCTTGCGGAACTTATAATTAAATTTTACGACGAAACGGTTAAATTTTTGATTCAAACTTCCGAAGCCTACAACAAAGGAATGGAAGTTGATATAAAGACACACAACAAGGCAATTCAAAAGGCGTGTGAGAGTTATAGGCTCACCGCCGAACAAAAAACATATTTAAAAGGGTTAAAAATATAATGGAAATTTCACAACAGTTGACAGAAGAATTTAACTTGCGCCCCGACCACGTTCGCAACATTTTGCAGCTTTTGGACGAGGGCAACACCATTCCTTTCATTGCGCGTTACAGAAAGGAAATGACGGGCGCTATTGACGACCAGGTTTTGCGTGCGCTGAACGACAGATACGAGTATCTGAAGAACCTTGAAAAGCGCAAGCAAGAAGTTGCGAATTCTATTACAGAGCAAGGCAAGATGACGGAAGAAATTCAAGCCGCTATCGACGCCGCGCAGACTATGACGGAAGTTGAAGATATTTACCGCCCCTACAAGCAGAAGAAAAAGACGAGGGCTTCCGTCGCTATTGAAAAGGGCTTGCAGCCCCTTGCCGAGTTCATTTTGGCGCAAGAGGGCGACCCTTATAAAGAAGCAGAGAAATATATCAACGAAGAAAAGGGCGTTGCAACCGTTGAGGACGCTATTGCCGGCGCAAAGGATATAATTGCAGAAATTATTTCCGATAACGCAGAGCTTAGAAAGAAGCTTCGTTCACTTTTGGAAAACCACGGCGAAATGCAAGTTAAAATGGTTAAGGACGACGAAAAAGGCACTTACGCCATGTACGCCGACTATTCCGAAATTATCCCCGAAATTAAGAACCACAGAATTCTTGCAATTAACCGCGGCGAAAAGGAAGAGTGCCTTAAAGCCAAAATTTACTTCAACCCCGACATCGCAAAGCGCGTATGTATGGCAAAATACTTAAAACCCAACGGCAACGCAGACTGCGCTAAGCTTATCGAAGAGGCGGCAGACGACGGCTACGATAGACTTATCCAGCCCTCAATCGAGCGTGAAGTGCGCGCAATTTTGACCGACAGAGCAAGTGAGCAAGCAATAAAGATGTTCGAAGTAAACCTTCGCCCTCTGTTGTTACAGCCGCCCGTAAAAGGTAAAGTTACTTTGGGCCTTGACCCCGCGTACAGAACGGGCTGCAAGGTTGCAGTCGTAGACGAAACGGGCAAAGTGCTTGACGTAGGCGTTATTTACCCCGTGCCCCCCAAGAACGATATCGAGGGTGCTAAGGTCATAATGAAGGACCTTATCAAAAAGCACAAGGTAAACATAATTTCAATAGGTAACGGCACGGCAAGCAAGGAAACGGAAATCTTCGTTGCAGACCTTCTTAAAGAAATCGACGGCGTATCTTATGCCGTAGTAAGCGAGGCGGGCGCGTCCGTTTATTCCGCAAGCCCTCTTGCTGTGGAAGAATTCCCCGACTATGACTTGACCCGTCGTTCGGCAATTTCCATTGCGAGAAGACTTCAAGACCCGCTTGCAGAGCTTATCAAAATCGACCCCAAGTCCATAGGCGTCGGTCAATATCAGCACGATATGGACAAAAAGAGGCTGGATAGCGTTCTCGGCGGCGTATTGGAAGATTGCGTTAACAGCGTAGGCGTTGACCTTAACACGGCAAGCGTTTCGCTTTTGAAGTACGTTGCTGGGCTTAATGCGGGTATTGCTAAAAACATAGTAACTTACCGTGAAGAGAACGGCAAATTCACTTCGCGTTCACAGCTTTTGAAGGTATCTAAGCTCGGCGCAAAGGCATACGAGCAGTGCGCGGGCTTCCTCAGAATTCCCGACGGCAAAAACATAATGGACAACACAGCGGTTCACCCCGAGTCGTACGACAAGGCGGAAAAACTTCTTTCGCTTTTCGGTTACACCGATAAGGACGTTAAGGACAGAAAGCTTGCCGAGCTTCCTCAAAAAGTTAAGGAGTACGGCGAAGATAAAGCAGCAGAATACTGCGGACTTGACAAGGCGACGATGAACGATATTATTTCCGAGCTTGTTAAACCCGGCAGAGATATCCGCGACAGCCTTCCCCAAAGACAGCTCAGAAAAGACATTATGAGCATCGAGGACCTCGAAGTCGGGATGATAGTAGAGGGCACCGTGCGTAACGTTATTGACTTCGGTGCGTTCGTTGACATCGGCGTACACCAAGACGGACTCGTGCATATTTCGGAAATTACCGACAGATTTATTAAACACCCGTCGGACGTTCTGAAAGTGGGTCAGCAAGTTAAGGCTGTAATCATTACCCTTGACAAGAAAAAACAGAGGATAGGGCTTTCCTTAAAGCAAGTAAGCCAGAAAAATATCGGCTGATGCTTGACATAACACGATAAATATAGTAAAATTTTTACAGTAATAGGAGGACTTATAAATGTTTGAAGAAGTAGCAAAATTGCTTTCCGAACAGCTTAATATCGACGTTTCCAAAATCACCGAAGACAGTGAAATTATAAAAGATTTGGGTGCTGACTCTTTGGACGTAGTTGAGCTTTTAATGGCGCTTGAGGACAATACCGGCAAAACCATTCCCGAAGAAAAGGTTGCCGAGCTTAAAACCGTAGGCGACGTAGTTAAAACTTTGGAATCGCTTTAATTAGCAATTTTAAAGCCCCGTGCGAAATATACGCGCGGGGCTTTTCTTAATCTTTTTTGGTAAAAAATGAACAGAATGACGCCTATTTCAAGTAGAAAGACAAAAATTCTACTAACGGTTGAGAAGAAATTATTGAAGTTATAATCAATTTTCTGTAAAATATAGGTATACATTACAACGAGGTAAAAAGCGCGATGACGTACGGTGAAAAAATTTCACATCTAAGAAAATCAAAAGGTATGACTCAGGAAGAGCTGGGTAAGATTCTGAACGTAACTTATCAAGCCGTTTCCAAGTGGGAACGCGACGAATCCTTGCCAGATTTTACTACTATGTCGCAGATGGCAAAGGTATTTCAAGTGCCTTTAAGCTATTTTGAAGAGGACGGGGAGGTAACCGAGCAAAAGCAACCCGAGACAGTGGCTCCAGCTCCTACTACGAATTACATAGGTACTTGCACTAGGTGCGGTAAAATGCTTAAAGACAGCGACGAATACGTTGCTTCACCTAAAATACTTTGCAAAAGCTGTGACGAAATTCGTAAGCGTGAGATACAGCAAGCAAACGAAGCAAAAACGCGTGAAAAAAATTATTGGGCTGAACGTGCCCGTAAGGAACAGCTTGGAAGAGGAATGGACGCGCAGCTTATAATAAGCCTTATCTTTGCGCTGGCCGGTTACATAGGCTTATTGATATATACCTTTTCGACTAAAAGCTTAATAACTTTTACTGATAAGACGGAAGAGTATTCATTTTGCGGGACTTTATTGTTGATTTGTCCGCTTGCGTTGTTTGCAATTGTTCACGCTTTCTTTGATTTAATAAACGAAATTAGGGACAAAGACGACGATACTGAAGGTTATACCCGTAATCTTTCGTTCATAGTTGCGGGAGTGTTCTCGGCAATCAATATTGCATTGTTCCTTGTACTTTATTTCTCGCTTAATCAAAATTCTTATTTCCTCATTTTGCTTGCGATAGGCACTATTGCATCGTTTACTTTCGTAAGTCAGTTTATGTGGGGTGGTGTGGTAAAAGCCATATTTACAATGGGTGGCTTCACCTTCAAATTGCCCGGCTTTATTTTCTCGCTTACGGTCGATTCCATTCTTTGGATGATTATCACGAAAATTCTTCTCGGCTTCTTATCCGTGCTTTTATTTATTGCTACGACGATTTTGATGGCGTTGGTTGCAATGTTCGGCTCGGTAATTACTTTTATCCCGAGTGTAGTAATCAAATCGGTTAAAGACAAAAAAGCATAATCAATTTCAAAACAAAAAAGCGTCTACTTTGAAGTAGACGCTTTTTGATTATATAATAATGTTTATTAATCTTTTGGGAACCAAGATAAACTTCTTAATCTGTTTGCCGTCGATAAGAGGAGCAATATCGGAATTTTCTTTTACAAGCTTTTCGATTTCGTCAGCGGGCATATCTGCGGGAACGGTGATTTTGGTTTTTATCTTGCTGTTAACTTGAACGGCGTATTCGATGCTGTCTTCACCGCACTTTGCGGGGTCAAATTTAACCCAAGGCTCGTATGCAATGGTGCCTTTATGACCTAAAACCGTAGTCCAAATCTCTTCGGTTATGAAGGGGATAATGGGATTTAACAGCTTTATAAGCCCTTCGGCATACTCCAACGGGAAGTTGTTTCCGTCCGATATTTCCTTGTAAATTGCGTTTACGAAAATCATCATCTGCGAAATTGCAGTGTTGATTTTCATAGCCTCGTAATCCTCGGTAACCTTTTTAGCCGTTTGATGATAAATCTTTTCAAGATTTTTGTTGGGCGCGGCGGTGATTACTTCAAGCTCGCAGTAAAGTCTGTGAATTCTGTCAATGAACTTTTTCACGCCCTCGATATTTGCGGTTGACCAAGGCTTGCTGTCTGCAACGGGACCCATAAACATTTCGTACATTCTGAGTACGTCCGCACCGTAATCGCGCACGATATCGTCGGGATTAATTACGTTACCGAGCGATTTTGACATTTTGTTGCCGTCCTCGCCCAATATAAGCCCTTGGTGATACAGCTTTTTGAAAGGCTCCTTGTGCGGTACGAGTCCCTTATCAAAGAGGAAGTTGTTCCAAAACCTCGAATAGAGCAAGTGCCCGACCAAATGTTCCTTGCCGCCCATATAGAAATCTACGGGGAGCCAGTATTTCATTAAATCGTAGTTGGCAAATTCTTTGTCGTTGTGGGGGTCGCAGTACCTTAAAAAGTACCAGCTTGAACCGGCAGAACCGGGCATAGTCGTGGTTTCACGCTTGCCCTTTGAGCCTTTATAATTGATATTAACCCATTCTTTTGCGTTTTCAAGGGGGGCGTTGCCGCCGTGTGCCTTGTAATCCTTCATTTCGGGAAGAACGAGGGGAAGGTCGCTATCGTCAAGAATGGCAACCTCGCCGTCTTCAAGGTGAACGACGGGAAGGGGTTCGCCCCAATATCTTTGGCGTGCAAAAATCCATTCGCGCAGTTTATAGGTCGTGGCCTTCTTGCCGCAGCCCTTTTCTTCAAGCCAAGCCGCCATTTTGTCAACTGCTTGCTGTTTGTTTAAACCGTTCAAGAAGTCGGAATTGATATGCTTGCCGTCGCCGGTAAAGGCTTCTTTTTCGATATTGCCGCCTTCGAGAACGGGAATTACGGGTATGTTGAATTTCTTTGCAAACTCGTAGTCGCGCGTGTCGTGCGCGGGTACTGCCATAATCGCGCCCGTGCCGTAAGAGGTAAGGACGTAGTCCGAAATAAATACGGGGATTTTATTGCCGTTTGCGGGATTTATTGCGTATGCACCCGTGAACGCGCCCGTCTTTTCCTTGTTGAGTTCGGTTCTTTCCATATCGGATTTGCTTGCACAAACCTTCTTATAAGCCTCTATAGCTGCTTTGTTGTCGGGGGTAGTAATCTCGTCAACCAGCTTATGTTCGGGCGCAAGCACGCAATACGTCGCGCCGAAAAGGGTATCGCAACGGGTTGTAAATACCGTGAACTGCTTGTTCGTGCCGTCAACTTTGCAATCGACTTTTGCGCCTACGGATTTACCTATCCAATTTCTTTGTGCAGTCTTTGACGCTTCGGGCCAGTCAATTTCGTCTAAGCCCTCCAAAAGGCGTTCGGCGTACTTGTTTATGTCTATAACCCATTGCTTCATATTCTTGCGAACGACGGGGTAGCCTCCGCGCTCTGATTTGCCGTCAACGATTTCATCGTTGGCAAGTACCGTGCCGAGTTCTTCGCACCAGTTTACGGGCGTTTCCACGTAGCGGGCTAAACCAGCCTCTAAAAGCTGTTTAAAAATCCACTGCGTCCACTTATAATAGGAGGGGTCGCAAGTAGAAATAGTCTGGTCCCAGTCGTAGGATAACCCGAGCATTTTAAGCTGTTTAATGAAATTTTCTATATTTTTCTGCGTAAAAGTGGCGGGATTATTGCCCGTTTTTATCGCGTATTGCTCCGCGGGCAAGCCGAAACTGTCAAAGCCCATGGGGTGAAGAACGTTGTAGCCTTGCATTCTTTTCATTCTTGCAAGGATATCCGTTGCCGTGTAACCCTCGGGGTGACCCACGTGAAGCCCCGCACCCGAAGGATAGGGGAACATATCCAAAACGTAATATTTGGGTTTTGAAAAGTCGTGTAGGTCGGTGTGGAAGGTTTTGTTATCGTCCCAGTACTTTATCCATTTCTTTTCAACTTTGTTAAAATCGGTATAAGCCATAGCTTGCCTCAGTCGTTTTTCTTACAATTATAACCAAACGCGGGAAAAATGGCAAATATTTTTAAATGAAAAGCGTTGACAAAAGAGTTTTATTGTACTAAAATAACAGTACTTGAAAAAAGACAAGTACCGCCGAGGGAATTCACAGAGAGTGCGGGGCGCTGAGAGCCGCATAATTTTCGAAGATAAGGGAAACCACTTTTATTAATTCAAGTGTTAAAGAGCGGTTTTTGCATATGGCAAAAACAATTAAGGTGGAACCGCGCATTCGATTAATTGCGTCCTTAAACGAAGTTTATTTTTCGTTTAAGGATTTATTTTTTTGGAGGGAACTATGAATATCGTATTAAAGAACGGGGACAAGTTAGAGGTTCAAGAGGGTGCGAGCTGTTTAAATGCGGCAAGCGTAATAAGTGAAGGACTTGCACGTGCGGCAGTTGCGGCAAAGGTTAACGGAGAGTTTTGCGATTTATCGCATATTTTAAACGACGGCGACGAGCTTGAAATATTAACCCTTAAAGACAAGGAAGGGTTGGAAGTTTACCGCCACACTTGTGCACACGTGCTTGCACAAGCTATTAAAAACATTTATCCCACTTGCAAGCTTGCAATAGGTCCCGTAATCGAAAACGGCTTCTATTACGATATTGATTTCAACACGCCCATTACGCAAGACGATTTTGCAAAAATCGAGAGCGAAATGCAGAAAATTATTGATTCTAAGACGAGTATTGAGCGTTTCGAGCTTCCCAGAGAAGAAGCCTTGCAGCTCATGCACAAGTATAAGGAAAAGTACAAGGAAGAGCTCATTAAAGATTTACCGCAAGACGCAGTAATTTCTTTCTATAAACAAGGTTCCTTTACCGATTTGTGCAGAGGACCTCACCTTCCCAATACGGGCAAAATCAAGGCGTTTAAGCTTACTTCGCTTACCGGTGCGTATTGGCGCGGTAACGAGAAGAACAAGATGCTTACCCGCATATACGGCACGGCCTTTGAGAAGAAGGCACAGCTTGAAGAATATCTCGTAGCCGTAGAAGAAGCAAAAAAGCGCGACCACAACAAGTTAGGGCGCGATTTAGGCATATTTATGACCAGCGACGTCGTAGGTCAAGGCTTGCCCATTCTTATGCCTAAGGGTGCCAAAATATTGCAAATTTTAACGCGCTTCGTCGAAGACGAAGAAGCAAAGCGCGGATTTATGATTACCAAAACCCCTAATATGGCAAAGTCCGACCTTTACAAAATTTCGGGTCACTGGGACCATTACCGCGATAAAATGTTCATTTTAGGCGAGGTTGATAAAAACGGCGAGTCGCCAAAGGGAGAAGAAATTATGGCTCTCCGTCCCATGACTTGTCCGTTCCAATATCAGATTTACAAAAACGGTTTAAAATCATACCGTGATTTGCCTTGCCGCTATTCCGAAACGGCAACCGAATTCAGAAACGAGGCTTCGGGCGAAATGCACGGACTTATCAGAATTCGCCAGTTTACGCTTTCTGACGGACACATTATCTGCACCAAAGAGCAGATTGAAGACGAGTTTAAGCGCTGCCTTGATTTGTCTTATCATTTCCTAGATGCATTGGGAATGAGAAACGACGTAACTTTCCGTTTCTCAAAGCGCGGCAAGTCTAAGTCCGATAAGTATATTGACGACGACGAGGCTTGGAACAAGACCGAAGCAATGATGAAAGTCATTCTTGACGATTTAAAGCTCGATTACGTTGAGGCGGACGACGAGGCGGCGTTCTACGGGCCGAAGCTTGATATACAAGCTAAAAACGTTTACGGCAAAGAGGATACGCTTATAACCATTCAAATCGACTTTGCAGCCGGACACAGCTTCGATATGCAGTACGTCGACGTGGACGGCTCAAAGCAGACGCCTTACGTAATTCACCGCAGTTCGATAGGCTGTTATGAGAGAACGCTTGCGCTCCTCATTGAAAAATACGCCGGTGCGTTCCCGCTTTGGATGTGCCCCACGCAAGTTAAGATTTTACCTATTACCGACAGAACGCTTGCATACGCAGAAAAAGTTTGCGATAAGCTTACCTATGCCGGCATAAGGTGCGAGGTAGATGAGCGCAACGAAAAAATAGGCTATAAGATTCGCGAGGCGAAGATGGACAAAGTGCCTTACGTTCTCGTAGTGGGCGACAAAGAAGCAGAGGAAGGCACGGTCAACGTAAACAAGCGCGGTGTTGAAGAAAAAGAAACCGTTACGCTTGACGCATTCCTTGAAAAAGTAGTCAAAGAAGACAAGGAAAAAGTTATTTTCTAAGTCAAAATATTTGACAATATCTAAAAATGCTGATATTATATTACCGTAAAGCAAAGGCAAACCCTTTCGCCGTACGGAAATTTTGTTCGGCACAATAATGTTTTTAAAGGCTCGTATAGCCTTACATTAGTTCGGGTTGCATTTTGCTACCCGAATTTTTTTGGAAAATTTTTTAGAGAGGTAATGATTATAAAAGACTTTTATTCCGTGAATGAGGCTATCCGCGATAAGGAAGTCAGAGTTATCGGTACGGACGGTGAGATGCTTGGCGTTATGTCAAGCTTCCAAGCACAGAAGCTTGCAAACGAAGCAGAGCTTGACCTTGTTAAAATTTCACCGAACGCTGTTCCCCCCGTGTGCAAAATAATGGACTATTCCAAATTTAAGTACGAACAGTCCAAGCGCGAAAAGGAAAACAGAAAGAACCAAACGGTAGTTGAGTTAAAGGAAATCAGACTTTCTATGACTATTGACGTCGGCGATATCGCCGTTAAGACGAAGCAATGCCTTAAATTTTTAGAGGCGGGCAACAAGGTCAAAGTTTCCATTAGAATGAAGGGGCGCGAGAATGCGCGCGCTTATCAAGGCGTGAAGGTTATGGAGGACTTCTTCGAAGGGCTTAACGGAAAGGCCGTTCAAGACAAGAAACCTTCCACCGAGGGCAGAATGATTATAATGATGCTCTCACCCGTAAAATCGTAAAAAATTAAGTAAATATCATTGGAGGATAAAATTATGCCCAAGCAGAAATCCCATAGCGGCACAAAAAAGCGTTTTTGGCTTACCTCGACCGGCAAGGTTAAAAGACCCCACGGCGGCAAGAACCATAAAGCAGAAACCAAGAACAGAAAGAGAAAGAGAAATTTGCGTCAGAACACGCTTGTTTCTACTACGCAGGAATCAACCGTTAAGTCTATGATTCCTTATAAGGGTTAAGGAGGTAAGGCACAATGCGTATTAAAAGAACTGTTAACGCGTTAAAGAAACGCAGAAAGATATTCCGCCTTTCAAAGGGCTATTTCGGCAACAAATCAAAGTCTTACAGAATCGCTCGTGAAGCGGTAATGAAGTCTTTGAACTATGCTTACATCGGCAGAAGACTCCGTAAGCGCGATATGCGTAGTCTTTGGATTGCGCGTATTAATGCGGCGGCAAGAATTAACGGACTGTCATACTCTAAGTTTATGCACGGTCTTAAAGTTGCGGGCATCAATTTGAACAGAAAGATGCTTGCGGAATTAGCCGTTAACGATGCAACTGCTTTCGCAGCTCTTGCAGCAAAGGCTAAGGCAGCGTTATAAATCAAATTTTAAGCCTTATTCTAAGGCTTAATTTTTTATATGGTAATTACGTCAAAATCTAATCCGTTAATAAAAGAAATATCTAAGCTTGCGGATAAAAAATACAGAAGGCTTTGCGGAAAATACGTCGTTGAGGGGGTAAAACCCGTAAAAGAATGTATCGCCGCCGGGTGCAAAATTCTGAATATAATTTGCGTTGAAGGGCTTGAAAGTGAGTTTGAAAACGCCGTTATAGTAAGTAGAGCCGTATTTGAAAGCATTTCTTCAGAAGTAACGCCGCAAGGCGTTCTTGCAGTGGTGGAAATACCGCAAAACGGCTTAAACCCGCCCGAAGGCAGTTGCATTCTTTTAGACTGCTTGCAAGACCCCGGGAATTTGGGCGCGGTAATCCGTACGGCTAACGCGGCGGGATACGGTGAAATTTATCTTATAAACTGTACCGACCCGTATTCGCCAAAGGCTGTGCGTGCAAGCATGAGCGGAATTTTCTTCGTGAAAGTTTATCAAGGAACCCGTGAAGAAATTCTTGAAGCACTTAGCGGAGTACCGCTTATTTGCGCCGATATGGACGGTGAGGATATATTCTCGTTTAAGCCGCCCGAAAAGTTCTGTCTTTGTATAGGTAACGAGGGCAACGGAATTAGTGACGGAATTATGGACGGAGCGCAATTCAAGGTTAAGATACCTATGCGGGACACTTGCGAAAGCTTGAATGCCGCTGTGTCTGCCGGAATCGTGATGTATCAGTTAAAGTACGATAAAAAGAGGTAAAATTATGTCAGGTCATTCAAAATGGCACAATATACAAGCTAAAAAAGGTAAGACGGACGCAGCGCGTGCGGCGGTGTTCACAAAAATAGGTAGGGAGCTTGCCGTTGCTGCAAAGGGTAACCCCAATCCCGACACCAACTCAAAACTTGCCGACGTTATCGCAAAGGCGAAAGCGGCGAACATGCCTAACGAAAATATTAAGCGCTCTATTGCGAAAGCTGCCGGAGAGCTTGGCGACAAGGACTATAAAGAGCTTACCTACGAAGGATACGGCGTAGCCGGCTCAGCCGTTATCATAAAAACGCTTACAGACAACGTAAACAGAACGGCGGGCGACATTCGTTCGGCAATGGGCAAGTGCGGCGGTCAGATGGGTGCAACGGGCTGCGTATCGTATATGTTCGACAACAAGGGTGTTTTCGTAATCGAGAGAACGGTTGCGCTTGACGAGGATACTATGATGGAGTATTGCCTTGAAGCCGAAGCCGACGATTACACCGTTGAGGACGACGTTTACGAGGTTTACACCACGCCCGAAAAGTGGTCTGAGGCGAGAAAGTATTTCGAGGGTAAAGGAGTAACCTTCCTTGAAGCTGAAATTAAAATGATTCCTCAGAATTATATAACCTTAGCAGGTGACAAGCTTGAAACGTTTATGAAAATGCTTGATAAGCTTGAAGAGCTTGACGACGTTCAGTCGGTTTATCATAACGTAGAGCTTCCCGACGAAGACGAAGAATAAAAAATATTTTAAAACCGCCTAAAATTAGGCGGTTTTTTCGTATAAAAAATTCAGTGTGGCGCAAGATATTATTACAAGCGCATGCGCTTTAATATATATGTGCTTGTTTGTAAAAATACTTTAATAAGTATTTTTGCGAATAAGCGGGGGAGTATTCTTAAATTGAATACTCCCTAATGTATTTTTTATGGGCATAAACAATAAAATAATATATGCCAAAATTTAAAATTCCGATAAATAAAACGAAGATTATAAGAACTTTGCTGTTTGCGCTTTGTTTAGCGGTGATTATTACCGTACCGATTATGGCAACGGTAAAGAAAGCCGACAAAGCTGACGCGGACGAAATGAACGTTCTAACTCTGTGGCAAATAGACGGATTTGAAGGTGGAAAAGGTTCACGAGCAACGTATCTGCAAAACCTTAGTGACGAATTCTCTAAAAATAAAGGTTGCTATATTACCGTAAATTCTCTCTCCGCAGACGCTGCAAGACTGAATTTAAATAATGGCAATGTTCCCGATTTGATTTCATACGGTGCCGGAATGTACGGTATTGAAGGTTATATTCGCGGCGATAATCTTTATTATAATTGGTGCAACGGTGGATATTGCTTTCTTTCGGTTGATACAAGCGCAAAGTTTGATGATATTTCAACCACAAATCTTGTAATAAATGGCGGCACGGGAAATCTTGTGAGTGCTGCGGCGCTTCTTTGCGGTGTCAACGGTGCTGAAGTAGTTAAACCTACTGCGGCGTACGTTAAACTGATTAACGGTGATTACAAATACCTTTTAGGCACACAAAGAGATATTTTCAGACTGAGAACTCGTGGGGTTGCATTCACAATTAAGCCCATAACTGAGTTTAACGATTTATATCAAAACATATCTATAACTTGCACCGACGCGAAGAAGTCAATTTTTGCAAAACAGTTTATAGAGTATTTGCTCGAAAATCAAGACGGTATAACTTCGCTTGGACTTTTGGCTGCGGGTAAAAGCCTTTACGACGACGAAATGCGCTTAATGGAGGGCATTAACTACGCATGCCGCCTAACCACGCCGATAAACGAAGGCTTTAAAAACGAAATAAATAAATCAATAATAAATTGTGATATAAAAAACTTGAAAAATTTACTCAATTAATTGAAATAAGTGTAAAAAAATGGTATTATTGTAGAGGTGGAATTTGCGTAGACTCGAAAACGCTGTAAAATCCGTCAAATCTGAGCCTAATTTCGATTTTTCAAAGCATACCACGTACGGTTTAGGTGGTAGAGCTAAAACGGCTTATTTCCCACAAAACGAAGATGAGGCCGTTGCAGTATATAAATATTTAAAAATCAGCGGCGAAAAGTTCGTAATTTTAGGAAAAGGCTCTAATCTTCTGGTATCAGATAAGTATTATGACGGCTCGGTCATCTGCACTAAATATTTACAAGGAATTGAAATAGAAGGTAACTGCCTTAAAATTTTAAGCGGAACAACGGTGCAGCAGCTTTTATCTTTTTGCGTTAAAAACGGGATAACGGGTTTTGAATATCTTGCCGCAATACCCGCAAGCATCGGCGGACTTACCGTAATGAACGGCGGAACAAGCGATAGGCGCATCGCAAGTAATATTCTGACTGTTAAAGTTTTTGACGGTAAAATGCGTGAATTTTCAAATAAAAACTGCAATTTTGGCAATAAACATAGTACTATGTCAGACATAAACGCCTTAGTTTTGGCAGTTTATGCAGGTTTTGAACGTGAAAAGCCCGAAATAGTTGAAACAAACATTAATTACTATCTTAATAAAAGAAAGCTACAACCAAAGGGAAAAAGTTGCGGTTGTGTATTCAAGAATCCCGAAGGGTTTAGCGCCGGAAAGATTATAGACGATTTAGGTTTAAAAGGAATGAGAATCGGCGGGGCGGAAGTCAGCCGTGAACACGCAAATTTTATTATAAATAACGGAGGAAGTTCAGCCGACGTTTACGCGCTTATAAAAGCCGTTAAGAAGACCGTTTACGAAACGACGGGGATAAACCTTGAAGAAGAGGTTATTTACATAGGTGAATTTAATGATGAACTTAACTGCTGATTATCATATTCATACGCCGTATTCTCACGGCAAAAATACTGTTTGGGAAAACGCAAAAGCGGCAAAATCAAAGGGACTTTTACAGGTTGGAATTACCGACCACGGCTTTAATCACTTACTTTTTGGCTTAAAACGCAAAAATTTGGCTGATTTAAGGGCTGAAATTGATGAAGCTGAGAAGATTACCGGCGTTAAGGTACTGATGGGAATGGAAAGCAATTTGATTTCCGTTAGTGGTGAAACGGATATGAAAGAGAGTGATTTACAGTACTTCGATTTATATCTGTGTGGAATACACGAAGTTCTTAAATATAAAAAATTTTCCGACTTTTACAACATTATGCTTAAAAACTATATGGCGTATAAGTTTGGAAGGACTCCTTCAAAGAAAATAATTGACACGACCACTAAGGCTTATATTAACGCTATTAAGAATAATCCTATTGATATTTTAACGCATATCAACTATAAATGTTATTGTGACTTGGAAGAAGTGGCCAAGTGCTGTGCAGATTACGGAACTTATATCGAAATCAATACGAAAAAAAGGCACGTTTCAGCAGAGGAGCTTAACAGAATGGCAGCTACGGGCGTACGATTTGTAATTGATTCAGACGCGCATTCTGCGGACAGAGTAGGCGATACGAAGATTGCCGAAGAAGTATTGAAAGAGGCAAGTGTTCCTATGGAACAAATCGACAATATTGACAGCCGCCTTCCTAAGTTTAGGTTTCAAGAATATAAGATAAAGAGTTTATAAGAATAAAAAAGAGCGGGAAATAATCCCGCTCAAGTAACCGACCAAAGGTCGCAGTCCCTAAGGACAATTATATTTTACGCAATAAAAATAAGAAAGTCAAATAGCAATGTTGAATTTTACCGAAGAAATTAAAAACGAAATAACTTTATCATCCGTTTCGGACAAAGAAGGTGCGCAGGCAATTTTGTCTGCGTTTATCCGCACGAGTGGAAGTATTATTTCGCGGAACGGCTTTTTCGGCTTTGAGCTTGTAACCGAGAACGAGCGCACCGCAGAATTCTTTTTGAATCTTTTAGAAGAAGACTTTGGGCTTTCTTTGACCGTTTCGGGCGCTAAATTCGACCTTTTGAGCGGTAAGGACAAGCTCGCCTTCGAGTGCGCCGACGAAAAAACCGACAAGCTTTTGAAAGAGCTTAAAATAGTCGACGAGGACGATGACGGATATTTTCTGAATTTTTCCGTAGGCGAAGAAATATTCGAAAACGAAAATTGTATTGCCAATTATATTAAAGGCGCTTTTCTTGGCGGCGGTAGTTGTACTTTGCCCGAAGAAGGAATATCGAGCCGCACGGGGTACCATTTTGAAATAGTTTTTTCAAACAAGCTGACGGCAAACGACTTTTTAGACCTTCTGTGCGAGTTTGAAATTCTTGCAAAACTCGTTATGCGTAAGGACAAGTGGGTCGTTTACGCTAAAAGTAAAGCGGTTATTTCCGATATTCTTGCGGTGATGGGCTGCGAAAACGGACTTGAAAAGCTTAACCGCGTCGTTGAACTTAAGGATAAACAAAATAATGCCAACAGAGTTAATAATTGTTCTGTTTCGAATATAGATAAAACGGTTACGGCATCGGTAAATCAAGTTAAGGCTATAGAAATTATTTCCCAGACGATAGGGCTTCAAAGCCTTGACAAACCGCTTTTCGAGG
Organism: uncultured Clostridia bacterium; assembly: GCA_947175325.1. Lineage (GTDB taxonomy): Bacteria > Bacillota > Clostridia > Christensenellales > Borkfalkiaceae > Coproplasma. Next base: position 111,073 of record CAMWME010000001.1, on the reverse strand, counting down.
TTGCGGAGTGCCGTTTGGCCGACAAAAACGCTTCTATGCAAGAGCTTGCCGTGAGGCTGAATATATCAAAGAGCTGTTTAAACCACAGAATGAGAAAATTGAGCGAGCTTGCGCTTTCGCTTACCGATTGAGGAACTTATGACGGATTTCGTACATTTACATCTGCACACCGAATATTCGCTTTTAGACGGTGCGTGCAAGATAGACAATTTAATAAGCTATTGTAAGAAAAACGGCATTGATACCGTATGTATTACCGACCACGGCAATATGTACGGCACTTTGCAGCTTGCCGAAAAGGCGTATCAAGCGGGCATAAAGTACATAATCGGTTGCGAATTCTATTTGACGGCGAACATGAACGACAAGTCGTCCAATACAGCCGAGCACTTAATTTTGCTTGCAAAGAATAAGGCCGGCTATAAAAATCTCGTTCAGCTCGATTCGATGGCGTTCGTAGACGGGTTTTACTACAAACCGAAAATCGACTATAAGGTTTTAAAAGAACACTCGGAAGGTGTTATTTGCCTTTCGGCTTGTATTGCGGGCGGCGTGCCCAGAAGGTTACTTGCGGGTGATTACGAAGGCGCAAGAAAGCTTGCTTTGGAGCTTAAAGACACTTTCGGTGAGGATTTCTACATTGAAATCCAAAATCACGGCATAGAGGAAGAACAGCGCGTTTTGCCTCTTTTATTGAAGCTTGCCGATGATATCGGCGTTGAAATCGTTGCAACGAACGACGTTCACTATCTTGAGAAAGAGGACGCCGAGATGCAGGACGTTCTGATGTGCATTCAGATGAAGAAGCAGCTCGACGACCCGAAGAGAATGAAATTCTCTACCAACGAGTTCTATTTTAAGACGGGCGACGAAATGGCGGCGTTGTTCCCTAATCAACCGAAAGCTATTTCCAACACGAGGGTAATTGCCGATAAAGTTACCGAGCCCGCATTCAATTTGGACAAAAAGGGATATCCTATAAAGGATAAAACTCTTATCCCCGAATATACGCCTCAAGACGGCTCTACGGCCGTGGAGTATTTAAGAAAACTTACCGACGAGGGCTTGAAGAAGCGTTACGGCGATAAGCTGTCGCAAAGGGAGCTTGACAGAGCCAAGTACGAGCTTGATATTATCTGCGGCATGGGTTACGCAGACTATTACCTTGTAGTTTGGGACTTTATTAACTGGTCCAAAGAGCAAGGTATTCCCGTAGGCCCAGGTCGTGGTTCGGGCGTAAGTTCCATCGTTGCTTATTCCATAGGAATAACCGACGTTGAACCATTGCAATACGACCTTCTTTTCGAGCGCTTCTTGAACCCCGACCGTGTATCTATGCCCGACTTCGATATTGATTTCTGTACAGATAGGCGTGAAGAAACTATTGAATACGTAAGGCAGAAATACGGGGCTGAAAACGTTTGTCAGATAGTAACCTTCGGTACTATGGCAGCGAAAAACTCAATTAAAGACGTCGGCCGCGTTATGCGCGTACCCTATTCCGAGACTGACAGACTTACCAAAATAATGGATGGTAAGACCTCGATAAGCGACCTTTTGGGTAGAAGGTTAGAGGGCGCAAAAGCAAAGTACGAAAGCGAAACCGATGAGGACAAAAAAGCCGAGCTTTTAAGCAAATACGAAGAGTTAAAAGTTGCAAGAAACAGCGAATTTTGCAGTATTTACGAAACCGACGAAACCCTAAGAAGGGTTATCGACATGGCGCTTAAAATTGAGGGCATGCCCCGTCAGACCGGTATGCACGCCGCCGGCGTAGTTATATGCCAAAAGAGAATAGCGGACAACGTGCCCCTTTCAAGAAACGGCGAAGATATTACCACGCAGTTCGTGGCAAAGGAAATAGAGGCGTTGGGAATGCTGAAAATGGACTTCCTTGCGCTAGTAACTTTGACCGATATTAAAAAATGCGTCGATTATATAAAAGAGAATTACGGTCTTGAAGTTGACTTTAACAAAATAGGCTACGAGGACGAGGGAGCTTATTCGCTGATTGCAGAAGGGGACACCGACGGGGTGTTCCAACTCGAAGCCGGCGGCATGAAAAGGTTCATGAAAACCTTGAAGCCCGATACCTTGGAGGACCTTATAGCGGGAGTTTCGCTGTACCGTCCCGGCCCTATGAAGTTCATTGATTCATTCTGTGCAAGAAAGCACGAGTTGGAGCCGATAACTTACGACTGCGAACAAGAGAAGCAGATTTTAAAAGTTACCTACGGTATACCAGTTTATCAAGAGCAAGTTATGCAGATTTTCCAAAATCTTGCAGGCTTCTCGCTTGGTGAAGCAGACCTCGTTCGCCGCGCGATGGGTAAGAAAGACAAAAAGACGCTTATGGCGCAAAAAGAAAAGTTTATTAACGGCGGCGTAAGCGATATAAACGGAAGTAAAATCGACGGATGCGTGCATAACGGTATTCCGGCAGACGTTGCAAACAAGATATTCGGCGATATGGAAGGCTTTGCGTCGTATGCGTTCAATAAGTCTCATGCGGCGGCCTACGCGACGCTTGCATACCAGACGGCTTGGCTTAAAAAATATTACTGCAAAGAATTTATTTGCGCGCTTTTAAACAACCGTTTAAACAAGATTGACGAAATAACGAAGTACGTACTTTATCTAAAAGATAAAAAGTATAAGGTTTTCCCGCCTGATATCAATAAAAGCCGCTCGGTTTTCAAGGTTGAAAAGGACGGCGTGCGCTTCGGGCTTTCGGCATTGAAGGGCGTAGGGCAAGCGGTAGTTGACAGCATTATTGAAGAAAGGGAAAAGAACGGAAACTTCAAAGATTTCCCCGATTTCGTGTCGCGCTGTATTGCGGATTTGAACTCGCGTCTTGTTGAAGGACTTATTTATGCCGGTGCATTTGACGAAATGGGCACACCACGCTCTCAGCTTGCTGCGGTGTATGAAGATTTATGTGCCCGTGCAAAGGTAATTAACAAGCAAAAAAGCGGGGCGCAAATGAGCCTTTTCGGCGACTTTATAGAGGACGAAACGCTTGAAGTGAATTATCCCAACGTTCCCGAGTTGGAACTTAACGAAAAGCTTGCCAAAGAAAAGGAAGTGTTGGGCGTTTACGTCAGCGGGCACCCCTTTGAAAAATACATGCACGCAGTTGAAGGTTGCAACTTTGACTGTTCGTTTATGACCGATTACGTTGAAGACGAGGACGGGAACCGTACTTATAACCGTATACAAGACGGTATGCGTATAACGATGGCGGGTATAATCGGGTCATTTAGACGAACCACCACGAAGCGCACGGGTGCGTTTATGGCGTTTTTGAATCTTGAAGACGTTTACGGAAGCTTAGAGTGCGTTTGCTTCCCCGCAGTGTACGAGAAGGTTAAGCCCTTCGTCGCTAACGATAAAATAGTAAAAATTTCGGGTAAACTCGAAATTGATGCGGAGAAAGGCTTCAGCTGTATAATTGACGAACTTACCGAATTAAATTTGCAAGGCGATGATAAAACCGCAACCGCGCGTCCCGCAAAAAAGCAAGAGGCACTTTGGATTAAGGCTACCGCACTTGACGACGCAGCTTTTGAGGAGCTTTTAACGACGCTTTCAAACTACGAAGGGCAGACTTTATGTAAGATAGTTCGCGGAGATAAAAAATACACTTTCCCTACGGGAATTAATTATTGCAGAGGACTTTTAGCTGAACTTTATTCGCTTTTAGAGCAGTCTGACGTCAAATACGTAGAATAAAGTGTGAAATTTTTTAAAAACTCTTGTAATTTAAAATTTGTTTTGATATAATTAGCTTTGGAATGATGAAATTGGTTTTGTGCGTAAAAGGGGGCGGGCATTCGTGCCGCGCATAAGACCGTAACGTTTGGAGGTTTATAGTGAAAAGAATAGGCTTGCTTACGAGCGGTGGCGATGCTCCCGGTATGAACGCGTGCATCCGTGCGGTTGTGCGTACGGCAATTTACTTCGGCATGGAAGTTTACGGCATCGAACGCGGTTATCAAGGGCTTATTGACGACGATATGGTTGCCATGGAAATGCGTTCCGTGTCCGATATCGTTCAAAGAGGCGGCACCAAATTAAGAACGGCACGCTGCCTTGAAATGTTGACAAAAGAAGGACAGAAAAGGGCTGTAAAGACCCTTGAAGCGCGTGGAATAGACGGGCTTGTCGTTATCGGCGGCGACGGTTCATTCCGTGGTGCAAAGTGCCTTTCGGAAGAATACGGCATTCCCACGATAGGTATTCCCGGTACTATAGACAACGACCTTGAATACACCGATTACACGCTTGGCTTCGATACCGCTGTAAATACGTGTATTGACGTTATAAACAAACTACGCGACACTATGACTTCCCACGAAAGAATTTCGGTCGTAGAAGTTATGGGTAGGCGTTGCGGCGATATCGCGCTGTATGCCGGTATTGCAAGCGGTGCGGAAATAATCGTCGTTCCCGAGGTTGTATTCAATCTTGACGATATCGTTATGAGAATCAACCGCTCGCGTGCAAACGGCAAACACTCTAATATCGTAGTAGTTGCAGAAGGCGTATGCACCGCAGACGAATTTGCAAAGCAGCTGCAGTCAGTAACAACTTATTCCGTTCGTCCGACGACTATCGGACACATTCAGCGCGGCGGTTCACCTACGATGGCGGACAGAATGCTTGCGGCACAGTTCGGCAATAAAGCGGTAAGACTTTTAAACGAAGGTATCGGAAACAGAGTAGTAGGTATTCACAAAAACGAGATAATCGATATGGATATTATCGAAGCTGTGAGTATGAAGAAGAAATTTAACTACGAGCTTTACGAAACCTTACAGATGATTTCAATGTAACTATAAGCCGCTTATAAGGCGGCTTTTACTTTGTTTAATTTCGGTTTGGGGGAAGATAAATGATTTTAACCGTGTGTTTAAGCCCGTGCATTGACGTAAATATCGAGGTTGATTCGCTTGCTGTGGGCAAGTCGCACAAAGTCATAAGCAAGCGCATTTTCTTCACTGGTAAAGCTCTTAACGTGGCGATAGGGCTCGCACATCTTAAAAGTGACGTCTTTGCAACGGGTTTTATGTACGAGGGAAACGGAAACCAATTCGAAATTGAACTTCACCGCGAAGGCGTTCCGTATAAGTTCGTTTGGAACGAGGGCAGAGTAAGGGAAAATTACAAATTCGTAGATATGAAATCTATGTTGACGGAATTTAACGACGTCAGTCCCGAAATCAGCGAACAGAACAGAGAGGAACTTATTACACTTGTAAAACGGCTTTCGGCAAAAAGCGAGGCCGTAGTCGTGTCCGGTAGTCTTGCACTCGGGATGACGCCCGACTATTACGCAAAGATATTGAGCGCCGTACCGCAAGGCGTTAAAAAAGTAGTGGACACCGAAGGCGATAGGCTTAATCAAGCCTTAACGTGCGGAGTTGACCTTGTAAAACCTAATCTTGAAGAACTTGAACGCACGCTTAAAAAGAAAATCAAGACGAAAGACGAGCTTCTTTCGGGTTGTAAAGAACTTTTAAATAGAGGCGCAAAATACGTTCTTTTATCGCTTGGCAAGCAAGGCGCCGTTATAACCGACGGCAACAAAAACTATTATTGCAAAAGTGTGAACGTTGCTATGAATTCCACCGTAGGTGCCGGCGACGGAATGGTTGCTGCGGCAACGAACGCCTTGGTTAAGGGAGGAGATATGAAGGAAATTCTCCGTTGCGGCGTCGCTGCGGGAACTGCGGCGGTTACTTCACCGTACAGCATTTCTTTCATTAAAGAGAAGTACGAGGAAATACTTTCCTCTTTAACGGTCAAAGAAATATAGTTAAACGCTTGAAAAATCGTATTGTTTAATGTATAATGTAATTGTAAGGAGAAATCGATTATGTGGAACAGTCAGGAGCCTTTGAAATTATTATTGTCGATGCCCACCCAGCTTACGAGAGAAAACGTTGAAAATCTTCAAGCGGTAATTGACGTTGACAAAATTATAAACAGCCAAAAATATAAAAGAGATTTGTGCGGAGAATACGCGCCTTTCTGCGATTATTGCGATAAGAGCGTGCGTTTCCCTTGCGCCCATGCATACGTTAAGATGAAAAAGGCGGAAGGCTTGGACGTAGAAGTGCCCGAGGAAGTTTACAACAGCCTTAAAATTGAGGCGGAAGTCGTAGAAGAAGCGGCTCCCGTAGAAGACGAAGTTGTCGAAGAAGAAGTTGAGGAAGCTGTTGAAGTAGTGGAAGAAGCACCCAAAAAGCGCATAAGAATAGCCGTTGCTAAAAAAACCCGCTAAAACTTCGATTTAAAATTAAAGCCGCGAGTGTTTAATTCACTCGCGGCATTTTATAAAATAAAAGTCTTAATTGAGTTGGACGGACTTAAACCGATGAAAAAAGGTCTTTCCAAAGGAAAGACCTTAATGGAGCTGCTAACCGGACTTGAACCGGTGACCTCGTCCTTACCAAGGACGTGCTCTACCTGCTGAGCCATAGCAGCAAATCGTTTACTTGAATATTATATTTAAAAAAGAGTATATTGTCAATTTATTTTATGTAAAAATTGATTAAAAATTGGAGAAACATTGGAAAAAACCAATCTTGAAAAAGTAGCCGTAAAAACTTCTATCGTAACAATAGTCGCTAACTGTGCCCTTACGGTTTTTAAATTGTTTGCGGGGATATTCGGCGCTTCATACGCACTTATATCCGACGCTATTCATTCGGCGTCTGACGTTTTCTCAACCGTAATAGTTTTGGCGGGCGTTAAAGTTTCGGCAAAAAAAGCCGATAAAAAGCATCCGTTCGGGCACGAAAGGTTTGAGTGTGTTGCCGCAATTATTCTTGCTATGGTATTGTTGGCAACGGGCGTAGGGATAGGTTATACCGGCGTAAAAAACATAGTTACGGGTGAGTATTTAAGCTTTGAATTGCCAAAAGTAATCGCACTCGTTGCAGCGGCAGTGTCTATCGTTGTGAAGGAAGCTATGTTTTGGTACACTATAGTTGCGGCAAAGAAAGTAAATTCATCGGCTTTAAGGGCGGACGCCTGGCATCACCGTTCGGACGCGCTTTCTTCAATAGGAAGTCTTATCGGAGTAGTCGGGGCTATGTGCGGCGTGCCCGTTCTGGACAGCGCGGCGTGCCTCGTTATTTGTCTTATGATAATAATTGCAGCCGTCCGCATATTTATAGACGCTATAAATAAAATGACGGACGAAGCGTGCGACGAAAAGACGGAGGGGGATATACGCGAATTTATATCGTCTTGTGCGGGTGTTGAACACATAGACGATTTATTGACAAGAAAATTCGGTAACCGCATTTACGTTATCGTGGAAATTGCTTGTAAGCGCGATTTGCCGCTTTACGAAGCGCACGAAATAGCTGAAAAGGTGCACTTAGGCATTGAAGAAAACTTCCCGCTTGTAAAGCATATCACGGTTCACGTGAACCCGTACGAACCGCCGGAGGCGAACGATACGCCGAAAGAAAACGAGGACGAAACAGCAGTGGTGGACGACAAATAAAATTAAAGCGGTTGAGTTCGTTCAACCGCTTTTTGATTTAACTTATATTTCTGACCAGCCCGACGACTTTACCGATTATTGAAACGTTATCAAAGATAAAATCTTCCATATCGTCGTTTTCGGGGTGAAGAATAATCTTTCCGTTACGCTTGAAAAAGCGCTTAACCGTAGCTCCGTCTTCTACCAAAGCAACGACGATATCGCCGTTATCGGCTGTTTCTTGCTTTCTTACGACTACTTTATCGCCGTCAAACATTCCTATTTTAATCATTGACGAGCCTTGTACGTTAAGCATAAACAAATCTTCGCCGGAAAAGAAATTATCGGGCAGAGAAACGTAGCCGTCGTAGCTTTCTGCCGCAAAAATGGGCTGACCCGCGGCAACCGTGCCCAAGATAGGAACGGATAAAGATTTGCTTTTTAAAGCAATTGCGCGGCGCTTTACGTCAGATTTTTCCAAAAGACCTTTGTCTTTTAACCGGTTTATGATATTAAAAACGGTGGCGGTGGACTTTATATTGCACGCCTTGCACACTTCACGAACGCAAGGGGCGTATCCGTTCTCTGAAATAAACTTCTGAATGAAGGTGAAAACTGCGTTTTCATTCTTCAATTTTTCGGCTTCTCTGTTCATAATTTTTCCTCTTAAAAATATTGTAACAAATAATTTTTAAAAAATCAAACAAAAGTTCACAAATTTTACTTGTATTTTTGCCGTTTTAAGTTTAAAATGTAGGGGAGAGGTATAACAATGAAAGTAGAAAATAGAGAATGTGTTCTGTACGATAGGGAGTGTATCGACTGCGGTGAATGCGATATCTGTGATTTAGACCCTTTAAAAATTTGCGATAACTGCGGAAAATGCCTCGATATTAAAGACGATGCAGTGATTAAAATAGATAAAATTATAATGGAAGACGAGAAGTAAGTTTTACTAAAATATAGCCGTAAGGTGCCTTTGCATCTTACGGCTTTTAAATTATTCCTCGTCATCGTCGCGGGTTAGTTTAACTTTGCCTACGACTCCGCGGCGATTTTCGTCGCTAATTGCTGCATAATGTTTTCTAGTCGTGTTTACGTCCTTATGCCCTAACACGTCCGCAACGATGTAGATATCGCCCGTTGCCTTGTAAAGCGCGGTACCGTACGTTGAACGCAGTTTATGCGGTGAAATCTTTTTAAGAGGGGAGACGATTTTTGCATATTTCTGCACCATATTTTCAACGGCGCGAACGGTGATGCGGCTACGGTTGCTTGAAACGAATAGGGCGTTAGGTTCTTTTAAATCCTCGTAATTCATTTCCTTATAATCTAAATAGCGTTGCAAAGCCGCTGCAACGTCGTCGTCAAAGTAGAGTATAGATTTACTGCCGCCCTTGCGAGTAACGACGAAGGAGTTATCCTTAAAATTTAAATCGTCGTTGTTGAGCCCTACAAGTTCGCTGATACGGATACCCGTGCCGAGAAAAAGCATAAGAATTGCCCTATCGCGAACTTTGTTTTTTTCGTGATAGGCGAGTTGATGTGAGGAGAGGCCGCTGCCGCTTTCGGCAGTATCAATAATATTTAATACCTCATCGCCGTCAAGCCTAATAATCGGTTTTTCATGCAGTTTAGGTGTGGCAACCTTGGCGGTATTATCAACGCTTATAAAACCTTTATTGAAAAAATGTTTAAACATTGCACGGACGGAGGAGAGCTTTCTCGCTTTTGCACGGTCATTACAAGCGTGTTCTTTTCCGTTATAAAAATAGCGGGAGAGGAAACCGAGGAAATATTCAACGTCGTTGCCGGTTACGGCTTCCATATCGTCAAGCGTCATTTCTTTTACGGTTTTACTTTTACGGAATTTTTTCTCTTGCAAGAAGTAGAAAAAGATTTTTAAATCGTGCGCGTAGTTTAACCGCGTGAGCGTAGAAGTCTGACTTTCGATTGCGAGAAAATAATCGTAGCAAAAAGAAGGAAGTTCTTCGTCTAAAAGCCGCTCGATTGTTTCAAGGTTTTTATTATTGCGTTGAACGTAGTAATTTGCCATATATTTTATCGTCCTTTTCCGAATTAATTGAAATGGCGGGGCACTTGTCTTTGATTATAAAAGTATATCAAACTGTTCGTAAAACACAGCTTTTACGAAGTGTTAAGCGCTAAATATAGAATAACATAGGGATAAGTTCGTTGTCAAGCTGATTTTTTATAAAAATTAATTTCATTTTATAATAAATTAATTATTATTGAAATTATTGATAAAAACGTTAAAAACGGGCTTAAAAGTTAAAAAAATCAAATTTTAATGCGGTATTATGTCAGACATAGGTTCTATGTCAAACATAATAAAAGTCAAATCGGGGCTATGAAAGCCCCGATTTTAATATTGTTGTACGATTTACTTTTCTGACTTTATACTTTTTAAATTCCAAATATTATTTGCGTAATCGGAAATCGCTCTGTCAGCTGCAAAAATTCCGGATGCGGCAATGTTTCTTAAAGACATCTGATTCCACTTCGTTTTATCTTTGGAATAAAGTTTTGAAATCTTATGCTGTGCGTTGCTGTAAGCGCCGAAATCCGCCATACACATATACGGGTCAGCAATTGGCGTATCCGTTAACAAATAGTTTGCAATTTCTGCGAAAGATTCACCGTTAAATCCGATAATCAACGCCTCAATAATTCTGCGAAGCTTCGGGGATTCGTTATAGAACTTGCTTGAGCTGTACCCGTTGCGCCAGATTTCGTCAACTTCGTTCGCCTTGTAACCGAATATGAAAATATTCTGTTTTCCGACAGCTTGTGCCATTTCAACGTTTGCGCCGTCCAAAGTTCCTATCGTAAGCGCGCCGTTAATCATGAACTTCATATTGCCGGTGCCGCTTGCCTCTTTGCCCGCAAGTGAAATTTGTTCGGAAACTTCAGAAGCCGGCATAAGCTTTTCAGACATGGTAACGTTGTAATCTTCCATATATACGACGTTAAGCTTATCTTTTACGGCGGGGTTACTCTTTATTTCTGCGGCAAGGTAATTGATTAATTTAATAATCTTTTTTGCCATGTCGTAGCCGGGAGCCGCCTTTGCGCCGAATATATACGTTTTAGGAACGACTTCTTTATTGGGATTATCGTTTAAATCAAGGTACGTATCTATAATGTTTAAAACGTTAAGAAGTTGACGCTTATACTCGTGAAGGCGCTTTGCTTGCACGTCAAACAGCGTTTCGGGATTAATAATCAGTCCTTGCTTCTTCTTTGCGTATTCGGCGAACTGCTTCTTTTTAATAAGTTTGATTTCTTCTAGGCGCTTTAAAACGCTTTCGTCGTCTTCAAAATTTTTGAAATTAGCAAGCTGTGAACCGTCAAGCTCATAACCCGTGCCGATGCACTCGTCTAAAAGCGCAGCGAGCTCGGGGTTGGACTGATTTAACCAACGCCTATGTGCTATACCGTTAGTAACGTTAGTGAACTTTTCGGGTGAAAAATCGTAGAAATCTTTGAATACGGACTTCTTTATAATATCGCTGTGAAGCGCTGAAACGCCGTTTACGCTGTGTCCGCCGTACACCGAAAGGTTTGCCATTTTAATGCGATCGTGTTCTATGATGGACATTCTTGAAATTTTTGCCCATTCTCCGGGGAACTTATTCCAAAGCTGTTCGCAAAGTCTTCTGTTTATTTCCTTAATTATAGAATGAATTCTCGGTATTTGCCTTGCAATTAAGTCCTCAGACCACGTTTCAAGCGCCTCAGCAAGCACGGTATGGTTCGTGTATGCACAAGTTGAGGTCGTAATCGCCCAAGCCTTATCCCAATCGTAATAGTATTCGTCAATAAGAATACGCATAAGCTCGGGAATAGCCATTGCGGGGTGAGTATCGTTTAAGTGAATTGCAGCAAGCTTAGGCAAATCGGCAATGTTGCCGTATCTGTGCTTGTGGTCCTCCACTATATTCTGAATTGATGCTGAACACAAGAAATACTGTTGTTTTAAGCGCAACGACTTGCCCGCATTGTGGTTATCGGCGGGATACAGAACCTTTGTGATAAGGTCAGCGTCGTTGTCTTCCGTCATCGCTTGATAATACTCACCTTGCGAGAACAGCTTCATATTGAAGTCGGTTACGGGCTTAGCCTTCCAAAGCCTTAAAACGGAAACAGCTTCACTGTCTTTTCCCGATACCATCATATCGTAGGCAACCGCTTGAACTTCGTTACAGTTGATATAATTAGTTTGAAGTCCGTTTTCGGTCCACTTTTCTTCGATTTGGCCGTTAAATCTTACGATAAACGACTTATCCGTTCTTTGGGTAAGCCAAGCCTCACCGCCGGGAAGCCAAACGTCGGGCAGCTCTATCTGCCAGCCGTCAACTATTTTTTGTTTGAAAAGGCCGTATTCATACCTCAACGAATAGCCCATTGCGGGGTAATTCCCCGTAGCTAAGGCGTCCATAAAGCACGCGGCAAGTCTGCCTAAACCGCCGTTACCGAGACCAGCGTCGGGTTCAAGTTCGTACAAATCTTCAAGCTTATACCCATAGGATTCCACCGCCTTTTCAAAGACTGAGGTCGCGCTTAAATTGTACAAGCTGTTTTTAAGCGAACGCCCCATCAAGAATTCCATGCAAAGATAGTAAACTCTTTTTGCACGCTTAGCTTTGACCTTTTTGTGAAATTGCTGCCTCTTTTCAAGTAAAATATCCCTTACCACCATAACGACAGCTTTATACACCTGGTCTTTGGTCGCCTCGGTAGGGGTAACGCCGAAATATCTCGACAGCTTACCCTTGATTAAATCCTTGGTTTCCTTTTCGGTAATAGCAGTATTACTCATTTCGTTCTCCTATATTTAAGTAAAATTATTTAAGCATATCCAAATAGAGAGATTCGTAAATTTTAGCCGAACGGTTCCAGCTGAAGTCAGTCGTAGCCGCTCTGTACATTAATTTTTTCCACTCGTCTTTATTTTTATAATCGTTTACCGCTTGACGGATAACGTACAACATATCGTGCGCGTTATAGTTTGAGAAAGTGTAACCGTTTTCAAGCGGCTTTATACTGTCGTAAAGTCCGCCGGTTTCTCTTACTACGGGTATGGTTCCGTAACGACAAGCAATCATTTGCGAAAGTCCGCAAGGTTCCGACTTCGAAGGCATCAAGAATATATCCGAACCGGAATAAATCTTTCTTGATAAATCGCCGTTGAAAGCTATATTTGCGCTGAATTTATCGGGATATCTTCTTGCTAAATCGCTGAAAAATCCTTCAAAATGCGCGTCGCCCGTTCCAAGAATTACAACTTGAACGTCGTCTTGCAACAAATCCTCAATGACGGTAGTTACAAGGTCAAGTCCCTTATGCGATACAAGGCGAGAAACCATTGCGATAATGGGCGTATTGTCCTTTTGAGGAAGCCCCAAAAGCTTTTGCAGTCCTTTCTTGCACACTGCCTTATTCGAGAAATCGTCGGGCGTATAGTTTGCAAAAAGATGCGTATCTTTTGCACAGTTGTAGCCCTCGTCGTCAATACCATTCAAAATACCCGAAAGCTTGAAATGGTTCTTTCTTACTATAGGGTCGAGTCCGTGTGCAAAGTATTCTTCCTTAATTTCACCGGCGTACGTGGGGCTGACAGTATTGAACCTTTCACAGCACTCTATAGCGCCTTTCATAAGGTTGATACTGTTCTTGTATTCAACAAGATACTGATAACTTCCGTAAATATCGAACAAATCGCCCAACAAATCAAGAGAATACCAACCTTGATATTCTATGTTATGAATGGTGAAAAGTGCGCGTATGTACTGATATTCGGGTCTGAAACAATAATTAGTTTTAAGGTAAATTGCCGCAAGTGCCGCTTGCCAATCGTGGCAGTGCATTACGTCGGGATAGAAATTGATGACGGGCATAATTTCAAGCACGCTTCTTGAGAAGAACGCAAACCTTTCGCCGTCGTCAAAATAGCCGTAGCAACCGGGGCGCTTGAAATAAAACTCGTTATCTATAAAGTAGAAAGTTACGCCGTCTTTAACGTATTCGAAAATACCGCAGTACTGATTACGCCAAGCAAGATGCACGTAAATATTGCCGATATAGCTGAATTTGTCCCTATCGGACTTCTTAATATCCGCATAGAGCGGCAACACCACCCTCACATCTAAATCGGGGTTTGTTGCAAGCGCCTTGGAAAGCGAGCCGATAACTTCGGCAAGTCCGCCCGTCTGTATGAACGGCGTGGCTTCCGATGCAACGAACAAAATCTTTTTCTTTTGTGCGGGCTTAACGGCTGCGGTTTTAGTCGTTTTAGTCGCGGTTTTAGCGGCCGTAGTTTTTACGACAGTAGCCGTTTTCTTCGTGGTCTTAGCCGCAGTTGCAGTCTTTGCAGCGGGCACCTTAGTTGTCTTTGTCGTTTCACTTGTGGTCTTAGTTGCCATAATTATTCCCCCGAATTAATTTATATAAGTGAGCCTTTGTTGATGAAATAGGGCTGAATTTCGCATCCGGCAAGCACTCTGTTGTCGCGGATAACGGAGTTCTTATCGCTGACTACGTAAGCGAGGTTACAATTCTCACCCACGATATTATCAGTCATAAGGATGCAGTTTTTAACAACCGTCCCCTTACCTATTTTAACGCCGCGGAAAAGAATGCAGTTTTCTACCGTGCCCTCGATAAGACAACCGTCGGAAACTAACGAATTCTTTACGCATGCAGTATCCGCAAATTTAGCGGGAGCGCTGTCGTTTACTTTGGTGTAAACGTCTCTTTCTCCGAAAATTTCGTCCCTTACCTTTCTGTCAAGCAAATCCAAATTCGCGTTGAAATAAGCATTAATTGAATCAATATTTGCGTAATATCCGTCGAATTTGTATCCGTAAAGATTATACGTAGATACTCCGGGGCTTAAAATATCTTTACCGAAGCTCTTATATCCGTGCTGAATTGCGTCTTGGATAAGCCTTAAAAGGAACGAAGTGCGCGCAACCATAACGTTGATATAGTTCTTCTCCACTCCGCCCGATGCGGGGTTGATTTCTATACCTTTAATTCTGCCGTCCTTAGCAACGTCAAACGTCATATAAGAATGTGATTTTACAAGCTTATGCTCGTGATAAACCATCGTGATATCGGCATTTTTCTGGATATGGTAATTAATTACTTTGCTGTAATCAAGTTTATAAACCGCGTCGCTGTCGGCAAGAACTACGAAGTCTTCCTTTGCTTTTTTAAGGAATGCGGTTGCGCCCTTCAACGCCTCTAAACGGTTCTTGTATAAAGTTTCCGTTTCGTCGCTGTACGGGGGTAAAAGAATTAAGCCGCCGTCCTTTCTTGCCAAATCCCAGTATTTGCCCGAACCGATATGGTCCATAAGGGATTGATAGTTGTTCTTCGTTATCATACCTACGGTAGTTATGCCGGAGTTAACCATGTTTGAAAGCGCAAAGTCAACAATACGGTATCTGCCGCCGAAGGGAATCGAGCCCATAGACCTTACCTTGGTAAGCTCGGGTACGTTTTGTTCGTTAATACTTGAAAATATAACACCAACCGTTGAAGCCATTATTCTTTCCTCCCTTACACGTTTTTATCCAAAATTTCACCGGCGGGAACCTTGCCGTTCTTGGAAACGTTCACGCCTCTGCCAAGCACGGTTATGCCTGAAGTCTTACCTTCCACCTTTGACGCCTCTTCGATAGGTGCGCCGATAACCGCCTTTTCGCCGATAACTACGTCTTCGTCAATAATGGCGTAATTGACTTTTGCGCCCGCCTTTACGATGGTGTTACCCATAAGCACGCTGTCAACTACTTCTGCGCCCTTCTCTACGACGCAGTTAGTGCCTATAACGGAATTTACGATTTTACCCTCGATTTCGCCGCCCGTTGCAACGATAGAATTGATGACCTCGCCCTCGATAAATGCGGGCGGAGCAAGCGGGCTCTTCGAATGGATAACTCTGTCGTTTTCGGAAAGCTCGAAGTTGGGCACAACGCCAAGCAAATCCATATTAGCTTCCCAAAGAGAGCTTATAGTTCCGACGTCCTTCCAATAGCCCTCGAAACGGTAAGAATACATCTTCTCCCCCGCTTTAAGCATGGCGGGAAGAACGTTTTTACCGAAATCTTTATCGGAATTAGGGTCTTGATTATCGAGTTCAAGATATTTAAACAGCTTTTCCGCCGTAAAAATATAGATGCCCATTGAAGCCAAATCGCTTTTAGGTTTAGCGGGCTTCTCTTCAAACTCGTATATGGTGCCGTCCTTGTTCGTATTTAAAATACCGAATCTGGACGCTTCCTTCATAGGTACTTGCATGCACGCGATGGTGCAGTCCGCCTTTGCCGCTTTGTGCGCCGCAAGCATCTTGTCGTAATCCATTTTATAGATATGGTCGCCCGAAAGAATAAGAACGTACTCGGGGTCGTACATCTTCATAAATCTTATGTTTTGATAAATTGCGTTTGCCGTGCCCTTATACCACGAAGTATCGGTCTTTGCTTCGTAAGGCGACAGAATATGTACACCGCCGAAGGTTCTGTCCAAATCCCAAGGCTGACCGTTGCCGACGTACTCGTTGAGAACGAGAGGCTGATACTGCGTTAAAACGCCTACGGTATCTATACCAGAATTTATGCAGTTCGAAAGCGGAAAGTCGATAATTCTGTACTTCGCGCCAAACGAAACAGCAGGTTTTGCAATATTACTGGTTAAAGCGTAAAGTCTTGAACCTTGTCCGCCCGCAAGCAACATTGCAACGCACTCTTTTTTTCTTAGCATCGCTAATTCCCCCAAAAAATTTATTTTTCTTTTATTAAATAAACGCAAGTCAGCTTAGGAATATCAATTTTAATTGAATAGTCCTTATTGCCGCTTTGCTCTTTTACCGTTGAAAAAACTTTCTTTTTTAACTTTCCCGTACCGCCGAAGCATATATCGTCGGTATTTAAAACTACACGGTACTTACCTTTATCGATACCTATTGGGTACTCAAAAAGCTCTACTCCCGAAAAATTAATTACGCAAGTTATGCTTTCGCCGCTTTTTGAATATCTTGAAAACGCCAAAAGGTTGTGATAATTGTCGTCAACTACAAGCCATTCAAACCCGTTCCAACCGTCGTCGATTTCGTATAAAGGTTTATTTTCTTTATAGAAAATGTTCAAGGTTTTGACGAATTCTCGCATCTTGTTATGTAAAGGGAACTCGTCGGCGAGAAACAAATCAAGTCCGGCGTTGTAATTCCACTCTTTAAACTGCGCTACCTCGTACCCCATAAAATTGAGCTTTTTACCGGGGTGTGCATACATAAAGGCAAGTAAAATCCGTTCGCCGGCAAATTTATCTTCGTAGCTGCCGCTCATTTTGTTGACTATAGAGCCTTTAACGTGAACGACTTCGTCGTGGGATAGCGGCAATATGAAATTCTCAGAGAAAGCGTAAACGAGCGAAAAAGTAAGCTTATTGTGGTGATAGCTTCTGAAATACGGGTCTTGCCGACAATAGAAAAGAACGTCGTTCATCCAGCCCATATTCCATTTATAATCGAAACCTAATCCGCCGTTTTCCGTGCTTGCAGTAACCTTGGGAAAAGCCGTTGACTCCTCTGCAAAGGTCAAAGCGCCGGCAAAATTCCGTTTAATTACGGAATTGAACTTTTTTATAAACTCAATTCCCTCTAAATTTCGGCTATCGCCGTAAATATTCGGAGTGAAATCGCCGGCTGCACGGTCGTAATCGAGATACAGCATTGACGCAACCGCGTCAACCCTCAACCCGTCTATGCGGTAGATATCAAACAAAAAGTATGCACTTGAAATTAAGAAACTGTCTATTTCGGGTCTGCCGAAATCAAACCTTCTCGTACCCCAACCGCCGTGCTCCATTCTGTCCCACAAAGGGCACTCGTACAGCGGCTGACCGTCAAATTCATACAAGCCCCACTCGTCTTTAGGGAAGTGCGCGGGCACCCAGTCAAGGATAACCTTTATACCTTCCGCGTGGAAAGCGTCTACAAGCTTTTGAAAATCTTGCGGAGTGCCAAGCCGTGAAGTTATGGAAAAGTATCCCGTAACTTGATACCCCCACGAGCCGTCGAACGGAAACTCCGTAACGGGCATAAACTCTACGTGGGTATAACCCATTCCCTTGACGTAAGGAACTAACTCTTTTATTAGCTCTTTATAAGTGTAATAAGAGTTGTCGGAATGCCTTTTCCAGCTTAAAAGGTTTACTTCGTAAACGTTCATAGGCTTGTCTTTTTCACAAGCACTGAAAAGCCGGTCGTATGAAGAAGGCTTCGGAACGTCGATTACTACCGAGTAAAACGTTGCTGGCAAGTCGCTTTTAAAAGCGTAAGGGTCGGCTTTTTCAAGCTGTCTGCCGTCGGCAGTGTTAATAAGGTATAAATATTTATCTCCCTCTTTTGCGGGCGCTTCCGTTTCAAAGCTTTCACCGTCGACGCACTTTTGCATTGGATATTGCTTTTCTTCACCGCCTACTAACAAACGCAAAGCAACCTCTTCTGCGTGGGGAGCCCATACTCGGAAGGAATAAACGCTGTTTTTCACTTTATGGCAACCGAAAATTTCATAGGATTTAAACTCGTTTCCGCTATGAAAATTTCTTAGCCTATCAGCCAAATTTCCCCCGATTATCATACCTTATTTATTTTACCACAAACTTATTTCATTTTCAAGACTGATTTGAAAAAAATGGTAAAAAATTTATTAAAAATTGCTCCCGCATTTTTCGGGAGCAATTTTTATCATATTATATAGTTTGATAACAAGGTTATACTGTCTTTTTGGAATTTTTCAAGCTCTTCGGGGGTAAGCTTCTTGAAGGATGCAAGCGCAAGCGAATATATATATCCAGCTACAAATTTTTGCTTTTCATCGTTCAGTTCTTTAAGCTTTTGTACGACGGGGCTTGCAGTATTGACTATAACCGTCTTGTTTAGCTCGTCGCCGCTCATTCCGTAGAATTGCCCCATCTCGGTGTAACGGCGCATATACTCGTCTACTACGATTATTGCGGGGACTTCTTCGTTTTTAAGCTTTTCGGTTTTAACGGTCAATTTCTCGTCGCCGAGTGCATTCTTGAAAATATCAATTATAACGCTGTCTTCCGCGCCGTCTTCACTCTTTAACGCTCCGTCAACGTCTGCGTCAATACGCATAAATTTGATTTTTTCGGGGGTCTTATATTCAAGATAGCTCAAAAAATGCGGATCAATAAAGTTATCACATAAAATTGCGTTCAACCCTTCGTTTTTGAAAAGCTTGATATATTGCGCTTGCTGTTTTTCGTCGGACACGTAGTAAACGGTTGTCGGTTTAACTTCCTTCTTTTCGTCTTTATCGTCGGTTTCGGGTTCCTCTTTTACGCCCAAAAGCTCGTTGAAGTTAAGGAATTTACCGTTTAAGTCTTTGTAAATGATAATGTCTTTTACTTTATCGTAGAAATCGTTATCCTTTATGCAACCGAATTTAACGAAGTTTGCAACGTCTTCCCAACAATTTTCAAACTTTTCTCTGTCGTTTTTGAAAAGAGAAATCAACTTATCCGCAACTTTTTTAGTAATATGCTTGCTGATTTTTTGAACTTGCCTATCGTTTTGAAGGAAGCTTCTCGATACGTTTAAAGGAATATCGGGGCAGTCGATAACACCGTTTAACAGCATCAAAAACTCGGGTATTACTTCCTTTATGTTGTCGGCAATAAATACTTGATTACAGTAAAGTTTTACTTTGCCGCGCTCCAATTCTAACTTATTCTTTACCTTGGGGAAGTACAGAATTCCTTTAAGCTTGAACGGATAATCCATGTTAAGGTGAACCCAGAAAATGGGGTCGTTATAGTCCATAAAGGTATCCGTATAGAACTTTTTATAGTCTTCGTCAGTGCAGTCCTTGGGGTTCTTAGCATACAAAGGTAAGGTTGAATTTAAGGGTTCGTCCTTGCCGTCGCCCTTATAATCAACGTACACGTTGAACGGCATAAACGAGCAATACTTTCTTACAAGATTTTTAATATTGTTCTCGTCGAGGAACTCCTTTTCATCCGCGGCGATATGCATTATAATCTTAGTTCCGCGGGACTCCTTGTCGCACTCCTCTATGCTATAAGTTGCGTTACCGTCGCTTTCCCAGTGAACTGCGGGCGTATCTTTATACGATTTCGTGAAAATTTCAATGTTTTCCGAAACCATATAAACCGAATAGAAACCTAAGCCGAAATGGCCGATTATTCCGTCGCCGCCCGCGCTTTCATACTTTTTAATAAAGTCCGAAGCACCCGAAAAGGCAATTTGGGTGATATAGCTTTCAACTTCTTCTTCGGTCATACCGATGCCGTTGTCCTCAACGGTCAAAGTCTTTGCCTTTTTGTCTACGGAAATTTTAACGCAATATTCTTCATCACTTTCTTGCGCTTCACCCATTCCGACTAATTTTTTGAATTTAGTTATAGCGTCAATGCCGTTTGCAACTATTTCTCTTAAAAAAATGTCCTTATCCGAATAAAGCCATTTTTTAATTATGGGCATCATATTTTCGCTTGAAATTTTAATGTTACCTTCTCTTTTCATAAGTGCCTCCTTGCATAAACACTTTATTATAAACCCAAAACTCAAAAACTAAACGAAAAAATCACACAAAAAAACTCCGCCGATTAAGCGGAGTTTTTATTCAATTACTTATTGTTTTTTGCGCTTGCAAGCAAGTCTGCAATAGAAGTTCCACCGATGCTGCCTTCGTTCCAAGTCGAAAGCTCGTCGTCGTGAGAAACTTTTCTAGGAGCGCGGCCGCCCTTCTTAGGTGCTTCCTCGCCGTTTTCTTCACCATGAGGCTTTCTCTTCTCGCCTTCGGGAAGAAGCGCTTTAATCGAAAGGTTCATCTTTCTTGCTTCGCAATCAACTGCAACGATTTTCGCGTCGATTTCGTCGCCGACGTTTAAAACGGTTGAAGGAGTTTCGATTCTCTCGTGAGAAATCTGCGAAACGTGAACGAGACCGTCAATTCCTTTTTCAACTTCTACGAACACGCCGAAAGGAACTATTCTTACAACCTTTCCGTGAACTACGTCACCAACGTTGTACTTTCCTTCAGCCAAATCCCAAGGCTGAGGTTGAAGCTGTTTGTAACCGATGGAAACTTTCTTGTGTTCGTTATCTATCTTCAAAATGATGAACTGATAAGTTTTGCCGATTTCAAGAACGTCGGTTACGTTTTCAACGCCCGTCCAGCTTAAATCGGAAATGTGTGCAAGGCAGTCAAATCCGTTTACGGATACGAACGCGCCGAAGCCCGTCGCCCTTTCGACTTTGCCTTCAACTATATCACCTACGGTGATGCTTGCAAAGAATTCTTCTTCGCTCGCAAGTTTTGCAGCGTCTCTCGCATCGCGCTCTTCTTGTAAAATAACGCGCTGAGAAGCGATAATTTCTTTCTTATGTCCGTTCTTTTTGATTTCGATTGCGCGGAGCCTTAAAGTTTTACCTTCGTACTTAGCCAAATCCTTAACGAAGCCGGGACGAATTTCCTTAGCGGGAACGAATACAGAATAGGTACCGAATTGAGCTACCAAACCTCCCTTATTAGAACCGGTGCAGACAACGGTGAACTCTTTACCGCCTTCGATTTCGGCGCTTAAAGCCTCCTCTTGCTGCAAGGTCTTAATCATCTTCTGAGATAATTTCAAGGGATTAAGCCCAACGACAATCAAATCGATAGGGTCGCCTATTTTTGCAAGATAGTCAAGCGAGTTGTAAACTTCGCAATCAAGCTCGTCCTTGCTCAAAGCAACTTCCTTCTTCGCGCTGGGAAGAAGTACTTCAAGTCCGTCGTTCGTTGCTTGTGAAATAGTTGCGTGAACGATTTGACCTTTCTTGTACTTCGATTCGCTGTCCATTTTAGCAACAACCTCGTCCATGGGGTTAGTTGCCTTAACTTCTGTGTTTTCTGCCATCTTTAAAAGAACCTCCCGGGTTTGCTCATTCGGAGTCGAAGCCCCGGAAACAATACCTACACTTTTAAAATTAATTAATTTTTTTATATCTAAACTTTCCGCCGAGGAAAGCCTAAAAACGTTATCACAATGCTTTTTAGCAAGCTCGTATAACTTGTTGGTGTTGCTGCTGTTAAGTCCGCCGACAACGACCATCGCGTCACACTTTTGAGCGAGGTTTTCAACCTCTTTTTGCCGCTCTATGGTAGTATAACAAATTGTCTTGAAAACAGCAACTGTTTTTTCACAGACTTTTTCAATATTTTTAATAATTTTTTCAAATTTTTGGGCTGAAAACGTAGTTTGACACACTACACACAGCTCTTTTTGTGAAAAATCGGAAAAATCCGCATCGGGAGAATTGACCACTGTGGCCTTGTTTTCACACCATCCGAGAAGCCCCAAAACTTCGGGATGTGCGTTTTCCCCAACTATGACGATATGCTTGCCGAGCGCAAACTGCTCTTTTACGATTTTTTGTGTTTTCCTTACGAATCCGCAAGTGCAATCTATAACTTTAATATTTCTTTGACTGCAAATTTCATAGTAATTTTCGGGAACGCCGTGTGAACGGAAAACTACGGTAGAACCGTCGGGCACTTCGTCAAGCCCTTCAACGGTTTTAAGCCCCTTTTCTTCTATGGATTTTACCACGTCGGGGTTATGAATTATTTCACCCAAAACGTAAGTATTTTCGGCGTCAAGCGCCATTACCGTATCTACGGCGTGCTTGACGCCCGTACAAAATCCGCTGTGTTTTGCAAGAATAACTTCCATTATTTTTTCTTCTTATTCTTCTTTGCCGTCAATTCGGTTAGCTCGTTGTAATAATCAACAAATTTTTTAAAAAGCACTTCGTCCGCCTTTTCAATATCTTGTTGCGTAAGCTTTTTATCGTAAAACTCCGTCAGCTCGAAAGGCTCTCCGAAATAAACTTTTGATTTTCTGAAAAGCTTTATCTTCTTTAATTGTACGACGGGGATTATGGGCGTTTTGGTTTTTATAGAGAGGGCCGCTGCACCGCTTTTAAACGGCAAAAATACGTCTTCGGTCTTATTCCTCGTCCCTTCGGGGAATATGCAGACGATTGAACCTTCTTTCAAATACTTCATCGCTTGCATAAGTGCACGCACGTCGGACCCGTCACGACTGACGGGAATACATTCGCACTTACTCGTAAACCACTTGCCTATTCCATTCTCAAAAATTTCTTTTTTGGCCATGAAGTGAACGGGCTTATCCGTCGGCATAATAGCAACGACGACGTCCCAAATACTTCTATGATTTGCAACGATAATATATGAGCGGTCGTTAAACTTCTCAGTACAACCGTATTTTTTTATGGGTATCATTCCCAATCCCAAGAATCGTTGTGCGCGATGCAAAAATCTGAACCACTTTTCATACTTGGTCAGTTTCTTTTTTGCATTATCCGCGGGTGCTTGGGTAATTTCTTCCGTCATTACACTTTTTCCTGAATTTTATTTATAATAAAGTCAACTACTTGTTCTATCGACATCTTAGAAGAATCAACTAAAATCGCGTCGTCGGCTTGCTTTAAAGGCGCAATTTTTCTCGAAGCGTCTTGCTCGTCCCTTTTTATTACGTCGGCAAGAACCTCTTCATAAGAAGACTTAAAACCTTTTTGCAAGTTCTCATCGGCACGGCGCTTTGCACGGACTTCGGGACTTGCCGTCAAGAAGAACTTAAACGGCGCGTTCGGAAGAACATTAGTACCGATATCTCTGCCGTCAACTATACAAGAAGTTTGCTTTGCAATTTCTCTTTGAAGCTGAACCATCTTGGTACGGACACACCCCAACGCAGATACGGTTGAAGCAAGCATTGAAATTTCGGGTTTTCTTATATCTTCCGAAACGTCCTTGCCGTCAAGATACGTGTGTTGTACGCCGTTTTCGTGCTTAACAGTAATATCTATTACTGAAATTATTTCATTTACCGACTTTTCGTCCGTTACGGGAATCTTAGACTGAACGCATTTCAATGCACAAGCTCGGTACATTGCGCCCGTATCGAGACACAGAATATTAAGTTTTTTTGCTATTAATTTCGAAACCGTGCTCTTTCCACTACCCGCGGGGCCGTCAAGCGCTATATTTATAATATTAGTCAAGTCACGCCTCAATCCGGCGGCACCCCTTAAATATACGTGCTTAGGCTGCTCGTTGCTTTCCGTCAAAATCATCACCCTTATACATTTTTTTAAAGCACCGTCAATTTCTGGTTCAAGTGCCGAAAACAAAGGCGCGGAATAAAAACCCGCCTCTCTTGCGGCTTTTGCCGGATAAAACGAGTGCAAATCGCTCGTGTTAGAAAACGTAACGCAAACGATTTCATCGGGGTTAAGTGCGTTTTGAGTTTTAATCTCAGTCAAAAGCTCTTTAACGCTTTCCTTTATTTCTTCCGCGCTGTCGCTATTTACAGTTGTTGCACCTCTAATTGCTTTCATACGTTAATCCTTTATACTGTTTCCCGCCGCGTAGCCAGTTGAAAAGGCTATTTGAAGGTTAAATCCGCCCGTGAATGCATCCAAATCAAGCACTTCACCGCAAAAATACAGCCCTCTTATTAGTTTACTTTCCATTGTTTTGGGGTTGATTTCCTTAACGTCAACGCCTCCGCAAGTAATTATTGCCTCTGAAAAGTCCCTCAAAGACGCCACAATCATATCAAAATTTTTGACAGATGTCAATAAACTTAATCTTTGCGCTTTAGTTACCGAATTTACTTGAATTTCGGGTTTAATTCCACTTCTTTTCAATACTTCGGGAATAAGCGCAACGGGCAACAACTCTTTCAAACAGTTTGAAATTGATTTATTTTTGTAAGTCTCAAAGTCCCTTAAAAGCCTCTTATCAAGCTGCTCATCGCTTAACGCGGGTTTTAAGTCCAAAACAAGTCTAATTTGCTTTAAATCTAACCTATTTATAAGGCTTGAAGAAGATAAAACGATTGGTCCAGATATTCCGAAATGCGTAAAAAGCATTTCACCGAAGAAACTTTTAATAAGCTTTTCACCATTAAAAACGGATAAATTGACGTTTTTTAAGGTTAACCCTTGCAAAGGCTTATAAAAGTCTCCCTTTAAATTTAAACCGCACAAGCCTTGCTTTAAAGGAATTATCTTGTGCCCAGCATCTTTTGCGAACTCATAACCGTCACCCGTAGAACCGGTCGACGGATAACTTAATCCGCCCGTACAAACGATAACTTTATCAAACTTATAACTGCCGTTTGTTGTAGTTATGTCTGACATAGTACTGTGCAAAATACCAATTTTAAGCACTTTTTCGTTAAATTTGAAGGTTACACCGGCATTTTTGCAATAATTTTCAAGGCAGCGTGTAACGTCGCTTGCCTTGTCGGTTACGGGGAAAAACCTTGCCCCACGCTCAAGCTTCAGCTTTAAACCGCCGTCCTCGAAAAACTGTACGCACTTTGAAGGCGAAAACGAATAGATAGCGCCCGTCATAAATTTAGGGTTAGACACTACGTTT
Source organism: uncultured Clostridia bacterium (assembly GCA_947175325.1). Classification (GTDB taxonomy): domain Bacteria; phylum Bacillota; class Clostridia; order Christensenellales; family Borkfalkiaceae; genus Coproplasma. Next base: position 86,038 of record CAMWME010000001.1, on the reverse strand, counting down.
TCAAGGAACTCCTCGGGCGTGCAATCGTGCGTAACGTTACATCTTCCCTTACCCGTTATATAAATTTTTTTACCGCTTTTTTCGTTTTTTTCGAATACGGTTACTTTATTTCCGTTCTTTGCGGCGAAATACGCGGCAATAAGTCCGGCAGCGCCCGCTCCGATAACAGCAACTTCACTCATAGATAAACCTTACGGCGTGAACACAGTCCACGCCGCTTTAAATTTTATACGGGATAAACTTTGTTGGGGTTTGCCGCTAAATCGCTGTCAACTCCGGTATCTTTTGCCTTACGCCATTTAAAGAAGTTGGTTGCAACCTCGGGGAACAGCGCGTACGAAAGAACGTCTTCCTCTTGTTTGTAGAATCCGTCTTCCTTTACCTTTTGTGTCAGCGTCTGCATTTCGTTTTCAATTAAGTCTGCGGGGCGGCAAGTTATAATCTTTTCACCGTCTTTTTGGCACGTTTTGACCACTTCGGGGTTCTTTTCACCCAAAACTGCGCCGTATTTGCCTAACATTAAATCTTTAAACTGTGCAGTTATAGTTTTGTATCTGCCCAAAAGCACGTTCCAAACTGCTTGAGTTCCGACGATTTGGCTTGAAGGAGTTACAAGCGGCGGATAACCGCAGTCTTTTCTTACTTTGGGAACTTCTGCAAGACATTCCGTTAACTTTTCCTCTTTGCCCGCTTGTTTAAGCTGATTCATAAGGTTTGAAAGCATACCACCGGGAACTTGATACAAAAGCGTATTTATGTCCACGCGCCTTACTTTGGGGTTAAGGAAGCCGTCTTTTTCAAGCCTTGCCGCAACGTTATTGAAATGAGTTACGGCGGGAAGAAGTTTTTCAATTTCTATACCCGTATCGTACCCAGTACCTTTAAGGGTCGCAATAAGCGGTTCGGTTGCGGGGTTTGAAGTACCGTTTCCAAGTGGCGAAAGCGCGCAGTCAACGATGTCAACTCCAGCTTGAATTGCCATAAGGTAAATCATATCGCCAGTGCCCGTCGTGTTGTGAGTATGCAAGTGCACTTTCGTTTCGGGGCGAAGCTCGCTTTTAAGCTCTTTCACAAGCTCGTAAGCAGTAAACGGCAATAAAAGGTTCGCCATATCTTTGATACAGATATTGTCGGCACCCATATCTTCAAACTGCTTTGCAAGCTTAACGAAATATTCGGTAGTATGCACGGGGCTTGTGGTATAAGAAATTGCACATTCGCAAACACATTTGCCGCCTTTACCGTACTTTTTTATGGCGTTTACGCTTGCTTCAAGGTTGCGCGGGTCGTTCAGCGCGTCGAAAAGTCTGACTACGCCAATACCGTTTTCAATTGATTTTTCAATGAATTTTTCAACCACGTCGTCCGCGTAATGACGGTAACCTAAAAGGTTCTGCCCGCGAAGAAGCATCTGAATCGGCGTCTTTTTTAAGTATTTTTTGAGGTTTCTCAGCCTATCCCAAGGGTCTTCGTTCAAGAACCTTAAACAGCTGTCAAAGGTTGCGCCGCCCCACGCCTCAAGCGAATAGTAGCCTATATCGTCCAAAAGCGGAAGCATCGGCTCCATTTCGTCAAATCTCATACGGGTAGCCGCATGTGACTGGTGCGCGTCGCGCAAGATAGTATCGGTTATTAAAACTTTTTTACCTTTCATAATTCACCTTTATGCCATTACAGTGTTTAATGCGGTGGCAACTGCTTGTGTAGCCGTGCCGTCAACAAATCCGCCAAAGCATGCAAGCAACACGCCCGCAGCTATTGCCGAGCCGATTACGCCGGCGACGTTGGGCCCCATAGCGTGCATAAGTAAGTGGTTTTGCGGGTCGTACTCCCGCCCTACGTCCTCTGAAATTCTTGCAGCCATCGGCACGGCAGACACACCCGCAGAACCTATAAGCGGGTTAATCTGACCCTTAGTGACCTTGCACATAATTTTAGCAACAAGCAAACCGCCGATGGTGCCGATTACGAATGCAAGAAGTCCTATACCTATAATTTCAAGAGTTTCGATACTGAGGAAAATTTCACCCTTTGCCTTGCTTCCAACGGCGATACCGAGGAAAATGGTTATGGTGTTCATAAGCCCGTTCTGCGCTTGCGTTGAAAGTCTGTCAACAACGCCCGATTCTTTAAACAAGTTGCCGAGCATTAACATTCCCAAAAGCGCGATACTGTCGGGAAGAATTATGCCTACGACAAGCGTAACTATTATAGGGAAAAGAATTTTTTCTATTTTGCTGACCTGGCGGAGAGGCTTCATTCTTATAGCCCTCTCCTTTTTCGTAGTCAAAGCGCGCATTAACGGTTTTTGAATAATCGGTATAAGCGCCATATACGAATAAGCCGCAATAGCTATCGTGGGCACGTAGTCCGATGCAAGCTTGGAAGTAACCATTATTGCCGTAGGTCCGTCTGCCCCGCCTATAATAGCAATCGAAGCCGCCGCCGCAACGGATAAACCGAGCATGGACGCAAGAATAAAAGCAACGAAAATACCAAGCTGTGCGCCCGCACCGATAAGCATACTCTTGGGGTTTGCAATCAGCGGTCCGAAGTCCGTCATCGCACCTATTCCGAGGAAAATGAGCGGCGGGTAAATAACCTTATCTACGCCGAAATACAAATACCACAAAAGTCCTCTATCTGAAACGGCCTCGTATGCGTGGTCAATTACAATGGCGCTATTTGTAAACTGTGTAACTCCGTCAACAACCGTGCCTTGAATATAACCACTAAACGAATAAAGCATGTTAAATTGGTCTGTCGACATCGTTGCCGAAATTCCGTTTTGCAAATTTTCAAATGACGCAAAATAAGTTATATTATCAGCATTTACGGAAAGATAATCGGCTCTTATGAATATCTGTTCCGAAGAACCTATAAGCGAGTAAACGCCAACGTTTTCAACTGAACCCGTAACTCCCAAAGTTAACTCTGCGGGCGTTTTATATTTACCCCACAAAACAGCCTCTGCGCCGGGGATATTTATTAAAAACATACCGAAGGCTATCGGCAATAAGAGCATCGGCTCAAATTTTTTGACTACGGCAAGGTACATCAGTATGAAAGAAATTAAAAGCATTACGTAGTTTTGCCAATTACCTTGGACAAAACCCATACTTTCATACAGACTTCCGAATATATTGCCAAAGTCTATTCCACTTTGCAGCATATTCCCTCCGTCAACCGATAACGGCAAGTAGAGCGTTAGTTTCTACGTTAGCACCCTTAACGACGCTTATCGTAACTTTTCCGTCGCAAGGAGCAGTAATTTCGTTATCCATTTTCATAGCTTCCAAAACGATTATGGGCTGGTCCTTTTTAACCGTTGCCCCATCGGAAACGAGAACGTTTTTTATAAGTCCGGGGAAAGGCGACAACACTTTGGTGCCGCTTGCGGGTGCAGTAGCCTTTACGGGCTTAGGTGCTTCCGTTACGACTTGTGCGGGAGCAATAGATACTTCTCCTACGCTTTCACCTACTTCTTCAACGCCTACGGAATAAGTTTTACCGTCAATAGTAACAACAAAATTACGCATATATTTAACTCCTTATAACCTCTTAATTCTCTTAACTTTAAATTCGCATTTGGGCTTTTCTTCGCTGTAATAAGCCATTATCGCCGCAATTATTGCCGCTTTTACCTCGTTAGGCACCTCGTCCGAATCGGCAACGGCTTCACTTGAAGAAACATCTTCCTTCTTCTTTTTCGTCTTGCCGATATTGGTTAAGAAAGCAAGATTGTTCGTTTTCCGCATTAAAAGCCCGATTAGCCAAATTATCGCGATAATAAGGACGATGCCTATGAATACAATCAAAAAACCGATTAACGCATAAATGGCGGGTTCGCCGAATCTATCGGAAAAATAATAGTTGCCGTCAAACGACCCGTCGGGCTTTTGCGGCAGTATATCTAAAAGAAAATTCAGCATATTTCCCTCACTTCAAAAGCATTTGCAAAGACGCCGTAAGATACTGTTTTACAAACGACGGTTGAATAATGTTATCAATATATCCGCCTTGTGCAGCGTTTACGGGGTCGGAATTTTCGTCGGCGTACTTCGTTGCGAGCTTTGCACTATCAACGTTTTTCTCGCTTGAAAATTCAATTTCCGCACCTTGAACGCTGTCAAAAAGCGCAATTTTCGCGTTTGCAAAGGCGTAGCTACAATCGTAACCCATTGATTTTGCCGCAAATACGGTGTAACCCAAGCCTATCGCTTTTCCGTAAACCACTGAGATTTTAGCCGCGTCGATGCAGTCTAAAATGGAAACGTACTCGCCAAGCTCTTTTAAAACGAGGCTGTTATTAGTTGCAAGGTCGCCTTTTACGCCGAGAGTGTTGACGAACGTAACGTAGGGCAACCCGTAACAACAAGCGAATTCAGCAAAATCTTTAAGCTTTCTTACGTTCTGTGCGGTAAGTTCAACTCCGTCCGCACCGTCGAAGATAACTGCTGCAACGGCAATCCCGCCCACCCTTGCAAGATAACATTTAACTTCGGGGCAATACGTTGCGCCAAGCTCTATTGCAGTTGATTTATCAAATATCGCGCGCAAAGACTTGGCGTCCGCCTTCTTGTCAAGTGCGGGAAGACTCGCGTTAAGTTCGTCGCTATTAATTAAGGGCTTTGAAATAAGCTCGTTTATTTCGACAATCGACTTCTTTATTTCATCAAAATTCTTTACGGTGAAGGTTGCAAGTTGGGCGTTATTTAACCCCGCAGAGCCGCCTACGGTGAATTTTGAAAGGTTTTCCCCCGCTTTTGCGGATAAAACCAAGGGACTGTTGGGGCAAAGCGCACTTTTCTTATCAATGAAATAAGTGAAATCGCAAATTCCCGCAAGAAGTGAAATCTGACCGTAAACTTCCCCGTTCACTATGAGGTATTGGGGAATACTTCCCTTCATTTGAGAAGCCTTCAAAATAAGGCTTGCAAGCCCTTCCAAAACGCTTACACCTTCGCCTATCTGAACGCCGAGTGAAGACAAAATCCATATAACGGGCGTTGAGGTTTTTTCAGCTTGATTTAAACACTTTTCTATTTTAGCGCAGTTAGCTTTGCTGACTCCACCGGAAAGTACTGCCGCATTCTGTGCGACAATATAAAAAGGATAGTCGCAAATCGTCGCAAAACCGGTTACGACGCCCTCGCCTTCGGCGGTTTCACCGTAAAACTCATTCTTAGAGAATGAGAAAGACGAAAGTTCAACGAAACTATCCTCATCAATAAGTGAATTAATATCCGCGCGTATAGCTTTACCCGCGTCAAGAAGTTGTTTTTTTCGCTTCTGTAATAAGCTGATTTTATCCATAAATACACCTGAAAACCAAATTCTTACAAATACATTTTATCATATTTAAAATCAAATGCAAATATTTTGTTAAACTTTTATCAAAATTATTTAATTTTGTAAAAGAAAAAGCGGCTTTTTGCCGCCTTATTTTCGCTGAATTTTCAGTTTGGTTTTTATGAATTTGTCTATCTTTTCATAGTGCTTCAACACAAGATAGAACGAAAGAACGATAAACGCAAGCAATAACGCCCAAATTAATAACCCCCACCACGTGTTAAACGGTATAAGCTCGAACGAATACGCCGTAGAAAAAACGCCGATAAGGCGAGTTATTATTATCATAACGATGAAAAACGGCCACGTCATTGACGATAATCCCGCAACGAAGCACAAAACGTCGTCGGGGAAAAGCGGCAAAAGGAACATCAAAGATAAAATCAAATAGTCCTTTCCCTTCAATTTTTTCAACCATTTATCCAAAGTGTCTTGCCCAACTATCCAACAAACTGCCTTGTAGCCTACCCATCTACCTATTGCAAAAGCGGCAATTGAGCCCAAAACTATGCCGATAAAGCTATAAATCGCACACTTTAAAGGTCCAAACATGGCAACGCCGACAGCAACGGATACCGACCCAGGCACGGGCAAAAGCACGACTTGAAGAAAACTGAAAATTATATAGATGGCGGCAGCCATTCCGCCCATGCCTTCAATATATTCCCTCAATGCGTCAACGCTGTTTATTTTGCCTAACAGCTCGGTTGCACAAAGCGCAAAGAACACGACTGAAAAAATATCAATAAATACGAGTGCACATATGGTTAAACGGTAAAGTGAAACCATTTTCAACGCATAAAAAAGTATTCCACCCACCATTAACAGCCCGAGTACAAGCCCCGAAACAAGCAACAAAATATTGAAGTGCACGGCAATAAATTCTACGTTTTTATATAAAAGTCCGTAGGCTATAAAAAGAAAAGCAGCCGTACTTAAAAGTACAACCGCCAAGATATTTATACAGTATTTTAAAACTCGTATGCGGTCCATTAATACTATTATATAGTATTTTCCGCAATTTTATAATTCACTTTTCAAATTTTTAACCGCATCGGTGGCAAGCTTATCGCAGATATTGTTATACTCGTTATCGGCGTGTCCCTTCACCTTTACGAACGATACACGGTGCGTACGGGTTAAAGACAGAAGCTCGCGCCATAAATCTTCGTTAAGGACTGGTTTATTGTCGGCTTTTTTATAGCCCGATTTTTCCCAACCGTAAACCCAGCCGTTATTGAACGCATTAACGGTATATGCGGAATCGCTATAAATTTCCACCTCGCACGGCTCTTTAAGGCATTTTAAGCCTTCTATTACAGCCGTTAGCTCCATTCTGTTATTAGTTGTGGACTGCTCGGCGCCCGAAATACGCTTTTCAAAGCCTTTAAACATTAAAACAGCGCCCCAACCACCGGTTCCGGGGTTGCCCGAACATGCACCGTCAGTATACAAAATTACCTTTTTCATCACTTCGTCTGCTCTTTTGCTCGGCTTACGCAAGCATCAACTGCTGAAGAAAGCGCATCTGAAAGCCCTTTTTCTTCAAGGACTTTCACAGCCTCGACGGACGCGCCGCCTTTATTGCACGCCAAAATCGTAAGCTCTTCAACCGATTTTTCTTCCCTTTGGACCATTTCAGCACTGCCTAAAATGGTTTGAACGGCAAGAATTTTTGCCTCATTTTTAGACAAGCCTTGCTTTACACCCGCATTAATAAGTGCGTCTATAAACATGAAAGTATACGCAGAACCACTTCCGCTTAATCCGTAAACAGCGTTTAACTTGCCTTCTTCAACACTAACTATAGTTCCAAGCGTCCCGAAAACCGAGCTGATAAAGTCGCAGTCATCCGTTGACTTATTAAAGTCAACCATATCAATGCCTATCGCACCACTTCCGATTTCGCAAGGCAAATTCAATATCGCACGCGCAACTTTAATTACGCCAATTCCAAGAGAATTTTTAACGGTGTTTTTCGTTATTCCGTCCATTACTGAAATAACTTTCTCGGGTCGAATACCCTCCAATTCCTTTGAAATTGCCTCAAATTTCTTAGGTTTCACCGCAAAAAGCACGAATTCACTGTTTTCGGCAACGAATTTATTGCTTGTTGTCGTACGAACGCCCAGATAATCAAGCTTATCTAATTCTTCCTCGCTTTCGTCACTGACGATTATCTTCTTTTCACGAATAAGGTCGGATAATACGACTCCCCTTAAAATCGCATTTGAAAAGAACGAACAGCCGATTACGCCGAGTTTGAATTGCTTTTTCATAAATTTGCCTCCAAAACAGTTGACTAAATTTAAGTTATATACTATAATTTGTTTGCTTTTAGGGGAGTAGCTCAATGGTAGAGTCGCGGTCTCCAAAACCGTCGGTTGCATGTTCGAATCGTGTCTCCCCTGCCATAAACCATCCGTTTTCGGGTGGTTAATTTTTTATTTTACAGTTGCTTTTGTATTGATTATGCCACGCATAGTACTTTGCAAAATGGCAAGAATTAGACTTTTAAGTCGCTATTTTGACCTAAAACAGCCTTGTTTTGCTCTAAAATAGGCTTTACTTCGTTTTCAATAAACTCAACGGTTTGCGAAGGAGCTCTACCGATAAACAGCTTTGCGTCAAGCATTTTATCAAGCTTCGAATGCACCGCTTTAAAGTCCTTATCCGCTTTTATAAGCTCAATAAGATTATTGTCTTTGCCAAGCTCCTTGACGTTTTTGCCCGCTTGCATTGATAAAACTCTTATTTTCTCGTGTAGCTCTTGTCTGTTTCCGCCCGCCTTAACACACTCCATCATTATGTTTTCGGTTGCCATGAACGGAAGCTCGGCGGCGATATGCTTTTCAATGACCCTTTCGTACACAACAAGGTTTTCCGAAACGTTCATATAAATATTAAGTATGCCGTCAAGCGCAAGAAACGCTTGTGCGTTTACTATTCTTCTGTTTGCCGAATCGTCCAAAGTTCTTTCAAACCACTGCGTTCCCGCCGTTATTGCGCTATTCGTGGGAAGTGAAATAACGAATCTTGCAAGCGAGCTCATTCTTTCACTACGCATAGGATTACGCTTATACGCCATTGCAGAAGAACCTATCTGCGACTTTTCAAACGGTTCTTCAATTTCCTTCATACTCTGCAAAAGGCGAATATCGTTAGAAAATTTATAAGCGCTTTGCGCTATCTGCGAAAGAACGCAAAGAACGTTATAATCGAACTTTCTAGAGTAAGTTTGACCGGTTACGCCGTAAACTTTGTCAAATTCGAGCTTTGCAACAACCTTTTTTTCAAGCTCCTTGACCTTTCCTTCGTCACCGTTGAAAAGCTCCATAAAGCTGGCTTGCGTACCCGTTGTGCCCTTTACCCCGCGCAATTTAAAAGAATTTTGCAAGTTTACGAGGCTGTAATAGTCCATAGTCAAATCTTGCAGCCAAAGCGTTGCGCGCTTGCCAACCGTAGTCAGCTGTGCGGGCTGCAAATGCGTAAACCCGAGCGTGGGCAAGTCCTTGTACTTCAAAGCAAACGCCGAAAGCTTATCCATTACGTTAACCAGCTTGGCTTTTATAATTTCAAGTGCGTCCCATAAAATTATAAGCTCGGAATTGCAGTCCACGAAGCAGCTCGTCGCCCCGAGATGAATTATAGGCATAGCCGATTTAGCTTGTTCGCCAAAGGCGTGAACGTGCGCCATCACGTCGTGACGCAACTTTTTTTCATAGCTTTCCGCAACCTCGAAGTTGATATCGTCGGCGTACTTCTTCATCTCGTCGATTTGCGCCTTAGTGATATTCAACCCGAGTTCCATTTCGGCTTCCGCAAGCGCAATCCAAAGCTTTCTCCAAAGCTTGAAGCGCTTTTCGTCGGAAAAGTTTTCCGCCATAGCTTGACTTGCGTATCTGGTAATCAATGGATTTTGATAGATACCGTTATCCATAGTTGCTCCTTATTAAAATTTGACCGGTGCCGGATAGTCTATACCGAAGGTTTCAACCGTAACTTTCTCCATAATTTGCGGCGCAAGCGGCTTATCTTGCCAGTCGCACATTACCGCCGCAATACCGTCAACCACTTCCATTCCTTCAATGACCTTACCGAACGCCGCGTACTGACCGTCAAGGTGCGAAGCGTTCTGATGCATAATAAAGAATTGCGAACCGGCTGAATTCGGATTCATAGCGCGCGCCATTGAAAGCACGCCGCGTGAATGCTTCAAATCGTTTTGTTTAAAGCCGTTTAAAGCAAATTCGCCCTTAATAGAATATCCCGGGCCGCCCGTTCCTACACCTTTGGGGTCACCGCCTTGAATCATAAAGCCGGAAATTACGCGGTGAAAAATAATCCCGTCGTAAAAGCCGCTTTTAACAAGTGCAATAAAGTTATTTACCGTATTTGGCGCCTTTTCGGGATAAAGCTCGGCTTTTATCACGCCGCCGTTCTGCATTTTAATCGTAACGATAGGATTCATAATTTACTCCTTAATTTGTATCACTGTCTTTATCTTTTAATACGATAACTTGGTCGTATTTAGGCGAATACATTATTCTAATTGCTCTGTCGCGATAATCTAACCACACACGGCTAAAACCGTCATCTGGGCCCAACCGTCCAAGTTTTCCGCTCATCTTGATAAAATGTTTGCCGTCTAATTCAAATTTAACTTCGATTTTCGCAAAAGACGGACCAAAAATTAAATTGCCAAAAACCGCATGAGGATTATGATTGTCTTGTTCGCCAACGCATTTTGAATATGCATACAACTCAATAGCATCCTCGCCCCATTTCAATATTTCTCTTCTTCTTTTGCCATTTATCACGAAGAAAATTATACAAGGTATATGGCACAGAGCAAAAACAACAAATAAAATGACATACATTATAGGGTCATCTTTTATTTCAAATGCGAAACCAATTATAGAGCCAACTAATCCTAAGCTACAACACGCCATAAGAACCGCGTAAAAAATAATTAACTTTTTGCGTTTTTTTTCGCTAAAATCTCCGTATCTTAAAGTGCCGGCAACTTGTGATAAATCAATTTGATTCATTTTATAACTCACTGAATTTGTCGACTTGAACACCGGCTTCCTTAAAAAGAAGCATTGAAAATTCGTCGGGATAGCCTTCTTTATAGACCACACGTTTAATGCCCGAATTAATTATCATTTTAGCGCAAATAACGCAAGGCTGATGCGTGCAATAAAGCGTACACCCTTCCACGCTACTGCCTACCTTTGCCGCTTGTACTATCGCGTTCTGCTCGGCGTGTACGGCATAGCACAGCTCGTGCATGGTACCGCTTTTGATATTCATTTTCTGGCGCATACACTCTTTTTTGTCTACGCAGCTTTCAATTCCTTGCGGAGCACCGTTATAGCCCGTTGCAATTATACGCTTATTTTTGACAATTATTGCACCTACGTGTCTGTTCTCTTGATAGCAGCTTGACCAAGTTCCGATAATCTCGGTCATCTCCATAAATCTTTTATCCCATTTATCCATAAAAAACCCATTTTAAGTAGATAAAACGATTTTACCATATTTTTATATAAATTGCAATTTTTTACTTTATAATGTTTAACATTATTTTGTTGAGTTTATAAAATATCTGTAACTAAAATGATTTAAATCGGAGGACGTTTTAAATGACTATTAAACCTTTATTTGATAAAGTAGTCGTAGAAAATCTCAAGGCCGAAGAAAAGACCAAAAGCGGACTTTACCTTACCTCGGCTGCACAAGAAAAACCCGCAACTTGCCTCGTCGTTGCAGTCGGCCCCGGCGGACTTGTGGACGGTAAAGACGTTAAAATGCAAGTAAAAGTCGGCGATAAAGTTCTGCTTGCAAAGTACAGCGGCACGGAAGTCAAAGTTGACGATAAAGAATACACGATTATCCGCCAAAGCGATATTTTGGCAATCGTTGAATAAGGAGTAAAAAGTTATGGCAAAACAGATTAAATACGGCGATGAAGCAAGAAAATTACTTGAAAACGGCGTCAACATCGTTGCCGACACCGTAAAGATTACTTTGGGCCCTAAGGGCAGAAACGTCGTACTGGACAAGAAGTTCGGCGCACCGCTTATCACTAACGATGGCGTTACCATTGCAAAAGAAATCGAGCTTGAAGACCCGTTTGAAAATATGGGTGCACAGCTTATTAAAGAAGTTTCCACAAAGACGAACGACGTTGCCGGCGACGGCACCACTACCGCTGCTGTTTTGGCTCAAGCTATCGTAAAAGAAGGGCTTAAAAACCTTGCTGCCGGTGCTAACCCTATGATTTTGAAAAAGGGAATTGCCGCAGCAGTTGATACTGCAGTTGCCAAGGTTCAGTCTATTTCGAAACCCGTTGAAAGTAAACTCGCAATTTCACAAGTTGCTTCCATTTCCGCGGGTGACGAAAAAATCGGCGAGCTTATTGCAAACGCTATGGAAATCGTTGGCAAAGACGGCGTTATCACCGTTGAGGAAGGCAAAACTATGGCAACCGAGCTTTCAACCGTTGAAGGAATGCAGTTCGACAGAGGCTACGCCTCCGCTTATATGGTTACCAATACGGACAAGATGGAAGCCATTCTCGATAACCCCTACATCCTTATTACCGACAAAAAAATATCCGCTTTGCAAGAAATTCTTCCCGTAATCGAGCCCATCGCTCAGCAAGGTGCAAGGCTTCTTATAATTGCCGAGGACGTTGAAGGCGACGCGCTTGCCGCACTTATCGTCAATAAATTGAAAGGCGTCCTTAACTGCGTTGCAGTTAAAGCTCCCGGCTTCGGCGACAGAAGAAAGGCTATGCTTGAAGATATCGCAATTCTTACGGGCGGCACCGTTGTTTCTTCCGATTTGGGTTACGAATTCAAGGACGTAACTTTGGATATGCTTGGAAGAGCTTCTCAAATCAAGGTTGATAAAGACAACACCACCATTATCGGCGGCTCGGGCGACGCAGCACAAATTAAGTCACGCGTTAACTCGCTTAAAGCGCAGATTATGGAAACTTCTTCAGACTATGACAGAGAAAAATTGCAAGAAAGACTTGCAAAACTTGCTGGCGGCGTTGCAGTAATCAGCGTCGGTGCGGCAACCGAAGTTGAAATGAAAGAAAAGAAACTGCGTATCGAGGACGCTTTGGCGGCAACCCGTGCGGCTGTTGAAGAAGGAATCGTTCCCGGAGGCGGCGTTGCACTTTTGAATGCGGTGCCCGAGCTTAAAAAACTTGTTGCAAGCCTTCACGGCGACGAAAAGACCGGCGCGGCTATCGTTTTAAAGGCAATTGAAGAACCCGTTCGTCAAATAGCAAAGAACGCTGGTTACGACGGCTCGGTTATAGTAAACAACATTTTACGCTCGAAGAACCCCAATTACGGCTTCGACGCATACAACAACAAGTACACGGACATGGTTGAAAGCGGAATTATCGACCCCACCAAGGTTTCCCGTTCTGTATTACAGAATGCGGCTTCCGTGGCGGCAACCTTGCTCACTACCGAAAGCATCGTAACCGATATCCCTACTCCTCCCGCGCCTCCTATGGGCGGCAACCCCGACATGGGCGGAATGTATTAATAAAATAAATTTAACGCCGAGGCAAATGCCTCGGCGTTTTTAATTGCTTAGCTATTAACTAATTTGGAGCATACTTCACACAAACTGTCTTTATCAACATTAAGTGGTTCATATAACGTCTTTATTTCTTGTGCAGCAATAGAATATTTGCCGCCTACATGCTCCGGCATATCGGGAGCATACCCTTTTCTATGACAACAAATGCATTCGTTTATCCATTTTTTTAATTCTGGAAACGCCTTAATATAATCATCACCCTTATATCTGTTTCTATACACCTTATATTAATCCTCTATCTTGTTTAATATCCTTTCTAATGCGTATTTGCCATGCTCGTATGTTAACCCGCCTTGAAAATATGCGATATACGGCGGTTTCACTGGGCCGTCGGCAGAAAGTTCGATACTTGCACCCGAAACGAAGGTTCCCGCCGCCATTATAATTTTATCGTCGTAACCGGGCATATCCCACGGCTCGCACGTAACGAAGCTATCTATCGGAGATGCGTACTGCACTTCTCGAATAAAATGTACCATTTTATCCGCACTGTCAAACTCTATTGCACGAGTAATATCGTAAGGAGTTTTATCCAGCGAAGGATAATTCTTGTATCCGAGTTCGCCCATAGCTTGCCCTATTAAAAGACTAGTTTTTAACGCTTGTGCAACGGTATGCGGAGCAAGAAACAGCCCTTGATAAAAGTTACGGTAACTGCCATCGTAAGAGCCGACTTCAAGCCCGATTGACGGCGCAGTAAGCCTTTTCCCTATTAAATCAATATATTCTGCCTTGCCGCAAATGTAGCCGCCCGTAGGCGCAAGCCCACCGCCGGCATTTTTTATAAGTGAGCCTACGATTATATCTGCACCAACTTCGGTCGGCTCTACTTTTTCAACGAACTCTCCGTAACAATTATCAACGAAAATGCAGCCTTTAAAGCCCAAATTACGCACAAATTTGCAAATTTGACCTATTTCTTCGCACGAAAACGCATCTCTAAGCTCATACCCGCGCGAACGTTGAATATAAACGACTTTGACGGTTTTATTGAACTTTTTTGCAATTTCATCAAGGTCAAATTTACCGTCTTTTAAGTCGCAACATTCAAATTTAACACCGAAATCCTTTAAAGAACCGTTGTTTTCACCGAAAATTACGCCTCTTATAGTGTCGTAAGGCATTCCGCTTATGCAAAATAAAGTATCGTTTGGACGAAGAAGACCAAAAAGCGCAACTGTTAAAGCATGAGTCCCGGACAAAAGATGCGGGGAAACTATCCCGCTTTCTGCACCGAACGCTTCTGCATACAGCTTACCGAGGCAATCTCTACCTTCGTCGTCGTAACCGTAGCCCGTAGTGCCGTTAAAATGGCGTGTTGCAATTTTATACTCTTTAAAAGCGTTTAGCACCTTTAATTGATTAAAATACGCTACGTCGTCTATCTCTTTAAATTTGTCTTTCAGTTTTTCTTCGCATTTTTCAATTAGTTTCATTTAAAATCTCCGCTATTCTCTCCGCAGTAGCTTCTTCGGGCGCAACACACACCAAATTGGGCATTTTTTTGAAAAAAGTTATCTGCCTTTTTGCGTAATGCCGTGTATTTTGCTTAATTATGTCTGACATAGTACTTCGTAAATTGTTATTATTTAAGCCAAAAACAACCTCTTTATAGCCAATTGCTTGCATACATTGGCAATTTTCGTCTATTCCACGCTGTAAAAGACTTTGAACTTCTTCTACAAGTCCTTGATTAAACATTTCGTCAACTCTACGATTAATTCTTTCGTAAAGTTCTTCCCTTGGATAGTTTATAGCAACGGCAACAAAGTCGTACTTCGGTACAAGATTATCGTTTTGTGCGGATTTTTTCTTGCCGCTGACCTCGTATATTTCTAGAGCACGGATTACGCGCTTCACGTCATTAGGGTGAAGAACCGCCGCAGTTTCGGGGTCAACTTCCTTTAATTTATCAAAAAGCGCGGCTCTGCCGTTCTTTTCTAAAAAATCTGCGTATTTCTCACGCACGGTTTCGTCTGCCGCCGCATTGCCGTAACCCAAATCAAATAGCAAGGAATTTATATAAAACCCCGTTCCGCCGCAAATTATCGGCGTTTTTCCTTCAGAAAGCAACTTTTCAAGAATCGGCAAAGCCCTTTCACTGTAATCGGATACGCTGAAAGACTCCGTCGGCTCAACGACGTCAATCATATGGTGTTTTACGCCGCACATTTCTTCCTTGTTTGGCTTGGCTGTGCCGATATTAAGTCCTTTATAAATAAGCTGTGAATCGGCTGAAATGATTTCGGTATTCAATTTTAAGGCGCAGTCAACGGCAAGCCGCGTCTTGCCCGATGCCGTTGCGCCACAGATAACGAGAACTTTTTGGGGCATTACACTATCCTTTTAAACATTTTCTCGACATCTTTTTTAGTTAAAGTAACGCAAATCGGTCTGCCGTGAGGACATTTTAAGCCCATATTACCGTCTAAAAGTTTGAAAAGAGCGTCCACTTCACCGTCAGTAAGCTGCATCCCGCCCTTAATAGCGTGTTTACATGCAGTCATAGCAATTTTATCTTTTAAAACGTCTTCCAGTTTTATTTCTTTAAGTCCGTCCACTTCAGCAAGAATATCGTCAAAAAATTCTTTTATATTTATATCTTGCAAGTCAACGGGCACTTCGTCAATTCTGAACGATTCGAACCCGAAAGAGGCTATCCCAAAGCCCATATTTCTTAAAAGTAGTTGTTTTTCCTCTAAAAAGCGCGCTTCGGCGGGATTTGCAGTAAAAATATACGGCACAAGCAACGCTTGCCTAGCAATATTCCTATTTGCAAGTTTTTCACGAAGCCTATCGTAAATCAACCTTTCGTGAGCCGCATGCTGGTCTATCATATAGACGGTGTCTGCAACCTCGTATATTAAATATGTATTGAAAAGATTGCCCTTATATTTGCAAGAAGCGTACTCGATTTTCTGCTGTTCTTGCAGCCTCTTATTAAATATGCGGCTTTCAACCTCATACGCCGCAATATTTCCGTTAAGACTTGGCGGCATAGTGTCGTCGGTAACACGCATTGTGCTTACGTTTTGCTTAGGCATAAGCTCGGAAAGCGCAACGTCCTTAAACGGGTCAAAATAACTCACTTGCTGTTTATCCGATTTTGACTCTTCGCTTTTGACGGGTGCCTCTGTAAACCTAATGCCTGCCGCCTTCATATCTTCGGCAACAGCGCTCGATTTATCGTACTTTTGCAAAAGTTGAGCTAAATCTGCGCTTGTTGTGGTTGTTGAAGCTTCTTTATAAACCTTGTTAGCCCCATCCTTACCGTCGATTTTGGACTGGATTTCGGGCAAGCGTGATTCGTTGAGAACAAAATCCGCCGCCTTAGCAGTGCCGTCAAGCACTGACGAAACCACGGAATAAACTGCTCCGAACACAAATCGGTTATCAATAAACCTAACGTCCGCCTTGCTCGGATGCACGTTAACGTCAACGATATCAGAAGGCACGTCCACGTTCAACACGTAAAAAGGAAACTGCCGTTTCATCATATAGCTTGCATAGGCTTGGTTAATTGCCGTTGCAATAGTATTGTTGACAATATATCTCCCGTTTAAAAAAACGCTTTGATAGGTTTTATTAGGTTTGAAAAAGTTCTGGTTACCGATAAATCCTCGAATAACTACACCGTTCTTTTCCGCTTCTATTTTAAAACATTGCGACAGAACTTTTGCACCGTAAACTTGCGCTACGGCCTCGTCAAGTCCTCCGCCGAAAGACTGCAAAGTAAGTTTACCGTCAACGTAATACTTAAACGAAACGGCGGGTTTGCTTAAAATATAGCGCGTGATAAAGTTTGTAACGTCCGCTTCTTCCTTTTTGTCGTCTTTCAAAAATTTAGCACGCACGGGCGTATTGAAAAATAGGTTATTTACCGTAATAACAGTACCTTTTTCCAATGCGGTGGGCAAAATTTCGCCTATTTTGCCACCGTCGCAAGATATTTTAAATGCAGAAGCCCCCGAAGTTTTAGACGCAATTTCGACTTTAGCAACCGAAGAAATGCTTGCAAGTGCTTCTCCCCTAAACCCCAAAGTTAAAATATTATCTAAATCTTCCACCTTTGCGATTTTGCTGGTTGCATGCGGAAGAAAAGCCGCCTTCAAATCGTCACGCTCAATACCAGAGCCGTTGTCGACGACCTTTATAAGCTGCTTCCCGCCCTTCTCAATATAAATTTCAATTTCGGTTGCGCCCGCGTCAAGGCTGTTTTCAACAAGCTCCTTTACGGCTGAGTACGGTCTGTCAACTACTTCACCGGCCGCAATACGGTTGTATACGGTTTGACTTAATATGTTAATTTTACTCATCTTTTCACCTTTTCAACGAGATCACCTACAAGCATAAACGCTTGCATGGGCGAAAGATTGTTCATATCCACGTCCTTCAAAATCTTTTCGATTTCGGAAGACTCCGCTACAGCGTCTTCAACTTCTTCAACGCGCGTTCTTTCTCCGCTTTCGACAACCTTTAAAATCTGTTTAGCTCTATCGGTAACCTTTGCCGGAACGCCCGCAAGCGATGCAACCTCTATACCGAAGCTGCGGTTTGCTCCGCCACGCATAATTTTTCGCAAGAATACCACGCTTCCGTTAATTTCTTTTACGGCGATTTTGTAATTCTTTATCCCTTCAATCAAATTTTCAAGCTCAGTAAGCTCGTGATAATGCGTTGCAAACATCGTGTGTGCACCGATATTTTCAGTGAGGTATTCAATTACTGCCCAAGCGATACTCAGCCCGTCGTAAGTGGAAGTTCCCCTACCCACTTCGTCCAAAATCAGCAAGCTGTTTTTAGTCGCGTTTTGGATAATAGATGCAACTTCTATCATCTCAACCATAAACGTACTTTGGTCGGAAATAAGATTATCGCTTGCACCTACGCGAGTGAAAACTCTGTCCGTGAGCGGAATTTGAGCCGCTTTTGCGGGAACGAAACTGCCCAAATGCGCCATTATAGTAATAATAGCTGTCTGGCGCATATAGGTACTTTTACCCGCCATATTCGGTCCGGTGATAATCATCGTTCTGTTCTCGCCACCGTCTAAAAGCGTATCGTTGGGGATAAATTTATCCTTAGATATTGCTTCCACAACGGGGTGTCTGCCCTCTTTAATAATAAGCGGCTTGCTGTTTTCAACTATCTGCGGGCGAACGTATTTGTTAACCTTTGCAACTTCAGCAAAAGAAACGAGCAAATCCAAAAGTGCAATAGCCGAGGAAATACCTTTGATTTTTTCGATATATTCCAAAAGCACGGACTTTATCTGCTCGTACAGCTCGATTTCAAGCTTTGATACGAGCTCTCCGCAAGTGAGAATTTTAGATTCCAGTTCTTTCAGTTCGTCGGTGGTAAATCTTTCGGCATTCGCAAGAGTTTGCCTACGCTGATAGTTCAAAGGCACCTTATCAATAAACGATTTAGTGACTTCGATATAATAGCCGAAAACGCGGTTGTAATTAATCCTTAAATTCTTTATGCCCGTGTTTTCGCGCTCTCTTATCTCCATTTGCCCTATTAAGCCCGAACCGTTTTCAACGATGTTTCTAAGCTCGTCAAGGCGGGCGTTATATCCCTTTTTGATGTACTTATACTCTTTTGAATTCGTCGGCGGGGTGTCGTCAATGGCACTATCTAAAAGGTTTGCAACTGCGGAAAGGTCAATAAGCTCTTCCGAAATATTTTTTAAAATTTCAGAGTTAAATCCGGCTAAACTGAACTTAACGTTGGGTATTACGGACAACGAGCTTGCAAGCGCAAGACAATCTTTGGGCATAACCGTTCCGTTGGCGATTTTACCGGAAATTCTTTCAATATCCTTAATTTCTTTTAATAAATCAATAAGTCCCAATCTTGCAACCGAGGCATCGTACAGTTCTTGCACACCGTCAAGGCGGTAATCAATTTCCTTCTTTTCACAGAAAGGATACAGTATGCTGTTATTCAAAAACCTTGCGCCCATTGGGGTCTTGGTCTTGTCCAAAATCCATAAAAGAGAGCCGTACTTGCCGCCCTCGTTCAAGGTTTTAACTATTTCAAGGTTTCTTAGTGCGGTCGGATCAAGCTGCATATACTTCTCACCCATAACGTACTTCACGCCCGTTACGTTTTTAAGCGCATGCTTTTGAGTGTCCTTTAAATACTCGATAAGTGCACCCGTTGCAGCTATTGCATATTGTTTGCCCGAAATCGAATAAGCCGAGAGGGTTTTTGCGTTAAACTGCTCTAAAAGCGTCCTTTCAGCCGCAGAATAGCCGAAAGCCCACGCGGGATAACTTGAAAACTTCGGGATAACACCTCTTGCTATTTCGGGTAAATCTTTAACGGCAAAAAGCATATCGTCGTTTGAAATTATTTCTTTAACGTCCAAAACGGTCATTTGTGCAACGCATTTTTTTACGCAGTCTGGGCCGTAAAACTCTGTTGCGGTCAATTCACCCGTAGTAATATCCGCCCACGCAATTGCGGCGGTGTTTCCCTCTTTATATGCACAGCATATAAAATTGTTGGTCTTTTCGTTAAGGCTGTCGCTTGAAAGCGTTCCCGCAGTAACTACGCGCACAACGTCGCGGGCAACCATTCCTTTTGCCTCGGAAGCGTCTTCAAGCTGTTCACAGATTGCAACCTTCTCACCACTTTGAACGAGCTTCGTTATGTACGAATCAACCGCGTGATGAGGAACGCCACACATGGGAGCGCGCTTTTCAAGTCCGCAATCCCTTCCCGTCAACGTCAAATCGAGAATTTCTGAAGCCTTTACGGCATCGTCGAAAAACATCTCGTAAAAGTCGCCAAGTCTGTAAAATATTAAACAGTCTGGATACTTTTCCTTTATGGTAAAGTAGTGCTGCATCATCTTCGAAAGTCCCATAATTTTTCCTTCGTATTTAAATCTTTTCGCCGTAAAGCGAAATTCCGTTTGCGTCCGTAATTTTAAGGTTAACGAATTCGCCTATGGCGTTACTTTCGCTTGAAAAATAAGCCATTCTTCCGTACTCGTCTCTACCTTGATAAAGACCCTTTTTCTTATCAAAATCTTCGCAAAGAATTTCAACCGTTTTGCCCACGTAATGCGCGGACTGACTGCGCGTTTGCGCGTTTACTAGCTCTATTAGCCGCATAATGCGCGCTTTTGACACTTCTTCGGGTATCTGACCATCCATTTTTGCGGCAACCGTGCCTTCCCTTTTGGAATAAACGTATGTAAACGCCGAAGAATAACCTACCTTTTCAACAAGGCGTAAAGTATCCTCAAAGTCCTCGTCCGTTTCGTTCGGGAAACCAACGATAAGGTCGGTCGTAAGCGTGCAGTCGGGAACGTATTTTTTCAGAATTTCCACCTTTTTAAGGTAGTCCTCTACGGTATATTTTCTGTTCATTGCCTTTAAAACCGCGTTTGAACCGCTCTGCACTGGCAAGTGCACCGAATTACAAATTTTCGGGTTTTCCGCAATAACCTTTGCAAGCTCTTCCGAAAAGTCCTTGGGATGGCTGGTCATAAAGCGAAGTCTGAATTTTCCGTCTATTGCTGCTACGCGCCTTAAAAGCTCGGGGAAAGATATGTCGTCAGTTTCGTTGGCGTATGAATTTACGTTTTGACCCAACAAGGTAATTTCCTTATATCCTTTAGATATAAGCTCTTCCGCTTCTTTAATAATATTTTCCGAACGGCGGCTTCTTTCTCTGCCGCGAACGTAGGGCACGATACAGTAACTGCAAAAATTGTTACAACCGTACGTAATATTAATCCATGCGTTGGGGTAGCTTGTACGAAGCGGCTTTTCGTCCTCGCAAATCGCACCTTCGCTTTCCAACACTTCTATAACGGCTTTCTTCTGTTTTTGTTTTCTGAAAATAAACTCTTTAAGCTTATTAAGGTTATGCGTGCCGAAAATTATATCAACGTAAGGAAACTTTTCGTGAAGAATATCGGCTTTGCCTATTTGCTGTGTAAGGCAACCGCCCACGGCAATAATCATATCCTTCTTGCTTCTTTTCAGCTTTTTAAGCATACCGATATTGCCAAAAGCGTGGTTTTCGGCGTTTTCTCTAATGCAACAAGTGTTAAAGACTGCAATATCTGCGTCTTCGATATTCTCACAGCTTTGATAACCGAGCTCCGATAAAATACCCGCTATTTTCTCGGATTCGTGTACGTTCATCTGACAACCGTAGGTTGTTATGTGGTAAAACTTTGTCATATATAAACTAATTATATAATTTTAAAGGAAATTTTTCAATAAAATTTGCAACAATTTATTAATTTTATAAATACTAATTGCGATGACGAAGTTTTTGAAAGTAACCTTAATTATATTTTTAAGCCTTGCAGTAGTTGCATTTACGGCGTTTATGTCTTATTTGATTATTACTAAGGACGCAAAATTGGACGAAAGTAAACTTATACGCCCCAACCAAAGTATTACCATCTGCGACGAAAACGGTAAAGAAATAGTAAGCGCATCCGCTTCAAATAAGCATAAAAGCGTTGAAATCGAAAAGCTTCCCCAAGACACGGTGAACGCCTTTATTGCAAGCGAAGACAGAACTTTTTATTCACACAACGGCTTAAATTACAAAAGAATGTTTAAAGCCCTTTATAAAAACGTGGTCTCCCGCTCATTTAAGGAAGGTGCTTCAACGATAAGTCAGCAGCTTATTAAAAATACCCACCTCTCTAACGACAAAACTATTAAAAGAAAACTGAACGAAATCCGCCTAACGAAACAGCTTGAAAGAGTTTATTCAAAAGACGAAATCTTGGAAATGTATTTGAACACCATCTACTTCGGACACAACTGTTACGGGCTGCAAAGTGCCGCAGAATTCTATTTCGACAAAAAAGCCGAAGACCTTTCACTTACCGAAAGCGCAACTTTGGTCGGACTTTTGACTTCGCCGAATAATTTTTCGCCTTTTAAAAACCCAGAAAAAAGCCTTAAAAAGCGCAATTTGGTATTAAAAGCTATGCTTGACTGCGGTTTTATCGACCAAATCAAGTATGATAAAGCAATAAAAACACCGCTAAACGCAGTACAAACGGTAAGCGGCGATAAGAATTCATCGTATATTAGTGCCGTTTTTGACGAACTGGAAACGCTGGATTTAAACGTTTACGACCTCACTGAAGGTTGTAAAATAAAGACGTATCTAAACCCTTCTTTGCAAAACCTAATTGAAGAACTTAATTACGACACAGACAACGCAGTTATCGTAACCTCTTTTAACGGCGGAGTCAGCGCATACAAATCCACGGTTGGTGATGCCAAAAGACAGCCCGGTTCTACGATTAAGCCCGCACTTGTCTACGCACCCGCCATTGAAGAAAAACTTGTAAGTCCTTTTACAAGAATTCTCGACGAAAAGGTGGATTTTAGCGGATATTCGCCCGAAAATTACGATAAAAAATACCACGGATACGTTACGATTGCCGACAGCTTGAAGTACAGCTACAACGTTCCCGCAGTAAAAACACTTAATTCATTGACTATTGATAACGCTGAAAAGTACCTAACACGTATGAATATTGCGCTTGAAGACGACGAAAAGAATTTGTCGCTGGCGCTCGGCGGAATGAAGTATGGGCTTAGCCTTAAAGATATCGTTGACAGATACTCAATTTTTCAACGCGGAGGCACTTACGCCCCCTCCCGCTTCATAAAAGAGATTATTTCAAAAAACGGTCAAGCAATTTATAGAGCTGAAGAATTCTCTAATCCCGTATTCTCAAACGGAACTTGTTCACTTATGAACGAAATGCTTATAGCAACCTCTAAAAGCGGAACGGCAAAAGCCCTTGCAAATTTTAAATACGATATAGCCACAAAAACGGGTACTTGCGGGAATTCCGAAGGAAATACCGACGCCTACGCCATAAGCTATACATCTGAACACTGCATAGGCGTATGGCTTGGCGATAAAGACAATAAAAGACTAAAAATTACCGGCGGCGGCAACTGTTGCGACTACGTTGGCGATATCTTGAATAGGCTTTATGCCGACCATACACCGCAAAAGCTTGACACTTCAAGCGGGACTTCCACTGTCAAAATTGACGCTGAAGATTATTATAACAACAATAAAATGATTCTTGCAGACGACATTTCGCCCAAATTAAACGTTTTGGAAGTTAAGGTTTTAAGCGGCAATGAGCCAAAAGATAAAAGCATGAAATTTTCTTCACCCTCAATAGTCATGCCTACAATTTCGGTAAAAAATGGCGAAGTAAACATTATATTATGTCAGACAAAGTACTATGCATATCTTGTTAATCGCTGTTTAAATGGCAAAAACAAGCTGATTTACGATGGAAAATGGCAAAGTTGCATAAAGGACACGCCAGCCGAAGGATATTACGAATATTCTGTTACACCGTATTATTTTGACGGTGAAAATAAAATTTACGGCAAGGAAATTTCCTTGCCGCCCGTAAACGTAAATAAAGATACCACTTCACCTCAAGTTAAAATACCGGATATCGCAAACGGTGAATGGTACGATTTATAAAGTTATAACTTCCAAAGACGAAATAGCCTCTTCTATAAGCTTTTCAACTTCAAGCTTACTTTCTTCATCGAGAATGCTTTGCATTGAAGGTTTTATTACCGGATGCTTAGGTAAGAACACCGTGCAGCAATCTTCATAAGGCTGAATGGAAATATCGTAAGCGCCTATGTCCCTACTACGTTCGATTATTTCGTCTTTATCGAATCCGCACAAAGGACGAAGGACGGGAAGATTTTTTATAACGCTGTTTGAAGAAGTTATTCCCTCTACCGTCTGGCTGGCCACTTGCCCCAAGCTTTCACCCGTTATAAGGCACTGTGCCCCGCATTTGTTCGCAATGCGCTCGGCAATTCTCATCATAAAACGCCTTAATAGCGTAACCATATATTCGCCGTTGCACTTTTTGTGAATTTCTTCTTGAATATGCGTAACCGACACGATATGAAGTTTCGTTCCGCAAGTGTAAGAAGAAAGAACTTTGGCAAGCTCAATTACCTTATCGCGTGCTTGCATATTGGTATAAGGATAGCTGTGGAAATGAATACAGTTTATCTGCATACCGCGCTTTGCTATCATATGCCCCGCCACAGGGCTGTCGATTCCGCCGGAAATAAGAAGCAACCCCTTTCCGGAAGTTCCCACCGGCATACCGCCCGCACCTTTAAAGAACTCGTTAAACACGAGCGTCGTGCCGTTTTCACGCACGTCGATATTGACTATAAACTGCGGATTATGCACGTCAACGGAGAGATTTTTGCGTTTGTGCAAAAGTCGACCACCTACCTCTGCACTAATCTGCAAGGAATTTAAAGGAAACGTTTTGTCCGCACGGTGCGTTTCAACTTTAAAGCTGCCGCTTTCAAAACAAACGTCTTCCGCCGCCTTATAAATCGCGTCCATATCGGATTTAACCTTCAACGCCACCGACAGCGAATGTATACCGAATACTTTTTTTAGGCGGGACACGATTTCGTCAGAGTCAAATTCGTCAAAGTTTTCAATAAGGTATCTTCCGCTTTGTCGTTTTACTTCGTGTTTAAGCCCTTTAAGGGCTTTTTCCATATTAATAATTAGAACCCGCTCGAAATACCCGCGGTTCTTGCCTTTAAGATGCAATTCCGAATATCTTACAATTACTACTTTTTCCATATTTACGCCATAATTTTTTTTCTGTTTGCAACTACTTCGTTAAGAATTTTTGCTGCTTGAACGATTTCATCTTTCGTGGTTTCGGAAGAAAGGCTTAACCTAAGAATTCCGTCCGCTAAACTTCCACAGACTCCGCAAGCAAGAATCGTGCGGGAATATCTGTTCTTTTCGTTGGAAGAGCAAGCCGAGCCAGTGCCAATTACAAGCCCTTTATCATCCGCTTCGTGCAAAATCGTTTCACCGCGCAAGCCGTCAGCCCCTATGCAAAGAATATACGGCGAGCAGTCTTCACCCGAAATTCTTTGAAAAAGAGTTTTATCAAGCCTTTCCCAAAGCAACCTATGCAGAACTTTCGCGCTTTTATAATCTTCTTTGATTTTTGAGTACTTTTTAACAGCGGCAAATTCGAAATCTTTAATACCGAAGACGTTTTCCGTACCGCTTCTAAGTCCCTTTTCTTGCCCGCCGCCGTAGATTAACGGCTTAATTATAAGGCTTTTACGCTTTATAAGCGCACCGCACCCCTTTATTCCGCCTATCTTATGAGCACTTATTGAGTACAAATCAATATCTTTTGTCAGCTTAAACGGGATTTTTCCGAACGCTTGAACGCCGTCGGAATGAAACAGTGTAAACTTATTTTTTGCCTTAACCGCCTTTGAAATTGATACAATATCATTAATTGCGCCCGTTTCATTGCTGACGTGAATTACCGACACAAGCGAAGTCTTCTCGTCCATAAGGCTTAAAAGATGCTCCACGTTCACACTTCCGTCTGCGTTAAGGTTAGCGAATCTAACTTCAATTCCGCGCTGTTTCAGTTCGTTAACAGCGGAATAAATTGCGGAATGTTCACCAGAGGTTGTAACTACGTTGCCCCTTCTTCCCGCGCCGAAAACAGCCGTGTTGTCAGCCTCGGTGCCGCAAGAAGTAAATATAAGTTCGAAATTTTCTTTGTCTGCAATAAGTG
Organism: uncultured Clostridia bacterium; assembly: GCA_947175325.1. Taxonomy (GTDB): domain Bacteria; phylum Bacillota; class Clostridia; order Christensenellales; family Borkfalkiaceae; genus Coproplasma. The sequence continues at coordinate 60,423 of CAMWME010000001.1, read as the reverse complement.
ACAATATATTATCTCTTGCAGATTTTATTTCGCGTTGGAGATTATACCCACCCGTATAAAGCGCAGACGGATTAAAAAAATCTCCGTATAGATACTTTTCGGCTAACTTTAAACATTCCTCATCGGGTTTAGTCGTTGCCGCATTATCCAAATAAATCATCATTTTGCCTTTCAAAGGGCTGCCTTACAGTTAAATAGGCCACCCTTAAAATTAAAACTAATATAAAGTGGTAAGAAAATCGTAGCCGCGCAAGTCCTTTTTTATCTTCTTGTAATCGGGTACAAATTTTTCAACAAGCCGCCAAAATTTCTCGGAATGGTTGTGCTGTGCGGTGTGGCACAATTCGTGTACTATTATATAATATTGTATACGGTCCGGCAGCATAAACAGCTTGTAATTAAACGCAAGATTGTTGCCGCCGTCACAACACCCCCAACGGCTTTTATAGCTTTTAATCGCTATACCGTTGAATTTTAAACCCGTCCGGCTGGCAACTTCTTCAACACGCAAAACGAACGCTTTTGCAAAGCTGCTTACAAACAGTTTTTTTATATCTTTGATACTCTTAACGAATACTCCTTCTCCGGTTATTGCCGCCTTTTTGCAATCCACAAAAAGCGGAAGTTTGGCACCGTTAACGAATATTGACTTATATGAAATAATATCTGCGTTAAAGCTTAATTTTTTCTCGTTTCTTAAAACCGTTTTTTCTATCCAAGCGGATTTATCGTTTAAAAACCGCTCAGCCCGCTCTCGACTGTACCCCAACGGGCAACGTAAAGTAATTTTGTTTTCTGCTGAAACAGTTATTGACAAGCTTTTTCGTTTTGAAAAAACGAGTTCAACGTCATACTTCATCTAATTCAACCTTGAATTGAACGCGCACTTCACCGTCAACTTTGCCTTCAACTATATGCGCGCCGTCTTTTTCTTCGCGTGAGAAAGCAATTTCTTCGCCGATTTTGCACTGTTTAACGTAAGTAACTTGCAATTTTTTGATATATTTGCCCTTAAATTCTTCAACGGAGAAAGTATCCGCAAGAAAATCTGCATACTTCGTGTTGTTTACGTGAAAGTAGTGGTCGTAATCAGAATAAGTAACTTTTTTAGTATAAACGGTATTACCACCGTCTAATGAAGGTATTTTCCATGCTTTAAAGTCAATACTGCGTTCAGTGTTGTAATTATCAAACGCCCCTTCTTCAAAGAACGCGCTTGGGGGAAGAACCTTAAAATTAGCTGTGTCTATAAGGCACCACCTTGCCGTAGCCACACCAACCTTTTCACCGTTAATGAAAAACTCGTAATCTCTGAAAAAAATTAAGAACTTTGGACGTAACGGCCAAGTTTGAATTTCAAGCTTTTCACCCAATCTTACTGGGCGGGTAAATTCAATATACCAATTTACGATTATAAAGCCCATATTCTTTGGCGCAACGGCGTCGTAACCGAACCCCAACTCGTCTGCAGAAAGGCAAGCAGATTCCTCTAAAAACGATAAAAGCGATGAAGGCTTCAAAATATCGTATGCGTCAACGTCAGTATATCTAAGTTCGTAAATTTTTTTATGCCTATACATACTTAGCCCTTTTATACTTTTTCATAATTTTATCAAAAATAAGCATAAAAGTCCACCAAAATGCGCCATTTTGACTGATTATGTGTGACATAGTACTATTTAACTTGCTCAAAGTATTGACTTGCACGCCAATTTATGGTAAAATAATTAAAGTTAATATTTAACTTTAATTAACGGAGGATAAGAACCTTGGACGAAGAATTGAAAAACAACGAAGTCGAGGAAGAAGAAAATAAAAGCGGAATAAGCGCCGACCTTATTCGCGGGCACATAAACACGATAATTCTTCGCACCCTTTACGAGCGCGACAAATACGGCTACGAAATTATCGAAGAAATCGAATCCAAGAGCCACGGTCAATATACTTTAAAACAGCCCACCCTTTACAGTGCGTTAAAGCGCCTTGAAAGCCAAGGCTACATAAACGCTTACTGGAAAACGGACGAGGTTTCAAACGGCGGCAGAAGAAAGTATTATACGCTTACTGACAGCGGCAGAGAAATTACCGAAAGAAATCAAGCCGAATGGGAATATTCCAGAACTGTCATTGACAGCCTTATTTCGGAAAGGAATTTTGACTTTTCTCAGCCCGCTCCCACTGCCGTTGATTTTAAAATTTTAAAGACCTCTACTTCCCGCGTTCCTACTTCTAAGGACGACGAAGACGAAGTTAAAGAAGTGCGTGAGGTTAAGTATGACGACGAAACCGATAAAAAGGACGAAAAGTCCGAAGAAATGGTAGTTGTTGAGCAGCCGACCGCGCAGCCCGTACAAGAGCAAGCACAACCCGTGCAAAATACCGAACAGCAGCCTGCAGCACAACAAGTTCAAGTACAAGAAGTCGTTCAGCAGATAATGCAAGAAGTTATGCAACAAATGCAATCTGTTCAACAACCCGTACAGCCAGCGCAAGAAGTCTTCCAAACCCAGATACAGCAAGAGCCTACTCAAGCTCAGTCAAGCGAAATTGCCGTAGCCGACAAGGCCTCTGATGCACGAAGAATTCACGAAAATTATTTGCGGCTTATTTCTGAACCGGTAACCGAGCGACAAGAAACTCCTACCGTTCCCGATTCGGAATACATAGATACGGAAAAGCTTATTTATAACAATAAACCCGAAACCGAGCGCGACTATAAAAACCTTATAAATAATTTGTTCGTAAAGACGGTGAAACAACAGAATCGCCCCGAACAGCCCTCTAATCCCATTCAACAAGTGCCCGTACAAGTCAATTACGAGGATGCAAGCATCAAAGCTAATAAGGACGGCTTGACGGTTAGTTCTTCCGAATATACCGTTTCCGGTTCAAGAAGAAAGAAATACAACCGCGGCAAGACCCTTTTCAAGTGCTCTTTGATTATCGGCGTAATCCTTTTATTCGAGTTTGCCTTAAGCCTTGCCTTCAAAGATTCTTTGGGGGTAAACGGGATTTCAATAGGCTATCCCTTCGTTATTCTTGCTATTGCAGTTGCACAGCTTGCGATATTCGGAATTCTTACCACAACCGACTTCGGAAAGTGTACGAGAAAACCTACTTCTCACTCCTACCTTACGGCATCGGTCGTTATTACGGTTTTATTGATTTTAATCGTATTCGTAACTTCGATACTTCTAAACGTCAGCTTTGCTAGCGCGGGTGATATTGCGGCAAAGATAATTATTCCTTGCCTCGTAGTTTTAAATATCCCCATCTTCGCAACTATCTTCTACGTATTCAGTAAATAATTAAATCCCCCGAGATTTTACTCGGGGGATTTTTATTTTTGCTTATTTTGCAAATTCAGACGCTCTGAATTCTCTTATTACGTTAACTTTAATTTGTCCGGGATATTCAAGCTCCGCTTCGATTTTCTTTGCAATATCCTTTGCAAGGAACAAGGTTTGAGCATCGTCAACTTGGTCGGGTTTAACTATTACGCGCACTTCTCTGCCCGCTTGAATAGCGTAACACTTGTCCACGCCGCGGAAGTCGCCCGCAATAGCTTCAAGCTTTTCAAGCCTCTTAACGTAGTTAGTACCGGTTTCTCTTCTCGCACCGGGTCTTGCGCCCGAAATAGCGTCGGCAGCGGCAACGAGTACAGCCTCGATAGTTTTAGGTTCTACGTCGCCGTGATGGGCGGCAATAGCGTTAATTACGTTGTTGCTTTCCCTATACTTCTTAGCAAGGTCTGCACCGAGTTGAATGTGCGTTCCCTCTTGCTCGTGGTCAACGGCCTTACCTATATCGTGAAGAAGTCCCGCACGCTTAGCAAGGTTAACGTCAAGCCCTAATTCTTGAGCCATAAGGCCGGCAAGCTGTGCAACTTCTATTGAATGCTTATATACGTTCTGACCGTAACTCGTTCTGTATTTAAGTCTACCCAAGAGTTTGATAAGTTCGGGATGAATTCCAAAGATACCTACGTCAAACATCGCGCTTTCGCCCGCTTGTTTGATTTCTTGGTCCATTTCCTTTCTTACCTTTTCAACGGTTTCTTCTATCCTTGCGGGATGAATTCTTCCGTCAGAGATAAGCTTTTCAAGCGTAATTCTTGCAATTTCACGCCTTACGGGGTCAAATCCCGAAAGGATAACGACTTCGGGCGTATCGTCGATAATAAGCTCAATGCCCGTTGCGTTCTCGATTGCGCGGATATTTCTACCCTCTCTACCGATAAGCCTTGCCTTCATATCGTCGCTGGGCAGAGGAACGACGGAAACGGTAATTTCCGATGCGTGGTCAGCGGCGCAACGCTGAACGGCAAGCGAAATAATTTTCTTTGCCTCGGTAACAGCTTCTTCCTTCGCGGTTGCCTCTATATTTCTTACTTGTAAAGCTACGTCGTGTCTGGTTTCGTCCAGAATTTCTTCGGAAAGAAGCTTCTTAGCCTCGTCCTTGGTAAGTTGAGCAACTTTTTCAAGCTCTTGCACCATAAGTTCGTGCTGATGCTTTACCTTTTCCTGAGTCTTGTTAACTTCAACTTCCTTTGCTGCAAGCGCCTTTTTCTGCTGATCCAATTCACCGGTCTGCTTCAAAAGTGCCTCTTCCTTCTTGTCCAGAATGTCTTCCTTCTGAACTAAACGCTGTTCTTGTTTTTGTAGGTCTTTTTTCTTTTCCCTACTCCACTCTTCAAATTCTGCCTCTAATTCTTCCTTTTTTTGCAGCTTCTGTTTCTGTGCCTCGATTTTAATGTTTTCGCACTCGCGTTTTGCGTCTTCTATAAATTTGTCAGACCTAGCTCTCGCTGTGCCTAACTCTTTTTCAATACTTTTTTCTTTGAACTTTCCTCCAAGAAAAAACGCCACCACGGCAAGGCAAACAACGACACCGAGCAATACGCCCAAAACGATTGCGGGCACGTTTACCTCGTTTGCAAGAAACAGGCTGCTTAATGCCAATAAGTTCATTTAAGCCTCCTGATAAAGTTTTAAATATATACGTTACTTCCAAAGAAGTACTTTATATCTTATTATATTGTACACCCGCACTCATTAAAAGTCAATTTAATAGAATAAATTGTTTGTACAATATTAAAAAAAGCCCCGCGCGGCAGAGGCGCGGGGCAAAATATTATTTGAAATAATCAAGCCAAACGTTTACAACGGCGTCAGATGGCATACGCCAGTCACTGCGGGGAGAAAGCGACACTGAGCCTACCTTCACTCCGTCCGGCATAGAAGAGCGTTTAAATTGATGTTTAAAGAACCTTTCGTAGAAGCTTTTAAGCCACTTCTTTATCACCTTTTTGTTATAAACACCGGCAAAAGCGTTTTCCGCCAAAAACATAATTTTATCGGGCGGGAAAGCGTAACGGATAGCGTAATAGATGAAGAAATCGTGCAGAACGTACGGTCCTACAATATCTTCGGTCTTTTGGGCAATATGACCGTTTTCGTCGGGGGGAAGAAGCTCGGGGCTTATTTCCGTATTTAAAATACTTGTAAGTATTCTCTTTACGTCCCCACCAAGTCTATCCGCCTCGTAAGCAATAAGATGCTTTACAAGCGTTTTGGGAACGGACGCGTTAACGCCGTACATTGACATATGGTCGCCGTTGTAGGTTGACCAACCAAGCGCCGTTTCGCTTAAATCGCAAGTGCCGATAACGAGCCCGCCCAAATCGTTCGCCATATTCATCAAAATCATAGTACGCATACGAGCTTGGGCGTTCTCATAGGTAACGTTTTTGTCCTCGGGGTCGTGTCCTATATCCTTAAAGTGCTTTAAAACGCTGGTAGCTATGGGGACGGATTTTGCCGTTGCACCCAACGCCTCTATCAATTTTATAGAGTTACTCTTCGTCTTCTTCGTCGTACCGAAGCACGGCATGGTAACTGCAACAATGTCCTCCAAATCCTTGCCCAAGGCCTTAAATGCACGGCAAGTTACAAGTAGTGCAAGCGCAGAATCAAGCCCGCCCGAAACACCTATTAAAACGGTTTTAGAATGGGTATGCTTAAGCCTTTTTTCTAATCCTTTTTGCTGGATAGTCAACACAAGCTCGCTTCTTTCCGCTAAGCCGGTTTGAGGAACGAAAGGCGTTTGAGAAATTTTTCTGCTTAAATCCTCTTCGCTTTTAGAAGTTTCAAAGACCGACCTATAATATCCGTCGTCTCCGCGCTGCTCTTTTCTTTCCTCTTTTAAGTCGTTGTAATATACCCCCGCCATTTTGCATCTTTCGTTTTCAAGCATTTCAACGTCGATTTCCGAATACAAAAGGCCGTTTTTAAAAAGCTTACTTTCGTTAAGAATCTTGCCGTTTTCGGCAATTATGTTATGTCCGCCAAACGTCATATCGGTAGAACTTTCGCCCTCGCCCGCATTGCAGTAGACGTATCCGCAAACGAGCTTATCCGACTGCGCCTTAATAAGCGTTCTTCTGCGTTCGGCTTTACCGGTCGTCTCGTCACTGCAAGACAAGTTTACGATAATATTTGCCCCTTTCTGCGCGTGTTTTAACGAGGGCGATTGAACCGTCCACAAATCCTCGCAAATTTCCGCCGCCACGGTAAAGCCCGGACAGTTGCTTGCCATAAACAAAATCTTCGTTGTAAAGGGCACGAACTGATTATTGATAAGGCTGACGTAATCCATTATAACTTCCGTTGCGGAAGAAAAATACCTTCTTTCGTAAAACTCACCGTAGTTAGGTAAAAAGGTTTTCGGAATAACAGCCAAAATTTTACCGCTGTGAATAGCTATTGCACAGTTAAAAAGCTTGCCGTCGTGTCTTATGGGCGCGCCGACGAATACGAGAGTTTTTATTTCCCTCGTTGCCTCGGCAATTTTATCTAAAGCATTTTCGCACGCTTTTATAAGCGCGGGTTGATTAAACAAGTTACCGCACGTATAGCCGCAAACCGAAAGCTCGGGAAAAACGGTAAGCTGACTCCCTTTTGCCGCACTTTCCTTAATTGCTTCTATTATTTTTTGTGTGTTGAAGCTTACGTCCGCAACCCTCATTTCGGGCGTTGCGGCGCAAACTTTTATAAATCCGTATTGCATCTAAACCTTCTTATTTGCTTTGAGCGGCTTTGTATGCCTCTCTGATTTTTGCCTCTATCTCGGCTTTTAATTCGGGCGTCTGCTTCAAGTGCTCGCGAAGCTTTTCACGGCCTTGGGCAACCTTTTCGTCGTTATAGTTGAACCAGCTACCGCTCTTGTTAAATATGCCGTATTCAACACCGAGGTCAATAAGGCAGCCTTCTTGCGAGATGCCCTCACCGTAAATGATATCGAACTCCGCAACTTTAAACGGGGGCGCAACCTTGTTTTTAACGACCTTGCACTTCGTCCTATTACCGATAATAGCGCCGTCACCCTTCAAAGCGTCAGCCTTTCTTATATCAAGACGGAGCGAAGCAAAGTATTTAAGCGCCTTGCCGCCGGGGGTGGTTTCGGGGTTGCCGAACATAACGCCGACCTTTTCACGCAATTGGTTAATGAAGATTACGCACGTTTTCGAACGGTTTGTTATCGCCGTAAGCTTTCTCAAAGCTTGCGACATAAGGCGGGCAAGAAGTCCCACGTGCGTATCGCCCATGTCCCCCTCTATTTCCGCTTTGGGCGTAAGTGCCGCAACGGAGTCGATTACGATAATATCAACAGCACTTGAACGAACGAGCGACTCGCAGATATCAAGCGCTTGCTCGCCGGTGTCGGGCTGGGCAAGATAAAGCTCGTTAGTGTCAACGCCGAGAGCGTGCGCGTACTGAGCGTCAAGAGCGTGTTCTGCGTCGATGAACGCCGCAACGCCGCCAAGCTTCTGCGTTTCCGCAATTATATGTAAAGCTACGGTAGTTTTACCCGAAGATTCGGGTCCGTAAATTTCCATAATTCTGCCGCGGGGAACACCGCCAACGCCGAGCGCCAAGTCAAGGGAAAGACAGCCCGTAGGGATAATTTCAACGTCGTTTGAAGCCGTCGTGTCACCCAGCTTCATAATCGAGCCCTTGCCGTACTGCTTTTCAATCATTGCTATGGTTGAGTTAAGTGCCTTTAATTTTTCTTCATTCATTTTTATATACCTCTGATTATTTTAACTTTTTAAAAGCCAGAAACAGCGCAATATTTATCGCAGTTTCTGTAATAGACTGCCTTGAACCGTTTAAATTATACTCATAAACGCTGATATGTTCCTCGTTTCCTACGGCGATATATATAAGCCCTACGGGCTTTTTCGTGCCGTCCGATTTGGGTCCCGCTATTCCCGTAGTGGCTATTGCTAAATTGCAATTGCCCGTAGCAAGTAATCCGTAAGCCATTTCGTACGCCGTCTGCGCCGAAACCGCACCGTACTTTTCAAGCGTTTCCTCTTTTACGCCAAGCCGCGCGATTTTGGATTTATTGCTGTAAGTATTAAGCCCCTCGAAATAAACTTCGCTTATGCCGGAAATTTCAACCAGCCTTTTGCTTATTCCGCCGCCCGTAAACGATTCTGCAACACTTATTGTCGCCTTCCTCAATTTCAAAAGCTGAAACAGCCTCTCACAAAGCGGAATATCTTCAAGCGCGTAAACGTAGTCGTTAAGCGCGGCAACAAGCTCACGGTGTGCCTTTTGATAGATTGATTTATCAATACCGTCGTTGCCGATTTCAATTGTTAGATCACCGAAGCTTTCACGCAGATTTATTGAAACGTTAGGACAAGCGTCTTTTAATTTTGCAAGCGCACCGTTTACAGTTTCAACGGGTGCGGCAACAGTTCGTATAAAATCACTCATTTCGTTAAAACTTCTCTGTTTTTTACAAGATAATTAATGCCCGAAACCACCGTTAAAATCACGGCAAGCGCAAAGAACGCAAGCCCAATATAATTAATTATTGCGCCCGCAAGATGGTCGGTAAGCTCGCTTACGCCCGCACCGATTATCAGCACGACTATGGAAACATCTTGGCAAGTCGTTTTGTATTTACCGATAATATCTGCGGCGATAACCATTCCAGCACTTGCGGCAACCATTCTGAAACCGCTGACTATAATTTCACGCGCAAGGATAAGCGCAACGCCGCAACCGGCAACTATCAGCGCCCAAAAACCGAGGTTTTGAGTAAAGAAGGACGGCACTGTAAGCATAATAACAAGCGCCGACAACACCAAAACTTTATCTGCAATGGGGTCCAAAAATTTGCCTAAATTGGTAACCAAATTGTACTTTCTTGCAATTTTTCCGTCGAAAAGGTCGGTTAAACAAGCAATTCCAAACACGGCAAGTGCAACGAAGTAATGCGCCGTAAAGTTCAGATAAAAGAATAAAATGAATACTGGTATCATTACCATTCTTGCAATCGTCAGTTTGTTGGGTAAATTCATTACGCCTTTACCCGCCGCAAACTTGTAAGCACGGCTCTCCTTATTCACTTCTTTTTCCGTTTCGTTATTCATAAACCGTAGTCCTCCGTACGCCCGTACAAGTCGTATGCGTCTGAGCCTTCAATAATCACTTCCGCATATTCGCCTTGAACGGCTGAATAAGCGTTAAAATAAACTTTTCCGTCAATATCGGGGGCTTGAAAGTAAGCCCTACCAACGAAGCAATTCTTTTCGTAATCAATACCGTCGCAAAGAACTTTTATCTTTTTACCGACTAAACTTTGAAGTTTTTCAAAAGAAATTTCCTTTTGCACTTCGTAAAGTTTTTTAACACGCCGCTTTTTAACTGCATATGGAATTTGCCCTTTAAGCTTGTAAGCCGCAGTATCGGGCTCACGTGAATAGGCAAAGAAACCGCAATTATCCAGCCTCGCTTCCTTTAAGAAGTCAATTAAACCGGATAAGTCCTCCTCCGTTTCCGTAGGAAAACCCGCAATAAAAGTTGAACGGATAGCAATATCGGGTATCTCTTTTCTCAGTTTTCTGAAAAGCGACAAATATTCTTCTCTGCCGGCGGGGCGATTCATAAGCTTTAAAATTCTGTTTTCGCTATGCTGCAGAGGAATATCGAGATATTTGACTATTTTGGGGTTGTCCCGAATTTCGGAAATCAGCTCGTCGTCAATCATATCGGGATAACAGTACAGTAATCTTACACTATTAATGTTGACAAGTGTTGTCAGCTTTTTTAAAATTTCTACTAATTTTTTTTGACCGTAAATATCAAGCCCGTATCTCGTTACGTCTTGCGCCACCAAAATCAGTTCGGCAACGTCGCCAAGCCCTTCCGCTTCTTTTAACAGCACGTCCATAGGGTAGCTTGCGTATTTACCACGGATTTTAGGTATTAAACAATAAGTGCAGTGGTTGTTGCAGCCGTCGGCTATTTTCAGATAAACATAATGCGCGGGCGTGGTAACCACCCTTTCGCCGTTGAAACCGTGTGCGCCGCTGCCTACGAAATTTACTCTTTCACCCGAATACGACTTTTCAAGAGCCTCGAAGAACTTATCGTAGTCGTCCGTGCCGAGAAAAACGTCGGCCTCCGTCAAAGCTTCGAAAGTTTCGCCCACGTACTTTTGCGGCAAGCAACCCGTAACGACGAGTTTTTCTAGGTTTTCGCCCTTTAAAGCTGCATATTCCAAAACCGTTTCAATGGCTTCTTTACGCGCTTCGTTCAAAAACGCGCACGTGTTTATAACCAGCACTTGCGCGTTTGAAGCGTCGTCGGTTATTTCACAGCCGTTTGCCTTGATTATAGCCAAAAGTTTTTCTATATCTACGCGGTTTTTATCACAGCCAAGCGAAATAATTCCGAACTTCTTAGTTTTAAAATCAATCATCTACGTCACCGTAAATATTGAAAAATTCGTCTTTAGACAGCAAAACCTTTCTGGGCTTGGACCCCTCTGAAGGAGTAACGTAATTCATATTTTCCATCCAGTCAATAATTTTGCACGCCTTTATGTAGCCTACGGGGAAGCGTCGCTGTATCATAGATACAGATGCTTGATTAGAGGTTACGCAATATTTGAGCGCCTTAATGAAGGTATCGTCAATCTTGGTTTCGCCGTCCTCACCTTCTCCACCGCCACTGACCATAGAGTTAGTGGTTTCCTCTTGTTCAACGGTATTAATGAAGTCGGAAACGCTTTGGTCAAAGTAGGTTTCGTTATTTGCTTTAACGAAATCGGTAACCTTCTGCACCTCGTGGGTGTCTACGAAACAGCACTGAATACGCGCAAGATCGGGGTCTATCGCAGAACGGAAATAAGAGTCACCCTTGCCGAGAAGTTTTTCCGCACCGCCTATATCGAATATCGTGCGAGCATCGTCGAAAGAGTTAACCTTAAAGCCGATACGCGTAGGCAAGTTGGACTTAATAAGTCCGGTAATACAGTCAACGGAAGGACGCTGCGTAGCAAGAATAAGGTGAATTCCGCACGCACGGGCTTTCTGAACGAGCTTAATAATTCTGCTCTCAATGTCCTTCTTTGCTTGCAACATCAAATCGCCGAACTCGTCGAGAATAATGACGATTTTGGGCAACTTCTCTTCCCCTTGGGGCAAATGAGCGTTGTATTCGTCAAGGTTCTTCGTTGCTACGCCGTTTTCAGTCATATCTTTAAACAGCGTGTAACGGCGTTCCATTTCTTTAATCGCCCAGTTTAACGCCTTGATAGCCTTGTCCACGTCGTAAATAATCTCGTTAATCATAAGGTGAGGAAGCTTGTCGTAAGAAATAAACTCAACTTGTTTGGGGTCAACGAGGATAAGCCTTAATTCTTCGGGACCGTACTTATAAAGTAGGCTGACGAGTAACGCACTTAAACAGATACTCTTACCACTGCCCGTAGTACCGGCTACAAGCAAGTGGGGCATTTTGGTTATATCGGGACAAACCACTTCGCCTTCTACGTTTTTTCCGAGAGCAAAGGTTAAAGAATTTTGCTTGCTGTTGAGGAACGTCGAGCTTGCAAGCATAGTTTTAAGTCCGACAATTGACCTCTTATTGTTGGGAACTTCTATCGAAAGCGCACCCTTTGAATAGTTGAGGTAAGCCGTCACGTTCTCTTTCATAAGCTCCATAGCAATGGCGTCGCGATAACCGAGAGAACGCTTAATATTCGTTTTATCGTGAATAATTACGTCGTAACGGGTAATCGCGGGGCCTATCGTGACGTTAGACACTTCACACGAAATTTTATAGCGCGCAAGCGCTTGAACTATCGTGCGCTTGTTATCCTCTATCTCACCCGTGTTCACGTTCGTGTTTTCGGGGTAGTTGTCCAACAAATCAAGCGAAGGACGGACGTATTTTTTCCAAACGTGCTTGGGCTTTTCCTCTGCCGGTTGCGGAGGTTGCTCAACGGCATTGTTAGTGTGCTTAACGTCTTCTACCCTTCTTGAAACGCGATCTTGCGTTGCGGGAGTAGGCGGAACTGCGCGTTCTGTCCTACGCGCGTCTACATCAGCGCGCGCCCCCCTATCGGTACGAACTGCAAAAATATCGTCGTCGTCAGAGCTGTCGTCATCGAAAAGCTCTGCGTTACTGCGCTCACTTCTTTGCGCGGTGGGTCTGCCACCCCTTTCTCCACGAACCGAATCGTTGCCTAAGAAATTGTAAACGTCAGTATCTTTATTTTCCTCAACTACTGGAGGTACGTTTTTAACGTCTTCCACGCGAGGTTCTTCCCTTACGGGTTGCACTTGATTAGAATCGGTAAATCCTACCGCACCGCGTTCTCTTGCGGGCGGAGTATAAGGTTCTTCTTGCTTAGGATAAATTTCTTCGGGTTCGGATGCCGCTACTTCGGGTTGCGGCGAATATGCGTCAACCGGCTCGTCGTAATTGCCGTAATAGGGTTTTTCTTCTTGTGCACCGAATGATTGCTCTTGATAAGAGTTGCTTTGAACGGGCTTTTCCTCCACGACGTAGTTCGTCGGCATCGACGGTGATTCGTTATAAACGTTATACTGATAACTTTGAGTATAACTCTGCGGTTCTGCGGGTCTGGGTTTTTCGGTTTTACTGGTTGTAAAACTGCTTAAATAATCCGCTTCGCTGGTTACCGGATGGTTAAAATATGAATTTTCATTGAAAATCATATTTCTTCTGTAGCTTTCGGCTGCGAATTCACCCTTCTCAAATAAAATTTTACGTCCCAAATTCTTTTGGGAAAACTTGTTATCCTTCACGTTCTCACGCGGGCGCTGTTCGACAGCTTTAGGCGGTTGCTGAACGACAACCTCCGGCGTATACTCGATTTTTATCGGAGCAGTATCCGTAGCGTTTTCCGCATAACTTTCTTCCACTTCGCTGTCTTTAATTTTAACCTTACGCAGTCTAACTGAAACCGTACCTTTAAACGCCCAAACGGTCAAAGCGCAGCACAGAACCGCAAGAAGGCTGAAAATTACGTATGCAGTGATATAACCGCCCACAGCAAGCACGGGATAAACCACTATTGCCGAAACGACTCCGCCAAGCGTATATCCGGAATAGCCGTACTGTGCATTTTTATAGCAGTCTGAAATGTACTCGCCGTATCCGTTTATGGGATAGCCGTTGGTTGAAACGGCGTGAAAAAGCAAAAAGAGCATTATCGCAGTCAAAATAATCGTAACGGTCTTTTTGAATCCTATTTTAAACTTTTTGCCGAATACCAACCATTCGCCCAAATACCCTAAAAGCGCAACGACGAGAATAGAACCGTAGCCGAAAACACCGTACATAAAAGTACAGATTGCCCCGCCTATTCCCGCAAAAATCGCCGTATGGCTTAACAGCATTAAAAAGACGATAACGCTGAACAACATTAAAGTCATTCCTATCGTTTCTTTCGTCAAAATATATGAAATTTTTTCGCTTTTGTTTTTTTTCTTGTCGCTCACTTTCCAATCTCCGAATTTCAAAAATCCGATAAAATATTTTTTTCGTTTAACATTATAACATAATCTTGAAAAAATGACAACAAAATGAAAAGACAAATTAAATTTATTTATATATAAATAAGCGTGCCGAAAACCGACACGCTCGATAATTAATTTTTGCTACAAAACACACGTCTTTAACTAATTTTAAAAATGAATAATTTTACAAATGAATTTAAAACTAACCCCCAAAATAAATTAGCAAAAGAATCAATTTTATTTTGCAAAAAATTAATTGCCCCCATAATATGCTTGAATTAATGTATTTACACAATTTTATTTTCGTAATTTAGCAAATTTGTAAGCCAAATTTAAATTGTGCATAAATATTAACTATTTTGTATATTTATAATATTCTTTGCAATATCGTAAATATCGCCAGCACCGAGAAAAAGCACGGTATCGCCATCACTTGCGCGGCGTATAAAATCCGTTATATCTTTTACGTTATCACCGTAGCGCGCCTTTTTTACGCTTTGAGATAAAGTGAGCGCACTCCCCTTATCGTCAAAATATTCTCGGGCCGCAAAGGTTCGGTAAATAAGCAAATTGTTAATGCCCGACAACACCTTAACGAATTCATTAAAAAGATTTCTCGTTCTTGAATAAGTGTGCGGCTGAAATACAACGTAAAGCTTTCCGTCGTTCAGTTTTTTTATAGCAGACAAAGTTGCGTTTATTTCATCGGGATGATGTGCGTAGTCGGCAATACAACGCGCGCCTTTGTACTTACCTATATTTTCAAACCGCCTTTCAACACCGGTAAAATCCGCAAGCCCTTCCTTTATTCTTGCAAAAGGTATACCCGCAGAGCGAGCCGCCGCAACAGCCGCAAGGGCGTTTAAGACGTTATGCTTACCGTATACGCTTAAGTTTACCGTTCCAAGTTTAACATCCCCATCCATAGCCGTAAAGCTATAGAATCCGTTCGTACACGTGATACGTTTTGCACAGAATCTTGAATTCTTTTCACACCCGAACGTTAAGCCCTCCACCTTTAAATCACCGTAAGGAACTATAGCAATTTCAGCGCTATCCGCAAATCGCACATACGACGAACGAAGATTCTCCACCGAGCCGTAACATTCCAAATGGTCGGGCGCGCTGTTTAAAATAACGGCAATATCGGGCTTCAATAACAAAAAGTTCTTTTTATATTCACAAGCCTCAGTAATAAAGAAGTCCCTACCGCTGTAAAACCCGTTTAAAAAACTTTTATCACGACCGCCTATATGTACACCGAATTTAGCACCGGCACACGCAAAAATATGTGCCAGCATAGCCGTGCAAGTCGTCTTGCCGTGACAGCCCGATACTGCTATTACTTTTTTAAAATCACGGCTAACCTCGTACAACAGTTGCCCACGCGATAGAATAGTTTTATTAAGTTCCCTTGCCTCAATAAGCTGTATATCGTTTTCTTTAACGGCGTCGGTATAGATTACAACGTCGTAATATTTAACGCTGCCCTTGGCTTCGGCTATTTCGATTTTGGCTCCAGCCTTTGAAAGCTCTTCAGTATATATCCCCGCAAAATTATCGCTTCCGCCAACTTTTTTACCGCAAGACAGTATATATTTTGCAAGTCCGCTCATACTGACTCCACCGATACCTATAAAATAAAAGCTGTCGTAAAACTCCAAAAAACTTTTCCGCATATTAAATTTTATTAATTAATTTAAGTTATTAGCACGAATTTTGCAGTTTTTTTAAAAAAATTGGGAAAATTTTTTAAATAAGTATTGAATTTGTTTTTCTTTTATTGTACAATGAATTTAATGAAAGTATATTCTGGTAGGTGAATTATGGAAATCTCAGATGTACGAATCAGATTAGTTAACAAGGGGGACAATAAACTTAAAGCAGTTGCTTCGATTACCATTGACCAATGCTTTGTCGTACACGATATTAAGATAATCGAATCCGCTGAAGGCGCGTTTATTGCGATGCCCAGCAGAAAAACTAATGATGGCGATTATAAGGATATTGCACATCCACTTGACACCGCGACCCGAGATAATTTGAAAAAAGCAATCCTTACGGCTTACTATGATGAACTTAAAAAATAGGTCATATTTAGTTTTCCGTCAGTTAAATTAATACTGAATTTGTAAAACGAAAAGGCGCACGGAATAACCGTGCGCCTTTTCGTTTTATATTATTTTTAGTTGTCGCGTTTTTTACCGAAATTCTTTAAAAGCTGTGCAAATTTAGGCACGTTCTTTTCGGGCTGACGCTCGATATTGATTTCCTCGTTTCTGGGTTGCTGTACGGGTTGTACGGGCTGAATAGGTTGAACGTATTGAACCGGTCTTTCGGGCTGCAACGGCTGAATGGGCTGAACGGGCTTATAATAAGGCTCATTCACGCTCATTCTCCTTATTCCGCCGCCGTAAAGGCCGTCATCGTAAGCAGAACCGCCGGTATATCCCCTTACCGCATCGTCATCACGGCGCGAGGTATCGTAGCCGGGGAACCCGGTTGCTATAACTGTGATTTCAACCTCGTCTTGAACGTTGGGGTCAATTCTTGCACCGAATATAATGTTTGCGGAAGCGTCAACGACGCTCTTAACAAGCTCCGCTGCGTCTGTAACTTCGTCTATCGTCAAATCCTTGCCGCCGACAACGTTCAAAATTACGCCGCGTGCGCCCTCGATAGTGGTTTCCAAAAGAGGGCAATTGACTGCAACTCTTACAGCCTCGATAATTCTGTTATCGCCCTTTGCAACGCCTACGCCAAGGTGAGCAATACCCTTATCTTTGAGAATGGTCTTAACGTCCGCAAAGTCAAGGTTGATAAGCGAAGGATTAACGATAAGCTCCGTAAGCCCTCTGATGCTCTGTTTTAAAATATCGTCAGCTACGCGGAATGCTTCCGTGAGCGGTGTATTTTTAGCAACGACGGTTTTGATTTTGTCGTTAGGGATTACGATGAGCGTATCAACGTACTTTTTAAGGTTATCCAATCCCTTAGCCGTATTTTCCATACGCTTTTTGCCTTCAAAGCTGAAAGGCTCGGTAACTACGGCTATAGTAAGGATTTTTAAATCCCTTGCTATTTTAGCTATTACGGGTGCAGCGCCCGTTCCGGTTCCGCCACCCATACCCGCAGTTATAAACAGAAGGTCGGTATCTTTAACGGCTTCCGTAAGCTCCTCTTTGCTTTCTTCGGCAGCAGCTCTGCCCACTTCGGGTTCGGCACCAGCGCCAAGCCCTTTGGTGAGCGCACTACCAATTTGTATTTTATTTTCGCAAGGTGAAAGCGTCAAAATCTGGCTGTCCGTATTTACGACGTAGTATTCCGCACTGCGAATTCCCGCGTCTAACATTCTGTTAACGGCGTTATTACCAGCGCCGCCAACGCCGATTACTTTTATTTTTGCTCTGCCTATTATTCTGTTAGAGCCCATACCTTGTAAATCGTTAAACATAGTTAACCTCCGTTAAATGGTTAAGAATTATTAGCATCGTCCAAAGCCATATTTAAAAGGCTTAATACCGAAGAAAAGTGCGGTTTATCGTAATAAGGCACTTTCGGCGCAATCACGTCAAT
Organism: uncultured Clostridia bacterium; assembly: GCA_947175325.1. Classification (GTDB taxonomy): domain Bacteria; phylum Bacillota; class Clostridia; order Christensenellales; family Borkfalkiaceae; genus Coproplasma. Next base: position 42,998 of record CAMWME010000001.1, on the reverse strand, counting down.
ACTTTTGACCAATCTGCCGGCAAGATGCTCTGCCGTACCTCTTACGACCTTTATTCCTTCACCGGTAATAAGTAATGGCTTACCGTCAATATTTCTGCCGGAAAAACTCTGTCTGCACTCCTCAACGGTTTCACAAATTCCGTCAAGTCCTTCCCTTATAATATCCCTCAGCTGTGCCGTAGAATATTTATAAGTTTTTCCTTCGTAGATACATTCTTCAATACTCGTCAACTTTTCTTTCGCGTTCAGATTAACCGTAGAAAGGAAAGTCGAGGCTACCTCAAAGGGAATGTCAAGTTCAGTCATAAGGTAGAAAGCAATATGTCCTATTCCTACCGAAAACGACTCGCTGTATAAAAGTCCGTTACCGCAAATTACGCTGTAAGTGGACGAAATATAGCCAAAATCAAACAAAACGGCGCACTCGTCGCGAAGTTCCGGTTCAACGAGATACATAGCTTCGGCGCAGTTTATGGGAATAAAGTTAACGGCCGTAATTTCTTTAAACCTTTTAAAAGCCGTCATAAGGCAACCGATAAACGACGTGTTGCACTGATAGAAACAGCATTTACCTTGCAAGCTGTCGCTTACTGCGCCGATAGGGTCAATAACCTTACGCTTGTCCGATAAAACGTAGTAAAGGCAACTGTGGCGAACGGTTCTCCATTGTTCGGTGTCGGGCGGAGTACTTAATTCTATAAGCGTTTTGCAATCGGAAGCACTAATCTTTTTTGCCGACTGGAAACTTAAAACCTTGTCCACGTTTATAAGCTTTAAAAATTCCCCCGGCACGCCTACGTAAAAACTTTTCACGCCGCTACTGCCGGATAAAGTGCTTTTAACCACGTCACATACGGAAGAAATGAAATTTTCAACGTCCAGAAGCTCGCCTTCGGCAAAACCGTCATAAGCGCAAGTGTATTTACTTTTAATGATAAAAGTACCGTTTACACCTCTTTCACCGACGACTGCCGTCATTTCGGCTGAGCGTATATCAAGTATTGCGACGCAATTCGAGCGCATACGCTTAAACCCCATTATTTATTATATAATCTATTATATAATGGGGTTATGTAAAAGTCAACAGAATAAACAAAAAAAGCGGTATCAAACCGCTTTTTTAATTATCCGTTATACGTCAGCACCGTATTCCGTATATTCTGCATCAAAATTTCCGTCAACGTCAATACGGCTGATTATTCTGCCTTTCAGCTTTTGATCGGGCGTAAGATTATCAAACAGCTTATACGCTTTTGAAATTTTCTCGGAAGTATATTTTGAGTAATCCCAAATTTCAATCGAAAGCCCGCACCACAATTTAAACGTAACCTTATCGGTATCGATACTTATAGTCGTTTGTGATTTGTAAAGCGTAACCTTTTCAACCAAAGACCTCAATAATCTTGCGTCCTTAGTGCAGCTTTTAAATATTGCACAAACCGAAGCAACTTCTTTTATTTCCGCATCGTTACTCGCGCCCTCAATAATTAAATTAGGCTCTCCGTCACGGGAGTTGGCGTTAGTTTCGGAAGTCCTTAAAAACTTACCGCTTTCGTCATAAGCCGAATAATTTTCGCCGTCATATACCGCAAAAACTTCCCGCCTTTGCATTACGGTAATATTTATGGTACAAGGGTAAACCTTTTCAAAACTTCCGAGATAATAATCATCCCCAAGGCACGAAGAAACGTCGTCTTCATTGACCGAAGAAATTACTCTTCCGCGAACTTTATCAAGAACGCCTTGCTTTACCGACTGAATTTCGGAATTTAAATTTTCCTCATCCTCGGGATAACTTAAAAAGGTAACGTTTACGTTCCTTACGGCGTAAACGACGCATATACCTACGGCAATAGCCGCAACCATAATTATCGCGATAATAAGTATTCCGATTTTTCTTAGGTGCTTCATAACGTTTATATTGATACCCTTACAATATCCCCGCCAAGTGAACGGAGTTTATATTCGAAAGAGCCGTACCCCCTATCTATATGGGAAATATCCAGAACTTCACTTCTGCCTTCTGCGGCAAGCCCCGCGCAAACTAACGCCGCCCCGCCGCGCAAATCGTGTGCAACGACGGTCGCCCCGTAGAATTTTTCAACCCCGCGCACGAAAGCGTTACGGTCAATAACCGTTATATCTGCACCCATTTTTCTGAGCTCGGGTACGTATTTAAAGCGGGTTTCAAACAAATTCTCGGTAATAATCGACTGTCCGTGACAGATACAGCATAGCGCCGTTATCTGTGCTTGCAAATCGGTGGGGAAGCCCGGATAAGGCTGAGTTTCAACACTCTTAACCGAAGTAGGCCGTCTGTGATTTTCTAAAATTATTTTATCATTATTTAGGTGGATTTTGCAACCGTTTTCCCTAAGTTTATGTAAAAGTGAGCTTATATTTTCCGCACAAGCGTGTTTAAGCTCTATCTCACCGCCGCACATTGCCGCCGCAATAAGAAACGTGCCCGCCTCTATTCTGTCCGGAATGGGCAAAAACTCGCAACCGTGCAAGTTTTTAACGCCTTCGATTACTATCGTTCCGGTTCCAGCACCGCGCATTTTTGCGCCCATACAATTTAAAAAACGCTGTAAATCCTCAATTTCCGGCTCTCTCGCGGCGTTTTTGATTACCGTGGTTCCCTCTGCCTTTGCTGCGGCAAGCATAAGATTTTCCGTTGCACCAACGCTGGGGCAGTCAAGCATAATCTCGTTGCCTTTAAGTTTTTCACATTTGCAAATTATGTATCCGTTTTCTTCCTCTATTTCAACACCCAAACGCTTTAATCCGGCAAGATGTAAATCGACGGGTCTTAGCCCTATGTCGCACCCTCCGGGGTACGCAATTTTCGCCGTATGAAAACGGGATATTACCGAACCGAGCAAAAAAACCGAAGACCTTAATTCGTGTGCAAGTTCCCGCGGAATTTCAAAGCAATCCGCAAACGAGCTGTCTATAATTAAATCCTCTCCTTCGAACACGACTTTGCAGCCGAGCTTTGAGAGAATTTTAGCCATGTTTTTTAAGTCGGTTATGTTCGGTACTTTTAAAATTTTTACTTTGTCGTCCGTCAGGACCGATGCCGCAAGTATAGGCAGAACAGAATTTTTTGCGGATTGAACTTCCACACTGCCGTATAGCTTGTTTCCTCCGTTTATTATGTATTTTTCCATATTGACTCCGAATAGTAAATATAGGGTAACGGCTTATATTTACAACGCACCTCGTTACCCTACTTCATAATATGATTTATTCAGCCGTCATTGTTCACTTTAGAAATATTATACAGAACCCCCATTGAAGCCATAGTGATTATAAGCGAAGTGTTTCCGCTGCTTATAAGCGGCAACGGTAAGCCCGTAGGCGGAATCGTGCCGCTCACAACGAGCGCGTTTATAGCAACTTGAATGCCGTAAACCAAGGTAAAACCCGACGCAAGCAAGAAGCCGAACCGGTCTTTGCAGTTCTTTGCGATTCTGAAACCTCTGTATACTATGAACCCGCAAGCAAGGAAAAATATCAAAAGCCCTATAAAGCCGAGCTCTTCACCCATTATCGCAAGTATGAAGTCGCTTTCCGCAAACGGCAAAAAGCGGTATTTCTGCGTGGAATTGAAAAGCCCCTTGCCGAAAAGACCGCCATTGCCCAGCGCATACAAGGACTGTATAAGCTGATATCCTTCGTCTTTGGGCGAAGCCCAAGGATCTATAAAGGCACTGAGGCGTTGCAAGCGGTAAGGCTCCAAAATTATCAAAACGGGCACCGCTATTACGAAAGGAATTAACAATATTACAAAGGTCTTTAAGTTGGTACCGCTTAAAAAAACGATGCCAAGCATCAGAAGCCCGACGCACATCGTTATCGACATGTTTGGTTCGATAATTATGAGAATACAGAACAAAATTCCTACGCCGAGAACTGGCAGAACGCCCTTCACCGTCTTTACTTTTTCGTAATTTTTTGCAAAATATGCGGCTGAAAAAAGCGCAAAAGCGTACTTCGCAATTTCCGACGGCTGAATGGTTACGCCGCCAAACCCTATCCAACGCGTTGCTCCGTAGTTGGTTATACCAACCCCCGGCACAAAAACGAGCGCAAGCAAAATCACCGCCAAAATTACTGCGGGGAATTTCAGCTTCATCAGCTTTTTATACGGCAAAAAACAAGTGCCAATCATAGCGGCCAACCCGAGCACGACGCCGATAAGCTGCTTTTTAACAAAGTAAAGACTATCGCCGTATTGCACTTCTGCGGTATACGAACTTGCGGAATAAATCATTAGGCAGCCGAAGCACGCCATAAACGCAACGCAAATTAAAAGCGGGACGTCGCCCGCTTTCGTAGTTTTTTTTGCCTTTTCACCCACGGTTATTAAGGGTGAAAATTTTTTCTTTTCTGCCTTAGAAGGTTTCATTTATCTTTTCCACTATCTCTCTGAAAGCGTCGCCCCGTTCTTCGTAATTGAGGAAGCTGTCAAAGCTGGAGCTTGCGGGGCTTAAAAGCACGCACTGCCCGGGCTTTGCGATAAACTGTGCAATTTTTACTGCGGTATTGAACTCCGAACAGAGTGAGAACCCGACGAAGCCCGCTTTGGTTGCGGCGTTAAGCATTTTAAATCTGTTTTCGCCGTAAATTATCGCGTGAATTACGGGTGTTGCGCTAAGTCCTTCAAACAGCGGAACGTAATCGTCCCCCTTATCCTTGCCTCCCAAAAGAATTATAGTGGGATTTGCCATAGACTGAGCCGCCTTCAACGACGCGTCAACGTTCGTTCCCTTGCTGTCGTCTATATAAGTTACGCCGTTTACTTCCCTTACTACTTGAATACGGTGCTTAACGCCCTTGAACGCGCATATTGCTTGTGCAGTAATTTTCTTATCGAGACCTAATATTCCGGCAACGGCAACGCATGCAAGCGCGTTGTAAGCGTTATGTACTCCGTTTATCGTCAGCTCGGTTACGTCAAAGTATTTTTCACCGTTGAAATACACGCTGCCGTTCTCGTAATAAGCGCCGTTAATACGGGTCTGCATAGAGAAGTAAACGACCTTAGCTTTCGTCTTGTTGGCGAATTCCCTTACGGTGGGGTCGTCGTAATTTAGTACGGCGTACTCGCTTTCACGCAAGTTCTTTAAAATCTTTGATTTTAAAAATATGTAATTTTCCATATTGTAGTGTCTGTTTAAGTGGTCCTCGGTAACGTTGGTAACCACTGCAATATGGGGGCGCAGACTTGAAAGAGTTTCAAGCTGAAAAGACGAAACTTCTATTACTGCGTAGTCGTTAAAAGTTAAGTCTTCCACTTCTTCGATAAGCGGGTGCCCATTATTGCCGCAAGCAACGCTGTGCGCGCCCGTTGCGTTCAACACTTCGTTAAGCATCGTAACCGTCGTGGTCTTGCCGTTCGTGCCCGTAACCGCAACTGCCGTCGCCCTTAAAAACATGGCGGCAAGCTCTTCTTCACCTATTATCGCCTTCCCTTGTTTTCTGAACGCTACGGGAAGGGCGTTGTCTATGGGAATACCGGGGCTCAATACTAAAATATCGCATTTAAGCGCCGCCGCCTCGCATCTGTCGGTCGTTACGATATGCGCGCCCAAGCCCGAAAGCTCCGCCATTACAGCTTGTACTTTGTCACTTACGACGTCGTCGTAAATATAAACTTCGGCTCCTCTTTCAAGCAAAAAGCGGGCGCTGCTTTCACCCGAAACCGACATACCCGCTACAAAAAACTTCTGACTTTTAAAATACATTTTACCTCACCAAAAAATCAAACAAATTATTCCGACGAAGGCGGTGAGCGCGAAATAGCTGTAAGTGATTTTACATTCCGTGTGCCCCTTCATCTGAAAATGATGATGCAACGGCGCCATTAAGAACACTCGCTTCCTTGTCCGTTTATAATATATGACTTGTACAATAACGGATATTCCCGAAATTACGAACATTATCCCGATAATCGGAATATATAAAGAGTTACCCGAAAACACCGAAACGCACGATATAAGTCCACCGAGAGCGAGCGAACCCGTATCACCCATAAAAATTGCCGCTTTGTTCACGTTAAATACGAGGAAAGCCGCAACCGCGCCAACGCCTATGAAGCAAAGAACGGAAAAATAAGTGCCTTTCATTGCCAACATAATTCCAAGAACCAAAAGATAAGCACAGCTTGTCCCGCCGGCGAGACCGTCAAGTCCGTCGGTAAGGTTTACACAGTTGACGGTAGCAATAAAAATGAAAATTACGAGAGGAATTATCCCCCAGCTTATATCCGCTGAGATGCTTGTGAAGGGGATATTTAGTTTTGTAATTCCGTTAAAATAGCAATAAAGCGCCGCAACGACAGCGATAGAAACTTGAAAAATTATCTTTTGATAGGGCTTTAACCCCTCGTTTTTTTTGTGATAGATTTTAATGAAATCGTCTAAAAAACCCACAACCATAAAGCTTGCGGTTATGGCAAGCGTAAGGTTTACTTCACCGCCGTTAAAACCGAGTATGCAGAACCCTACGATTACGAGCGCACAAATAAAGGCAAGCCCGCCCATCGTGGGCGTGCCGCCTTTGTCTTTATGTTCTTTAACGTAACCTAAGATATACTGCCCCGCTTTCAGCCGCCGCAAAAGCGGCAAAATTAATAGCAATAACGCAGCCGAAGCCAAGAACGCGAACAGCATTGATATAAATATAATTTTCATTTAACCGCCGATAATGTTTTTTATAACTGTATTGTCATTGTAGCTGTGTTTTATACCCATAATCTCTTGATACTGTTCTCCGCCTTTGCCCGCGACGAGAAGGATATCGCCCTTTTCCAAAAGCCTAATCGCGTACTCGGTTGCAACTTCCCTTTCGGAAACGGTAACGTACTTTTTAGCGGTAGTTTTAACGCCTTCTTCGATTTCACTTATTATGTCGTACGGGTCCTCGTATCTGGGATTATCCGAAGTTATTATGCAAAAATCTGCGTAGGTCGCCACAACCTTCCCCATTATCGGGCGTTTGGTTTTATCCCTATTGCCGCCACAGCCGAAAAGACAATACAGCTTACCTTCGCACAGTTTTTTTAGTGATTGCAACGATTTTTCCAAGCCGTCGGGCGTGTGGGCAAAGTCCACGAAAATATCCGCTCCGTTGTACCTTGCAACCCTTTCAAGTCTGCCCGAAACGTTCTTTAAACCGAACAAGCCTTTTGCTATATCGCTTATCTTTATTCCGAGAATTTTTGCACAAGCGGCAGCCGCCATCGCGTTGTACACGTTGTGAATTGCCGGCAAGCAGAGCTTGATTTCGTAAAGCTCGTCTTCAAGGTTTAAAACGAAGGTCGTGCCGTCAAGGCTTTCCCTTACGTCCACTGCAAACACGTCGGCTGGGTTTTTAAGCCCGTAGCTCGTTGCGTTTTTTACCGTTGAAAGAATTTCAACTCCCAACGCGTCATCCGAGTTAATAACCGCACTTTTGCACCGTCCGTCTTTAAACAAAAGCTTTTTACAGTCAGCGTATCTTTTCATATCGCCGAAAAAATCCAAATGGTCTTGCGTGCAGTTGGTGAATATTCCTACCTCAAAATTCAGTCCGTAAATTTTATCGTAATAAAGGGCGTGCGCGGAAACTTCCATAAAAACGTACTTAACGCCCGCCGCCGCCATATCCGCGAGCACCGAATACAGATAAATAGGGTCCGGCGTAGTAAGCTCCGGCGATATGAATTTTTCACCGTAACTTATGCCCAAAGTTCCGATTACCCCCGCACTATGCCCGTTTGAACGGAATATACTTGCAAGCATATGGGTTATCGTAGTCTTGCCGTTCGTGCCCGTTACGGCAACAATTTTCAGCTTTTTATCCGCAAAATTATAGAACGCTTGCGCCGCGCGGGCAATCTGCGCCCTTCCGCTGTCTACTATTATCTGAGTTATGGGGCAATCCAACCTTTTTTCGCACACTACGGCAACTGCGCCGTTGTCCGTTATTTCAAGCATATCCCCGTGCGAATCGTGTTTTGCACCCGCAAAACAGAAGAATAAATCACCCTCTTTTACCTTTTGGCTATCGGCGCAAAGCCCGCTTATTTCTATATCGGTATTCCCGACGATTTCCTTCACTTGTATGTACTTCAAAAACTCGTTTAATTTCATTTATGCATACCGTTCAATATTCTTTATTCGGATAATATCCTCAAAAATTTCTTTTGCGACGGGTGCGGCAACCGCACTGCCGTAATAAGTTCCTTGAGGCTCGTCAACTACGATAAGTGCAAGATACTCGGGGTGGTTTGCGGGAAAGAACCCGCAAAAAGACGAAACGTACTTGCCTTGTGCAACGTGCCCGTTTTCGTACTTTTGCGCCGTACCGGTCTTGCCGCCGACACGGTAACCTTCAATATACGCTTTCGTGCCGCTGCCTTCCGTAACTACGCCTTCAAGCATCTCCGCAAGATAAGCCGAGGCTTGCTCGCTTATGGCTTTGTTTTTCAGCACGGGCGCGTATTCCGAAACGGTCTTTCCGTCCGCAGATACTATGCTTTTTAAAAAGTGGGGAACGTAATAGTTACCGCCGTTCACGGCCGCCGCCACTGCACACGCGAGCTGTACACCGGTAACCGCAATCGTCTGCCCGAATCCTATTCGCGCCAAATCACAGTCGCGCACCGCCGTCTGAGGCACGAGCATTCCCAACGCTTCACCGGTAAAGTCAAGCCCCGTCACGTTACCGAAGCCGAAGGCGTTCAGATACTCGTAAAAAGTTTCACTGCCCAAAGACAACGCTATATCGGTAAAGCAAGGGTTGCAACTGTTATTCAGTGCAGCCGCAAGCGTTTGGTTTGAATGCTTGCCGTTTGCGTGGTCAGACCAGCACTTGATTTTAGTGCCGTCTACAGTTCTCGTTCTACTGCCATTAAATACGTACGAATTTGAAAACGCTTTGACGTTACCTTGCAAATACTCCTCGATATTTGCCGCCGCCGTAACGACCTTAAAGGTTGAACCGGGCTCGTAAATATCGCTCACAAGTCCGTTACGTGAAAGCGCGTTCAAGGTTTGTGTGTCGTCGCGGGGGACGTCGTTTAAGTCGTAAGACGGATAGTTTACAAGTGCTAGAATATCGAAGTTTTGCGGGTTAAGTACTATACACGATACTGCTTTCGCCTTGCTTGACGAGTAAACGCTTCGCATAGCGTTCTCCGCTGCAAGCTGGATATCCATATCTATAGTCAGCCGTATCTCGTCGCCGTTCTTTGCCGCCTTGTATACGACCACAGAATTTTCCGTTTCAATTCCGATAATATCCGTTGTATACGTAATTTCGCCGTTGATACCGCTTAGGATATTGTCGTAATACTTTTCAATACCCGAAAGCCCCGAGCCGTCGTTTGAAGTGAAGCCCAGCACTTGGCACAGCGCGTCGTTGTACGTGTACTGTCTGCTGTTATCGCGTGAATAATAAACGCCCGCAAGGTCGTAAGAAACTAATTTTTCAATACTCTCTTTGCCTACTTGCCGTGCCACGGTAACTTCCGACACCTTGCCGCCTTGAATTTTATCAAGGATAACCTTCGGGTCCAAATTGAATAAACCGCTTAAAATAGTTGATGTGTACTCCGCATTTTGCACCGCGTTTGGACGCAGAAATACGCTGTAAGTCGTTTTGTTGCCGGCAAGCACCGTACCGTTTCTGTCGGAAATAATTCCGCGCGCCGCAACCACCGGAATTTCTCTGTTCCATTGGTCCGTCGCAAGCTCTTGTAAGTCATACCCCCAAGCTACTTGCACGTATAAAAGCCTACCTAAAATTATGCAAAAAATAAAGGTTATTGCCATTCCTAATGACAATAACCTCTTTTGTAATACAGTTAGAGAAAATCCTTTTTTATTAAACTTAAAAATTTTAATTGACCCCCATATACACCCTAAATAACTTAGCCTACCATACCTATCGATATAGCATATTCCCTTGCGGCGTTTTCCGCGGCGTCTTTAAGTGTAGAAACTTCGTCGCTTATCCCTGCATAAGAGCCCTTAACAACTTCCAAAGACGACTGAAGCGAGCCTAAATCCGCATTGATGCCCGAAATGACAGCCGAGTTAACGATTATCAAAACAAGCATTACTACTATTATGCTGACTACCGCGGCAATAACTATCTTTTCCTTTTTAGATAAACCCGCACGCTTTTCCGTGTTGGCATTCTCAACGTTTACTTCTTCAGTCTTTTTAACGCCGTAGGTCTTGTATTGAATAGTAGTCGAAGTAGGACGCAAATCCTCGTTCTCTTCCTCGCTATCCTCTGCGACCATTACGGGCTGCATATCTAAAGCCTTGCGGTTTACGGGGCTGTCCGCACGGAAAATTTCCGCGTCTGCCCTTGCATTTTCCACAAGATAAGGCTTAGCAAAAAGCTCGTTACGGGGCTTGGACTCAACCGCTTGCTGCGACCTACCCAAAACTTCGTCCACGTTATTGTTGGAGCTAATAAGCCTTGCATAAATTTCGCTTATTTGAGCATTATGCTGCTCGTCAGCGGACATTTGAGCATTAAAACCGCCAACCTTCCTTTCTTCTTCAATTTTTTCTAAGGTATTAACGTCCCTTTCCAATACCGCGACTGCCATAACTTTCTCCCTATCGCATATTAAATGATTTTTTCTGCTATTCTAAGTTTAGCGCACTTAGAGCGCGAATTTAAGGCCATTTCCTTAACGCTTGCAATAATAGGTTTTTTTGTGATAACCTCAACCTCTTGCACTTTTCCGCAAACACAAACGGGTAAATTTTTGTCGCAGATGCAGTCGGTTTCAAGATACCTAAACGCTTGCTTAACTATACGGTCTTCAAGTGAATGGAAAGTAAGAATAACTATCCTTCCGCCCTTTTTTAACCTTCTCGTAAGCCCCGTAACACACTCGTAAAGCCCTTTTAGCTCTCCGTTGACGGCAATCCTTATTGCTTGAAAGCTCTTTCTTGCCGCCGGTCCGTTCTGCTGAAACTTTTTCGGTATGCTACTTTCTATTATTTCTACAAGCTCGCCGCAAGTCGTTATGCGATTTCGGGTTCTCGCTTTAACGATGTTCGCGGCTATCAAAGACGCAAATTTTTCTTCCCCGTACTCTTTCAATATTTTTGAAATTTCGTTTTGGGGATATTCGTTTAAAAGAATTTCTGCCGTAAGCTCTTGGCTTTGGTCCATTCTCATATCCAACGGCGCGTTAGGCTTCATGTACGAAAACCCTCTCTCCTCGGTATCAAGCTGAAAACTCGATACGCCGAAGTCAAGAATCGCCCCGTCAAGGCTTTCAACGCCCGCTTCGCTTAAAACTTTTTCAAAGTCCTTGTAGTCAGATTGGTAAATTTCAAATCTGCCCGCGAAGACCGACAACCTTCTCTCTGCCGCCAATATAGCATCGTCGTCCAAGTCGGTTGCTATAAGTCTTCCTGTAGGGGCTGTCCTTTTAAGAATTTCAAATGAATGTCCGGCACCCCCCACCGTACCGTCGAAGTATACGCCGCCGTCTTTAAGGTTAAGACCTTGCATACACTCCTCAAGCATCACGGGAATATGAGAAAATTCTTTCATTATATACCAAGTATATTGAACATGTCGTCGAAGTTCTCTTCTTCGCCCTCGAAGTACTTGTCGTAAACTTCCTTAGCCCAGATTTCTATATGACTACCTGCGCCGCAAATGACGAGTTCTTTGTCGATTTTTGCATGTTCTTTAAGTAACACCGGAAGAACCATTCTGCCTTGTCCGTCGCCTTCGATATGGAAAGCTGACTTTTCAAAAATTCTTACGGCTTTACGCTGTCTTTCGTCGGTAAGTTTGTTGTTTTCCTCAATCTTGCGGCAAAGCTCTTGAAAAGCTTCCTCATAGTACACGTAAATACAGCTGTTAGGTCCCTTTGCAAAAAAGAGTGCCTTTTCTTCCCCCTTCAATTTGTTGGGAATTCTTATTCTGTTTTTCGTGTCCATTTGGTGAGAATACTCACCCGTCAAGTAAAACATGAGAAAACTGCCCTTTTGTAGGTTTATAGCAACACTATACCACCCTTTAATACCAATGTCAACCCTTTTTAGGAATTTTTTGGGATTTTTTGGGAAAAATTTCCCCAGAGCCAATTTTACCTACATAAAACGTCGTAAAACACGCGTTTATTTTTCTGTTCATCACCTCCTACAAACGTAATTTTGGGACTAAACGGCACTATTTGTTGTTTATTTTCTACGCCTAAAAGCTTTAAAATGCGCCTTACCGTCCCATCAACACCCGTAAACACGGGACAACCGTACTTTTTTTGTACGGTTTCTTTAACAAATATATAATGCGTACACCCCAAAACGACCGTATCTGCCTTTAAATCGGGTAACAATTTCATAAGTTCTTCTTCATTCAAATTAAAAATATTTTGCTCTACGAATTGAGCGAATTTAGGGCAAGCAACCACTTGCGTTAAATCGTTGCCGTACTCTTTAATCAGTTTGTTTAAGCTTGCGCTTTTCGCCGTCGCGGGGGTAGCAAACACCACGCACTTGCCTCCCGCCCGCACCGCCTCTTTTACGGCGGGTTGAATGCCGACGATGGGAAAATCATACTTGCTACGCAAACGCTCGGCACACCTTGCGGTAACCGTATTGCAAGCTATAACCGCAACCGTCGGATTAATTTTAGCAATTTCCGAAAAAATTTCGTCAACGGCTTTTTCAAGCTCTTCGTCGGGCAAATTGCCGTAAGGCACGTTGAAGTTGTCCGCAAAATAATATAGCTCTGCTTCGGGCAGTCTCAGCGCGGATTCGTATAACAAATTCAACCCGCCTATTCCGCTGTCGAAAAAACACACTTTTTGCGGTGAAAATTCAGCTAAATCCATTACTATATATAAATATTTTGCTAACGTAAAATATATTAAAAAAATTGCAAAAAGCCGATAAAAAACAGTTTACAATACGGTTTTTTTGTGATAAAATTACAAAGAATTAATGTTAAAAGTATCCAAAGGAGATATGAAATGCCTAACATAAAATCAGCGAAAAAACGCGTTCTTGTAACTGCAAAGAAAACCGCGAGAAATAAGTCTATCAAATCCGAGGTTAAAACCGAGATTAAGAAGTTCCTTGCTTTGGTTGAAGGCGGCGATAAGAAAGCGGCTACGGCTCTGTTCCCCCACACTTGCTCTGTAATCGACAGCGCAGTTTCGAAGGGTATTCTTAAAAAGAACACGGCAGCCAACAAAAAGTCAGGTCTTGCGAAAAAACTCAACGCAATGGCGTAAAAAGAATTTTAAGCGAGCGCAAAAACGCTCGCTTTTATTTTTCAGTTTTATTTTGCTTTTCCCTCTCCACTCGAAAAGCAATTACGCTTCCGTAGTTAAATGGATATAACAGCCCCCTCCTAAGGGGCCGTTCCGGGTTCGATTCCCAGCGGGAGTACCAAATAGCCGCGCAAAACGCTTTGTTTTGCGCGGCTATTTTATACCGTTGATTTGAATTGAACACGCGTTCGTGCGAGGAGCATTGCGACGACGCTCTGCCGAGGGCTCCTTACGGGAAACGGCAGATTCCCAGCAAATATTCACATTGTATTGCTTGATATACTAATTAAATTGTGCTATTATTTTTTAAAAATAGTGAAAGCAAACTAATAAATATGGAACAAATTTTATTCAATAATCTTCAAAATCAAGAAGTGTTTCCGGTTATAATTAAATGGAAAAATATTTTATATTACGTAGGGTATTATTACGATGAAAAGGGCAATGATAAACTGTTTCATAGCCAGCACCATATAGAATGTTTTAGTAGCCTTGCCAAGCTTACAGAATTTTGCTCAAAAAACTCTTTAAAATTAGATAGCGAAGTTGTAAAGTATGACTTTGACATTGCACCTTCAAATCCTATTGATTATAAAGACATATTAGAAAAATGGAACTTGCTAAATACCATATCGGAATGTCTAAATATATTCTTTGAAGGCAATGAAAGAAAGTATGATAAACCGTATCACTATTTATTTTCGTGCAACTTTGCGGTTAATCCTTTACCGTCTACCTATCGCATACCAGACAATTATTTTTGTATGATTAATAAAGTGTTCAGTAAACAAGGTAAACTGTTAAATAAAGCATTACATTTTTACAACGAATCAATATAACTTACCAAAAACAGCGGCTGACAGATGTCTGCCGCTGTTTCTATATTATATAATAAATTTAATTTTCAAGCATAACTTCCTTTACGGAAACTTTGTTCAGTTTGAACGCATACACCGCCATTACCGCAGTATAAAGCACGATAAAACAAGCAAGAGTAATAAAGAAAACCGGAACGTTAAAACTGTAATCGGGCACCGCTGCCACGTCCTTATAAACGATATTAACCATCAAACTTAGCAGCCCGTACTGATAACCCGTACCGACGGCAAACCCCAAAAAGGCAAACGGCACGTAACCGCCGAATACCGACAAGGCGCACTCATTCATCGAATACCCGAAAACCTTCATCATTGAAACGGTTTTAACGTTATTCTTTATCAACGAGGTAACCGCCATAAACATCGTGGTTACGGCAAGGACTATGCCGATTAACAAAATCATTAAGCCCATCGATTCGGTTGACAGCTGCTTCATCGAGGCGCCCATCTGCACCATAGCGGAAAAACAGAAACACGCAAACGCAATGAAGAATGCAAGTAACTTCTTACTGCCGAGAGTTTTGAAGCAAGTTTCAACCAAAAACGAACGCTCCTTGCCCGCTTTTGCGGGTTTTTCTTTGCGCTTCTTTATTTTCTTCTCTACCCTTCCTTTCAACATATCGTTAACGGGACGGCGAAGTGCCAGATACGCGTAACCGCACGCAAACAGTGAATATACAATCGTAGGCACAAACACGAGCATAATAAGCAATATCGCGTGGAAATGAATATCTATAACCAAGGTGTCTATCGTCAGACTATCGTATATGTACGGCATTGCAATATGCCCCGCAGCGAAACCGAACGCTGTGCCGATAAATACGCTAAGACCGAATACCCAAAACCGAAGTGCGATGTTGCCGTTTGAATAGCCCATCGCTTTTAATATACCGAGCTGGCGCAAGTGTCCGTCGATATACAGCTTTTCGTAAAAGATTATCATTACTACGGCGATTAATGCAAGAAACCCGCCGCTTATTGCGCTTGTAAACCTTGCGGTTGCAAGCTGCGCGTCGTACAGAGTTTTCTGTGCCTCAATAATCGTATCCTTAATCGCTACGGCGTCCATGTAAAAGTTCAAAAAGAACGTACAGACGAATACTGCACAGAACGCCACTATTATTATACCGAACAGCTTTAAGCCGTCTTTTAAACTTATAACCATAGCTTACCACCCTATTTCAAACGCCGTTTTAGGGGTTGCGTTGTGATAAACTTCTGTTATAACGCCGCTGTTCATTTTTATAACCGTGTCGGCAGTTTCGGCAATGTTTAGGTTATGCGTAACCATAACCATGGTAAAGCCGCGCTCTCCTTGCGACTTTATTATATAGTCAAGAACTTCTCTACCCGTTTTTTCGTCCAAAGCGCCCGTCGGCTCGTCAAGGAAAAGAACCTTCGGATTTTTAGCTAATGCGCGTGCAATACATACGCGCTGCTGCTCACCGCCCGACAATTCTGCGGGCTTATTTTTAAGCTTACTTTCAAGCCCCACCGCCTTTATAATTTCGCGGAAATCCTTGTTGCCTATCAAGTCCGCGCCCATTTTGACGTTGTTTTCAACGTTTAAATGAGGCAACAGGTAATATTGTTGAAAGATAAAGCCTACGGTATTTCTTCTGAATTCCGTCAACTGTTTTTCGGTCATAGAAGACAAATCTTTATCGTCGTAAAAAACCTTGCCTCCGTCCATGCGCTCTAAACCCGAAAGAACGCTTAAAAGCGTTGATTTACCCGAACCCGACGCACCGAGTATTACTACCTTTTCACCCTCTTTAATATCGAGCGAAACACCTTTAAGAACTTCTACCGCGCCGCCGTTGTAGGTTTTTACAATATTCTCTGCTTTAATCATTTTCTTCCCTCCGCTTTGTATTTTCTTATTATACTTGAACATACATCAGTAAGCATTTTCGAAACGTCCTCGTTAGTAAAAGCGCAAACCTTGGTTGCAAGTAGGGACGCTATTCCGTGCGAATATATCCACATATGCAAATAAATGTTTTTTGCCGTTTCCGTGGAAAAACCGTATTCCGACTGAACCGCACCTAAAATCTTTTCGTAATAGTTATCGATTATTGACAGTATGTTGCCAAGGTCGGGAGCGCCTTCACGCTCCTTCATAAATAGAAGCTGAAACAGCTTAGGCTGTTCGGCGGCAAAACGGATATAACCCGTGCCCGAACCTTTAAAGGCGTTTTCGCCGCTCATACCTTCGTCCTCATACTGTTCGTAAAGCTTGGTTGCGGCAGCCTTGACCTCGCTTTGCACCTCTTCCATTCCGTTGAATACTGTGAAAATCGGGCGAGGCGAGCTGCCCAGCTCCGCCGCAAGAGAGCGCGCTGTCAAAGCGTCAAATCCCTCACGCCGCGTAATTTCAAACGCAGCGTCAATTATTTCTTCTTTTGAAAATTTTGCTTTGGGTGGCATAAATTCTCCTTATTTAAAACTGTTGTTTTGCAACACTTGTTTTAGATTATAGCAAGTTAGTATTATTTAGTCAAGAAAAAAGCGGCGCAATAATTGCACCGCTTTAAAATTTATTTTGTAATAGTTATTTTTTTGACGTCCTCGGTTAAAACCGGCTCACCGATTTGGCCGCTTATTACTACGTTTTTAAGTAGAACCTTTTCAACGCATTTAAAATCAAGACCTTGATTTTTCACGGCAACGTTTTTCTCACGCATAACGGCATAGCCTTCCTCTGCGTTTTCGTTGTATGTAAAGCTTACGTGGTCAAAGGTTATGCTTTTAATAGGCGATTCGGGCAAACCGTAGAAAGCTGCGGCGGCATATTCAACACCCGTGCAGACCATATCTTTAAACACGAACGAACCTATCTGCGGGGTTCTTTCGTCAACGGGAAGCTTTTCCGTAGACCATACGTATTCCGTGTGCCCCGTTTCGTCGCCCATATTGTAATACATGTTTATGACGAAGGGTACTTTTACGCTTTTCATTACTATGTCGGAAAAAGTAACGCCGTCGCACTTGCCTATTCTGCCTCTGCCTCGGCGGGTCTTTATCCTAAGTCCCCTATACGTTCCCTCGAAAAGACACTTGGATACGGTAACGTCCTCTATCCCGCCCGAAAGCTCGCTTCCGAACGCGACGCCGCCGTGTCCTTCGCGCATAAGGCAGTTTCTTATAGTTACGCCTTTACAAGGCGTTTTATAGCGTTTTGCAAACTCGTACGTTCCCGATTTCAGCGAGATACAGTCATCACCGACGGAAATTTTTACACCGACGATTTCAACACCCGTGCAACAGTCAGGGTCAATGCCGTCCGTCGTAGGCATATCCGAAGAATTTTCAAGAACCAAATCGTACAGTTTTACGTTACTGCAAAAGAACGGGTGAATGTTCCAGCTTGGCGTGTTTCTAACCGTAATACCGAGTACGGTTACGCCGTCGCAACGGTTAAAGAATAATCCGCGAGGGCGCCACGCACCCCTTTTGACTCTGTGGTTAAAGTACCAATCGCCTTGTACTGCCCCGCAATCTATTTCGCCCTCACCGACAATTGCAATATTATTCTGCGCGTAAGCGGTAAAAACTGAGGCAAAGCAGTCGTCCTCTTCACCTTGCCAAGTGCCAATATTACGGCGGCAGTTAATACCGTCAAGCACGCCGGGCAAAATAGGATAATCGCCGCGGGCGGGGGCTGCACAAATTTTAGCGCCCTTTTCAAGATAAATCATTATCCCGCTTTTCATAAATACGGGCTTTATGGAATACGTACCCGCGGGCACCGTTAAAATCGAATTTTCGGGCAAGCAGTTCATAGCCGCATTGAACGCACCGGTATCATCGTGGATACCGTCACCCAACGCCCCGAATTTTTCAATACTTATTTCAAGATTAGCTTGAGTCGTTCTGAACTTCACGCTTTCGCCGTTCACCTTACACACATAATCGGTGTTGGGGGCAAGCCCGAAAACAGAGAAAACGTTGCGGTTTTCTTGCCGAACCAGCTTATCGTTAAGCTCTATTAAAAAGTTGTTTCCGCTGAAATACGGCGACAAATTGCCGTCAAGTTCAAACGTTGCGCTTTTGGGTGTTAATGTTAGAATTTTCATAAGTTACACCAATATTCCGATTAAAAATACCGTAATAAAAATAGTTACTATCGAACACAAGCTCGTCCATACTACGAGTTGTGTGGCAAGTTGTTCGTCGTTTTTCATTTCTCCAGCCATAATTGCGCTTGAAACAGCAACGGGCGTTCCGAAAAGTGCAACCAAAGTAGGATAAACTGCTGACAATTCAAAAGTGAATAAATCCGTATAAGTTCTTAAAATAATTGCTACGCCTACGCCTATCAGAGGTGCAAGAAGAACGCGCCATACGGTTCCGACGACGATTTCCTTCGTCATACCTTTAACCGCCGTAAACTTAAACTGTCCGCCCAAAACTATAAGCGCAAGTGGCGACGCAATCTTCCTTAAATAATCCACGCCGGTGTACAGAAAGTTTAAATGCTCTTTAAGGCTGAAAACTACCGCTTCAACCTCTTTACCGTCTATTTCAACAATTTTAACGCCGCCGCACGCCCTTTCTATTTCTCGAATAGCCACGAAAACAAGACCGGCGAAAACGCCTATAATCAGCGGGTTTTTCACGATATTTAAAAGTATACTTTTAACGCTGTGCTTTGATTTAACCGCTTTTACACCGGGCGAAGATTGCGCGCCCTCAATCATGGCTTGGTCGAAAATATCCGTCTGTACAGCCGTTTCTTCGGCGGGCGTTTCTTCTTCGGCAAAAACGGAAAGAGAAATTACCGCCAAAATATTAAATAACGGAATAGAAAACGCTGAAATTATACCGGCAAGCGCTTCATCTCCACCCAAATTTCCAACCAATGCAAGTCCGATTATTGCGAAGTTGCTTCTGAAAGCGCACTGCAATATAACGCCCCGCCTATTCCTCTTTTTGGTGGTTAAAATCGCCGTTACAAGCCCTAAACCGAAAATGACCAAGATTGCTACTACCGCATATATTACGACTTCCCAAGGGATATCCGAAAACGTATCCATTTTATCGTAAATATTTAAAAACAGCATACACGGCAAGCAAACCTTAAATACGAACTTGTTTCCTATCTTTACGAAGTTATCGTTTAGAAATTTAAACCGCTTTAAAAGGTAGCCTAAAAGTATAAGTAAAATTATTGGCACTACGGCGTTTAAAGAAGTTACTAATACCTCTACCATACCTTTCCTCTCTTTTATCTGTTTAAGTTTACCAAATACGCAGTATTTTGTCAAATAATGTAAGCGTGAAAAAAACCCGCAAAACTGCGGGTTTATATAATAGATATAAAATTTATACTATGCCGTGCGCCATCATTGCGGTTGCAACTTTGATAAAGCCCGCTATGTTGGCACCCATAACGTAGTTGCCCTCATAGCCGTATTCTTTCGCCGCGCCGTCAATGTTATGATAAATATTTATCATTATGTTTTTCAGCTTGCTATCCACTTCTTCAAACGACCAAAACATTCTGCCCGACGACTGCGCCATTTCAAGTGCCGAAGTTGCCACGCCGCCCGCATTCGCCGCCTTGGCGGGTAAGAACACGACTCCGCCGTTTTGGAACACGCTGATAGCCTCCAAAGTAGAAGGCATATTCGCGCCCTCGGCAACATATTTTACGCCGTTTTTAACGAGGATTTCAGCCGATTTTTCGTCAATTTCGTTCTGTGTTGCACAAGGCAGAGCAACGTCGCAAGGAATAGTCCAGATACCACTGCAACCCTCTTTATAAGTTGCGCCCGCAACACGTTCCGCATATTCTTTTATGCGCCCGCGCTTAACTTCCTTAATATCTTTGATTATATCAAGCTTGATACCGTTAGGGTCGTAAACGTAACCGTTACTGTCGTACATCGCAACGACTTTTGCACCAAGGCTTTGCACCTTTTCGCATGCATAGATAGCTACGTTGCCCGAGCCGGAAATCACGACGGTTTTGCCCTTGAAGCTGTCGCCGCGCGCCTTCATGGCCTCCTCGGTGATATATACAAGTCCGTAACCCGTTGCTTCCGTTCTTACAAGGCTTCCGCCGTAAGTAAGTCCTCTGCCCGTCAAAACGCCTACGTGCTCGTCACGAATTCTCTTATACTGGCCGAAAAGATATCCTATTTCACGTCCGCCGACGCCGATATCGCCCGCGGGAACGTCAGTGTCCGCACCGATATGGCGGTAAAGCTCCGTCATAAAGCTTTGGCAGAACGCCATAATTTCTCTGTCTGATTTGCCCTTGGGGTCGAAGTTAGAACCGCCTTTGCCGCCGCCTATGGGCAAGCCCGTTAAGCTGTTCTTTAAAATCTGCTCTAAGCCCAAGAATTTAATAATCGAAAGGTTTACCGACGGGTGAAATCTTAAACCGCCCTTGTAGGGGCCTATCGCACTGTTAAACTGCACACGGTAGCCCTTATTTACTTGTACTTTGCCTTTATCGTCCACCCAAGGAACGCGGAACATAATAACTCTTTCGGGTTCAACGAACCTTTCCAAAAGCCCCGCCTTTTCGTATTCGGGGTGCTTTTCAACTACGGGTGCAAGCGTGGTTAAAATCTCGGTAGCCGCTTGATGAAATTCGGGCTCGTTAGGGTTCTGTTTTTTCAGATTTTTTAATACTTTTTCTACGTAATTCATACTTCTCCTTAAAATAAATAAATGAATATTTTTATTACGGATATGATTATATCACAGCTTTTATTCAGTTTCAAATGATTATTACCGCATAATTATTCATTCTCGTACGTAATTACTTAACTCGGGTATAAGCAAAAATTATAAAATAAAAACGGGGTTAAAAACCCCGCTTTTCCTTCATATATATCTTCATTGTTGCACTTTCTTTTTAGTCTTAGGTTCGGGAAGCTCTGGATACATTTCTTCAAACAATTCCCTTAAAAATTCACCGTCGTCTACTTTGTCGACCAAAATCATCGGTTTAGCCCCTTCGTACGGCAGCTGGTATTCCGCGTCGGGTATAAGCCTTTTTGCACTTTCAACGGGCTTAACTAAAAGCCTATTGTCGCAAATATCTCCGACCAGCTTCCCCTTGTAATAAACGAGATACTCCCCCATCATCGGACGAAAAGTCAGCCCTTCGCCGTTAAACTGTTCTGCAATATAATCTATATATTCTTTATTCGTCGCCATAACCGTTCCTCTTTACGTCTATCCGCAAATTTCTAAGTGCGTCTAAAAATATTCCGTCTTGCATAATCGTACCGTCGTCATAAATCGTTTCAAAAATTTCGCATTTATAGTTCATAAACTCTATTTTGGTTTTATATCCTAAAGGGCTCAAATAAACACAGTATAAAGTTTTCACTTTAATTACGATGTCTTTTTTAAAAACCTTTACATATCTGAACTGCCCGTCTTTTAAAGAAAACTCCTCTTTATAAAAAGTGTAAAGCCCTAAAATCGAGCCGACCAAAGCCGCAGCCGGAATAATTTCTATAAACCAAATAAATTCGTTCTTTTCATAGATGCGGCAAGCGATAATCAGCAAAACCATCGTAAGTGCAAGCGCCACGGAAGTAACCGTAAAAGTAATCGCCAGTTTAAAAGTTATCGGCTTGTTTTTAATAGTAAATTCGTTTTCCATAATCTGAGATATAAAAATGCGCCCATTCTCGGCGCTTAATTATGTTTTGATTTTTATAACCACTCTAATTCAACATAATCCGCAGAAATATCAAGCAAAATATGTCCTAATTGATACAGCTTTATGATTATAGTATTATAACCTACGTAATGATATAGGTATTCCAAAGTATGTTTTTTAGGGATAGCTAATAATTTATTAGCGTCAATCTCAAAAAAACCTTTACCTGAAACCGATTTTTTCCATTTATATGCTTCAAATACGGGGTCCTCCAAATGCAAGCGCATAATAAGTGATTTGGAATTAGGAGCGAAATCGTGAGGAGGTTCGCCGTTATAATTAATTCCCGTATCTTCCAAATAAAAAATTAAAAACTCGGAATTAGCTTCTATTTTGTTTATAACCCAGTCATGAGGTGTTGGAATAACCGGCAAAGATTCAGTATTTAAATAGTATTTTTTTATCATTAAATATTCTCGTATTTTTAAAAAAATTATCCCGCCATTTAGGCGGGATTATGGCGCGGAGAAGAGGATTTGAACCTCCGGACGGGTATTAGCCGTCACACGATTTCCAATCGTGCGCCTTAAACCGCTCAGCCATCTCCGCAGTACCTTATTGATTTTAAACGATTACGGTTAAAAAATCAACTTATTTAATGAAAATATTATTAAATTTTATTTGACAACGGCTTTTTTTTACCTTATACTCGTCTTATGGTATAGAACTTTTAGAGTTCACGCAAATACCCGCGCGGTTTAAACCGCATTATTGATTGAGTTAAAAGCTCAAATTTTATAAGTTGATTACTTTATAATCAAAGCCTTGAAGGGCGTCACTTGTGAAACGGTCAATAAGAGTAGTAAAAGTATTTGCTATATAGACTCTAAAAAGTCCAAAACACGATATAAGTTTAAAGATGCGTATATATGCATTTTTACGGTAAGACGACTTTCAGGTCGTCTTTATTTTTTTGTTAGGAGAACCGAAATGAGCAAAAGCGAAAACATTATCGAGCTTATCGACGTAAGAAAAGTATTCGACGACGATACGATAGCAGTTGACAACTTTAATCTTGAAGTTAAAAAAGGTGAATTCGTAACCTTTTTAGGCCCTTCGGGCTGCGGCAAAACCACTACTTTGAGAATGATTGCGGGCTTTGAACTGCCTACCTCGGGCAAAATACTTTTGAACGGCGAGGACATAAGCCGCCTTCCGCCCAATAAAAGACCCGTCAATACCGTTTTCCAAAAATACGCCCTCTTCCCCCACCTCAACGTTTACGAAAACATTGCGTTCGGGTTGCGTTTGAAAAGAATTGAAAGTACCTACGCAAACGACAAGGGCGAAAAATACACCAAGAAAGAAAAACTGACGAAAGCCGAAATTGACAAGAAAGTTAAAAAGGCGCTTGAAATAGTTGACCTCGAAGGGTTTGAAAAGCGAAGCGTTTCCACCCTTTCGGGCGGACAGCAGCAGCGTATAGCTATTGCCCGCGCTATCGTAAACGAACCCGAAATTCTTCTTTTGGACGAGCCTTTGGGCGCGCTCGATTTAAAGATGCGTAAAGAAATGCAAGTCGAGCTTAAAAACATGCACAAGAAGCTTGGCATAACCTTTATCTACGTTACTCACGACCAAGAAGAAGCTTTGACGATGTCCGATAAAATCGTCGTTATAAACGACGGCGATATTCAACAGACGGGCACTCCCACCGAGATTTACAACGAACCCGTGAACACCTTCGTTGCCGACTTTATAGGTGAAAGCAACATTTTCAACGGTACGGTCGTCGGCAACCTTAAAGTTAAGTTCTGCGGCGCAACGTTCGACTGCCTCGACGATTACGAAATTAACCAGCTTGTTGACGTAGTGGTCCGCCCCGAAGATATAAAAATCTGTAAACCCGGCGAAGGTCAGCTTAAAGGTCAAGTTATTTCTTCGGTGTTCAAGGGCGTGCATTACGAAATTACCGTAATCGTTGGTAAATTCGAAATCATTATTCAAAGCACCTCCACCGCCCCCGTCGGAAGCACCATCGGTCTTAGAATAGAGCCCGACGGTATTCACCTTATGGAAAAGGTTTACACCGTGAACAAATACGACGGTGAAATCACTAAAAACAATACGGTTAAGTTCGGCGACGGCGAGTTCGAGTGCGACGTTACTCAGCTTTATCCTTCCTCTCATTTGGACGAAGAAGGCTATCTTATCACTGCAAACGGTGAAAAAGTCGACCTCACGGGCGTTGAAGTAAACGTTGAAGTTGATACTAACGACATTCAGATGAGCGACGACAAGGACGCTGGCGGCGCACAAGGCAATATTATTTCAATGATTTACAAGGGCGACCACTACCGCTATATCGTAAGAACGGAAGAAAACGAGGAAGATTACGTGCTTTCTTGCCCCGATACTTGGAACACGGGCGACTTCGTAGGCATTATTATTCCGAAAGACAAAATCAAGCTTACCTTAAAGCCCGCGGGAGAGAGCAAATAAAATGAAAGGACTGCGTTTTAACAGAAAGCACCTATGCATACCTTACGCGGTGTTTTTGGTTTTATTCGTGATTGCGCCCCTATTCGTAATAGTTTACTACGCGTTTACTAACGGGCAAGGGCACTTCACCTTCGACAACTTTGTGAACTTTTTCACAAGTACGAAAACTTTGGGTACGCTTTTGTACAGCTTTGCGGTGGCAATTGTTACGACTGCCGTTTGCCTCGTTATAGCCTACCCCACCGCTTACATTCTTGCAAGAAGCAAAATGAAGAAAAAGTACGTTCTTTTGCTTCTGTTTATCCTTCCTATGTGGATAAACTTTACGCTTAGAATTACCGCGCTTAAAGAGGTTTTATCGGTTTTAGAGGGCAATATTTCGGTCTATCCATTCTTGAACTCCGTGATAGGAATGACTTACGACTTCTTGCCTTTTATGATTTTACCCTTGTACACCTCTTTGCAAAAACTCGATAACAGTCTTTTAGAGGCGGCTTCGGATTTGGGCGCAAACAAAGCAACCGTATTTTTAAGAGTAACTTTGCCCCTCTCCGTTCCCGGAATAATTTCGGGAATAACGATGGTGCTTCTTCCCTCTATGACGAACTACGTCGTTTTGGATATGCTTTACAACAACACTTATATAATGGGCAGCCTTATCGGCAGTTATTTCAGCGCGTACGACTGGAATAACGGCTCGTTGATTTCATTGGTACTACTCATAATTATTTTCATCGTTACGCTTGTAACCAACCGTTTCAGCGATAAAGACGCAAACAACAAGGGGGCGATTTTATGAAAAAGTATTTACGCATAATTTGGCTTGCCATCGTACTCTTGTTTATCTATATTCCTATTCTCGTGCTTGCCGTTTACAGCTTTTCGGAAGCTACCGTCGTAGGCGCGAATATGGGCGGATTTTCATTTGAGAATTATATAAATCTGTTTAAAAACGAAGAACTCAGAAATATGATTCTCGGCACGATTCTTCTCGCTTTCGTCTGCGCGTGCATATCAACCGTGCTTGCAACTTGCGGCGCGATAGGAACGTTTTATTCCAAGAAACTCCCCAAAACGCTTATCAATACGGCAAATCAGATACCCGTAGTCAACGCCGACATAGTAACGGGCTTTTCAATCTGCATTCTGCTTATCGTTATGCTGAGAATAAGTAAGGACACCTATATCCCCTTAGGGATAGGGCACGTCGTGCTGACCACCCCCTTCGTTTATCTTTCTATATTGCCCAA
Source organism: uncultured Clostridia bacterium (assembly GCA_947175325.1). Lineage (GTDB taxonomy): Bacteria > Bacillota > Clostridia > Christensenellales > Borkfalkiaceae > Coproplasma. Next base: position 17,429 of record CAMWME010000001.1, on the reverse strand, counting down.
ATTAAAACAGATGGACAACAGCTTATACGAGGCGGCTTTGGACCTTGGCGCAACGCCCGCACAAGCTCTTTTTAAGGTGGTTTTGCCCCAGCTAATCCCCGGAATACTTTCGGGCTTTATGCTTGCGGTTACCCTTTCTTTGGACGACTACTTCGTCACCACTTACACTAAACCCTCCACCTTCGATACTATCAGTACTTACGTCGTGAATGCAACCAAGGGCAGTCAGACCGAAGTTAAAACCGCGCTTTGGGCGCTTTCAACCCTCATTTTCTTAATTGTTATCGTCGTAGTTTTGCTTATGAACGTTATGTCGAGCAGAAAAAAGGAGGCAAAGCGTGAAAAAATTTAAAAAGATTTTATCCGTTGCCGCCGCTTGCGGACTCGTCGGGGCTTCGGCTTTGACCTTCGCGGGTTGCTCGGAACAAGACGAAGTAATTACGTTGCGCGTGTGCAGTTGGGAAGAATACATTGACCTTGGCAGTTGGAAAGATGACGAGCGTATCACGCTTGACAACGGAGAAGAAATCTTCGGCGAAAACGCCATTTACGACGAGTTCGCAGAATGGTTTAACGGCGAAAGTGACTTTGGCTTCAAGGTTAAGGTTGAGTACTCCACCTTCGGCACCAACGAGGACTTATACAACCGTTTAAGCTTGGGAGACGTTTACGACTTGGTTTGCCCCTCCGACTATATGATAATGAAACTTCTTGCCGAGGATAAAATTCAAGAATATTCCGACGACTTTAAAAACGGCGAATACGCAACGAACGTTTCGCCCTATATTAAAGGAATATTCACGGAGTATGGTTGGGAGAAATACGCAGCTTGCTATATGTGGGGCACGACGGGTATCGTATACAACCCCGACAAAATCAAAGACGATGCAGATGTTTCTACTTGGAATATTCTTTTGAATGAAGATTACAAAAGACAAGTTACGATTAAAGACAACGTGCGCGACGCCTACTTTGCCGCACTAGGTATTATCAACAGCGAGCAGCTGACTACACAGCAGCTTGATAGCGAGCATTTAACCGACTTAATGAACGCCACAGACAGCGAAACGATAGCAAAAGCCGAGGACGTCTTAAAAAGAATTAAGGACAACGTTTATTCCTTTGAAACAGACTCCGGCAAGGCTGATATGGTTACGGGTAAAGTAATTGCAAACTACCAGTGGTCGGGCGATGCAATAACCATTTTAGACGGAGCTGACGCCGACGGTACCGAGCTTTGGTATTCCGTTCCCGACGAGTGTGCAAACCTTTGGTTTGACGGCTGGGTTATGTTAAAGAGCGGCATTGACGGAAACGAGAAAAGACAGACCGCCGCAGAGGCCTTCGTAAACTATCTCTCCCGCCCCAAAAACGCAGTAAGAAATATGTACTATATCGGCTACACCTCCGCTATTGCCGGTGATACGGTTTTTGAGTATTTGGACTGGACTTACGGTGCGGAAGACGATGCAGACGAAAACAAAGTACTTCCTTACGACGTAAGCTATTTCTTCGGAGAAGACGGCGAATATATTATTGATGCCAACTCGGACGACTTTGCAATTGACAAAGCAACCGGCGAAATCAACCGCGGCAGACAGCTTTTTGCACAATATCCTCCCGAAAACGTTAAAAGCCGCAGCGTCGTTATGCGCGACTTCGAGGATAAGCTGGCCGAAATTAACCAAATGTGGATTAACGTAAGATGCCTTGACGTTACGGATATATCCCCCGTCACTATCGGAGTTATCTGCGGAGCTGCGGGTCTTATTACGATTGCTTCTTTGCTTTACGCATTCAGATATAAGCTGTTCATTAAATATAAACCCAAAAAGGGATTTTCAAAAGTTGAAGAATAAAAAAGAAGCCCCCGCCGATTAATCGGCGGGGGCTTAAATTTGCTTTTAAGAAATAACTCTTATTATGGCAGCGACACGTGCAACGCCCGAAGCGTTTAATTCGTCAACCGTTTTCTTTACGTCGTTTTCTAAAGTATGATGCGTTAAAATGATAAGCGGCACTTGCCCGTTTTCCGCTTTCTCTTGAATTACTTGGGAAATGCTTATTCCGTGCTTTGAAAAATGTGAAGTTATCTTTGAAAGCACGCCCGTTTTATCCTTGACGGACAGTCTTAAATAATACTCGCTTTCAAAATTCTTTATAAACTTTGTGGCGGGGTCAGCCTTTTCCGTGTTCTTAAAAGTAGAATAATTACTTCCTTGATGGGTCGCGCAGTAAATAATATCCCCCACTATCGCACTGCCCGTAGGCAAAGCGCCCGCACCGCGGCCGTAAAGCATAACGTCCTCCACGCTGTCGCCGGTAATATAAACGGCGTTATAACTGTCGTTTACGTTTGCCAACGGGTGATTTGATTTTATAAACGTAGGATGAACGCGGACTTCTATTCCGTTCTCACCGTTCTTGCCTACGGCAAGAAGCTTCAACGCATAACCGAGTTGTTTACCGTATTGAATGTCAGTAGGGTCAACGCTCGTAATTCCCTCACGGTAAATTTCGGTATAGGGTACTTTCGTATGGAATGAAAGACTGGAAAGTATTGAAAGCTTATAAACAGCGTCATACCCTTCCACGTCGGAAGTGGGGTCTGCCTCCGCATAACCCAGCTTTTGCGCCTCTTTCAAAACGTCGGTATAAGACGCTCCGCAATCGGACATCTTCGATAAAATATAGTTAGTGGTGCCGTTAATTATACCCGTTAACGAGGTTATTTTATTACCTTGCAAATTATCCAAAAGCGCGCGGATAACCGGCACACCGCCGACACAGCTTGCCTCGAAATACAGTCCGCAATCGTTCTTTTTTGCAACCTTTTCCAGCTCGTGGCTGTACTTGCAATAAAGCTCCTTATTAGAAGTAACGACCGACTTGCCCGAATTTAAAACGGCAAGCACGAACGATTTTGCGGGTTCAATTCCGCCAATAGATTCGACGACGACATCTATTTCCGAATTAGAGCATATTTCGGCTATGTTAGAGGCAATTTTACTCTCGTCTATGCCAAGTGCCATCGCACGCTCGCGATTAAGCTCGAGAACAGCTTCAACGGAAATATCCACACCATGGTTTTTATTGTAAAACTCTCTGTGCTCGGTAAGAATTTTATACGTTCCGCCGCCGACGACGCCAAGGCCCAGAATTGCCACGCCAACTTTTTTCATTTTATTCCTCCGTATTGTTAAGGTTATACAGATACTTTAAACCGTCAAGCGTCAAAAGCTTGTCCACCTTGTCAATGCAAGATATTTCTTTTGCTATAATTTCCGAAAAGCCGCCCGTCGCTACTACGGTTACGTTTTCGCACTTCATTTCGCGTTTAATCTTTTTAACTAAAAACTCAACAAGCCCCGCAAAGCCGTAGAATATGCCCGACTGCATATTAGTTATCGTATTTTTACCAATGACCGTTGAAGGGCGCTCTATCTCTACTCTGGGCAGTTTCGCCGTTCCGTTAACGAGGCTTTCCAAAGAACCCTTTATTCCGGGTGCAATTACGCCCCCTATAAAATCGCCCTTGTCGTTAATAACGTTAAAAGTGGTTGCCGTACCGAAATCAACGATTATCAGCGGATAACCGTACTTTCTAACCGCCGCTACGTTGTTTACAACCCTATCAGCCCCAACTTCTTTGGCATTGTCTACTTTTAGGTTTAGCCCCGTTTTTAACCCGGGTGCCAACATCATAGGTTTAATTTTTAGGTACGTTCTGCACGTCCTATCCAAAGTGTAATCAAGCTGAGGTACAACCGACGAAATGATTCCACCGGTTATATCGTCCGGTTTAACGCCGTTGTTACCTAAAATGCTTAGAAGTTGACCGCCGTATTCGTCTGAAGTCTTCTTGTGCTCGGTTGCAACGCGGAAACTCAGTTTCAGCACATCTCCGTCGTAAACGGCAAATTTTATATTCGTGTTACCTACGTCAAGACAAATTATCATTTTCAGAAACGTTCTCCGTACTTTCAATAACTTTCTTAGGCTTATTTATAAGCGAATGGTTGATTTTTTTAAGAACCGCAACGTATATAGGCACGAGAATTAGACAAGCCGCCAACTCTATGGGGAAAAAGATTGAAACGGCAACGTTCATTATGGCAGTAAGCGACCCTATAAAATTACCGCTCCAAATATTTATTGCAAGAAGGTATAAAACGGTATTGGTCAATGAACCGACAACACCGGCAACTGCTGCGGGTATACTTTCCCGTACAAACACGCTTTTGGCTTTTTTGAATAACTTAGAAAGCCCAAAATACGCCCAGTAAGACGTTACGCCAATAAAAAACCTAGGTAAAACGCTAATAAGCGGGTTTGCATAAACTATAAAAAGCGATGCAAAGATAAGGCAGAAAAGACAGCTTGCAAGTCCTAAAAGCGTTCCGCCGATGAAGCTTTTTTTCCAATCATCATAAATACTTAACGCAATTGCGACGGGTAATGAAAGAAAACACGGCGTTGTTCCAAGAACTAACGACAATGCGCCTTCCAATAAAAACAGAACGAATATCAGCGCAAACATAACGCCGACAAAAGCGATAAAGTGCGCTTTATCTCTTTTCATAAAAAGCCTCCGTCCGATTTCTATAAAAGAATATCGGCAGCAATAAAAGTATTATACTTGTAAACAGTCCACCCTTACGTAGCGGCTGAAAGCATCTTGTTTTAAATAAATTTTAACACAATAAATTTTATTTTTCAAGCAAATGAAAAGGAGTGTAACATTTTTAAGAAAATTTAAATATTATTTAGTATACGAAACCTGTTAAAGGCTTTAAACCTTTACAGATGAAGCCTGCGTGGAACAACAAAATAAAACTCTACATACCGCCACGTAGGAAGTTAAGGAGGTCACTTATGAACTTATTCTCTAACTGCGGCAACAATGGCTGCCTTTGGATTTTGATACTTTTATTGCTTGCAGCAAGCAGCTGCAGCTGTAACGGTCTCGAAGGCGTACTTTCCGGTAGCTGCACCCCCATACTTATTGCCCTTATATACAGTATGTGGAAGAACGGCACGCTGTCCAGCCTTCTCTGCGGCGGTGGCAACGGCGGTTGCGGCTGCGGTTGCAACTAATTTAAAAAAAAGGGTTTGCCGAAAGGTAAACCCTTTTATTTTTTTGCCATAAACACTCTAATTATCTTCGACAGATTACATGGCTGTTAAATTAACAAAATTGCGTTATTTGCATCATATTACGGGGGCAATTGTGGAACAAGTTTCACGGTTGCCCCCGTAATATGCTTGAAATAAGCCCCTACACCGTTAAATGTAGGGGCTTATAGTACAATTTGATTTAATTACTTTCAGATACGAATTTATATATCGCGGCAACGGTTTTTCCGTCGCAAATTTCACCGCTTTCGATAAGAGATAAAACTTCATTTAAAGGCTTAGAACATACGGATAAAAACTCACCGTCGTCCAAACTTTGGTTACCACCGCCACGACAATTTTTCGCAAGATAGACGTGAATTATTTCATCCGTATATCCGGGCGTGGGATAAAGCTTGATATACGGAATGAGGTCTGCGGACATCCCAGTTTCTTCTTTTAGTTCGCGGGCAGCAGCAATTAACGGGTCCTCTCCCCTTTCAAGCTTTCCGGCGGGGATTTCATAAATTTCCTTTCCGTAAAGATACCGGTACTGTTTGACAAGCAACACCTTACCGTCAACCACACATAACACCGCAGCACCGCCCGAATGGCGCACACACTCCCTTTTTGAAGTAGTCCCGTCCGGAAGCTCAACCTCGTCAACTTCAAGCTTTAAAATTTTTCCGTCGTATATGGTTTTGCCGTGCAATTTCTTTTCAAAAAACTTCATAAAGTCTTTTCGTAGTCCTCGATAAGCTCAATAATCTCGGCTATTCCTTCCGAAACGCATTTATTATTTAAAACAAAATAGCTGTATCCGCAAAGCAAAGCGTCAATATTTTCCACGTTGCCTACTTTAAGGTTTTTAGCAAGCGCCGTCAACATTTTCAAGCCGTTCTCCTTCTCTTCGTCGGCAATTTGGCTTTTTGATATAAAATCCATTTCTTGAGAAAGTGCGACACCGAGCGCCGATGAAATTTCACCCGCACGCGAAGATTTGTCGGATTCTTCTTGTATTAAAGCCATTTCCTCTCTGAACACTTGCGAAATACAGTCTTGTAAACCTTTAATTATCGTGTTACAAAACGCTTGATAACTTGCAAAATAGCTTCCGTCCTCGGGGAAGTACTGCCTTAAAAAATCATTTAAATTGATATTATCCTTATCAAATTCAACCAAAAGGCAGAAAATGAACGCAAGTCTTTGCCCTACCGTTTGCGGAAGAACAACGTAACTTCTTGTAAAAATTCCGTCGTTAACCGTTAAAAGGCACTGGCTTTTTGCTTCGAGATAGTTAAATCCGTTAGTTACGGTCTCAAAAAGCCTATACAAATCGGGACAATTGACGATGCATTTCAATAAATCCTTGATTTTTGTTGTTGCCATAATAAATTTACAGCTTTTAAGTTCTTCGCATTTATCCAAAAATGATAAAACTTGTTCTTTCGTATCAGACATATTTTCGCCTCTCGTAAAATTTTATAAACCGTGCGTAAAGCGTTTTTTTTATTATATCACAGTTTATTATAAAATTGTATTATTTTTAAACAAATAATCTTGATTTTATTTTATTTATTATGTATAATAAAGAGGTAATTTTTTAAAGTTTATTGATTTATTATGTTGAACATAGGCGAAACCTCAACCAACAAGTTAATAATTCTTTTCGTTTTCGATAAAATGGAAAGCGCTTTATCCGAGCGTACTATTGTGGATATGTGCTCCACCTCCAACAGTTGGATGGGGTACATGGACTGTGTCAACATTATACATAAACTTAAAGACGACAATTTTATTTGCGTTGTGAACGAGGACGATGACGTTCTTTACACGATAACCCCCGACGGACGTGAATCTCTTGCGAATTTCTACATAAATATTCCCAAGAGCGTAAGAGAAGAAATTTCACAATTTGTTAAAAAGAACAGCGCAAGATACCGCAATAGGCAAGAATGCCGTTCAGACTATTATCAGAACGTTGACGGCACTTTCACCGTATCTTTGAAAATTCTTGCACCGGTTCAACCACTTTTGGAATTAAAATTCGTAGTTCCCGACAAAAAAACGGCAAAAGCCATATATAAGAAGTGGGAAGAAAAAGCGGCTGACGTTTATTCAGTTATTTACGAAAACCTTTGTGATTAGGAGGCAAAATGTTTACATATTCCACAAACGGCACTTGTTCGCGCCAGATAGTATTCGAAGTTGATGAAGAAAATAAGTTACATAACTTAAGATTTATAGGCGGCTGTAACGGAAATCTGCAAGGCGTTGCCCGTCTTTGCGAAGGTAAAAACATTGACGAAATTGAAAATCTTCTATCTGGTGTAATTTGCAGAAACGGTACTTCTTGCCCCGACCAGCTGTCAAAGGCAATCGCGGCTTATAAAAAATCTGTTGAATAAAAGAAAATAAAAGCGGGTCATTTTAAGACCCGCTTTTTTCATACAATTGATTAATTTTTGCTTGTTTTTAGCTAATTATGTCAGACATAGTACTATTTAAACACTATAAATTTAACAATAAATCGTAAAAATTGCCCATATTTTTGCCAATAAGGTCTAAATAGAAGCATCTGCCGTCGTAACCGACGTCTGAGTTATATCTTATCAAATTAAAGCCTTGTGCGCCTTTTTCAACGCTTACAAGCAACTTTTCAAAAGGCATTCCGTTGCATTCCAAAACCTTTTTAAAATCGAATTCAACCCAAAGACCTTTCTTCATTTCCTCTTTGGTATAGCGGTCAAGACTTACACCGAAAGCCGGCATATCGTGTGCGCCGTTAATCATATCGTTCCAGCACGCAAGAATTTTGCTATACTCTTTACCACCCGAAGAATATGCCGTTTTTGCGCCGCCGTTATAAACGTTTATTGAATCCGCACAGTCAAATACTTCGTGAATTTCTTCCATTATTAACATATCCTTATTATTCTTATTTTTTTGAAAGGTATGTATCTATTGCTTTTGCTGCAGTCTTACCCGCACCCATCGCAAGAATAACCGTAGCGGCGCCCGTAACGGCGTCACCGCCGGCGTACACGCCTTCCTTCGAAGTTTTGCCCGTGTTTTCTTCAACTATTATGCCACCGCGCTTGTTCACTTCAAGCCCAGCTGTGGTATTTTTAATTAATGGGTTAGGGCTTGTGCCTATTGCCATGATTATGCAGTCAACGTCAATGACGTACTCACTGCCTTCAACTTCAACGGGTCTGCGCCTTCCCTTTTCGTCCGGTTCACCAAGCTCACACTTAATAACCTTAACCCCGACAACCGTGCCGTTTTTAGGGTCACGCTTGTCTTCGGGATTATTGTAGCCGATAATTTCAACGGGGTTTCTTAAAATATCGAATTTTACGCCCTCTTCCTCAGCGTGTTCAACTTCTTCTTTACGGGCGGGCAATTCTTCCATAGAGCGGCGATAAATTATGCGTACGCTTTCCGCACCAAGCCGCAAAGCCGTTCTTGCGGCGTCCATAGCAACGTTACCGCCACCGACGACAGCAACGCTTTTTGCTCGCAATATGGGCGTTTGTGCGTTGCTTTGATACGCTTTCATAAGGTTTGCACGCGTCAAAAATTCGTTAGCGGAATAAACGCCTTTCAGCCCCTCGCCCTTAATTCCCATAAATCGAGGCAAGCCCGCGCCAGAGCCGATGAAAACAGCCTCGTAGCCGTCCTCAAACAGCTCGTCAACGGTGAGAGTTTTGCCAATAACGACGTTGGTTTCAACGTCTACGCCGTATTTTTTCAGCGTTTCTACTTCTTTTTCAACTATTTCTTTTGGCAATCTGAATTCGGGTATTCCGTACACGAGTACGCCGCCGGCTAAATGTAACGCCTCGAAAACGGTTACTTTGTAGCCCTTCTTCGCCAAATCGCCCGCACAAGTCAGTCCCGAAGGGCCCGAGCCAACAACGGCAACTTTATGTCCGTTGGGCTTAGGTAAAGTCGGTTCACCCTTAAAGTGCGTATTGTGCCAATCGGCAACGAAGCGCTCAAGCCTACCAATACCGACGGGCTCGAACTTAATACCGACGGTGCATTTGCTTTCACACTGCGTTTCTTGCGGGCAAACTCTGCCGCAAACCGCGGGCAATGAAGAGCTTTCCGAAATAATCTGATACGCCCCCTCAAAATCACCAGTTTTAACTTTTGATATAAAATCGGGAATAGCCACGTTAACGGGGCAACCTTCTACGCATGGCTTGTTTTTACAATTTAAGCAACGCTGAGCCTCGGCAACGGCAATTTCTTCCGAATAACCGAGCGCGACTTCTTCAAAGTTGCGCGCACGCACCAAAGCGGGCTGTGTAGGCATTTCGTGTTTTTTCGGTTGAATAGCCATTAGTTTGCCCCCTTCAAAAGATTACAGTTCTTTTCTCTTGCTCTCTGCTCAAATTCCGCATATGCGTTTGAGCGTGCCATAGCCTCGTCAAAATCTACTTCAAAGCCGTCAAAATCGGGCCCGTCCACACAAGCAAATTTAGTTTTGCCGCCTACGGTTAAGCGGCAACCGCCGCACATACCCGTTCCGTCAATCATTATAGGGTTCATTGAAACGGTTGTAGGCACGCCGTACGGCTTAGTAGTTGCAACCACGAACTTCATCATAATAAGCGGTCCTATGGTTATAACCTCGTCATAATTTTCGCCCGCTTCTATAGCTTCTTTTAACGGCACGGTAACAACGCCTTGTCTGCCGTAGCTTCCGTCATCCGTCATTACCGTAAGTTTATCTGAACAAGCTTTGAATTCTTCTTCCAATATGAGCAAATCTTTATTGCGGAAACCGATTATAGAATGAACTTCACAGCCAAGCTCGTGGAACTTTTGTGCAACGGGCAACGCAATTGCACAGCCAACGCCGCCGCCCACGATGCACACCTTTTTAATTCCTTCGGTTTTAGTTGCACAGCCCAAAGGTCCGACGAAGTCTTCAATAAACTCGCCTTCTTCTTTGGCGTTCAAAAGCATAGTCGTGCCGCCGACTATCTGAAAAATTATTTTAACCGTTCCCGCCGTTCTGTCGTATCCCGCAACGGTGAGGGGAATTCTTTCGCCGTCTTTATCAACGCGAAGAATTATGAACTGCCCAGCCTCAGCCTTTTTAGCAACGAGGGGTGCGTAAATATCCATCATCGTAACCGTGGGATTTAAAACGCGTTTACTTACTATTTTGTACATCTGTTTCTGCCTTATTTAAAATTTTTATCTTTTTAATGCTATGCATAGGATACGGCGCGTTTTCTTCTTTGGAATACATTACTTTCCTTATTACGCCTTTTTGAATGTGGTCGTGTCTGCCAAGCGGCGCGATCACTTCGTCACCTACTTCCGCACCGTCAAACGGGCAAAGATACCAATAAGTCCAACCCGCGACGCGCGGGTCGTCTACAAACTCCACCGCCACGAAACAATATAAATTATCCATAATTTAAATTATATCACAAAAGCACGAAATTGCAAGAAAAAAGGCTTGACGATATAATTTTGAAATGAAATTTATGGCGGGTTTGGCTTGACAATTTTCAATTATTTTATTATAATCACAATTGTTTTGCGGACGTGGCGAAATTGGCAGACGCGCAGGTTTCAGGTTCCTGTGGGCAACCATGGGGGTTCAAGTCCCTTCGTCCGCACCAGTTAAACCCCGCTTGGCAAATCTGTCAAGCGGGGTTTTGTTCAAGGAGAGTTTGTTTTGCCGACTAAATATCCGATATTATTAGTACACGGAATCGTTTTAAAAGAAAGCAAAATCTTTAAAGCGTTCGGTAAAATTGATAAAAAGCTGAAAGCCGAGGGCTATTGCGTTTACGTAAGTAACCAAGACGGTTTCGGCACTATCGAAAACAACGCCGAACAGCTTAAAATACAAATCGAAGATATTTTGAAGAAAGAAAATTCCGCAAAAATAAACCTGATTGCCCATTCAAAGGGCGGGCTTGACTGCAAATACCTAATAAGCGAATTGCATATGCAAGACAAGGTTGCATCCCTCACCACCCTTTGCACACCGCATAAAGGCTCGCCTATGGCAAGCAAAATTATGTCCTTACCGAAATTTATGCTGAAATTCATTGCGTTTTGGATAAATTTTTGGTACCACATTTTCGGCGATAAGCACCCCGACTCCTTTACCGTTTGCAAACAGTTACAGCAGCACGACGAAGAAACGGCGTTCCCCTTTTCGGATAAAATCTTCTGCCAAAGCTTTTCCACGACTATGAAGAAGGCAAAAGACGACTTCGTTATGGGTATTCCCCTTATATTTTCAAGACACTTCGATAAGGTTGAAACCGACGGGCTGGTACCCGTTAATTCCGCAGTATTTGAAAACTATAGGGGCAACTGCATCGAGGGTTCTGTTTCCCATAGCCAAATAGTAGATTTTATGACACCGAAAAGCAAGAAAGAAAAAATCTACTCCTTTTACTTAGAAATCTGCAAAGAACTCGCCGAAATGAATTTTTAGAAAAAATTTTACGATAGACAACAATTTAGGGATAAAACGATTATGAAAAAACTTATAGCATATTGCGGTCTTGATTGTGAAAAATGTGATGCAAGAATGGCTACACTCAATAACGATAATTCTTTACGTGAAAAAGTTGCGAAACTTTGGTCGGAGATGAACGGGGTAAAAATTACACCGGAAATGATAAACTGCGATGGTTGTCGCATGGACGGAGTAAAAACACCATTTTGCAATAGCCTTTGTCCTATAAGACAATGTGCGCTCAGTAAAGGGTGCGAAACTTGCGGCGACTGTTCAGCAATGAACGGATGTCAAACTGTCGGTATGATAATATCCAACAATGCAGAAGCATTAAGCAATCTTAAAAGCAAAGATTTGTAAAATAAGTGCACTTTTTTATATAAAGGTCTAGATTTTTTTGAAATATATGGTAAAATATAATAACACTTAAATTTACTTTTAAGAGGATAAGGGAAATGGTAAATATAATTTTTCAAGGAAAAAACGTTCAAGTTAAAGATAATACACGGGTCATTGACTTGGTTCCCGACAACGAAAAATGCAGCTACTGCGTTTGCCGTATCGGACAGCAAGTTAAAGAATTGAATTATATGCTTACGAGCAAAAACGAGGGCAAGGAAATTGCCTTGCTGGGTTTGGATAACGCCGAAGCGGGCAAAGCGTACGAGGCTACTTTGCGCTACGTTATTGCTTACGCTTTTCATAACGTGTATCCCGACGTAAACATAAGATTCAGTTATAACGTTTCGCGTTCGGTATTCTGCCAAGTGCTTACCCCCGGATTTAACATTTCAAAGGCTACTCCCATTATTGAAAAAGAGGTTAACAGAATTATAAGCGCTAACCTTAAAATAGAGCGTATCGTAGTAACCACCGAGGAAGCCAAGGAAATTTACAGAAAGAATAATTATCTTGACAAAATCGATATTCTGCAATACCGCCCCGAACCCACTGCACACCTTTACAAGTGCGGCGATTACTTGAATTATATCCACGCTTATATGCTTCCGTCTACGGGGTGTTTGCACGATTACGTTTTAAAACCGTACAGCCCCGGCATCATTATTCAATATCCCCGCTACGAGTTAGGCACGACGATTCCGACTTTCGTCGAGGAATCCACCTATGGTCGCACTCTTCAAAAGGAATACGTTTGGTCTAAAAAGGTACATACGCAAACTATTGCAGATATTAACCATAGGTTGGAAAACGACGCCTTAGAGTTAGTTCAAATGTGTGAAGCAAAGCATAACGGTATGCTTTCCGAGCTTGGCAACAAAATCGAATCCGATATTGAAAACATAAGGCTTATTGCCATAGCCGGACCGAGTTCGAGCGGAAAAACTACTTTTTGTAACCGTTTGAAAATCGAGTTGCAGTCACGCGGTATCAGTCCCGTAACGATTTCGATGGACGATTACTATTTGGAAAAACCCGATTTGTGCAAACTGCAAAATACGACTATCGACAAATTGGATTTAGAGCATATCAACTGCTTGGATATAAAGCTTTTCAACAAAGATTTGTTCGACTTAATTAACGGTGAAGAAGTAACTTTGCCCAAGTTCAATTTCAAAAAAGGCAAGCGCGAAGCCGGTAAAACAATAAAAGTAGACGCGAAGAGTCCTATCATTATAGAGGGAATTCACGCTCTTAACGAGATGCTGACCTCCTCCATCCCCAAGCACCAAAAGTTTAAAATTTACATTGCGCCCCAAGTGCAAATCAATATTGATAACCACGCACCGCTGAACACTACGGATTTGCGCCTTATTCGTCGTATCGTCCGTGATATGCAATACAGAAACTGCCCCGCGGCAAATACCATAGATATGTGGCAGTCCGTCCGCCAAGGTGAGTTTAAGTGGATATATCCCAACCAAGAGGGTGCAGATTACGTATATAATTCAAGCCTTTCTTACGAGCTTTGCGTTTTGCGTAATTTAGCGTTGCCCGCTTTACAGCAAATTAAGGACACCGACCCTCAATTCTTGGTAGCCAACCGTTTGATTAAATATCTAAAATATTTCAAACCGATAAACGACGAGTCCATAATTCCTTGCAATTCGTTAATTCGCGAGTTCATCGGCGGCAGCTGTTTCAAACTTTAAAACGTAATAAAAAAGAAGGGCTATTACCCTTCTTTTTTTGTTTGTTCGTATTTGCAGCATTTGGATGCGGGTTCGGAAAGAATGTTGCCGTGAATATCAAAGCGCGAGCCGTGGCACGGACAGTCCCAAGTGTGCGTATCTGCATTCCATTTAAGCTCGCCGTGCATATGCGGGCACATACTGCCTATAATATGCAGATTGCCGTCTTCGTCGCGGTAGACGGCGCGTTTCTTGCCGTTATACTTTACTATTGCGCCGGTGCCTTTTGCTATATCCGCCTCCGTCTTTGTGGTCAGTCGGAAGTAGCCCATAGTTATTTCTTTAATATTGGTCAATGCATTTGAAACGAACGCACCCATGCTCCCTTTGACTTTGCGCTGCGGCGAGAACAGCTTTTCATACTCGTTTTCTTTGCCTAAAACAAGGTCGCAAATAAGGTTTGCACAAGTCATAGAGTTAGCCATTCCCCATTTATTGAAACCAGTTATTACGAAAACTCCGTCAGTGCCGTTAGCGTATAACCCGGTCATAGGCATACCATCGAAGGTCATAACGTCCTCCGCGCTCCAACAGTTAGTAACGGTGTCCGCGCCGTAAAGCTTTTCAGCACGTGCTTTAAGCGTGAGGAAGTGCCCCAAGTCCTTAATTCTTCCCGTTCTGTGGTCGCCGCCTCCGAAAATGGTTCCGCCGGCATACGGGCGCACTGATATTCCGTCTTGCTTTTCCTCCAAAAACATTTCACCCGTCAGCCGCTTATTTATTGCAACGGTGTATGAAGTTGACTGCCGAAGCTTAAGAAAGTACGCACCGTGTGAATTGATTATTGGAAAGTGCGTTGCCACAACTATCTTCTTTGCCTTGATTTTGCCCTTATCGGTCAAAACGGTTTTGTTTTGCACGTCAACGTCAATGGCGCGGGTGTGTTCGAAGATTTCAAACCTTACCGGCAAGGCGCAAAGAAATTTGAGCGGGTCGAATAAATACTGCCTTCTGCATTTTATCGCGGCGATTGCATCAAAGTGCGAAAGCGTACTCGTCCACTCGCAATCGGCATCTATATCTTGCATAACGCTGAAGGTTCTTTTAAGGCGGGTTTCCGAACTGCACGAAAAGATATATCCATTAGTTTCAGCCCAGTCGCACTCTATGCAAAACTTGTCTTTAAGCTCTTTAAAACCGCGCATACCGTCAACTTGTGCCTTATAGTAAGCCTTTGCTGTTTCCAAGCCGTAATTATAATAAAGGTCGTAATACACTCCGCCTTGGTTATAAGTGATTTTTGCCGTGGTTCTGCCCGTCGTGCCGCTGAACAGCTCGTCCGCCTCTATAAGCGTTACAAACTGCCCCGCCTCCGCAAGCTTAAACGCCGTAAGATAGCCCGCTATACCTCCTCCGATAACTACTACGTCCCGCTCCGCATTGCCGTAAAGTGCGGGATAATTTCTTTTTTCTGCCTTCCATACGCTTTCAAATTTCATAATTTTAATTATTGACTAAAAACGAGTTTTCAAACGGGGCAGAAAATAAGTTTACAAAATTGTCGAATTATGTTATATTTTGCCTATGAAGCGAATAATTAACGCACGAATACCCGTACTTATCGCTTCTATTGTTGCGCTTGGCATATTAACGGGTTATTTTATCAGTTACAGTGAAATAAGCATGCTTTGGCTGATTGCGGTTGTTCCTCTAACCGCAATTATTTTTTTGTTTACCTTAATTCTAAAAAATAAAAAACTGATGATTTTGACCGCCGTATTTGCCGTTGTTTTTACGGGCGGCGCATTAAACAGCTACTACACTTTACAGAATTTCCGTGTTTGCGACGTTGATACCGAACAAATTTATCTTATCACGGGCACCGTTAAAGAAAAAGGCACTACCACTTACGGAGAATACGTTATCACAGATAACGTAACCGCATACGACGATAAGCTCAGCGGCAAAGTGCGCGTTTACCTTTCGGAAAAATACGGAGACTTTTGCGACGTGGGTTATACCGTGCAATTTTACACGCAGTTGAAATTCAACGACGCTTTCCCTTACGGTGAACTTAATTACTACGCCGAAGATAACGTAAAGTACACTTGTTCTAATTATTCCGAACTGAAATCCACCTACCACTTCTCATTATCGGGAAGTATCCGCTCGCTTATTAAAAACACGTTTTACGAAAATATGAGTTCCGATACCGCGTCCGTATGCTACGGTATGATGCTTGGAGACACGCAGTACGTTGACGACGAAGCGCTTGAAAACTTCCGTTACGGCGGCATAGCGCATATTTTTGCCGTATCCGGTCTGCACATAGGGCTGGTATACGGCATACTTACTTTTATTCTTAAAAAGTGCCGCGCGAATAAGTACGTATCTGCTGTGATACGCATAATTGCTATAATTTTGTATGCATGGATTTGCGGGTTTGCCGTTTCCTCCGTTCGCGCCGTAATTATGTGTGCAATTAATATTCTTACCAGACTTTTTCACGTTAAAAGCGACGGATTGAACAATTTAGGATTTGCCGCTATGCTTATAATGTTCGTGTCGCCGCTAAGCTTGTTTTCCGTCGGATTTCAGTTATCGGTATGCGGAATAGGCGGGATATTTTTATTTTCCAATCTATTTAAGAGAGGATTGACACGAATAAAAATCCCCGACAAAATCTCGTCGGGAGTAAGCGCTTCTTTCGGTGCTCAAGTCGGCACCTTCCCCGTCATGCTTGCAAAATTCGGTTACGCAAGCGGAATCGGCTTACTGTTGAATATTTTGGTAATACCGCTCGTTTCAATACTTTTCACGGTGTTGTTTGCGGGTACGGTTTTGTCGATGATTATTCCTCCGGCAGCAAGCTTTATTATGCAATACTCCGCACTGCCTTTGGAAGCCGTGCTGTCTTTTCTGGTTTCGGCAAACTTCGAAAATGCAATCATAAACAGCTTCGGGGCGGGAATATTCGTACCGCTTTATTTCCTCGTAGCCTTGACCGTATCCGACAAGATAAACGTAAAAATACTTTCAAGAAGCGTTCTTGCTACTTGCGGCGTTTCCGTACTCGCCATATGCGTACTTGCTCAAACGTACTTACCCGCAAACGGCTATAAAGTCTCCGTTTCCGCTTACGACAACGACGGTAGCGTGATTATTAAATCAACCCAAGGAACCGTACTTATTATGACGGAGGACGCGTCGCTTTCGCGGATAAAAAGCAAACTGCATCGGGAATACGCAACGCATTTAGACGGAGTTATTATTCTCGGCGAAGATAACTGCGTTGAAGCGTACGATTTAAGTTTGAATTGTAAAGACGTCTACGTGTGTCCCATTCTTATTCCCGTTCAACCGTATCAGACCGTTGAAGTGCATTACGAGCAAATCTTTACCGCTTGCGGCATCGAGTTCGAATATATTGACGGTCAAAATATTTCTGCGTTAATCGACGGCAAAAAAATACTTGTAACCGCCGAACCCACAACGGCACCTAAAAGTTGTGATTGGGTTATTTCTTTTAGCGGCAAATATTTTGACGAACTAGACATATCCGACATAAATAATATAAACACCTTTTACGATGCTAGCCACTACGCAAAATGACTTTTAAAAATTGAAGCGGGGGCGGGGAAATTGCCCCGGCCGGTTTTATTTTTAAGGGGGGGGTTTAAACAAAAGACGCGGGCGCCGAAAAAAGAGGGGGTTGGAGGGGG